>SZZY01000019.1 GCA_009830035.1 Pantoea sp. Eser
AGTACAAAGCCAGCCGGAACCGTAAAGAGCACAGTATCGACGAAATCCGTGAAATGTACGGCACAACAGGCCAGCGCAAGGCTACAGGTTTTCATAAAGTTGAAAACCGCGCATAACCGGAACGGGGGTGTAAGCCCCCAAACACAACAAATAAATAAACAAAGTATGTGTGACCGGAAGGAGTGTTAATCATGAGTTCATTTTTTGAACGCTATCAACCTGTTTTTGAAGTCGTCGCCCGTCTGCTGGGGAACGGCTGGCGCGTCAATCTGCTTGATGATTGCCAGTACCGGATAAAACTCACCACGCCAGCGCTAAAGCGTTACGCTATCACGGTACGGGAAGATAAGGCCGTCTGGTGATTCATGGTTTCGTTGAATCCCGCCAGTGGCACGGATACGGCGCACGATGTACCGTGTCGCTATCACGGGGCGCAACGGGCATTGCCGAGGATATACGCCGCAAAATCCTCACCACGGCACAGGAGGACGTAACAAAGGCGCAGGAAGCGGAGCAGAAGCAATGGGACGGGCAGGAACAGGAAAAAATCATCAAAGGGATGTTGGCGCAGCTTGTAACACTGAATAACTGGCATAATGCATTGACGGGCTTTAAAGCGGAAAACGGGCTTGATGGAAAAATTACCGATCATTTCAACGGTTACGGGCTTTTTGTTCAGGGGTTGAGCGTGGATCAGTTGATTAAATTAACAGGAGCAATAAAACAGTTATGAAAAAGTCAAAGGGCGATACTCAATATTATCTTGAGAAGGAAGGTGATATATTTCATCTTGTCAAAAGGGTTAAAACTTTCTCTAAAAAATTGACTCAGGGGAAAACTAAATCGACAACGAAAACGGTCAGTGACTTTAGTTTTACTAAAAATAATTTTGAGGATATAGATTTTAATGCAAATGGTTTAAGGACGAAAGATAAGTCAATAATTGTTCAGATGGTTGAAGAAATTGAGGGGTTACATGCTGATTAATACGCCTGAAAACATCAAAATTTTACGAAAAAAAATAGGGCTAACGCAGAAAGAATGTGCGGAAATGTTCGGAATGACCGCGCGATCATGGCGGCGTAAGGAAGAACCACAAACGACAGCCAGCAATACGACACTATCGCCAATAGAATTTAACTATCTTTTGTTACTGGCTGGCGAACATCCCGACTATGTTTTGTGCAAGCGCGAGGCGTTGCACCCGTAGTTCGCTGACGCTCACACGCGCAGTACAGCGCCCCGCCCGACTTGCAGCCGGACGGCGTGAACTCGCTATGCTCGCGCTAACTGCGGCATTCTGCAGCGCAAATAAGCGTTGTCGTCGTCGGTGATCCCGTTTGGGCTTTACAGGGCGGCAAGAAGGTATGGCGTTTCCGGTGGACACAGTAGCGGCTGCGCCGCGCTTCGGGGCGATGAAATGGCGGGGATTTTCTGCGGCATAGGTTCGCCCCTTTCATCCGCTGGCGCGGATTTAAAAAGCATGACACCCATCAAAAAAATAACAGAGGTGATAATAAAATGCTTGCAAATAGGTCATTAATGACCTATTATTACTACATCGAGAGGGGGAACACCCCAATCACCAACGCCGCACAGCGGCAGGAGTTAAAAATGAAAACTAGAAATAGCAAAAAACCGTTCGATATACCTAGTTTTTCAGAGTCGTTAAAAAAGGATTTTGAAGCAGGTACTATCGAGCTGAAAGAATCCGCCATAGAATTTCACAAGGCAAATTGGACGGCTTTTATAGATATTGAATACACGAAGAAACAGTTCGGCATTAAATAATATGTGAATCCTCGTATACCAACGCCGCACAGCGGCAGGAGCTAAAAATGCAATCATTAGACACTCTACGTTTATCGCGTTTTGACGTTATCTTTATCGCACTTAATCAGCATGGTAAATCCGTAAAATGTCATTTCCACACATCGGCATTGAACGAACTGGACGCCGCCTTTATCTTTGGTCAAAATAATCAGGGTAAAGATTACGTTGTTTTTGAAGTCGTACCCGTTAACTAAAATTGTCACCCCCATCTATGATGGGGGTATAAAAAAGGATACCACAATGAAAATCAAAATGCGTTCCGGCACCATTTCAATTAATGAGGTAGAGTATAAAGGCGATGTGATTACTATTCATGAATAATGAAATCATCATTGACGGTAAAGTTCATGGGGAGATTATAAAAGGTACGGGGATCTCAATCGTCGTTAATGGCGATGTTGAAACGTTGAAAACAGAAGGCGGGGATGTTGAAATTCATGGTGATGTAGGAACCGTGAAAACAGCATCAGGTGATGTTTTTTGCGATAATGTGAATGGAAATATTGAAAGCATATCGGGCGATATTCATTGCAAAAAAGTGCTAGGGGGTGTAAAGACCATTTCAGGTGATGTATACAAAGGGTAATGACAAAAAATAAATTTACAACTCGTAAATATAACGCATAGAGAGGATACTGATATGGATATAATCTGGAAAAAGCCAACCGAAACACCAGAGATTGAGCGTGGAGGTGACATTAAGGTTTGGGGATTAGTTGATTTTTACCAGTATTCGCAGAAATTGGGCGGTGTTGGTTCTGACGGAAAGGCCGAATGTAGTTTAACTCTTGAAAAAGTTGAACGTCGTGTTATTGAAATGTGTTATGCGCTTACCGGTGCTACAGATGCCGAACTAGTTGAATTTGAGGAATGCGGAGAGTTCCCTGATAGCGCCCCCGGTTGGCTTGATAACTGGGTGAATGAAGATGGCGAGTTCGTAGGCATAAACGGATTTTACCGCCAGTACCACGAAGAGGGTGGTATGTACTACGACTTTCTTAAACCAGACGATAACGGGCGTTTGGTTATTAAACACGCCTACGGGCGAGATGAACCAAGCGCGGTGTTTCTAGCTTGGACGGATTTTATTCGTCCTTCCGTTCCTGAAGTAATACCCGAATAGTTATTATTAACAAGGTGACTAATATGATAAGCAAAATTACGGGAATCAAAAAAATTGCAGTAGAAACGAGATTTTGGTTAGCTGGGCCTATCGATAACGATTGCGGTTTTGGTGCACTCATGAAAACAAACGTTATCGATAAAAAATTTCAGGACGACAATGCAATCTATCTTCACGAAACCTACAAAAACCTCTGCTCGACAGAAGTAATAAAATATATAGTAAGAAAAAAAAAGCAATAAAGTTAATTGAGCTTTTGTATGATGTAGAGCAGGGAAAAGCAGAGCAAATATTACGCGAAAGTGAGGTGTTAGCAGATAACGAAACCTTAAAGCATCTTATCGAGTTAATAGGTGAAGGATATGAGTATCCAGACGCTGAATACAAAACGGCGAAGAAATTCAACATTGAAGCAGAAGAAGTGACCGCACTATATGATAGTTACTGTCAATTATGACGGTTGAGGGTGGTATCAGGTTGCAGGAACAACCTGATACCGATTGACAAACAAAACTGTAGGAGGTTTTAAAATGTCAACGCATCAAATCGTACAGCTTGCAGATTCTCTTGTCAAAGGCTGGGAAACGCGCATTCCTGCAATGAAAGGCACGGAGTGGGAGCAATTCCGATGGTGGTTAAACTACCTGCAAGGATACCAAATGTTTTAATTATGATCGAAGGGGCTAACGTAGCCCCTTTTCTTGACTTAATTTCACTTCTGTTATACAATGTATAACAACAAGCAAGGGGAGATAGTATGAACAAAAACATGACGAAAGCGATCCGATTGAATGACGAAGATTTTAACCTATTTGAGTCTTACGCCAATGCAAAAGGGATAACCTTTAGCGAATTGTGTAAAAGCGCAGTACGGGAGAAAATCGAGGACGAATTAGATTTGCAATGTGCTAATGAAAGCTACGCGGATTATCTCAGCGACAAAACGACAATCAGCCACGACGAACTGTTTAAATCTATGTGAGGTGGTGAGGCATGACACGCTACCGGACAGAATACACAAAACGGTTCGTCAAAGAGTTTAAGAAAATTGACACGGTACACCAGAGGGTAATTCAGAAGTACATTGAGGCGCACATCAACAACGCACTCAATCCGCGTTTGACGGGTAAAATCCTGAAAGGAGATAAAGCCGAATTTATCCGCTGGCGTATCGGTGATTACCGTCTGATTGCCACTATTGAAGACGATAAATTGCTGGTCATTGCGTTAAGCGTGGGACACCGCAAAGACGTGTACAAAAAGTTTTAACGTACAGAGGATGGAAGCATGGGATTCAAAACAGAACGACCTTCAAAATCAGTGATGGGGTTCATAATCGTAAACTACAGCATCCAAGCAGTCTGTAATGTGTTCTTCCTGTCAGGTGTCCTATCGGCGATTCCAGTCCTAATTATAAGTGCTACTGTTCAGTACAATCTTGCAGTCTGGGTAATTATTTGGATTCTTCTCACAGTTGCTTTGTTTTTTTGTGCGATGGCATATCGCGATCGCTGCGTTAGCATGGAAATAGAGGAAGGTATACATGATCCGGTTTGGGGGAGGCATATCAGGCGTAAAAGGCAACGTAAATTAGAAGAATTTCATGAAAAAAATTGGATAACTAGTAAATTAATTCGCATTGCACGTTTTCTAGGTGTTAACAAAAACTAATAGCTCAATTTTAAGGTAGATAGCAGTAGCTAATCGCATTTGAAAACCTATTTTATGCCCGTCAGGGCATGGAGGCGCAACGCGCCGGAGACCCCCGCAGCGCAGCGAGGACTTAAACAGCGTTACGGCTTTAGCCGTGACAATTCCCCGCTCGCAAGACCGTTTTTTCCTTCCTCAGAACCTACAGCGCTGATTTTGCCAGATTGTCGAAGACGAAAGAACCTTACCGCCATGATCCCCCTGAATGCCTGAATGCTTAGGTAGATTGTCTGTAACACAGGAGGTGCTAGTCCTGCTGGGCGGTGTATTTTGCCGTTTGCGATCTGCATGAAAGTTGGCTAACCTGCAAGGTATGAGGAAGGTGGATTTTAGTGAGAGATGCAGGATAGGGTGAAACCCGATAAAGTGCTAGCATTTGCTATCATTTATCCGGTTTCACCCGTGACCTACAGTCGGTTATCGGAGGGAAGTATGAAGCAGGTAAATTTTAGATTGAGCGATGAAGATTATAAAATTCTACAAGACAATTTACCTTGTTCTGTACCTTCCTATTGTAAATCAGTAGCAACCGGATTTATAGATGAAATCAAATCAAACTCAAAAAAAGAGACGGGTTTAGAGAAGAAGAATTTTTTATCTATCGATCTGCGAAATGATTATTTAACAGAGAAATTTACGTTCTTATTTACGGCAGCGCAGAAGGAGGCACTTACCAAAGCTGCAAAGTCACACGGTTGGAATTTATCCAGAGAAGTCAGGCATCGTTTGCAAATGACGATGGATAATAAAATGGATTTTTACGATCAGGAGCTTCGGGTGCTGAATGGAGCCAGAAATGCCGTTGACGTGGTAGGCCGTAATCTGAATTTTATTATCGTCAGAGATAATGCGCAGATTGTTGACAAGTCGGGATTTAAAGAAGACGTGGACAGTCTGCAACAAAATATCGCCAGTCTGAAAGCGGAACTTGAATCTTATATTGCCCTTTGTAAAGGCAGACGTATCTACGGCAAGGTGGGGTTCTGATATGGGCGTATATGTTGCTAAGGAAGACCGTGTAAAACGCAGCAGAGCAAAAAAAGGGACTTCTGTTAAATCAGCGCTAAGTAAGTCTGCGTTTGTCTATAAGGCCAAGCACGGCGGAAAAAACTATTCCCGTACCGTCAAAGACCGCACTTTTGCCAAAGGTGCAAGCAAGGAGGTGATGGTAAAAATTGTTGGTAAGGGAAAAACACAATTAGGTGTAAAACGAGGGATTGATTATATCAGTCGTGACGGGGATTTGCCTTTGATGAATGAAGAAGGGCATGTCAGTGACAAAAATACCGATAAGGATTATCTGAACGCAACCAAAGCGCACATGGTCAAAGAAACGGATGCACGGAGATTACACGACAAGCACGGTAAGGCAAATCCGGCTATTGTAACGAATTTCAGTTTTTCAGCGCCGCCAATGGCAAAGGTTAAACCAGAAGATGCGATGAATGCCGTCAGGGAAGTGCTTCACAAAAAATACCCTGATAACCGTTTTGTGCTGGCCTATCACACGGACAAGAAAGAGCATCCGCACGTTCATGCTAATTTCAGGAATGAGAATAAGTATGGCGATGTAGTGGAGTTTAAACCTAAAGATTTGCGGGCGCTTCGGCAGGAATTTTGCAAAGAATTACAGGCAATGGGCTATGACGTAAAAGCCACACATAAACAGAAAATTGGACTTTATAAGTCGCTGGAAGATGAACACAAAAATGCGCCTAAGCGACAGAAGGGCGTGTATGAAGTGGTGAAATTTGGTTATGACCACTACCAGTTTAAGCCGGAGAACTCTTTCCAGAACTACATTACCGTGAAGACGCTGAATAAAGGCATTGAATCAACGTATTGGGGAAAGGAGCTTGGCGAACTCTGCGAACGGGAGAAGGTAGCGCAGGGCGACCTGATCAAACTGAAAAAAACCAGTTCAGTGAAGGTCAAAGTGCCGGAAGTGGACAGTAACGAAAAAATCATCGGCTGGAAAGAAACCAAGCGTAACCAGTGGGAGCTGGAGAATCTTGGCGTTGGCGGTATCGACCGCACACAGCCGCTGAAATCGAATGTGGATCTGACCACGCCAGATCAGCTATTCCGGTTGGAGCGCAAACAGGCTGACTTCCGTCAGAAAGCCGTAGATATGATTAAGAAAGAAAAATCAATTAGCCGTGGTATTTCTATTGGATAATTTTTTGTCGATTATCGGTTATAAAATTTCATAACCTTTTTTTCAGAAGTTGTAGCATATCCTCTATCTCATAAATCAGCATATGAGATGTTGTCTTACCTTTTGCTTGGTTAGTTCGATAACGTTCGAGAAGTAGCTGCGCCTCTATATCATCTACGATGTAAAAATAGTATTCCGGTACGGAAAGCACCTTTGCCAGTTGACGCGCCACAGGGAATGAAGGGCTGTAGCGCTCAGTTTCATAATGTGCGATGCGTGTATTCGCTCCTGTACCTTCAACACCAATCAACTCAGCAACTTGCCATTGAGTCAGGTTTTTACTCAATCTGGCTTCTTTTAACCTTTTTCCAATCATAACCATGCCCCTATTTTGCTTCTGCGAGTATACGGGCATGGTAAAAAAACAAAGGTTTTGTTAATCCACTCAAAAAGTGGAAAAGCTATTTACATGATGTTTTTCTAAGCTATGATGTAACCAGTTGCGAAAGTCTTGCACACGTTGCAGTCAAATCGCACGTTATGTATACTGGTTGTATGATCAGTGGCGGTAGCGTGCAAGGAATGGACGACACATATGATTAAAGCGGGTTTACTCTCTCTGGCGTTGCAGTGCTCGCCGCAGGTGCATCCTGATACCGTTTTCGATGTGGCTAAAACAGAAAGCGGATATAACCCATACGCTATTGCTGAAATCATCCCGAAAGCTGAACGCAAAGCCGCAGGAAAAAGTCTGGTTTCTCATATGCCAGCCAGCAAAGCCGAAGCACTGAAAATCGTGGATGCTATCGAGAAGAAAGGGCGGCGGTATTCCGTAGGGTTAATGCAGATAACCAGTACCAACTTCCGGCAATACAGCACCACGGCTGAACGGTTATTTGACCCCTGCCATAACCTTAAAGTTGCTGAAAAAATCCTGCTCGATTGCTGGCAGCGGTCTGGAAAACTGAAAAACACATTGAGTTGCTACTATTCAGGCGACCCAATGATAGGACAGAAACGCGAGAAAGAGTTTTCCGATACCAGCTACATTGAACGTATCGCCGGAAAACCACTTGCACCAACAAAGGAGGTTATCGTCCCAAGTACCCATGAACTGAAACAACCCACAAAAAAATCCTCACCCCGCCAACTGGCGGTGATTTACCCGAATTATATCGTCAGGGGCAGTGTGACCCCCGTTCAGACTCAAGGAAAAACCAATGACTAAACATAGCTATCGCATTGCCATGACGCTTATTGCCGTGCTGGGCGTATTCTGCATCGCAGAACCGGCACTCGCCGCCGATGTATCGACTAAAGCAACAGGCTTTCTGGATAAGCTAATCGAATTTCTGACCGATCTCCGAAAACCCGCTATCACCATCTGCGCCCTGTTAATCGGTTTTATCGCTCTGTTTAAACGCGAATACGCGGGCTGGATTGTGCCACTGGTTATCGGCATCCTGATTTTTATCCTCGCGCCTTACATTCCAGAGTGGCTGGCGTAACACAGAAAAGGGGCGGCTATGAGTACAGTATTTAAAGGACTGACCCGCCCCGCTCTTATCAGGGGGCTGGGTGTACCTTTATACCCTTTTCTGATTATGTGTGTTGGTGTGGTGATACTGGCGGCTAACTTTGGCGACTTTCTGTACTTTGGCGTGTTTGTAGGCTGGTTTGTTATCCGAAAGCTCACCGATATGGATGAACGGATATTCGAACTGCTCTGGCTCCGCTCCAGAGTGAAGGGGAGTCTGGTAACGAACCGACATTATGACGCGATCCACTATTCAGGAAACCAGTATGACAGCGTTGATATTTCAAAACTGGAAGAACACATGAAACTTGACCAGCAAGCCAGTATTGAAGCGATGATCCCTTATTCGAGTCATATCAGGGATAATCTGATCATTACGCGCAACAAGGACTTGATCGCCACATGGGAAATCAGCGGCGCGTATTTTGAATGCCGTTCTCAGGAAGACTTAGATATTCTGACGGACAGGCTTAACACGCTTATTCGTAGTTTTGATGATAAAGAGGTCACGTTTTACACCCATCGCTGCCGGAATAAAAAACGTGTACGCGGAGAATACAAATCGAAAATACCGTTCGTGAATGCAGTGATGCGTAAGTATTACGGATCACTGGCAAAAACGGACTACTATCACAATCGCCTTTTCCTTTCTCTATGTTACAAAACGCTGAAAAATGAAGAAAAGGTGACAGCCTTTTTCTCTGGAAAAAAAGAAAAGCAGATCCGCAAGTTCCTGAATGAAGCTATTACCGCCATGAACGAAATGACGGCAAAACTGGACAGCTACTTTGAACGCTTCAACGCCGTAAGGCTGGGTGCGTTTACGGAAAAAAACGTGCGCTTTTCCAGCCAGCTTTCACTATTCCAGTACCTGTTAACAGGAAAATGGCAGAAGGTGCGCGTCACCAACAGCCCGTTTTACACTACGCTGGGCGGCAGGGATTTATTCTTTGGCAACGATGCGGGGCAGATTGGCGCGGGGGATGATGCACGATACTTCCGTATCCTTGAAATTAAGGACTATTTCCAGAATACGGAAACGGGGATTTTTGACGCGCTCATGTACCTGCCCGTGGAATACGTGCTCACTACCACCTTTACCAGCATGAAAAAGCGGGAAGCGGTCAAACGTCTTGACGACCAGTTAGACAAGCTGGAAATGACCGACGACGCGGCACAATCGCAGATGGACGCGCTGACCGTGGGCGTGGATATGTTGTCCAGTGGGTTTATTTCCTTTGGCTTATCCAGCTTTACGCTGACGGTGTATGCCGACAGCCCTGATGAACTGGTAGCAAACAGCAACGTCCTCACCAACACCTTGCAGGACATGGGGATGATTGTGACTAACGCCACACTGTCTCTTGGGGCGGGGTTCTTTTCTCAGTTACCCGCGAACTACACGTATCGCCCCCGCTTGTCGATGATAAGCAGCCTGAACTTTGTGGAAATGGAATGTTTTCATAATTTCTTCTCAGGAAAAGAGAAGGGTAACACATGGGGTAATGCGCTGATCACCCTGAAAGGCTCAGGGAATGACGTTTACCATATGAACTATCATATGACCAACGAGGCGCAGGACTTTTTCGGTAAAAACCCCGTGCTGGGACATACCGATATTCTGGGGACGTCAAACGTAGGTAAAACCGTGCTTATGATGACTCACGCCTACGCCGCGCAGCAGTTTGGACACCCTGACTCTTTCCCGCCGAACAGGAAAAATAAACGCCTGACGACCGTATTTTTCGATAAAGACCGCGCCGGAGAAGTCGCTATCCGTGCAATGGGGGGCGAGTATTACCGCGTGAAGGATGGCGAACCGACAGGCTGGAACCCATTTGAGCTTGCACCGACAAAACGTAATATCAGTTTTCTCAAACAGTTATTGCGCCTGATTTGCAAGCTGAATGGCGGTACACTTTCTGACTACCAGAACAACGTGCTTTCCGCCGCCGTTGAACGGCTGATGAAACGTGAAAACCGTACCTTTGGTATCAGTAAGCTGATCCCGCTGATTATGGAGAATAAAACGGATGAATCGGAAACCAACGGCCTGAAAGTGCGTCTCAGCGCATGGAAACAGGGCGGGGAATACGGCTGGATTTTCGACAACGCCCATGACTCTTTTGATATTAGTGACAGGGATGTATTCGGCATCGACGGGACGGAATTTCTTGATGATAAGGTCACGTCAAAGGTCATTCCTTTCTATCTAATTTATAAAGTTACCATGCTGGCAGACGGGCGGCGGCTGCTGATGTATATGGATGAATTCTGGCAGTGGCTGAACAACGATGCTTTCAGCGATTTTGTTTACAACAAGCTGAAAACAGGCCGTAAGCTGGACATGGTTTTAGTTGTCGCTACGCAGTCACCTGATGAACTGATTAAAACACCGATTGCCGCCGCCGTGCGGGAACAATGCGCCACGCATATTTATCTGGCGAATCCGAGAGGAAAAAAAACGGAATACGTTGACGGGCTGGATGTGCCGGAACTGTATTTTGACATCATCAAAGAAATTGACCCGCTGTCACGTCAGCACCTTGTGGTGAAGAATCCGCAGCGGAAAGGGGATAACACGGATTTTGCGGCCTTTGCCCGTCTGGATCTGGGTGAAGCGGCGTATTATCTTCCTGTATTGAGCGCGTCAGCGCCACAGCTAGAAGTGTTTGATGCTATCTACAAGGACGGTATGAAGCCGGAAGACTGGCTGGAGCCGTATCTTGAACAGGCTAACAAGGTTTAAGGGGAGTGACGATGAAAAAGACACTATCAGCCATACTGACCGCTGGAGTTTTTTTCCTTCCAGTTTCAACGGTTGTGGCGCAAGGCATTATCGTTAATGATATTTCTCAGTCTATAGCAACGGCGAAACAGTGGACAAAAGAAGCGAAGCAGTGGGCTAACGAACTGAAAGCCTATCAGGATGAACTGCTCGCCAAAACAGGCATCCGTGACGTGCAGGGGCTGATTCAGGACGCGCAGTCTATCAGCAGTGACCTGACCGAAATCTACAGCGAAGGGGAATCCTTCTACAGCGATTATATCCAGAATCCCGAAGGTGTGTTGTCACCGAAAGCTAAAGCGATTCTGGACAAGTATCAGGTAGGGAAAACCTGCGCGAATAAGGGATTCAGCGGCGATGCGTTAAAAGGCTGCGAGGCTAAGTTTCTGTCAGATCTTGCCACGGTGGAGTATGGCAACAATCTTGAGAATAAACTCAAGAAGGATAACCGCGAAATGACCAGCCTGATTAATCAGGTAAAAAACGCGAAAGATCCGAAAGCGACCGCCGACGCCGCTAATGCCGTACAGCTTGCAAACCTGAAGTTTGAGAAGATGAAGTTCCAGTATGAAATGTACAGGGACAAACAGAAGGACATGGCGGCATATAACAAAGAACAAAATCAGGCCAATTTTGAAAAGCAACAGTTAGAAGCAAAACCGACAGATTATTCTTCTGGTTGGAATCAATATTACAACGAACATCAAAATGATTGAGGATGATATGAAAAAAATTATTCTTTGTGCAGGTTTGGCAAGCATCTTTCTTCTGGTTGGATGCGAAGAAACGAAATCCGTGGAGTGGTGGACAGAACACCATGAAGAAGCGCTAAAAAAAGAAGCAGAGTGCAAGAAAACGGGCAGTGATAGTCAGAATTGCCATAACGTCAAACAGGCCAATTTTGAATATCAACAATTACATGCCAAGCCAACCGATTATTCAAAGGGTTGGGATGATTTTTATAAAAAAAATAAAAATTAATTAGGGGGATGTAATGGCTGGAGAATCATCGGTATTTTTCCAAACAGCACAGCGGGCTATCATGTCTGTGTTAGAGCGAAGTCTCGCTAATCAAACTGATGGATTTATTAATATTGCCTATGCTTTTGGACGGTACGGGGTACAAATTTACGTGCTCTGGTACGCCTATACGGTGATTGCAGGGAAACAACGCGCTCCAACGCAGGATTTTGTCTGGAATCTGACGCGGCTGTTTGTCATCCTGATGTTTGTCAAGAACATGGACGGTTGGCTAAATTACACCTTGTCTGCTATTGACGGTTTGAAAGAAACATTATCGGGCGGAGCTAATGTGTGGAAATCCTGTGATGAATTATGGTTAAAAACAACACAAGCTGCTGCACATATTTATTCCAAAGATACTACCGATTATGTGAAAGTTCCTGGTATGTTAGGTGCGCTGTTTGTTTACACGGGAGGAATATTATCTTTACTGGCAGCAGCAATAACATTCCTAATGGCAGAAATTACCTTAAAACTGCTGGCAGTGACTGCCCCGCTGTTTATCTTCTGCCTGTCATACGGTTTCCTGCGTCAGATGTTTAATAGTTGGCTCCAGTTGATTATCAGCGCCTGTCTGGTACTGATGTTTGGCTCACTGGCACTACGTGCGGGGACAATGTATTTAAATTACATTCTTTCTCAGTCAATATCGGATGCAAGCAATGGTTCAAATCTTATTCAGATAGGCGCAACATCACTCGCCGCAGGTATTTTCATGGCCTTTGTTATCTGGCAAGCCAAAAACTATGCCTCACAGATTGCGGGTGTGGGTGTGGAAGGAGCGATGCAGGGCGCGGCGGCAATGGGCATCGGTGCGCTGGGCTTTGGAGCCGCGAGGCTGGGGCTGGGAAGCCTGAAAGCCGGAGGCCGTGGTGCTATGGGGATGGGGCGCGGTCTTGCCGGAAAAAAAGGTGGATTTGAAAAATCTACGGGATTCAGCGGTAAAACGGGGAATCTCGTTGGTCAGGGAACGCGGGAGGCAGGAAAAGGCGCCTACAGCGTAGGTAAAGCTGTCGTGAAACAGGTCAGGCAACGCTACGGAAATTAATCATGAAAAAAATGCTCATGTTGATAGTGACATTTTCACTGCTGGCCGGATGCGCCAGCAGTGGTAAAAAATTACCGCCCGTTTCCGGTACGCCGGAACCGATTAACACGCAGGAGGTGATGAACAATGTTCAGCGCTAAACTGAAAATGCCAAAAATTCCGTTTGTGAAAGAAAAAATAAAACCTGACCCTGACGGTAACGCAATTCTGTTTGAAGAAATTGTCTATAAGAAAGATTTACAGATTAAACGTATCTATGGGTGGCTTGCCGTTCTCGGTATTACTTTTGGTCTGTTAAGTCTGATTGCGCTTATTGTCATGCTGCCGTTAAAACGGGTAGATACCCGTATTTTTATGGTGGACGGCATGACAGGCGCTCAGGAAGAAATTGTTAACGTGAAAGGCGGTGAGTTAAGCGAAAATACCGCACTAGCACGATTCTTTGTGCAGAAATATATTAGCTGGCGCGAAGGGTATAACTATTTCAGACTGCAACAGGATTATGACACTGTACTGCTGTACAGCAATGATGCGGTAGGGAATGAATACAATCAGTTGTTTAAGGGTGATAACAAAAACAACCCGAAAGTTATTTATCACAAAGGCGAACAAACCGCGCAAGTTACCGTGCTGTCAAAGATGATCACCGATTCATCTAACCCGACTGACCCTGATAAAACTGCTATCGTTCGTTTTAAAAAGGTGATTAAGGATGTGACCAGCAACACATCACGCACGGAATACTGGAACGCCAGACTGACTTTCCGTATCACGCCGCAGAACAAGGCGAAGATCGGGGATGTAGATGATAACCCGCTGGGCTTTGTTGTCACCAGTTATCAGGCCGAGAAAGAGAACAGAGGATAAGACCATGAAAAAAATCGCGTTGGCTATCCTCGTTGCCGGAATCATTGCCGCGCCGCTGTGTTCAGCGGCATCAAAACCCGTCAGCAGCCGTTTTGACCCGCGCAATCAGGCAATAGCTTATAATCCCTATGACACTACAGTTATCAGCAGTGCCACGGGGTATATTTCTACACTGGTTTTTGATGATGATGAAAAAGTCGTTGAAACTAAAGTGGGCTTTGATCAGGGCTGGGAAGTCACGTCTTCTGATAACCGCGTTTATATCCGCATTAAGCCTGTTACGCAGAACGTGGAGCAGGTAAACAGCGAAGGTGAAACAGAAACTAAACAGGTAGCTTTTGATCCAGAGAATGACCTTGAGCGCTGGAAAACCAACCTGTTTATTGTCACCACAAAACGCAATTACAGTATTGAACTGAATGCAAAAACGTTTAAAACGCCGGACAAAATTTCATTTGTGGTGAATTACCGTTACCCCGAAGAACGGCGTAAAGAAAATCAGAAGCTGGAACAACAGCGCCTTGCTGAACTGGCGCGTAAAAATGAAATTAACACCATTAATAAGGCACTGGAGAACGCAAAAACGCCGCGTAACTGGAAGTATTACGCGCGGGTGGCGAAGGGCAGTGACTATATTAAACCAGACTACGCCTATGATGATGGACGGTTTACCTATTTTGGTTTTAACCCGATGAAGAAAATGCCGAGCCTGTTTGTGCAGTTTGGCGATCAGGAAACCATCACCAATCCAACGATTGAAAAACGCGGTAATTATACCGTGTTGATAGCCCATTCGTTGAGCGATAAATGGGTTATCCGTCTGGGTGATCAGGTTGTTGGCGTGGAAAACAGAGGGTTTGGTCAGGTAAGACTAAACGACAGTGACACCGTTTCGGATAAAGTAGGCATTGAGGTGACGCAATGAGCGACGAACAGAAACCAAAAACACCCGCCGAGATTGAACGCGATAGTGCAAGCCGTGATAAAAACCTGAATCCACCGGAGCCGGAAATCGAGGAAATGCCAGAGCCTGATACCGAGGAAGTGCCAGAACCGGAGATCGAAGAAATGCCGGAACCGGAAACCGAGGAAGTTCAGGGATCGCAAGTTAAACCGAAAACCGCCGCACAGATTGAGCTTGATCGGCTCGCCAGCCTTACCGCAAAATCTGCACCGGAACCAGAATCCGAACCTGCTTCCAGCACCACGGATAATTTAGATGCAGTGGAAGATGAAATGACCGCCGGAAAAATAGAGGCGGCGTTGCTGAAAAAACGGCAGGAAGAATCGCGTATACAGGCCGCAGAAGATGAACCGAAGAAGAACAAAGCAGGATGGCTGGGTATCCATAACCTGAAAAAAACGTGGAAAGGGCGTCTCATTATTGCGGTGGTATTTATCCTTATCCTTCTGCTGTTCGGTGTTTACAATTTCCCCAATATGTTCAGGGGAATGTTCGGTCAAAAGGAAACAGTCGCAAAAGTCGATGAAAACAGTCAGGGGGCAGGGGCGAGCAAGCGTCTGACCGGACTCAATCAGGATGCGGCCTTTGACGAGAAGGACGACGAGCAGGCGGGGGATACCGGAACCGGTAAGGGAGACAGCGGCGCGAAAGGGAACAGCGACCGATCCAGCGCTCCACCTGCCCCCGTGGTGTTCAGCCGTGCGCTGGCGCAGGGCATGTCTTCATCTTCCGGCGCATCGCAGGACAACAGTAGCCACGCCGAACGCGACAGCGACGAATCAGACGCTACACCTGCGAGTGGAGCCGAAGTTGTGCCAACTGGCGACAACGCGTCGCACAAAAAAGGGCTGTCCGCCATTAAAGTCCTGCCTTACGATCCAAACCTGTTTATACCTGAAAATACGGGGATACCGTGCTCTCTGGACAGACGTTTTGTTTCTGATCTCAGTGGAAAACTCACCTGTACCATTAACGACGATATTTACAGCGCTAATGGCAACGTGAAGCTGATAGAAAAAGGGACTAAAGCGTCACTGGTATACAAAACGGGAAGGCTGAAACAGGGGCAGGGACGGGCGTTCCTGATTGCTACCAAGCTACGCACCCGTAAGCAGCCGTTTATGGATATTCCGCTGGTTGACAGCGAAGCCGCAGGGGCGCTGGGTGAGGCGGGCGTTGACGGCTGGATCGACACGCACTTCTGGGAGCGTTTCGGCGGGGCGATGATGCTGGGAATGATACCGGATGCGATGCAGGGACTCAGCGGCGCGGCGAGAAATAACAAGGACAACCAGTCTGACTACACGTCAAACAGCCGTGAAGCCTTTGCCGAGATAGCTAAAGAAGCCTTTGCCAACAGCGTGAATATTCCCCCGACGATGTACAAGAATCAGGGCGAAATCATCACGTTAATCACCGGACAGGATTTGGATTTTTCCGGCGTTTACCGTCTGAAAATGAGGAAATAACATGACGGACAAAGACCTTAACGTAGTTTCTGACGAAAACACGCCCATTATTTATGAACTGGCACAGGAATTTTTCGGTGAATACCTGAATGGCATTGAAGGGCTGACGGAAATCGCCGTGAATCGTCCCGACGAGGTATTTCTGAAAATTAAAGGTAAGTGGCACCAGAAGAAAAAGCCGCTTTCTTATGGCGACTGCGAAACATTCGCGGCGGCACTCGCGGATTATAATCAGGATTCACTCAGCAATATCAAACTGGTTCTCTCTGCCACGCTTCCTACGGGGGAGCGTGTTCAGGTGGTGCTGCCTCCCATAACGAGAAAGGGCTGTATTTCCATTACCATTCGTAAACCGTCTGACGTGTTTATCAGCCATGATGATTTTGTGGCGCAGGGCTTCTATGAGAGACTTAACACGCAGGAAACGGATAAAACTCGTCCTGAAACGCAGAAACTGATCGACCTGTATCAATCTAACCAGATAGCGGAGTTCGTCACTGAATGTCTGCGACAGGGCAAAACGATGGTGTTTTGCGGCGGGACAGGGAGCGGTAAAACCACGTTTACCAATTCACTGCTGGAATATATCCCCCATCATCTGCGTATCATCTGCATTCAGGACACGCCGGAAACGAAATACCGTGCGCATGAGAACGTGGTAGACCTTTTCTATCCGTCCGAGGGCGGAGAACAGAGCATTATCACCCCCGCCATGTTGTTACGCGCCTGTTTCCGTATGAACCCTGACCGCATTCTCATGACAGAAATCAGGGGCGGCGAGGCGTGGGACTTCCTCAAAGGTGCGAGTTCAGGGCATGACGGTAACGTGACGACCCTTCACGAAAAATCCCCGAAAGCCGCCATAACGGGGATTGTCGAGCGTTGTGCGCAAAATCCAGAGTGCCAGAATATCCCGTATAATGTGCTGCTCAGAAAGGCACTGGATAACATCGACGTGATCCTCAGCATTAACTATCTGGATGAATGCGACAAACGCTACGCATCGGATATTTACTTTAAGGAACTGCACCGCGACAGCTACTACGAGGCGTTAAGGGGATAGTATGAAGCTGAAAATGCCGGATAAGGGACAGTGGGCGTTTATCATCGTCGTAATGGCGTTGGCCACATGGTACGCCGCCACGGTACTGGTTTACTTCTATAACCATTACTCGATTAAATATATCTTCAAACGTTATGACTCCGGCGTCTTATCGAAAATTCTGTTGCAAGGTACGTGGGGGACGGAGTTACATAATACCGCCCTGCTTGCCCTGCTGACGGGTCTTGCCGTCAGTATGGTGGTTCCCGCGTTTGTGATCTACACCTTAAACCAGAAAAAACAAAGCCTGTTTGGTGATGCTAAATTTGCCAGCGACAGAGATATTAAAAAGTCCGAACAGGTGGTGCTGTACCATCCTAAAAAGGATGGCGGCACGGGCGGAAAGTCGCCGTCCTTGCTCGATAAAATCGATGTAGCAAAACTGCTGGAGAAAAAAGAATTTGATAAAAAGGTGGCAAAACGAGGTGTGCTGATTGGCAAATATAAGGGAAAGTATCTCTGGTATCTGGCTGATGATTTTATCTCATTAGGCGCGGGAACCCGTGCGGGTAAGGGCGCGGCTATCGGCATTCCTAACCTGCTGACGTGGCAGGACTCCATCATCATTCTTGACCCGAAACAGGAGTGCATGAAAATCACCAGTAAGGTGCGGGAAATGCTGCTGGGGCAGAAGGTCTACCTGCTCGATCCGTTCAATAAGAAAACGGATGGTTTTAATCCCTTCTACTATATCGACCTTGAGGACGACAGTGGTTCTAAAGACCTGCTGAAACTGGTTGAAATCCTGTTTCCATCCTACGGGCAGGAAGACGCCGGATCGCACTTCAACAATCAGGCGGGGCTGTATTTTCAGGGGCTGACCAAACTGCTTTACTTTTTTATCAACTATAAGCCTGAATGGTTGAAAAAATATAACATCAAACCCGTGTTCTGCATCGCAAGCGTGGTTGATCTTTATGGTGCGATTAATACAGAAGAAGTGCTCGGCGTAAAGGAAAACTTCTTATCCACCAATATGACTGACAATATGCGCTACCATCTGGAAGATGCGTTTGTCAAAATCAAAAAATACAGTGAAAAGGACGATAAGGACAAATCGAATACCGACAGTAGCTTTACCAAAAAAATGAGCCTTTTTTATCTGCCGTCAGTCAGAGCCTGTACCAGCTTCAATAGTTTTGACCTGCGTCAGTTACGCCGCGAGAAAATATCAATCTATGTTGGGATTAACGCTGATGATTTAAGCCTTTCTTATGACTTCCTGAACCTTTTTTTCAACTATGTGATTGAAATTACCTTGCGAGAAAATCCTGACTTTGACTCCACGCTTACGCATACCTGCCTGATGCTGATGGACGAGTTTCCCGCTATCGGGCGCATGGAAGCCATTAAACGCGGTTCAGGGTACATTGCAGGCTTTAACCTGCGTTTACTGACGATTTATCAGAATATCAGTCAGCTACGCGAAATTTACGGGCTGGAAGGTGCCAAAACATTAATGAGCGGGCATCCATGCCGTATTATCTATGCTGTTTCAGAACAGGATGATGCGAATGAAGTCAGCGAAAAGCTGGGCTATATCACCACCAAGTCAAAAGGCGAAAGTAAGAGCCGCAGCCGTACATCCACCAAAAGCGAATCTGAAAACGAGGCAAAACGCGCACTGGTACTGCCGCAGGAATTAGGCACACTCCAGTTCCGTGAAGAATTTATCATCCTCAAAGGCGAAAACCCTATTAAGTGTGAAAAAGCACTATACTTTAACGATGCTTTCTTCATGGACAAATTACTACTGGTCAGTCCGAAACTGACGCAAAAGGTCATGGTGATGAATAAGAAAAAAACAGTTGACGGGGTGATTGGTGTTGATGGCCTTAGCTATCCGTCAAAAGTAGGTATGTTATCGCTGGGCGAACTGGAATCTGACCGCATTATTGCCCTGAACAGTAGTCACCACAGTCCATTTTAAGGGGGGGGGTATGGACGAAGTAACAGTGAAGGTATTAACAATAATAATTATATCTATTCCTCTGATAGCTGCTTTTATCTGTGAGCGAATATCACAAATCAGAATGAGCAAGCGACAAAAAGATACTTTAGAGGATTTACAACAAAAACTAAGCAAGCTCGAAAAGTTGATAAGTCAGAATGAAAGAGGTGTTTATAAGAGAATTGATGAAAACAGGCAGTTGCTTGAACTATTGATAAGGGAAACTCCAGATCTATTTAAAACTCATGGCTGGATAAGGGGCTGGTTTAAATCTCTGGATAAATACTTGCTTGCACTGTCTCATGAAGCAAAGTTGAGTGAGTACGAAAGCGGCATTCGTGTGCGTCCTTATCCAAATGTTCCCGGTGATCCAACACCACATAAGGATTGATGATGAAAAAATTTATTTTGCTATCTGCCCTGTTTGTTGCCTCGTGCTCGTCACCGCCGGAACCCCCAAAGGTAGACTGGAAAGGTAATGCAGAGGTGATGAACAGTCAGCTTCCCGACTGGAAAGCCACGCAAGGCATCATCAAAAGTGACAAAGTAACAGGCCGCTGGAGTCAGGTTCTCCGTGGTTTTACGCCGGAGAATCGTTTGTATAACGATGCTGTTTTCTATGCCGTAGCGCATTCTGACCGCATCGTAATTGAAACCAGCGACAGCAGCGATTATTTTACCGCTAAGACGTGGTTACGCGAGCATGGCGCAACGGGTGTGATTGAATATAAGCCGTTGTACAGTGCGTGGGGTGTACAGACAACCAATATCTATGTGCAGAGGTAAGCCAATGAAAAGAAATACACTAGCCATATTCACACTATTTATGTCTTCTATTGCATTCAGTACCCCCACTTTCGCTGCCGATCCCTGCAAGGTACTTATCTGCATGTACGGTAAAGCAACGGGCGACAGCGGCGGAAGTGAGTGTAAAAGTGCCGAAAAGTCGTTTTTTAACATCGTAAAAAAGAAAAAAAAATGGCGTTTCGATGCAGGTAAAACCTTCGATGCGCGTAAATCATTCCTCGACAGTTGCCCTAATGCTGACCCTAAAGATATATCAGTCGTAATGAAAAAGTTCGGACGGTCAAAGAGCGGTTTTTAACTCTAGGATATTGCCATCGTCAGATTTTCAATCTGGCGGTGGCGAACAGCCAAAATGCGTCAGGAGTGATCTATGCTTAAAGATAAAGATATAGCCGCCCTTAATAATTGCTTGCTTGATGACCACCTTCTTATTGAGGTTGAACTAAACGTTGTAGCAGAAGAAAGCGCCAAGCTCAGAGACCGTTTTAACAGTGGTGATAAGTTAACATACACTGAAATTACGGCACTGCCTTATTCTGAATCGTTAGCAATAAAAAAAATAACCGACAAAAATGATATGCAGTGGCTAACGGCTTATGCCATTGCCAATGGGCGTGATTTACAACCATTGTTTGAAACAAGTGAATTTGAATACCTTACTCTTTTTATTGACAGCGAAAATGTAAGTTTGCAGTTTAAAGAATGGTTAACGGCTTATAACCTGATTGATGCCTTTCAATCGAGTAAAGCAACTGGTATATGCATTAGCTATCCAGAGCGCAAAATTGTTGTAAAACCGGAGCGGCAAGGGCGTGATTTGGATAGAGAACCCATGACGCGCATTGACTTCATGGATTTTTTACCAAAAAGTGATGATTAGGATAATAAATTATGTCAGAGTATTTTTTTATCAACACATGTCCGAAATGCAAAAAAACGGCTCCGATAGATATTACAAAATGGAAACTTGGCACAGTATCATTCAATGATGGCAAAGAGAAAGTTACCGAATTAAGCGGCGTTGTCTATTTCACTCTGTTTTGCAAATCATGCGAGCAAGGAATAGCCGGAATATTTGATTACGGACTAAATTCAGGGCATCCACATGATTTGCAACAGTATGACGCAAAAGGGGATGGGGATTTAAGTAACTTTTTTAGTCACATATACAACAGATTTCGGTTTGACATTCCTCCCTTTCATCGTGCAGGTATCTATAATGAGGCAATGTTTTGCTATTGCGGCGGTGCCTACAATGCTGCCGTTACTCTTTGTAGAACAGCCATTGACATGAGAGTCAATTTAATGTGGGGTGAGTTTAAACTAAAAAACAAAGAAAAAATCAAAGAATATTTAAAATATAAGCGCAAATTTCTAAGTTTATATGAAAAAATAAAATATTTATTCCCTGAAAATGAACACTCACTAGAATCAAACATCAGTAACATCATAAGAATAATTGGAAATGAGAGTGCTCACGAAGGAAATGACATAAAAAAAAGAAGATGCCGAATTATGGCTTAAACTCACGGAAAAGTTTCTTTCCAAAACAGATAAGTTCGATCCTGTCTTTAACTGGATGAAATAGGTGTATTATGAGACTCTTTATTGCAGAAAAACCACAAATCGGAAAAGATATTGCTAGTGCGTTAGGTCATGCAGTGCGTAAGGACGGGTATTTTCAGTGCGGCGAAGACTGCGTAACGTGGTGCGTAGGGCATATTATTAAAAGTGCCGAACCGGAAGCCTACAATCCCGCCTACGCAAAATGGGTGAAAGAAGATTTACCGCTGCGCCTGTTTCCGGTGAAATATGAGCCGAAGCCCGAAACGGCGGCACAAGCGAAAATTGTCGTTGACCTGATAAAGAAAGCTGATCTGATTGTTCACGCTGGTGACCCCGACGACGAGGGGCAGCTACTGGTTGACGAAGTGCTGATTTATGCCGGAAATACGCAGCCCGTTAAGCGGCTGCTGATAAATGACAACACCGATGCTGCCGTGAAAAAAGCGATTGCCAGTATTCAGGATAACAGCCGTTTTAGAGGCATGTTTAGCCGTGCGCTGGCGCGGAGCGTGGGCGATAACATATTCGGGTTCAGCATGACCCGCGCATTCACTATCGAAGCGAAGAAAAATGGCTACAGCGGCGTATTGTCCGTGGGGCGTGTCCAGACCCCCGTTTTAGGATTGATTTGCAGCCGCTGGCAGGAAAACAACAACCACACCGAGCAGACCTATCAGACCATTCAGGCCGATTTTGATAAGGACGGCAAAGCCTTTACCGGACGCTGGAAAGTCAGCGAGAACGCGCCACAGGACGAGAAAAAACGGCTGAACGATGAAGCCTATGCCAAACGCCTTGTCGAGAGCTTTAAGGGACAACAGGCAGATATTAGTTCCGCTGCCGTAGATGAAAAAGAAAGCGCCCCGCCGCTGCCGTTCAACCTGTCTGACCTGCAACAGTTCCTGAACAAAAGACACAAGCTGTCTGCTGACGACACCCTGAAAATCACACAGGCGCTGCGCGATAAATATAAGTGCATCACCTACAACCGTTCCGACTGTTCGTATCTGTCCGAGGAACAATATCAGGAGTCGCCGAACGTGCTCAATGCGCTGAAAGCGGTATTTCCTGACGTATCCGGCGTGGATACAGGGCGCAAAAGCCGCGCCTTCAACAGTGAAAACGTCACGGCGCACACGGCGATCATCCCGACAACCAGCGCCCCCGACCTGTCCGCGCTGTCAAAGGACGAGAAAACGGTGTATCTGGCGATTGCCGAACGCTACCTTATTCAGTTCATGCCGCCCAAACGCTGGCTGGAAGCCTCTGCGGTGTTGAAAATCGGCGCGGAGACCTTCTCCAGTCGTGCAGTGAAGGTGACGGATAAGGGCTTTACGGCATTTTATGCCGACGATACGGAAGACGAAGAAGAACCGGTAGCCGAGGGGAAAGCATCAGATTTTGACGTGCTCAAATCGCTGCGAACGGGCGAACAGGTAACATGTCTTAACGCTAGTTACCAGAACAACAAAACAAAGCCGAGACCGTTATTCACCGAGGCCACGCTCCTGAATGCGATGGATAATATCGCCGACTACGTGACCACGCCGCATATCAAAGACCTGCTGAAAGCTAAAGACAAGGGTAAGAAGAAAGGCCAGAAGGGGATCGGCACACAGGCGACCCGCGCCTCGTTTGTCCCATTGCTAACCAAGCGAGGATTTATCCGCAAGGACGGGCAAAAGATTATTCCGACACAGGCGGGACTCGACTTCTGGCATTCACTGCCGAAAAGCGTCACTGAACCAGATTTAACCGCGTTGTGGGCGGAAAAACAAAATGACCTTGAAAGCGGCTCCCTGACCGTTGAGACATTTATCGACGAGCTTTACACAGAAATCGAAAAGTTGATTAGTGATGCAGACGGCGCAGAACTGAAAGTGAATGCGACCTCTGCACAAAACGTCGTGACTTTCCCCTGCCCTAACTGCGGAGCCAGTGTCATTAACAAAGAAAAGCTGGTAGCGTGTAGTAAAAATTGCGGATTCAAACTGTTTTTCACCGTGTCACAGAAAACGCTGACACTGAAACAACTGGAGACACTCGCTACCACGGGAAAAACCGCCGTTATTAAAGGTTTTATGTCAAAGAAAACGGGCAAGGCGTTTGACGCGGTGCTGGTACTGAAAGACAAGGCTACGGGGACGCTGGCTTTTGATTTTCCAAAACTGACCTGTCCGAACTGCGGTGGCACGGTCATGAGTAACGGAAAGCGGGCAAGCTGCACAAAAAACTGCGGGTTTGGGATCTGGCTGACCGTATCGGGCGTGACGCTCACCGATGCACACATTAAGTCATTGCTGGAAAAGGGCAAAACGGGTATTATTAAAGGATTCGTATCATCAAAAACAGGAAAATCGTTTGATGTACCGCTACAGTTGGCGGATAAGGCTACCGGAAAACTGGCCTTTGATTTCCCTAAAAAATAGCCAATGATGAAAACCAAACAACAGTGGCTGTTTCAGCTACGAAAATGTGGAACGCTTGCCACACTGGAAACCGTAGCAGAGCGGATAGAAAAAAGACTGACGGCGGAAGAACGCCCCACTTTCTGGCTGGCAACAGACCACAGGAGAGCAGAAATCACGATGAAAAAGCTGTATGACACCGTTCCTGCCAATGTCTGGAGGTATGTCAAATGATGAACCTGAAAACGGGCGCAGCCCTGCTGCTGATGGTGGCGGCTGCCCCTGCCTTTGCCGAACTTAAAGGTATTCCGCTCGACTCCCCCGTACCTGCGGAAGCTACGGCAAAGATGAATCAACAGTTTGAGTTGAAATTGCCGTCGAACCCCACTACAGGCTACGTCTGGATTGTACGCCAGCTACCGGAACAGGTGGCGTTAACAGGGGTGAACTACGCGCAGTCGCCGGACTGCAAAGAGGGCATGACGGGCTGCGGCGGCACTACTACGCTGCATTTTAAGGCGTTGAAAGCCGGAGCCGGAAAACTGATTGTGCAGTATTCCCAACCGTGGGAAGCCCTGCGGGATGAAATCCATACCATTACCATTAAGGTGAACAAATGACTGAACTGACCCGCGAAGACGAATACAACATCATTCTGAAACATCTGGGTAGCATCACGTCCCTGCGTAAGTTTGCAGACCAGCAAAACTTTAACCTTCTGGAAGAAATCAGCAATAAATTCATTGCCATTATTGGCGAGCGCCGCGAGGCAGAAGAACTCCGTCAACTGGAGTTGCAGGAACTGGAAGAAAAACGGCTGAAAGCACTGGAATATCTGGAATCTATTGGCCTGTCACCAGACGAACTGAAAGTATCCGTCTTTGAAAACGAGCCGAAACGCAAGAAGAAATCTAAAGGTAGTACAACTCGTAAAGCCAAGTACGCACATACCGACGAACAGGGAAAAACCCACTACTGGACTGGCGTAGGGCGGATCAGCAATTACTTTAAAGCCCTGACGGATCAAGGCCACGACCTTGAGGAATTTCTCATTCAGGAAACAGAGGGTTCAGTTAAGGACGAGTAACAGGCTCGAAACGAAATAAGTAAGCACCCCGAAGGTTTTTAACTGCATTGCAAATACCCTGCCCCGCGCAGGGTATCCCCCCATCCCCGCTCTACCCTCCCTATGCGCCAACATAAATCAATATTAACCGGTATATATCCGTACAAATCAATATCTCCTAGTAATCACTAGAATTAACTTGACAATATCAGTATAGCTTAGTATACCTTGTTTTTAGTTTGAAATGGTAACTACTGGTTTTAACTGGTTCATCTATATTAATACGAGGGTACTATGATAATTCTGTTTGCATCGAATAAAGGCGGTGTGGGTAAAACCACTACGGCGATCAACACTGCGATCTGGTTACAACGCAACGGGAAAAAAGTCTGCATCATCAAAGCGGATAAAAATGATGATCTGTTTGATTTTGTCGAAACGCGCAGGGCATTAGGGGCTGATTTACCCGTGACAGAACAGTTTGGTGATCTGACACAGGCGATAAATCAGGCCAATAAAAAATACGATTACGTCATTGTCGATTGTGCAGGACATGACAGCGTAGAGTTCAGAACAGCGTTGCAAGTAAGTGATGTGTATTTATGTCTGGTCAAACCATCTAGTGATTTTGAAACCGGATCGCTGCTTAAAGTGACTGAAACGGTGCGCCGTGTTCAAAGTATCAACACCAAGTTACGCCCCTTCATCGTAATGACGAGAGTCAGACCACAGCGCTTTGATAAAGTCATTAAGCTGCGCGAGGTGCTTCAATCGGACAGTGGCTGGATACAGCCGACCAAAAATTATTTGTCGGAATTGTTGATTTTCGAAGATGCGTGTAACAGTGGCGTGGGGGTTCATGAATTTACAGCGGGTGCGAGCTTAGGGAAAGCAAAAGCACAAATAGAGTTACTTTGTACTGAAACAGGCATTTTGTAACAAATACTGGTGATATTTAGTATCACTTATACTAAACTAGTATATACCAGTTGCTACGATTTACAATGGAGTTATACGCATGGCAAAGATAGGGCAGATAAATCTTAACAAAGACGCGCTAACCGCCGGAATAGAAAGTAAAGCGGCTTTTGTTGCGGAGGTGCAGGATAAGGCCACAAAAAAACCATTGAAGATGCAGGGTTTTAAGATGGACATGGACTCTTTGGCCTTGTTACAGGAACTGGCTTTTACTCTATGTGGGAACAATAAGACAATGGCAGTGAAAGCAGGGTTACTGGCTCTCAAAAGCCTTTCCGAAGAACAGCAGAGAGAAATAATACGCGAGTTATATCTGAACCAGTAAGAGAGGTGGCACGATGAATGGGATTAACAAAATAGTTGATGAACTGGAAGCCTTTAAACAATCAATCCGGCATTTACCCCTTGCCGAACAAAAAGTGCTAATAAAAAAAGAATATAAAAGCAGAATGAAAGCCATTAAGCAGACCAGAAAAATCATTCTGGCGGGGGCTGTTGGTTTAGTCCCTGCGCTCGTATGGAGCGGAATTTGCCTGTACAACAACGCCGTTCTGGAAAACTTTAGATCGCTTATCGGCCTGTTTATGCTGTCGCCAGCGGTTATGCTGGCAACAGAGTTTACGCTGAAAAAAATATTACGGTGAATTATAGAGATTGACCTCTATAAATTACGATTTTTTTGTCTCCATTCCCACGGCGGTACAGGAGCGTTATCTAACCACAGGCCGGATTTCTTTTTTCTGGCTTCACGTTGTAATACTGGTAAAGACGGATCGGTATTGTACTTATCATACACCCACGCCGCGCCGTTTTGTACCATCCATCGGTTAGCTTCAATGCCGTTCGCAGTCATTACACGTCCAAGCACTCGCCCGTATCGGTCTGTTTGTGAATACGATACTGAAACTATTCTCCCCGCAATTAGCGATTTTAGTTGATTGGTTGACCAGCGACCGAAAGGCTGTTTATTCTCTGGAGCGTCAATATTTATCAGGCGAATGCGGACAGTTTTTTTATCTTGCAAAACTTCAATTGTATCACCATCGAGGACGCGAACGACCTTCCCCTCTATTTCTTTTGCGCAAAGAAAACCGGAAAAAAGAAAGAGCATAAAACAATAGATGCGTAACATTCCGTATCCTCTTAGGAAATAGATTCAACTCATGTAAGGTTCCAGTGCTTCACTGGTCATTATATCTCTGAATGCGCCAATCTCGACACAGATCACGTCCTGCGACTCCAGCAACATTCTCCCCTCAAAGTCATTATCTGAAAAATACAGTACCGCCATCAGCTTTCTTTCTGCTGTATCAAAAATAGCAAACGGGACTGTCACCAGATTGACTTTTTGAAATTCTTCATAAAACCTCTCCGACCCTTCCGGTTGTGTTGAATACAGAAATTCACTTAACCTTACCTTTGTCAAGACAGCATATTTTTCAGACAAATTTGTTTTTAACAGGTATAATAGTTTTGTTTCTTTTTCATTTAAAAATTCAATTTTCCTATAGGCCATTCTGCCCTCCGATAACCGACTGTAGGTCACGGGTGAAACCGGATAAATGATAGCAAATGCTAGCACTTTATCGGGTTTCACCCTATCCTGCATCCCTCACTTATTCTTGACCTTCTGCGTTCTCATTTTGCACCTGTTTTGCTTGCCAGTTGTACACACCTAAAAGCCGCTGGAACAAGTGCCAGTCTGCTACTGTTTCTCCATCGAACAGGCCAAGTATCATGATGGTTGCACAGAAAATCATGCTACCGTCCCATGCGCCTCCGTTCGTGTTGTACTTGATGATGAGAAAAAATGCACCAAAAATGATACTCAGATAAATGACCCCGTGGCAAATCACCACGGCGAGCGTTAAGGCCATATCAGCAATGAAAGCGATAACCAGACGCAGCACAAAAAAAATCGTCAGGCAAAGCGACCACAGGCGCAGTTTGCGTTTTTCCGCCAAGGGCGCGTTCTTGATTCTGGCAATTTCGGCTTTCAGCTTCGCTTTTTCATCACCCTGCGGGAACTGATAGATTTTAGTCATTGCATTACCCTCTAAATCCCGGCGGGATTTCACTATCTGGTTCACCCGGATTGCAAATGTCTACAACGTATTTCTTGCCTTTTTGTTTATGTGACGCTTTGGAATCAGAGATCACTTTTTTCGCTTTAAAAACTTCACGTTTCCCTTGCTCACGCTGCTGTTCCTTCTCTATCTGATCAGCCGTCAAATTACGATTTGTAAACATCACCATATCGCGCTCAAGATCATACTTGATGCTGTAATCAGGCAAATCGTTTGTCTTGGCAAGCTGCTTAACATTATGGCGGAACATTTTTAGCAGAGCTGAACTTCCTGTTTTAAGGTGTAGCTTCTCAAGACTAATCTGGAATTCACCTTGATTACCGCAATGTTTACGGGCAATCTCATAGATGCGTCTGTCAATGGCTTTACGAATACGGAAATAGTCAGGGCTTATTTTTAACATTTTTTTCTTATTCAAAGCCCGATAAAGCCAGTCTGGTAAAGTTACCTCTACCATACCAACATCTAATTTACCTTTCTTTTCTTCAATTAAACGCCAACTATCTATTAAACCAAACTGCACCGTTTCTTGTCTTTCTTGTGAATGAACAATATTAGTGGTTATTGTAGTTCCTTTCAGCCGTGATAGAGATTGTTCTAATAGTTTATAGTTTTTACCGCCATTATCTCTGTTAGTCGTTAAAAAATAGTCATATGGAGTGAAGCACACAGTCCTGCTGATCGATTCGTGGTTGTTTATAGCAGCTTGCAATTTTGATATACTATAAATCCATATATCTTTATCGAAAATAGTTGCTAGACCGTCAGCGTTTGGCTTAACAGTTATACTTACATTACCATTTTCGTATTTTCTCACGCTCGTATCACCTCCTTTTAAAGCAAAGAAAGGATGTTCCATACTCGCCATTTCATCACGGAAGCTTGACAGTTCAACTTCGTCTGCGATGAAGAATTCTATTTCATGCTTTCGAGGGCGTAGCGTTTTCAAGTTTTTGTCTCTAAGATCGGTCATAGCCTCAACTCTGCTGGATCAGGGTTGTTGGTTAGAGGCTAACCTCTGTTGCAACCAGTAGTTAGCCTCGCTCATTTCGGACTTTAAAAACCGCCACAGTTGCATTGGCATCATCATGACAGCAACACATGGCGGACTTTAAAAACCAATATAGCGGACTTTAAAAACCTGTCAATCCCAAACGCCATAATTTAAGCATCTGCCAACAGTGGATAAGCGAAAATCCATACGGACTTTAAAAACCACACATGCGGACTTTAGAAACCTACACGCGGACTTTAGAAACCTGCATGCGGACTTCAAAAACCATGAAGAAAAATAAAACATTTATATTCAAACAATTAAAGATAAAAAACTATCTTTAACTTCTTTTAACTCCTACATAACTGGTCTATTAACCGGTTTTTACCCCCTATGTCTGTGGATAACTTTGCAGACAAGCGGAGTGCAGATCATCCAGGCACCTGCGAAACCTACCCAAAAACGAATCGTGCAAAATTTAACCTTAGTGTGACCGTGCTCATATTGGCACCTGATGATATTGCGCTTCCTCGAACGGACAGACTCGCGGCGTTGCCGCTCCCTAATCCGTCCTTGCGGCGAGCGCTGCAATCATTCTGGCTAGATTTCTTTGATTCTGACGCGCTAAAACGCCACAGGAGCAATTTTCTGGTGAATTTGTGCCGTGATGCAAAAAAAACAGGCTTAACAGCACAGAGGGGCTTACAGGCGCTTGTAGGGCGGTTTTCTGGTCTTTCTTTCCCTGTCGATGGCAAACAGCACGGCTACGCCAGAGAGCAGATCCGGCACGACCTCCGTTTTTTCGCCGTGACGGCCACTGTACAGCCCGCCCCAACGCCGGACGATCAGCCAGTCTCCGAACAAGTCACACAAGATTTCAGCCTCGTACCAGCGGTATTCTGATTCCCATCGCCAGAGCAACATAAAAAAACCTCAAAAAGACTTGTAAGTGGGTCATAAATGACCTATTATTACTACATCGAGAGGGGGAACACCCCAATCACCAACGCCGCACAGCGGCAGGAGCTAAAAAATGAATATTCAGCAAGCACTTAATATCTTTGGCCTTTCAGGTGAACTGACCGAGCAGGACGTTAAAAAAGCCTACAAACAGGCAGCGCTAAAATTTCATCCTGACAAAAACCGTGAGAATCCGACAGCAGCGGAAATGATGAAAGCGATCAACACTGCTTATGATTTTCTGATGCAGAATATCGACCGCATCAATGAAGCTCAAAGCAGCGACGATAACGCCCGATACAACTACGGGGAAGAACTGGAAAACGTGCTCAATGCTTTACAGGGTATGTCTGGCGTGATTTTCGAGGTGGCAGGTAACTGGATTTGGATCAGCGGCGACACAAAAGCGCACAAGGATGCTATCAAGGCGCTGGGCTGCAAATGGGCGAGCAAAAAGCAAATGTGGTTTTACCGCCCTGACGAGTACAAAGCCAGCCGGAACCGTAAAGAGCACAGTATCGACGAAATCCGTGAAATGTACGGCACAACAGGCCAGCGCAAGGCTACAGGTTTTCATAAAGTTGAAAACCGCGCATAACCGGAACGGGG
>SZZY01000020.1 GCA_009830035.1 Pantoea sp. Eser
TACGGGTATCCAGCGCCGCTACCGAGCGGGAAAACGGGCTGGCATCCCGCCCTACGGCATCATCAATCTGCGCGGTTCGCTGAGAAAATGCATGAATCACATCCGGTGGAACTTCAGCAAATTCATACATGCCATGCGGCCCGCTTCTGACCGGCGTGTAACCACAGTCTTCCACCATCGGGCGCAAATACTCGCGGTAAAACTGCCCGTAAGCGAGTTTCATATCGTAAACCTGTTCACGAATACCGCTGCGCTGGCGGGTATCACTCCCCAGCGCGGGTGACATTGAACAGTAGGCCGTGCGAGTGGAGGTGCATCTCACCTTCACGGTTCGTATCATGCGTATAGACAGCGGCAACCATGTTACCGGTCGTCACCGTAGTGGTGACACCGTCACGAGTCAGGCGGGTATTGACGCTTTTCTCCACTTCCAGCATCGCCAGCCTGACCGCCTCATTATGTGCATCAATCAGCCGGGTATCCCCGCCCAGCAGGGCGAGGATGGAAAGACTTTTTGGCGCACCAAAGGTTAGATCCATGCCCGGACGATTTGTTTCATTACCCGCAATCTGGCGGGAAATTACCGTGCCATCTGCCCGATGGCCCCGGAGCATTTCATCGAAGACTTCAGGGTTCACTTTCCCCTCAAGCCCCAGTATCGCCGCCCCTTTTCCCAGCCAGTGACCATCAGCATTTTCCAGCGTTTCAAAGTTGGCTTCACCGCCATAATATCTGGCATCGCCATGAATCGGTTCAACTGAAAGCATCACAACTCCATATCAATTTCATGCGACTGGTGGTGATTGATATTCACTTCCTCACGGCGTACCTCGTCACGGGTGCCGTGCTGCATCTCCTGCTGCCAGGCTTCATACGCTTCCATATAGATAACCTCGCCATCCGTGCTGATGCCATGAGGTATTTCGTTCTCACGGCCACCACCACGGGCAGATTTATCCTTCACGTCTGGCTTTTCACCAGACGGGCCGGTTGAAGATGAATCTGGCCCGGTTACAGCCGGTGCAGGCGGCACGCTTACGGGGTTGCCCGCCGGTGCCGCATCGGTTTTTATCTGAGTGTCGGAAGCGATGAACAACTTTCTCGCTGCCAGCCGTTCACTGCTTTCCTGCTGACTGATTTCCAGCTCAATTTCAGGGTCGAGAGACGTTTTCACGTCACGCTCCAGAATGCCTTCCGCGACTTTAGGCAGGGGCTGGTATTTCAGCGTGAGGCGAACAACGGGATATTTGCCGGGAAGCGTGACGAAGCACTGAAGGTCTTCCAGCCCCTGAACGTCTGAATAGCTGACTATCGATACCCGTTCTTCGTCTTTGCCGTAGCTGATACCGTCACGCACTTCATCCGTACCAAAGCTGGTCTGTTCAGAGAAACGCTTGCGGACGGTCTGGCCGATATCTTCTTCAACAAATTTCGCAATGGCCGCGCTGGGTGAGCGGAAAAAATATTCGGTATTCAGCAGGTCATAGATCGCAGCAGCGAATTTTGGACCGTAGGTTTCTTCAAGCTGCGCATAGGACTGGAAACCCAGCACGAAGCAGCCGCCATATTTGCGGGCCTCCGCAATGATGTACGGCAGATTAGGTAACTTATGCAGGGAGGGCAGTTCGTCATAAAAAACCAGACGCGCCGGTAGCGGTTCTCATGCAGTGATAACAGATTGCTGGACGCAATCCCCAGCCACATAGAGATCAGCGGCTTCAGCGATTCATGGTGACGCTGATTGGATGTGATAAACAGCCAGCCGCTGCGCTTTTTATCGCTGTTGCCCTGCATCCATTCACGGATGGTGAACGGCTTTTTGCCCTCGCGGTCGATGCTCTGCAAATAGCGCAGCGACTTCACATAGTTGGTGAGAACACTTCGAATTGAGATGGCGGTTTTCTCAATGCTGCCATCTACCAGCGTGGAAGCAGGCGTTCCGGCCAGAAAATCACGCAGCTTGTCGAGCTTGATCGCCAGCAGGGTACGCGCAGGAAGCTGTTATACGTCCGCTTTTTATCGCCGCGCATCTGCTCCGCACCTTCAGCAAAAATCGTTCTGGCTGACCCCTGCCAGAATGGATCGCCGCTGTTTCCCATCGGGATAAGCGTTTCAGTGACAGCCTCCAGGTCGGGTAGCGTCTGACATTCCGCCCACATATCCCAGTTAGCACAGCGCCTGTCCATCGGGTTAAGAATGATATCGATAGATTCATCATAAAATTCTTCAACAAAGGTATTCCCTTTGTCATAAATAATGACCGGAACACCGGCTTCACGTAGACGGAGTAATTTCTTACGCATCAGCGTGGATTTGCCGGTCCCCACCGTACCGTGCATGGCGAAGTTCTGTATTTCTGAGTCTTTGACTATTGGCAGGCCGTCAATCACGATATGTGAAGCCGTTCCCCGCCTGCGCATAAGACGCGCCACAACTTTAGGGTTATCTTCAAGAATACGGCCACCGGTCGCTTCATCTTCGCTGACCTTTTTCCCCACTCGCCCGATATACCAGAACACCCCCATAACCACGGCAAACTTAATTATCGATGCAAACAGTCCTGAAAGAATAAATTCATTTCTCAGAGTGATGTCACACCAGACTTTATATTTATCGGTGAGGATTTTATCGTAAGTATAATAAAGAGTATTCCCGTAATATCTTACGGGATAAACAGGTGGCTTTCTTACAATTGAACTAAACGGTATTAATGTATGACTCCACCAGTAAACCAGCCCGTTAAGGAATGTCTGGGTATTTAATCGCAGATAAAGGATAAATCCCAGCAAGGCCAGCCATCCAATAAAAACATAGTAGAACAGAATATTATTAACCTGCAGGAACATCCGGAAACGCATAAACGTGACCTGACCGCCCTGCGTAATATCACGGCCTTTGAGACTCATTTGTTTTTTCCGGTGAGAGGAATTAACCTGCTATTTCTTGCGAGCGATTAACACGGACGTAGAGGTTATAAATAAGATTGGCGTAATGCTCCCGCTTACCGGCATTTTTATCGAAAAATCCGGCGTTGTATGAACCCAGACAGTGCCAGTTAACACCACACGTCCGTAAATGCCTAGCTAGTATCCATGCACCTATCTGTACATTCAGGCACGGGTCGTTCAGTAAATTCTGCGGGGAGCGGATAACCCCCATTCTGACCAGTTCAGGAATATGCCTGCTGTTTATCTGCATCAGGCCATAGTCTTTACCAAGTCGCGGGCCGTTATCATTGGTGATTCGCGGATTGAGGCTACTTTCCTGCATGGCTATTGCTTCAAGCAGCATCGGGTCAAGATGGTAGCGTTCTCCTGCCTGCACGAAACAGAACGCGATGGCATTCATTGAGCACAGGCAGACCGCCACCAGTATCAGTGATTTAATGAGTCGCATAGATTTATTCCACAGGAAGAAGCGCAGTCATGAAAACTGCGCTTATCAGGATTTTAATGGCAAATGATGATTCAGCGTGGTCAGCGGAGCATTAACATTTCAGTATCGGCTGTCGTCGAATCCGCTACTGAAAGAGCTGCCGTGATCTATTGAATGGTTATCTAATCCGCCAGAAATATTATTTTCATATGAAAAGAGACCGTCATGATTTAAGGAGCTACCATAAGTATCCCCTCCGGAATCAAAGTAATCACTGGTCATAGCCAAACCTGTTGCCGGGTTGAAGTCATTAGCGTGGGAACCAGTTACGGAATGGTCTCCCGATTCAAAATTTACCAAATGACTATCAGCAATGCTCATTGCAGCAGGGATCAGGTTATCAGAGAATAAGTCTGCCCGCCCCGAAGATAAGGTTTCAGCAAGTACTCCGGTAGCAATGCCATCCGCAACCTTAGATACAGCATTTGGATGAACCTTACCTTTGATGCGCCTTTCAACTTCGCGAAAAAGAATGTCTTTATAAGCTTTCTCAATAACTGATTTTGGATAGCCCCTTAACTTTATTGTTTCAATTTTATCTTCCCCATAATAGAAAAAACTATTGAGTTAGCCACACAGCCTATAATTTGAAAAGCCAAAAGAAAGATAAAATTTCTGTCTTGCTTGAAATCCCCACCAAACAAATATACAAACACCAAAAAAGAAAAAATCATAATTAGAAGGTAAGTAATTACATGTTTGGGCAATAAGCTTCTCAAAAATAGATAACTCATAAAGCAGAGAATGGCTACTACTAATAAAATTATATAATAGACAATGTTATAAGGAGAATAAAAAAGTACACCTATCATAAGAAACGTAACTGAGCTAGTTAAAAGTGGTAATAATCTTATCCTATTCATTTTTATTCTCCTTCAATCTCTCCACTGCTTTGCTAAGATCCCCCGGATCTGAAGTGCTCTGATCATTCTGATGACCTACGGCTTGAGCATAATTATCAGCAAATCCGCGATGGGCTTTACTTTCCTCATTCAGTATTTTAGTTCTCTCCTGCGCAATATCACTGTGACCCTGCTCAATATTTGTCCGACTAGTGTTAATTTCCTCATTATTCTGGTTTAACGCAGTATCCACTGGCTTCTGGAGATTCCCCTTGGTATTCGCGGCCTGCGCCCGGTCTTCTATTGTCTGTTCCCCGGACTGAATTGCATTCTGTGTGCTTGGTGTCGATGGCTGAACATCCTGCATTCCATTGGACGATTCTGCACGATTACTATCGAAGTTCTCCTCAATACGTGACCGCAGTTTTTCTTCCATAAAATCGTTAGCCAGTGATTCCCGTTGCTGTCGTGTCAGTTCATCTGAGCTATCGGTCAGTATCTGATCGGCTTTGTCCGGTGCCTTTTCGCGCACATACATAACAAATTCCTGAGATAGATTACTGGTCTGTTGTGCCGTTTCGCTTTCCGTCATGGATGCAACCTTGCTGTACTCATGACTACGAGCTGTACTGGTCGTATATTGCTGGTAATGGCTGTCGGCTTCGCTGAGCGTTGTGCCAATCTGATTTAGCAACGAGGCAGAACTGTTGTCGGTATGTGTGGCTGTATGCGTCATAGCGTAGTTTTTAAGTACCTGTGAACCTTCTCGGAATTCCTGCATCTCTCTAGCATCCGCACTATGAGTATGATCAGTACTCGCAGTCTGACGCTGATCAGCGGAACTCTGGCTCCCCAATTTGGCCGAAACTTTTCCTGATACGCCAGCATCAAAACCAAACGCCGCCGCAGCCTTACCAAGTGAATATTTAGATAATGACCAACCACCATGTCCCTCGACTTCAGCATCCCTTGATTTGGTTTCAATTTCCGCCCAAGCCTGCTGATCTGTTTCGCCATGTCGAACCGCATGATCATGCGCAATAGAACTGCATACGGCTCAATGCCTGTTGTGCCTGAACTGTCTGCGAATCATTCGCGCTGTTACTTTGCGTATCACTGTTACCAGACTGCTGAGTAAACTGTTTCGCCTGGTTAAAGGCGCTGTTAACAGCATGATTGAAACCTTGTAGCGAAGTTTCAGCCTGAACCTGACTTTCCCTTGCCATTCGTTGGGCAGTAGAGGCCATCGAACGACCAATATTAAGATCCGTTGTCAGTTTAGAGGCCCCGGACTGAGCGTTATATATTGGTGTCCCATCAGGCGCTGTTGCCTTCATTGCTCCATTCTGCAACTGCCAGTCCTGCCGACCGTTCATATAGTTACCGTTAGTATCCCATTTAAAACCCTGAACATTATCCGTCTGCATATTGTTAAACGCATATGTACCATCTACGGCCTGAGAGGCAACGCCCTGCGTCATATTGCTGAGATAACTGCCCGCCTGCGAAACAACACCGCCCAGTCCCTTCACCATGCCATAAGCGATAAAGGGAATAGAGAGCGAAAGCCAGCCCGCCGTTGACGCGATCATCGAATGCTGCTGCTGAATCTGAGAAAGATTGGACAGCGTAACGTCATAAGCACCACCGGCTTTCAGATAAAACGTCATGGCATTATTCAGTATCGTAAAGAGCAACGGCCATGCCTGAAGGTAGGCCAGCGTAAAAAATATACCCCTTGAGAACGGTCCAGGTGAGCGTGTTAATGATAGCCAGCACGATCATCACAGGAAAAAGCCCGATCATCATACCGAGCAGGACAGTCTGCATGATTTGCTTCTCTGTGGCCGTTTCCGTCGCAATATTCATCATACTGGCGGTGTCGCCATTACGTGCGGCATAAGCGCTGATCCCCTTGCGAAGTCCATTCATCACAACATTCTGTTTAATAATGCCGCTCGCGCTGCTGCCGGCATTATAAAAATAACCGTAGCTGTCACCCAGAAGGGAAGCAAACAACTGTTCACGGTTAGTCCTGCTACCGAACAGTTTCTGCGCCCAGTACGAGAATGTTTTGCCGCCGCCAGAAGAGTCAGTACCTATCTGCTGTTGCAGGGTCACTGCAGTCTGCTGACAGGTCTGAAAACTCCCCGCTTTGTCGAATATCCCTCTGAGCGGGCTGGGTTTTTCAAATGTCATCGAATACGGGTTACTGTTCATCAAATCTTCCATTGAATACTTATGATTCAGGAAGATGTCGCCTATCACACAGTTCTGAACATAATCAGAAAAAAGGCCAGCTATCGTACCGTCAGCGAAGGTAAAACCGGTACTGGCCTTAACCAGTTCGGAGCCAAACAACATGCCGGTTTTGTTGTACGACACCGCATCAGGGCGATGGAAAACCTCCTCGTAGCTCTGCGTCAGCGCATACCCTATCGATGTGATAAATGACGCCGGAATAGCCAGCCCGCCAGGCACATTGTCCACCTGATGAACGGCTGTCGGATCGGTAATATCGATAACCTGCACCGAATGTTTGTTGGCGATGAGCACACCCGGTACAATAACAATTACCGCCACCCATTTGATGAATGTTCAGTACATCTTTCTTCTGTAACCAGCTCCACACCACGGCGAGCACAGAAAAGATGGAAGCCCATTTAATCAGGGTTCCCCAGGTGGCCGACGCGGTTAATACCGCCACGGCATTCAGCGAGTCAGCCAGCCAGTCACCGCCCGTAATGGTATAAATCACCTGCATAATTACATACCTCCGGAAAAGCGATAGTTATTCTGATAGCGGTCGAGTAACCGTCCGGACAGTTGCTGGCGCATGTAACCCATCTGACGCTCAACAACCATTAATGCATCCTGCTGTACCTGAACCCTGGACTGCATGATCGCCAGTTGACGGTTCGCGTTCGCCATACTTTCCTGCAACGGTTTGAGCGCACTGTCCGGGTAGCTTTTACTCGCCAGCATAACGCGGGCCTGCTGCATCACTTCCTGCATGTACTGGATGAGAATGTCGAAGCTGATGTAATCCGAAAGCTGGTAGATAACCGAATCCGATACGCCCAGAGAGAGCGGATCAACGAGATAACGCAATACCGGAACACAAGTGGACGTAATAAAGCCTTTTTCCTTTTCCGTCAATGCCTCATCGGCATAGGCTTTACTGCCGATACTCTGTAACATCTTATTGACCTGACCGCTGAGGGAGTTCTCCGCGCTGATCGTTACTTCGCCAATCGTTGCCTTCAGGCATTCACCGTCATTACAGGTGTAGATTTTTGCCGTACAGCCATGCAGCAACGCATGGATCAGATCTTCATTGGTCGTCATGGCCGTAAGAGGCTGAAGCTTACCATCATCATCAAAAATAATGGTGCCGGTAATACTCATGGCAAATTCTTTAAGCTCCTGGTTCCCGCTGAATACCTGATTTTTTTCAAGAGAATCCCATATGAGGTTTTTGTTACGCAGCACTTGGTCTTTCATATCATCCCCGGCTTTGCTACTCATATTTTTGTACTGACCGCCAGTGCCGCAGCCCAGTCCGAGAAGAAATTGGAATCGCTGCCGATAGTCTGACAAACCGCGCTGGCGTTCTCCTGCGTTTCCGGCCACAGACCGCCCACGATAGCCCTTGCGGCCTGGCAACTGCTCATATTGGAACTGTTGACATCTGACGCCAGTTTCTGGAGAAAATCCTTTGCCGACGCCAGTTGCGGGGTCACTGTCTTCAGGGCTAGGTCGAAGAACAGCCCCGGCGCATTACTGAGAATAGATTTGGCAAACTGAATGAATTCATCCTTGCTGATAAAGGAAAAGGAACCCAGAAACATATCAATACCGCCACAACCGGCGTTCAGGCTGGGTAACTGGAGCGATACCAGTTGCACATCCTTCACGGAGGTTCGCGCATAGAGCGCCCCACCCGTGGCGTAACCTGCCGCCTGCCCCTGCCAGACTTTCGGCGTGGTGGTATTCTGCTCATAGCCCAGCTTGCCAAAGAACCTGTTCATATCATCGTTAAGACTGGCACCGGCCATCAGGGTATAAAGGCATAAAGCACATGCCAGCGCGCTTTTTCTAAGACCACCGTTCATTTCGCCTCCCCGTTATCCATAGCGAAGCACAGCACTTCGTCAAGCCGCGCCATAAAGGCTTCACGCTCACTTTCTCCCTGCTGAAGGGGATAGGTTTTCATGTTATTAACGTTCACCAGAAACAGCGTGGGCGTGGCAATAGGCAGGCCCTGAGCAAAGAATTCAGTGATCACCATCGGCGGGGCCGGAACTGCCTGCGGCCATGACGCATCGCCCCGGCCATCCAGGGTGTAAGGGAAAACTGAAAAGCCGGTGTCCTTAGCAATAGCTTTCAGAACGGGATCGAAAGCATGGCAGTGTGGACAGGAAGACGACATAAAGAAGACGATTTTCCAGTCCCGAAGATTTACCTGCCGCCCGTCGCTGAGTCGGTGTAATACCGCTGCGGATTGAGTGGCAACCGGTACGCCGGTGCTCTGCTGCATGTGTTTATGAGCTTCAAGCCTGGCGATATCATCCCAGATTGTGGCGTTGACGGACGCGCTGGTCGTGAACGCCAGCAGAAGGAAGGGAAGTGCAGGAATACATCGCATAAATTCACCTGTATTAAAGAGTCGTTAAATCAGGCTGTCGTGACGGTGGTATCCTCCGGGCAGAACACGGCAGCGCCGGTGCAGCTATAAGGCACCCGTCTGATAGTTGATGTGTTTTTTTCGGCTCCGGCCCATTGAGTCAGAATTTATTCTGGCTCAATGAGCCGGATGGCAAGCGAAGCGCGGCAGCAAGTGTTTTCCGCACCATTAAAAGACTTTTAAAAGCACCATTAAAGTTTTATTCTTGAATAAAACCACGTAACAGGGGCTATGATGACTTATCAAATTCTGACGAATATCGCGGCCAGCATCACCGATCTGAAACGCAACCCGATGGGAACAGTTGCGGAAGGCGAAGGCGATGCAGTCGCAATCCTTAACCGTAACGAACCCGCATTTTATTGCGTCCCCCCCGAGCTTTACGCTTACTACCGCGATCTTGCCGAGGATGCGCAACTAAACGCTGTTGCAGACGAACGTATGAAACAACCGGATATTGTGAGCGTAAACCTCGATGACCTATAAACTGGCCTTTGACAGACGCGCTCTGAAAGAGTGGGAAAAGCTGGGTCATACCGTCCGTGAGCAGTTTAAAAAGAAGCTGGCCGAACGGCTGCATGAGCCGCATATCCCCTCGGCCAGACTGAGCGGCAGAATTAACCGGTATAAAATTAAACTGCGTTCATCCGGCTACAGACTGGTTTATGAGGTTATCGACGACCAAATCCTTCTGCTGGTTGTCGCCGTAGGCAAGCGAAACGACAGTGAGGTTTATCACCAGGCCGATATGCGCTGACGCGATTAAAAACCCGGTGCAAAGTCGGTTGCCACAAGAAGGAATTGCGAGGCCAGGTCTTCCTGTGAATGGAAGCCATACGCCAGTGGCTGGTAAGCCTCCGTGCGGGGGGTTCACCAGAAAAAGCGCCGGATAATGCGTAATATGCATGGCCTCCGTCTGTCCGTTGTCAGGCCGTGACCCCGGCAGTTCCGGCGCAAGTTTGCCATCAACTGACACATAGATAAGATTGATGCCGTACTCCCTGACGAACGAGCGCACAACCACGCCCATCAGCACATCCACCGGCTCTTTCCCCCGGTAGAAATAAAACAGCCCGTTATCAGCAGACAGCTTTTTAATGGCGTCTTTTTCGCGCTGGCGTTGCATCGCCTGACGGGTACTGGCCGTTCCGTTGTAATGGCTGTAACGCAGGTTGTAATCCAGTTCGGGGAACTTCAGCAGCGCCTCTTTTGAGGACTGAGCAAACTGCGACGATTTTTCCGCCCATAAATTCTGTAGCAGCTTGTATAGTCTGAAATTTTCTGCAGAAGGGAACATAATCGCCTTATCGAGCGCTGCCTTCGTCGCTGCCTGCAATTTCTCTTTCAGTTCCGTGGCATTTTCCGGTGATATTGCTGAGGGAGGCGGTGCTGACGGCGGCTCGTCCTCATCAGGAGATACCGGTTCGTTGTACCAAATCCAGCCCTGCGCTTCACTGTCAGGAAAGCCACCAAGCCGGGTATCGCTGGCCTGGGCGTGTCCCCCGATTAATCCGGCAGCAGCGAGTATCAGATAACAGGCTTTTCGCATCAGTGGCTACTCCCCTGGTCAAACATGGCTTTCATACGGTCTTTCATTTTCTCCAGCTGATTATTGTCAGCGGGAATATCACTACCGCTGTTCAGATCGTTATAAAACGCGGAGAAATCGACTTTTGAAAAATCTATCTTCTGGAGTTCTTCCGGCGTAACTCCCCGGCAGTCAGGCGACTTACCTGAACCAAACCCGATCCCAAGCTGCCATGAACGCCCCTGTTGCTGGACGATTTGTGCCAGTTTGGAATCAAACTCACAGTAACCGCGTTTTTTCTCAAGACAGACCCCCAGCACTTTCTTGCTGCAATATTCACCCACATAGACGGTAAGCCGCTTTTCTTTGGCCTTACCCAGCGCTTTTTCTTCACTACTGCAACTGGCAAGCCCCACGTCCTGCCCCCAGCCCGAATCTTTACAGCACTTGCTGAACCCGGCGGCAAACTTCTTGCAGGACACGCCCTTGCCCGTGAAGATTTTCACATCATTGCTGTTCAGTTCGGCAACGTCCTTGCCCGCTGCGGCGACCGCCGCCAGTTCCGATGCCGCTTTGGCAAACATGTCGTTTTTGCCGTTGTTATCCAGCACGCAGCTTCCGTCAGTACAGAAAAGTTCATCCCCGCAGACCTGACCTTCTCCTTTCATTTTCGTTTCACACGAATACGTTGATGTTGGCGTGGAGGCAGGCACCGTCCCCCTGATTCACACACTGCTGATTGACGACATTGCAGGCCGCATTATTGATATAAGCCCCGCAGGTTCCCTCACTTTCGCTCTGGGTCAGATAGCTGTCACGGTACGCCCAGTAGTCCTGATGAACAGTATAGGGCTGACCATCGACCGTCACGGTCTTATCGCTGCCAGGCTCCGTGCATTCCGTCCCGGTCAGGCTACCTTCAGCTTTATCAAACGGACAATTCTCTGACCAGACAACATCCGGCACCCATTTTTCCCCGGCACCTGCATGGTTAAAGTCACCTCAAACCGGATACTGGTTCCTGCCTTCAGATTACCGGCCATATTTTGTGCGGCCTTGCGGCAGAACGCCTGAAGACTGCCAGGACAACTGCTGACTTCCATTGAGCCTGTCGGCGAATTACCGCCCAGCGCTAACTGACTCCCTGTTGCTCCCGGCAGGGCAAAACTCATTGAACTTCCCGTGAACGTACCGCTCGCTACCGCCCCAAAAGCTGGGATAAAAATACCGACTCCCGACAGGCTTAATAACGTTAATAGTAAATGCTGCATTCAATACTGTGCCCGACGCTGGCGAGGTAAAATAAAACTGAATATTTTTGTTCCCGTCATACATGTATGTGAACTACTCATTTTCAATCGTATAAGTTTTCTGTTGTGTAGTATCTTCATAATGCCCGGATATAGTCGCGGTTCTGGTGCAGTATTGCTGAACCTGCAAATCCCTGTCACAGACATAATTAGTAAATACGCTCTTCTCGAATTCTTCGGACTCGCACAGTTTGAGATCGAATACCGTTTAAGCATTATTCTCGGCATTACGGCCATTATCCAGAAACGGGGATTCAGCCGTCACCATATCTTTAGGCTGCTTACTGATAGAGTCGGTGACGGCCTTTCCCCACCCGGTACTGTTCAGCGTGTTGCTGCCCGGAGACGTCAAATCAACACCGGTACTCTGCACGCCACCGTAGTACTTTGTCGCGTCCGGACTACTGCTGTAGTCAGGCAGGTTATCCGCAGGCTTGAATGATTTAAAGGTATCAAGATCCTTTCCCTTTAGCCCTTTAGCCCTTTAGCCCTTTAGCGTAATTCATACCGCTGTTAAAATCAGCGTTCGCTGTCACCAGAAAGTTAACGATAAATCCTGCCAACAGAGCTGTCACCAGCCATAAAGATTTCATTGTGCAGCCTCCTTCAGTGCGGCCTTCGCCACATCAGCGCAGTCCCCACCTTCGGCAACCTTACGCAGCAGGCCATCAATGCGGATATCGCCGGATACGCGATCAAACGTGTTTCCGCATGTCACAACCAGTGCCGGAACGGCGGTTATCCCGTACTGCCGGAAGGCTTTGGGGTTTATGTGAACGCCCCCTTTATTACTGCCTTTTGTCATTTCAAAAATTGCATTCGCCGTCTGCCGGAAATCGTTATTAATCATCCCGCGAATATTGACCGGAACAGCAAACTGAGCGGCGTTGTTCAGCATAATGGCAAGGCCATTTCGGAGGATCGAAAATGACACAAAATACTGAATAGCGGGCTGTAGTTTTTGTGCAGCCTGATATTGCATCTGTTGCTTACGCTGGAGATTTTTGATGAAATCCATATTCTCCTTGGATACACCATTATTTTTTAATTGCTTAATAAAGTCCGGCACCTCCATTTTCTGAGCCTGAGCTTCAGCCGACTGCATCCGCTCAATAAAATCCCTGTCTTCTGATACAGTTCCGGCATGAGACAGGCAGGGGAAAACCGCCATCAATAATACAGGCAGGTATTTCATCGTTAATACTCCTGTTCAGAGAAAGACGCAGTTACGCTTACGCCACATTAAATAACCGTAGTTTTTCTTGTCGTTGGGGGTGAGGTGTCCTGTCTGCCAGGTCAGCGGGTCAGGTAACGTATTCACCATCTGATATCGCCAGCGGCTTTTGGGGATAATGGGCGAAGGATACTCAAAACACACCGCCGTATCTGCGCCCACGCTCTCCATTACCAGTCCTTCGCGGTGCAGCTTGAAGGACATCCGCTCGGAAAGCAGCACCGACGACTGCGCAGGGCTGTATTCATTGGTGACTGTTCCGGTAAACGGATACAGCGAACCGTGGCTACCGGCACACCAGAACAGCGCATCGACGGGCTTAACCAGACTGGCGGCAGCATCTGCGGCACAGGCTCCCTATGCAATAACGTTACCGAACAGCGCCGCTTCAGGGTTAATAATGAGAGAAAGCTGATCGTCATTCCACATCGGATCAAGCTCGGTCAGATACCCGATATCCATATCCCCGCCCTGCAAACAGCCCACAGACGTAATGTAATAATGTTCAGCCAGGCTATCAGCGGGTATTTGTACCAGTGAACGTGATAAAACACGTTTGGCACCTCATTATTTTACTGCTCGCCCAACCCCCATGCCGACTTTACCGATATCCAGCTTAATACCGCCCATATTGACCAGGCAAAAAGGGGAGCGGGTGACATCAGTGATCGCCATAGGCTCCCAGAAGCCTATCGCCAGCCCGATACGGTAGAAAACTCCCATAGGACATATCTGTATCGGGCTGGCCGGGTTTTCGGTATCAGCAACATTGCCCGGCGCAACCGGTATGCTGCCGATGGTTATCGGAAACAGGCATTCCCAGCAGATATCGGTGATCGGATTGACAAAATGACCATCGCAGGCGGCGGCTGACGCGCTGGCTCTGCCTGGCAGAAACAGCACAGCACATATCATTATAAGGGCTGTTGGTAGTCTCACTTTTCGCCCTCCATCGCAAACGTATCTACCCGCAGACGTTTACCGTCAGCAGCAACGGTGACTCTGGCCGGAACGGCGTCAAGCTGAAACTTACGGCTTAACGTGCCGTTCTGATCAAAGTAAACTTGGGCGTTAAGGCTTTCACCGCTGGTTTTAATGTTGCCGTTCACTAGGACAATTTTACTGATCACCGTGTCCGGCTTTTGCTTTTTTATCCAGTCGATCTGACGTTTATCGTCGCCATCGATGAAGTAAAGGGTTTCCCTGAATGGCACATACTCCAGTGGGTTGATTTTGTCGTCTTTATGCGCGAAACGACGCCCTTACCGTCGGTAATATCCTTATCGACGGTAAAGGTGGGGTCGATATAGTGGGTTTCGCTTTTATCGGCTAAACGAAGCCCCGTTACCGGTGGCGGCCTGAGAATATGCGCTTTTACACGCTCCTGAACGGCTTTCTGCTCACGGGCAAGCGAACCATCTGCCTCCATCGATTTAAGCCGCTGCTGAATGAACGTCAGCATATCCTGCTCCTGAATGGGATAGAGATCGCCCCATGTTCCCAGGTCCTTAGCACCGGCGCTGTACGCTATCGCCAGTATCAGAAGAAGTGACTTTTTCATCATTGTCCCGCCTGCATTTTCCGGGCCACGTCCTGCTGAACATCGCGGGTGATATCTCTGGCACCACTGACCACAGCAGGCGTCACCAGAATCAGTGCGTGGTGTGATGCCTGCCAGTCCTCAATGCTGTGGTTGAGGTTTGAGGTAAAACGTTCGGTCAGGGCACGGCTGGTCGCTTCATCAAGATTTTTACGGGAAGACTGAATCCATAAACCGGTCTATCGTCCCTTTCATATCGAACGTCACCACGTCAGGCATTCGCCACTCAACCATCAGCGCCGAGATACCGGCATTCACGGCAACCAGCGCCACCGCCAGCCCGGCCATTTTCCATCGGAACCGGAACACGCGTCTGGCGGAATGCACAATACCGCTACGACTATCGCTGCTGTTTAAAGTTTCCATGTTTCAAGCTCCTCCATTTCGTCCGGATCGTTGAGTTTTGCCAGTGCATAAACCGCATCGTGGATATCCCACCCCAGCGCCCGTTTTTCCTGGATAAACTCAAAATCAACGCCCCTGGAAGAAAACATGGCGCGACTCAGGGGATCAACGAACAGCCGGTGGAATGAACTGATTGCCCCGATACGCAACATAAATGATGAGAACTTCTGTTCTTTCGCATCCCCGAAACGCTCGATAATCTGGCGTTCATAGTCGCTGAACTGGCTGGGATTGTTTTCACAATAGGTTTTGAATTCGGCGGTATCCTGTTTAGCTACCACCTTGAAAGCAGAGTTACCCCAGGCCGCTTTTGCGGCTGAAGATGCATCAGGTGAATCAAAGTCTTTAATGTTCTGTGTGATGGTAATGAAGGAGCCGTTATGGCGACGGACAGTGCGATAGCCTGTTTCAATAAATGACCCAACTTTCTGATTCTTAAAGTTCAGCAGTTTCCAGCCTTCATCGATAGCGCAACACTTTTTCAGGTTACGCGGCGAACGATACATTTTGTCTTCGATATAAATGATGAGCGAAAACATCACCGCGACGAGCAGTGCGGGCCTTTCCTGCAGGCTCCCCATCTCAAGGACAATCATCCGGGCATCTTCCTGAAGCGAGGGCTTATCGCTGTTGAAGTAATCCACATAAATACCGCCAGCACCGTATTTTCCAAGCAGCTTGATAATTTCATCAAAGCGGCGGGCGATACTGTCTGCCCCGTCCTTTCTTGCCTGAAGCTCAGCGCCTTTCAGGAACGTCACCACATCATCAATGTGCGCAGCATTTCCTTTCTCCTCCCAGGCATACATCACGCCTTCGAGCAGCAGATCTTCGTGGATTTCATCGAGATTCCCGTCCGGACTTGCCAGCACAGACAACTGATCGCGAATACGCTCACCGGAGCGTGTGATATCCGTGACGTTGGCGAAGGGGTTAAACGACAGTGACGAGGCATCGATGTAAGTCCCACCCATGTTCTCGCAGAACGACTTATAGCCATCGCCCATATCGAACACCCAGACCAGCCCGCCGCTGTCCAGCACACTGCGTAAAATAGGCTGCACCAGACCGGTTTTACCCGCTCCCGATGTGCCGGTAACGCCCATGTTGTAGTTGGTATTCCCCATGCCTTCACCAAAGATATCCAGTAAAGGCAAGCTGGTTACGGTAGCTCGGTGCAAGAATTCCCTTCTGGCACAACATAAAGACAGAGGGTGATTTACGGTGTTGAGCCGTGTTTTCAAAGAGGCGCGAACCGTTGTCACATTCTGCGCCATCGTTACATCGCGCCGGGGACGTTCGCCAGTGCTGGCGATCCAGTAAGCATGAGCCAGCGAACGGAACGCCGTGACTGTGCAAAGCACTGGCGTGGGGCGCTGTATCTGCGCGTTATGAGTGGAGCAAGCAGCGAATTACGAGGCGAGCAACTAAAACCGATTTTGCTCTGAAGACATTTGACAGAATCTGCTAGCATTGTATGTAAAGCCAAGTCTCAGAGACTCAACTTTGTCCTACCCCGTATAACGCTCTGTATCGTCCTCTAAGCACGTTTTCCTGTTTCGCTGCATCTGGGGCTTAAAATGTCTCTGAGGGGCTTATGTTTACTTTCAGTAATGGTTAGCGAAAAGGATAAGAATAAGAACTTAGATCCTTGGATCATGTTTTGGATCGTTGGCTTGAAATTAAGCTGGTTGATCTGAGAATACGCACCGCTCGCCGCAGTCTTTGGCTGAGGCGTACCACAGGAGCATAGCGACGAAGAACGAACAGCCAAAGCGAAAAAGCGGAATATCAACCGTTCTGACAGGAAAGCAGGTACACACAATGGCTAAAATATGAACACTTTACGTTTTACTCCAACCATCGAAGGTTAGAAGGATCTATCCTCCGGGTTTATGCTGCTTTATCCACAGGCACTGTGCATTAAAAGACTTTTCTTTTCTTCAAAAACTTTAAAACCTAGGCGCTTGTAATACATTGATATTAAATTACAAAAATAGCTAACCATGAGAGCTTAGTACGTCAAACATGAGCACTTATCAAGTTAAACATGAGTTTTTTTGTTGACTCTCATGTCTAAAGGTCTTTTTTTTATAATTACAATGTAAATTAATTTGATTAAATTATAACTAACACTTTATACGGGCTGGTGTTATAGTAGTAATTTAGGCAGTAGTATTCTAATTATATGCTGCAATCTGTGGATTTATTTAAAAGGATAGATTATGAGCAATGCAGGTCAGATAATGATGTGGGCAGGGACCTTGTCAAATATTCCAGCTGGATGGACACACTGTGACGGAAGTTTATTATCAACTTCTTCCTACTCTGAACTTTATAAAATTATCGGTAACAGCTTTGGTGTTAATCCGCCTACCGGCCAGTTTTATCTGCCAGATCTTAGAGGAAGATTCGTGCGGGGGGTAGACAGTAATGCCGGACGCGATCCGGATATCGGCACTCGCACTGACATGCAAAATAACAGTATCCAAAGCAGTTCTGTTGGTTCTATACAAAGTCACGCTTTTCAAAACCACACACATGCTTATAATGTTTTCCCAGATGGTGATGGAAATATTGCGAGTGGTAGATATTGGGCGTGTGGTACTACACAAACATCACCGGTAGATTCAGCTAAATTTTCTACAAGTACTGAAACCAGACCAATAAATGCTTTTTTGTATTACATTATCTGTACAAAAACTTTAACGACAGGCATGTAATGATGATTATAAATCGAGATCTCTACACACAGGTAGTTTATGAAAACATACTATCCTCAGGGTTGACGCTTGGAAAAACCATTATTCAATATGAAGTAAAATGTTATACCGATACAAGAAATTTGAAATCAATAAAGTCTTATCTTATCGAGTGTACGCAGCGTTTTATTTTTACAAACCAGTCACCATACACTCTGGCTCCCGGACCCGTTAATAGCTTCACGGACTATCCAGTATTACTTTCAAATAATATCCAAATCATCGACTCCCAGAATGTCATGGCAGACATTTCAGTTATAGACTATAGTCCTCGGACACTAAATACCGCTGTATCAACCAATCAGAACCTTTCCTCATCCAGTGGCTCATCGACAACTCGACAGTACTCCAGAGGTGCTTCAAACAGCCAGACTAACAGCTACTCCTTCTCAGGCTCAGGAAGCTTTGATGAAATGGTGACAGGAAGTCTTGGTGGAAAGTACAGTCACAGTAATACTGATTCAAGTTTTTCATCAAAATCTCGTGGCAACTCTTCAGAACATGGTTCTCAGGTCTCTAATTCCAGTGGGATGACCATCAAAGACTGGGGAAGTTATGCTTCTCTTGACGCAGATAATTATTCCCCTACTTGGGTATGGGGTCAGGAGTATCCCTGGAACGTTATATTATTTAAGGCAACCGACAATAATAATAATATTAAGTTACCACAATTTATCCAACAACGTTTGTGGGATGGTGAGGTACTGTATCCACCTTCTGAGCTCTCTCTTTTTGGCATTGACTTCGTATCGAAGGTTACATGGCTGCTTACACCCGGCAAACCACTACTCGGTAATGAGCTGCTAACTTTCGAGCATACATTGACTTATGGCGCTGGTACACACAGAATTAGCAACAACAAACTCTCGACAAATCTGAACATATATGAACCGATAGTTATTAATCCAAAGGCTCTGGATTTGCCAGTTCTCGCTCTAGACCCACTTTCAGGACAAAGTAATAATTATGCAATCATTGGTTTTGTTGCCAACCGTTTCGATGTTCAGCCAACATCAACCGGTTCTACGTTTGCCATCACTGCAGATACCAACGACCTGATTGTTAGGGGTAGTGGCTTTAACAGCATTCTTGGTACTGACTTCAGCACAGGCGACGTTGGATTTGCTGTTTACTTCAAGATCACTGATATTAACGCCGACATAAGCCTTCATATTAAACACTGGACTCAGAATAACAGTGCTGTACGATTAACCATTGTTATTAATGGTAATAACGATGCAGCGATGATGCGTTTTGTTGATGCACCTGAAACCGGTTCTGGTAATGATAATATTACTGTTGTAGCTCTTCGTAACCGGAATATGGTATCCGTAGACTACTGTGACCAAATTCAGACAGGCCTAAATAATATTACAATTACTGCCGCAGCAGTGAACAGCCCAGCAAACTGGCAAATTCTTGCCTTAGCTGTTGGATAATGCGGAGGTGGCGGAGACGTGGAGGCAGCGCGAGTAACCCAGCGTATTAACGGCAAAACTGATTTTGCAGCATTCTCTGCCCCGATTTCGCCCTAGTCGTGCTGCACTGATAGCCGGGCTGGGTTTCGAAGCGAACGGTCTTTTTACCGGGCCGCACCTTACGTTTGGGCTGGATATAGGCTCGCGGCGTGGAGCGCCCGCCCGGATAGCCCATATTTCTGATTTTATGGAATATCGCTTCGGCATTCCAGTCGTTTTCGGTCAGCCGCATATCGATGTACTCCATATAAGGTAGTAAAGGTAGCGCCTGACGGTGCGTTAGGAGCAGCCGACCTGATATTTATTTTTTGTCAAGCAGGAATTTTCTTCATATATTTCAATCATCCGCAACTTTAGGGATGATTGGAAACCATGCAAAATAGGGGGGTTAAATATTATTTACCCTTGGACTTCTCATGCGCTTTGGATGAATATCCATGAGCTGTGGTTGAAATTTTGTGTGCTTTTTCAGAGGATTCTTTCGATTGTGATTCAGCTGCTTCGTGATGAGCTTTAGTTGCTTTCTCATGGTGTTCAGCAGCCTGTTTATGAGCTTGTTGTGTCATGATATTTCTCCATAGTAACTGAACTATAAAAGATTATGATACTTTACAGAGGATAAAGAATATTAAGAATAGTATTCAATTTCAGTAAATGCAAAAAAAATTTACAAAGCAATTTATTCATCTAAAATTTTTACTCCGGAACCGCCGAGATATCCGCTATCCAAGTTTTGGCCCGGAAACCAGCGCAGTTAAATATCTGTTCCTAATATCCCTCCACATTTGCCAGTACCACTTACAGCAACCACTTCTAGGTAATATTTCCATTCTTACCAGGCGTGACAAAGCGTTTCTGCTGTCCACGCGGCTGCCGGTCAGCACCGGTGAATATCAATCTCATCCTCGTTAAAGGCCAGATGAGCCGTGCTGCATTGTGACAGCGCTGCGTTTATCGCCGCCATTTTTTCTTCTTTAATCGGGTCACGGATCCGCAGTGTGGGCGGCGCTCTTCGCCATACCAGTCCGATAGCGGAAAGCCAGCAACGAACGTCGCACACCTTCGAATTGCTATGTTCTTACATGGAAAATTCCTAATTTACAACTATATTTATTAGCGAGAAAAGACTTCATTAATTAAGTCAAAAGGAAATTATTGTGAATATATTAATACGCAGTACTTTATGTGTCTCTGTTTTATTAAGTTCGACTTCCATGGCAGCCATGACCTCTGATTCAAAAATGGTTGGTGGTGCAGAAATGTATCCTTCAAAAAATATCATAGAAAATGCCACTAACTCTAAAGATCATACAACCTTAAGTTGCTGCAGTTAAGGCGTTTGGTTGATACTCTACAAGGTAAGGGACCTTTTACTGTTTTTGCCCCCCACAAATGAGGCTTTTGCTAAATTACCTAAGCGTGCCGTTGATAATTTATCAAAACCTGAGAATAAATATTCTCTGAAAGATATCCTCACTTATGCAGTTGAAGGAAGATACGAAATAAAAGACTTGCAAAAGCTCGTCAAAAAATAAAGGTAAGGCTTGGTTGAAAACTGTCAATGGTGAGTCGTTATGGCTGATTAGTAAAGGCTCCCATAATATTTAGCTCAAAGACGCTAAAGGTGATGTGGCAAATATCAGTATTTCTGATGTACATCAAAGTAACGGGGTTATCGATACTGTCTTGCTACAAAAATAACAACGGAAATTAAAGTGTGCTTAATAAAATTAACCGCACTTTATATCATCCCTAACTAGATATTCATCAGGTGATGTGCGGGTTGTGTTTAACGCTCCTCTCTAGTATGCCAGATGCGAAGCACATAGAGGACTGACTTCTGAATTTCATAGCGAACCTCATACTCTCTAGCAAGGATCCGTCTGATTTCCCGGGGCTCGAACCGAAATAATTGTTCCCCGATGCGTGAATTGGTTAACAGGATGGTCGGAGCTTGGGCCAATGCCTGAACTACCCGTGCCGCAGCAGATTTGTTAGCCAGAGCCAGAAATTCATACAAACGTGCTAAATCTGACACTGCTTTACTTGTCCACTTAATTTCCATCAACGTGGAACCGGTAATGGCTCGTCAGTGCCAAGGCTGTCAGCCCATGTGTGCACGGCCTGATGGTTGATAACCTGTACCGCATCCACATCTGCCAGCGCTTCCTGGGTCAGGCGATCACGCTCCTCTTCCTGGACGATCCATGCGGAAAGTGCCTGCTTCATGATCCAGCCGCGTGAACGTTCAAGTCGGACTGCCATTTGATCAACCTTATCAGCCATCCAGAATGGCACGTGAGCTGTCAGCACCCTAGTTGCTGCTTGTGTATCGCTCTTCATTTATTTGCTCCTGTTTGTATAATTTTATTCGTTTTTAATCATAGTTAATCATAGTTAATCATATTAAATCAATCAAGCACCTGATGCCACATAACTCCTTACAGGCAGTCCTGTTTAAGTTCCCCTGTACCGAACTGGCACAATCCGGTACTGTTTATACTGATAGTACTAACCCTAACCAGACCGGTATCACTAAAGGACTCTAACAGTACCATGTCCATGTTTGTTCGCGCCTACCTTCGGGCTTCAACCAGTGAGCAGGATGCTCAACGTGCCCGTGATATGCTTGACCGCTTTGCTCATGAGCATAATGTCATCATCTGTAACTATTATGCTGAGAACGAATCAGGCGCACGCCTGGAGCGTCCCGAACTTTTTCGTTTGCTTAATGACAGTCGCCCTAGTGATGTATTACTCATTGAGGATGTCGATCGCCTTTCTCGCTTAAAAGGAGATGAGTGGGAGAAACTTAAAGTGATCATCCGTCAGCGCGGCGTGTGGGTTGTGGCCGTTAATGTTCCCACTACCTGGCAGCACCTTTCCCCCAGAGCCAATGAATTTGACAGCCGGATGTTTGCGGCCATCAATGATATGTTGCTCGATATGCTGGCCGCTATTGCACGGCGCGATTACGAACAACGGCGGGAACGTCAGCAGCAGGGCATATCCAAAGCGAAAGCGGCCGGTAAATACCGTGGGCGGCAGGTCAATAAGCCGCGTTACGATGCCATCAATCGGCTATTGTTAAGCGGTAGTTCCTGGACTCAGGTTCAGAAAACGATAGGTTGCAGCCGAAGCACTATCAGCAGTGCCATCAAATATGCCGCCAGCCAGAATGAGGCTAAAACCCTGTCACAAACTCCTGTGGACTCCCCTGCCCCACGTTCTATGACGCTGTTTGTTTCGATAGAAAATGGCAGTAAATTTACCCGTGGAAAGAAAAAGACTAGGGAGTTGATTGACCGGTTAATTGAAGCTGAATTTGAAGGTCGAATTTTAGGCGGGAATGAATACCGGATACCTTTAGCCGCTGAAAACGATGAACAATTGAAAAAACAGGTAGAGTATTTATTCAGTGAAATTAATATGATAGCTGATGATCGCAATTGTATGGTTGTTGACTGTCTGCTGACCAATGACCAGACTCGCCAGGGATGGGATGATTGTGCCGGTTGCTGGCAGTGTGAGTCAGCGTAACACACCGGCACCAAGTGTTGAGGCTACTTTGTGCCCTGCCCATTTTCAAGTTCCCGTCTCAAAGCTGCTAACGCACGTTTGAGAGTTTCACCTAATGGCTCATCGAGCATATCAGCAACGCGATATAATTCATCTTTGGTATCTTGCTCCCCCTTAATGTTGATCTGTACATTACGTCCGGTTTTAAACCTCCGCTTAGAGCGTTCGACTGGGGGCGTCGGCGCTGTTGACAATCTAGCGACAAAACCGTGTTCGTTAGCTAATTCCTCAATCTCTGCGTTACTTTGCTTTGATTTCTGCTCTTTGGCTGATTTCGGCTCAAAATTCTTCAAGCTATCCAGCGGATCTACGCGGCTCATAATGTGACTTTGTCCTGTTGCTGTATTGCTTCCGGAGTAATTCTTGCTATCAGTTCACGAGTGAAAGCTTCTGCGTTTTCAATTGCTTTATCAACATTTGAAACTTCATCTCTGGGAAGATATTCAAGTAGTTGACGGTATGAGAACATAGCTTTAAAGGCGGCCCGTTCGTTCAGTTCAGTTTCAAAAAAAGGAATGCCCCCGGCTTTGAAGCTCTTACGAATATGCCTGGTATCCCTACTTTGAATCGCCGCTGAAGTACGTGTGAACAAAACAGCATACGGTAGCCGGTAATCAGGTTTATGCTTCTGGATGCCACGCTCATGTGCCCGTATTAACCCGAAAGCTCTGCTAGCTTGTTCAGCATCAAGTTGTGAGCCTTGTGTCGGCACGACTACAAAGTCTGATTCAGCAATCGCATACGCGACTATGGTCGCTGCGGTCCCTTCCAAATCAACGATTACGAAAGGCGTTTTTGTCGCAGCTTCTGCGATTGTTTCACCAATAGTCTTATCCGTAACATCCGAGATAATTGTCATATTTTGAGGAGTGTCTCCTCCTTCAGACCAGGTTTTAATCGGATGATTAGGGTCGGCATCAATAACGGTAACTGGTACACGCCGTGCGATTTGCATAGCTAAGGCTAAGGCAGAAGTTGTCTTCCCTGCCCCTCCCTTTGGTGATACGAAAACAATGACCGGCATACATATATCCTCTATAGATTAGTACCACTTGGCACCAAAAAGGAATTCCAAAAAGAATTCAACAACTCACCATAGTTGAATTCTACATAGATACCAATTTGAATTCAATAATGAATTCCAAATTAAACCAACATGGAATTCCAAAGGAATTCTTAAAAGAATCCAATCTTAAATCCTTTAAGAATTCACAAAGGAATTCAAATTGGATTCCTTTATGGTATCATAGTAGAAAACGGGCGAGCAGTGCGCAGCCAGCTTATTTGAATGCCGCAAAGCGGCATGGAGGTGTCAGCCAGTGCTGAATACAGCTTTATTGGTGAGTGGCACCGTGACCCGGCGCAGCCGGTTACAGTTCTGATAGGTTCTGCCAAACATAAACCTGTTAAAAGCGATACAGAAGCTTTTGTGCGCTATCGGAGTGGTCACGACAAGCCGAAGTCGGGGCGTATCTCCGCGTTAGCGGGCCGTAAAGGCCGCTTACGAGCGTGTTAATCCAGACCTTCAAGCGACACAACTCAAAGCGGCTTTAAGCCGATAGTTACAACATCCATTGTTAAAAACAACATTGTTCCAGCTTCTGACTAGGGTGAGGCCATTTTTCAGTGGTGGGTTAGATAATAGGGTTCTAAATATTCGTGGGCTGGTTTTGCGGAAATGCATTTTGAATGCTGTAACTAAATTTAGATGCTTTATGGGGCCTGTCGCGTAGCGACGGGAGGTAGCATTGTTTTTACCGAACCGGCGCGGACGTGAGTCAACTGCAAGGGTGGGCATTATCTGAGGCTGTCCATAGGGCAGCCGATGAATAGGTTATTTGTTTATATGAAAAGTATAAAAGGTATTTAAAAGAAGTACTGAGCAGGTTTTTAAAGGGAACCACGCACTTTGAAATCAGTACGGCTGGCGCTCTGTGAACACAACGGCTGTAACCTTATGGAAAGTTCCCTTGCAGTTATGTGTGAGTAACTGAATTTTGCGGGCAGAAATGGCACCGGCAACTAATTTTCAGCATGGTCTGGCAGGAAAAAAGGAGATATGACGGATGGCTGTCATGCCCGTTCGCTCAGATAATAAGCAACGGTGAGTAACAGACGTGCAGAACCCTCCGGGGTCGGCCGGATTAATGAAAGGATAGGGGGTCAGGTGGTGGCCGTTGCCAGCCGGGTATAGTTGTTGCCACGGGACATCAGCATACGCTCTTTTACACGCCTTGCCTGTTCCCGGCGTACGGCGTCCAGATTGCCGGTAAAGCGGCCCTCGGCAATTTCCCGCGTCAGTTGCCGCTTCACGATGGTTTCAATATCGCGGCGGGTACGGTCAGCATCGCGGCGGGCGCGGGCGCGCTTCAGTCCGTGCGCTTTACGCTCAGACTGGTAACTGCGGAACCGCTCACGAACGAACCGCCAGGCTTTGGCTATCAGTTCGTCCATATCCAGCCGGGGGAGACGTTGTTTTTCACGCTGCTGGTTTTCCCACTCCACGCGACTGCGCCTAGCAGCCACAACGGCCACGTCAGAAACATCCAGCGCGGAGAACAGGGCAGGCGTGAAGGTGATATCGGTCGGGATGTTGCAGCCAATCTGCGGGTCATACTCGGTCTGGTAGGTAATCAGCCCCAGCTCCGCCATAAACTTCAGCGCCCGCGTGGCGCGGGTGATGGACAGATTGCCGCTTTTCGATTCCGTGGCCAGCCCGCACTCGATGGCCAGATTGGTGATGGAGCGCTGGACGCGGTTAGCCAGTGGATCATAGTGGAAGCACAGCCCCTGTAGCAGCGCATCGATAGCGCGGCGGCGTAACAACGGCGGCATACGGTGACGCACACCCAGCGAACGCGCAAAGGCGACATGCATTGAAAAATCAAAACGGGACGTGAAGCCTTCGGCTTTCGCCATCAGCTTACGGCAGAACGGCAGGGTCTTTTTACCCTCACGCGGAGTGAATTCCGGATTCGGGTTTTTGACCTGCCGGTAATGAGTAAACAGTGTCTGTGTTTCAGTCACGTCTTCCTGCACTTACAATGCACAGGAGGAGCAGGCACAGAATGTATTGCAGTTTTCTGGGCATGATACTATACTCCCCGCATAGCCTGATTGATGGCTATGCAGTTTTAGTAGGCCCCGATTAATCTTCTGCTCCGCCAAGAAAAGAAAGATTATCGGGGTTTCGTTTTTTCTGGCTTCGGGCAAACATCCCATCAGAACCAGTTCCCTGCCACCTTACGGCGTGGCTCACCAAAACTTCTCTCAAACGATCAGTAATCTAACACTCACCGGCTTAACAGGCAAGAATGTGAAAGGTTCACATTTTCCCGCCGCGACGTTCAGTCTCAATCTGAATGAGTTTTTCTATCATTTCTCCCTGAGTTAACCCCTCTTGCTCGCATAAGTGCAAAAGCTGGTCTTTCATCGGATTTCGGATAAATACATTCATTTCTTTATGAGTTTCACGTTTACGTGAAATCGCGGCTAACTGCCTTTCAGTCGCTGACATCGGATTACCTTTGCGATAGGCACGTTTTTCTTTCGATGAGGAAGTTGCTGCATTTACGGCTTGCGACATCTCTGCCTCCCCAAGGATCAAAAAAGGATCGTCCCGCAGAGAATACTACAGAATTGGTAAATCAGCGACTTAACTTTATATCGAAAAGGTGATCTGTGTTGGCGCACGGATCACCCCTGTCAGTGAGAGGCCACCTGTACGCCGTTATCAGTAGGTCGATTGCCAGTCTGTCCCCATTTCCCAGCGGTACTGCCAGTGAGACAGATACTGGCTGGCGATGGCGGGCATAAAGCGCATCACCACCACGTTCTCCGAATTTTTTCTTGCTCCCGCTCTGCTGAACTTATAGCTGCCTGACTCAACGGTATGATTATCAGCAATTAAAATCTTATCGTGCTGAATTGCTGAATAGGGAAGTGACCATTTGTCCTCAGCGGAATACCGGCATTCACAATCAGATTCATTGCCGCCACGCTGGCCCTGTTGCGGTTGCCTTTCTCGTCGATAACGATTTTCACATCCACGCCCCGCTGATGCGCGGCAATAAGCGCTTTCATCACGTCCGAATCGGTGAAGGAATAGGCCATCATCCGGATACTCTGCTGTGCGGAACCGATGGTGTTCAGCACCAGAAGGCGGCCTGTCCCTTCAGGAGAAAAACCCACCTGAATATCCGGAGCCGTCTATATCCCCGCGTCGGCGGGGAAGGGCAGAGAAGAAGGCAGGGGTAGACAAAGAAAGCTGGCCCTGACCAGTTTTCCGTATGAAAATAACATCATATTGATTCCTTTAGGTTTTTAACAGGAACGCAGCGAAGGCGGTAGCCCTGCTCCCGCATGGGAAGGCAATATGCTATTCTTCCGCGCGAGTAAAAATGGAGTGGAATTGTTTGACCGTCTTTTATCAGAAATGCCCGACCGAAGAACTGATGCATCTGTCATGGTGCCTGCTGGTAGCGATAAAACTGTTGCAGAAACAGGGTAAAATTCGCACAGATTTACAGATACACATGTTCATCATGCAGTGGCTGGCTACCGCGCAAAAACGCAAGCAGTTCCCCCGCTCGGTCGCGCAGGATATTCTCTGGCTTCTTGACCAAGGGAAACGCTACGGTTTTAGCGCAAAGCTGCACCGCAAGGTGGAGTACATCTGGCGCTCCAGTACGGGCGAACTGCTGAAGCAAAGCGTGTTATTCCGCTTCACGTATTTTATCGAAACGCTGAAAACAATGGACTGGCGGGACTTTCTGCTGTCAACGCAGGAATGGCACAGTTATCACCGGGAGTCAGTAACGGCCAATGCCGTCTATACCCCGAAAGCAGAACTCCATCCCGCGTTCAGTGACAGTGGCGAACTGATTAAACCGCTGGAGATCCGCTTCACCGGCGATATTTCAGGTGTGTTTCCGTTACTTGAGCAATGCCATTTAAAAAGCGAACAGCGACCTGATGAGGAAGGTTTTTCCGTTATCATGCTGCTGCCGGAAAAGGCATAGCAACCGGCGTCAGTCCTCGAAAGATTTTTCTTTCACAATGTCCCGCTCGATCTGCTTCAGATGGAGCGACTGATCGGGCTGATTCTCTGCTTCAAGCTCTTTCTCCGGCGATTTATCGCCCAGCGCTGCCGCAATATCCCGCCCGGTAAGCGGATATTCATCCTCCTTCAGCTTACCGGCCAGCAGTCCGGTATCAATATCATCCTCCGGCTCGCTGATGGCGGCGGGTATATCTTCCGGGCGAATATCCTTCTCACCTTTACCCTGTTTTTCCAGGGCTTCGCGGGCAAGCCGTTCAGCCTCCTGTTCAGCGTTCTCCTTCGGCTCCGGAATGAAGGGAAGGGGGGTTTCCGGTTTCTCTGCCACATTGCGGGCAAACTGCGCAGTCAAGCTGTCATCGACTACCTGATCAGCGCCGGTGATGCGGCTGATATTGAGCGGTAAACCCTCGCCCTCCATCCTGACGATCACGCCGCTGTCGGGATGCTGTTGCGCAAGCAGCAACCCTTCAGGCAGGCTCTCCGCTATGCGGCTTTCCCCGTTCCGGCTCTGCCCCGCAAACCTTGCATCACTGCTGCCAATGACCCTAAAATCACCGGGTAAGAATACGCTGTAGGCAAACTGCGCTTTTTTATCACTGAGAGACGACAGCGCCTGCGTGACCGCTTCTTTAAGAGCAGGTTCAGCCGTGGTGGCTGTTTTGACCGCTGAGTCAGCCTCTCCGCGTTCTGCTGTGTGCGACCGGCCGCGCTCACGGGCAGCCTGGATCACCTTATCCGGATCAAAGTCGTAATCCGACAGCACCTTATCCCACTGCTCACGTCTCGCTTCCCCCTCGACGAACTCCTTGTTTTTACGGGTATCCAGCGCCGCTACCGAGCGGGAAAACGGGCTGGCATCCCGCCCTACGGCATCATCAATCTGCGCGGTTCGCTGAGAAAATGCATGAATCACATCCGGTGGAACTTCAGCAAATTCATA
>SZZY01000026.1 GCA_009830035.1 Pantoea sp. Eser
ATTTATTTAATAAATCATTTATTAACGTAATTAGCACTGCTATTATAGTTGTTAGCCTAAAATGGAGGCTCTAGTCACCGTTTGCGGATTGCCTCATTGATTATTTGAAATGGATACGTCTTTCTGCTTGCGGTCTATACTTTTTTTCATCCTCGAAGAGGGAACATTTCGACACGCTCTAGCTCTGCTGGTGTTACTCGGATCGGAAATTTGGCGACAGTTTCCTCATCAGAAATTTAATGGAAAACATTTTTTGTTATATAAAATTTCCCGATAGGACGTACCGTTTAGGAGCTATATTGATTTCAATGAATAAAGTCAAGTTTTGCCTATATTTTTTAGGTTTTGGGAGTTTTTTTTTTTTGACGCGCTCTGGCTATGTTAGTGTTTTTCGAATAGAAAATTCAACAATAGCTTTCTTGTCAGAGCATTGGTTGAGAATATGTTTTGTTTATAAACTCATACTGTTTAGGAGCTATAGTAGTTTGAAAGAAAAGAGTTTCTTCTGAAGCCGCTGTTTTCCCTCGACATTGTTCATTTCGAATCATGATTGATTGTTAAATTTATTTAGTCATTGATTTAAGTAATTTGATCCATTTACATTCTAAAATGTAAATTGGGAAATGCAATAGATTATAGGTCGGCATATCTATGACCTGTTGAATTTCCCAGTAAGGGAGAAATTGATTTTTTTTTTTTAATTAAAAAAGATGTATTTACCGTAATGTTCCTCATTTTTAGCTGTATTATGATATTTGTAATTTAAATAATACTTAGCTATGATATATGTAACAAAAAAAATCTATCACGGTATTATACCGTGACTTGGTGGGCGGAGCTATATCCCCACCACCGATCAACGGTCAGGATCGGCTACCTGAAATCGGAGAGGTCATAGGAACCTCATTCCTCGATAGCTGCTGGTCAAGATGGAACCTACTTCAGTGACAGCGGATACCTCTACATGGGAGTCAGCTATGGAGACTGGAGATAGTTCTACGATGGATGTCGACTCCTGCATCACCTGCGGGAAGCAGTTGTGTGAGGACTGTCCGTACTGCTTCAGGAACCTTCAGTGTTTTGGCTGCATTGAAGCGGAGTCTGCCTATGCTCAAGGAAGGAAGATGGCGATGGAAGAGTGTACCTTTTGGCGGCCTTGGTCGTGAGGTGAGTAAAAGGTAAGTATTTGTTGTATATATGTATTATATTATTATATAGGACTTGACCTCGTACTTTTGACGAACGAGGTCCAAATGTATCATATTTTTTAATGACTATCTTCTTTTGTTTTTAGAAAAAATATTTTATGCATGTTGTTATGCATAAAATATTTTTGGGAAGTGAAATCCTACCTCCACCTCCCCGCGGTACTTCCTGGGTCACGCAAACGGAGGAGGTACCGACGTTTGGCGGTATAACCAAACATCACAATTGTGTTCTTAATACTAACAGTTTATGAATTCCTCTCTTTTTCTCGAATTATCAAAAAAATCAAATAAGAAGAAGTTGTTCATTTTTCCCTGACCCTATTTGGTAAGATATTCAACCTGGCATAAACCCTTCCAGGTAAGTAGTATACAATATTCAGCCTCCTTCAACCACAGATTACCTGAGTCCGTCCCTTAATACCTGCCTTATAAAAAGGATTGTACTTAAGTGCTTAGTAATACCATCTACTACCTGACTTTGTAGAAAGGTCCAACCTCGGTACGTCCAATATGCCGCTTTCCAGATCCTACCAGGTACAACTGACTTGTAGTTTTATTGATAATATATAAATAATAATTACGGTAATAATTTATTTATTTATTTAATAAATCATTTATTAACGTAATTAGCACTGCTATTATAGTTGTTAGCCTAAAATGGAGGCTCTAGTCACCGTTTGCGGATTGCCTCATTGATTATTTGAAATGGATACGTCTTTCTGC
>SZZY01000001.1 GCA_009830035.1 Pantoea sp. Eser
CCCGCTCACCCCCCAGGGGCGGGGATGCCAGCCATTGTCGTGACGGGGTTCGATAATACAGCCGCTTAATAATGTTATCAGCCCGACTACCGAAGCGACTTTAATTATTCTCTTCATAGGAAACGTCTCCTCTTTTCCAATGACTACGACGCTATGCTGGAAAAGTGGAGTGAAGATGCAGGAAATGTATATTTATTTATGCAGATATTACTGAATATTTCAGTTTGCGGAATCTGGCGTCGGGAAAAGAGAAGGAAATAAGGAAGGGCTGAATAACGATTATTTTCTGCGAGAATAATCTTAAAAGCAAGCGAAAATAATTCTCATTTAAAATAAATTATAGCTACATTATTCGCAGACGTTTTAACAGGAGAAAAACATGGCTCATGAAGTGAAAAATGTACTGACATTGCAGGCTGAGCTGGGCGAATGCCCGCTCTGGTCAACAGAAGAGCAGGTGCTGTGGTGCGTCGATATTCTGGCACCGGCGATCCACCGTTTTGACCCGCTCAGTGGAGAACTGCAGACCTTCCCCCAGCCGGAAGAAGTGGGCTGTATCGGCTTACGTCAACAGGGCGGCCTGATTGCCGCCTTGCGCAGCGGCGTCTGGCTGTTGGACGAGCAGGGTAAACCGCAACAGAAGGTAGCGGACAATCCGGGTGAAGCCGCGCGCAGTCGCTTTAATGATGGCCGGGTCGATCCGTGGGGCAACTTCTGGTGTGGCAGCCTGTGGGAACCGCAAGACAAAAATGGCGGCCTGCTATGCCGGGTTACGCCGGAACTGACGCTGGAGATCAAAGCGCGGGACATCAAAATCTCTAACGGCGTGGCGTTCTCTCCCGATCGTCACTGGATGTATCACAGCGACACGCCCAACGAGGTGCTGTACCGCTATCCGTTAGATAGCCACGGCGAACCGGGCGAGCGCAGCGTTTTCCGCCGCTTCGACGCCGCTGGTGGCTTACCGGATGGCGCCGCGGTCGACAGTGAAGGCTATTACTGGTCGGCCCAGTTCGATGGCGGACGGGTAGTGCGTATCGATCCGCAGAGTGGCGAGATTGTTGATGAGATCCTGCTGCCGGTGAAATGGCCTACCATGGTGGCGTTCGGCGGGGCCGATCTGAAGACCCTGTTTATCACCAGTTCGCGTGAAGATCGCACAGAAGAAGAGCTGACACGCTACCCTGAATCAGGCGATATTTTTGCGGTTGAGCTCGACGTGGCGGGTATTGCAGAGCCGCGTTTCCGCGGCCCGTAAATATTAATGGCGCTGCAACACTGCCTTACCGACCACCGGTTGATGCGGCAAGCGAATGGTCAATGACAGTAACAGCGAAATCACCAGCAGGGTCATAATCAGGCTAAAGGTGACGGTAAAGCCACCGAATAGCGATGCCACCAGTGAGCCCATTACGCTGCCAATACCAAAGCCGAGATAGAGCAGGCCATAGTTTTTGGTCAGGTTGTTGAGGCCAAAAAAGTCACTGACCAGCGAGGGAAATACGGTAATGGTGCCGCCGAAGCTGAAGGCGATACAGGCTAACGACAGGAAGAAGGTGGTTTCATTCATGTGGGTAAACAGCAGGATGCTCATTCCCGCCAGCGAAACCACCTGCGCCAGCGAAATCACTCGGATACGCAACATCTTGTCAGATAAGATGCCCAGCACCAGGCGCCCGCCCAGGTTAGCAATGGCAATCACCGTAACGGCATTGGCGGCAGTCTGCGTGGTCAGATGTACCAAGCCTTCACCGATATCCTTCGCCACACCAATCACGTACAAACCGCTCATGCAGGCCGTCAGGAACATCAGCGCCAGCATCCAGTACTGTGGCAGACGTACCGACTGCGCCAGCGTGTAATCGCGTGTCTGCTGCTGGCTGGCGCTGGCCGCACTTTGCGGCGGGGCATCACGCATCAGCAGGGCACCGAGTATGATCATCGTCATCGTCATCGCCAGCACGCCCCAGATAATAAAAGCCTGTTCCAGGCCGACATAGGGCAGCAGCGCGCCGCAGATAAATTTGAAGCCTAGGCTGCCAAGTCAGTATGCACCAATCGTGCAGGCTGAGATCATGCCTTTGCGTTCCGGGAACCACTTAACACAGTTTGATAGCGTCATCAGATAACCGGCGCCATCAGCCAGACCGACCAGCAGGCCGGCGCTGAGGTAGAGCATCATCAGGTTGTCGGCATGTGCGGTCAGCCAAAACCCTGACGCCATCAATATACCGGCACCGATAGTGACGCGCCGTACACCAAAACGTTCCTGAAGTTTTCCCGCCAGCGACGAGGCGATAGCCAGGCCTAAACTCAGCAGGCCAAACGAAAACGCTACCTGACTGATCGACGCATCCAGTTTTTGCGACAGCTGGCCGTTTAATAAACTCCATGTATAAACCGATCCCAGCGCGAACTGGGTAATCACCGTTCCGATCAGTGTGAGCCAGCGGGTGCGCTGGTGCGAAGCCTGTTGAGGCTGGTTCATGATTTTCTCTCCCGTCCGGGAATCTGGAAACTGCGGACAGAATAGGGCAGCCTTACGCGCGCAAGGCGAACAACGGCATGAACGGAAGCGGACGCGGCATGACATGCCGCTGAGAGGGTATGAACGGCATCGGCTGAGAGGTAACTAAAGCGGCAGCTTAATGAGTAAGGGTAAGTAGCCGTAAGATAGTGTTTCACTGAGGCGATTATGCCTGCAGCTTTCCAGATTTTTTGCTAGGCTAATGGTTCACTTATCAGGAGGAAATATGAAAGACCGGACATATGAATCCATCACCAGTGAAGATGAAGTTTGCTGCATTATCGGTCGGGCAGTGATTGAACTGAGTGCTGAACAACAGCCTGTGACCAAATCGACGCTGGCGCTCAAACTGCTGTCGATGGCCGATCGCGATAGTGACGATGAGCGTGTACTACTCTACTGGATTGCACGTAAGGCAATCAATCAACCACAAAAACTCATTCAACAGCAGCAATGGGTATGACGCTCATCCGGACGCGGGCCGCAGCCCGCCTCCTCGTCAGACAATAGCGCGGCGACGGCTTGTCGGCCAGCGGGCAAACATCACCAGGCTGCCCAGCAAAATCATGACAATGCCAGGGATGGCGCTGGCATGCCATTGATAACCCTCATTACGGGTAGAAAACTCCAGCGCAACCAGCATCTTGGTATAGGTGGCCCGGCTGGCACCGATGCGACCCACCAATGTAAAATAGGCACCAAAACCCATCACCGATCCGACTATCGCCAGATAGCTCAGCGCCGCCAGCCATTGCCCGTTCCAGTTGGGATAGAGTGAAACGCCCTGCAGCAGTGATACCAGCGCCATTAGCAGCGCGCCATAGAACATGCCATAACTGTTGGTGGTCAGCACATCCCGTTGCCGCCGCTGGTGGCGCTGACTGATCATATTGCCGAACGAAAAGCCCAGTGTGCCAAGCGCGCTCAGTCCAATCCCCCACAGCAATTTGCCAGACGCCTGGGTGTCACGCAGGTCATGCCAGAACAGCACCACGATCCCCGCCATACCCAGCAGCACTGCCGGAACAGACGCGGCGAAGGGCTTGGCCGAAGAAAATCCAGCTGTTGATGGCATTATACATCACGGCCATGGAAAAAATGACCGACTCCAGGCCGCTGCTGATATACCCGGACGCATAATAGAAGCAGACAAAGTTGAAGCCAAACACGCAGCCACCCTGCAGCAGGTAGAACAGATGATTGTGCAGGCTGAGGCGATGCAGGCGTTTCACCGCCTTAAGCAGCATTAACATCACCACTGAAGCCAGTAAAAAGCGCCAGAACACGGCAACGGTCACCGCACTGGTGCCAACCGACTGTTGCGCATAGATGGCAATCCAGGTAGTGCCCCAGATCAGCACCACAGAGAGATACAAAAACAGGTTCATCGTCGCGTTCCTTAGTCTAAAGTGCGGAGTCTGCGGCTTTAGCGCGGGCGGCGCTTGCATCGGACTGCGGCAGATTTGCAAAATCTTGCGCATTTTTATCAGGCGTCCCGATGTGGCCTGTTCTCTGTCCCGCCAGATCCGTAAACTGGTTTCCTGTTCCTCTGAAGCTGATACCCGAATGCGTAGTTACCAGACCTTTGAAACCCTGCAACGCCATAAAACGCAGCTGGGCGATCGGGTGGAACTGCGCAATGGCCTGCAACTGGCGGCCTGGTTTAACAGCGGCGATCGCTTGACCACGCTCAGCGATCGCCACACGCTGAGCCTGTATGTGGAAGGGGGTTACGATACCTAGCATAAAACCGCGCAGGGCTGGCGCAATGGCGGCGGACCGGATCGTTTCTGCCTGATGCCGGCGGGCATTGGATCGAGCTGGGATCTGCGCGCCGATCTCGCCTTTGTCCATCTGTACTGCAGCGAGGCTCAGCTGCGCCAGCTGGCTGAACAGGTGTGGGATCGCAGTCCGGCGCAGTAAAATCTGCACGAGAAAATCTTCTCCGCCGACCCGCGCATTACCCAACTCTATGCCATTTTTTGCTGAGCTGCGACTGGCAACAGCCTGCCAGCCAGCTCACCCTGAGCAGTGCGACAACCTTGTTGCTGGCTCATCTGCTGCAGCAATATAGCGAAGTACAGTAGCAACTGCCTCAGGTGCGGGGCGGGCTGGCACCTGCCGTACTGCGTCGGGTGCTTGAGTTTATCTATGCGCACCTCGATCGGTCGCTAACGCTGGCCGATCTGGCGAGCGAAGCGGCGCTGAGTGAGTTTCACTTTGCCCGTATGTTTCGTCACTCAGCGGGGGAGGGGCCCCTCACCAGTTCGCGATGCAGCGCCGTATGCTACGGGCCCGGATGCTTTTGATGCAGCCAGCATTAACCCTGACGGGTATCGCGCTGCAGTGCGGTTTTCACTCTTCCAGCCACTTCAGCCACCGTTTTCGTCAGGTACAAGGCGCTACGCCCTCGGCTTACCGCAAGGCAAAGCATCGCACGCTGGATTAATGGTCATGACATTTTGCGGCAATAAGCGCAGAACGCTACCACCGCAGGCTGCGATAACTCTGCACCGCGCTTAACGTCTGGCCGTTGTCGTGCGGTGTCGTTCGGCGGTCAGACAACGAAAACCTCGCCGAAGCGAGGCCGTTTGCAGCCCCAGGTCGTTACTGAAGGGAGAACTGCCATGAGCCCATCGGCTTGCGCACCAGCGTCATGGTTTTTTCCTCGCCATCAATCACCACATAATACTGTTCATTTATTGAGGCCTCGGGGAAAGGATTCATTTCCTTCTATAGCGTACGGTGATTTTGTTGCCGAACACCTCTGCATCAGCCTGCTGACCAAACTGGGGCACAGTAATTTTCTTTTTCACGCTTTCGGTCCTCGTTTTAATCAATCGGGGTCTAAACCCACACTATTTTACTCATTTTCCGCTGCGGATTCGTCGTCAGGACAATGTTTCACACTCCTCTGCAGCGTCTCCTTATCCAGCATGGCTGCGGTCAGCGGCTTTTTCAATCTGGCGTTTCTCCCTCGCCAGGCCTGTACCGGGTTCATTGCGGGCATTTTCCTTTTCGAATGTGGGAAACGGCGCGCAGCCGAGCGCGTTTATCCGGACTCATAGCGGGCTTTCAGCAAACGCTGGCGAACGGTAGTTTGGCGCAATGCCTGATGCAATCGGGTTTTGACGAACAGAAGAGGCGGCGGGAGAATTGATAAATGGTGTCCCCTGCAGGAATCGAACCTGCAACTAGCCCTTAGGAGGGGCTCGTTATATCCATTTAACTAAGAGGACGACGGCGCGCAGCAGTATAGCGCAGATAGGCGCAGAAATTCACTACGACGCCGTGCGTTTGCTCATTCCGACAGCAACTTAACCGTTTTGCTCTTCACGCTGACGGCGCTTCTCCTGCTTTTTTTGGTCAGCCTTGGCTTTGGCGACAGCCGCTTCGCTCATGTCGTTGCGGATCTGCGCATTGCTGATCAGGGCAAAAATCAGGGTGCCGCCGGTGATGTTACCTAAAAGCGTAGGCAGGGCGAATGGCCAGAAAAATTCGTGCCAGGGAATGCTGCCATTAAACACCAGATAGAGCACCTCCACCGAACCGACCACGATATGCGCCAGACCGCCCAGCGCCGCCAGCCAGGTCATCATCACAATTATCACCAGTTTGGCCCCGCCGGCAGAAGGGAACATCCACACCATAGTGGCGATAATCCAGCCGGAGATCACCGCATTGGCAAACATCTCGCCAGGGGTGTTTCCCATCACTTTCATACTGATGTTGGTAAACGCCTGACGGGTCGCATCATCAAAAATCGGCATCTCATTAAACGCCAGTGCGCCCAGCGCGGTGCCAATCAGGTTGCCCAGCAGCACAAAGCCCCATAAACGCAGCAGCAGACCGACGTTCCCCCAGGTCGGTTTATGCATCACCGGTAATACCGCCGTCACGGTGTTCTCGGTAAACAGCTGCTGGCGCGCCATAATGACAATCACAAAACCAAAGGTGTAACCGAGATTTTCCAGTAAAAATGCGCCGGGTACTCCGTCGAGATGAACCTGGAAAATCCCTTTCGCCATCAGCGAGGCGCCCATTGATAATCCAGCTGCAATGGCTGACCAGAGCAGGGCCATGCCGTCGCGCTCCAGCTCTTTTTCCCCATCCTGACGGATCTCTTCATGTATCGCCGCCGCACGTGAAGGTAACGCCTTCTCATCGACTTCTATTTCCGTTCCCTCGTCCTTTTCATCGCTTTCAACGTCATTGTGACCCTGTTGGTTACCTGATGAAGGCTTCATATTTTCTCCTGGTGATAGTGCTGTGGCGTAATAAGCGTAGCTGCTTTTTATTTGCCGATAATGTAACGGTGGATATGAATAAGCGTAACAAGCTTTTTCGCGGCTGCATTTTTAAGCAAACAGCGTGGCGGACCGCACATATCGCCTCCTGACGGTCCGTCTCAACGACGGTGCAGACTTCGGCCCACAGCGACATTATGGTATTATCTTGGCCTCTTTTTAGCTGGTGCGATTCCCCCTTAATGTTGAAAATCATTACGCTCTCTTGTGTTCGCGATGACCGGACGCTGTTCCATCGGCTGTCGTTCAGCGTCAAAGCAGGTGACATTGTGCAGATTGAGGGACCGAATGGCGCCGGTAAGACCTCGCTGTTGCGCTTGCTGGCGGGATTAAGCCGGGCAGAACAGGGCGAGATACACTGGTACGATCGGCCGATCCAGCAGCAGCGTGAACGCTGGCACGCATCGATGCTCTATCTGGGGCATCATCCCGGCGTGAAAGCCGTGCTCTCCCCGCTGGAAAATTTGCGCTTTTACCATTCCGATTGCGATGACGCGCAGATTTTTGCTGTGCTGGAAAGCGTCGATCTGCTGGGTTACGAAGAGGTGCCGGTAGCGCAGCTGTCGGCAGGCCAGCAGCGGCGGGTCGCGCTGGCGCGTTTGTGGCTGAGTCGCGCCACCTTATGGATTCTGGATGAGCCGCTGACTGCCATCGACAAAACGGGCATCGAAAAATTAATGATGAAATTTGCTCAACATGCCGATAACGGCGGAGCGGTGATCCTGACTACCCATCAGGATTTGCCCGGCCAGACGGCGCGGGTGCGTAAAATTCGCCTGAGCGCGGCGGAGTTAATCTGATGCTGTTCCGTCTCATCCAGCGTGAATTGCGCATTGCTTTTCGTGGCGGGGCCGATGTGGTTAATCCGCTATGGTTTTTTCTGATCGTCATCACCCTGTTTCCGCTGGGTATCGGACCCGATCCGCAACAGCTGGCGCGCATTGCGCCCGGCGTCGCCTGGGTCGCCGCGCTGCTGGCGCTGGAGCGGCTGTTTAGCGATGATTTTATCGATGGCTCACTTGAGCAACTGCTGCTGCCGACGCCCCTGCCGGTCACGGTGCTGGGTAAAGTGATTGTGCACTGGCTGGTGACTGGCTTGCCGCTGATTGTACTGTCGCCGCTGGCGGCACTGCTGCTATCGCTCGATTTTAATAGCTGGTGGGCGATGGCATTAACGCTGCTGATCGGCACACCGACCCTGAGTTTTCTCGGGGCGATTGGCGTCGGGTTGACCGTCGGTTTGCGGCGAGGCGGCGTGCTGCTCGGCCTGCTGGTGCTCTCGCTGTCGATTCCGGTGCTGATTTTTGCCAGTGCGGCGATTGAGGCCGCCGGGCAGGGCTTACCGATTGGCGGCTATCTGGCGATCCTGGGGGCGATGTTGCTGGTCAGCGCCACCCTGTCACCGTTCGCGACCGCGGCGGCGCTGCGGATTACCCTGCAATGACCTCGTCTGACCGGCGCGGCGACCCATAATTTACCGAAATGTGAGTGGCTGATACGTGGAAAGCGTTACATCAACTGGGGAAACCCGAGCGGCTCTATTAGGTCTGGTCGGCTGATACCTTGGTTCGCCGTGCCGGGTCTGGCGTCGTTGCTGTTGGGGTGGATCTGGGGATTTGGCTACGCACCGGCTGATTATCAGCAGGGCGACAGCTTCCGCATTATCTATATCCACGTTCCGGCCGCGATGTGGTCGATGGGCATCTACGCCTCAATGGCGATTGCCGCTTTTTGCGGGCTGGTGTGGCAGCTGAAGATGGCCGATCTGGCCTCTGCCGTGATGGCACCGGTCGGCGCGGTGTTCACCTTTATTGCGCTGGTTACTGGCTCGGCGTGGGGAAAACCGATGTGGGGCACCTGGTGGATCTGGGATGCGCGCCTCACCTCAGAGCTGGTGCTGCTGTTCATCTATATGGGGATTATTGCGCTCTATCACGCCTTTGATGACCGCCGTACAGCCGGGCGTGCCGCCGGTATCCTGATTCTGGTTGGCGTCGTCAATCTGCCGATCATTCACTTCTCGGTACAGTGGTGGAATACCCTGCATCAGGGCTCGTCCGGCATACTGCAGCAGGCAATTGCGCCAGTGATGCGCACCCCGCTGCGCTGGTCGATTCTCGGTTACCTACTGCTGTTTCTCACCCTGACCCTGATGCGGTTACGTAATCTGATTTTATTAACCGAACGCCATCGCCCGTGGGCAATCAGCGTGGCCAACAAGGGAGAGAAAGCATGACGCCGGCATTTTCGTCATGGCACGCCTTCTTCGCCATGGGCGGTTACGCCTTCTATGTCTGGCTGGCCGTCGCCTGTACCTTAATCCCGCTGATCGGTCTGGTGTTGCATACCCTGCTGACACGCCGTCGTTTACTGGCGGAGATTCGCCAGCGCGAGGCGCGCGAACGTCGCATCCGGGCAGCGAAAAGTAAAAAAGCCACCGCTGAAGCTGCAGGAGAAAGCTTGTGAATATCCGTCGACGTAATAGTCTGTATGCCGTGCTGGCGATTCTGATCGGCCTTAGCCTGGCCACGGGCGCTGGTGATGTACGCGCTGCGCTCGAACATCGATCTGTTTTATACCCCGAGTGAAATTCTGTATGGCAAAGGCGAGGCGCATGAAGTACCGGAACCGGGACAGCGGCTGCGCGTCGGCGGCATGGTGATGCCGGGCAGCGTCAAACGCGATCCCAACACCCTCGCCGTTTCGTTCAAGCTTTACGATGCCAGCGGCGTGGTGAGCGTCAGTTTTGAAGGAATTTTGCCGGACCTGTTCAGGGAAGGGCAGGGCATGGTAGCGCAAGGGGTGCTGGAGACCGGCAACCGGATTATCGCCAAGGAAGTGCTGGCGAAGCACGATGAAAAATATACGCCGCCGGAGATTGAAGACGCGATGAAGAAAAATCACAACGGCCCGCAGTCGCTGTATCAGCCGGGAAAACAATCATCATGATGCTGGAAATCGGAACCTTTCTGCTCTGCTTGGCGCTGGGCATTGCGCTGCTGCTCAGCACCTATCCACTGTGGGGCGCGGTGCGCCAGAATGCCCGCCTGATGGCGCGTCCGCTGGCCGCTGGCCTGTTCGTGCTGATTGCGGCCGCATTTTGCTGCTGGTCTGGGCCTTCATCGCCAATGATTTTACCGTTAGCTATGTTGCCACCAACTCCAACAGCCTGCTGCCGGTCTACTATCGCATCGCCGCCACCTGGGGTGCCCATGAAGGTTCACTGCTGTTGTGGGTGCTGCTGCTGAGTACCTGGACCGTGGCGGTGGCGATCTTCAGTCGCGGCATGCCGCAGGATGCGCTGGCGCGCGTGCTGGCGGTGATGGGAATGATTAACCCTGGTTTCCTGCTGTTTATCCTGCTGACCTCAAATCCGTTCAGCCGCACCTTGCCTGACTTCCCGATTGATGGACACGATCTGAACCCGATGCTGCAGGATATTGGTCTGATCTTCCATCCGCCGCTGCTCTATATGGGCTATGTCGGTTTCTCGGTGGCCTTTGCCTTTGCTATTGCCTCATTGATGGCCGGACGGCTCGATACCGCCTGGGCACGCTGGTCGCGCCCATGGACCACCGCAGCTTGGGTGTTTCTCACCATCGGCATCGTGCTCGGTTCGTCCTGGGCCTATTATGAACTGGGTTGGGGCGGCTGGTGGTTCTGGGATCCGGTGGAAAACGCCTCGTTCATGCCGTGGCTGGCGGGCACCGCCTTAATGCACTCGCTGGCGGTTACTGAAAAGCGCGGCACCTTTAAAGTCTGGACGTTGCTGCTGGCAATTACGGCCTTTTCACTCAGCCTGCTCGGGACTTTCCTGGTGCGTTCCGGGGTGCTGGTTTCGGTGCACTCATTTGCATCCGATTCGGCGCGCGGCATGTTTATCCTCGCCTTCCTGGTGATCGTGATTGGCAGCTCGCTGCTGCTGTATGCCATCAAAGGCGGAAAAGTGCGTAGCCGGGTGCAAAATTAAACCTGGTCACGGGAATCTTTCCTGCTGGGTAATAATGTTTTGCTGATTGCCGCGATGCTGGTGGTGCTGCTCGGCACGCTGTTGCCGCTGGTGCATAAGCAGCTCGGACTGGGCAGCATCTCGGTGGGCGAGCCGTTCTTTAATACCATGTTCAGCTGGCTGATGGCGCCGTTTGCCCTGCTGCTGGGGATTGGGCCACTGGTGCGCTGGCGTCGTGACGAGCCACAGAAGCTGGCGAAACGACTGGCGCTGATCGTGACGCTGGCCGGTTCAATCGTGATCCCTTGGTGGTTACAGGATCGTATTGCCGCCATGACCGTGGTCGGGCTGATGATGTCGCTGTGGATCATCGTGCTGACGCTGCTGGAACTGCATGAGCGCGCCACCCATCGTCACACCTTCTTTTACCGGGCTGCGTCATCTCTCGCGCAGCCACTGGGGCATGGTGCTGGGCCATCTCGGCGTCGGCGTGACGGTGATTGGCATTGCCTTCAGCACCCAGTACAGCGTAGAGCGCGATGTGCGGATGAAGGCCGGCGACAGCGTAGACATTCATCATTACCACTTTGTTTTTCGTGGGGTGCAGAACCTGCAGGGCCCTAACTACAGCGGCGGTTCAGGCATAATCGAGGTGACGTGCAACGGCAAACCGGAAGCGACGCTGCAGGTTGAAAAGCGTTTCTATGACTGCCGCACGCACCATGATGACCGAAGCGGCGATTGACGGCGGTTTCAGCCGCGACCTCTACGCAGCGTTAGGCGAAGAGCTGGATGATGGTGATTGGGCAGTGCGGATCTATTTACAAACCCTTTGTGCGCTGGATCTGGTTCGGCGGCCTGTTAATGGCGCTGGGTGGCCTGTTCTGCCTGTGTGATCCCCGCTATCGCGCCCGCAAAAAAGCGGTCCCTCAGGAGCTGGTATGAATAAGAAAATCCTGTTTATCCCGCTGGTGCTGTTTCTGCTGCTGGCGGCAGCGCTGCTGTGGCAGCTAACGCGCAATGCCGACGGCGACGATCCTACCCGACTGGAGTCAGAGCTGATTTGCAAGCCGGTGCCGCTGTTCAGCCTGGAAGCGCTCGATGAGCCGGGTAAAATTTACGATCAGCAGGTGCTGACCGACGGCAAACCGATACTGCTCAACGTCTGGGCCACCTGGTGCCCGACCTGTCGGGCAGAACATCACTACCTGAATAGTCTGGCGGAGCAGGGCATTCGGGTGGTCGGGCTGGATCTTGGCGTCTACGGCGCACCGGAAACCTTCCTGATCGATGGCAAAGGGATTATCCGCTATCGCCATGCTGGCGATCTGAATGAGCGCGTCTGGCAGCAGGAAGTGAAGCCGTTGTGGATTAAATACAGTAAGGAGGCGGGAGCATGAGGCGTCTGTTACTGCTGGCCTGCGGACTGCTGTTCAGCTGCAGCCTGTGGGCGACTATCGATACCCTGCAGTTCGATTCGGTGGCGCAGGAAGAACAATACCGCGATCTGACCGCCTCGCTGCGCTGCCCGAAATGCCAGAACAATAGCATTGCCGACTCGAACGCGATGATTGCGGCGGATATGCGACTCAAGGTCTACCAGCTGATGAAGCAGGGCCAGGACCGTCAGCAAATTATCGATTATATGGTGGCGCGTTATGGCAACTTCGTCACTTACCAGCCGCCCGTTACGCCGTCTACCCTGATTTTGTGGGTCGGACCGGCGCTGTTCGTGCTGCTGGGCGGATGCGTTATCGTGCTGCGCAGTCGCCAGCGTAAAACCCGCAGTGAGCTGGATGAAGATGAACAACAGCGTCTTGATGCGCTACTGAAGTCAGACAGGAAGCCGTAATGAGTGCATTTTGGATCACCCTTTTACTGTTGTTGCTGGCAGCCTGTGTATTGTTCCTTGCCGCGGGCTGGCGCCAGCGGCAGGCCGGCGCTGGCGATCGCCTCAATCAGCGCTTCTATCATCAGCGTCTGAGCGAACTGGCGGAAGATGAAGAGCAGGGCGTGGTGGCGGAGCGGCCGGTAATGGAGCGGGAGCTGCAGCAGACGCTACTGGCCGATATTCCGCCACCGCAGACCGTGCAGGCGCACAGCCGCCGCCGCTGACCGGCTGGATGCAGGTGCAGCAAGACTATCCTGCCTTACGGGCACGGCTGATGGACCCGGCGGCAAAGCCGCTGACAATGGAGGAGCTGGCGCGATTGCAGCTTGGGCTGCGCAGCGCGCTGCAGTCGGAACAGGACAACCTCAACGACTGGACCATGCTGGGACGGCTCGGCATGGTGCTGAATAACGCCAGCATCGCCAGCCAGGTGTTTGAACGCGCCTTGCAGCTCGCGCCCAACGATCCCGGCCTGAAGCAGGACTACGCCGAAGTGCTGACCCGCTCCAGCGATCCGCAGGATAACCGCCAGGCGGCACTGCTGCTGCACGAATTGCTTAAGGGCGATCGGCATAACCTGCGTACTCTGGGCCTGCTGGCGTTTAATGCTTTTGAGCAGCAGCAATATGATCAGGCGATTGACGCTTGGCAAACGCTGCTGACGCTGTTACCGGCCATTGACGAGCGGCGCGTGATGATCGCCCGCAGCATTGAGCAGGCCAAAACCGCGGCCGGGCAACAGAGCAGCAAGCTGCCACTCAGTATCAGCCTGACGCCGCAGGCAGAAAAAATATTACCGCAAGGCGGAGTGTTGTATATTTCTGTCACCGACGGTGTTTCACCGGTGCCGGTGGCGGTTAAGCGTCTGCCGCTCAGCCACTTTCCGCTATCGCTGACGCTGGATGACAGCAATGCAATGATGCCGGATCGCCTGTTGTCGGCGCAGCATCAGCTTCAGGTGCGGGCACGTATTTCCCGCGACGGTAGTGCCAACGCGCGTTCGGGTGACTGGTTTGGTCTGAGCGCGGGGTCCGACGACGCTCAGGCAGATCCTGTCTCTACCCAGGCTGAAGTAAAGTTAGCTATGCTCAGGGTAAGCAGGTTCGTTAATCGACTGCCGCCTGAAGGGTGAGCAGACTTTTTTTCATCCGCACAGGGAGATTGGAATGAATTATCGTCTGACCAGCCTGGCTGTTGCCAGCGTTCTTCTGGTGGGTTGTGCCAGTTCGAAGCCGGCGAATGACGAACCTGCTCAGCGCAGCGATCCGTTCGAAGGCTTTAACCGCACTATGTTCAACTTTAACTACAACGTGCTCGATCCCTATCTGCTTCGCCCGGTAGCCGTGGCCTGGCGCGATTATGTACCGGTGCCAGCCCGCACCGGTCTGAGTAATTTCCTCGGTAACCTCGAAGAACCCGCCAGCATGGTCAACGCCATTCTGGTCGGCAATGGCCGTGATGCGGGCATTCACTTCACCCGTTTCTTCCTGAACAGCGTACTGGGGCTGGGCGGCTTCATTGACGTGGCCGGTAAAGCCAATCCGGAGCTGGCGCGTGAAGAGCCGCACCGTTTCGGCACTACGCTGGGCCACTATGGCGTCGGCTATGGCCCTTACGTTGAACTGCCGGCTTACGGCAGCTTTACCGTTCGTCAGGATGGCGGCGATTACGTCGATACCCTTTATCCGATTCTCGGCTGGCTGACCTGGCCGATGTCGATTGGTAAATGGACGCTGGAAGGGATTGAGACGCGGGCACAGCTGCTCGACTCGGATGCGATCCTCAAACAGCAAAGCGATCCGTATGCCTTTATCCGAAACGCCTACTTCCAGCGTCACGATTTCCTGGCGCGCGGCGGCAAGCTCAAGCCGGAAGAGAACCCGAACGCAGCCGCGATTCAGGACGATCTGCAGGATATTGACGCGCAGTAAGGTGCGGTTTTTATATCAGCAAAAAGGGCGACTCCGGAGAGTCGCCCTTTTTATTGGCGTTTGCGCATCAGAACTTATAGTTAAAGTTTGCGCCATACAGCCAAGCCTTACCTTCGGAATTAAAGGTATACGGGCCTTCTTTGACCGTCACGTTCTGGCCGTGCATATAAGAGATGCCGACATCGACCGAGGCATTGTCGTCGAACGCGTAGGAGGTACCGGCGCTCAACCACAGGCGATCTTGATCCGGGATAGAGATCGAACGCTTATCTGCCGGAACAGGGCTGTCATCAAAGGCGATACCTGTGCGGAACGTCCAGTTTTTGTCGTAGAAGTAGGTGGTCCCGAGCGCAATACGCCAGGCATCACGGTAACTTTCATCTTTATAGAACAGGGTCTGGCCGTTGGAACCGGTCGCTTTCAGCTCCTGGAACTGGCTCCAGCTGGTGTAGGCCATGCTGTAGTGAACTGCCCACTGCGGTGCCACTTTATGCCAGCCCGACACTTCCCACATTTCCGGCAGATTCAGGGTCAGCGCGCCTAGAATGGTCGAGCCATTGGTGCCGTAAGGAATACCGGACTGCTGCGGATTATTGGCTGCGTTCAGCGCGGCAGGGAGATTACTTTTGTAATCGCCGTCAAAATCAACTTTGACTTCCGAGCGGTAGGTAAAGCCGAAACGGTTATTTTCATCCACTTCATACAGGATACCGGTGTTCCAGCCGTAGCCCCACTCATCGCCTTTCAGGTGGGCGACCTGGGTATCCGCCGGGATGCGTAATGCTGCGCCTGATTCACCGGCGTAACGTTCGATTTTCGCTTTGGCGTAAACCGCATCAAATCCCACCCCGACGCTGAAATGTTCATTTAATCGGTAAGCGGTGCTGAGATTAAAATTGCCGGTCATCAGGTCGGTTTTACCGCCGTAGCCGCCGGCGGTGTAACCATTTATTAAACTCTGTTGCTAAGCCGTAATTGGAGATAGCCGACGCGCCAATCCACCATTGATCATTAATTGGCTGGACGTAATGAATATTCGGCACCCACTGGTTCGGGGCAATATTATTTGCATCCAGACTGCGGCCACTCTGGCTGCGCCCGCTGATATTCACATCCGGATCGGTATACACCGCCCCGATGGAAAACGCCGGACGATCCATTAACGCCATGGTTGCCGGGTTACGGCTGGCGGAAGCGGCGGTATCGCCCATTGCACCTTCGCCTGAATATGCGCGACCTAAACCAATCGAAGAAAACTCATTTAACTGAAACCCAGCTGCGTAAACATGTGAAGAGACAAGCGCCACTGCAGCCGCCACGGCTGACTTTGCAAACAGGTTTTTATGGTTCATGACCACAACCTCATGTGAATTATTATTTAACGTTATTACGTCGCGTAACAAGGGACGGCGGATTGTAGGGACTGATGTAAATCGCACATATCAGACCAGTGCGGAGAGTATAGGTCCGACCTGTGTGCATGTTGCAATATTGTTTTTAAAATATTTCAGGATTGATCGCTTAAAATTCAATCTGCGTAACAAAACTGACCCGACGCGGCACAGCATAACCAGTCCAGTTTGTTCTGGATCAAATTTTATTGTGATATTCGTCACTTAGCTACAGGTTAATGGCGCATCTTTAGCCGAAGAGGTAATATCTGGGCCATAAAATGGCGTATCCCACCTGACTATCGTCAGGAGAAAACGATGACTGATGCCATTAAAGAATGAAGTGCGACCGAAACCGCAGCCTGCTGTTGCGTCGATGTCGGCACGGTAATGGATAATACCGATTGCACTGCCAGCTGGTCGGAGTGGTTTGCACAGCGCGCTGATGCTTAAACAAAACTGGCCAGCCTGACCGAACGTGCGCGTGAGGTTGAGTCTGACCCGTGCCCGATCGAGGCCCGCTTCAGCGACGTCGACCAGGGCGTGCAGCTCGATATCGATTTCACCTTCTGCTGCTAGGCAGAAACCCTGATTTTCCAGCTCGGTTTACGCTAACCCGCCAGACGCCGCTTTCAGAGCGGCGTTTTTCATTTTCTTGTTTCCCTTCGCAATTTTTCCCTTTCGATATTGGCGACTCACCCGCTTGTGGTTGACACTGGGATCAGGTCAGACCTCTTTGGGCAATGATGCCACAGTCCCGATTCACATGTGAGAACAATGAGCAAAGCGCAGCCGCTGCTGACGCGCGATGGCGAACGCATCGCGATTACCCACGGGTTACGTACCCCTTATTTTGCGCCAGGCGACCGGCTTCCATGGCATTCCGGCGGTGGAACTGGGACGGATGGTGGTGAGCGAATTAATGGCGCGCAGCGAACTGCCGGTCGAGGTGATTGAGCAGCTGGTGTTTGGTCAGGTAGTGCAGATGTCCGAAGCGCCGAACATCGCGCGTGAAATCGTACTCAGCAGCGGACTCAGCGTCCATACCGACGCGTACAGCGTCAGCCGCGCCTGCGCCACCAGTTTTCAGGCGGTGGCTAACGTCTGTGAAAGTTTACTGGCCGGGACCATCTCTGCTGGCATCGCCGGCGGCGCTGATTCGTCATCGGTGCTGCCGATTGGCGTCAGCAAAAGCCTGGCGCGCGCCCTGGTTGATCTCAATAAAGCGCGCAGCCTGACGCAAAAATTGCAGATTCTGCGCCGTCTGCGTCCGCGTGATCTGCTGCCGGTGCCGCCGGCGGTGGCCGAGTATTCAACCGGTCTGCGAATGGGCGACACCGCCGAACAGATGGCCAAAAGCTACGGAATCAGCCGTCAGGCACAGGATGCGCTGGCGCTGCGTTCTCACCAGCACGCCGCCAAAGCCTGGCAATCGGGCGTGCTGCAACAGGAAGTGATGGCCGCACTGGTGCCACCGTGGAAAAAGCCAATCGATCAGGACAATAACGTGCGGATGGATGCCAAAGCTGAAGATTACGCCCGGCTGCGTCCGGCGTTTGACCGCCAGCACGGCAGTGTGACCGCCGCCAACAGTACTCCGCTGACCGACGGCGCGGCAGCGGTGATCCTGATGCGCGAAGGGCGTGCCCGTGAGCTGGGTCTGTAGCCGCTTGGTTATCTGCGCAGCTATGCCTTTACCGCGATTGGCGTACAGCAGGATATACTGCTGGGCTCGGCATACGCCTCGCCCGTGGCGCTGGACCGCACCGGCATCACCTTGGCCGATCTGACGCTGATTGATATGCATGAAGCTTTCGCCGCTCAGACCCTGAGCAACCTGCAACTGTTCCGGGATGAGCGCTTTGCCCGAGAGGTGCTGAATCGCCCCCATGCGCTGAGTGAGGTAAATGAATAGCGATTTAACGTACTGGGGGGCTCGATCGCCTACGGCCATCCTTTTGCCGCTACCGGGGCGCGAATGATCACCCAGACGCTGAACGAACTTCGGCGGCGCGGGGGAGGATTAGGACTGGTTACCGCCTGTGCGGCCGGTGGTCTGGGTGCGGCAATGGTTCTAGAGGCCGAATAATGGAGCAGAGTGCATTTCATTTACAGCTGCGGCTGGATCACGTCGGCGTCATAACCATTGACGTGCCCGGCGAGAAGATGAACACCACTTAAAGTGGAATTTGCTGGCCAGATCGCTGCCATTATTGCCGAGGCGCGGCGCGATCCTCAGCTGGCCGGGCTGGTGCTGATTTCGGGCAAAGCTGACAACTTTATCGCTGGCGCCGACATCAGCATGATCGATCGCTGCCAGAGCGCCGCAGACGCTGAAGCGCTGGCGAAGCAGGGGCAGGAGGTGATGGCGATGCTTGCCGCCTTGCCGTTCCCGGTGGTGGCCGCGATTCACGGTGCCTGCCTCGGCGGCGGGCTTGAGCTGGCGCTGGCCTGCGATGCGCGCATCTGCTCGCTGGATGATAAAACGCGCCTCGGTTTGCCGGAAGTCCAGCTCGGCTTATTGCCCGGCTCAGGCGGCACGCAGCGGTTGCCCCGATTGATCGGCGTGCAGCAGGCGCTGCCGCTGATCCTGACCGGCAAAAGCCTGCGGGCGAAACAGGCCCGTAAACTTGGTATGGTTGATGATGCGGTGCCGCAGGCGATTTTGCTGGAGACCGCTATCGCTCGAGTGAAAAAGGGCAAGGCCAGCGCCCGCACGCTGCCGCTGCGCGATCGCCTGCTGCAGGGACCGGTTGCGCGTCAGGCGCTGTTTGCGCTCGCCAGCCGCCAGACCGCCGCCAAAACGCAGGGTAACTATCCGGCGGCGAAACGCATTATTGAGGTGGTGCGCATTGGACTGGAGCAGGGCAGCCGTGCCGGACATGAGGCTGAAGCCCGCGCCTTTGGTGAACTGGCAATGGCGCCAGAATCGGTGGCGTTACGCGGACTGTTCTTCGCGACCACCGCGATGAAAAAAGAGCGGGACGATGCCACGCCACGGCCGGTTCACAGCATCGGTATTCTGGGTGGCGGCCTGATGGGCGGCGGTATCGCCAGCGTCAGCGCGATTAACGCCGGGTTGCCGGTGCGCATAAAGGATATCTCGCTGGAGGGGATAAACCATGCGCTGAAAACCAGCTGGGAGCTGCTGAGCAAAAAGGTTAAACGCCGCCAGATTACTCCGGCTCAGCGTCAGCAGCAGATGGTCCGCATCACTGGCGGCATTGATTATCAGGGTTTCGCCCGGCGTGATGTGGTGATTGAAGCGGTATTTGAAGATCTGGCGCTCAAGCAGCAGATGGTGCGTGAGGTTGAATCGCACTGTCAGCCGCAGACGATCTTTGCCTCTAACACCTCTCCATTGCCGATTGAGGATATCGCTGCTGGGGCGCAGCGGCCGGAAAACGTCATAGGGCTGCACTATTTCAGCCCGGTAGAGAAAATGCTGCTGGTGGAGGTGATTCCCCATCTGAATACCTCCAGCGAAACGCTGGTGACAATCGTGGCGCTGGCGCGCAGCCAGGGCAAAACGCCAATTGTGGTGGCGGATAAGCCCGGTTTTTACGTTAACCGGATTCTGGCACCCTATATAAATGAGGCGATGCGTTGCCTGCTGGAAGGTGAACCGATTGAGCATATCGATGGTGCGCTGGTGAAATTTGGTTTCCCGGTCGGTCCGCTCCAGCTGCTGGATGAGGTCGGGATTGATGTCGGCAGCAAAATTTCCCCGATTCTGCAGCAGGCTTACGGCGAGCGCTTTGCCGCGCCCGCTGCGTTTGAGGCGGTACTGAATGATGGCCGCAAAGGGCGTAAAAACCGTAAAGGCTTCTATCGCTACGATCAGCCGCGCTGGCAGCGCAAAAAGCCGGATGCGTCACTTTACACCTTGCTGAAAATCACGCCGCAGGCGCGACAGAGCGAGGCGCAGATAGCCGAACGCTGCGTGATGATGATGCTGAACGAAGCGGCGCGCTGCCTGGATGAGCGGGTGATTCGCTGCGCGCGCGATGGCGATATCGGCGCGGTGTTTGGCATCGGTTTCCCGCCGTTTCTCGGTGGTCCGTTCCATTATATGGAACAATCGGGCGCGGCGGAGCAGGTCAATAGATTAACCCGGCTAATGCAGCAACATGGCGAACGTTTCGCGCCGTGTGAGGCGCTGATTAAGGCCGCCGCAGATAGACAGATATAGAAGAAATTTTACATTTCTGGCTGAAATGGAATACCCACTCCGATTCAGCGGGTTAGAAAAGCGTCGCCAGAGTGTGCGCCGCAGCAGGATTCTAAGAAGTGCTTATTTAATAAACAACCGGTTGACTATACTGAAGCCATTAGGGTACAACACAGCGTTCATTCGCAGAGTGAAGAGTCAGGCGCGATGCGTCGGGCTATGTCGACAAACAACAGCGGTGCTTTATGCAAGTTTTTATCATGCGTCACGGCGATGCAGCTCTGGAAGCAGCAAGTGATTTGGTCAGGCCTTTAACGCTATGCGGCTGTGATGAATCACGCCAGATGGCTCACTGGCTTAACAGTCAGACGCCAGACATAGAATGTGTGCTGGTCAGTCCCTACCTGCGTGCGCAGCAAACGCTCGCCGCGGTACGTGAGGCATTTCCTTTGCCTGAAGGCCAGGAAGTGTTACCTGAATTAACGCCGGGCGGCGATCCGGGGCTGGTGGGGTGCTATCTGCAGACCCTGGCAAACGAAGGGGTGAAATCAGCGCTGGTGATTTCACATTTACCGTTGGTGGGGTATTTAGTCTCAGAACTTTGCCCGCAGGAAGCGCCGCCAATGTTCGCCACTTCTGCTATCGCCTGCGTTGAGTTTGATCCGGCACATAGTGAAGGCAAACTGTTGTGGCAGGTCAGTCCGCGCAAACTGGCAAAAGCGATTTAACTTCTGTGGGTCGAAACCTCGGCCCTTCCTCACAGGGCAATTCAGGCGGTTGCCACTCCTCAATCTCAATCAGCACCAGCAGCGCGGCATCGCCGCCAAACATCTTCGGTGCCTGATGAAAAGCCATTACCCACGGATGCTGGGCCAGCCACAGCGGCGTTTGCTGCTTCAGGATATGTTTGCCATGGCCGGTCATCACGCTGGCACAAAACAGATGCTCACAGCGACAGGCGGCGATCAGCGCGCCCAGTTCCTGCTTGGCCTGCTGTTGGGTTAAGCCGTGCAGGTCGAGAAATATCTCCGGTGTATAGTCGCCGCGCCGCAGTTTTTTCAGTTCAAAGTGGCTGACGTCAGCGTGCACATAGCGCGTCGCTCCCTCGTTTGAGAGCAGCGGCTGAAACTCATCCGAGAAGTAATGACTGTTGTCCGCCTGCTCTGGAAGCAGACGTTTTACCGGCACTTCGCGGGTTTTCACCCGCGGCTTGTGCACAAAGGTATCCTGTTTTAGCTGGCGCGTTCCGGTCATTAACTGCCGAAACAGCGCTTTATCATCCTGGCTCAATGGCGTTTTTTTACTCATGGCGGGCCGGTCATATCAGAAAAGGCTGTCAGACAGCAGATGGCGATACCTTACCGTTAAGTGTCATAAATGTCAGCTTTTTCACCTTGCTGTGCTGAATTCTCGCCGGCTTCATGGCACACTATCGGCCGATTTAGCAAATGGCCTGCGGAGGGCTACGTGGACAAAATTTTCGTCGATGAGGCAGTGAACGAGCTGCACACCATTCAGGACATGCTGCGCTGGGCGGTCAGCCGCTTTTCTGCTGCCGGAATCTGGTACGGACATGGCACAGACAATCCCTGGGACGAAGCCGTTCAACTGGTCCTGCCGTCCCTCTGGCTGCCGCTGGATATTCCGGAAGAGATGCGCAACGCGCGCCTGACCGCCAGTGAGCGTCATCTGATCGTCGAGCGGGTCATTCGCCGCGTCAATGAGCGCATTCCGGTTGCCTATCTGACCCACAAAGCTTGGTTCTGCGGCCACGAATTTTATGTCGATGAGCGGGTACTGGTGCCGCGTTCACCGATTGGCGAACTGATCGAGAATCGCTTCGCCGGTCTGATCAGCGAGAAACCGCGCCACATTCTGGATATGTGTACCGGCAGCGGCTGTATCGCCATCGCCTGCGCCTATGCGTTCCCTGAGGCTGAAGTTGACGCGGTCGACATCTCCAGCGATGCGCTGGCAGTTGCCGAGCAGAACATTGAAGAACATGGTCTGATGCAGCAGGTGACGCCGATCCGCGCCGATCTGTTCCGCGAGTTACCGGCGCTGAAATACGATCTGATCGTCACTAATCCGCCTTATGTCGATGCGGAAGATATGGACGATCTGCCGGGCGAATATCACCACGAGCCGGAACTGGGACTGGCGGCCGGCAGTGATGGTCTGAAGCTGGTGCGCCGTATTCTGGCCTGTGCGCCACAGTATCTGAACGAGCAGGGCGTGCTGATTTGCGAAGTCGGCAACAGCATGGTGCACATGATGGAACAGTATCCCGATGTGCCGTTCACCTGGCTGGAGTTCGATAACGGCGGCGACGGCGTATTTATGCTGACCCGCCAGCAGATCGTCGACGCACAGCATCATTTCTCTTTTTACAAAGACTAAAATTGGGGCGAAGCATCGCCCGCCGAACCGTAACAAGGAACTACAATGGCCGGAAACAGCATCGGACAATTTTTTCGAGTAATCACCTTTGGCGAGTCCCACGGTCTTGCGCTGGGCTGCATTGTTGATGGCGTGCCGCCGGGCATTCCGCTAACCGAAGCAGATATTCAGCACGATCTCGATCGTCGTCGTCCAGGAACGTCGCGCTATACCACTCAGCGCCGCGAGCCGGATCAGGTGAAAATTTTGTCCGGTGTGTTTGAGGGCGTGACCACCGGTACCTCCATTGGCCTGCTGATTGAGAATACCGATCAGCGTTCCCAAGATTACGGTGCCATCAAAGATCTGTTCCGTCCGGGCCACGCCGATTACACATACGAACAAAAGTATGGCCAGCGTGACTATCGTGGCGGCGGCCGTTCGTCGGCGCGCGAAACCGCGATGCGCGTTGCCGCCGGTGCGATTGCCAAAAAGTATCTGCAGATGAAGCACGGCGTGGTGGTGCGCGGCTATCTGGCGCAGATCGGGGATATCGCCTGTGAGCTGAAACAGTGGGAGATCGTCGAACAGAATCCGTTCTTCTGCCCGGATGCCGACAAGCTGGACGCGCTGGACGAACTGATGCGCAGCCTGAAAAAAGAGGGCGACTCGATTGGTGCCAAAGTGACGGTAATGGCTGAAAACGTGCCGCCGGGTCTGGGCGAGCCGGTGTTCGACCGTCTGGACGCCGACCTGGCCCACGCGCTGATGAGCATCAACGCGGTTAAGGGCGTCGAGATTGGTGATGGCTTTGCAGTGGTTAATCAGCGCGGTAGCCAGCATCGTGACGAAATTCGCCGTAGCGGCTTTCAGAGCAACCACGCGGGCGGCATCCTCGGCGGCATCAGCAGCGGTCAGACCATCAGCGCCAATATCGCGATGAAGCCGACCTCCAGTATCACCGTGCCGGGCAAAACCATCACCCGCGACGGCGAAGAGGTGGAGATGATCACCAAAGGTCGTCACGATCCCTGCGTCGGGATCCGCGCGGTGCCGATCGCCGAAGCGATGATGGCGATCGTCCTGATGGATCATCTGCTGCGTCAGCGGGCGCAGAATGGGGACGTTAACAGCCCCGTGCCGCGCTGGTGATCGCATGAAAGCGCTTCTGCTTACGCTTAGCGCGCTGTTGTTCAGCGCCCCAATCCTGGCGGCCACGCCATGGCAACAAATCCAGCAGCCGATTAGCGGTACTCCGCAGTCGGTCGGCGGTTTTGCGAACGGCTGTATTATTGGTGCCCATGCGCTGCCGCTCAATTCGCCTCATTATCAGGTAATGCGTCAGGACCAGCGGCGATACTTCGGCCATCCCGATCTGATCCAGTTCATTCAGCGTCTCAGCACCCGGGTGCATAACCTGCAGCTGGGTAACCTGCTGATTGGTGACATGGGCATGGCGGCAGGCGGGCGCTTCAGTAGCGGCCACGCCAGTCACCAGACCGGCCTGGATGTGGATATCTGGCTGCAGCTGCCGAAAACCCGCTGGAGTGCGCAGCAGCTGCTGAAGCCGCAGCCGCTGGATCTGGTGGGGCCGGGCGATAAAAACGTTATTGCCCGTCACTGGCAGCCGGAGATCGACAGCCTGATTAAGCTGGCGGCGAAAGACGATGACGTCACGCGCATCTTCGTCAATCCGGCGATCAAGAAACAGCTGTGTGCCGATGCTGGCGCGGATCGTGACTGGCTGCGTAAAGTGCGTCCGTGGTTTGCCCATCGTGCCCATATGCATGTGCGGTTGCGCTGTCCGGCCAGCAGTATCGGCTGTGAAGATCAGCCTGCCCCCCCGGCGGGTGATGGCTGTGGTGCAGAGTTGCAGAGCTGGTTCCTGCCGAAAAAGCCGGGAAGCGTTGCGCCAGTGAAACGCGAACCTCCGCCGTTGCCGCCTGTCTGTCAGGCGCTGCTGGATAAACATTTACTGTAAGGGATCACATGGATTGGTTCGTGATCAGCCCGTTGCTGGTCGGGCTGCTGTTCTTTGTCGCCATGCTGGCCGCCGGGCTTTCCCCGGCGCAGGCGCTGGCGACCAACAAGCTGCAGTCGGTGGGCGGGTCATTCTCGGCCAGCCTCTACTTTATCCGGCGCAGTGCGGTGAAGCTGAATGAGCAGTGGCTGAATGTCGCCATGACCTTTCTCGGTTCGGTGCCGGTGCCGGTGCTGATTCAGCGTCTGCAGGAGGACATTCTGCGCCAGATGTTGCCGCTGTTTCTGATTGCCATCGGTTTGTGGTTTCTGCTGATGCCGCGCATTGGCGAAGAGGATCGCGCCCGTCGCCTGCACGGCATCGCTTATGCGCTGGTAGGCGGCGGTTGTATCGGCTTCTACGATGGCTTTTTCGGGCCAGGTGCCGGCTCCTTTATGCGCTGGCCTTTGTCACCCTCTGTGGTTATAACCTCGCCAAAGCGACGGCGCATGCCAAGATCCTTAACTTCACCTCGAACTTCGGTAGCCTGCTGTTCTTTATGTTCGGCGGCAAAGTGGTGTGGGGAACTGGTCTGATCATGATGCTGGGCGCGTTTTGCGGGGCGCGACTGGGCGCACGCCTGGTGCTGACCCGCGGGCAAAAGCTGATCCGTCCGATGGTGGTGATCGTCTCCGCCGTCATGAGCGTTAAATTGCTGTGGGACAGCCACGGCAGCGCTGTTCTGGCGTGGTTCGCCACGCTGCACCCGTAACTATTACGTGATAATAGTGAGCACAACACACGATTACACTTAGCTGATTACGCTGTTTGATCGCTGCTTTAGCGATGAATTTCAGACCCGTCTAATTAAAGGCGACGACGAACCGATCTATCTTCCGGCAGATGCAGAGTCACCGTGGAACCGCGTGGTGTTTGCCCACGGTTTTTATGCCAGCGCCCTGCATGAAATTTTGCACTGGTGCATCGCCGGTGAAGCGCGCCGCAAGCTGGTCGATTTTGGCTACTGGTACTGCCCGGATGGCCGCGATGCGCTCACCCAGAGTCAGTTTGAAGCCGTTGAAGTGAAGCCGCAGGCGCTTGAATGGATGTTTTGTGTCGCAGCAGGCTTTCCCTTCAACGTCAGTTGTGACAATCCCGACGGGGATTGTGAGCCGGATCGCATTGCGTTCCGGCGTCGACGGCACGTGACTTACCTGCCCCGCCACCGGATAGATTGGCAGGGGCGCACTCTGGGTAAACTCGCTGATGGCGTGACCATTCGCCAGTACCACCGTCGGATGGCGCGCCGCCGGACGATCGCTGAACGACAGCGTCCACTATTTACCGTCATGCGCCAGCCCGGTCACCCGGTGCAGCCAGTGGCTCCGCAATCCCTGCGTCTCGCCATGGGCCAGCATCGCCGAGGTCAGTTCGGCCGGTGACAGCCAGCCACCCTGCGGATAGAAAATCCCGCCGCAGCCGAGCGTCACGCCGGCCAGCGATTCTGCCTGGCCGGCATCAACAGCGTACGCGATGTCGTCAGGCAACCCCATCGCCAGCATCTGTTCAATTTTTTTGCTGCTTTTCTGGTCCCAGCCAAGTTGCAACACGCCGCTCCAGTGATGTTCGTAAGGCAACGGCAGCCGATCGTAGAGGCGGCGGGCGAAGCTGAACGCCGCCGGAAAAAAGGTGGCGATGGCCGGATCGTGCTGATTAAGCAGCGGATAAAGCGCGCCCTGCCGGTTGCCGGACGCGCCCAGCGCCGGTGCGTCATCGGCGCAGTAGAGCGTTACGCGCCAGCCGCGCCGCCGCTAATCAGCGCCGCTTCCCGCGACGGACTGGCGGGCCGGGTATACCACGGCTGCCTCGTCGGCAGCGGCGGTGCTGATTGCAGGCTGCCGCACAGCATCTCGCGTTTGGGGCCGAAACCTTTCCGGCGGGTGACGCTAAAACCCGCCTGCTGCAGCCGCACGAAGCCGGCAGCCGTAAAGGTGGCAAACGTCGCCTGCGGCCGTGCCAGAGTCTCCATCATGCTGAACAGCTGTGGCGTCCACATATCGGGGTTTTTCGACGGCGCAAAGCCATCGAGGAACCAGGCGTCCACCTGACGATGCAGGCTGTCATCCAGGGTACTCATCAGCTGATTAATATCACCCAGCCACAGATCGAGGGTGATGCGGCCGCCATCAAACAGCAGACGCTGACAGTCGGGCAGGGCAGCCGGCCACTGCGCCTGCAGTTCGCCAGCCCACGGGGTCAGTTCGGGCCAGTGCTGATGCGCGGCGGTTAAATCAGCGCGCGTTAACGGAAACTTCTCAAAGCTGATGAAATGCAGACGTTTTAAAATCGCGTCCGGCTGCTGGCGCTGAAACGCATCAAAAGCCTGCCACAGCGTGAGAAAAGAAAATTGAGACCGGTGCCGAAACCGCTTTCGGCCACAATCAGCACATCACGCGGATGTTGAGCGAAACGCTGCGGCAACTGATTGCCCTCGAGGAAGACATAGCGGGTCTCTTCCAGACCGTTATTGTTGGAGAAATAGACGTCACCAAACGCTCGGGAAACAGGTGTACCCTGTTCGTTCCAGTTCAGCTGTGCATGTTCGACCGGGGTTAATTTCACGCTAAAGGCTCATTTTTCAGGCAGTGGCGCGATTTTAGCGACCAGCGTGACATAACGCAAATTTACAAAAGGAAATGGCTGATCGGACTTGTTCGGCGTACAAGTGTACGCTAGAGTGCTGGTCAATTAAGAAGAAGTGGATGAGGATTATTGAATGAAACGGGCTGTGATTACTGGCTTAGGGATCGTTTCCAGTATTGGTAATAACCAGCAAGAGGTGCTGGCATCTCTGCGTGAAGGGCGCTCTGGCATCACCTTTTCTGAAGAGATGAAAGATTCCGGCATGCGTAGTCACGTCTGGGGTAACGTAAAATTGGATACCACCGGCCTCATCGATCGCAAAGTCGTGCGTTTCATGAGTGATGCGTCCATCTATGCCTATCTTTCCATGGAAGAAGCGATTAAAGATTCTGGCCTGAGCGTGGAAGCGTATCAGAACAACCCACGTGTGGGTCTGATTGCCGGTTCAGGCGGCGGTTCACCGCGTTTCCAGGTGTTTGGTGCTGATGCAATGCGCAGCCCACGCGGCCTGAAAGCGGTTGGCCCGTATGTGGTCACCAAAGCGATGGCGTCTGGCGTTTCAGCCTGCCTCGCGACGCCGTTTAAAATTCACGGCGTAAACTACTCAATCAGCTCGGCCTGTGCCACCTCGGCACACTGTATAGGTAACGCGGTTGAGCAGATCCAGCTGGGCAAACAGGACATCGTCTTTGCCGGCGGCGGCGAAGAACTGTGCTGGGAAATGGCCTGTGAGTTCGACGCGATGGGCGCGCTCTCTACCCGTTACAACGACACGCCAGAAAAAGCGTCACGTACCTACGATAACGAGCGTGATGGCTTCGTGATCGCCGGTGGCGGTGGCATGGTGGTGGTTGAAGAGCTGGAACATGCGCTGGCGCGCGGTGCGCACATCTATGCTGAGATCGTCGGCTACGGTGCGACATCAGACGGCGCAGATATGGTGGCACCGTCAGGCGAAGGCGCAGTTCGCTGCATGAAGATGGCGATGAACGGCGTGGATACCCCAATCGACTACCTCAACAGCCACGGCACCTCAACGCCGGTTGGTGATGTGAAAGAGCTGGGTGCGATTCGTGAAATGTTTGGCGACAACACCCCGTACATCTCAGCTACCAAAGCCATGACCGGTCACTCACTGGGTGCGGCAGGCGTGCAGGAAGCGATTTACTCGCTGCTGATGCTGGAGCATGGCTTTATTGCCCCAAGCATCAACATCAACTCGCTGGATGCGGCGGCTGAAGGCATGAATATCGTGACCCAGCCAATGGAAAAAGAGTTGACTACTGTGATGTCCAACAGCTTCGGTTTTGGCGGCACCAACGCAACCCTGACCATGCGTAAATACCAGGCGTAATGCGCTGACAGATCTCAGAAGGACCGGCTTGCCGGTCCTTTTTTTGCCGCTTATCCCCGCTTTTGCTCTTCCCGTCGTTCTTTCTCAGCCTCGCCCCGCCAGCAGCCAGCGTAGTTTGTCGCAACCCGCCACGATCTCATCCGGCGTCAGTGCCGCATAGCCCTGCAGCCAGCCTTGCTGACGCGCCGGTCCGATATAAAGTGGACTAAGACGCGGCAGCAACAGGCCGATCTGCGCCGCCCGGGCGGTTAAATGTGCCTCATCCTGCGCCAGCTTCACCGTTAACTGTAATCCGCCGCCGCTGTCGAGCGGGGTGATCCACGGCGTTAGTCGCTGGTTAATCTGTTCGATCAGCAGCTCGCGCCGACTGCGATAGAGCTGTCGCATCAGCCGCAGATGACTGGCGAAATAGCCATTTTGCAGAAAAGCCGCGGTAATGGCCTGCGGCAGCAGGGCTCTGTGACCATCCAGCACGCTGCGTGCTTGGCCCAGCGGTGCCACCAGCGCTGGCGGTACCACCATCCACGCCAGTCGCAGCGAGGGAGACAGTGATTTAGAGAAGGTGCCGAGGGTAATCACCCGCTGATGACGGTTCAGTCCCTGCAGGGCGGGAATCGGGCGTTGGTGATAGTGAAACTCGCTGCCGTAATCATCTTCAATCAGCCAGCTGCGGTTGCGCTGCGCCCACGCCAGCCGTCGTGGCAGGCTCAGCGTGACGCCAGTCGGATAGTGATGGGAAGGAGTCAGATACATCAGCTTCCCACTGCCATCGGTCGGTACCGCGCCTTCGTCATCCAGCCCGATCGCGCGCAGCCGCGCACCCGCCGCCAGAAAAGCGTTGCGCGCACCGGGATAACCCGGCTCTTCCAGCCAGACCTCATCGCCCGCATCCAGCAGCATCAGCGCCAGCAGCTGTAAAGCCTGCTAAGAACTAATGAGGATCATCACCTGCTCAGGCTAGCAATGCACGCCGCGTGACAGCGCCAGATAGTCAGCCAGGGCGCGGCGCAGTGCCAGATAGCCGCAGGGATCGCCATATCCCATCGCGGCGCTACCCAGTGAACGCTGCACGGTGCTGCTCAGGCGTCGCCAGGTCTCATGAGGAAATGCGCGTAACTCTGGCGAACCGGCAGCAAACGCGTGCGGAAAGGGCGGATCCTGGCAGCCACCGGTTGCCAGCACCTGCTGACCGCGCGCCGAGAAAGGCGCGGGCTGATGAACCGCAGGCGGCGCTAATGGTTCGGGCATAGTTATCGCCACGAAGCTGCCACGCCCGGTTTCACGCCGCAGGTAGCCTTCACTCTCCAGCTGACCGTACGCCTTATGCGCTCACCGCTGCTGCAACTTTTTCAGCATCAGGCCACCGGCGGCCTGCGCGAACGTCTGTGTACCACGCTGCGGCTGGCGATTAGTCGCCACCATCTGCGCGCCGGACAACAATTGCCCTCCACCCGCCAGCTGGCCGAGGATCTCAACCTGTCTCGCGTCACGGTGGAGAAGGGTCTTATCCGGTAAGGAAAATGGGTCTCAAAGAGCAGTCCACTTTGCCGTAAACTGCCGTCATACCACAACAGGAGAATCACTATGTCATCGGTATTACGTGTTCCCGCGGCCAGCCCGCAGCAAAGTCTCGACTACTTACAGGCTAAACTCGCTTACTACACCGATGCCTGGGATCTGGCAGAAGATCTGGCGCAACGCCAGCCGGAAATCGTGGTAATCGACGTGCGTTCGTTCGACGTCTACCACAGCGGCCATATCTGCGGCGCGATCAATTTTCCCCATCGTGAAATGGACGCGGCCAGTACCGCCCGGCTTGATCGCAGCAAAGTCTATGTCACCTATTGTGACGGGATTGGCTGTAACTGATCGACCAAAGCGGCGTGGAAGCTGGCGTCGCTGGGTTTTCAGGTGAAGCAACTGATTGGCGGGCTGGATTTCTGGAAACGTGACGGTCATCCGCTGACCTGGGGTGGGGTGACGCGCCGGGCGAGTGGCCAGTTGCCGCGCCCGACGTCGCCTGTGGCTGTTAACTCACAGCACCAGCCACAGTAAAAACAGCACCACCAGCACCACAAATGCGCCCAGCAGTGGCCGTTTTGCCAGCGGCTGTTCGTGCATCTTCTCGGCGCGACGGCTGAACAGGAAATTCAGCAGATCCTGAGTCTGGGTGGCGGTGAGAACCGTCTGCGGCGTCGCCTGGAAACGCTGCTGGCTGTAATCCTCCAGCAAACGCTGCTCGTGCTGATCGAGCGGCTGTTTCAGCGAGACTTCCAGCAGTTGCAGCGTCGGTGCGCTGTGCTGTGCTGACTTAAGGTCTGGCGCACCTGCAGATACTGCGTCAGCAGCGGGAAGTGGCGTGACGGGATCGGATCGCCGCTGGTCAGGTTCACCAGCTTTAACGCTGCGGCCCAGAGTTTTCCGCTCGATTCGCCGGTGGCGCCCGCGAGGCGCACCACCTGCTGATTCAGGGTCTTATGCTCAGCCGGCAGCAGGCTACGATCGCTGATGCGGGTCTGCTGTGGCTGCGGAATTGCCATCTGTCCGTTCTGCAGCATGGTCAGTACCTGACGCAGCTGATCCTGGCTCAGCGCACTCAACACCGTCTGACCAAATCGCTGACCGCCTGGCGATTATTACCTTTCGGCAGCAGATCGGTCAGCTGCGTCATCAGCTGACGTGTCGCACGACCGGTCTGTGCCTGCGTCAGGCGGGCATTCAGGTACTGCTCCGCCGCCGGAAAATGGCGCGACTGTAATTCCGCTTCGCTCTTAACGCCCACTTCATGGCGGACACCGGCCCACAGCTCAGGCGCTTTCAAATTACTGAGCGAGAGAATACGCACGATCAGACGTTCTAATGTGGTGCGCTGTGCAGGAGAGAGGGGCTGTTCACCGGCCACCGAACCGGGACGCGTTGAGCCGGTTTGCGGATTGACAGATGAACGATCGCCGACCGGCACACCGGGGCCGCTGAGAGGTTGCATGGCGGATTCTTTGGAAAACAGAACAGCGTGGGGTGCGCCGGAAAATGAATGCGCCGTGATAGCAAAAGCCCCCGGGAAATCCCACGGGGGCGCATGCGTTTCGGCGGGAGATTTACTCTTCTGCCAGCTTCAGACGATGACGACGCCAGCGTTTCCAGATCGGCGGCACCAGCAGTAACGCAATCGCCAGCACCACTTTGCAGATCGGACTTTCCAACAGGATCACCAGATTCCCGTTGCTGATCGACAAGGCGCGACGCAGGTTCTGCTCCAGCATCTCACCCAGCACAAAGCCCAGAATCAACGGCGACATCGGGAAATCCATTTTACGCAGGATATAGCCAAAGATCCCCAGCCCGACCATCAGCAGCAGGTCGAAGGTGGTGCTGTGTACCGAGTAAACGCCAACGGCGGAGATGGTGGCAATCGCCGGCACCAGGAACCACAGCGGAATGGTTAGCATACGGGCGAAGACGTTAATCATCGGAATGTTCATGATCAACAGCATCACGTTGCCGATTAACAGCGCAGCGATCAGGCCCCAGACAATATCCTGCTGCTCCACAAACATCGCCGGTCCCGGCGTGATGTTATACAGGGTTAACGCGCCGACCATTACCGCGGTGGTGCCGGAGCCGGGAATGCCCAGCGTCAGCATCGGGATAAAGGAGCCGCAGGCTGAAGCGTTGTTTGCTGCCTCCGGCGCGGCCACACCGCGAATATCCCCTTTACCAAACTGGTCACTGCCGCTGATTTTCTTCTCGGCCATATAGGCGATGGCGCTGGCGATGGTGGCACCGGCACCTGGCAATACCCCGACAAAGAAGCCAATAAAGGAAGCACGCAGCGTTGCACCGGTCGACATCGCCGCCTCTTTCATATTGAACATCATGCGGCCGCTGGCCCGCACTGCTTCTGTCCGTTGCTGGTCGACTCCAGCATCAGCAGGATTTCACTCACCGAGAACAGGCCAATCACCACCACTACAAACTGAATACCGTCGGAAAGGTGGACGCTGTCAAAGGTAAAGCGGTAGACGCCGGTATTGGCATCGACGCCGACGGTGGCCATTCCCAGCCCAATCAGTGCGGCGAGGAACGACTTCAGCGGATTGTGGCTCATCATGCTGCCGAGACAGGCCATGGCAAACACCATCAGCGCAAAATATTCTGCCGGACCAAACACCAGCGACCAGCTGGCCAGCAGCGGGGCAAACAGAATTATGCCGATAATGGCGATGGTGGAACCGACAAACGAGCTGACCGCCGAAATTGATAGCGCGACGCCCGCTTTGCCCTGTTGCGCCATTGGATAACCATCCAGCGCGGTCATGATCGCCCCGGCATCACCCGGCACGTTAAGCAGAATCGAGGAGATACGTCCCCCATATTCACAGCCGATGTAGACCGTGGCCAGCACAATCAGTGCCGATTCCGCCGGTAAGTGCAGAGCAAACGCCAGCGGCATCAGAATCGCCACGCCGTTAATCGGGTCAAGGCCCGGCAGCAGGCCAACGATGGTGCCGATAAAGCAGCCAATCAGGGCAATCAGCAGATTCTCTGGCGTCATGGGCGACGGCAAAGCCCTGCATTAAAAAGGACTAGGTATCCATGATGCTCTCCTTAACTCAGCCAGCTGCCGACCGGAAGGGTCATTTCCAGCAGACGATCAAAGGCGTAAAACAGGCTGGTGCCCATCATCAGCCCGGCCAGCGCCGCCGCCCACCAGCGCGCGCCAAACAGCAGGCCGATGCCAAAGTTCAGCAGCGTGGTGCAAAGTGCAAAACCCAGCATTTCAAACAGCCAGCCATACAGTAATGACTGCCAGCGCCATCAGCCGCTTCAGCGTGCCGCCGGCCGGCCAGTGAATGGTGTCGGGTTTGCGAAACAGCATCAGCAGGGTGCAGATCGCCATCAGGCCGAGGATCGCCATCGGGAAGGGGCGCGGTCCCACCGGTTCGTAGCTGTATTCGCTCTGAATTTGCTAGGCTATCACCATGCCGCCGAGACACAGCGTCAGCCACAGGCCAGCAAAAATACGATCGCTCATGATGCGCTCCGGTTATTTGGCCAGGCCAAACGATTTTGCCTGCTCGCGATAATCCGCTACCTGCTTTTTAGCTGTCGAGTGCCTGACCCGTCAGGTTAAATTCGAACAGGCCGCGCAGATCGCGCTGCTTTTTGGATTCCGGAGTTTACACCATCTTTTTGAACGCCTGTTCCTACCACTGATAATCGGCATCGCTGACTTTCGGGCCGAGGTAGTAGCCGCGAATGATCGGCCAGACAATATTAAAGCCTTGCTCTTTGGCGGTAGGCACCTGTGCCAGCTGGCGGGCAGACGCTGATCGGACATTACCCCAGCACCCGCATTTTGCCGCCCTGCAGATGCGGCACCATCTCACTCATGTCGCCGGAGACCACCTGAATATGGTTGCCGAGCAATGCTGTGACCGGCTCGCCGCCGACTTCAAAAGCGACATAGCGCATCTTGCGCGGATCGATGCCTGCTTCACGCGCCAGCAGGGCGGTTTTCATCCAGTCCTGACTGCCGATCGAGGCACCGGCACTGACCACCACTTTGGTCGGATCTTCTTTCATCGCCGCCATCAGCTCGCCAAGGGTTTTCCACGGCGCATCCTCACGGCACCGCCACCATGCCGTAGTCGGTGCCCACGGCCGCCAGCCACTTCACATCGTCGACCGAGTAGCGGCCAAATTTGCCCTGCGACAGATTCAGCAGTGAGCCGCCCGAGAAGGCCACTACCGTGCCAGCTTCAGCCGGACGCTGGGCGATGATCGCGTTGTAGGCCACCGCGCCGACGCCGCCGGGCATATAGGTGATGCGCATTGGCGTTTCAATCTGTTTGGTTTCCTGCAACGAGACCTGCAACAGCTTGCAGGAGAGATCAAACCCGCCGCCCGGTTTGGCCGGTGCAATACATTAGGTGCGGCCGGGACCGTCGGCGGCATGGGCAGCAGGCAGCATCAGTGCCAGCAGGGCAGAGGTGAAGGCGGTATGGATTATTTTTTTCATCGTGCGCTCCATTCATTCTTCCAGAGTGTGATTGCCGCCGAAATATCGGCGTTGCTGAATTGTTAAAACAGTTACCTTTCATTTACCTTTCACTGCCCGAATTTAATGACAGGACGTGATATGCGTCTCTTACTGGTAGAGGACACGGTTGACCTGGCGTGTTGGTTGCAGAAGGCACTGACGCAAAAAGGCTTTGCCGTCGACTGGGTGGCGGATGGCGTCGCGGCCGATCACGCCTTGCAATCTGAAGCCTATGCGCTGGTGGTGCTGGCCCCGAGGCGCTGCACGCCGGGCAGCACAAACGGCGTCAACACCAGCAGCCAGCGGTAGAAAGAGATCGCCGCCGGATCGATGGCGGTAGCCGACAGCTTGCTGACAATCGAGTTGATCGACCAGATCAACACCGCGCACAGCGGATAGAGGAAAAACATGGTCATGCTCCACAGCAGAAGATGAGGCGCAGTGTACGCTTGTCCGGATTTATCCAGATAGTTAATATCAGACAAAATTAATCGCTATCCGGACATAATGACCTTACAGATTACCTACCAGCCGCCGCTGGACGCGCCAAAGCTGCACTACTTTATATGTTTATGCGTTTCGAACAGGCCAACGCGCATACCGAATATCTGCCGCATGCCCATGACTGGGGCCAGCTGACTCTTTGTGAAAAGTCGCGTCCTGGAGATGCGGGTAGAGGGCGAGCGGCTGCTGACCCCGGCCGATATCCCTGTGTGGATCCCGCCAGGCCACCGGCACAGCAGTTATAACCACCGCTAGGCGCAGTTCCGCACCTTTAATCTCGCTGCCGCGCTGTGTACCGGCCTGCCACAGCGCGCCTGCCTGCTGATTGTCGATCCGATTGTGCACGCCATCATGGATGAGTTTGCCGCGCAGCAGTTGAGCAGCCGGTCACCGAGGCGCAGTGGCGGCTGTGTGACGTGCTACGCGATCGGCTGGCGCAGGTGCAGGAGAGCTACCTGCCGACCTCAACCGATAAATTTCTGGCACCGGTGCTGCATGCGCTGGAAGCTAATCCGGGTGATAACACCACGCTGGCAGGCTGGGCGGCGCGGGTTTTCACCACCGAACGGACGCTGGCGCGGCGCTGTCAGCAGCAGTTGCACATGACCTTTGGCGAGTGGCGACAGCGGCTGCGTTTTCTGCGCGCTATTGTGCTGCTGGAGCAGGGCGCCAGCGTGCAGAGCATCGCCCACGAACTGGGCTACAGCTCGGCATCGGCGCTGATTGTGATGTTTCAGCAGCAGGCCGGAACTACACCGGATCGTTACCGCGCGCGGTTAGGCTAACGCGTCGCTTTGTGCCAGAATAATGGCCTTCAATGCAACAGACAGGAAAGCCGTGGTGAAGATTCTGGTCGATGAAAATATGCCTTATGCCCGTGAGTTGTTCAGTCGGACCGGCGAAGTGGTGGCGGTTCCGGGTCGTCCTTTGCCGGAGGCGCAACTGGCCGATGCCGATGGCCTGATGGTGCGATCGGTGACCCAGGTGAATGAAGCGCTGCTGGCTGGTAAACCGGTGAAGTTTGTCGGCACCGCCACTGCCGGCACCGACCACATCGACGAAAACTGGCTGCAGCAGGCGGGCATTGCCTTTTCAGCCGCGCCCGGCTGCAACGCCATCGCGGTGGTGGAGTATGTCTTCTCGTCTTTGCTGCTGCTGGCGGAACGTGACGGCTTCCAGCTGCGTGACCGCACCGTCGGCATTGTCGGCGTCGGCAACGTCGGTGGACGGTTGCAGAAACGGCTGGCGGCGTGGGGGGTGAAAACCCTGCTGTGCGATCAGCCGCGCGCCGATCGCGGTGACGAAGGCGATTTTCTTTCGCTGGAGCAGCTGGTGGAGCAGGCGGATATTCTGACCTTCCATACGCCGCTGTTTAAAGCTGGCCGCTATAAAAGCTGGTACCTGGCGGATGCGGCGTTACTGATGGCGCTGAAGCCCAACACCATTCTCATTAACGCCTGTCGCGGCCCGGTGGTCGACAATGCCGCGCTGCTGGAGGTGCTGAAGATGCGCGCCGATCTCAGCGTGGTGCTTGACGTCTGGGAACCGGAGCCGGATCTGTCGCTGGCGCTGCTCGACAAAGTGGACATCGCCACGGCGCACATTGCGGGCTACACCCTTGAAGGCAAAGCGCGCGGCACCACTCAGGTGTTTGAAGCCTGGTGTGACTTTATCGGTCAGCCGCAACAGGTTCCGCTCAGCAGCCTGCTGCCGGTGCCGGAATTCAGTGAAATCACCCTGAATGGCCCGCTGGATCAGGCAACGCTGAAACGCTTGGTGCATCTGGTGTATGATGTGCGCCGCGACGATGCGCCCCTGCGAAAAGTGGCGGCTCAGCTTGGCGAATTTGATCGCCTGCGTAAGCAGTATCAGGAGCGTCGCGAATGGTCCTCATTGCAAGTAATCTGTGACGACGCCAGCACGGCTGAGATGCTGAACCAGCTAGGTTTTAACGCAACGCTCTCTTCCCGATAGTTCGTGCCTTGGCACGGCTGCCTGCGGGCAGGGAAAAATCCGAATCCCTCGGCAATGAGATCACCGCCTTCTGTTTTTATGTCATTGTCTGGAGTAAACCAACATGTCTGACGGCTGGAATATTGCGCTACTGGGCGCGACAGGCGCAGTAGGGAACGCTGTACTGGAATTGCTGGCGGAACGCCAGTTCCCGGTTGGTGAATTGTATTTGCTGGCCAGTGAAAACAGCGCCGGTGAGATCAAACTTTTTGAAGGCCGCTCGGTGCGGGTCGAAAATGCGGCGGAATTTGACTGGTCGCAGGCGCAGCTGGCCTTTTTCGTCGCTGGCCGCGACGCATCCGCACGGTTTGCCGATGATGCGGCGAACGCCGGTTGTCTGGTGATCGACAGTAGCGAGCTATTTGCGCTGTCGCCGGATGTGCCGCTGGTGGTGCCGGATGTTAATCCGCATGTGCTGGCCGATTACCGCAACCGCAATATTATCAGCGTGGCGGACAACCTGGTCAGCCAGTTGCTGACTGCGATCAAACCGCTGGTCGATGCGGCTGGATTAGGCCGGTTGCAGGTCACTAACCTGATCTCGGTCTCCAGCTACGGCAAAGTGGCGGTGGATGCGCTGGCCGGTGAAAGTGCCCGCCTGCTGAACGGCATTCCGGCAGATGATCATCACTTCGGGCGTCAGCTGGCGTTTAACCTGATGCCGCAGCAGGTGGACGCGGAAGGCAGCGTTGAGAGCGAACGCCGTCTGGTCGATCAGGTGCGTAAAGTGCTGCAGGATGAAGGCTTACCGATTGCGGTCAGCAGCGTGCAGGCCCCAGTGTTTTATGGCAATGCGCAGATTGTACACATTGAAAATCTGCGTCCGCTCTCGGCGGAAGAAGCGCGTGCCGAACTGGCGCTGGTGTCAGACATCTCGCTGAGCGAAGAAGATTCGGTGCCGACGCCGGTCACCGATGCGTCGGGTAACGGCGAACTGAGCATTGGCGGCGTGCGTAACGATTACGGCATTCCGGAGCTGCTGCAGTTCTGGTCAGTAGCTGACAATATTCGCTTTGGCGGCGCGTTGATGGCGGTGAAAACGGCTGAGAAACTGGTTCAGGAGTACCTGTAACCATGTCCGACGGTCAGACGCAAAAACTGGCGCTCGGCATCGAGTATGACGGCAGCCGCTATTATGGCTGGCAGCGTCAGCAGGAAGTGCGCAGCGTGCAGGAGAAGTTAGAGCGCGCGCTGTCAAAAGTCGCTGATCATCCGGTCAGCGTGTTTTGTGCCGGACGCACCGATGCGGGCGTCCACGGTACCGGGCAGGTGGTGCATTTTGAAACCACTTCGCAGCGGGCGGATGGAGCCTGGACACTCGGCGTCAATGCCAATCTGCCGCCGGATATCACGGTATGTTGGGTCAAAGCGGTGCCGGAGGCGTTCCACGCCCGTTTCAGCGCGACCGCCCGTCGCTATCGCTACCTGATTTATAATCAGCGACTGCGTCCGGCGGTGCTGGCGCAGGGCGTGACGCATTTTTATCATCCGCTGGATGCTGAAAAGATGCATCGTGCCGGGCAGTGTCTGCTGGGTGAGAATGACTTTACCTCGTTCCGCGCCGTGCAGTGTCAGTCGCGTACCCCGTGGCGCAATGTGATTCACCTGAATGTGACGCGTCAGGGGCCTTACGTGATTGTCGATATTAAAGCCAACGCCTTTGTGCATCACATGGTGCGCAATATCGTCGGCAGCCTGATGGAGATTGGCTGTGGCAATCAGCCGGAATCCTGGATGGCAACGCTGCTGGCGGCGAAAGATCGGACATTGGCTGCAGCCACTGCCCGGGCAGAAGGGTTGTATCTGGTGGCGGTGGATTATCCATCCCATTTTGCGTTACCACAGCCGTCGATGGGACCGTTGTTCCTCGCGGATTAATTCACTTCTAGGGCTTAAAAGGGCGCGTTATGGAGTTCATCCATTTTCTGGTTGATTTTATTTTGCACATTGATGTGCATCTTGCCGAACTGGTTGAGCAGTACGGTGTCTGGATTTACGCTATTTTGTTCCTGATTTTGTTCTGCGAAACCGGTTTAGTGGTGACGCCATTCCTGCCTGGCGATTCGTTACTGTTTGTAGCGGGCGCACTGGCGGCATTGCCTGGCAACGACCTGAATGTGCATCTGATGGTGGCGCTGTTAATGGTAGCGGCGATCCTTGGCGATGCGGTGAACTACACCATTGGCCGGCTTTTCGGCGAGCGGTTGTTCAGTAACCCGAACTCCAGAATTTTCCGTCGCAGCTATCTGGATAAAACCCATGCGTTTTACGCCCGTCAAGGAGGTAAAACCATTATCTTGGCGCGCTTTGTACCGATTGTTCGCACCTTCGCGCCGTTTGTTGCCGGTATGGGCCACATGTCCTATCGTCACTTTGCGCTGTTCAACGTCACCGGTGCGCTGGCCTGGGTCCTGCTGTTCTCCTATGCCGGTTACCTGTTTGGCGATTTGCCGGTGGTGCAGGAAAACCTGAAGCTGCTGATTGTCGGGATTATCCTGGTGTCGGTATTGCCGGGCGTTATTGAAGTCTGGCGTCATCGCCGTCAGGCAAAGCAGCAGAAGCAGCCCTGAGTGGCCGCTTTGCTCAGGGGTAAGACCAGATTTTTATCCACAGTCTGAACGGGTTGTGGTTTAATGAGCGACATTTACCGTCTGCTGAAGCGGTTTTCAGCAGTATCAAGACGACTGGACCAGGTCAGTTTTAAACAGAAAGGTCATCAATGAGCTGGATTGAACGCATTCTTAATAAAAGCAACGTTACGCCTGCGCGCCGCGCCAGTATCCCGGAAGGGGTCTGGACCAAGTGCGACAGCTGTGGCCAGGTTCTCTACCGTGCCGAGCTGGAGCGTAATCTTGAAGTCTGTCCGAAGTGTGACCATCACATGCGTATGCATGCCCGTGAGCGCCTCGGCAGCTTCCTCGATCAGGGCACCCTAGTTGAGCTGGGCAGTGAACTGGAACCCAAAGATCTGCTGAAGTTCCGCGACTCGAAAAAGTACAAAGATCGTCTGGTCGCTGCGCAAAAGGCGACTAACGAGAAAGATGCGCTGATCGTGATGAAAGGCCAGCTGCATGGCATGCCGGTTGTCGCGGCCGCCTTTGAATTCGCCTTTATGGGCGGCTCAATGGGCTCGGTAGTCGGTGCCCGCTTTGTGCGTGCGGTTGAGCAGGCGCTGGCGGATAACTGCCCGCTGATCTGCTTCTCTGCCAGTGGCGGCGCGCGTATGCAGGAAGCGCTGATGTCGCTGATGCAGATGGCGAAAACCAGCGCCGCGCTGGCTAAAATGCAGGAACGTGGTCTGCCTTACATCTCGGTACTGACCGACCCGACCATGGGCGGCGTGTCAGCCAGCTTTGCCATGCTGGGCGACCTTAACGTGGCGGAACCGAAAGCGCTGATCGGCTTTGCCGGTCCCCGCGTTATCGAGCAGACGGTGCGTGAAAAACTGCCGCCGGGCTTCCAGCGCAGTGAGTTCATGATTGAAAAGGGTGCGATTGACATGATCATTCGTCGCCCGGAAATGCGGTACAAACTGGCAAGCCTGCTGGCAAAAATGATGAACCTGCCAGCACCGCTGCACGACGGTGAACAGTCCGCCCCGGCGATGACTGAGCCGGAGAGCAACGAGGCCTGACAGGAGATAGAAAGGCGCGCCCGTCGCGCCTTTCACCAATGCACCGTATACCTCAGCATCGGTCTGTCGGGTATAAATAAGCAAAACGGGACATATGGACAATCTTCACCTCCCTCAAGCCACGTCGCCTTTGGCCACGTGGCTTTATTATCTTGAGCACCTGCACACTCAGGCCATCGAACTGGGGCTGGATCGCATTCGCCAGGTCGCGCAACGTCTTGACCTGCTGAAACCCGCTCCCTTCGTCTTTACCGTCGCAGGCACCAACGGCAAAGGTACCACCTGTCGTACTCTGGAAACGCTGCTGATGGCGGCCGGCTATCGCGTGGGTGTTTACAGCTCGCCGCATCTGGTGCGCTATACCGAACGGGGTCGCGTTCAGGGGCAGGAGCTGAGCGAGGCGCAGCACTGCGCCAGCTTTGCCGACATTGAAGCCGGACGCGGCGATATCTCGCTGACCTATTTCGAGTTTGGCACCCTGTCAGCGCTGAAGCTGTTTCAGCAGGCGCAACTGGACGTGGTGATCCTCGAAGTGGGCCTCGGCGGACGGCTCGATGCCACCAATATCGTGGATGCGGATGTGGCGGTAGTGACCAGCATTGCGCTCGATCATATCGACTGGCTCGGTCCGGATCGGGAAAGCATTGGCCGCGAAAAAGCGGGTGTTTTCCGTGCCGGCAAACCGGCGGTGGTGGGTGAGCCTGATATGCCGCACAGCATTGCCGCGGTGGCCAGCGAGAAGGGTGCGCAGCTGCTGCAACGCGACCGTGACTGGGGTTACCGTGAGCAGCCGGAAAGCTGGTCGCTGCGTGACGCACACGGCGAGCTGAACGATCTGCCGCTGCCGCAGGTGCCGCTGCCGAATGCCGCGACGGCGCTGGTCGCACTGCGTGCCTCCGGGCTGCAGGTCAGTGAGGCGCAGATCCGCGCTACGCTGCCGTTAGCCATGCTGCCGGGCCGCTTTCAGACCATTAGCGAATCGCCACGGGTGATTCTGGACGTGGCGCATAATCCGCATGCGGCGCACTATCTGGCGTCACGGCTGGCCGCGCTGCCAAAAACCGGCCGGGTACACGCGGTAGTGGGTATGCTGCACGACAAAGATATTGCTGGTACGCTGGCGGCGCTGTCACCAGCGGTGGATGCCTGGTACTGCGCACCGCTCGACGGCCCGCGTGGCGCAACGGCGGACCAGCTGCTGCAATGGCTGCCGCAGGGCGAGGCGTTCAGCACGGTAGAGCAGGCCTGGCAGCAGGCGCGCCAGCGGGCGCAGCCGCAGGACATTGTGCTGGTGTGTGGATCGTTCCACACCGTGGCACAGGTCATGGAATCGATTGAAACGGAGAAAGGACGTGGCAAGTAAGTTTCAGAACCGTTTAGTCGGCACCGTCATTCTGGTGGCCGTCGGCGTGATTGTATTGCCGGGGCTGCTGGATGGGCAGAAGAAACACTATAAAGAAGAGTTCGCCGCCATTCCGCTGGTGCCGAAACCGGACGATCAGCAGGACAGCGAAATGGTGCCGCCGGTTACCCAGTCGCTGCCGGACCAGCCGCCGGAAGGCGCAGGAAATGCAGTCAGCAACAGCAACGGAAAAACCACCGCAGCGGCTGAACAGGGATGCGCTAAACCCACTGAAGGGAGCGAGCCTGCGGTGGTCACGCCGCCGCCGGTGCATCAGTTGACGCCGACGCAGGGGAAACCGAAACCGGTCGAGCAGCCAAAACCGAAGCCGGTTGAGCAGCCGAAGCAGACTGAGACGCCGAGGGCGACTGAACCGAGCGCGCCCGCCGGTCAGGCTTATGTGGTCCAGCTGGGTGCACTGAAAAACGCCAGCAAGGTGAATGAGATTGTCGCGCAGCTGCGGCTGTCGGGCTATCGCGCCTTTACCGTGCCATCAACGCCGGTACAGGGGCAGATCACCCGCATTTACGTGGGACCGGACGCCTCAAAAGCCAAAATGCAGAGTGCGGTAGGTGAGCTGAAAAGTATCTCCGGGCTGGGCGGCGTCGTGAAGCCGTACAGCGCTCGTTAAACCCGCCAATTGGCGCTGCCGATAGCAGTAACAGGCAGCGCCTTTTAGGCCACAGCACGGCGGGTTAAAGCGGCTAAACGGATAAAAAAATGACGATTTTCAACGGCCTGACCGCTAGGAAATCAATCGGGCGACGAAGGTTTTTTCATCGCCTTTTTTATGGATACAGAACAGGAAAACCGCTACGCAAACGTTTTCTTTTTCTGTTAGAATGCGCCCCGAACTGGATGCAGGGGTGCAATGGCACTGGCGCTGGAAGAGTTCATGATCTGGATTGATTACGTCATTATTGCGGTAGTTGGTTTTTCGGCTCTGGTCAGCCTGATCCGTGGGTTTGTCCGGGAAGCCTTATCTCTTGTTACCTGGGGATGCGCGTTTTTTGTCGCCAGTCATTACTACGCCTACCTTGCAGTCTGGTTTACAGGTTTTGACGACGAACTGGTTCGTAACGGTATCGCCATTGGGGTGTTGTTTGTCGCCACTCTGATTGTCGGTGCGATTGTGAATTACGTGATCGGCTCGCTGGTGGACAAAACCGGCCTGTCGGGAACCGACCGGGTGTTGGGCGTCTGTTTCGGGGCGTTGCGTGGTGTGCTGATAGTGGCCGCTTCGCTGTTCTTCCTCGATACTTTCACCGGTTTTTTGAAAAGTCCGGACTGGCAACAGTCTCAACTCATTCCCCAGTTCAGTTATATAATCAGGTGGTTTTTCGATTACCTGAAAAGCACGTCGAGTTTTTTACCCTGGTGATGTGACCGGGAGTGCGGCTTAATGAGGAAATTACAACATGTGCGGTATTGTCGGTATCACCGGTTTCATGCCGGTAAACCAGTCGATCTATGACGCGTTAACTGTGCTCCAGCACCGCGGGCAGGATGCCGCAGGCATTTGTACTATCGATGCGCTGAAGTGCTTTCGTCTGCGAAAGGCAAATGGCCTGGTCAGCGACGTTTTCGAAGCACGCCACATGCAGCGTTTGCAGGGCAACATGGGCATCGGTCACGCGCGTTATCCGACCGCGGGCAGCTCAAGTGCCTCTGAAGCGCAGCCTTTCTACGTAAACTCGCCGTACGGTATCACGCTGGCGCACAACGGAAATCTCACCAACGCCCACGAACTGCGTAAGCACCTGTTCGAAAAGGGCCGCCGTCATGTGAATACCACCTCAGATTCTGAAATCCTGCTCAACATTTTCGCGCAGGAGCTGGATCGCTTCCAGAACGATCCGTTGGAAGCCGACAACATTTTTGCCGCGGTCGCTGCGGTGCACCAGCAGGTGCGTGGTGCCTATGCGGTGGTGGCGATGATTATCGGTCATGGCATGGTGGCGTTCCGCGACCCGAACGGTATCCGTCCGCTGGTGCTGGGCAAGCGCGTGATCGCCGATGGTCGTACCGAATATATGGTGGCTTCTGAGAGCGTGGCGCTGGATACGCTGGGTTTTGAATTCATCCGTGACGTTGCGCCGGGTGAAGCGGTCTATGTCACTGAGCAGGGGCAGCTCTCTACCCGCCAGTGCGCCGAAAACCCGAAAAGCAATCCTTGCCTGTTCGAGTATGTTTACTTTGCACGTCCCGACTCGTTCCTCGACAAGATTTCTGTCTACAGCGCCCGCGTGCGCATGGGCACCAAGCTGGGCGAGAAAATTGCCCGCGAGTGGGAAGATCTCGATATCGATGTGGTGATCCCGATTCCGGAAACCTCGACCGATATCGCGCTGGAAATTGCACGCATTCTCGATAAGCCGTATCGCCAGGGCTTCGTGAAAAACCGTTACGTTGGCCGCACCTTTATTATGCCAGGCCAGCAGTTACGTCGCAGCGCGGTTCGCCGTAAGCTGAACGCTAACCGCGCAGAGTTCCGCGATAAAAACGTGTTGCTGGTGGATGACTCCATCGTACGCGGCACCACCTCAGAGCAGATCATTGAGATGGCGCGTGAAGCCGGTGCGAAGCGGGTTTATCTGGTGTCAGCGGCTCCGGAGATCCGTTTCCCGAACGTGTATGGAATTGATATGCCAATCGCCACCGAGCTGATTGCCCACGGTCGCGAAGTCGAAGAGATTCGCCAGCTGATCAAAGCGGATGCGCTGATTTTTCAGGACCTGGATGATCTGATCGAAGCGGTACGCGAAGAGAACCCGGACATTACCCAGTTTGAATGCTCGGTGTTTAACGGGATTTATGTCACCAAAGATGTTGATCAGCGCTACTTGGAATATATCCAGTCGCTGCGTAATGACGATGCAAAAGCGATTGCGCGTCAGAATGAGGTGGAAAACCTCGAGCTGCACAACGAAGGATAAGCGCCAGCATTAGCGCAGATAAAGCAGGGCGGGAGCAATCCCGCCCTGCTTGTTTTCAGAAATCACTAGGCCGCGTTATGATGGTGCATTCGGGTAGAGCAAGGTTGGAATATGAAACGACTCATCATTGGTATCTCAGGCGCCAGCGGAGTGATTTACGGTGTGCGCATGCTGCAGGTTTTGCAGCAGGTCGATGAGGTAGAAACGCATCTGGTGATGAGCCAGGCGGCGCGCCAGACCTTAGGGCTGGAGAGCGATTACTCACTGCGTGAGGTGCAGGCGCTGGCGGATGTGGTGCATGACGTGCGCGATATTGCGGCAAGCATTTCCTCAGGATCGTTCAAAACCCTCGGGATGGCGATTTTGCCGTGCTCAATGAAAACCCTTTCCGGCATCGTGCACAGTTACAGCGATTCACTGCTGACCCGCGTGGCTGACGTGGTGTTAAAAGAGCAGCGCAAGCTAGTGCTGTGCGTGCGTGAAACGCCACTGCATGTCGGCCACCTGCGGATGATGACCACCGCCGCCGAGCTGGGAGCGATCATTATGCCGCCGGTACCGGCGTTCTATCATCGTCCTGAGACCATCGAGCAACTGGTTGATCAAACGGTCAATCGGGTTATCGATCAGTTTGATATCGAACTGCCAGAGGATTTGTTCGCGCGCTGGCAGGGTGCATAAAGTTCCGCTGGCGCGCTTATTTAGTGCATAAACGCGCCTCGGATCACTCTTCATGCATTTGATGCACCAAAAGTTAACATCATCGCTTTTTCTCTTTTACTTCACTGTTATATTCCCCTCACAAACTCAGCGTTTTCGGCTGTCTGACGTCACGCTAAGTGCGCGGATAACTTGCAGAACTGGCATGAAATATGTAAACTGCTTTGCGCAAACACACCACGTACCACATAACAAAAAGCACTTCACTTGAGAGTAGTCTATGAAAAAGCGTGTTCTGGCTCTTTCCCTGATTCTGGGTTTATCCAGTGCTGCCAGCGTATTTGCGGCGGTACCAGGTTCAATCCGCATCGGCACAGATCCAACCTACCCACCGTTTGAGTCGAAAAACGCGCAAGGGCAGTTAGTGGGCTTTGGTATCGACCTCGCTAACGAAATCTGCAAACGCATTCATACCCAGTGTACTTTGTTGAGAGCGACTTTGACGCCCTGATCCCCTCGCTGAAAGCGAAGAAAATTGACGCCATCATCTCTTCACTCTTGATCACAGCAAAACGTTAGGAAGAAATCGCCTTCTCGGAAAAACTCTACACGCCGCCAACGCACGCTTAGTGGCACCGAAAGGTTCAAAAATCGAGCCGACGATTGAGTCGCTGAAAGGCAAAAACATCGGTCTGTTGCAGGGCAACACTCAGGAAACTTACGCCAACCAGAACTTGCGGCCAAAAGGCGTCACCGTGACGCCGTACGCTAACCAGGATCTGGTTTATCAGGATATGAATGCCGGGCGTATTGATGCGGCGTTCCAGGACGAAGTGCAGGCGAGCGAAGGGTTCCTGAAGCAGCCGGTCCGGCAGTGAAAGATGACAAAATCTTCGGCGTCGGCACCAGTATGGGATTGCGTAAATGATGACAGCGAGCTGAAAGCGGCCATCGACAAAGCCTTTGCCGAAATGCGTAAAGATGGCACCTACGACAAGATTGCGAAGAAGTACTTCGACTTTAATGTGTACGGCGAATAACCATCCTGTCGCTCTGCCCACGGTGTGACGGACCTTAGCAGGCCGGATCGGATGCGGGTGAGAGGGATCGCTGGCTAGCAGCGATCGCCTCACCGGCAATTCACCGTCTGCTGCTGTCCTGAATAGCTGAGCAGAGCAAAACTGCCCGTCGATTGCTGACGGGCAGCGTTCCGTTTCCACCCCACGACAGGACCCTCTCGATGCTGTATGGCTATTCTGATGTAATTCTCCGGGGCACGCTGGTGACGCTGGAGCTGACCTCCTGGTTCTGGCAGTGCTGCTCGGGCTGATTGGCGCGGGTGCCAAACTGTCACGTAACCGGCTGCTGGCGATGATCTTTGAAGGCTACACCACCGTGATGTGCCGGACCTCGTTCTTATGCTGCTGATCTTCTACGGTCTGCAGATTGTGCTTAACCAGATTACCGACGCGCTGGGGATGGCCCAGTTTGATATCGACCCGATGGTCGCGGGGATCATTACGCTCGGCTTTATCTATGGCGCCTACTTCACCGAAACCTTCCGTGGTGCCTTTATGGCGGTGCCAAAAGGGCAGATCGAAGCGGCCACCGCGTTCGGTTTCACCGGCTCACAGGTGTTCCGCCGCATTCTGTTTCCGGCGATGATGCGCTATGCGCTGCCGGGTATCGGCAACAACTGGCAGGTGATCCTCAAGGCCACCGCGCTGGTGTCACTGCTGGGGCTGGAAGATGTGGTGAAAGCCACGCAGCTGGCCGGTAAAAGTTCCTAGCAACCGTCCTACTTCGCGATTGTGGCGGGGGTGATCTATCTGGTGTTTACCTATGTGTTTCGTGGTACACCGCTCTATGTCCAGCTGCTGGTGTTCTACTCCGGCATGTACACGCTGGAAATTGCTAAAGGCACCGAACTGCTGAATGCCTTTTTCCGTAGCGGGCTGAACTGTACTTTACTGGCGTTTACCCTCAACACCTGTGCCTACACCACCGAAATCTTTGCCGGTGCTATCCGCTCGGTACCGCAAGGTGAAATTGAGGCGGCGCGGGCCTATGGCTTCTCCACCTTCAAACTTTATCGCTGAATTATCCTGCCGTCGGCGCTGCGCACTGCGTTACCGGCTTACAGCAACGAAGTGATTTTGATGCTGCACTCCACCGTGCTGGCGTTTACCGCGACGGTGCCGGATTTGCTGAAAATCGCGCGTGATATCAACTCGGCGACCTATCAGCCGTTTACCGCGTACGGCCTGGCTGCGGTGCTGTATCTGATCATTTCTTACGTGTTAATCAGCCTGTTCCGTCTTGCAGAGCGCCGCTGGCTGGCCCACATCAAACCCTCTTCATCGCATTGAGTAGAACTATAGCTGACAATAAATTAAGCGTCACCGAATTACATAAACGTTACGGTGAACACGAAGTGCTGAAAGGGGTCGCGTTAACCGCCAACGCGGGCGATGTGATCACCATTATCGGCTCGTCTGGTTCGGGAAAAAGTACCTTTTTACGCTGCATCAACTTCCTCGAAAAACCGAGCGAAGGCACCATTGTGGTTAACAACCAGCAGATCAACTTAGTCCGCGACAAAGATAGCCAGCTGAAAGTGGCCAACAAAGAGCAACTGCGCGCCCTGCGCACCAGCCTGACCATGGTATTCCAGCACTTCAATCTGCGGAGCCATATGATAGTGCTGGAAAACGTGATGGAAGCACCAATCCAGGTGCTGGGACTGAGCAAAGCAGAAGCGCCTGGACGGGCAATCAAATACCTCGATAAGGTCGGGATTGATGCGCGGGCACAGGCGAAATATCCGGTGCATCTTTCTGGCGGTCAGCAGCAGCGCGTGTCGATTGCGCGCGCGCTGGCGGTGGAACCGGAAGTGCTGCTGTTTGATGAACCGACCTCAGCGCTCGATCCGGAGCTGGTCGGTGAAGTGCTGCGCATTATGCAGAAACTGGCGGAAGAGGGGAAAACCATGGTGGTGATGACGCACGAGATGGAATTTGCCCGTCACGTTTCCAGCCACGTCATTTTCCTGCATCAGGGCAAAATTGAAGAGCAGGGATCGCCGGTGGACCTGTTCGGCAGTCCGAAGAGCACCCGCCTGCAGCAGTTCCTGAAAGGCTGGCTGAAGTAAGTCCGCGTCGTGCCGCGTTTATGGCGGTTTGCGGCCTTAACCCACGGCCGGAGACGGCAATCAACGATCGCACCGGCAAACGCTGCGATTGCAGCAGTTTGATCAGCCCTGACGCCGCCCGGCTATATACCCAGCCAAATCCGCCGCAGGCGTTAATGCTTAACCACATCCTGTAATGCTTGCTGCAGATCATACCAGCGGAAGGTCAATCCTGAGGCTTCCAGCCGTTTGGGCAACACATGCTGTCCACCCAACACCAGCACCGACGATTCACCCATCATCAGCTTAATTGCGCTGGCAGGCGTACGCATAAAGGCCGGGCGGTGCATCACCCGGCCAAGGATCGCGGCAAACTGCTCATTGCGAACCGCATAGGGCGCGACCATGTTGAACGGACCGCGTAGATCGTCATGATCCAGCAGCCAGATAATGGCGTTGAGCATGTCGTCGAGATGGATCCACGGCATATATTGCTTACCGCTGCCGATTGGGCCGCCAATACCCAGTTTGAACGGCAGCTTCATTTTGCTGAGCGCGCCGCCTTCTGCTGCCAGCACCACGCCGGTACGTAGCAGACAGACGCGGGTACGATCGCTTTCGGCACTGAGCGCCAGCTGCTCCCAGCGGGCGCACAGCTGGTGGGTGAATTCGTCGTGTCCGGGATCCTCTTCGGTCAGCACCAGATCGCCGGCATCGCCGTAAAAACCGGTCGCGGAGCCGGAAATCAGCACCGAGGGCGGGGTGGTGCTGGCATTGATCAGCGAGGCGATCTGTTCAGTGATCTGCCAGCGGCTTTCGCATAACTGCTGCTTATGCGGTTCGGTCCAGCGTTTGTTGGCGATCGGTTCACCCGCCAGGTTGATCACCGCATCAACATTGTTGAGGTCATGCTGTTGCGCCAGACCTGACCAGAGCGCCACGTCGTCGCCCAGCTTTTCACGCGCACTGACCACATCACGCGTCACCACGCTGATCTGATGACCGAGTTGCTGCAGGCGCGGAATCAGATGGCGACCGATCAATCCTGTTCCACCTGTAATAAGAATGTGCATGTTGCGGCTCCCTTGACGTTTTTGTTATTTGTTCCCTTCAGCATAGAAGAGTGAGGCCAGTGTGAGGTAAGTCGCGTCGCGCTTTCTTGCAATCGGTCGAAACATCGGACCAGCTCAGCGTTGCCTTCAGAAATAAAAATCGGTAAACATGATGCAATCCTGACAGCCAATTGAGGTAACCGATGAATTATCCGCCCATCACCCTGTGGTCAGATTCATCATTTTTCAGTCCTTACGCCATGTCGGCTTATGTTGCTCTCACCGAAAAAGGCATCCCTTTTACCCTGAAACGCGTCGATTTGTCGCAAAACCAGCAGTTCGCTGCGGCCTATCGTGAGATGTCGTTAACCTGCCGGGTGCCTACGCTGCAAATCGATGATTTTCTGCTGAGCGAGTCTTCAGCCATCAGCGAATATCTGGAAGAGCGGTTTCCGGCTCCCGAGTTTGAGCGCCTCTATCCACGCGACCGTGGGAAGCGTGCTAGGGCAAGGGAGATTTAGGCCTGGCTGCGCAGCGACTTTCTGTGGATCCGTCAGGAACGGCCGACGGAAGTGCTGTTCGCCGGCGAACGATTTTCACCGCTGACCGCCTCGGCGCAGCAGGCGGTAGATAAGCTGATTACGGCGGTTGAATGGCTGTTACCCGAAGGCCAGCAGAATCTGTTTGGTGAATGGTCAATCGCCGATACCGATCTGGCGGTGATGCTCAACCGGCTGGTACTGCACGGCGATCCGTTACCCGCGCGCTTACAGCACTATGCTGAGTTTCAGTGGCAGCGTGCCTCAGTACAACTGTGGTTAGCTGAAAGCGGTAAAAATCGATAACTTTCGAGGCTTGCTCAAGCTAACGGAAGTGATTACCTTACGCCACACTATGATAATAACGTGGTAAACAGCGCGTGCATCCAGGCACGCCAAACAGGAAAGGGTTACGGACGGTGGATCACATTGCGGGTGAGGGTGTCGAGTGGGTCGATATCGTCAACGAAGAGAACGAAGTGGTTGCTCAGGCGACACGTGCACAGATGCGTGCTGAATGCCTGCGTCACCGTGCCACCTATATCGTGGTGCATGACGGTATGGGCAAAATTCTGGTACAGCGTCGCACTGAGACCAAAGATTTTATGCCGGGCAAGCTGGACGCAACGGCGGGCGGCGTGGTGCAGAGCGGCGAAGATATGCTGGAATCGGCACGACGTGAAGCGGAAGAGGAACTGGGGATTGCCGACGTTCCGTTTGCCGAGCACGGTAAATTCTACTTCGAAGATGAGCATTGCCGCGTCTGGGGTAGACTATTCAGCTGCGTGTCACACGGTCCTTTCGCGATGCAGGAAACCGAAGTGGATGAGATTATCTGGATGACGCCTGATGAGATCACCGCGCGTTGCGATGAGTTTACCGACGATTCGCTGAAGGCATTGTCGCTGTGGATGAGCCGCAACGGCGAGAACCGGGCCTGATATCAACCGGTACCGGTGGCGTAGCGCAGACAAAAAAAGGGCATGCGCAGTGGCATGCCCGATGTAACACAGTGAGGCTTAGCCTTCAGCCTGCTGTGACTGGATGGCGGTTAAGGCGATGGTGTAGACGATGTCATCCACCAGCGCGCCGCGTGACAGGTCGTTGACCGGTTTACGCATGCCCTGCAGCATCGGACCGATGGAGATCAGATCGGCAGAACGCTGTACCGCTTTATAGGTGGTGTTACCAGTGTTGAGATTCGGGAAGATAAACACCGTGGCGCGACCGGCCACCTGTGAGTTTGGCGCTTTGGATTTCGCCACATCTTCCATAATCGCTGCGTCATACTGCAGCGGACCATCAATCACTAGATCCGGACGTTTCTCCTGCGCAATACGGGTCGCTTCACGCACTTTTTCGACGTCGCTACCGGCACCTGACGTGCCGGTGGAGTAAGAGATCATCGCCACGCGAGGGTCGATACCAAAGGCCTTTGCCGAATCGGCGGACTGAATAGCTATTTCGGCCAGCTGCTCGGCGCTCGGGTCCGGGTTAATCGCGCAGTCACCGTAAACCAGCACTTGCTCAGGCAGCAACATAAAGAACACTGACGACACCAGCGAACTGTTCGGTGCGGTTTTGATCAGCTGCAACGGCGGACGAATGGTGTTGGCAGTAGTGTGTACGGCACCGGATACCAGACCGTCGACTTCGCCACGCTCCAGCATCATGGTACCCAGCACCACGTTATCTTCCAGTTGCTCCTGCGCCACCACTTCGGTCATGCCCTTGCTCTTACGCAGCTCAACCAGACGCGGCACGTAGTTTTCACGCACCTGAGCCGGATCGACAATCTCGACGCCTTTGCCCAGTTCGACGCCCTGCGCGGCGGCGACGCGCCGAATTTCATCCGGGTTACCTAACAGCACGCAGGTCGCGATGCCGCGTTCGGCACAGATCGCTGCAGCTTTCACGGTACGCGGCTCATCACCCTCTGGCAGCACCACACGTTTGCCCGCTTTACGCGCCAGCTCGGTCAGCTGATAACGGAAGGCTGGAGGTGACAGGCGACGGCTGCGTTCAGAAGTGGCGGTGAGTGACTCAATCCAGTCAGCATTGATATAGCTGGCGACGTACTCCTGCACTTTTTCGATGCGCTGGGTGTCATCAGCCGGAACTTCAAGGTTAAAGCTCTGCAGGCTGAGTGAGGTCTGCCAGGTATTGGTTTTCACCATAAACACCGGCAGACCGGTCTGGAACGCACGTTCACACAGTCTGGCGATACGATCGTCAATCTCATAGTTACCGGTCAGCAGGATGGCGCCAATCTCAATGCCGTTCATGGCGGCCAGACAGGCGGCAACCAGCACATCCGGACGGTCAGCTGAGGTCACCAGCAGCGATCCTGGACGGAAATGCTCCAGCATATGCGGAATGCTACGGGCGCAGAAAGTGACGGATTTCACCCGGCGGGTCTGAATCTCACCTTCGTTGATGATGCGCGCATTAAGGTGACGGCACATATCGATGGCGCGGGTGGCGATCAGATCAAAGCTCCATGGCACGCAGCCTAATACCGGCAGCGGGCTGTCGGAAAACAGCTGTTTCGGATCGATGTTCGCGATGCTGGCTTTTGACGAGTCATCAAAAATTTCTGACAGGTCAGGGCGGGTACGCCCCTGTTCATCCACCGGCGCGTTAAGTTTGTTGATGATCACGCCAGTGATGTTTTTGTTTTTCTGTCCGCCGAAGCTGCTTTGCGTCAGCTCAATGCGTTCTTTCAGCTGTGCCGGAGAGTCATTACCCAGCGCCATCACGAAGACGATTTCAGCATTCAAAGTTTTGGCGATTTCGTAGTTCAGCGCGTTGGCGAACTGATGCTTACGGGTCGGCACCAGGCCTTCAACCAGCACCACTTCGGCGTCCTGGGTGTTGGCATGGTAACGGGAGATGATCTCTTCCATCAGCACGTCCTGCTGGTTAGAGCCCAGCAGAGATTCAACGCGTGCCATCTGCAGCGGTTCAGCAGCAGGAATCGACGAGTTTTTACGGATAATGGTGGTGGTCTGATCCGGTGTATCACCTCCAGAACGCGGCTGAGCAATCGGCTTGAAGACGCTAAGACGCACGCCTTTACGTTCCATGGCGCGAATAACGCCGAGGCTGACGCTGGTCAGGCTGACGCTGGTGCCGGTCGGAATGAGCATAATTATACGTGACACGATTGAACCTCTCAGGAATTGCAGGGTGTCAAAAACAACTCCGTCAGCCTGAGCTGACGGAGAGAAGCAATTACGCGGTCAGACGCGCGGCGTCCTGGGCGATAACCAACTCTTCATTGGTTGGGATAACCAGCGCCGGGCGGGTGCCCTCTTTATTGATATAGCCGGACTGACCGAAGCGGGCCGCCAGGTTACGATCGTGATCCACATTGAAACCGAGCAGCGCCAGTTTTTTCAGCGTCAGTTCGCGCACCATCGCAGCGTTTTCACCGATACCGCCGGTGAAGATAACGGCGTCAAGGCGACCTTCCATCAGCGCGGTGTAACTGCCGATGTATTTGGCCAGGCGGTGGCAGAACACATCCATCGTGCGCTTCGCATCTTCTTTGGTGGTGTAGTTTTCTTCAACATAACGGCAGTCGCTGGTTACTTCGGTCAGCCCTAACAGGCCAGACTCTCTGGTCAGCAGCTTGTTGATTGCATCAACGCTCATGCCGAGGGTGTCGTGCAGGAAGAAGATGATCGCCGGATCGATATCGCCACTGCGGGTGCCCATCACCAGGCCTTCCAGCGGTGTCAGGCCCATTGAGGTATCGACGCATTCGCCGTTGCGGATTGCTGAAACCGAACCGCCGTTGCCGAGGTGACAGGTAATGATGTTGAGTGATGTCAGCGGCTTGTTGAGCATTTTGGCCGCTTCATGCGTCATGTAATAGTGGCTGGTGCCGTGTGCGCCATAGCGACGAACGCCGTGCTCTTTATACAGTTTGTACGGCAGCGCATAAAGGTAGGACTCTTCCGGCATTGTCTGATGGAAAGCGGTGTCAAATACCGCGACATTCTTATCTGACAGGTGCGGGAAGTTTTTCATCGCCTCATCGATACCGATCAGGTGCGCTGGATTGTGCAGTGGCGCAAATGAAGAGGCGTCTTTAATGCCCTGGATCACCTCTTTAGTGATCACCACTGACTGGGTCAGTTTCTCGCCGCCGTGAACGATGCGATGGCCGATTGCAGCAATTTGTGCCGAAATCGCTGGTTTTTGTGCCAGAACGGTTTTAACAATGAAATTCAGTGCTTCGCTATGCGCTGCGCCGGCACCGAGGGGCGCTTCCTGTTTTTGACCGTCCAGCTTCCATTTGATACGCGCTTCAGGAAGATGAAAGCATTCCGCCAGGCCAGACAAAAATTCGTCGCCGCTGGCAGGATTGAGGATGGCAAACTTAAGGGAAGAGCTGCCACAGTTCAGGACCAGAACTAACTTACTCGACATGGAAGTACCTATTTTTAGAGAGTGGCTAAAAAAAACGCAATCAGACTATCAGCGTAGCCCATGAAAGCTGGTAGATTAATGATAAACATCATGCGGTAGTCAGAATTCTGCTTTTCCGCAAAAAATTTTGGCAATTTTAAGCAAAAATTTGAAATTTCTTTGTCGCAACCTGACCCGTCCTCTTCCCAAAGGCGCTGGTCGCTGCCAGAAAGGTGTCGAAACGGCGTCAGAATAGCTGGAGTCACCTTTAAAGACAAAAAAAATTGAAGGATGTCACGTAATAAAGTTGTGTGGTTATAACTATTTTTTAATCTTTGCAGTATTTAGTTGAGGTGAGCCATGGCGAATGAATCGGGCAGTACCAGTTGGTTCCGGATGTTTCAGCGCGGACAGCACTACATGAAGACCTGGCCGGCTGACAAGCGTCTGGCACCGGTGTTCCCTGAAAACCGTGTCTCATCAGCGACGCGCTTTGCCATTCGCCTTATGCCACCTTTAGCGATTTTCACGCTAACCTGGCAGATTGCCATGGGTGGGCAGCTTGGCCCGGCAGTCGCGACTGCGCTGTTCGTCTGTAGCCTGCCGATGCAGGGCTTATGGTGGCTGGGAAAACGATCGATTACGCCGCTTCCGCCCACCTTGCTCAACTGGTTCCACGAAGTCCGCGCCAAACTGGAAGAGGACGGTCAGGCAGTTGCCCCGGTTGAGGGTAAACCGACCTACCAGGCGCTGGCTGACGTGCTGAAACGCGCCTTTAAACAGCTGGACCGCACCTTCCTCGACGACCTCTGAGTGATGCCGGTTTCTGACTAAAATACCGGTTAACCTGCAGCCAGATCAAAGAAAGGCGATACGGAGATTTCCGTATCGCTAACGCTGTGTGATCATTTCCGCATTAACTGTTACCTGAGCGGCTCTGGCCGGGAGTGAATGATGGAAATGACCCATGCACAGCGTTTGATCCTTACTAACCAGTACAAAATCATGGCGATGCTTGAGCCAGAAAATGCCGAGCGCTTCCGCCTTTATCAAACCATTATCGAACGCGGCTACGCGCTACAGATGCGCGAGCCGGACAAAGAGTTCGGCGAACTCAGCGAAGAAACCTGCCGGACCATCATCGACATCATGGAAATGCACCATGCGCTGCACGTCTCCTGGTCGAACCTCAAAGATACCGGCACGCTCGAGGAGCGGCGTCTGGCGTTCCTCGGTTTTGATGCGGCGACCGAAGCGCGCTATCTGGGCTACGTACGCTTTATGGTCAACAGCGAAGGCGCTATACCCATTTTGATTCCGGCGCCCATGGCTTTAATGCCCAGACGCCGATGTGGGAAAAAGTATCAACGCATGCTGGCTTTGTGGCAGACTTGTCCGCGACAGTACCATTTAAGCGCTAATGAAATTGCGCAAGTGATTAATGCCTGATGAGGAGTGACGCGTGACCTACAGTGGTTTTCTATTTGATCTGGACGGCACCTTAGTGGATTCTCTGCCCGCAGTTGAACGAGCGTGGAGCCAGTGGGGCGCCCGCCACGGAATTGCAGCCGAAGAGATCCTGGCGTTTATTCATGGCAAACAGGCGATCACTTCACTGCGTCACTTTATGGCCGGTCAGCCGGAAGCGGCGATTCAGGCAGAGTTTGTTGCGCTGGAACAGTCTGAGGCAGCCGATACGGATGGCGTTCAGGCGCTGCCTGGCGCGCAGGAGTTGCTGAACACGCTGAATGAACTGCAGATCCCGTGGGCGATTGTCACCTCAGGTTCGGTGCCGGTGGCGCCATGCGCGGCATAAAGCGGCTGGCTTACCGCAGCCAGCAGTGTTTATCACCGCGGAGCAGGTGGCAAGGGGCAAACCGGAACCGGACCCTTATCTGCTGGGGGCTGAGAAGCCTGGATTAGCGGCAACCGCATGCGTGGTGGTTGAGGATGCGCCCGCCGGGATTTTGTCCGGTCTGAATGCCGGCTGTGCGGTGATAGCAGTCAATGCGCCGGCTGAAACGCCGCGACTGAATGACGTCGCGCTGTAGCTGTCGTCGCTTGAGTCGTTAACCATCACCCGACAGAGCAGTGGCCAGTTCAGCATCGGGCGCAAGGCGTAATAACATTACTGCGCCGCCAGATTCAGAGCGGCGTATCCTGCGAAATCTCATCCAGTGACAGGCTGAAGCTGGGAATGAACATCTCAACGAAGTAATCCATTTCCGGTGAGCGACGTTGCGCCAGCGTGGTTTCCAGCCTCGCCTTCGCCAGCAAAAATTCATTATTGCCGGCGGAGAGCTCTTCCAGACACTTCACATAAGCACAGAGCGCATCGGCCTGCTTGACCACTGCCTGTTCTTCTTCACTGTGCTGATGTTCATCAATCAACGGGCGATAGATCGCCTGAAACTCCTCAGGCAGCATCTCAATCAGCTTCTGCTGGGCGATCTTTTCAATCTTTTTATATTCATGGGCAATCTGCGCGTTGTAATACTTCACCGGCGTCGGCAGATCGCCGGTCAGCACTTCGCTGGCATCATGATAGAGCGCCAGCATGGCGATGTGATCAGCGTTAAGCGTGCCATTGAATTTAAGATTTTTGATCACCGCCAGGGCGTGCGACACCATTGCCACCTGAAGACTGTGCTCAGAGACGTTTTCGGTACGCACATTGCGCATCAGCGGCCAGCGATTGATCAGCTTAAGGCGGGAGAGGTGGGCAAAAAAGTGGCTTTGAGTCATGAGCGTTCCTGTGAGCTGACAGGGGAGAGACCGGCTCTCCCCAAATAGCGTCAGTATACGCGGCTGAGATTATTGACGGTAGCCTTGCAGAAAACGGCCAAATTTATTGATGGCCATCTCCAGGTCATCGACGCGCGGCAGGGTCACGATGCGCAGGTGGTCCGGCCACGGCCAATTGAAGGCGCTGCCCTGCACCAGCAGAACTTTCTCCTGCAACAGGAAATCCAGCACCATCTTCTGATCGTCAAGGATGTTGAATTTTTTCGCATCGATGCGCGGGAACATATACAGCGCACCCTGTGGTTTGACGCAGCTGACGCCGGGAATATCGTTAATCAGTTCCCAGGCGCGCTGGCGCTGCTCATACAGACGACCGCCAGGCACGATAAATTCACTGATGCTCTGGTAACCTCCCAGTGCGGTCTGAATCGCATGCTGCGCCGGCACGTTGGCGCACAGCCGCATAGAGGCGAGCATCTCTAGCCCTTCAATGTAGCCTTTGGCGTGCTTTTTCGGGCCGTTCAACACCATCCAACCCTGACGGAAGCCCGCAACGCGATAGGTTTTCGACAGGCCGTTGAAGGTGACAGTCAGCAGATCGGGCGCCAGGGCGGCGATACAGTGATGCTGTGCCTCGTCGTAAAGAATTTTGTCGTAGATCTCATCGGCGAAAATGATCAGGTTATGCTGACGAGCAATTTCGACAATCTCTAACAGCAGTTCTTTACTGTAAACCGCACCGGTGGGGTTATTCGGGTTGATGATAACGATGCCGCGGGTGCGTGGGGTGATCTTACTGCGGATATCGTCCAGGTCGGGAAACCAGTCAGCCGATTCGTCACACAGATAGTGCACCGCTTTACCGCTCGACAGCGACACGGCCGCGGTCCATAACGGATAATCAGGGGCCGGCACCAGCATTTCATCGCCACTGTTCAGCAGGGCCTGCATCGCCTGCACGATTAACTCAGAGACGCCATTCCCGATGTAGATATCTTCTACGGTGACATCGCGCATGTCGCGTGCCTGGTAATGCTGCATGATCGCTTTGCGGGCGGAATATAATCCTTTTGAGTCGCAATAACCCTGCGCGCTTGGCAGGTTACGGATCACATCCACCAGAATTTCATCAGGGGCTTCGAAGCCAAACGGCGACGGATTGCCGATGTTCAGTTTAAGAACTTTGTTGCCTTCTTCTTCGAGGCGTTTAGCCTCTTTCAATACCGGGCCACGGATATCGTAGCAAACGTTATCCAGCTTACCGGATTTATCAATCTGAAAAGTCATTGTTACCGCCTTAATGGGCAGAATCCTTTTGGCTGCCGCAGAAATCAAACCAGCACAATGTACTCTCCTGACGGACACAAAAGAAGGGTGCCGCTCGGTTTTGGCGGGTTCAACAACTTTTCCGGTCGCGTGTAGTGCAAAAGTTATCTGTTAACGTGATAATTAATTAAACTATCCACATTAAAATAATTAAACGATATTCGAAACTGATAAAGGCCGGCAAAATCGGCGGCCTGCTAGTACATTATGAAACATTTTTGGAACTTATGACGGTGGAACCTTTTCTCGCTTTTGAAATACACACTGTGTGAAATAGTTAAACGATATTTTATTGATGGTTAAATAGTGACCATTTAGGGTGCGGTGATTTCACTTACAGCTTAAGACTGTTAAAGATTGGTGCGGCTATCACCCTTTGATTCGCGGAGAAGTACCAAAAGATCAGGGCCGGATGGCAGCAGATAAGCGGAATTCAAGGTATCGTCTGTGACTTCACTGCTGAAAGCTTCCTCACTGACCGGATGAAAAGAAAGCGCCAAGCTGCCAGGATGCGCTGGAAAGGCCTTTAGCACAAAATTTACAGCGGTTTTCACAAAATCATTTCCATTTCGAAGTCAAAAATGATTAAGTATAATTTATTATTTAGTGCGTATGGCCGCTCCGCTTAATGCGTTGCCCCATCGCACATTCTGTCCCGCCGGGCCTTTTTGGGTGGTAATAAGACAACTACGCAGCTTCTTGCATTCGCGCACCCCGCGCCTTCGTTTCAGAAGTTGTATCTGTCTTCCGACCCTGTTGATCTTGAGCTTTATACGGGTCTTCAGCGGTCTGTAAACGTACGTGGAATTTTTTGTGTCAGTCTCAACACAGGACTGTCATTGAGCACCATTACTGTTTATCACTTTGATAAGCTTAGTAATAACACCAGGGTAGTAGTTCGTAAAAATCTAATAAGTGAAGAAAAAACATGACTAATGTAAATCGTCCGATACTGAATCTCGACCTCGATCTGCTGAGAACCTTCGTTGCCGTTGCTGACCTGAATACTTTTGCTGCGGCGGCTGCAGCGGTCTGCAGAACCCAGTCAGCAGTCAGCCAGCAGATGCAACGTCTGGAGCAATTGGTAGGTAAAGAGCTGTTTGTCAGACATGGACGTAATAAGCTGTTAACAGAGCACGGAATCCAGCTGTTAGGTTACGCCAGAAAGATCCTTCGTTTTAATGACGAAGCCTGCACCTCTCTGATGTACAGCAACATTCAGGGTGTGCTGACCATTGGTGCTTCCGATGACATTTCTGACACCATTCTGCCGTTCCTGCTAAACCGCGTAACCTCGGTCTATCCGAAACTGGCGATTGATGTACGAGTAAAACGTAACCCTTTCATGATGGAAGTGCTCAACCAGGGCGAAATGGACCTCGTGGTCACCACCTCCAGCCCGGGCAATTTCACCTATCAGGTCCTGCGCACCTCGCCAACCTTGTGGTATTGCGCGGCGGATTACATCTTCCAGCGTGGTGAAGCCATTCCCTTGGTATTGCTGGATGAGCCAAGTCCTTATCGCGATATGGCCATCGATCACCTCAACGAAGCGGGCATCCCATGGCGTATTTCCTACGTCGCATCGACGCTGGCTGCGGTGCGTGCTGCCGTTAAAGCAGGATTGGGTGTTACGGCAAGTCCGGTAGAGATGATGAGCCCGGAACTGCGGGTGATGGGTGCGGCTGAAGGGCTGCCGGTTCTGCCGGATACGCAGTATCTGCTGTGTCGTAATCCGGACAGCGATAATGAACTGGCCCTGGCGATCTTTAATGCCATGCAGTCTACCAACGATCCGTACAATCTGAGTGCTAATCCTGACGGTACACTGTTACTGGATGACGAAGAATAATTTCGCTGCCACCATGCTGCGCAAATAATGTGCAGAATGCGCGAATCAAAACTCCGATAAAAAATCCTTTCATTCTGTAAGCATGAGCGAGAGGCTTTTTTTTGCCTGCCTGTCGCTTCCTGACAATCTTAACTTCCTGCTGAACCGGCTTTTTCAATAGTCACCGGTTGCAATTAATTTCATCTCTGCTGTATCTGAAACTTACTCACCAAAAAAACGAACTTTTTGTTTCGGCTGGCCCAAAAAAGCGGAGAAATTTAACGCAAAAAGGACAGAAGTGTGTTCTGGATCAAGAAAATACCCCTGCTAAGGGGAAGGAAAACGCGGTGATACCTGTCAAAATATGTTTGTTAAATGCACGATCCAAGCATGTAAATACCCGCTACACTAAAATTAACCCCACAGACTGAAGCGATTTAGCTGGAAAGCGGGGCATCATTTGTTAATAATATGATGCAGGTGTGAAATAATGTTTGGATACTTTTGTCAAAGTTGACAAAAGGTTATAGAAAGGAGTAAAAAACCCCATAAAATTGCTGTTTATTTAATAATAACAGTTAGGTTTAAAAGGTTTTTATCCTTCCCTTGAATCGATGTGGTCAGTTTGCTGCGGGAAACGCGTGCAGGATGCCAGCGCCACTTTTTATGAGTAAGCAATGAGTATGTCAACTACCACCGAAATCATCGCTCAGCATTGGGCGTTTATCGTCTTTATCGTCATCGCTTTTGGCCTGTGTGCTTTCATGTTGACCGGAGGATGGCTGCTTGGCGGCAGAGCACGCGCGCGTCACAAAGACACGCCGTTCGAATCGGGCATTGAGTCGGTCGGCGATACCCACATCCGCCTGTCGGCAAAATTTTATCTGGTTGCGATGTTTTTCGTCATCTTCGACGTCGAAGCCCTCTTTTTATACGCATGGGCGACCTCAATCCGCGAAAGCGGCTGGGTCGGCTTTGTGGAAGCCGCAATTTTCATTTTGGTGCTCCTGGCGGGCTTAGTCTATCTGGTACGCATCGGCGCACTCGATTGGGCTCCTGCACGTCGTCGCGTCGTGGTTAAAACCACCACGATCAGTCACACCAATCCTCACAAGCAGTAAAAGAGAGGCAATAAGATGGACTATACGCTCACCCGCATAGACCCGAACGGTGGTGAGAACGACCGTTATCCTCTGCAAAAGCAGGAAATCGTCAGCGATCCGCTGGAGCAGCACGTTCATCGCAGCGTTTACATGGGCAAACTCGAAAATGCCCTGCACGACATGGTGAACTGGGGACGTAAAAACTCCCTGTGGCCTTACAACTTCGGCCTCTCCTGTTGTTATGTAGAGATGACGACCTCGTTTACCGCAGTGCATGACGTTGCGCGTTTCGGTGCCGAAGTTATGCGTGCCTCGCCTCGTCAGGCCGACTTTATGGTGATCGCCGGTACGCCATTTACCAAAATGGCCCCGGTGATTCAGCGTCTGTATGACCAGATGCTGGAGCCGAAATGGGTGATCTCAATGGGTGCCTGCGCTAACTCCGGCGGCATGTATGACATCTATTCCGTGGTGCAGGGCGTGGATAAATTCCTGCCGGTTGATGTGTACATTCCTGGCTGTCCGCCGCGTCCTGAAGCCTATATGCAGGCACTGCTGCTGTTGCAGGAGTCGATCGGCAAAGAGCGCCGTCCGCTGTCATGGGTGGTCGATGATCAGGGCGTTTACCGCGCCAACATGCAATCCGAGCGTGAAAGAAAACGCGGTGAGCGCATTGCGGTCACCAACCTGCGTAGCCCGGACGAAGTGTAAGTTAACCGTATGGATGGCAAACCGCGCCTGCAGCAGAACATCACAATTTAATGCATGGCCCCATCCTGACGCCTTCATTTGAGTGCCTGAGACCAGGCCGGAATGGTGAGTAACGTATGACAGATTTGACCACGCAAGATCTCGCTCAGCCTTCATGGCAAACCCGTGATCACTTGGATGAGCCGGTGATCGGCGAGTTGCGTAACCGTTTTGGGCCGGATGCCTTTACCGTTCAGGCGACCCGCACCGGTATCCCGGTAGTCTGGGTGAAGCGTGAACAGCTACTGGAAATCATCGAGTTCCTGCGTAAATTACCGAAGCCTTATGTCATGCTGTATGACCTGCATGGCATGGATGAGCGTTTACGCACCCACCGCGCAGGCTTACCTGCTGCGGATTTTTCCGTTTTCTATCATTTTCTGTCGATTGAACGTAATCGCGACATCATGCTCAAAGTGGCGTTATCTGAAAATGATATGCACCTGCCGACCATCACCCGTCTTTTCCCGAATGCCAACTGGTATGAGCGTGAAACTTGGGAGATGTTTGGCGTGACCTTTGATGGTCACCCGCACCTGACCCGCATCATGATGCCGCCGACCTGGGAAGGTCACCCGCTGCGCAAGGACTACCCGGCGCGCGCCACCGAATTCGATCCGTTTACTCTGACCAAACAGAAAGAAGATCTGGAGATGGAGGCGCTGACCTTCAAGCCTGAAGACTGGGGCATGAAGCGCAGCACCACCAATGAGGACTTCATGTTCCTCAACCTCGGCCCTAACCACCCGTCGGCGCACGGGGCCTTCCGCATCATTCTGCAGCTGGACGGCGAAGAGATCGTCGACTGCGTACCTGACATCGGTTACCACCATCGCGGTGCCGAAAAGATGGGTGAGCGTCAGTCGTGGCACAGCTACATTCCCTACACCGACCGCATCGAATATCTCGGCGGTTGCGTCAATGAGATGCCTTATGTACTGGCGGTAGAGAAACTGGCCGGTATCGTGGTGCCGGATCGCGTTAACGTGATCCGCGTGATGCTGTCTGAACTGTTCCGTATCAACAGCCACCTGCTTTACATTTCGACCTTTATTCAGGACGTCGGTGCCATGACGCCGGTGTTCTTTGCCTTTACCGATCGCCAGAAAATTTATGACGTGGTTGAAGCCATTACCGGCTTCCGTATGCACCCGGCGTGGTTCCGCATTGGCGGTGTGGCGCACGACCTGCCGAAAGGCTGGGAAAGTCTGCTGCGTGACTTCCTTGACTGGATGCCGAAGCGCCTGAAGGAATATGACAAAGCCGCACTGCGTAACAGCGTGCTGGTAGGCCGTTCCAAAGGCGTTGCCGCCTACAACATGGAAGAAGCGCTGGCGTGGGGCACTACCGGTGCCGGTCTGCGCGCCACCGGTCTCGACTTTGACGTGCGTAAATGGCGTCCGTATTCCGGCTACGAAAACTTCGATTTCGAAATCCCGATCGGTTCCGGCATCAGTGATGCTTACAGCCGCGTCCAGCTGAAGATGGAAGAGATGTGGCAGTCGCTGCGTATTCTTGAGCAGTGCCTGAATAACATGCCGGAAGGGCCGTTCAAAGCCGATCATCCGCTGACCACGCCGCCGCCAAAAGAGCGCACGTTGCAGCACATTGAAACGCTGATCACCCACTTCCTGCAGGTCTCGTGGGGCCCGGTAATGCCGGCCAACGAATCCTTCCAGATGATTGAAGCGACCAAAGGGCTCAACAGTTACTACCTGACCAGCGACGGCAGCACCATGAGCTACCGCACCCGTGTACGCACGCCCAGCTTCCCGCATCTGCAGCAGATTCCTTCAGTCATCCGCGGCAGCCTGGTATCCGACCTGATCGTATACCTCGGTAGTATCGATTTTGTTATGTCAGACGTGGACCGCTAATTATGCACGATCAACACATTGCTATTAAAACGATCGACCCCAACGAGGTCTTCGTGCTGAGCGCGGAAGAACATCACGCCATTGAGCACGAAAAACACCACTACGAAGATGCGCGTGCAGCCTCAATCGAAGCGCTGAAGATCGTGCAGAAAGCGCGCGGCTGGGTGCCGGATGGCGCGATTCACGCTATCGCTGAGGTGCTGGGCATTCCGGCCAGTGACGTTGAAGGCGTGGCGACATTCTATAGCCAGATCTTCCGTCAGCCGGTTGGCCGCCATGTGATCCGCTATTGCGACAGCGTGGTGTGCCACATCACCGGCTATCAGGGCATCCAGGCTGCGCTGGAACAGAATCTGAATATCAAACCGGGCCAGACCACGGCGGACAGACGTTTTACCCTGCTGCCGACCTGCTGTCTGGGTAACTGCGATAAAGGGCCAACGATGATGGTGGATGAAGATACCCACGTGCATCTGACGCCAGAAGGCATCGCCACTTTGCTGGAGCAGTATCAATGACATTAAAAACTATCATTCGTACTGCTGAAACCCATCCTCTCACCTGGCGGATGCGCGACGACAAGCAGCCGGTGTGGATTGATGAATACCGCAGTAAAAACGGCTATGCCGGCGCTGAAAAAGCGTTAAACAGCATGTCGCCTGACGAAATCGTGGTGGCGGTCAAAGACTCTGGCCTGAAAGGGCGCGGCGGTGCGGGCTTCTCCACCGGGCTGAAGTGGAGCCTGATGCCGAAAGATGAGCCGATGAACATCCGTTACCTGCTGTGTAACGCCGATGAAATGGAGCCAGGCACCTATAAAGACCGCCTGTTGATGGAGCAGATGCCTCACCAGCTGTTGGAAGGGATGCTGGTCAGCGCCTTTGCGCTGAAGGCCTGCCGCGGCTACATCTTCCTGCGTGGCGAATACATTGAAGCAGCGGTGCATCTGCGCCGGGCGATTGCTGAAGCCACCGAAGCGGGCTATCTCGGTAAAAACATTCTCGGTACCGGTTTTGACTTCGAGCTGATCGTTCACACCGGCGCGGGTCGTTACATCTGCGGCGAAGAGACGGCGCTGATTAACTCGCTGGAAGGCCGTCGTGCTAACCCGCGTTCCAAACCGCCGTTCCCGGCGAGTGCGGGCGCATGGGGCAAGCCGACCTGCGTTAACAACGTCGAAACGTTGTCAAACGTGCCGGCCATCCTGGCAAACGGCGTCGACTGGTACAAAGGCATCTCGAAAAGCGACGACGCCGGCACCAAGATGATGGGCTTCTCCGGTCGGGTGAAAAATCCTGGCGTCTGGGAACTGCCGTTCGGCATTACTGCACATGAAATTCTGGAAGATTACGCCGGCGGGATGCGTGACGGACTGCGCTTCAAAGCCTGGCAGCCAGGCGGGGCAGGGACCGACTTCCTGACAGATGAGCACCTGGATCTGCCGATGGAATTTGCCAGCATTGGTAAAGCGGGCAGCCGTCTGGGCACCGCGCTGGCGATGGCGGTCGATCACGAAATCAATATGGTTTCGCTGGTGCGCAATCTCGAAGAGTTCTTCGCCCGTGAATCGTGCGGCTGGTGTACGCCATGCCGTGACGGCCTGCCGTGGAGCGTAAAAATTCTGCGCGCGCTGGAGCAGAAGCAGGGTCAGCCAGGCGACATCGAAACCTTACAGCAACTCTGCCGTCAGCTCGGCCCGGGTAAAACCTTCTGCGCACATGCGCCGGGTGCGGTCGAGCCGCTGCAGAGTGCGATTAAATATTTCCGTGAAGAGTTTGAAGCCGGCATTGCGCCGCAGGTGTTCAGTAATACCCGCGCGATTGGCGGGATTCAGCCAAACCTGCTGAAAGCGCGCTGGTAATTCGCCGCAGCACACGGAATCAGGCCTGGTGCCGCCGCCCCGATAATCGCAGTGTGTCGGGGCAAGAATTTGATTAACGCTCGTTTTTGACGAGCCTTACGGAAGCATGTCACTATGGCTACAATCCATGTAGACGGTAAAGAGTATGATGTGAACGGAGCGGACAACCTTCTACAGGCGTGTCTCTCTCTGGGCCTTGATATTCCTTATTTTTGCTGGCATCCGGCGCTGGGAAGCGTTGGGGCCTGCCGCCAGTGCGCGGTAAAGCAATTCCAGAATGCCGAAGATATCCGCGGCCGTCTTGTCATGTCCTGCATGACGCCGGCTTCTGACGGCACATTTATCTCCATCGACGATGGCGAAGCGAAAGAGTTCCGCGAAAGCGTGGTGGAGTGGCTGATGACCAACCACCCGCACGACTGCCCGGTCTGTGAAGAAGGGGGTAACTGTCACCTGCAGGATATGACAGTTATGACCGGCCACAGCTTCCGCCGTTATCGCTTCACCAAACGTACCCACCGCAATCAGGACCTCGGCCCGTTCATTTCCCACGAGATGAACCGCTGTATCGCCTGCTATCGCTGTGTGCGTTACTACAAAGATTATGCCGACGGCAAAGATCTCGGGGTCTATGGCGCGCACGACAACGTCTATTTCGGTCGCCCGGAAGATGGCACGCTGGAGAGCGAATTCTCCGGTAACCTGGTTGAGATCTGCCCGACCGGCGTGTTCACCGATAAAACCCACTCCGAACGCTATAACCGTAAATGGGATATGCAGTTTGCGCCGAGCATCTGCCAGCAGTGCAGTGTCGGCTGTAACACCAGCCCGGGTGAGCGTTACGGTGAGCTGCGCCGCATTGAGAACCGTTACAACGGCACGGTAAACCACTATTTCCTGTGTGACCGTGGCCGTTTTGGTTACGGCTACGTTAACCGCAAAGATCGTCCCCGTCAGCCTATGCTGCTGCGCGGCAACGACTGGGTGACGCTGAACGCAGAACAGGCCGTTAATGCCGGCGCAGATCTGCTGCGTCAGGCGAAAAAAGTGATTGGTATCGGTTCGCCGCGCGCCAGCATTGAAAGCAACTTTGCGCTGCGTGAGCTGGTTGGCGCAGAAAACTTCTCCACCGGCATGCCGGCGGGCGAACAGGCCCGGCTGGAACTGATGCTGAAAGTGCTGCGTGAAGGCGGGATCTATACGCCATCGCTGCGCGAAATCGAAAGCTACGATGCGGTGCTGGTGCTGGGTGAAGATCTGACCCAGGTTGGCGCACGCGTGGCGCTGTCAGTGCTTCAGGCCGTTAAAGGTAAAGCGCGCGACATGGCTGCCGCCCAGAAAGTAGCAGACTGGCAGATTGCGGCGATCCTCAACATCGGTCAGAACGCCAAACATCCGCTGTTTATCACCAACGTCGATGAAACCCGTCTGGATGATATCGCTGCCTGGAGCTACCGCGCACCGGTTGAAGATCAGGCGCGCCTCGGTTTCGCCATCGCCAATGCGCTGGATGAAACTGCCCCGGCGGTGACCGATTTCGACAGCAAAGTGAACGGCAAGATGGATGTCATCGTTCAGGCGCTGGCCGGCGCGAAAAAACCGTTAATCATCTCCGGTACCCACTCCGGCAGCAGCGCGATGATCGAAGCGGCTGCCAACGTGGCCAAAGCGCTGAAAGCGCGCGGTGCCGACGTCGGGATTACGCTGCTGGCGGGACACGCCAACAGTGTGGGTCTTGGCCTGATGGGCGGCAATACGCTGGAAAGCGCGCTGGAGCAACTGAGCAACGGTGAAGCCGATGCGCTGGTGGTGCTGGAAAACGATCTCTATCGTCATGCACCGAAAGCGCTGGTTGATGCCGCACTGGCACAGACTACCAACGTGATTGTGGTGGATCATCAGCGTACCGCCACGCTGGAGAAAGCCGGTCTGGTGTTATCGACCGCCAGCTTCGCCGAAAGTGACGGAACCTCGATTAACCACGAAGGCCGCGCACAGCGTTTCTTCCAGGTTTACGATCCCTCCTACTACGACAACAGCGTTGTGATGCTTGAAAGCTGGCGCTGGCTGCATTCGCTGCACAGCACGCTGGAAAGCCGTCACGTCGACTGGACGCAGCTGGACCACGTGATCGATGCGGTGGTGAGTCATCTGCCACAGCTGGCCGGCATCAAGGATGCGGCACCAGATGCCAGCTTCCGTATTCGCGGGCAGAAACTGTCGCGTTCACCGCACCGTTCCAGTGGCCGTACCGCCGCGCGTGCCAATATCAGCGTGCACGAACCGCGTCAGCCGCAGGATCAGGACACCATGTTCGCCTTCTCAATGGAAGGGAACAACCAGCCAGGCGCCCCACGCTCGCAGATTCCGTTTGGCTGGGCACCGGGCTGGAACTCACCACAGGCGTGGAACAAATTCCAGGTTGAAGTGGGCGGTAAACTGCGTAACGGCGATCCGGGCGTACGCCTGTTTGAAGCCAGCGCAGCCCAGCTGCCGTGGTTCAGCAACGTCCCTGCGGCGTTTGTCAGCGAAACGCAATGGCGCGTGGCACCGTATTACCAGCTGTTTGGTAGTGAAGAGATGTCACAGCGTTCGCCGGTATTCCAGCAGCGCATGGCGCAGCCGATGCTGGTGATTAACCCGGATGATGCAGCGAAACTGGGCGTTAATAACGGCGCAGCCGTTGAGTTCAACTGTGCCGGTGAAACCGTGCGTCTGCCGGTCCGTTTCTCGGCGTCACTGCAGGCGGGACAGATTGGTCTGCCGCTGGGCATGCCGGGCGTACCGCCGTTCCTGGCGAACGGAAAAATCGACAAACTGCAGGAGACGGCGCAATGAGCTGGTTAACACCGGATGTTATCGACATTCTGCTGGCCATCGGTAAAGCCATCGTCATTCTGCTGGTGGTGGTGGCCTGTGGCGCGTTCATGAGCTTCGCCGAGCGTCGTTTGCTCGGCCTGTTCCAGAACCGTTACGGACCGAACCGGGTAGGCTGGGGCGGCTCGCTGCAGCTGGTGGCGGATATGATCAAAATGTTCTTTAAAGAGGACTGGGTCCCGCCGTTTACCGACCGCTTCATTTTCACCTTGGCGCCGGTTATCGCTTTCGTGTCGCTGCTGCTGGCGTTTGCGATTGTGCCGGTTTCGCCGACCTGGATGGTGACGGACCTGAATATCGGTCTGCTGTTCTTCCTGATGATGGCGGGCCTGGCGGTCTACGCCGTGCTGTTCGCGGGCTGGTCGAGTAACAACAAATACTCGCTGCTGGGTGCGATGCGTGCTTCTGCGCAGACGCTGAGCTACGAAGTGTTTCTCGGCTTGTCGCTGATGGGCGTAGTGGCGCAGGCGGGCTCGTTCAACATGAACGATATCGTCAACAGCCAGACGCACCTGTGGAACATCATTCCGCAGTTCTTCGGCTTCGTGACCTTCTGTATTGCTGGCGTTGCGGTCTGTCACCGTCATCCTTTTGACCAGCCGGAAGCGGAGCAGGAACTGGCCGATGGTTACCACATTGAATATGCCGGTATGAAGTTCGGCCTGTTCTTTGTCGGCGAATATGTGGCGATTACCACCGTGTCGGCGCTGATCGTCACGCTGTTCTTCGGTGGCTGGCATGGTTCATTCCTGCCGCCGTTCATCTGGTTCGCCCTGAAAACGGCGTTCTTTATGATGATGTTCATCCTGATTCGTGCTGCGCTTCCGCGTCCACGCTATGACCAGGTGCTGTCGTTCGGCTGGAAAGTGTGTCTGCCGTTGACGCTGTTGAACCTGCTGGCGACCGCCGCAGTGATTCTCTACACAGCACAGTAAGGGGTTAACAAATGACTTTAAAAGATATTGTCGTTGGCTTTGGCACGACAGTGCGCAGTATCTGGCTGATCGGCCTGCACGCCTTCGCCAAACGTGAAACGCAGATGTACCCGGAAGAGCCGGTTTATCTGCCACCCCGCTATCGCGGCCGCATCGTGTTAACCCGCGATCCGGATGGCGCTGAGCGTTGCGTAGCCTGTAACCTGTGCGCCGTTGCCTGTCCGGTCGGCTGTATTTCGCTGCAGAAAGCGGAAACCAAAGATGGTCGCTGGTACCCGGAGTTCTTCCGCATCAACTTCTCACGCTGCATCTTCTGCGGCATGTGTGAGGAGGCCTGTCCGACCACGGCGATTCAGCTGACGCCCGAGTTCGAACTGGGTGAGTTCAAGCGTCAGGATCTGGTGTACGAGAAGGACGATCTGCTGATCTCGGGTCCGGGTAAATATCCGGAATACAACTTCTACCGCATGGCGGGTACGGCGATTGACGGTAAAGATAAAGGCGAAGCGGAAAACGAAGCGAAGCCTATCGACGTCAAAGGCTTATTACCTTAAGGAGCAAGGCATGGAGTTTGCGTTTTATCTTTGCGGGCTGGTGGCGGTGCTGACGACGTTGCGCGTCATTACCCACACTAATCCGGTACATGCGTTGCTGTACCTGATCATTTCGCTGCTGTCGATTGCCGGCGTTTTCTTCTCTGTGGGCGCCTATTTTGCCGGCGCGTTGGAGATCATCGTTTACGCCGGTGCGATTATAGTGCTGTTCGTCTTCGTGGTGATGATGCTGAACTTGGGCAAACAGACTGAGAAACAGGAACGCGAGTGGCTGAATCCATCACTGTGGATTGGGCCTGGCCTGGTTTCGCTGCTGCTGCTGGTGGTGATGGTCTACGCCATCCTGACCTCTAACGATCAGGGCATTGACGGCACCATCATCGACGCGAAAGCGGTCGGTATCAGCCTGTTTGGTCCTTACGTGCTGGCGGTGGAACTGGCGTCAATGCTGCTGCTGGCCGGTCTGGTGGTGGCGTTCCACGTCGGTCGTGAAGATCGTCAGGGTGAAGTCCTCAGCAACCGCGTTTCTGACGCCGCGCAAGCGAAAAAGGAGAATGCATGATCCCGTTACAACATGGATTGATACTTGCTGCTGTGCTGTTTGTCCTCGGACTGACCTCGCTGGTGATCCGCCGCAATCTGCTGTTTATGCTGATTGGTCTGGAGATCATGATCAACGCCGCCGCCTTAGCGCTGGTGGTTGCGGGGAGCTACTGGGGACAGGCCGATGGACAGGTGATGTATATCCTGGCGATCAGTCTGGCCGCCGCCGAAGCGAGTATTGGCCTGGCGCTGCTGCTCCAGCTCTATCGTCGTCGTCAGACGCTGAACATTGACACTGTGAGCGAGATGCGCGGATGAATCTTCTCTATTTAACAGTACTGTTTCCGCTAATTGGCTTCTTGCTGTTAGCGTTTTCCCGTGGTCGCTGGTCAGAAAATCTGTCGGCCGCTATTGGTATGGGATCGGTAGGACTGGCGGCGCTGACCACAGTGATGGTCGGCGTAGACTTCTTCGCCAACGGCCAGCAGGCTTACACCCAGGCGCTGTGGACTTGGATGCATGTCGGCAATTTTGACATGAAGGTGAACCTGACGCTGGACGGCCTGTCGCTGACCATGCTGTCATTGGTCACCGGCGTCGGTTTCTTCATCCACATGTTCGCCTCATGGTACATACGCGGTGAAGAGGGCTACTCGCGCTTCTTCGCCTACACCAACCTGTTTATCGCCAGCATGGTGGTTCTGGTGCTGGCCGATAACCTGATGCTGATGTATCTCGGCTGGGAAGGGGTAGGGCTCTGCTCTTATCTGCTGATCAGCTTCTACTACAGCAATCCGGACAACGGCAAGGCGGCGATGAAAGCGTTCATCATCACCCGTGTCGGCGACGTGTTTCTGGCGTTCGCGCTGTTCATTCTCTACAACGAGCTGGGCACGCTGAACTTCCGTGAGATGATGGCGCTGGCGCCAGCCCATTTCGCGGCAGACAACCACATGCTGCAGTGGGCGACGCTGATGCTGTTAGGCGGCGCGGTCGGTAAATCGGCGCAGTTACCGCTGCAGACCTGGCTGGCGGATGCGATGGCCGGTCCGACGCCGGTCTCGGCACTGATCCACGCCGCGACCATGGTGACCGCCGGTGTCTACCTGATTGCCCGCAGCCACGGTCTGTTCCTGCTGACGCCGGAAGTGCTGCACCTGGTCGGCATTATCGGGGCGATTACCCTGGTGCTGGCTGGCTTTGCCGCGCTGGTGCAAACCGATATCAAACGCGTACTCGCTTACTCCACCATGAGCCAGATTGGCTACATGTTCCTGGCGTTGGGCGTACAGGCGTGGGATGCGGCGATTTTCCACCTGATGACGCACGCCTTCTTTAAAGCGTTACTGTTCCTCTCTTCCGGTTCAGTGATTCTGGCCTGCCACCATGAGCAGAACATCTTTAAGATGGGCGGCCTGCGTAAGAGCATACCGCTGGTTTACACCTGCTTCCTGGTGGGCGGCGCGGCGCTGGCGGCACTGCCGCTGATTACCGCGGGCTTCTACAGTAAAGATGAGATTCTGTTTGGCGCACTGGCCAACGGTCACATCAACCTGATGGTTGCCGGTCTGGTGGGCGCTTTCCTGACCTCTATCTATACCTTCCGCATGATCTTCATCGTGTTCCACGGTGAAGAGAAAATTCATGCGCATGCCGGTAAAGGCATTACCCATCATCTGCCACTGATTGTGCTGCTGCTGCTTTCCACCTTCATCGGCGCGCTGATTACGCCGCCACTGGCTGGCGTACTGCCTGCCAATGAGTTTGGTGAAGCCGGTAAAGTGGGACTTGAAATCACCTCTGGCGCGGTCGCTGTGGTCGGCATTCTGATTGCTGCCGCGCTGTGGCTGGGCAAACGTGAGCTGGTAACGAAGATCGCTAACAGCGCGCCGGGCCGTTTCTTCGGTACCTGGTGGTTCGCTGCGTGGGGCTTCGACTGGCTCTACAACAAAGTGTTCGTCAAACCTTACCTTGGTATTGCGTGGCTGCTGAAACGCGATCCACTCAATGCCCTGATGAACCTGCCTGCGCTGTTCTCACGTATCGCCAATAAAGGCCTGGTGGTCAGTGAAAACGGGTACCTGCGCTGGTACGTTGCGTCGATGAGTGTCGGTGCCGTGGTCGTGCTGGCTCTGATGCTGGTGATTTAAAGATTGATGAGCGGGGTGGGTACGCTCACCCCAGTTAAGAATGTCAAAATTACCCGAGTAATGAGTGTTATCGTCGCAGCCAGTTTCATTACCGCCAGCGCACAGCACAACCGGAGCATACTTTAGTATGTGAGGACTGCGAGCACTGCCGGGGATGAAAATGGCAAGAAAAGATAGCTCAGAAAAGGTCATAAAAGGGAAGTGTGCCGTGTTATTACCTTGGCTAATTATCATACCCTTCGTCGGTGGTCTGATTTGCTGGCTGACCGAGCGCCTTGGCGCGAAGGTGCCACGCTGGATCGCACTGATTACCATGGGGCTGACGTTGGCGCTTTCGCTGCAACTCTGGTTGCAGGGAGGCTATTCACTGACGCAGGCAGCGGGCATTCCGCAGTGGCAGTCAAGTTTCTCCGTACCGTGGATCCCACGCTTCGGCATCAGCGTCCATGTCGCCATCGACGGTCTGTCGCTGCTGATGGTGGTGCTGACCGGCCTGCTCGGCCTGATGGCGGTGCTCTGTTCCTGGAATGAGATTGAGAAGTATCAGGGCTTTTTCCACCTGAATCTGATGTGGATTCTGGGTGGCGTGATCGGGGTGTTCCTTGCCATCGACATGTTCCTGTTCTTCTTCTTCTGGGAAATGATGCTGGTGCCGATGTACTTCCTCATCGCGCTCTGGGGTCATAAAGCCTCTGACGGTAAAACCCGTATTACCGCCGCCACCAAATTCTTCATCTACACTCAGGCGTCAGGTCTGGTGATGCTGATTGCGATTCTGGGATTGGTATTCGTCCACTACAACGCCACCGGCGTCTGGACCTTTAACTACGAACAGCTGCTGAAAACGCCGATGTCGAGCGGTGTTGAGTATCTGCTGATGCTGGGCTTCTTTATTGCCTTCGCGGTGAAGATGCCGGTGGTTCCGTTGCACGGCTGGTTGCCGGATGCGCACAGTCAGGCACCGACTGCAGGTTCGGTCGACCTGGCCGGTATTCTACTGAAGACGGCGGCTTACGGTTTACTGCGCTTTAGCCTGCCGCTGTTCCCGAACGCCTCCGCCGAGTTCGCGCCGATTGCCATGTGGTTAGGCATCATCGGTATCTTCTACGGCGCCTGGATGGCGTTCTCGCAGACCGATATCAAACGTCTAATCGCCTACACCTCGATCTCGCATATGGGCTTTGTGCTGATTGCGATCTACACCGGCAGCCAGCTGGCGTTCCAGGGAGCGGTGGTGCAGATGATTGCGCACGGCCTGTCAGCCGCGGCACTGTTCATCCTGTGTGGTCAGCTGTATGAGCGTCTGCATACCCGTGACATGCGTCAGATGGGCGGCTTGTGGTCACGGATTAAATGGATCCCTGGCCTCTCCCTGTTCTTTGCCGTGGCTAACCTCGGGATGCCGGGCACCGGTAACTTCGTCGGCGAATTTATGATTCTGACCGGCAGCTTCCAGGTGGTGCCAGTGATTATCGTCATCGCCACCTTTGGTCTGGTGTTCGCCTCGGTCTACTCGCTGGTGATGATGCAGCGCGCTTATTATGGCGAAGCGAAATCGAAAGATCTGCTGCCTGGCATGTCGCCGCGTGAGTTTCTGACCATCGGGGTTCTGGTGGTGCTGCTGGTGCTGCTGGGCGTCTATCCACAGCCGATTCTGGATACTTCGCACGCTGCCATGAGCAATATTCAGCAGTGGTTTACCGCTTCAATTTCAACTACAAGGCCGTAATTCGCTATGACAATAACTCCCCAACAATTGATCGCGTTGCTGCCGCTGTTAATCGTCGGATTGACGGTGGTGGTTGTGATGCTGTCCATTGCCTGGCGACGCAACCACTTCGTTAACGCCACGCTAACGGTGGTGGGCCTGAACCTGGCGCTGCTGTCACTCTACTTTGTCGGCCAGGTCAGGGCGATGGATGTCACGCCGCTGCTGCGGGTCGATGGCTATTCCATTTTCTATACCGCGCTGGTGATGCTGGCGAGTCTGGCAACCTGTACCTTTGCTTATCCGTGGCTGGTGGGCTTCCTCGACAACAAAGATGAGTTCTATTTGCTGGTGCTGATTGCGGCGCTCGGTGGCATCGTGCTGGCCAGCGCCAACCATCTGGCGGCGCTGTTCATCGGGATTGAGCTGCTGTCACTGCCACTGTTTGGTCTGATTGGCTACGCCTTCCGGCAGAAACGTTCGCTGGAAGCGGCGCTGAAATACACCATCCTGTCGGCGGCGGCCTCGTCGTTCCTGCTGTTTGGTATTGCGCTGGTTTACGCTGATTCCGGTAACCTGAGCTTCGTGACGCTGGGCAAGAGCCTGACTGACAGCATGATCCAGGAGCCGCTGTTACTGGTGGGTCTGGGCATGATGATCATCGGTCTCGGCTTCAAGCTTTCACTGGTGCCGTTCCATCTCTGGACGCCGGATGTTTATCAGGGTGCGCCTGCGCCGGTTTCAACCTTCTTGGCCACCGCCAGCAAGATTGCCATCTTCGGCGTGATTATGCGTCTGTTCATGTACGCGCCGGTAACTGATAGTGAAGCGGTGCGAACGGTGCTGGGCGTGATCGCATTCGTCTCGATCCTGTTCGGTAACCTGATGGCGATTTCGCAGAGCAACATCAAGCGTCTGCTGGGTTACTCCTCTATCGCCCATCTCGGCTATCTGCTGGTGGCGCTGATTGCGGTTAAAGATCATCAGCTGTCGCTGGAAACGGCCGGGGTTTATCTGGCCGGTTACCTGTTCAGCAGCCTCGGCGCGTTTGGCGTGGTCAGTTTGATGTCCAGCCCGTATCGTGGTCCGGATGCAGATTCGCTCTACTCCTATCGTGGTCTGTTCTGGCATCGTCCGATCCTGTCAGCCGTGATGACGGTGATGATGCTGTCGCTGGCCGGTATCCCGATGACGCTCGGCTTTATCGGTAAATTCTACGTTATCGCTTCGGGCGTCAGCGCGCACCTGTGGTGGTTAACCGGTGCGGTAGTAGCGGGCAGTGCGATTGGCCTCTACTACTATCTGCGCGTCACGGTGAGCCTCTATCTCAGCCCGCCAGAACTGCATACCCGCGATACGCCGGCTAACTGGGCCTTTACCGCCGGCGGCGTGGTGGTGCTGATTTCAGCGATTCTGGTGCTGCTGTTAGGGGTTTACCCGCAGCCGCTGATTACGCTGGTGCAGATGGCCCAGCCGCTGATGTAAGTTCGACCCTTACCGAAAAATCAGGCCTGCGGGCCTGATTTTTTTTGCCCGTAATTTGCCTGCCGCGCGGCGGGGATCTGTCCCACCACAGGCCGATTCGCTAAAGTGAGTAAGCTGACAAGGAGACGCTATGGACATAACCTGGCTGGATAAACATCATCGTGAACTGACCACCGCCGAGCTGTATGCGCTGCTGGCACTGCGCTGTGCGGTGTTTGTAGTGGAACAGCAGTGCGCCTATCTGGATGTGGATGGCGACGATCTACAGGGTGACAACCGTCATCTGCTCGGGCTACACAATAACCAGCTGGTCACCTATGCGCGGCTGCTGGCCCCGGCCGATGCGGCCAGCCCGGTAAAGATTGGTCGGGTGATTGTGTCTGATAGCGTGCGCGGTGCCCGGCTGGGCAACCGCCTGATGGCCGAGGCGCTGGCGAGCTGCCAGCAGCACTGGCCGGGACGGGATCTGTTTCTCTCCGCGCAGGCGCATCTGCAGGCGTTCTATGGCCAGCACGGTTTTGTACCGATCGGTGAGACTTACCTCGAAGATGGCATTCCGCACATTGATATGCAGAAAGCCGCGCCATAAAAAAGGCGAGGCTAAAGCCTCAACTCAGACTGCAGACAAACCCAAATCAGAGTGAGTCTGGCAGCAACGAATAAAAGCAAGGCGCAGGGATGATGGGCAGAGGAGGAAAGCGTCCCGCGCCGTGGACAAAAACGCCGGGAGCGTTTTTGAACAACGCAAAGCGTTGGCCCGGCTACGGGCGCACCTCAGGGATGAGGTGCGTAATTGCGCGGGTCGAGCGGCCAGGGATTGGCTTAAGCATCTTTCCGATCTGACCATATTCCCTAAGCAGCCCCAGTCTGACAGCTAACCAGATCAGATTTTGTCAGCAACCTGAGGTGAGGCCAGTGCTTCGCCTTTCGGGCTTAGCCCGGCGTCATCTGCCGGTCATCAACGTATTTGCGCTGGTCCGGTGCGGGCGGGAAGTACTGATAAAGCCAGGTTTCACTCAGGGTCTCATCCTTGCTGCGCAGGAACAGACGCATCTCCACCGGCTGGGTGGAATCGCTGTTCGGATACCAGTCAAACAGAATGCGATAGCCTTTCAGCGGATCCACGTAGAGGATCTCAACCTGCTCCACGCTGCCGGATGAAACGGTAATCACCGGTTCAATGCCTTTAGGTGCCGCAGCCTGCAGATCGCCACCAATAAAGTCGATGGCGAAGCGGCGACTCCAGGTTTCCGGGAAGTGTTCGCCAGGTGCCCAGCCTTCCGGGAAGCCGCCAATACCGGTGCGGGTGGCATCGACGCGCGCCAGACCGCTGCGCACCGGCGGCAGGCCGCTCCAGTAGAGCTTGTAGGAGAAGTTCAGCTCGCTGCCCGCTTTTACCGGTTCAGCCGGCTGCCAGAAGCAGACGATGTTATCCAGCGTCTCACCGGTGGTCGGGATCTCCATCAGATTGATCGCGCCTTTACCCCATTTACCGACCGGCTCAACCCACAGGCTCGGGCGTTTGTCATACCAGCCAATCACATCCTGATAATCTTTGAAGTCGTGATTAAGCTGCAGCAGGCCAAAACCGCGTGGGTTCTCATCTTCATAGGCGTTGAATTGCAGGCGCTGCGGATTATTCAGCGGACGGGCAATCCATTCGCCTTTTCCGGTCCACATCGTCAGGCGATCGGAGTCATGAATCTGTGGGTGATAGATGTTGCACATGCGGCGTTCGTTGGTGCCGCAGCTGAACATACTGGTCATTGGCGAGATGCCGATCTGACGGATCTCTTTACGGGCGAACAGGTGGTTTTCCACTTCCATCACCACGCGTTTATCTTCGCAGTGGATGATGAACTTGTAGGCGCCGGTAATGCTGGCACCGTCGAGTAACGCGTAACAGGTGAAGGTGGTGTCTTCCGCTTTCGGCGTTTCAAACCAGAAGGCGGTGAAATTCGGGAACTCTTCCTGACCGTTACTGAAGGTGTTGATGGCGACACCACGGGCGGATAAGCCGTACTGGAAGGTCTCATCAACGGCACGGAAGTAGCTGGCACCGAGGAAGGAGACGATGTCACGATGCGCCAGTTCCGGCTTTTTAAACGCCCGGAATCCGGCAAAGCCGAGATCGGTTTTGCCTTCCAGCTGTTTAGTATCAACGTGGGCATTGTTGTAGTTGAACAGCTCAGGACGGAAGTGAATCTCACGCGCCTGGCGGCTCTCGCCGTAGACTGAGAACATGCGGATACGGCGCTTAAAGCCCATCCCAACGTGGAAGAACTGAACATCAAGTTCACGGTCGGGAATGTTATTCCACAGTGAATGGTTGGCGTCATACTGAATTTCGTTATACGCCTGCGGGGTCAGTGTCGCCAGCGTCTGCGGCAGCGCGCCTGGCGCGCCACTCCAGGGTTGCTTCGCCAGGGCGGCTGCGTTCTTCTTCAATACGTCGAAATCGAAGCGTACTGCGGTTCCGTCAGCAATGCCATCTTCTGCCCAGGCGGATTGCGCAAACAGCATTGACAGGCCGGTCATGCCGCTGACGGCGGAGAAGGCCATTGACGCTTTCATAAACATTCTTCGATTCATGCCAGAGATCATTCCTTAGCTGTTCGAGTTTGTCGTGACTGTCGTGCGAAATGCACTTTTATGGCCCGATAATCACAGGTAACAGGAGGGTACTACAATCGGGTGACGTGAAAATTCAGTCCGGAAAAAATTTATCAGATTAATCAAAGAAGCGAAGCGAAATTCGGTGTTTGCCGCGCCGTCTTACACTTCTTTGCGAAAGCGTAGTCGCTATCCTGCCGGTTCAGATGGCGTTAGCAAATGAATTATCAGGTGATTCCTGGTGCGGTAAAACAGCAGAGCGCCAGATTGTGGCTATAGTTAATGGACTGCTTTGCAATTCACACGGAGGAAATGATGGTAAATCAGACTGATCAATTCGAAACCGGCCTGGATGACGATATTGCGCTGCTGACCGAAACGCTGGAAGAAGTGTTGAAGTCGTCAGGCGATCCGGCGGATCAAAAATATATCGAGCTTAAAACTAAAGCGGAACAGGCGCTGCACGACGTTAAATCCCGTGTCAGCCAGGCGTCCGACAGCTACTACTATCGTGCCAAAAAAGCGGCCTACCGTGCCGACGATTACGTACATGAGAAACCGTGGCAGGGCATCGGCATCGGCGCGACTGCCGGTCTGGTACTCGGCCTGCTGCTGGCGCGTCGCTAATTACCCCTGGCGACACCGTAGCAGCATATTGATGTTAAAAACGGCGGGCGATCCCCGCCGTTTTTGTTGCCGTTTCCGCCGCGCCCGCTATCAGCCAACCCCCGCCGTGCCGCCGGTACGCGACTCCCTCGCGCTCAGACCGTCAACCCCGTTGCTGTTAAGTGGTCAGCGATGTTGATTGTGTTTCATCTGCGGACTTCCTACGGTAAAGCAACCGGCATAAGGAGAACCAACGTGATCAGAGTAGAGATGCTTTCAACCGGGGATGAGGTGCTGCACGGCCAAATCGTCGATACCAATCTGGCTGGCAGACGTTTTATTCCAGCACGGTTTGCCGATGACCAGCCGCACTACGGTTGGTGACGCTGCAGGCGCGCAGCCATGAGGCGGATGTGCTGATTGTTAATGGCGGGCTGGGACCGACCAGTGACGATCTCAGCGCGCTGGCCGCGGCGCAGGCCTGCGGTGTTGAGCTGGAGCTGCAACAGGCGTGGCTGGCGCAAATGGAGGCTTGGTTCGCCAGTCGCGGCCCGGTGATGGCAGCCAGCAACCGCAAACAGGCGGAGAGATCCCAGCCAATGCCGAGCTGATTGACAATCCGGTCGGCACCGCCTGCGGCTTTGCCCTGCAGTTAAATCGCTGCTGGATGTTCTTCACCCCTGACGTGCCGTCTGAATTTAAGGTTATGGTTGAGCAGCAGATCATTCCGCGTCTGAAAGCGAAGTTTTCCCCGCCTGAGCCGCCAATCTGTCTGCGCCTGACCACCTTCGGCCGTGGCGAAAGCGACCTAGCAGCGGAACTCGAACCGCTGAGCTTGCCGGAAGGCGTGGTGATGGGGTATCGCTCCTCCATGCCGATCATTGAGATCAAACTGACCGGCCCGGCCAGTCAGCGGGTGTGCCGCTGTGTAGCGCTGACATCTTGCCACCCCAGCAGGAGACGCTGGAGCAGCAGGTGACCCGCACCCGCAATCTTGCCGTGCAGCAACAGGCGGCGCTGGCGCTCTCCATCGACAGCCTAGAACAGGAAGAGATTTCGGTCGCGTTGCATACGCCAGAGGGCAGCTTTGGTCAGCGCGTGAAGTTCAGTACCGGCCGGCATAATCTGCAGACGCGGCAGAAGGTGGTGGCGATGATGGCGATGAACATGCTGCGCCGCTGGCTGCACGAAAGTGAAGTCAGTACCGGTCACGGCTGGATTGATGTGGTTGAAACGGTCAGGCAGTGATAGTGCTGTGAAGATAGTGCAGCAAACAAAACGGGCGCCTCAGGCGCCCGTTTTGTTTCAAACTGCTGACCAACCCCATGCAGGTTCATTCTGGCAGCAATAGATAAGTTCAAAGCGCAGGGAACACGGTCATAGGAGGAAAGCGTCCCGCGCCATGGATGGCGCGTGCCGAGCTGTCAGGGATGACGTTTTTGCGTCTTTCCGATCTGACCGTGTTCCCTAAGCAGGCTCGATCTCACAGCAAATCAAGCCAGACTTTTCCACAATCTCATTATAACTCAAGCTCAATCTCGCCTTTGGCTTTGCAGCAGCAGGGCAGGATCTCATCCTGCTGCACAAAGGCCAACGGCCTTTGTGGGTAATGCACTTTGCCTTTCAGCAGCCGCATCCGGCAGGAGCCGCAGTAGCCTTCCCGGCACTGGAACTCCACGCACAGGTTGTTGGCTTCCAGCAGGGTTAGCAGATTAGGGTGATCGTCTGCGCTCTCCAGTCGGGCACCGGAGCTGCGCAGAATAACAACGGCACGGCTCATGATTACAGCTGGAAGTCGTCGAAGTCGTTCTCGCCCACTTCTGAATCGATCTGACCGACCAGATAGGAGCTGACTTCCACTTCCTGCGGCGCAACCTGCACGTTGTCAGAGACCAGCCATGAGTTAATCCATGGGATCGGGTTAGAGCGCGTCTGGAACGGCAGATCAAGCCCTACCGCCTGCATGCGGATATTGGTGATGTACTCAATATACTGGCAGAGAATGTCTTTGTTCAGGCCGATCATTGAACCGCCGCTGAACAGATATTCCGCCCACTCTTTTTCCTGCAGAGCGGCTTTCTTGAACAGTTCGAAGCACTCTTCACGGCACTCCGCTGCAATCTCTTTCATCTCCGGATCGTCTTCACCGCTGCGCAGCAGGTTCAGCATGTGCTGAGTGCCGGTCAGGTGCAGCGCTTCGTCACGGGCGATCAGGCGGATGATTTTCGCATTGCCTTCCATCAGTTCGCGCTCAGCGAAGGCGAATGAACAGGCGAAGCTGACGTAGAAGCGGATCGCTTCCAGTGCATTGACGCTCATCAGGCAGGTATAGAGCTGCTTCTTCAGGGCGCGCAGGCTGACGGTGACCGATTTGCCGTTGACCTGATGGGTGCCTTCGCCCAGCAGATGCCAGTGGTTGGTCATCTCAATCAGATCGTCGTAATAGCGTGAGATATCTTGGGCACGGGCCAGAATCTGCTCATTGGTGACGATATCGTCAAACACCACCGCCGGATCGTTAACGATGTTGCGGATGATGTGGGTGTAGGAGCGCGAGTGGATAGTCTCGGAAAACGCCCAGGTTTCGATCCAGGTTTCCAGTTCAGGAATGGAGATCAGCGGCAGCAGCGCCACATTCGGGCTACGGCCCTGAATCGAGTCCAGCAGGGTCTGATATTTCAGGTTGCTGATGAAGATGTGTTTTTCGTGGTCCGGCAGCGCCTGATAGTCGATGCGATCGCGTGATACATCGACCTCTTCCGGACGCCAGAAGAAGGAGAGCTGCTTTTCGATCAGCTTTTCAAAGATGTCATATTTCTGCTGGTCGAAGCGCGCCACGTTTACCGACTGACCGAAAAACATCGGCTCTTTCAGCTGGTCATTTTTGTTCTGTGAGAAAGTGGAGTAAGCCATAAAAAATGTCCAAAAGTGAACGAAGCGAAGCCGCCCCGTGAAGGAGTGGGGCGTGAGTCTCTCCCACCCGCCCGTTAGATCTTACATGCGCCGCTTTCGCAGCCATCATCCTGGATGGAAGGTGCCAGATCGTCCTGCGCATCTTCAGCACCGTCACGGGTGTTCTGGTAGTAGAGCGTTTTCACGCCAAATTTGTAAGCGGTCAGCAGATCTTTCAGCAACTGTTTCATCGGCACTTTACCGTTAGCAAAGCGCGACGGATCGTAGTTGGTGTTAGACGAGATCGCCTGGTCGATAAACTTCTGCATCAGACCAACCAGTTGCAGGTAGCCGTCGTTGTTCGGCATTTCCCACAGCAGTTCGTACTGATCTTTCAGACGCTCATACTCCGGCACTACCTGACGCAGAATGCCATCTTTCGAGGCTTTAATGCTGATGTGACCGCGCGGCGGTTCAATGCCGTTGGTGGCATTGGAGATCTGCGACGAGGTCTCAGACGGCATCAGTGCAGAGAGCGTTGAGTTGCGCAGGCCGTGCGTTTTGATCTCTTCACGCAGGCTTTCCCAGTCCAGATGCAGCGGCTCGTTGCTGATGGTGTCGAGATCTTTCTTGTAGGTGTCGATTGGCAGGATGCCCTGCGAATAGGTGGTTTCGTTGAACCACGGGCAGGCACCTTGCTCTTTAGCCAGCGCGTTTGAGGCTTTCAGCAGGTAATACTGAATGGCTTCAAAGGTTTTATGGGTCAGGCCATTGGCGCTGCCGTCGGAGTAACGCACACCGTGTTTCGCTAGGTAGTAAGCGTAGTTAATCACGCCGATACCAAGGGTACGACGGCCCATTGCGCCACGTTTGGCGGCCGGGATCGGGTAGTCCTGATAATCGAGCAGTGCATCGAGCGCACGTACTGCCAAGGTAGCCAGCTCTTCCAGATCGTCGAGGCTGTCAATTGCGCCAAGGTTGAACGCCGAGAGCGTACACAGGGCGATTTCACCGTTTTCGTCGTTAACATCTTCCAGTGGTTTGGTCGGCAGCGCGATCTCAAGGCACAGGTTAGACTGGCGAACCGGCGCTATGCTGGCGTCAAACGGGCTGTGAGTGTTGCAGTGATCGACGTTGTGAATGTAGATACGGCCGGTAGAGGCACGTTCCTGCATCATCAGTGAGAACAGATCGACCGCTTTAACCCGCTGCTTACGGATGCTCTGGTCCTGCTCATATTTGGTGTAGAGGCGCTCAAACTCATCCTGATCGGCGAAGAACGCATCATACAGGCCCGGCACATCAGACGGGCTGAACAGGGTGATATCTTCGCCTTTCAGCAGGCGCTGATACATCAGCTTGTTGAGCTGTACGCCGTAGTCCATGTGACGCACGCGGTTGCCTTCAACGCCACGGTTGTTTTTCAGCACCAGCAGGCTTTCGATTTCCAGATGCCACATCGGATAGAACAGCGTGGCTGCGCCGCCGCGAACGCCGCCCTGTGAGCAGGACTTGACCGCCGTCTGGAAGTGCTTATAGAACGGAATACAGCCGGTATGGAACGCTTCACCACCGCGGATTGGGCTGCCCAGCGCACGGATACGACCGGCATTGATGCCGATACCGGCACGCTGAGAGACATATTTCACAATCGCGCTGGAGGTGGCATTAATCGAGTCCAGGCTGTCGCCGCACTCAATCAGGACGCAGGAGCTGAACTGACGCGTTGGGGTACGCACGCCGGACATGATAGGCGTCGGCAGCGAGATCTTGAAGGTTGAGATCGCATCGTAGAAACGCTTGATGTAATCCATACGCGTGTCACGCGGATAGCCCGAGAACAGGCAGGCGGCAACCAGAATATAGAGGAACTGCGCGCTCTCGTAGATTTCGCCCGAGACGCGGTTCTGCACCAGATATTTGCCTTCCAGCTGCTTCACTGCGGCATACGAGAAGTTCATGTCGCGCCAGTGGTCGAGGAACTCGTCCATCTGAGCAAACTCTTCTTCGCTGTAATCCTCCAGCAGGTGGCGGTCATGTTTGCCCATGCCGACCATTTTAACCACCTGGTCATACAGCTTCGGCGGCTCGAACTGGCCGTAGGCTTTTTTACGCAGATGGAAGATCGCTAGGCGTGCGGCGAGGTACTGATAATCCGGGGCATCGCGAGAGATGAGGTCTGCTGCGGCCTTGATGATGGTCTCATGAATGTCAGAAGTTCTGATGCCATCATAGAACTGAATGTGGGAGCGCAGCTCCACCTGCGATACCGAGACGTTGTTCAGCCCTTCGGCTGCCCAGTCCAGTACACGGTGAATTTTGTCGAGATCAATGCGCTCCTGGCGGCCATCGCGTTTAGTAACGAGCAGACTTTGGTTCATGTCGCGTTTTTACCTTTGCGTGAGTATCCAAAAATTAAAAGAAATCCCGGTTTATACACAGCATATTCATTGTGAATAATGTGTGGATAAACACAACATCTAGGGGGTGTTGGTAAAAGCCATAACAATATGATGGAGGCATATTTTAGTATTTTACTGCCGCTTAACAAGAGGAAAAAATGATGTCAGGAGGGGTTGTAATTTCTGCGATATTTCCTGGCCCGCGTCTTATAAGGCCCGCCATCATGTCAACCCGATCCCACTTTTTTTCTTAATTTGATCGAACGCGTATTTCTTATTCAATCCTTTGCGCCAGGTCCTGGAAAGGGTGAAAAACCGTCAAAACCGGCTAGCGGTGGTGTGGCAGGCAATGCGGAAAAAAGGAAAATCTGCACCGTTCAGACTGCATGCAGCCTAACCCGTTGGCGGGCAAAAAAATGATGCCTATAGGTTTCTGCGGTTCACCTCTGTCCGGTCGGGCGCGGCTAATGTGGCAAGCTTTTCGCCCGTCAACAGGCAGAGGCATAGCCGCCCGTTCAGCCGGGTCAGCATAATAAAGGAGGAGAGGTGACTGGTAGGTTTCGTCGGGCAGGCGCAGCGAGATGCTGAGCCGCCCGGCCAATTAGCGCAGCGCGTCGCCCGCCGGATCGCCGGCGTGCAGGGCGCTTAAACGGCGCGGTGGGTATGCACCATATAATTGACGTCGGTGCCCGGCGCCAGCTTGAAGCGGTTGGTCAGCGGGTTGTAGTGCAGGCCGATGATGTGACGTTCGCGCAGCGCGGTTTCATCTACCCAGCCCAGCAGTTCGGATGGACGGATGAATTTCTTCACGTCGTGGGTTCCGCGCGGCACCATGCGCAGCACATATTCTGCGCCAAACACCGCCAGCAGCCAGGCTTTTGGATTGCGGTTCAGGGTAGAGAAAAAAACTTCGCCGCCGGGCTTCACCAGCTGCGCGCAGGCGTGAACCACCGAGCGCGGATCGGGCACATGTTCCAGCATTTCCATGCAGGTCACCACATCATAGTGGCCGGAATGCTGTTCGGCGTGGGCTTCTACCGTCTGCTGGACATAGTCGAGCGTTACGCCGCTCTCCTGAGCATGCAGACGCGCCACGGCCAGCGGTTCAGCGCCCATATCCAGCCCGGTAACGATAGCGCCTTCACGCGCCATGCTTTCCGCTAAGATGCCGCCGCCACAGCCGACGTCGAGCACTTTTTTACCAAACAGACCGTTACTGTGCTGGGCGATATAGCCCAGTCGCAGCGGGTTAATCCGGTGCAACGGTTTAAATTCACCCTCCAGATCCCACCAGCGCGAGGCAACGGCCTCAAATTTGGCAATTTCCTGCTCATCGACGTTCTGCTGATGATTCTGCGGTTGTGCATTCATTGAATCGTAACTCCTGACAAAATGTGCCATCAGTATAAACGCTTAACCGGTTATGGCACACATTTCAGGCGTAAGGAAAAGCGGCTGAAATCGGTGGTTAACGTTCACCAGAGCATTGCAGTGTGATATACTTTCGCACCTTTAAAATCCGGGATTAAGTAGAGGGATAGCGGCTCCATGAGCGACCTTGCGAGAGAAATTACACCGGTCAATATCGAAGAAGAGTTAAAGAATTCTTACCTCGATTACGCCATGTCGGTCATCGTTGGCCGAGCTTTACCCGATGTGCGTGACGGCCTGAAGCCGGTGCATCGTCGCGTACTCTTTGCGATGAGCGAACTGGGTAACGACTGGAACAAACCCTATAAAAAATCTGCCCGCGTCGTCGGTGACGTTATCGGTAAATATCACCCGCATGGTGATTCCGCCGTTTACGACACCATTGTACGTATGGCCCAGCCTTTCTCCCTGCGTTACATGCTGGTGGACGGTCAAGGCAACTTCGGCTCCATCGACGGCGACTCCGCTGCGGCGATGCGTTATACCGAAGTCCGCATGTCCAGAATCGCCCACGATCTGTTAGCTGATCTGGAAAAAGAGACCGTCGATTTTGTCCCAAACTATGACGGCACTGAGCAGATCCCTGACGTTCTGCCGACCAAAATTCCAAACCTGCTGGTTAACGGTTCCTCCGGTATCGCCGTGGGTATGGCAACCAATATCCCGCCACATAACCTGCGTGAAGTGATCAACGGCTGCCTGGCTTACATTGAAGATGAGAACATCAGCATTGAAGGGCTGATGGAGCACATTCCGGGACCTGATTTCCCGACCGCTGCCATCATCAATGGTCGTCGTGGCATTGAAGAAGCTTATCGTACCGGGCGCGGCAAAATTTATATCCGTGCACGTGGCGAAGTCGAAGCGGACGCCAAAACCGGCCGTGAGACCATCATCATTCATGAGCTGCCTTACCAGGTTAACAAGGCGCGTCTGATTGAGAAAATCGCCGAGCTGGTGAAAGAGAAGCGTGTCGAAGGCATCAGCGCGTTGCGTGATGAATCCGATAAAGATGGCATGCGCATCGTGATTGAGATCAAGCGTGATGCGGTCGGCGAAGTGGTGCTGAATAATCTCTATTCACTGACTCAGCTGCAGACCTCGTTCGGCATCAACATGGTGGCACTGCATCAGGGCCAGCCGAAGATTATGGCGCTGAAGGAGATTCTGGAAGCTTTTGTCCGCCATCGTCGTGAAGTGGTGACCCGCCGTACCATTTTCGAACTGCGTAAAGCCCGTGATCGTGCGCATATCCTTGAAGGTCTGGCGATTGCGCTGGCCAACATCGATCCGATCATTGAGCTGATTCGTCGTGCACCAAGCCCGGCGGAAGCGAGAGCGGGTCTGGTTGCCCAGGCATGGGATCTGGGTAACGTTTCCGCGATGCTGGAGCGTGCCGGTGATGACGCCGCACGTCCGGAGTGGCTGGATGCACAGTTCGGTATTCGTGACGGCCAGTACTATCTGACCGAGCAGCAAGCCCAGGCGATTCTGGATCTGCGTCTGCAGAAACTGACCGGCCTTGAGCATGAAAAACTGCTGGATGAGTATAAAGCGCTGCTGGATCAGATCGCTGAATTGCTGCATATCCTGTCAAGCGCCGAGCGTCTGATGGAAGTGATTCGCGAAGAGCTGGAACTGATGCGCGATCAGTTTGGTGATGAGCGTCGTACTGAGATCACCGCCAATACTGCTGGCATCAATATCGAAGACCTGATCAATCAGGAAGATGTGGTCGTGACGCTGTCGCATCAGGGCTACGTGAAGTATCAGCCTCTGACCGATTACGAAGCGCAGCGTCGTGGTGGTAAAGGCAAGTCGGCCGCGCGTATCAAAGAAGAGGACTTCATTGATCGTCTGCTGGTTGCCAACACCCATGACACGATCCTCTGCTTCTCAAGCCGTGGCCGTCTCTACTGGATGAAGGTTTATCAGCTGCCGGAAGCGAGCCGTGGCGCACGTGGACGTCCGATCGTCAACCTGCTGCCGCTGGAAGCGAACGAACGCATTACCGCGATTCTGCCGGTACGCGAGTACACCGAAGGCTTCAACATCTTCATGGCGACCGCCAGCGGTACCGTGAAGAAGACCGCGCTGAAAGAGTTCAGCCGTCCGCGCAGTGCCGGTATTATCGCCGTCAATCTGCGTGATGACGACGAGCTGATCGGCGTGTCGCTGACCAACGGCAACGACGAAGCGATGCTGTTCTCGGCTGCCGGTAAAGTGGTGCGCTTCGCGGAAACCGCGGTCCGTGCGATGGGCCGTACCGCATCCGGTGTGCGTGGCATCAAGCTGGCCGAAGGCGATCGCGTGGTGTCGTTGATTGTGCCGCGTGAAGAGGGTGCAATCCTCACCGTGACGCAGAATGGCTACGGTAAACGTACCGCCAATAGCGAATACCCAACCAAGTCGCGTGCGACGCAGGGTGTTATCTCAATCAAGGTGACCGATCGTAACGGTCCGGTGATTGGAGCGGTGCAGGTTGTCGATGGCGATCAGATCATGATGATCACCGATGCCGGTACGCTGGTGCGTACACGCGTTTCAGAAGTCAGCGTTGTGGGTCGTAATACCCAGGGTGTGATTCTGATCCGCACGGCTGAAGATGAAAACGTGGTCGGGCTGCAACGTGTTGCTGAACCGGTTGAAGAAGAAGAGCTGGATTCAATCGACGGTAGCGTGGCTGAAGGCGAGGAAGATATCGCGCCGGAAGCGGATATCGATGATGAAGACGACGCGGCGGCAGACGACGAAGAGTAATTCGTTGGGCGTTAGCTAAGTACGTTGTCGAAACGGCAGGTCAGGGGAAACCCGGCTTGCCGTTTTTTTTTGGGGCGATGGGATGGTAAAGAGGTGTTGAAACTGAGAGGTGAAGCGCGGCGGTGAGTTGGGTGCGGTCGAAAGGCCCGCACGGTCCGATCGCAAAGGAATCCCGCTTCCCTGCGGATCGACCGCGCCTTCCGTGGCGCGGACGCTTTGCTTTTCGGGCAGAGCGGGACTTTCTGGTGTGGCAGTTGTGCGCTGGCGGTTTTATGGCGGCTGTGACGGGATACCGGATATTGCGGCCTGAAAACCGGGCTGGCGGTTTCAGGGATCGCAGCAGGGCGTGACGTTGTTCGCCGTCTTTTTGTCCGGTGCGGCTTCAGAAACGATAGCAACGCGCCGTTAAAAGAGGTGCAAACCGGGTGCTAAGCCCGCGTCCGACTGGCTTTTTTTGCCCGATAAAGCTAGTGTATTGGCATCAAAAATCGACGATGCGATTAACCCTGCCAACTGCGAGTTCCACTTGAAATATCCTGTTTCTTTCCGCACCACGCTTCGCATCTCGCGCTATCTTTTTCGCGCGCTGGCGCTGCTAATCTGGACGCTGGGCGCCGTGCTGACCGCCTTTTACATCATCAGCGTGCTGCATGAAAAAGAGACCCAGGTCCGCCAAGAGTTCGCCAGCAATTACGGCTCAATCGAGTGGTATGTCCGGCACTCAGCCGACATGATGCGCGAGCTGAAATGTATCACCGAGAACCGTCTGACCAACGCCAGCAGCGGGCTGGATGTGCTGACCGGGATGATGCCGGGCAAATCGACCCAGCCGCAGTTTACGCCGCTGTTCTCCGACGGCGACTGTACTTCGATGAGAAATACCTGGCGTAACTCGCTGGATTCACTCAGTTACTACATCAATTATTGGAAAACTAACTTCGCTTCGTCGTACGAGCTGAACCGGGTGTTCTTTATTGGCGGTGAAAATCAGTGTCTGGCCGACTTTACTATCGGCAGCAGCAACGCCGACCGCGAACGCAGCCTGAAATCCCTGCGCGAAAACGTGCTGCGCTACCGCAACAGCAATGAAGAAGAGCGCCGCAATCCGATGTACTGGATTAACAGCAGCACGCAGCCAGGCGTGGGCACTTTCTATATGGTGGTGCCGGTTTATGTCGCCAACAAATTGAAGGCGCTGATGGGCGTTGAGCAAAATATCCGCCTGGATGAGTTTATTCAGCCCGGCAGCCTGCCGGTTATCTCCTCTATTACCGATGAAAATTATCGTCCGCTGCTCAATTCACGCCGTGGCGGTCTCGGTTTTTCGCTGGACGATCTGCCTGACGATAAAACCTGGTTTGGCTACCTCAACGGCTATCGCCATCTGGTACTGAAAAAACCGCTGCCGCCGTCCGATCTCAACGTCGTCTGGTCGATTCCCACTAACGTGGTGGTCGATCAGTTAAAACTGATGATGATTAATGCGCTGCTGCTGAATATCTTCAGTGCCGTCATGCTGTTTACGCTCGCTTGGCTGTTTGAGCGCCGGATGTTTCTGCCCGCCGAAGAGAATGCGCACCGGCTGGAAGAGCATGAGCAGTTTAACCGCAAGATTGTCGCTTCAGCGCCGGTGGGTATCTGCATTTTACGCACCAGCGATGGCACCAATATCCTGAGTAATGAGCTGGCGCACAACTATCTGACGCTGCTGACCCAGGAAGATCGTCAGCGGCTGAACGAAATCATTGGCGGTCAGCAGGTGAATTTTGTCGATGTGCTGACCGGCAGTAATACCAACCTGCAAATCAGCTTCGTTCATTCACGCTATCGCAATGAGAATGTGGCGATTTGCGTATTGGTGGATGTCTCGGCGCGCGTCCGAATGGAACAGTCGCTGCAGGAGATGGCGCACGCCGCCGAGCAGGCCAGTCAGTCTAAATCGATGTTCCTCGCGACCGTCAGCCACGAACTGCGTACCCCGCTGTATGGCATTATCGGTAACCTCGACCTGTTGCAGACCAAGCAGTTGCCAAGCGGCATTGATTCGCTGGTAACGGCGATGAATAACTCCTCCAGCCTGCTGCTGAAAATCATCAGCGACATTCTCGACTTCTCTAAAATTGAGTCGGAACAGTTGAAGATTGAGCCGCGGCCGTTTGCCCCGCGTGAAATCGTTACCCATATCGTCGGCAACTATCTGTCTCTGGTGGTGAAAAAGCGGCTGGCGCTCTACTGCTTCATCGAACATGACGTGCCGCAGGTGCTGGATGGCGATCCGTTGCGTCTGCAACAGGTGATCTCGAATCTGCTGAATAACGCGATCAAGTTCACCCATACCGGCTGCATTATCCTGCATGCCTACGTTGCCGAGGGTTATCTGGCGTTCCGCGTTCGTGATACCGGCGTCGGCATTCCGGCCAAAGAGCTGCCGCGACTGTTTGATCCGTTCTTCCAGGTCGGCAACGGCGTGCAGCGTAATTTCCAGGGCACCGGTCTGGGGCTGGCGATTTGTGAAAAGCTGATCAACATGATGGACGGCGATATTGAGGTCGACTCAGAGCCGGGCATGGGCAGTCAGTTCATCGTGCGTATACCGATCTACAAAGGACAGCAGCCTGCGCTGCCGTTGCTGGAAGGGATGCAGGATAAGAAAATCTGGCTGGCGATGTGCAACGAATATCTGGCGGAATTTATTGCGCGCCAGTTACGTCAGCAGGGCATTCAGGTGGCAGAGTACCACGGCAAGCCCGGTCCGGACGATGTGGTGATGACCGACCACGAACTGGATATTGATTTGCCGCTGCGGGCGCTGGTGACCTTTGACGGATCGCATGTCGATATGCCGCGTGAACGTCAGCCGGGACGCTGGATCCATTCTACTGCCACGCTGCACGAAGTGCCGACGCTGCTGGCACGCATCTATCGCATCGCGCTGAACAGCGACGCGGCAGACGCGCTGCTGCTGGCCGGACCGGTGGAAGAGAAAGTGCATAACGATGACATTATGGTGCTGATTGTGGACGATCACCCGATCAACCGTATGCTGCTGTCAGAACAGCTCGGCACGCTGGGGTATCAGGTTAAAACGGCACAGGATGGGGTCGATGCGCTCAACGTGCTGAGCCGTAATGAGATTGATATTGTGCTGACCGACGTCAATATGCCGAACATGCATGGTTACCGACTGACGCAGCGGCTCCGTCAGCTGGGGCATCTGTTCCCGGTGGTCGGCGTTACAGCGAATGCGCTGGCTGAAGAGAAGCAGCGTTGTATGGATGCGGGCATGGATAACTGTCTGTCTAAACCGGTGACCCTGGATGTGCTGAAGGTGACGCTGGCGATCTATGCGGAGCGGGTACGTAAAACGCGGGCAGGATAGGAGAGGGCAGAAGTAAAGGCGGTGCCACCGGCACCGCCTCGTGATACTAGTCTTTTTCGACCTGAGTCTGTCTGACAGACGACAGGTAGTTCAGCAGCGCTATATCGTTATCCACGCCCAGTTTCATCATGGCTGATTTCTTCTGGCTACTGATGGTCTTAATACTGCGGTTCAGTTTCTTGGCAATTTCGGTAACCAGGAAGCCTTCAGCGAACAGACGCAGCACTTCGCTCTCTTTCGGTGACAGGCGTTTGTCGCCGTAACCGCCAGCGCTGATCTTCTCCAGCAGTTTCGCTACGCTTTCCGGCGTATACTTTTTGCCTTTCTGCAACGCGGCCAGCGCTTTTGGCAGGTCGGTTGGCGCGCCCTGCTTCAAGACAATCCCTTCAATATCGAGATCCAGTACCGAGCTCAGAATCGCCGGGTTATTGTTCATGGTCAGAACGATAATCGACAGATCCGGATAGTGACGTTTAATATATTTAATCAGCGTGATGCCATCGCCATACTTCTCACCGGGCATAGAGAGATCGGTGATCAGGACATTCGCATCCAGCTTAGACAGATTGTTGATCAGTGCTGTTGAGTCTTCGAACTCACCTACAACGTTAACCCATTCAATTTGTTCCAGAGATTTTCGGATACCGAAAAGAACAATTGGATGGTCATCGGCAATAATTACGTTTAAGTTATTCATCTTATTGGTTACCTTGCTGCAGCAGTTGATTGACGTAAGCGTCAATATCACTGGTGGTATTTGTAATGTTTGAATCGTCACACGCTTTAATGTGGTGTTCTAACTCTTCACAAAGCTGTTTGCCGGGAGTCAGATTGAGCATGGCAAACACGCCTTTAAGGCGATGCGCTGTCTGAGCAAGCGAGGCGTAGTCCTTTTCCGCCGACTCAGTATACAGTCTCTTTACATCAACCGGTACTGTCTCAGTAAACAGCTGGAAATAGCCGCCGCTCATCAATGGCGCGGCCGCTTCTTCTTCAGCGTCATCTTCCATCACATCGTGTGACAGTTGCTTCTCAATCAGCGCCAGCAATGCATCGAGCAGCGCATTACTGAGATTGAAATTAACCCGATACTGCTGGTCATTCAGTGCATGATGACCGGGTTCATCGCCGGCCAGCAGCAGTGACCAGCCGCTCAGTTTGGTGGGATCATCGGTTATCAGCACATCATGATCCTGACCGGAAATACGCTCGTCTGGCGTCAGACACCGCGCACCCCAGTTTTCCAGATGGCGGCAGACGATCTTGTGCACGTCTTCCACGGCGATTTCCACCAGCGCGGTGACGCCATCGAGAATTTTTTCCTCTTCCTCTTCGGTTTTCTGCTCCAGCACCAGTGGCAGTTGCATGTTGTAGCGGGTACCGATATCGGCTTTCGCCACGATATCCAGACTGCCGCCCATCTGCTTACACAGCTGTTTACACAGGAAGAATGCCATTCCTGACGCCTGGCCATAGCGATCCTGACTGGTGTCACCGAGGAACGGGAAATCAAGATTTGCCAGCTCATCGACCGTCAGGCCGGCCCCGGTATCCACCAGTTCAATCAGCAAGCGATCGGCCTGCTTGTCTGCCGCTTTGACTTCCAGCGTGATTTTGCCCCAGCGGGTGGTGGTCAGCGCGTAGTGCACCAGGGTAATCAGCACCTTACGCAGCGCGCGGCGATCGCCAAAGCGCATTTTGTCGTTTGGCAGATGATTATTCACCACCAGTGACAGCCCTTTACGGCGCATCAGCGGCAGGCTTTCCAGCGCTATCTCATCCAGCAGTTCCTGCAGACTGAACACCGTCGCATCCGGTGACCAGTCGTGCGCTTCCAGCCGGTTAAGTAGCACAATATCGTCGACCAGCCGCGCCAGACCCTGGCTCTCATCCAGCACGTCCAGCACCGTTTCATCGGTGTCACGCTGGCTGAGCTGGACCAGCTGGGACACGATTTTTTCCAGCGGCTGATTTAGGGCATGGCCAAGGTTGTTCAGCAGCTGCTGGCGCATCTGATGGTTACGATCCAGCACCTGCTGCGCTTTTTGCAGCTTCTTGTTGACCAGCAGCTCGCGATCCTGGTCGCGCATCATAAATAGCTGAGTATGTGGCGACAACACGCTGCGGGCGTGGCGGATCTCATACACTTCGTTATTGATGGTCGCCTGCAGCACGCCCTGATGCTGGTCGGACATATTAATGATCTTCTGCAAATTAAGGTGTGGCAGAAGGTGTTCTGCGATTTTATTACTCAGCAGGGTGCGGTTACTGGCAAAGTCGTAGACCAGCAGGCCGACCGGCAGGCTGGCCACAATCTCTTCATTTAATACCCGCAGCGAGTCCAGTTCAGCGCTCTGGTTCTCGCTGGGGCGCAGTGACTGTTGGCGCAGCAGCACCATGCCGCCCAGCGACAGCAGGAAAAGCAGCAGGTTAATCAGCAGCGGCCACAGCAGATTATGCAGGGTATCGATAATCAGCCGGCTAATCGGTACCCGGTAGACCAGCTGCAGCGAGGTACTGGGCAGCGTGGCGGCAATCTCCACATTCGGATTCACCAGTGAAATCTGGGTATTTTCCGTCTCCTGCTGATCCGTGTTGGTGGCAGGCACCGAGCTGTCCTGCCGCAGCTGGAAGTTTTCCAGCGGCATATTTTGTGGGATCAGATCTTTGACCGGCAGATCAAAGACCACCACCGTCGCCAGGTGGCCGGGCTGATTAAAGGTGGTACGCAGGGTAAAATAGTGATCGTTTTGAAAGGCGAGGTGGCGCAGCGCCGAAAAACTTTCGCGCTCATCCAGCGCATTGGCCTGCTGCAGCATCTCCGCACGACGCGCATCCACCATTGAACTGATGGCGCTATCTTTATAGCGGGTCGCCATATCTTTCAGCGGCAGGGTAGAGATCATGATCAGGCTGTTATCCTGACCGTTCAGAAAGTACATCGACCAGGTCGGATTTTCGGCGCCCCACAGCGTGTCGAGATAGTTCGACATCCGCATGGTCATGTCCAGCGTGCTGCTGTCATGCGAGCCAAAAATCAACGCCTCAGTTTTGCGGCGGGTTTTTTCCAGATAATAGACGTCAGGGCGCAGCCGCGTCTCTTGCAGATTAGCGCTGGGTGCGGCACCCGCGGCGCTGGTTGAGAGGTTTTCATAAATCTGCCAGGTTGCAAAACGATATGCGTCGATGTGTTTCTGCACGTCGCGCGCCAGATCGGTCATCGCGTAACGTTTGCTGGTCAGCCAGGCATTGACCGAGTTGTGCACCATAAAGCCCAGTGCCAGCAGCAGCACCAGATTGAAAACCACAAAGAAGCGGGTGACATTGCCGGATGTCAGGGGAAAATTATAAGGCAACATAGCGTGTCTGATACCTGAATTATCGCGCAACTTTTCGCGCACTAGCGGCCACAGCTAACAGTAACAGCGCGATTAATATAAATGCGCCGCTGAGGCTGATCCATTGTGATATGAATCCGATTAAGGCCGGACCTGAGAGAATACCCGCATATCCCAGCGTTGTCATGGCAGAAATCGCCAGGTTTGCCGGCATATCCTGTTGATTCCCCGCCGCGTTGAATAACATTGGCACGGTATTCGATAAACCGAACCCGACCAGCAGAAAAGCCAGTAACGCCATTTCCGGCCACGGCAGCCACACCGCTAGGCTCATGCCCGCAGCGGCCGTCAGCGCGCCAGTCAGCATAACCGGATAACGACCAAAGCGGTGAATGATCTTATCGCCGCTAAACCGGCCCAGCGTCATCGCCGTTGAGAACAGCCCATAGCCCAGACCGGCATGGGTCGGCGACATGGCCGGGTTCTGCAACAGCAGCAGCGCGCCCCAGTCCAACACCGCCCCTTCCGCCAGAAACAGGATAAAGCAGAGCGCACCCAGAAAGGCGACCCAGCCACGGCTGATCGGGCTGATGTAAACGCTGATTCATTAAGCCGGGCAGACGCCACAGTAATAGCAGCAGCACCACCGCCATGATCACCATCACGGCGTCACCGTCACCGGTACAGATGCCTGTGGCAACGTGGCGAACAGCAGCGGTGCGCTGAGCGTGATTGCGCACACCGCGCCGACGGTCGCCATCACCTCACTGTTTGGTGACAATGCGCTGAGCGCGGTGGATGTCAAAACGGCACAAACCATCAGCGGCAGCGCCACCAATGCCTAGGGTTCGGTGGTGCGCGTGGCGCTGGGTGGCCAGACCTACAGCCAGCAATGGCAGCTGGAGCCTGTCGATTCCGGCCGCTAACCTGGCGACGATTACCGACGGTGTGTATACCGTTACCGCCAGCGTCACCAATGGTGCCGGCATTAGCGGCAGCGGCTCGGTCGCACTCGGCGTAGTCAGTCACACCACGCCAACGGTTAGCCTGAACAGTTATTTTGGCGGTGATGGTTACCTCAATATTGCCGAAGCCAATACCGCCGAAACCATCAGCGGCAGCAGTACTAATGCCGCTGGCGGCACGGTAACGGTGAATATCGCGGGTAATATCCTCACCACCACCATTGGCGCAAATGGGGCATGGAGCATCAGCGTGCCGTCGGCCACCCTGAAAGAGATCGCCGATGGCAGTCATCCGCTGACCGTGACGGTGGCTGACATTGGCGGCAACACCGTTACCAGCAACAGCAGCTTTACCGCGCTGTCGCATAATTCACCACTGGTGGGTGCCGATCCGGTACTCAGCGTGCTGACCTCGTTGCTGACCGGCCTGACGGTGCAGGGTGGTTCGCTGAATGCGGCGCAGGGATCGAAAGTCAGCGTCACGCTGTTGCTCTCCAACGGCAGCAACGGACCGACGATCAATACCACCACCGATGCGCTGGGACGTTACTCCGCTAACTTCGCGCCGTCATTGTTGTCGGTTGGCGGCCTGCTGCTGTCGCTGGGTACGCTGGCAAAAGTCACCATCACCGATGCGGCAGGCAACAGCTATACGACCACCAATACTCTGCTGTTAGGGTCATTGTTGCCGATTACGACTGCCGCCACCGAGTCGGTCGCGCTGTTCTCGGTGGCCGATGACAGCGCCACGGTGGCCGGTGCCAGCGGTGAAACGCAGCACAACGCCAGCAGCAGTGAGGAAAACGTCACCCATGCTGCGGTCGCCTCAACCCTGACCACCGAGGCGGATATCACCACGCCAGCCAGCAGCAGCGAAAGCGCTGCGGCTACCGAAACCGCCGCTGCCGCTGTGCCAGCAGAGGAGGTCAGCTATACCATTGGAGGCGTGGTGATCACGCTGGCTGATGGCAGCACGGTGGAAGGTGCGGCGGTGACCGGCAGCAGTGGGGCTGATACCGTGACGGTCAGTGACCTGAACTTTACGCACATCGATGGCGGCGCAGGCAACGATACGCTGGTGCTGAACGGGGAGCATCTGAATCTGGATCTCACCACGCTGGGCCTGAAGGTCGAGCACATTGAAGTACTCGACCTCGGGAACACCGGGACTAAATCGGTGAAACTCGATCTGAATGAAGCACTCAGTATTACCGACAAGCAGAGTGATGGTTTTATCATCAAGGGCGCCGATGGCAGCCAGGTGACGCTGGCCAACAGTAATGGCGGCATCTGGGCGGTGACCGGCGAGCGTACCGTGGAGGGGCAAACCTTTGAGGTTTACCACAACTCGGCGCTGACTAGCGATAACACGCTGGAAGACGTGCTGGTGCAACATAACCTGCAGGTACATATCGTGTAGTGGTGCTTAAATATCAGTAAAGCTGATGAAATTGGCGGGTGCGTGGGCGCCTGCTGATTTTTTATTTTCCCGCCGTGATAATTCCATTTTCCAGATTTTCGCCACTATTCATCAGCAGGATGAAAAATTAGGGTAGGGGCAGCAAACGGCGCCACGCCGGTAAATGCAGAAAATCTGACGTCGAAAATTCTTTAGCGGCTTTTTTTAGTCGCCTATTCATTCATCGTTGTTACCTGCGGGTAACCGGTTCCGACCAGCGGAAACGGGCGGCTTACGCTGGCCCGACATAACTGCGCCAACCTTAACGATCAGTTAATCTGATGGTTTGCGCCTGCCTTTCTGTGCTGAATTGAGGTTACCTATGTCCCAACGCGATACGTTTCGTGCCGTCCGGCTCGAATCCATTTTTCAGGCGGCAGTGAGTGAATTTGCCGTTCCCGATAGCACCACGCGCAGTGTTGCTCCGGCCGAAACATCGGCCATCGCGACGCCGACCGCCGATCTCTCCGCCGACAGCGCGCTCAATCCGGCGATCGCTCTGACCACGCTGGCGGTTACTGCGGCCGCGGATACAAAACCGCCCGCTGCGCTGCGGCCCTATGAACCGATCGCCAGCGATGGCGTGATCGCTAACTGGGAAGTGCAAAAACCGGTCCATCTGCGTGGTCAGGCGGTGGGTGAGGCGGGATCAACCGTCACCCTGACCTTCAACGATCAGAGCTGGCAGAGCACGGTTAATAAATGGGGTTACTGGAACGCCTCAATGCCCGCCGAGGCGCTGAAAGGGCTGCCGGACGGCAATCACACCCTGACGCTGACCATTACTGATAAAGCCGGTAACAGCACCGATACCACGGTCGATTTTGGTATCTATGCCGACCGCAGCCTCAAGCCGACCCTGACGGTGGACACCATCAGCGGCGATAACGCGATTAACATCGAGGAAAGCGTGTATGGCGTCGACATCAGCGGCAGCGGCACCCATCTGCCCGCCGGCTCGCGCGTGACTCTGACGCTGGGCAGCATCACCACCACGGCGATTGTCGACAGCGAGGGCAAATGGACCTGCACCTTTCACGAGAGCGATCTCAAAGCGCAGCAGGATGGCGTCTACAGCCTGACGGTCAGCGCGAAGGATCCGAATGGCAACACCACCACTGAATCCCATCAGCTGACGTTGATCACCCACCTGAGCAGCTGCCGCAGATTAGCTTCGATAAGGTGACGGCAGATGATGTGATCAATCTGGCGGAAACCCAGCAGGATTTACTGCTGAGCGGCACGCTCTCTACTGTGATGCCAGGCCATCGGCTAGTGATTACCGGCGCAAATGAGAAAGATTATGCCGCCACGCTGAGCGACGATGGACACTGGCAGGTGGTGATCCCGGCAGCAGATGTGCACGCCTTTATTAATGTCGGCGAGATCCGCGCCTGGTCGATTGACGGTGCCAACAACTATACCGACGCCAGCCATGAGCTGAACATCAAAACCGGCTTTATTTCGATCTATGTCGAAATGGATATCGGCGGCGATATGATCCTCAACTATCAGGAAGCGCAGCACGATCTCAGCCTGTATGTTGAGGGCGCCAACGAGCTGGTGATCAATGGCAAAACCTACCAGCCGGACGCGAAGGGGATAGTGACCCTGAGCGCCAGCGATCTGCAGGCGTTACCGGAAGGGCCGGTCGCCGTCACCTATCATCGCTGGGATGAGTATGGCAACAGCGATACCCAGACCGACAGTAGCCTGTTCACCGTGGCCACCCATCAGCGTCCGACCCTGACGCTGGACACCCCGTTCGACGACAATGTAATCGACGCCGCGGATGTGAACAGCTGGCACCGCTGGATGATGGTGAGTATCAGATGACGGTGAGCGCCAAAGACAGTGCCGGGAATCTGGCCAGTGCCAGCCAGACGGTGACGGTGGCATCGCATACTGATGCTGCTTCCACGCTGAATCTGCTGACGGTGGATTAGCTACTGGATAACCTCAGCCCGACAGCGACAGCCGAAACGCTGCCTGCGGCGAAGGCGTCTGCCGCTGTCGCTGCGCCGCACGAAAGCAATCTGGTGACCGATTTCCCTTACACGCTCGCCGACCACTTATGGCAACACCCCGCCATTCATCCGCTAGTCTGAGCTGAAACACATTAGTTAACTACTGCCTTCCGGACGGGTTTGTTAAACCCGTCCGGATTGGTGGGCGTAACATCATCGATTAAATTTTGCGCGATTGAGAAAATAATTAATTATTCCATCGATATTTAGCAGGAAGAAGCGCGGGATATGATCTAATAATGTTAAAGGTCGTTTAGCGTCTGGCTTACGAACCATAAATTAATTGACGCAGTCTGACGAGGCGAAAGCCCGCAACGGCGCACCGTTTTGCACTCTTTGTTCACCAGGAAAACACCATGATGATAAGAACCCCTGTTGGTAAACATAATGAACAAAGCGCGATTGACCTTTTTGTTATGCGCCCTGCGTAGTGTTACCTGCGGCCTTTGCCGCACCCTTGCCCAAAGCTGAATTCAACTGGCGTGCCGCTTCCAGCGAAGAACAGATCGCCACCTTAACGCTGCGTGACGCCATTCTCCGCGCTTTCGCCCGCAACCCTAAAATCTCGGAAGCGGCGGCTCTAATACACGTTGGCGAAGGTGATCTCGACGCCGCTAAAAGTGCCTAGTATCCGCAGATTTAACTGCAGGGCGCGGCGGGCCGATCTCATCAGACCGACTCAGCCGGCAGCCTGAATAATAACGGCTCCGGCGGCATCATGCTAATCCAGTTGCTGTACGATTTTGGCCGCACCGGCGGCGCTATCGACGAGCAGCACGCCTTGTCAGAGGCCTATCTGGAAGTCAAACGTTACCAGGCGCTGGCGGAGACCGCCCACACCAATATCGCCTCACTGGAACGGGTGCGTGATATCGCCCGCCTGCGCGCCGACGCCGAACTCAACTCGCAGTCGGACGTGTTACAGGCGGAACCCCGTATCGCCGCGATGCACGCCACGCTGGAGCAGTATCGGGCGCAGCTACGTTCAGCCAAAGCCCAGCTGACGGTGCTGACCGGCGTGGTGCCGGCGACCCTGCCTGAGCTACCGCAGGCGTTGCTCAATCAGCAGATCACTCTCGACAAAATCGCCTACGCCAACAGCGCCGCGGTGCGCAGCGCCCAGGCGAAGCAGGAAGCCGCGCGCGAACGGGTGCGTAAGGCGCAGTCCGGCCACTGGCCAACCATCAAAGTTCAGGCTGGCACCCGCTATGAAAACGATCGCCAGTCTTACTGGGATGATGAGGTCCAGCTGCAGGTTGAAGCGCCGCTCTACCAGGGCGGCATGGTCAATGCCAGAACCCAGTCCGCTGAGGGCGATCGTGAAGCGGCGCAGGCGGCGGTTCAGCAGGCTAAACTCACCATCAATCAGAATGCCCCCACCGCCTATGCCAACATGATTGGCGCGCAGCAACGTCAGGCGGCCGGTGAAGTGCAGCTGGAAAGTGCTGACCACACCCGCAACGTCTACGCCGATGAGTACCGGCTCAGCAAGCGCAGCCTGAACGATCTGCTGAGCGTGGAACAGGATGTGTTTCAGGCGGACAGTTCACGCATCACCGCGCTTTACGATGGCTGGGATGCCACCGTGCGCTATGCCGCTGCGGTCGACAATCTACTCGATATCCTAGGTATCGATCGTCAGCGCAGCAGCGGCGATCTCCTTCCTTCGCTGCAATAGCGAGCTTTCGCATTAAAAGGCATTAACCATGAGCGCACAAAACCTGAATACCAGATAACTGGATTGCCGCCATGCTGCGCGTGGCAGCGCGGTTCGGTAAACCTGCCGACGGCAAAACTCTGCGCCAGCAGATGCGTTGGTTTGAACATCTGCCGGTGGCGCAGCAGCTGGAACGGCTCTCCGGGCTGCTCGGGCTGCATCTGACCATGGTGCCGCAAAATAAGCTGCGCTGGCGTCAGGATATCACCCCGGTGGTGCTGGTGCTGGAAAACAGCAGCGTGGCGGTGCTGGAAGGGATCGACCCGGACGGCAGCGCGCGCTACTGGCTGAGCGAAGGCGCACTGTCCGAACTGCTGGCCCGCGCCTAGGTCGAGGTCGGGGTGATTGGCGTCGCAGCGCGCGGCCGGGATACGCGCATCGATGAATTCGTCCAGCCGTATGAGCCGCATTGGTTCTGGAAGAATTTTCGCGGCATGGGCCGGCGCATCACCGAGATTTCGCTGGCGTCGGTGATCGGCAACGTTCTGGCGCTGGCCGGCATTCTGTTCTCAATGCAGGTCTACGATCGGGTGATCCCGGCGCAGTTACAGGCCACGCTGTGGGTGCTGTTTGTCGGGGTGCTGATTGCGGCGGCGATTGAGTATCTGATCCGCCTGATGCGTACCCGGGTCTCTGACTTAATGGGCAAACGTATTGACCTGAAAGTCTCTGCCATGCTCATCGCCCGGGCGATGAGCATCCGCAATGAAGCACGGCCAAAATCGACCGGTTCGTTCATTTCGCAGCTGCGTGAAATCGATCAGGTACGTGAACTGCTGACCTCCACCACGGTGGGCGCGGCGGCCGATCTGCCGTTTGTTATCCTGTTCCTGTTTATCATGTCATTTATCGGCGGCTGGCTGGTGCTGATTCCGCTGGCGGCGATACCGCTGATCGTGATCCCTGGCATGCTGGTGCAGATCCCGATGGCGCGGCTGGCCAAAGAGGGGCTGCGCGAAGGGGCGCTGCGTAATGCGCTGCAGGCGGAACCCTATTTCCAGCGTCAGTGGGAGCAGACCCATGAGGTCAGCGCCGCTATCAGTAATCAGCAACGCTTATGGGGCGCCCGGCTGACCGGCTGGGCCGCCACGGTGCAGCAGCTCACCTATGCCGGCCTGCTGGTGTTCGGTGTCTATCTGGTACTTGATTCGCAAATCACCACCGGCACCCTGGTCGCCTTTAGCCTGCTCTCGTCACGTACCATTGCGCCGCTGATGCAGCTCACTATAGTCTTTTCCCGCTGGCAGCACGCCAAAATGGCGATGAAGGGGCTGGATGAGCTGCTGAAGAAGCCGCTCGATCAGCCCGAGGCGGCAACGCTGGCGCACTGTCCGACGCTAACCGGCCAGTACGATCTGCGTAATGTGCATTACCGCTACGACGAAGAGAATGAAAAGAACGTCCTCAACGTGCAGCAGCTGCACATCAAACCGGGCGAGAAGATTGCCATTCTGGGTAAAGTTGGGTCCGGGAAATCAACCCTGCTTAAAATTCTCGCCGGTCAGGCGATGGCGAGCTAGGGCAAGGTAATTGTTGATGGCGTGGATATTGAACGCATCGATCCGATCGATCTCCTCCGTCAGCTCGGCTGGTTGTCGCACGACTCGCGGCTGTTTTTTGGCACGCTGCGACAAAACCTGATGCTGGGCAATCCGCACGCCAGCGAACAGGAGATGCTACAGGCGCTGCGCATCAGCGGCGCGCTGTCGCTGGTACAGCAGGATGCCGCCAGTCTCGATCGTATTATTAATGAAGGCGGGCGCGGGCTGTCCGGCGGGCAACGTCAGATGGTGATGCTGAGCCGGATGATCCTGCGTCAGCCGCAGGTGGTGTTGCTGGATGAGCCGACCGCCGCCATGGATGAGCAGCTGGAAGAGCATGTGATCCGTCAGCTTCAGGGCTGGATCAGCGGCCGCACCCTGATACTGGTGACGCACCGTCCGGCGCTGTTGAAGATGGTCGACCGCATTGTGGTGCCGCGCCACGTCACCGGCCGCCCAACCGGCGGCAGGGCAGAATAAAGGAGATGCCGCATGAGCCTGGTGATGATTGATAAAGATCTGGCGCGCCATGAACGCCGTACCTCTCAGCCATTATCTGGCTCTGCACGGCGGCGCTGGCGATATTCCTTATCTGGGCGCACTTCGCCATTCTGGATGAGGTGACCGTCGGCACCGGCAAGTGACCCCTTCCAGCCGCGCGCAGGTGATTGACAGCCTGGATGGCGGCATCGTCAAACAGCTCAACGTGCATGAAGGCGATATTGTCGAGAAAGGGCAGATACTGGCGACGCTGGCTCCGACCCGCTTCCAGTCCAACTTCGGTGAAGCGCAGGCCAAAGTGCGTACCCTGCGCGCCACGCTCTATTCGCCGGTGCGCGGCATCGTTAAGGATATTCAGGTCACCACGGTGGGCGGGGTACTGGAGCCGGGCGGCAAGCTGATGGAGATCGTGCCGCTGGAAGATCAGCTGCTGATTGAAACCCGCATCAATCCGCGCGATATCGCTTACATCCGTCCCGGTCTAGCGGCAATCGTCAAAATCACCGCCTACGATTCCTCTATCTATGGCGATCTGCCGAGTGAAGTCAAAATCGTCTCGCCGGATACGCTGCAGGATGAGGTTAAGCGGGATCAATACTACTATCGGGTCCACGTTCGCACCCAAAAAGCGGAACTGACTAACCGCGCCGGACGCAAATTCCCGATTGTGCCCGGTATGGTGGCCAATATTGAAATTAAAACCGGTCAGAAATCGGTGATGGATTACCTGCTTAAGCCGCTGAATAAAGTTAAAGAATCACTGCGCGAACGTTGAAATCACGATCCGGATATTATCGCAGCCTGCTTACGGTGATAAATTAAGTAGGCGGATATATCGCCAGATAAGCGGCAGGAGGTGCGGAAATTAACCTTCTATGCGGCGAAATAATAAAGTTAATTAACGGTGGGAAACCATGTTTACATTACGCCAATCGCAACGGTGGATCGCAGGCAAAAAAAAATGCCGGACAAACATGTCCGGCGGGAAATTAGGGTAAACATCTCATTCGGGGTGGATGAAGGTAATAATGAAATAAATGATGATAGCGGGGTCTATTGTATTACCTGATGACGCATAAGTTTTATCATTCAGTCAGTGCTTCAGAACACTCTGATATAACCTGTTGATAAACAAGGACGCGAAGTTGGTTTGGCTTTTTGTGCCATATTTTTCATCGATACGTGCTGGTTATTAGTTCCCCAAAATTACATTCAGAAATAACTTTTTCGAACTATGAAACAGTTTTGGAAATTTAGTAGCATTTTCGTGATGGATTATTGCCCGTTATAAAACAACAATGGCTTGCCGGCTGAATTTTTAATCATTCAGTTCGCAGTGGCAAATAATAAAGGCACATTACAGAGGGTAATAAAATGAAACGTCGCGTTCTCTCCCTGATGATCCCTGCGTTGCTGGTCGCAGCAGGATCGGCAAACGCAGCTGAAATCTACAATAAAGACGGCAACAAATTAGACCTGTTTGGTAAAGTCGATGGTCTGCACTACTTCTCTGATAACGATGTTCTCTGATAACGATGGTTCTGATGGCGATCAGTCTTACGTCCGCTTTGGCTTTAAAGGCGAAAACGAAGTCAGCGATCAGCTGACCGGTTACGGCCAGTGGGTGTACCAGGCGGCGCTGAACAATGCAGAATCTCAAGGTACGGCTGACAGCTACACCCGCGTCGGTTTTGCCGGTGTGAAGTTTGGCGATGCAGGTTCATTCGATTACGGTCGTAACTACGGCGTAGCTTACGACATCGGCGCATGGACCGACGTGCTGCTGGAGTTCGGTGGTGATACCTATGGCGCGGATAACTTTATGTTCCAGCGCGGCAATGGTATGGCGACCTACCGCAACAGTAACTTCTTCGGCCTGGTCGATGGCTGGAACTTTGCGGTGCAGTATCAGGGCAAAAACGGCAATGGTGATGAATCATCAAACGGTCGTGATGTGCTGGGCCAGAACGGTGACGGCTGGGGCCTGAGCACCACTTAAGATCTCGGTTCTGGTTTTTGTATCGGTGCGTCGGCTTTCCAGTCTGACCGTACTAACGATCATAACGGCAACTAGGCGGGTATCCTGGGTCGTGGCGACAAAGCAGAAGCCTACACCGGCGGTCTGAAATACGATGCCAACAACATCTATCTGGCAGCGATGTACACCAAGTCTTACAACGCAACCCGCTTCGGCAGCAGTGATTCGCCGGTGTTTGTTTATGCGGATAAAGCGGAAAACTGGGAACTGGTAGCGCAGTATCAGTTCGACTTCGGCCTGCGTCCATCGCTGGCGTATGTCACCTCACGCGGCACCGATGTGCAGAACTGGGGTAAACAAAACCTGAAGAAATACATTGATGTAGGCGCGACTTACTACTTCAACAAAAACATATCCACTTACGTGGATTACCAAATCAACCTGCTGGATGACAACGAGTTCACTGACCAGGCCGGTATTAATACCGACGACGTGGTGGCACTGAGTCTGGTTTACCAGTTCTTATTTGTGCAGGGGCGCAGCGCTGGCTGCGCCCCTGAGTCATTAATCCTTTTCCTTTATCTCATCTGTTGTTCGCCACTTTTTCGCTTTCGCGACTGCCGTGACCGGTGAGACCACACTGCCAAATCAGGCACCTTCAAATGCCACGCCCGCCAGAGAAAAGGCTGAAAATCTCAGCCACTGATGCTAGGCTGCCTGCAGGTTCTGTGACGTTTTCATTCTGCACCTCTCAGAGATAAACACTGTTTCAACAGTGCAGAATTCATGCCAGCTTTACCGCTCTGATAGTCACGGCCCTACCGCCGCTTCTGGTAAACTTGCCGCGCTCTCTGAGAGGGTCGTTGCCCCGTTCAGGTGCAGCGCTGCAAGTTATGATGCCAGACTTTGTAGCTGCTGTAAATGAACAGACCCAGGGCGATGGCAAGAATCACGTAGATCATCTGCTGCTCCTTAATTAAACCAAACCGTTAAACGTAAATCGCCCGGTTACGGGCGGATGCATAGTGGATGACCGGTTGGTACTGTCGTCATTGGCTGAAGGATTCAACCCTCTTTTACGCTCTTTACCAGCGATCTATGCTTTTTAGCAGGAATAGATAGATTTTTACAAGTGAGGATTAATGAGATATCAGATTAATCTGCTGTCTTTGCCGTTTGCCATCCTGTTGTTAGCCGGTTGTGATAAGCCAGCGGCGACGTCATCAATGGTGTTGGAAGGCAAAACCATGGGCACGGTCTGGCGGGTCAGCCTGGCCGACGTCGACAGTGGGCGCAAAGCTGCACTGCAGCAGCGCATTCAGCAGCAGCTCAACAGTGACGACGCCGAGCTCTCTACCTGGAAGCCCGATTCGGTGCTGTCGCGCTTTAATCAGAGCCGTGCGCTAACGCCGCAGCCGGTCAGCGAGAATATGGCGGACATCGTCACGCTCGCCTTGCGCATTGGTGCTAAAACCGGAGGGGCGATGGATGTCACCGTCGGACCGCTGGTCAATCTGTGGGGCTTTGGCCCGACAAAACAGCCGACCCATACGCCGGATGAGGCGCAAATCGCGGCGGCCAAAGCGCAGACCGGTCTGCAGCATCTGCGGGTGGTGCAGGGCGCGGGTGGCCAGTGGCTGCAAAAGGATCTGACTGGCTTGTATGTTGATCTCTCAACGGTAGGCGAGGGCTTTGCTACCGATCATCTGGCGCGCCTGATGGAGCAACTGGGGATTAATAATTACCTGGTCTCGGTTGGCGGGGCAGTGCTGAGCCGTGGGCTTAACGCCCAGCACCAGCCGTGGCGGGTAGCCATTCAGAAGCCGACCGACCGTGAGAATGCGGTGCAAGCGCGGGTCGATCTGCAGGGACACGGCATCAGCACTTCCGGCAGCTATCGCAACTATTATGAACTGGACGGCAAGCGCGTTTCTCACGTGATCGATCCGCTTACCGGCCGGCCGATTGAGCATAAGCTGGTTTCGGCTACCGTGATCGCGATCACCGCGCTGGAGGCCGACGGCTGGGATACTGGCCTGATGGTACTGGGCAGTGAAAAAGCCAAAGCGCTGGCGATCCAGCAGCAGCTGGCGGTCTATCTGATCAGTAAAGAGGGCGATGGGTTCGTGAGCTGGATGTCACCGCAGTTTGCCGCCTTTTTGATTAAACCCGAGTCGACAGGAGCATCCTGATGTTAGATCAGTTTAGCGAAGAGCAACCCTGGCAGGAACCGCTGGCTGACGGGGCGGTGATCTCCTGCGCCGCCGGGCGCGCGATGAGGCTGAAGCATTGTATCAGCAGATTCTGGCCATCGCCGACCAGAATCCGTTTGCTCATCGCATTACGCCGGGCGGTCACCGCATGTCGGTGGCGATGACCAACTGCGGCGACTTTGGCTGGTCAGTGGATTGACGCGGTTATCAGTATCAGCAGCAGGACAACCTCAACGGGCGCAAATGGCCGCCGATGCTGCCGCTGTTTCGCAGCCTGGCGCAGGCCGCGGCGCGTGAAGCGGGCTTTCCCGACTTCAATCCTGATGCCTGCCTGCTCAATCGCTACGAACCGGGCGCGAAGCTGACCCTGCATCAGGACAAAGATGAGAAAGATCTGCGTCAGCCTATCGTCTCGGTCTTGCTGGGATTACCGGCGGTATTCCAGTTTGGCGGTTTTGAACGTGGCGACACCACGCAGCGGCTGGCTGGCCGTGACGCTGGTGGGCGGCTGGATGCTGGTGTCGCGCGTGTATCAGCACATGGCGAAGCTGCGTGAAATCGAAGATCACTTCTATCGTGATTACCAGACGGTGATTGACGGACGCAAAGAGTTGCAGCTTAACCGTGAGCGCGCCCGTCAGATCTATGAAAGCGTCTATCATGAAGATGCCACCGCCTGGCGGCACCATATCGTCTGTGCCGATACCTATCATCTCAGCGCGGTGAACTGGTCGAATATCTGACGCTGGGCGCCATCGGCATGGTCTTTTTTATGGCCAACAGCCTCGGCTGGGCCAACACGGCGGTGGCGGCCCTTTTCCCTGACGCTGCTGTTTCTGCGCACGCCGCTGCTGTCGGCAGTCGGCGCATTGCCCACCTTGCTCAGCGCACAGGTGGCATTCCGCAAACTTAACGCCTTTGATCTGGCACCTTATCAGCCTGAATTCCATGCTTCTCCGTCAAAAGCGGACTGGCAGACGCTGGAGATGCGGGATGTCTGTTTTCACTACGGTGAAAATGGCTTTAAGGTCGGCCCGATTAACCTGACCCTGCGCCGCGGTGAACTGGTGTTCCTGATTGGCGGCAATGGCAGTGGTAGTGGTAAATCGACCCTGGCGATGCTGCTGACCGGCCTGTATCAGCCGCAGTTCGGCAGTCTGCTGCTGGATGGTCAACCGATTGACGCTGATGGGCTCGATCACTGGCGTAAACACTTCTCGGCGGTGTTCACCGATGTGCATCTGTTTGATCGGCTGATTAGCCACGAAGGCATTCTGGCGAACCCGGCGTTATTGCAGCAGTGGCTGGAACGGCTGAAGACGCAGGACAAACTGAAGATTGAAGGCAATAAGGTGCTGAATCTGCAGCTCTCCAAAGGGCAGAGCAAACGCCTGGCATTGCTGCTGGCGGTGGCTGAAGAGCGGGACGTGCTGCTGCTGGATGAATGGGCGGCGGATCAGGACCCGCATTTCCGTCGTATTTTCTATCGCGAGCTGCTGCCGTGGCTGCAGGCGGCCGGCAAAACGGTATTCGCCATCAGCCACGATGATCACTACTTTACTCATGCCGATCGGCTGCTGGAGATGCGAGAAGGGCAGCTAACTGAACTGACCGGCAGCGAACGCGATCTGGCCACGCTGGACTCGGTAGAACGCACCGATACCGGGCTTTGATGAATGCTGGCAAAGCTTAGCAAAAACGCATATTGGCCACCTGCGCGGCGACCAAGTTATGCTGAAAATCAGCAGAGAGAAGGCTCTCTGCCATTCCGGAACTTATTCTGTCGTCATGTGTTTACCCCGGTTAAGCCGCATTGCTTAGCCGGTTTTTTTATGCCTGCTGCATCAGCAGGGTAATCACCTGATAGTCCTGCCATAAAAACTGTGCCTGCAACCGGGTCCCTGTTGTGAAGCGATCGCTGAAATGATGAGTGAGCCGTAAAGTGGCGCACTGACGCCGGAGATCGACCGTTTCCAGCGCCGCCTGTTGACAATCCATCGGCTGATGCAGCTGGGGCCACAGCGCCTTATAAAGTGATTCTTTCAGCGAAAATAGAAGGGTGGCAGCAGCATTGAAGCCGATCGGCAGCGCGCGCAGCAGTTGTTGCTCCTGAGGATTCATCAGCAGGTCGGCGGTTTCATTGGCCGTCGCGTCCGACATCAGCTGTTCGACATCCACGCCGACACTACCGGGCTGACGGGTTGCTGCCAGCACCACCACGCTTGCGCTGTGCGACAGCGAAGCCTGCACACCGACGGGCTAGCAGGGCGAGCGATCGGCGGCGTTGGTCAGAATAAAATCATCAATACCGAGACGCGCCATTACACTGCGGGCCAGCTGCCGGCTGGCGAGATATTCGGCACGGTGTTTTTTCACCGCCTGCTGCAGACGATCGGGTAGAGGCAGTCCCCACGCAACAGCGAGGGAACCACGGTAGTGTTGCGGGTCACAAAGCGGCTCACCGCCAGCCAAGGATCGCTGTCGCTCAGATGCTGAGATAGGATAAAGCCGCCTGCGGGAGGCGGCAACGGAACGTCGGGATAGCGCATGCGGTGCCGTGATCAAAGCCAAAAGGGCATTAAATCAGGCGCGGGATGCCGGGGCAAGCCGACCGCAGGGATCAGTCGTTCGGGGGAATGGCAAAACTTTTCAGTGAAACGATAAAATGGTGGTGACCTTTACTGATGCGAGCGCCGCGGTCGCACCAGTGGCTCGCCAGACGAAAGAAGTCGTCGCTGCCAAGTCGTACGCCAGTTCCACTTTGCCAATGCCTGAATGCAATAACGCTTCTGCATCCTTCAGGCTTTTCGTTTTGATCGCCATAAAAATTATCCATCAATTTCAGGGGAGTCCAGAGTAGGCAGTTTCTGTGACATTTTTGTTTCAGTTTGATGAATTGACGTCGCGTTGTGCTTATTTTGTGAGGCAGAATGGATTTCGCTGCAACAGGTAACTGCCTGAAAGCGTGCGGGATGTTGTCTGGCTGGCCAGGAGATGGAGAGGATGTGCCGGACGATGGGCGACAACGGGCTAGGCTTAGCGGCAAAAGCCATAGAAAAGGCCGCGTCTGGCGCGGCCTTAGTGGGTTACTTCTTATCTGGTTATCTGGCGGTGTTTGTTGCTTATCGCCGGACTCTGGTGCTTCGGTTGGATCGTCTTTTTCGATTACTGTCATGAACTCTCCTATCGTTACCCACACGCTTTTCAGTATAGATCGGAATACCCAGAGCGCGAGCTACGTGACCGTTTGATGACAAAAACGCGGCTATTTCGCTTCGCATGACGTTTTCCCCGCGCCTGGACGCAGCAGAGCAGAATACTGTTCTGCGCCACGCCGCATCGCTTTAATTCTGTGATAGCGCTATTGCTGCTGCTCAACGGCGAATAAGACGCTGGGCAAAAAGGGAACTCATGCCGACGGGTCAGACCCCGGCTGGCGCTGCGCGAAGGCCGCCGGGCGGGCTGCTTATGCTTTCACGACTGACGCGCTTTCTCTCCGGTCAACGCCGACGGCTCTACTGATGTTTTTTCCTGTTCAGGATCAATATTGATCTCGTAAATAACTTTTATTTTGCAGATACTTTTCAAAGTAAAAAACTTTAACTTTCTCTACAGAGATACCAATAACGAAAGTTTCGATGGTAGCGTTAGTCGTGTGTGCTGTTTGTTCAGTGCCCGCTATGGCGAATGAATCATTCGGCATTATGAATGATCGTTTAGGGTCAGCTCTGCAGGACAACGCCAACAATCACAATGCCGATAGCCGTGTTAACGGTGCCTACAACGACGCGAAACACGCTATTGGCGGTTCAATGGATACCAGCCATGCGACTTCAGTAACGGGTACTGCTTCCTCCGCGACAATATCTGGTTACGGACAAGCGTACACAGCGGCAAAAAATGAGGTGAATCAGGCTGCGGGCGGTTTTGGCCAATCGTATATAGACGCAAAAAACACCTCGTCTGGTTACGTTAAAAATGATCCTACCGGCTCACCTGTTGCCCAGACAAGCTCTGTAAATCCACGTCATACCGTTTAGGCATCAGCCAGCAAACAACATATGCGGGGAGTGGCACCGGTTCTGGCGTCGCAAACGATTAACGTTGCAGCCTCCAGCCTCGCCCCGGCCACTCAGGTTGATGTCACCGTAAACGGCGTTACCCAAATCGTCGCCGCCTCTGCTTTATCACCAACGACACAAGTTGCAGTGCCGCACGTTGCAGCCTTCCAGCCCCAGCACATCGGTAACAGTGGCAAGCATGGCAACAATGGCTCGGTGCATGGTTCAGGTGATAACAACGGTAATCAAAACGAACATGATCATGCCGTGGGCCGTTCAGCTGGGGTCGGCGGGCACAGCGGATTCCGCTGAACAGGTTCAGAAACGTGCCGGCTGGTTAATATTTCAGGAAAATAGCCAGCAGCAGAAAAGGCGAAAGCGTAGCAGCCTCTGGGCGTCACTGTATTGCTGGCAGCCTGGGAAAGAGGGCGCTGATGAAGCAAAGGCCGGTTGCCGGTGATCTGAAAACAGCAGAGGAGGGAAGGGATACTCTCCTGATACCTGGTTTTACCGACAAAAAAGCAGCCTTTTGGGCTGCTTCTTCAGGGAATTTGGTCGGCACGAGAGGATTTGAACCTCCGACCCCGGACACCCCATGACCGTGCGCTACCAGGCTGCGCTACGTGCCGAACTCTGGAGAATCAGTCTACTGGTTCTCGCCATGAATGCAAGACGCCAGCAGACTATTTGCCTCATTATTAATCAGTTAGCGATAAATCGCTTCTCTTCTGTCAGCACCTGTAACAGCAATGCCAGCTCCGGTTTATGATCTTTTAACGCCTTGCCCTGCGCATCATAGGCGCGGTAACTGCCGTTATTGTTCAACACCAGCGTCACCTGCGGCGTGGTAATCACCAGCTTGTTCTCTTCGCTGCTGGCGACCCAGTCGTGACGTCGACGCGCGGCAAACAGATCATCACCCTGCGAATAGTTAACCGGATTGGTGCGGACATGCAGCAGGCGCTGCATCAGCGTTGCCATTACGTCCTGATGGTCAGAAAGACGATCCACCGTTTGCGCGGGGGTATCTGGCCAGTGAATCACCAGCGGCACCTGCAGGGGTTCTCGGTTACCGGCACTGTCAGGATTCCCTTCCAGCGCCAGTCCACGCTGGGCGGTAATCACCACCACGGTATTTTTCAGTAAATCACGCGCCTGCAGGGTATTAAGCACCGCGCTAATCTGCTCATCAACCGCCGGTGCCTGACGCAGATAGCTGCGCTGGCGTGCTTTCGCTTTGCCGCCAGTAACGTTAGGGCCATTCAGCGCTACCCACGAGAACCACGGATTGCTGGCATCGTGCTGTTTCTCCAGCCAGTTCTGCCACTGGCTGACGGTACTGGCATTTGACTGACTGTTGCTGGCGGGCAAGGTGTAATCGGTCAGCAGCGCCTGACGATAGAGTGGGGGATTAAACCCTTCAGACGAGAACAGGCCGAACTGATAGCCCTGGGTGCTGAGCGCTCCGAGCAGTGCAGACGGCGTACGCGACGCCAATATCTCGTTCATGTAGCTGGAAGATATACCGTAAAACAGGCCAAACAGCCCTTTTTCCGGTGTATCGCCAGTGCTGTAGTGCTGGGTAAAGCTCACATTTTCACTGGCAAACTGATTCAGCTGCGGCAGCGCTTTTGCCAGAGTGGCGTTATTCAGGCCATCGACGGTCAGTACCAGCAGGTTATTGCAGGTTCCGGCGTCGCGGAAGGTAATCTCACCCAGCGGATATTCAACCGACACCGCTTCCGGATCGCCTTGCTGCACCATACGACGCTGATACTCCTGCGCACCCAATAAGCCGTGACGCTCAAGGAAGCGACGGGCGGTCATCGGATAGAAGAGCGGCAGGTTAGCGCGCTGCATGGTAATCGGGCGAGAGAAGTTGGCATCGGCCCAGATATACATCAGATGACTGGCAAAGAAGGCGCTGATAAACAGCGCAGCAACCGGTTTACCAAATGAACGGCGATTGAGGCTGCGCAGCTTCTGCCAGCTCCAGGTGGCAAACAGCATCTGTACTAGGAATATCAGCGGCACGCTGATAAACATCAGCTGCCAGTCACGCGCCATCTCGCTCTGGTCGGGGTTGATCACCAGCTCCCACACCACCGGATTGAGGTGCAGGTGGAAGCGGCTGAACACCGCACTGTCGACCATCACCAGCGTCAGCCCGGCGGTGGCGACCACCGCCGAGATCACCCGCAACAGCCGTTGCGACATCACCACAAAGGTCAGCGGGAAGATGATCAACAGATAGGCGGCAAAAACGATAAAACTGAAGTGGCCAATCCAGCTGCTATAGGCGTAAATACGCCCCGCCAGCGAAGAAGGCCAGTCAGCGACCAACAGGTAGCGACTGCCTAAAATCAGCGCGAAAAGGATGTTAAACAGAGCAAACCAGTGCCCCCAACTGATCATCTGGGAGACTTTTTCGCGGTAGCGCTGCCGGTTGGTTACCATATTATGAGATCACGTCAGCAAATTAATGGGCGTTATCGTCACGTACCGACGCCTGCAAGGCATCAGCGAAAGATCGGGCCAGTGAACGACGTTGCGCAGGGGCGACACCGCTGTTAATTAAGTTGGTCACCATGTTTCCCAGTACCATCAGGAAACGATCGGTTGGGGCTTTGTCCTTCTGCAGGATTTGGGCCATTTCCGCGAGGAGCTGTTCCACGCGTTCGTCACTGTAACGGGAAGATTGTGGCATATCGTTATCTGAGCTCAATTTCAAAAGGCGATATATTACCGGAACAGCGACCTTTTTTCCGCAATTTTATCGAAAGCGCACTGTTCGCTTTACGTATGGAGTTGAAAGCCGATGCCGGCGGTGTTTGAATACGCGCCTGTGCTAAAAGGAGAGTCTACCATGAGTCTGGATATCGACCAGATTGCCCTGCATCAGTTAATTAAACGCGATGAAAACCAGCTTGAACTGGTGCTACGCGATTCGCTGTTACCCGCCACCAACATGGTTAACGCCATGGTGGAGGAGCTGCACCGGGTTTACAGCGCGAAAAGCAAAGCGTATGGCCTGTTTACCCCTGAGAGTGAACTGGCGGATGCGCTGCGTAATTGTCGCCAGGGCAACGATGATTTTCTCGCTTTTAGTCGCGCGGCCACCGGTCGCCTGCGCGATGAGCTGGCGAAATATCCGTTTGCCGAAGGCGGTGTGGTGCTGTTTGTTCACTATCGCTATCTGGCGGTGGACTATCTGCTGATTGCGGTGCTCAACAGCCAGTCTAGCATGCGGGTCAACGAGCAGATGGACATCAGCAGTACCCATTATCTCGACATTAATCATGCCGATATTGTGGCGCGCATCGATCTGACCGAATGGGAAACCAACGCGGAATCAACCCGTTATCTGACCTTCCTGCGTGGCCGCGTCGGACGTAAAGTGGCTGACTTCTTTATGGATTTTCTTGGTACTGAGGTGGGCTTAGACACCAAAGCGCAGAACCGCGGTCTGTTGCAGGCGGTAGATGATTACTGCAGCGAGTCGAATCTAGATAAGCAGGAGCGTCAGAACTATCGTCAGCAGGTCTACAGCTACTGCAACGTGCAGCTGCAGGCGGGTGAAGAGATTGCGCTGGAAGATCTGTCGGGCGAGCTACCGCCGCTGGGCGAAAAAACCTTCCAAGCGTTTGCGCAGGAGCAGGGTTACGAGCTGGAAGAGAGTTTCCCGGCCGACCGCAGCACGCTGCGGCAGTTAACCAAATTTGCCGGCAGCGGCGGGGGACTGACGCTGAATTTTGATGCGATGCTGTTAGGTGAACGCATTTTCTGGGACCCGGCCACCGATACCCTTACCATCAAAGGCACGCCGCCGAACCTGCGCGATCAGCTTCAGCGCCGGACCAGCAGCAAATAAAAAAGCCGGGCTTAGCCCGGCTTTCATTTTTCAACGAAGTTCGCGATTAAGCGCGAACGAAGTCGATGTGAAACAGTTTTGGCTTGAACGGGTGACGCTGAACAGCCTGAACTTTCACTTTGGTTTCTTTACCGTCAACAGACAGGGTCAGCACTTCGTCGTAGAAACTTGGCTTAGCTTGCAGGTTCATTACGGAGTCGTGATCCAGGTCGATGGCAACAGCCGCTTCAGAACCACCGTAGATGATGGCCGGGAAACGGTTTGCTGTACGCAGGCGGCGGCTCGCACCCTTACCCTGCTCTTTACGTTCTACTGCATTGATAGTGAGCATTAATATATCTCTTTATTTAATTCCTGCTACAGGCGACCCAGTAACAGGCAGGTTATTCAATAACCGCTGATGCACATGCAAAAGCGGGCGGCAGTATAGCCGTTATGCCAGGTGGTGGCAAACGATATACCGGCCAGCGCGGCGCTTAACGCAGTTCGTTGGCGCGACGGAAGCGGCCCTGATAGTCAAATATCTTTTCGCGGATCTGCCACAACTGGCCTTTGGCCCGCGCTACCACAAAATCGGGATGGCGCAGTAACGGCTGCAGCGCCAGCACGTCGGCCGCGGTTTGCCAGCCAAGCGGCACGCCCGGCGCACGTTGGTGCGGGCGCATAAACAGCTGCTCAAACGCCTTGCGCTGAGCCGGCGTCTGCAGGCGAAAACGTTCGCTGACGCTGGTGCCTTCCTCATCGTAATAGGTGGCTTTCAGCCATTCACCTTTGGCATCGCGGCCCTGTTCCAGCGTCATTCCGCCGCAGCGCAGCACCAGCGCATCTTTCAATTTCAGCGCCGCCTTCAGCATGTCGTCCGGATCGACCAGAATTTTGTCGCACTCGTGACAGCGCCGGGCGGCGATATTATTTTCTGCGCCGCAGTCGGGGCAGCTTTTGAAGCGGAAGTCGCCCTGCTCGCGCTCACCGTCGTCATCTTCCAGCACGCCCTGACAGCGGCGGCCAAAATGCTCAATCACCATGCCGTCGGCGGTGGCTTTGCCCCAGAAGGTATTGGCAAAGCCGCAGGCCGGGCAGAACACCTGTACCGGCTGATTATCATTGGCACCCTTAGGCGCGCCCACTTCCGGGGTAAACAGGTCGTGCGGATTACCGGCGTAATCGAGGATCAGGCAGTTGGTTTTGCCCGGCGACAGCCGCAGGCCGCGGCCCACAATCTGCTGATACAGGCTGACCGATTCCGTCGGCCGCAGAATGGCGATCAGATCAACGTGCGGAGCATCAAAACCGGTGGTCAGCACCGCCACGTTAACCAGAAACTTCAGCTGTTGCGCCTTAAACGCCACAATCAGCGCATCGCGCTCTTTGGCCGGGGTCTCTGCTGATATCAGGGCGCTGTTGTCGGGCAACAGCTGCAGAATTTCACGCGCGTGCTCGACTGTAGAGGCGAAAATCATTACGCCGTGTCGATCCTCTGCGAACTCGACAATCTGGCGGATGATGTGTGGCGTCACGCGCTGCTGCTGTTTCAGTTCGCGGTTGAGATCGGCTTCACTGAACAGGCCGTTGGCCTGCGCCGTCAGGCGGCTGAAATCATACTGCACCACTGGCATATCGAGCCGCTCCGGCGGCACCAGAAACTGATGTTTAATCATGTAGCGCAGCGGCAGCTCGTAAATACAGTCACGAAACAGCGTCTTTTCATCATCGCGCACCATGCCGTGGTAGTGAAACTGGTAAATCCAGCCCTTACCGAGGCGGAATGGGGTGGCGGTCAGGCCGAGCAGCCGCAACTGCGGATTGTGCTGCCGCAGATGGTTAAAAATCTGCTGATACTGGCTCTCTTTGTCATCGCCAATGCGGTGGCACTCATCGACAATCACCAGTGAAAAGGCGCTGTCGAACTGGTCCAGGTTGCGGGCTACCGACTGCACGCTGCCAAACACCACTTTGCGCTGACTCTCTTTTCGCTGCAGACCGGCGGCAAAGATATCTGCCTCCAGACCGTAGGCCTGATATTTACTGTGGTTCTGCGCCACCAGTTCTTTCACATGCGCCAGCACCAGCACCCGGCCGCGCGACAGCCGGGCCAGCTCGGCAATCACCAGACTTTTTCCGGCACCGGTCGGCAGCACAATAACCGCAGGATGGTGATGACGACGGAAATGCGCAACGGTGGCATTGACCGCGTCCTGTTGATAGGGGCGTAAGGTAAAAGACATGGCTATCACTTTTGGCAAACTGAGGGTAATTATGTCACGAAAGAGCGGTAAACGCGCTGTCAGGCGGGCGCGGATCACGCTATACTTCCCGTACGTTTTCAACAGTTAACCAGTCCGTTTCAGGTTCCCTCCGCAGTAACAGGCAAAACGAATTCATGCGACTCGACAAATTCATCTCTCAGCAAGTGGAAATCAGCCGTGCCATCGCCCATCGCGAGATCCGTGGCCAGCGTGTCACCGTTAACGGTGAAGTGGTGCGCGACACCGCCTTCAAACTGCTGCCCGACCACGAGGTCGAATATGACGGCAACGTACTGCAGATGCAGACCGGACCACGCTACTTCATGCTGAATAAGCCGCAGGGTTACGTCTGTTCAACCGACGAACCTGATCATCCGACCATCATCTATTTTATCGAAGAGCCGATGGCATTCAAACTGCACGCCGCCGGGCGTCTTGACATTGATACCACCGGGCTGGTGCTGCTGACGGATGACGGCCAGTGGTCACACCGCATTACCTCGCCGCGCCATCACTGCGAGAAAACCTATCGGGTGACGCTGGAGTCGCCGGTCAGCGGCGATACCGCCACGCAGTTTACGGCCGGCGTGCAGCTGCACAATGAAAAAAGCCTGACCAAACCGGCGCAGCTGGAGGTGATTACCCCAACAGAGGTGCTGCTGACCCTGAGCGAAGGGCGTTACCATCAGGTGAAACGGATATTTGCTGCCGTTGGTAATCGGGTGGTGGGCCTGCATCGCGAGCGAATCGGTGATATTTCGCTGGATGCGGATCTGGAACCGGGTGAATACCGGCCATTAACCGCTGACGAGATCGCCAGTATCGGCGTGCCGAAAGAGCTGCAGGCAAAATAACAGAGCCGGCTGACTGCAAGCGCGCAGCGGCCGATCGGTTTAATCAGCAAGGGCAGGAGAGGGTGTGAGCAAGGAAAAGAATTCGCCGATAGGATTGGTGATAATCCTCGGTCTGTTAGCGATGTTGATGCCGCTGTCGATTGACATGTATCTGCCGGCGATGCCGCAAATTGCGCGTGAGTTTGGCGTTTCTGCCGGTAGCGTGCAGATGACACTCAACCTCTACATCCTCGGGTTCGCCATCGGTCAGCTGATCTACGGCCCGCTGGCCGACAGCTACGGCCGTAAGCCGGTGATTGCCCTCGGCACGCTGATTTTTGCCGTCGCCGCCGCAGCCTGTGCGCTGTCGCAGACTATCGATCAGCTTATCGCCATGCGTTTTCTGCATGGATTATCGGCCGCCGCCGCCAGCGTGGTGATCAATGCCCTGATGCGTGACAGTTACTCGAAAGAGGACTTCTCGCGCATGATGTCGTTCGTGATGCTGATCACCACCATTGCGCCGCTGCTGGCACCGATTACCGGCGGCTGGCTGCTGTTGATCTGGAACTGGCACGCCATTTTCTGGGCGCTGTCGGCGGCTGCGGTGGTCACCACCGTGCTGGTCACTACCCAGATTCGGGAAACCCTGAAACCCGAGCAGCGACAGCGTTTCCATCTGCGCACCACGCTGGGAAATTTCGTGATCCTGTTCCGGCATAAACGCGCCTTCAGCTACATGCTGTCGAGCGGTTTTTCGTTTGCCGGTCTGTTTACCTTTCTCAACGCTGGTCCCTTTGTCTACATCGAACTGAACCACGTTTCACCGCAAAACTTTGGCTATTACTTCGGCATTAACGTGTTGTTTTTGTTCATCTTAACCCTGATTAACAGTCGCGCAGTGCGCCGTTTTGGCCCGGTGGCGATGTTCCGTCTGGGCCTGTTGATTCAGTTCTGCATGGGTATCTGGCTGCTGATCGTCAGCGCCTTTGATCTCGGCTTTTTGCCGCTGGTGATCGGGGTGGCGATGTTCATCGGTTGTGTATCGATGGTCTCATCGAACGCGATGGCGGTGATCCTTGATGAGTTTCCGCATATGGCGGGTACGGCCTCTTCACTGGCCGGCACGCTGCGGTTCGGCGTGGGTGCGTTTGTCGGCGCGCTGCTGTCGCTGGTCAGTTTTAACAGTGCCTGGCCGATGGTTGGCACCATCGCGCTGTGCGCCACGCTCTCCCTGCTGCTGTTCTTGTACGCTTCCCGTCCCCGTCCCCGTCCCCGTCCCCGTCACGCCTCGCATTAAGCGCGTTCAGCGAGTCAGGCCGTCACGGTTATCCCGGACAGCCCGATCTATTACGCCAATTTGTTTCGATATTGTGAAAATATTTAGCTAAAAAAGTAACCACATTGCGTCTAAAATGATTGTTAAGTGCTGCCGAACGCGGTACATGTAGCCTGAATTGCGATACCACTCGCAAAAAAATAAATTCAGCGATTCGCTTTAGTGGGAAATGAGAAGCCAGCCCTTGACGTCCGGATACTGACGCCATGACACCGGGCGACAGCCACTAACGGATGGCGAAGTAAAAACTCCTGGGGACATTGATAAATATGCTGCAACTTTCGATTGTGCATCGCTTACCACAGCATTTTCGCTGGACCAGCGACCATCACAGTGCCATCGAAGCGGATGACACCACGCTGGACGATCAGGATTTTGTCGTGCTGCGGTTAATCAGCCACGACGGCATTCCGGCCTGGGAGATCCTGCAGCAGTTGAAAGAGGTGCAGGCTGACATTCAGGTCGACTGTAAAGTGGCCGAGTGTGAAGGGCAGCCTTGTCTGTTTATCCAGCGCCGCGACGAAAGCACCACCAACTGCTGCCTGAAAAATCAGGGCGTGGCGATTGCCGAAACTTTTATCGCTCGCTGAGTTGCGCTGAACGTAGCAGTTCGCGAGTGTATTACGCCGCAGGCGAGGCAAACAGCGTTTCACACTCCCCCTGTTCCACCACTTCCCCCTGACGCAGCACAATAAGCTGGTGGCACAGGGCGCGCACCACCTCAAGATCGTGACCGATAAACAGATAGCTCAGCTGGCGCTGCTGCTGTAACCGACGCAACAGCGTCAGGATCTGTTTCTGTACCGTGCGATCCAGCGACGAGGTCGGCTCATCCAGCACCAGCATCTCCGGTTCAAGGATCAGCGCCCGGGCAATGGCGATGCGTTGCCGCTGGCCATCGGAAAATTCCGCCGGATAACGATGACGGCTCTCCACCTCCAGCCCGACCTCCTGCATCACCGCCTTAACCCGCTGTTCCTGCTGTTGTGCAGTCAGCTCGGGCTGATGCACCGCCAGGCCTTCGGCGATAATCTGCTGCACCGTCATCCGCGGATTGAGCGAAGAGTTCGAATCCTGAAACACCACCTGAATGCGCCGACGCAGCGGCAGCAGTTGCCGCCGTGACAGCTGATGCAGAGTCTGGTTGTCAAACCAGACCTCGCCGGCGGCCTCAATCAGCCGCAGCAGCGCCAGGCCAGTGGTGCTTTTACCTGAGCCGGATTCGCCCACCAAGCCCGAGACTCTCGCCGCGCCGCAGGGTAAAACTCAGCGCAGAGAGCGCCCGTTTTTCACCCACCTGGCGGCGGAGCAGGCCACGTCTTAACGAGAAGCTGACCTGAAGCCGATCGACCCGCAGGATCACCGGCGCGTCGGCGGGCAGTGGCAACGGCCTGCCTTCCGGCTCTGCCGCCAGCAGCTGCTGGGTGTAGGGATGCTGCGGCTGACTGAGCAGCGTCTGGCAGCGATTCTGCTCTACCACCTTTCCCTGACGCATCACGCTGACGCTATCCGCCAGCTGACGCACAATATTCAGGTTATGGGTGACAAACAGCATCCCCATATTGAATTTGCGTTGCAGCTCGCGCAGCAGGGTCAGAATCTGTGCCTGCACCGTCACATCCAGCGCGGTAGTCGGTTCATCGGCAATCAGCAGCGCTGGCCAGGTTAACAGCGCCATGGCGATCATCACCCGCTGACGTTCGCCGCCCGAGAGCTGATGCGGAAAATCGTGCAGCCGGGCGGCGGGCTGGCAGATGCCGACCCGATCCAGCACACTGAGAATTTCGCCGCGCGCCGCCGCAGGCCGCATACCGCGATGCAGCGACAGCACTTCATACAGCTGCTTCTCCACATTATGCAGCGGATTCAGCGACACCATCTGCTCCTGAAAGATCATCGCGATCTGGTTGCCGCGAATGCCGCGCAGCAGATCCTCACCGTTAAACAGGATCTCCCCGCCTGGCCAGGCGACCGTCGAGGGAGGCAGCAGTCGCATCATCGACAGGGCGGTGACACTTTTGCCAGAACCTGACTCGCCCACCAGCGCCAGCGTTTCACCGGCCTCAACACGTAATGAAACCTCATCCACCACCCGCTGCAGATGCTCGCCCTGACGAAAGGCGACCGAAAGGTGGTTGATAGCAAGCAGTGGCGCAGCCATTCAGACTCCTTTACCGGGATCGAAGGCGTCACGTACCGCTTCGCCGATAAAAATCAGCAGCGATAGCAGGATCGCCAGTGAGAAAAAGCCCGCCAGGCCCAGCCACGGCGCCTGCAGATTGTTTTTACCCTGCAGCAGCAGTTCCCCCAGCGACGGCGAACCGAGCGGCAAACCGAATCCGAGGAAATCGAGCGAGGTCAGCGTGGTAATCGATCCACACAGGATAAACGGCAGGAAGGTCAGGGTGGCCACCATCGTATTCGGCAGCATGTGGCGCAGCATAATCCGGCTGTCACTGACGCCGAGCGCTTGTGCCGCACGGATATAGTCGAAGTTTCGGGTGCGTAGGAACTCGGCCCGCACCACGCTAACCAGGCTCATACAGCCAAAGGTCACCGTCACCAGCAGCAGCCACCAGAAACCGGGCTGAATCACGCTGGAGAGTAAAATCAGCAGAAACAGCGACGGCATGCCGGACCAGACTTCAATCAGCCGTTGTCCGATCAGACCAATTCTGCCGCCGAGATAGCCGTGCACCGCGCCGACCACCATACCGATCACGCTGGAAAACAGCGTCAGCAGCAGGCCAAACAGCAGTGAAATACGGGTGCCGTACAGCAAACGCGCCATCACGTCACCGCCGGTCGCGTCGGTGCCCAGCCAGTTCTGCGCCGAAGGTGGGAAAGGGAAGGGCACCTGGGTGGCAAAATTAATGGTGCTGTCGCTGAAGCGGATCGGCGCCCAGATTGCCCAGCCTTGCTGACCTATCCGATGCTGCAGCCAGGGGGCCTGATAATCGGCGGCGGTTGGCAGCACGCCGCCATAATCGGTCTCGCTGTAGTCAAACAGCAGCGGCAAATACCAGCGCTGCTGATAATGCACCAGCAGCGGCTTGTCATTGGCGATCAGCTCGGCACCCAGCGACAGCAGGAAAATAACCAGAAAGATCCACAGCGACCAGTAGCCGCGTCGGTTATGGCGAAAGCGCTGCCAGCGCTGCTGATTCATGGGAGATAAGCGCATCAGCGGCCCTCGAAATCAATGCGGGGATCGACCAGCGTATATGTTAAGTCGCTGAGAACATTCATCAACATGCCGATCAGGGTGAAAATATAGAGCGTACCAAACATCACCGGGTAGTCGCGTTGCACGGTCGCGTCATAGCCGAGCAATCCGAGGCCGCTAAGTGAAAATATCACTTCGATCAGCACCGAACTGGTGAAGAACATGCTGATAAAGGTGGCGGGGAAGCTGGCAATCACCAGCAGCATCGCGTTGCGGAACACGTGGTGATACAGAATCCGTCGCTCCGGCACGCCTTTGGCGCGGGCGGTGACCACATACAGTTTACGGATCTCATCCAGAAAGGCGTTTTTTGTCAGCATGGTCAGGGTAGCAAAGCCGCCAATCACCGTTGCCAGCACCGGCAGCGCGATGTGCCAGAAATAATCGAGCACCTGGCCGTACCAGGGCAGGCTGTCATGCTGCGGTGAGGTAAGGCCGCGCAGCGGAAACCAGTCGAGATAGCTGCCGCCGGCAAACAGCACGATTAACATGATGCCGAACAGAAAGGCCGGAATCGAGTAGCCAATAATGATGAAGGTGCTGCTCCAGATATCAAAGGCGCTGCCGTTGCGTAAAGCTTTACGGATGCCGAGCGGGATCGACACCAGATAGATAATCAGCGTGCTCCACAGGCCCAGGCTGATCGACACCGGTAAACTCTCTTTAACCAGCTGAAGCACCGAGGCGCTGCGAAACAGGCTGTCGCCAAAATCGAAACGGGCGTAGTTCCACAGCATCTCGCCATAGCGCTGCTTAATCTCCGCAATCACCTCGGGGTCCAGCCCGCGCGCCCCGCGATACTGATTATCTGCCGGGTTAAGCGCATTCAGGCTGGCGCGGGACTCCGCGCTGTCGGCACCTCCGCCCGCCAGACCCGTGGTCTGACCGAACTGGATATTGGCCAGCGCCTGATCGACCGGCCCGCCCGGTGCAATCTGCACAATAAAAAAGTTAAGGGTGATGATCGCCCACAGGGTGGGAATAATCAGCAACAGCCTGCGCAGAAAGTAAGTTGCCAGCGGTCCACTCCTTAGCGTTTGCTGGCCGGTAGCCGGGCAGCTTTGTTCACGTCATACCACCAGTTTTCCAGCCCGAGGCTGTAAGCCGGTTTGCCGGCCGGATGGGAAAACTTATCCCAGTACGCCAGCCGTTGCTCTGCGTTGTACCACATCGGAATCATATAGGCATTCCACAGCAGAATACGATCCAGTACCTGAGCCAGCGGCCGAAGGGCAGGGAGATCGCCCTGATGCGCCACAATCTGTTTAACGAGATGATCGACCAGCGGATCTTTAACGCGCGCGGTATTCCACGACGAGGCGATATATTCCGACTGCCAGTAAACCTGCAGGCTGGAGGAGGGGATCGGCATGGCAGAATAGACGGTAGCGATCATGTCATAGTCGCCCTCACGCAGCCGCCACAGATACTGTGAACTGTCCACCTGGCGCAGATTCAGGGTGATGCCGAGCCGCGCCAGATTGTGCTGCAGCGGCAGCGCCCATTCCGTATTGGTGCCGCTGCGCAACAGCAGTTCGACGCTAAACGGCTGACCGGTTTTCTCGTTCACCAATCGGCGGTGTTTAATCTGCCAGCCCGCCTGTTTCAGCAAGGCAAACGCCTGAAGCAGACCGGCGCGATCGTAACCGCTGCCGTCGGTAACGGGCGGATGATAAGGCTGCGTGAACAGGTCAGGCGGTAACTGCGCCCGCCACGGAGCCAGCAATGCCTGCTGCTGCGTATCAGGCACACCGCTGGCGGCAAAATCGGTATTCTGGAAATAGCTGCTGGCACGCTGATAAGCACCATAAAACAGCGCTTTGTTCATCCACTCAAAATCAAACGCCAGCCAGCGGGTATCAATCGCGGCTTGATTGGGCAACGTCTCTTTCACAATGCTGCGATCGTCGAAATGGCGGCCGCGATATTGGGTGGCCCATTTTTTTGCTGAGGTTTCTTCCCGTAAATCGAACGCGCCCGCTTTAAAAGCCTCAAACGCCACGTTGTCATCCAGATAGTAGTCGTAGCGGATGCGATCAAAATTAAACCGTCCGCGGTTAACCGGCAGATCGGCCGCCCAGTAATCTCTTTTACCCGGCTGTATTCAATAAACTGACCGAGCTTCCATTTAGTGATGCGATAAGGACCGCTCGACAGCGGCGGCGAACTCAGGGGTTCGTTGAACTTTTTATCGTGCCAGAATTTTTCAGCGAGTACCGGCAGCGTCAGTAATTCCAGCATCCTATCTTTGTCCGGCTGCTGCGCATCAATTCGCACCGTCAGCCGATCCAGTGCCTTTACGGTCACGCCGCGATAGGCGACGCGAAACTGCGGCACCCCTTCAGTCATAAATTTGCCAAACGAAAAGGCCACGTCCTAGGCGGTGATCGGGCTGCCATCCTGGAAGCGGGCCTCTGGTTTAAGACGGATCTCGATCCAGCTAAAGTCGCTGGCGTAGCGGGCAGAGTGGGCGATCAGCGGATAGTAGCTGCCGGGCTCATCATCTGAGCCGGTATAGAGCCCGTCATACAAGGCTTCCGTGTAGATGCCGGGATTGCCGCGTGAGGCGTAGCGGTTAAAGTTGTCGTAGGTGCCGACCACCGCCATGGTGATGCTGCCGCCTTTGGGTGCCTGCGGATCGGCATAATCATAATGGCTGAAGTCCGGCGGATATTTCGCTGCGCCCGCCTGCGTAAAGGCAAAGCTGTGTTGAATGCTGGCGGCCAGCAGCGGGCCGCTCAGGACGCCGCACAGCAATAATAATCCAGCACGAAGCAGCATCACGTTTACGCTCTCCTGTAATTTTTCGATTCCGCGCGTCAGGCATCGTGACGCTGAAAATAGTCTATCAGCGTTTCGAGACACAGCGGACGGCTAAAAATGCAACCCTGCAGGTGCGTCACCCCGCGATTGATCAGCTAGGCGGCCTGTTCTCCGGTCTCGACGCCTTCCGCCACGCTTTTCAGATTGAGCTTTTTCGCCAGCTGCAACACCGTATCCAGCACCGGTGAGGTCAGGGTATCGGTACCGATGCTCTGCACAAAACCGCGATCGATTTTCGGGTAATCAAACGCGTAGCGCTCCAGATAGATCAGCGCACTGTGTTCGGTACTGAAGTTATCAATCGCAATATTAATCTGCTGCTGATGCAGCCAGTCAAACAGTTAGCCGACATTTTCATCGCGCACCATCGCACGCTCGGTGATTTCAAACACGTAATTGAAGTGCGCGGCGGGCATAGTGTCGAGCCAGCGCAGCACATCCTGGCGGAAACAGCTATCCGCCAGACGCAGCGGAGAGATATTCAATGTGAAACTCGCCACGCTTCATTCCCTGTATCAGATCTTTGCCGGGGCGCTGATAGGCTGGCAGCAGCAGCCAGCCGCCGCCGGTCACCAGCAGGGAGAGCAACAGGCTAATCAGCACAATATTTTGATAATCGCTGAGTGCCGGCGTCGAGCCATATAACACAAACTGCAGCGGGTAACCGGGCAGGGACTGTTGCAGTAACGGCGGCGGCAGCTCGTGGTTTTCCATCACGCCCGGCTGCCAGCTGGTTAACGCTATACGCTGCGCCACCAGCGCCATGCCGGTAATCTTTGACTGGCGCGACGCCAGCAACAGATAGGGCGCCAGCGTAATATTGAGGGTGGCAAATACCCCGGACTGAACGCTGCCTGGGTTCTTAATCCACAGCGCCAGCGCCGGTTTATTGGGTTGCAGCGGCGTGCCGCGCATCAGTTGTAGATCAATGTCGCGCGTCGTATCACTCACCGGCGCAATGACGCTAAGCGGCAGGTCAAAGCTGCCGGTGGCAAAGGAGCAAAAGGCGTTACCTTATTAATCAGCAGAATGGCGCGAAGATTGCCGGCAAAGGCGGCGCGTGAGGTCAGTTCACGATTAATGGTCTGGCAGGGAGTTTGGGTGAACGGAAGCAGAGGGCTGAGCGTGCTGTTAATCAGAGAAAAGAGCGTTTGCTGCAGGGCCATTCGGCTATTCTCTAATAATTGCTGGTGCTGCCGATCGCGCTTATGCCAGAGATGGTTAAACGATAGCGCAGAAAATAATAAAAAGAACAGGCAGCCGATCATCGCGCTACTCCATGCGATTCGACGAGGATAGGTTGCATGGCGCATCATCGCCCCCGACAGTGGCATGAGGTGCTTCCTCTGATAAAATTATTATTATGTTATTGCGCACGACTGCTTCGGTGTAAGCGACTGAGAATATAACGAGACGGTGGGGAATGTCTCGTTATTCTTCTGAAAGGCAATGGTTTTTAAGCCATCAGTCTGAGGCGGGCAAGGGCAACAGACGAAAAAAACGCTGCGTAAGCAGCGTTTTATATTCTCTGGCTTTGAAGGAGATCAAAGGCGGTAATCAGGTCGGGTTACGACTTAATACGCGTCGCCCTTCACGATAACGCTTTTTCCAGTAATCGTCGTTCAGGTTGGAGATCATCACACCACTGCTGGTGGAAGCGTGAACGAAGTTATCATTACCGAGATAAATGCCCACGTGACGGCCAGTGGAACCGGCGCGGAACAGCACCAGATCGCCAGGACGCAGCCTGGTGCGTGAAATCTCTTTACCGGTGCCCTGCTGCTCTGAGGTAGAGCGCGGTAGCTCTAAGCCAAATTGATCGCGGAAGGTGCGTTGTACAAAGGCGGAACAATCGATACCGCGTTTGGTATCGCCACCCAGGCGATAGCGCACACCTTTCCAGACAGCGTATTGATCCATGATGCGTGACTTAACATAAACGTTACGCACCATTTCTTCAAACTCATCCTGAGACGCCTGAAGTAAAAAACCATTGTGGTTGTTAACTTCATGATTCTCGTTTTGACCGTTATGGGTACTGCTACAAGCTGAGAGGAGAGTTGCCAGTGCCACTGCAGGCACGATTCGCCAGATATATCTCAGTATTGGTTGAGACTTGACCATTATTCGGGTTTTCCTTCGATGTCCTTACGACAAGATTGTCGCCAGCCAGATGACAAAACAGGGAGATTAATAAGCGAAACAGACTAAGACAATTCCTTAATTACTAAAATGTGTTAATGGACACATTTTTACTGTAAAAAAAGCGAATTTGCTGCTGTTACCCCGCAGCGACTGAGGTTAACCGATTACAGACGCCGTGGCGAGTGCTTTCAGTCAAATTCTTATAGGTTTTTCTGTTGTGAAATCAAACCTTAACACGCTGACTACTTTATCAACAATTGTGGGGAAATGATAGTGAGAGCAGGGGGTAAAAAGCGCGCTAATTCCGCCTATAGCCTGCTGTTTGGGAATTTTTTTATGGACAGACAGAAATGGTGGTTATTTAACCGATGACGTGGGTCATAACCTTATTCTCTTAATTCTCTTAATTCTCTTAATGAATTTAATTAGCCTGCTAATAATGTACTGGCTTTTTTTATAAGCGCGGGCGATTAAGAATAATGCCATTATTAGCCCGCGCTTATCATTCAGCTTAGCGGCTTATATTTACCCGGCAATTTGCAATAAAACCAATTTACCAGCGCATCACTGGCCGGGGTTAATAACCACAAGCTTAATCCGACTAAGACTACCGACAGTGAACCGACGGCAATATCTGTGAACCAGTGCGCGCCAGCCATAACGCGAGGCAGCGAGAAAATAATCACGATAGCCGCCGCAATTAAAAACCGCCCGAAACCGAAATAACGCCAGATAAAGCAGGCGAAGATCATCAGCATCATGCCGTGGTCGCCAGGAAAACTGTCTTTCGACGCATCCTTAGCCGGAATACCGGTCAGCTCACTAACCCGATGTACGTTGTCGAAGAACAGCGTCGGGCTGGAGTGTTTCACCGGCATCAGGTGACCCAACTGGTTGAGGACCACTGCCGTCAACAGCATGGTGATGCCGATAGCCAGCATGCGACGCCGTGCCTGCGGAGTTTCACTGCGCCAGATCGACAGATAGAGCAGGCCCATCGCCAGCAGCGAGACGGCATCAAAGCCACGATAGTTGGTGATCGCCACCAGCAGCGCAAAGCCGGAGTGAATGATCATCTGACTATTAAAGCCAAAGAAAATCGCTTTATCGATACCGAACCAGAAACCATGTTCAGGCGGCAAATACCATGACAGGAATAGCACCACGCCCAGTGCATTAAGCAACAGGACGGTAATAAGGCGAGTTACGCGCATAGTTAAACTCATGATTGAAAAAACAACCGCCGGCAATACCCGTGTCAGCGTAAACGGCACTTCAACAACGCCGATTGTAGACTATTCCAGTCAGCCTGCTGCGAATCAATGATCTCAATACGGCTGTCGGCGGGCGGCTGCGATCGAGTTTCAATCTGCAGATCGTCGCCCTGACGATTAATCATCAGCGATCCTGTCTCAATATGCATCACGCCTTTGATTCGATCGCCTGGCGCATGACGCACCCATTCCAGCAGCGCCTGCTGGTCAAACTGCGTCGCGGCGTCGAACAGCCAGCCACAGGCGCTGTAACCCTGTCCCTGATTCAGCGCCCGACGCCAGCGATCCTGCTTGTTGCCGATAATAATTTCCGCCGCCGCCAGCTGATCGCGGAAATTTTCATTGGCGACGACCCGCGGATCGGCTAGCAGCGCACCATCGACGCCAATCTCACCAAATTCATTGACCAGTACCGCCCACTGCTCATTGGCGGGCTTTGCGGCCAGCAGATGGCATAACAGCGTGGTTTTGCCGCTGCCCAGAAATCCGGTGATCAGATTCACCCGCGTCATTAGTCAGGCTCCTGTCAGTATTTGCCGTGAAACATGTTACTTTATAACAGTCAGCGCCACGGTAACGTTCAGGAAGTGCGGTTAGTCGGCACGGCCCATATATAACGGCGTTCAGCGACATGAATGCGGATGCGGTCGCCATTGCTGAGGTACTCAGGCACCTGAACCACCAGGCCGGTACCCATGCCTGCCGGTTTGGTGCGGGCGCTGGCTGGCCGAGGCACCTTTGATGCCAGGTGAGGTATCGACAATTTCCATGTCGACAGTCTGCGGCAGTTCCAGCGCCAGCACCTGAATGCCTGGAATGCCGCCTTCAGGAATAAACAGCAACTCCTCTTCGATCTGCTCTTTTTTGAAGCTGTAAGGGGTGTAATCTTCGTCATCCATAAAGACATACTCGTCACCGTCTATATAAAGAGAAGGTGACGCTGCGGCGGCTGAGCGAAATCGCATCAATAATCTCATCGTTCTTAAAGCGTTCTTCGACCTTCATACCGGTGCGCACATCGGTGAAGCGCATCTTATACAGGGTGGCAGCACCACGTGCGCTTGGGCTCTGGACATCAATATCTTTAACCAGCAGCAGTTTCCCGTTATGTGTAACAGCCATTCCTTTTTTGATTTCATTCGCTTTTGGCATTGCTGTTCTCGCTATCTCTGAAGTGAAGTGCGCGCCACGTTACTCGCGCCGGTGAAAACTGGCAAGTATGGTGAGGATGAAATTTTAGCTCAGACGGCGGCAAACGTGGCAATTGTGACGGCGGGCTGCTATTGTCGCCGCGACTTTCTCTGCTGGAGCGCAGCATGCAATGCCGTAGCCACTGCGGTGCCTGTTGTACGGCGCTCCCCATCTCTTCGCCGATTCCCGGCATGCCCAACGGCAAACCCGCCAACACGCCCTGCGTTCAGCTCGACGACGCCTTACGCTGCAAGCTGTTTGGCTCCGACCTGCGTCCCGCAGTCTGTGCCGGCCTGCAGCCGTCGCACAGCATGTGCGGCGATTCGCGCCAGCAGGCGATGATCTATCTTTTGCAGCTAGAAGCGGACACCGCGCCCTGAAGCGCTGACGCTGCTGAACGTTATGGTGAGTTTATGCCAGGCTTACAGCAACCGCGTCAGCTGGCAGGCAGCAAAATCCTGAAACGTCGATGAAATGTGCGTAACGTCAAAAATCTGCTACGCCGTTTGCGTATTTTCTTGCCTGCTGAAAGGGGCTGTACCACAATACTTGAAACGTTTCAGCGGTGACCGCGTCACCGGTTTTGTGACAGATGGCGCAATAATTTCCCATCGGCTGAAACGATTCAATCTCAGCAAGCGAGGAGAATTATGTTCCAGCTCGAATTGCAGGCCATCCATACCGGAGCCAGCGCCCAGAACAAAGAAGAGGCCATTCGCCAGGTTGCCGCAGCGCTGACCGCTGCCGGTAATGTGACCGAAGGCTACGTCAACGGGATGCTGGCACGCGAACAGCAAACCACAACCTTTCTTGGTAACGGCACCACCGATACCCGCGATCTGGTGCTGAAAACCGGCGTCCAGGTGTTCCAGTTTCCGCAGGGCATTAGCTGGGGCGACGATCAGACCGCCTATGCGGCGATCGGGATTGCCGCCAAATCGGATGAGCATCTGGCGCTGCTGCGTCAGCTGACCCATGTTCTGAGCGATGACAGCATTGCTGAACAGCTTAAAACCGCCTCTGCTGAAGATCTTTGTGCGTTGCTGATGGGCGAGAAACAAGCCGCCGAATTCAGCTTTGACATCTCATTAATTACCCTGAACGTCGCGGCCAGCGATTTGATCACCTTACAGGCGATGAACGCCGGTCGGTTGCAGTCGGCGGGCGTAGTCGATGCCAGCTATGTCGCTGACGTGGTCTCTAACGCGCCGCTGAGTCTCGGACAGGGGATCTGGCTGAGCGACAGCAGCCTCAGCAACCTGCGCAGCGGCGTCGCCGTCAGCCTTGCTGCTCATCCGTTTGACCATCAGGGCGAATCTGCTGCGCTGTTAATCAGCGTCGCCGCCGTCGACGAACGTCCGCTGGAGGTGCTGGGTTACCTCAGCGCCCTGTTGCAGCAAGGCAAAGCCAATCGACTGCTGAAAGCCGATGCCGCAGGCGTCTATGCGCTGCTCACCAGTGAAGTGGACGAACAGGCCGAGGTGTTGACCGCCGAGTTCACCATCCGTAACGAGCACGGTCTGCATGCCAGTCCAGGCACCGCGCTGGTCAGCGTGATCAAGCAGTTCAACAGCGACATCACCGTCACCAATTTTGATGGCAGCGGCAAGCCCGCTAACGGCCGCAGCCTGATGAAAGTGGTGGCGCTCGGCGTGAAGAAAGGCCATCGCCTGCGCTTTACCGCCAGCGGTGAAGATGCACAGCAGGCGCTGAATGCGATTGAAGAAGCGATCACCAGCGGACTGGGCGAGGGGGCAGCATGAGCAGACGCGTCGCTACCATCACGCTGAATCCGGCTTATGACTTGGTGGGCTACACCCCTGAAATTGAACGCGGCGAAGTCAATCTGGTGAAAACCACCGGTCTGCACGCGGCGGGCAAAGGGATTAACGTGGCCAAAGTGCTGAAGGATCTGGGCATCGACGTCACCGTCGGCGGCTTCCTTGGCAAAGAGAACCAGGATGGCTTTCAGCAGCTGTTCAGCGAGCTGGGCATTGCTAACCGTTTTCAGGTGGTGCCGGGCCGTACCCGAATCAACGTCAAACTGACTGAACAGACCGGCGATGTCACTGACCTGAACTTCTCCGGTTTTCAGGTTAACGGTCAGGACTGGGATCGCTTTACCAGCGACTCACTCACTTGGCTGGGCCAGTTCGATATGGTCTGCGTCAGCGGCAGCCTACCGGAAGGGGGCGATCCTGACGCCTTTACCCGCTGGATGACCGAGCTGCGCACCCATTGTCCGTGCATTATTTTTGACAGCAGCCGCGACGCGCTGGTGGCCGGGCTGAAAGCCGCGCCCTGGCTGGTTAAACCCAACCGTCGTGAACTGGAAATCTGGGCCAGTCGCAAACTGCCGACCCTGCAGGATGTGATTGATGCTGCGCACCAGCTGCGCGAGCAGGGCATCGTCCATGTGGTGATCTCACTGGGGGCTGAAGGTGCGCTGTGGGTCAACGCCTCAGGCGAATGGATTGCCAAACCGCCGGTGTGCGAAGTGGTCAGCACCGTTGGTGCCGGCGACTCGATGGTCGGCGGGCTGATTTATGGCCTGTTAATGCGTGAATCCAGTGAACACACGCTGCGTTTAGCCACGGCAGTGGCGGCAATGGCCGTCAGCCAGAGCAACGTTGGCGTTTCCGATCGTACCCAGTTGGCCGCAATGATGGCGCGCGTCGACTTACAACCCGTTAACTGACAGCAGGAGAGCGATAATGAAAACGCTGCTGATAAAAGATCCTTCATTGGGACTGGCTTCCGCGTATATGGCGCAACAGCGCCTGGCTGCCGCCGCTGCGGCGGCTGGCCTGACGCTGACTGATAATCCCGCCGAGGCCGAACAGGTCATCGTGCTGGGGAAAAACGTACCGGACGACGCGGCGGCGGCTCAGGCTGGCGCGCAGAAACGTGTGGTGGCGGTTACCGCCTGTCTAACCGGCGTGGCGCATACCTTTATGGCCTATGGCCGCCGAGGCGATTCAGGCTGAAGCGACCCGTCGCGGCTGGTGGGTAAAAGTTGAAACCCGTGGTTCTGTCGGTGCCGGTAACGCCATCCCCCCTGAAGAGGTGGCCGCTGCCGATCTGGTGATCGTCGCGGCCGATATTGAAGTCGATCTGGCGAAATTCGCCGGTAAGCCGATGTACCGCACCTCAACCGGCCTGGCGCTGAAGAAAACCGCTCAGGAATTGGACAAAGCGGTTGCCGAAGCGAAACCGTATAAAGCGGCGGGTGGACAAGGCAGCGACAACCAGAATGAGAAGAAAGAGGGCGCAGGCGCTTATCGTCACCTGCTGACCGGTGTTTCCTACATGTTGCCGATGGTGGTGGCGGGCGGTCTGAGTATCGCGCTGTCATTTGCCTTTGGTATCACCGCATTTAAAGAGCAGGGCACATTGGCCGCCGCGCGCTGATGCAAATCGGGGGTGGCAGCGCCTTTGCGTTGATGGTGCCGGTACTGGCGGGTTTTATCGCCTTCTCGATCGCTGACCGTTCGGGCCTGACGCCTGGCCTGATTGGCGGCATGATTGCCACCAGCATCAACGCTGGCTTCCTTGGCGGCATCATCACCGGTTAAGCCGCGAAGCTGATCAGCGGCAAAGTGAAGCTGCCGCAGAGTATGGAAGCGCTGAAGCCGATACTGATCATTCCGCTGTTTGCCAGTTTGATCACCGGCCTGCTGATGATTTATGTGGTGGTTAAACCGGTTGCCGGCATCATGAACGGCCTGACGCATTGGCTGGCGAACATGGGTACCGCTAATGCGGTGCTGCTGGGCGCGATTCTGGGCGGCATGATGTGTACCGATATGGGTGGCCCGGTCAATAAGGTGGCTTACGCATTCGGTGTCGGTTTGCTGAGTTCACAGACTTATGCGCCGATGGCGGCGATCATGGCGGCCGGTATGGTGCCACCGCTGGCGATGGGTCTGGCGACGCTGGTTGCCCGTCGTAAGTTCAACAAAGGACAGCAGGAAGGGGGCAAAGCGGCGCTAGTGCTGGGCCTGTGCTTCATCTCTGAAGGCGCGATCGCGTTCGCGGCCCGTGACCCGATGCGCGTTCTGCCTTGCTGCATCATCGGCGGCGCGACCACCGGTGCTATCTCGATGACGGTGGGTGCCAAACTGATGGCGCCACACGGTGGCCTGTTTGTCCTGCTGATCCCAGGTGCGATTACTCCGGTGGTCGGTTATCTGGTGGCGATTGTGGTTGGTACGGCGATTGCCGGTCTGAGCTATGCGGTATTGAAACGTCCGGAAGAGCAGCTGGCGAAAGCCTGATGTGCGGAAGTTAAATAAACAGGGAGCCAGATGGTTCCCTGTTTGCTTTTTCAGACGGTGAATAATGTTAAAGCGATGGGGGCATACGCCTGGAGTAAAGCATCGCGGGCCAGGGATGGCGTTTTTAGCGTCTTTACGGAAGGCGTATGCTCCATGAGCCAGCAGATGATCAACACGAAAAGAGAGCCAACCGGCTCTCTTTTTTTATCTCTGCTGTTCTGACTTCAGCCAGGCAATCTCATCTTTCCAGATATCCGGGTTGATGGTTTCGAGGATCAACGGAATCCCGTCAAAACGTGCATCCTTCATCATCCAGCTAAACACGGTTTTGCCGATGTTACCCTCACCGAGGCTGTGATGGCAGTCGACACGGCTGCCAAAGATGCTTTTCGCATGCCACGTAGATAGCGAAAGCCGACAATGCGCTCAAACTTAGCGAAGGTGGCGACGCAGTCTGCTTCGGTACGCAGATCATAGCCGCCAGCAAAGGCGTGGCAGGTATCAAGACAGACGCCGACGCGGCTCTTATCCTCAACCTGGTCGATAATTTCCGCCAGATGCTCAAAGCGGAAACCGAGGTTGCTCCCCTGACCGGCGGTATTTTCAATCACTGCAGTGACGTTGCGGCTCTGGTCAAGGGCGATATTGATCGATTCGGCGATGCGTTTCAGGCAGGCCTGCTCGCCAATCTGATGCAGGTGGCTGCCCGGATGGAAGTTCAGCAGGGTCAGGCCGAGCTGATCGGCGCGCTGCAGTTCATCAATAAAGGCGGCACGGGATTTTTCCAGCGCCTCGGCCACCGGGTGGCCGAGATTGATCAGAAAACTGTCGTGCGGCAGGATCTGCTGCGAGCTGAAGTGATATTGCTCGCAGGCGGCGCGGAAGGCATCAATCACCTCAGTGGAAAGCGGGGCGGCTTTCCACTGCCGTTGATTTTTAGTAAAACAAGGCGAAGGCGGTGGAGTCTATTTCATGGGCGCGAATGACTGCCTGATCCACACCACCTGCCGCACTGACGTGTACGCCGATATATTTCATGCCGTTCTCCTGAAGGGGCTATGCACTGACGAGCAGGCATGATACCCGATGCGGTTAGCCCATGAAATGTTGCACCAGCAGATTGATGGCACCGCCGCCGACGATCAGCCAGCCAGTTGATTCAGCGTCGCCACCAGGCCAACCGGGAGCAGGTGCAGCGAGTTAAACAGTGCGACGGCAATGAACAGCAGCGCGAACCACGGGAAGGTCACCGGAAGCGATGCGGTCGCCGTCGGGCTCTAGCGGCGCAGCACACCACTGAGACGCAGCAGGAACGGGGCCAGCATCATCATCCGCAGCATTTTGGCAATCACCGCGCTGTTCTCGGCATCCGGACCGATACTGTGTCCGGCCGCGACCACCTGAGCCACTTCATGAATGGTCGATCCGGTAAACACGCCGAACTGCGCCTGATCAACGCCAGGCAGCAGGGTATGCACCAGCGGCCACAGCAGCGGATAGCTAAAAATCGCCAGGGTACCAAACAACACGACCGTCGCGATGGCGACCGCGACTTTTGACGGTGCCGCTTTGACCACCGGTTCGGTCGCCAGTACCGCCGCCGCGCCACAGATGCTGCTGCCCGCGCCAATCAGCCAGACGGTATCGCGATCCAGCTTCAGCAGGCGCATCCCCAGCAGGCAGGTAATAAAGAAGGTGCTGCTCAGGGTCAGCGCATCAATCAGGATGCCGCTGGCGCCGACGTCAGCAATCTGTTACAGCGTAATGCGGAAGCCGAACAGAATCACCCCCAGCCGCAGCAGTTTCTGCTTCGCCAGCACCACCCCGGCGTCACAGTGTGAGGCCAGTGGAGCGTAGACGCTGTTGCCGATGATGATGCCCAGCACAATTGCCAGCGTCAGCGATCCCAGCCACCACGAGCAATTGCCGGTTGCCCGGCCAGCCAGCGCGGAATCGGATGATGGGTTTTAGCAACACTCAGATCGGCCATGGTGGTTCCTCCTTCTGCTTGAGACCCGATCATGGCGCTGACTGGCTTAAAAGTGAAATTGATAATATATTTATAATTGACCAGAATAAACGATAAGACGGCAATCATGCTATTTTCGCGTCTGCGCCGATGGGCGACGCTGATCAAACGGGACGTGGTGGTGCTGTGGTTTGCCTTTAGCGATCCGCGCACCCCGTGGTGGAACAAACTGGCGATGCTGGGACTGGTTGCCTATGGCATTAGCCCGATCGATCTCATTCCGGATGTAATCCCGTTTGTCGGATTACTGGATGATGCGGTGATTATTCCCTCCGAGGTAATGATTCTGCTGCGTCTGCTGCCGCGTGAGGTGCTGAGGTGCGCATCAGCAGCAGCCAGCGGGCGCAAACTCAGCGTTCGCGCGGCAAAAAGATTGCTGGCGGCTTCGCGCTGATTGCGCTGATCTGGCTGGCGGTGGTGATCTATCTCGTCAGGCAATAAATGACTTAAGGAGTGCCGATGCACATTACGCTGCGGCAGATAGAAGTGTTTACGGAAGTGTTAAAAAGCGGCTCGACCACCCAGGCGTCGCAACTGCTGGCGTTATCGCAGTCGGCGGTTAGCGCCGCGCTGGCCGATCTGGAAAACCAGCTCGGGGTACAGCTGTTTGATCGGGTAGGCAAGCGGCTGGTGCTGAATGAGCATGGACGACTGCTCTATCCGCGCTCGGTAGGCCTGCTGGAGCAGGCGGGCGAAATTGAGCAGCTGTTCAAAGAGGAGAATGGGGCGATTCGCATCTTTGCCAGCAGCACCATTGGCAACTATCTGCTGCCCGGCATGATGGCGGCTTACCGGCGTGATTTTCCCGGTTTGCCGCTGGAACTGAGCGTCGGCAACAGTCAGGATGTGATCAATGCGGTGTCCGATTTCCGGGTTGATGTCGGGCTGATTGAAGGGCCCTGTCACATGACCGAGCTGGTGAGCGAACCCTGGCTGGAGGATGAGCTGGTGGTGTTTGCCGCACCGGATGCAGCGATCCTGCAACAGCCGGTGACGCTGGTAACGCTGGCGGCAGCACCGTGGATCCTGCGTGAACGTGGCTCCGGCACCCGTGAAATTGTGGACTACCTGTTGCTGTCGCATCTGCCGACCTTTCAGCTGGGCATGGAGCTGGGCAACTCCGAGGCAATCAAGCATGCGGTGCGTCACGGAATGGGCATCAGCTGCCTGTCACGACGGGTAATCAGCGATCTGCTGGACGCCGGCACGCTGGTCGAACTGGCGCTGCCGCTGCCGCGTCTGACCCGCACCCTGTACCGCATTCACTACCGGCAAAAACATATTTCTAAGGCACTGGCACGTTTTTTATCCTATTGTCGCGAGTGATTACTAATAATTCTGGCGCGATCATGAACGTAACTTATAACAGCGCGGCATTCGCTATACAGCGCAGGCTTAGCTGCTAAAATCGCGCCTCATTTTTACCCAGCGTAGCGTTTACACATGCATAATGACTCAAATACAACACAACAACCTGCGTTACGACGTGCGTTAAAAGCGCGTCATCTGACGATGATCGCCATTGGCGGTTCAATCGGTACCGGCCTGTTTGTCGCGTCCGGCGCGACCATTGCCCAGGCTGGGCCTGGCGGCGCGCTGCTCTTCTATATCCTGATCGGACTGATGGTCTATTTTCTGATGACCAGCCTCGGTGAACTGGCGGCGTTTATGCCGGTATCAGGCTCGTTCGCTACCTGTTGGCGCAAAGTACGTTGAAGAGGGCTTTGGTTTTGCGCTCTGCTGGAACTACTGGTACAACTGGGCGGTGACCATTGCAGTTGATCTGGTCGCCTCGCAGCTGGTGATGAACTACTGGTTCCCCGATACCCCCGGCTGGATCCGGAGTGCGCTGTTCCTCTGCCTGATGTTCCTGATGAACTACATCTCGGTATCTCGGTGAAGGGCTTTGGCGAGGCGGAATATTGGTTCTCGCTGATTAAAGTGGCGACCGTGATTATCTTATCGTGATGGGCGTACCGATGATTACCGGCATTATGCGCGGCGCGGAGCATGCAGGCTGGCAGAACTGGCAGGTCGGTGACGCACCGTTTGCCGGTGGCTTTGCGGCGATGATTGTCGGATTCTCCTTTCAGGGCACCGAGCTGATCGGTATCGCGGCGGGCGAATCTTAAGATCCGGCCAAAAACATCCCGCGTGCGGTGCGGCAGATTTTCTAGCGTATCCTGCTGTTCTATGTGTTCGCTATCCTGATTATCAGCCTGATCTTGCCGTATACCGATCCGCAGCTGCTGCACAACGATATCAGCGTCAGCCCGTTAACCCTGGTGTTCCGGAATGCCGGTCTGCTGTCGGCGGCGGTGATGAATGCGGTGATCCTGACGGCGGTGCTGTCAGCCGGTAACTCCGGCATGTACGCCTCCACCCGCATGCTCTACAACCTGGCAAGCGAAGGCAAAGCGCCGCGTATTTTTTTGCCCGGCTGTCAAAAGGCGGCGTGCCGCGCAATGCGCTGTGGGCTACCACCGTGGTGGCGGGGCTGTGCTTCCTAACCTCAAAATTTGGCAACCAGAAAGTGTATCTCTGGCTGCTGAACACCTTGGGCATGACCGGCTTTATCGCCTGGCTCGGTATCGCCATCAGCCATTACCGCTTCCGTCGCGGCTATGTGGCGCAGGGGCATGACGTGAACGCGCTGCCTTACCGTTATGGCTTCTTCCCGCTGGGTCCGATTTTCGCCTTTGTGTTCTGCCTGATCATTACCCTCGGTCAGAACTACTAGGCGTTCCTCAATGACCGCATCGACTGGTACGGTGTGGCGGCGACCTACATCGGCATTCCGCTATTCCTGATTATCTGGTTCGGCTACAAGCTGACGCGCGGCAGCCGTTTCGTGAAGTACAGCGAAATGGAATTCCCGGTTCATAAAGAGTAACGCTGCGCGCTGAGCCGCCAGGGATGGCGGTTTTACGTCTTTGTGAAAGGCGTATGCTCCCTGAGTCAGTATCCTGCCTGTTACCGCGCTTTTTTCTGCTTTTTTCACGTCTCGCTTATGCTCACGAATTGATAATTATTATCACCTGCACTATTGTGGCTGCGTTTTCTGACCGGATAGTCACAACAGGGTTAAACATGACGACAGAATCTTTGCTGCTGACAGGAACTGAATCGCCTGAGCACAGCGTACAAAACTATCATCAGGTACTGCGGCGTCGCATGATGTGGATCGGCGTACTGCTGCTGGCGATTCTCGCCTCACTGATCCTCGACTTCACCCTCGGCCCGGCTGGTCTGTCACTGCACACGCTGTGGAATACCCTGCTTAGCCCCGATAGCGTCGATGCCGGAACCCGGGTTATCGTCTGGGACATTCGTCTGCCGTATGCGCTGATGGCGATCGTGGTCGGCCTATCGCTCGGCCTGGCAGGGGCAGAAATGCAGACCATCCTGAACAACCCGCTTGCCAGCCCGTTTACCCTTGGCGTCTCGTCTGCGGCGGCATTTGGTGCCGCGCTGGCGATCATTCTCGGCATCGGCATTCCCGTCGTCCCTGACCAGTGGCTGATTTCCGCTAACGCCTTTGTGTTTGCGCTGTTTGCCGCCCTGATGCTGGATGCGGTGACCCGCTGGACGCAGGTTTCTTCGGCTGGCGTGGTGTTGTTCGGTATCGCGCTGGTATTCACCTTTAATGCGCTGGTCTCGATGATGCAGTTTATCGCCAGCGAAGACACGCTGCAGGGGCTGGTGTTCTGGACCATGGGCAGCCTGGCGCGCGCCTCGTGGGAGAAGCTGGGCGTGTTGACCGTGGCGCTGGCCATCCTGCTGCCGTTTTCGCTGCTGAGCAGCTGGAAGCTGACGGCGCTGCGCTTAGGCGAAGACCGCGCGGTAAGCTTTGGCATTGATGTGCGCCGTCTGCGGCTGGCGACCTTACTGCGCATTAGTATTCTCTCTGCGCTGGCCGTGGCCTTTGTCGGTCCGATCGGCTTTATCGGCCTGGTGGCACCGCATATCGCCCGCATGATGTTCGGTGAGGATCACCGCTTTTATCTGCCAGCCAGTGCGCTGGTGGGGGCGCTGGTGCTGTCGCTGGCGTCAGTCGCCTCGAAGAACCTGATCCTTGGCGTGATCATTCCGGTCGGCGTTGTCACTTCGCTGATTGGCGTGCCGTTCTTCCTGAGTATTATTTTGCGTCATCGGGGGACAGTCTGATGGAACAGGGTCTGACCTTACGCGGTTTCAGCGCCGGTTATCCTAAGCATAAGGTGATTGAAAACCTGAATGTCGCACCGCTGCCGCGCGGTGAAATTACCGTGCTGCTTGGGCCAAACGGCTGCGGCAAATCGACCCTGCTGCGGGCGCTGGCCGGGCTGAATAAAGGCCGTGGCGAACTGTGGCTCAACGGCGAAAACCTGATGACCCAGCCGTTTGCACAGCGGGCAAAGCATGTGGTCTATCTGCCGCAGTCGCTGCCGGCCGGGGTGCATCTGCACGTGCTGGAGTCGATTATCGTGGCGCAGCGCGCCTCCGGTGGCCTGCACAGCGCTAACAGCGAAGCGGAAGTGATGCATCTGCTGCAACAGCTGGGGATTGCCCACCTGGCGATGCGCTACCTCGATCAGCTGTCGGGCGGGCAGAAGCAGCTGGTCGGGCTGGCGCAGTCACTGATCCGCCGCCCCTCGCTGCTGCTGCTGGATGAACCGCTTAGCGCGCTCGATCTGAATTACCAGTTCCACGTAATGGATCTGGTGCGGCGCGAAACCGCACTGCGCAACATGGTCACGGTGGTGGTGGTGCACGACATCAATATCGCGCTGTGCCACGCTCAGCATGCGTTAATGCTGAAGCAGGGCAGCCTGGTCGCCGAAGGTCAGCCGGATCGGGTGATTACACCAGCCACGCTGGCTCAGGTGTATGGCGTTGAAGGACGGATTGAGCACTGTAGCCGCGGAATGCCGCAGGTGATGATCGACGGGCTGGTGCACGACGCGCTGGTGTAGATCTGATCGGGTCAGAGACGGTGGTCAGCAGGGAAGGGATAAGCACCTCATCCTTTCGCGGGAGAAGATGAGGTGAAGATTAATCAGCCAGCAGATGCTGCGCGTGGAAGCGCAGGTGATCCTCAACAAAACTGGCGATAAAGAAGTAGCTGTGATCGTAACCCGGCTGAATGCGCAGGGTCAGCGGGAAGCCGGTCTCCTGCGCCACCGACTCCAGCCGCTCCGGCTGCAGGTGATCTGCTAAGAACTGATCGCTGTCGCCCTGCTCGATCAGTATGGGTAACCGATGCGAGACCTGCGCCATCAGCTGACAGCTGTCATATTCACGCCAGGCGGCGCGATCGTCGCCGAGATAGGCCTGAAACGCTTTCTGTCCCCACGGCACGTCCATAGGATTCACAATCGGCGCAAAGGCAGATGCCGAGGCAAAGCGGCCGCCCAGGCGCAGCGCCAGCATCAGCGCGCCATGTCCACCCATCGAATGGCCCATGATCGACTGACGCTCGCTGACCTTGAAGTTATCCGCGATCAGCGCTGGCAGCTCACTGCTCAGATAATCGAACATGCGAAAATGGCTGGCCCATGGCTGCTGAGTGGCGTTGAGATAAAAACCCGCTCCCTGACCGAGATCGTAGCCTTCATCATTCGCCACCCCTTCGCCGCGCGGGCTGGTGTCCGACATGATCAGCACCAGGCCCAGTTCGGCGGCGACCCGCTGCGCCCCGGCTTTGGTAGTGAAGTTCTCATCATTGCAGGTCAGTCCGGCCAGAAACCAGACCACCGGCGGCGGCGCATCACCGTGTGGGGTCGGCAAGTAGATGCTGAAGGTCATGGGGCAGTCGAGGACCGCCGACTGATGACGCCAACGCTGCTGCCAGCCGCCAAAAATGCGATGTTCTTCCAGAAGCTCCAGAGTGGATGCCATAACGCCTCCTGATTAATTGTTAAAGTGCACTACCGAGCGGATCGATTTTCCTTCGTGCATCAAATCAAAGGCGTCGTTAATCTGTTCCAGCGGCATGGTGTGGGTGATGAAATCATTCAGCGCAAACTTGCCGTCGAGATAATCCTGCACGATGCCGGGCAGCTGTGAACGGCCTTTCACGCCGCCAAACGCCGAACCGCGCCAGACGCGACCGGTCACCAGCTGGAAAGGACGGGTTGATATCTCTTCGCCCGCGCCGGCCACGCCGATAATTACTGATTCACCCCAGCCCTTGTGGCAACACTCCAGCGCAGAGCGCATCACGTTGACGTTACCGATACATTCAAACGAATAATCGACGCCGCCATCGGTCAGCTCAACGATCACTTCCTGAATCGGCTTATCGTAATCTTTCGGGTTAATCAAATCGGTGGCACCCAGCTTGCGCGCCAGATCGAACTTACTGGTGTTGATGTCGATGGCGATGATGCGGCCGGCTTTCGCCATTTTGGCACCGATGACCGCGGACAAGCCAATGCCGCCGAGACCGAAGATCGCCACGGTATTGCCTTCTTTCACTTTGGCGGTATTCATCACCGCGCCCATGCCGGTGGTGACGCCACAGCCCAGCAGGCAGACTTCTTCCAGCGGCGCTTCTTTACTGATTTTCGCCAGCGAAATTTCCGGGATCACCGTGTACTCAGAGAAAGTCGAGGTGCCCATATAGTGGAAAATCAGCTTACCGTCTTTGTCGAAGCGGGTGGTGCCGTCGGGCATCAGACCTTTGCCCTGGGTGGTACGAATCGCTTGGCAGAGGTTAGTTTTGCCAGACAGGCAATATTTACATTTGCCACACTCCGGGGTGTAGAGCGGGATCACATGGTCGCCGACTTCGACGCTGGTGACGCCTTCGCCGACGGCTTCAACGATGCCGCCGCCTTCGTGGCCGAGGATCGCCGGGAAAACGCCCTCAGGATCGGTGCCGGACAGGGTATAGGCATCGGTATGGCAAACGCCGGTCGCCACGATGCGTACCAGTACTTCACCTTTCTGCGGCGGCATTAAATCCACTTCTTCAATTTTCAGCGGTTCGCCAGCAGCCCAGGCAACAGCGGCACGGGTTTTGATCATATTCATGCAATCCCTCTTCCAGTCAGATTGTGACGCGCAGTGGCGTCCGGTTGGTCGTGATGATTCAGAGCCTGGCCCACCAGGCTATTTTATTTGCCAGTCTGAACCTGGGCAGTGCTCACAATCCTCACGTACTACTTGTACGCTCCGGTTGTTCCGCGCTGTCCGTGTCCAGACTGCCTGCAACAATTGCGCCTGGTGGGCTAGGCTCTTAAACATAGCGCGGAACGCTTATTCCGCCGCCTGTAATGGGTGGATCAGCTCATCGTTGAGCGGACGATCGTCAAATTGTTCGATGATCAGGTACTTCAGTGCTTCGACATTCGGTGTAAAGGCGTCGCGTCGCCACATCAGCCAGGTTGCGGTATCGCGATAGCCCGGCGGCAGCGTGTGCGCCTGCACCCGTGAGCGGTCGGGCATCTGCTTCAGCACCGAGGCGGGGATCATCGCCACACCGGCGCCGCTCGCCACGCAGGCCAGCATGGCGTGATAGGACTGAATCTCCATTACGTTGTCGGGCGCGGTCTGGCTGTCGCGATACCAGGTCTCCAGCTTCACCCGATAGGAGCAGCTGTTGCGAAAGGCAAACAGCGTGTCACCCTGCACGTCGCGTGCGCTGTTAATCGGCGCGTGATCGAGGCCGGTAATCAGCACCATCTCCTCGCGAAAAGCGATACAACCGTTGAGATCGTCATGCGAAACCGGACCGTCAACCAGCGCAGCCGCTAAGGTGCCTTCACGCACCCGATCGATAATCTCGCCAGAGGTGCCGGTGATCAGCGACAGTGCCACTTTCGGAAAGCGCTGGTGATAGGCCGCCAGCAGGCCGGGCAGCCGCGTGGCGGCGGTGCTCTCCATGGAGCCGAGCGCGAAGTTACCGGCCGGTTCGCCGGTGCGGGTCATGCTCATCGCTTCGTCGCTCAGCGCCAGGATACGCTGCGCATAATTGAGGAAATTATGGCCCATTGGCGACAGGCGAATGCGCTGCTTCTCACGAATAAACAGATCGACGCCTAACTCTTCTTCCAGTTGACGCAGCCGCGTGGTCAGATTAGAGGGCACGCGATGCAGCTGTTCTGCCGCGCGCGCCAGCGAACCGCTTTCGGCGACGGAACAGAACATACGTAGCTGAACTAAATCCATATCTTCTCTTCCCGTAACCAAACTGGTTAATATTATTCACTTTCCGTGAGTTTAAACATCCTGCATGCTGTAAGCAAGTCAGAAAGGATCCTAGGCCATTACGACAGGAGTTCAGCAATGGCGGTACGCGTCGCGCTTAGCGCATTTTTAACCTTATTTGTGGCGGTGGGCATCGGGCGCTTTGCCTTATACGCCACAGGTACCGCTGATGATTCAGGAGCACCAGCTGACGCTGACCAGTGCCAGTCTGGTGGCGGCGTTAAATTACCTTGGTTATCTGTGTGGCTCCTTCGATGCGATGCGCTCGCCGTCGGGTGGAGCTGCGGTTACTGGCCGGCGTCTGGGGAGCGGTGATCCTGACGCTGCTCTCGGCCTGCGTCAGCGGCCCCTGGCTGCAAGGGGCGATTCGCTTCCTGATTGGCTGGGCGATGGTGCTGGTGGCTGCCTGGAGCAATGAGCAGCTGCACCGGCATGGCCGGTGCCGGCTTATCGGCGGCAGTGTTTGCCGGTCCGGGCTGCGGTATTTTTGTCAGCGGGCTGCTGGCGGTGGCATTACACAGCTTCCAGGTACCGGCCTCGCTGGCGTGGGCGGCTTACGGTGCGCTGGCGCTGCTGCTGATTGCGCTGATTAGTCGTAATCTGCCGCGCCGGGGCGAACTGCATCGTCCGGATCAGGCACCTGAACCGCGATCTGAAACGACTGGCGTTGAGCTACAGCCTGCGGGCTTCGGTTACATCTTGCCTGCCACCTTACTTTGTCGCAGATGGCGGCGGCACGCTTTCCTGACGGGGCGTTCGCGCAGTTTGTCTGGCCGATATTCGGCGGGGCGGCGATGGTCGGGATTGTGATCGGCATTATGACGCGGCGCTGGGGCAGCAGCCATGCGCGGCTGGCGTTGGTGCTGTGGGCGCAGGCGCTGGGCGTACTGGCGGCGGCGCTGTTGCTAGGCTTCAGTGGCTTGCTGATCGGCGCGCTGCTGGTCGGCGGCGGCTTTCTCAGCGTGGTGCAGCTGTCGCTGCTCTATGCACGTGAACTGGCACCGCAGCATTTGCGTTATATGGCCGGTTTACTGACAACCGGTTATGCGGTCGGCCCGCTGCTGTCGTTTCTGTCAACCGCACTGCTGCACCGGCTGGAGCCGGCGTTATGGGTAGCGGGAGCCAGTCTGGTTTGGGCCGGCCTGCTGGTCTGGCGACGCGCAGCCGATGCGGGGTGATCACCAATCTGATTGATTGCTGGATTCCCCGCCAAGAAAGTTTCACAATACGCGCTCAGTAACAGGGGCCCGCAGGCATTAACCGGCGGGCGCAACACTAGCCGGAGAAGAGTACGATGAGCACCTTAAGTCAGGAAGCTGTCTTGGTCCATGAAGCGCTGTTAGCGCGTGGCCTGGAAACGCCGTTACGTGCACCGACGCGCGACCTCGATGACGAAACGCGTAAGAGCCTGATTGCGGGCCACATGACCGGAATTATGCAGCTGCTGAATCTCGATCTGCAGGATGACAGCCTGATCGAAACCCCGCACCGCATTGCCAAAATGTACGTTGATGAGGTGTTCTCCGGTCTCGACTACGCCAACTTTCCAAAAATCACCGTCATTGAAAACAAAATGAAGGTCGATGAGATGGTGACCGTGTGTGATATCACCCTGACCAGCACCTGTGAGCATCACTTCGTGATCATCGACGGCAAAGCGACCGTGGCTTACATCCCGAAAGATATGGTGATTGGTCTGTCGAAGATTAACCGCATCGTGCAGTTCTTCGCCCAGCGCCCCCAGGTGCAGGAGCGTCTGACGCAGCAGGTACTGGTCGCGCTGCAAACGCTGCTGGGCACTAACAATGTTGCGGTATCGATTGACGCGGTGCACTACTGCGTAAAAGCGCGCGGCGTCAAAGATGCCACCAGCGCCACCACCACCACCTCGCTGGGTGGTCTGTTCAAGTCCAGTCAAAACACCCGCCAGGAATTTCTGCGCGCGGTACGCCATAGTTGAGTCAACGCGGGCGCACTCAGCTGCCCGCATCGTCAATTCAGGGTGCCGCATGCAACGCTATCTTGTGCTGGATTTCATACGTGGATGTGCCATTCTCGGCATCCTCCTGCTTAATATTGTCGGTTTCGGTCTGCCGTCCGCCGCCTACCTTAATCCTGCTTGGCAGGGCAGCGTCACGCTGTCCGACGCCTGGACATGGGCGGTTTCTGACGCGCTGGCTCAACTCAAACTCCTTACCCTGTTTGCGTTGCTGTTTGGCGCGGGCCTGCAAATGCAACTGCCGCGCGGCAGTCGCTGGCTGACGGCACGCCTAACGCTGCTGGCGTTTTTCGGTTTCCTGAACGGGGTGTTTTTATGGGAAGGCGATATCCTGCTCGATTACGGCATCATCGGTCTGGTGGTGTGGCGGGTATTGCGGGATGTGCCCTCGACCCGCAGCCTGATGAACACCGGTATTCTGCTCTATCTGGTGGGCTGTGGCGTATTGCTGGTATTTGGATCGATTTCCGATCATCAGGCGACCCGTTCATGGCTGCCGGGCGCGGCCGATCTGCAATATGAGCAGTACTGGAAACTGACCGGCGGCTGGGAAGCGGTGAGTAACCGGCTCGACCACCTTTCGTCGGGTCTGATGGCGCTGGCGGCGCAGTACGGCTGGCAGCTGGCCGGCCTGATGATGATTGGCGGCGCCCTGCTGCGCAGCGGCTGGCTGGCGGGCGAATTTTCACCGCAGCATTACCGTCAGGCGGCAGCGTTGCTGCTGGCGATGGGGCTGTCGATTGCGGTGGCCGGGGTCGCAGCGCAATGGTTGTTACATTGGGAGTTTCGCTGGACCGGCTTTTATCTGCAAACTCCACGTGATTTGGCCAGCCCGCTGATCAGCCTGGGCTATGCCGCACTCTGTCTCGGTTACTGGTCGCGGATTAGTCGCTGGCGTATTAGCTATGCGATTCAGTGCGTTGGCCGCATGGCGTTAACCAATTACCTGCTGCAAACCCTGATCTGCACCACGCTGTTCTATTGCTTCGGGCTGTTTATGCACTTCACTCGCCTGCAGCTAGTGATGATGGTACCCGCGGTATGGCTGATCAATATTCTGTTTTCACTCATCTGGTTACATTACTTCGCCCAGGGTCCGCTGGAGTGGCTATGGCGGCGTCTGACGCTGCTAGCCGCCGGTAAACCTGCGGTCACTGACAACGCCAGATAATGACCGCCATCACAAAGGTTGCAGAATTGTATGTAACCGTTTTCATTGATGTGACGCAATTCACGCTGCCTGCCTCCCGCCCCTGACAGAATAGCGCCGGTGTTCAACCCGGCGTGATGCCTTATTCTTCCTTCCTGGAACTGCTGCATGATAACGATTCGTGATGTTGCACGTCAGGCTGGCGTGTCGGTGGCGACCGTCTCGCGCGTACTCAATAACAGTAGCGCCGTCACTTCTGATACTCGTGACGCCGTGTTAAAGGCTGTTGATGCGCTTGGGTATCGTCCTAACGCCAACGCCCAGGCACTGGCCACCCAGGTCAGCGACACCATCGGCGTGGTGGTGATGGATGTCTCCGACACCTTCTTTGGCGCGCTGGTCAAAGCGGTCGATACCGTGGCGCAGCGCGTACACAAGCATGTGTTGATCAGCAACTCCTGGCATCAGGAAGAGAAAGAGCGCCACGCAATAAATAGAGGTGCTGATCCGACAACGTTGCAGCGCGCTGGTGGTACACGCGAAAACGCTTTCAGACCACGAGCTGGCTGAGTTTATGCAACATGTGCCGGGCATGGTGGCGATCAACCGTATCGTGCCTGGATTTGAACATCGCAGCTTCAGCCTCGACAACGTTACCGGCGCGCTGATGGCGTCAAGAACGCTGTTACAACAGGGACATAGCCGGATTGGCTACTTCTGCTCCAGCCACCCGATTGAGGATGTTGCTCAGCGCCGTGAAGGCTGGCTGCAGGCGATGGCGGAGCAGGGCATCCGTCCGCAGGAGAGCTAGATCGCCAGCGCCGAGCCAGATATGCAGGGCGGTGAAGCGGCAATGGTCGAACTGCTGGGACGTAACCTCAATCTGAGCGCAGTCTTTGCCTATAACGACGGCATGGCGGCGGGCGCACTCACTGCGTTGAAAGACAACGGCGTTCAGGTTCCACAGCATTTTTCTGTCATTGGCTTCGATGACATCCCGATTTCGTGTTACAATGATCCCTAACTGACCACTGTTCGCTATCCCATCGTTTATATGGCAAAAATTGCGACTGAGCTGGCGTTGCTGGGCGCGGCAGGGCTGCTGGATGACACCGCAACGCACATCTTTATGCCGACCCTGGTGCGTCGTCATTCGGTGGCGCAACGGCAAAATGTGGAGCCCGTCACTAATTCAGGCGATTCAGCCATGTAACCGTTTTCAATCTGTGATCACATTCACAGTTAATTAACATTGCCCTCACTATGATGGCAGAGTCTTACCGGACTGAAACATTATGTAACGCCCGCTTAACCGCATCAGGCACCGTCTCAGTCGCTGGATGAAAGGGTTCGCAACATATTTTCATATTTACGGAAGCGTTTGACTACAGGGAAGTCAGATTTTGGACGGCAGTCCAGCGGCTTAGCGTAACGTTGTGTCTATTCCGCTTCCCCGATCAGTTTTACCGATTGTTCTCCCGCCTCTGTAGCGCGGCAGAGCTAAAAAGACCCTGCATAAAAAAACCGGAGATACCATGAATAAGAAGGTTTTCACGCTCACAGCACTGGTTGCCAGCATGATATTTGGTGCAACTGCTCACGCAGTTGATACACGTATCGGCGTGACCATTTATAAATATGATGACAACTTCATGTTGATGGTGCGCAAAGACATCGAGAAAGAAGCGAAAACCCTCGGTGGCATTCAGCTGCTGATGAATGACTCGCAAAACGACCAGTCTAAACAGAACGACCAGATCGACGTGCTGATGGCGAAAGGCGTGAAAGCGCTGGCGATTAACCTGGTTGACCCGGCAGCAGCAGCGATAGTGGTAGACAAAGCGCGCGCAAATGATGTGCCGGTGGTGTTCTTCAACAAAGAGCCGAACGCGAAAGTGCTGGCCGGTTATGACAAAGCCTATTATGTCGGTACCGACTCTAAAGAGTCCGGCATCATCTAGGGTCAGCTGATTGAGAAGCACTGGAATGCGACCCCGGCCTGGGATCTGAATAAAGATGGTCAGATTCAGTTCGTGCTGCTGAAAGGCGAGCCGGGCCACCCGGACGCTGAAGCGCGTACCAAATATGTTATCGATAACCTTAACAACGACGGCCTGAAAACCCAGCAGTTAGCGATGGACACGGCGATGTGGAATACCGCGCAGGCGAAAGATAAGATGGATGCTTGGCTGTCAGGCCCGAACGCCAAAAAAATCGAAGTGGTCATCGCCAACAACGATGCGATGGCAATGGGTGCGGTTGAAGCGCTGAAAGCGCACAACATGAGCTCCATCCCGGTGTTCGGCGTCGATGCACTGCCAGAAGCACTGGCGCTGGTGAAATCGGGTGCACTGGCCGGTACCGTACTGAATGATGCGGAAAACCAGGCGAAAGCGACGCTGGATATGGCGAAAAACCTAGCTGACGGCAAAGCCGCCACCGAAGGCACTAACTTCAAGATGGTCGACAAAATAGTCCGCGTACCTTACGTACCGGTTGATAAAGAAAACCTCTCACAGTTCCAGAAATAATATCGATTCCGGGCGCGGCGAGTGTCGCGCCTTTTTTACGTCACCACCGTTTTTTAGCCCAGGTAAATTATGGCCAGTGATAATACGACCGCGCAGCGAGAATATCTGCTGGAAATGACCAATGTCAGTAAATCATTTCCCGGCGTTAAAGCGTTAGATAATGTAAATTTAAAAGTGCGGCCTCACTCTATTCATGCATTAATGGGCGGGAACGGCGCCGGTAAATCCACCTTATTAAAATGTCTGTTTGGTATTTATAAGAAAGATACCAGCAGTATATTTGTTTCAGGGTAAAGAGATCGATTATAAAAGCTCCAAAGAGGCGCTGGAAAATGGCGTGTCGATGGTGCATCAGGAATTAAACTTGGTATTGCAGCGTACCGTGATGGACAACATGTGGCTGGGGCGTTATCCCCGTAAAGGCTTCTTTGTCGATCAGGATAAAATGTATAACGACACCAAGTCGATCTTTGACGAGCTGGATATTGATATCGATCCCCGCGACAAAGTGGCGCATCTTTCCGTGTCGCAAATGCAGATGATTGAAATTGCCAAAGCGTTCTCTTATGACGCGAAAATTGTGATTATGGATGAGCCAACCTCCTCGTTAACCGAGAAAGAGGTTAATCATCTGTTCACCATTATTCGTAAACTGAAAGATCGCGGCTGCGGCATTGTGTATATCTCGCACAAGATGGAAGATATTTTCCAGTTGTGTGACGAAATCACCATTCTGCGTGACGGACAGTGGATCACTACCCAGCCGCTGGACGGGCTGGACATGGACAAGATCATCTCGATGATGGTGGCCGTTCACTGAACCAGCGTTTTCCGGACCGCACCAACGTGCCGGGTGAAACCATTCTTGAGGTGCGTAACCTAACGTCTTTGCGTCAGCCATCAATTCGCGACATCTCGTTTGATCTGCGTAAAGGGGAGATTCTCGGCATTGCCGGGCTGGTGGGTGCCAAACGTACCGATATCGTCGAAACGCTGTTTGGCATTCGCGAAAAATCGGGCGGCACCATTAAGCTGCACGGTAAACCGATTAATAATCACAGCGCCAACGAAGCGATTAACCACGGTTTTGCGCTGGTAACGGAAGAACGTCGTTCAACCGGGATTTATGTTTTTCTGGATATTGGTTTTAACTCGCTTATTTCCAATATTAAAAAATATAAAAACAGTATGGGGCTGCTGGATAATAAACGCATGAAGAGTGATACCCAATGGGTTATCGATTCAATGCGGGTAAAAACGCCGGGCCATCATACGCAGATTGGTTTGCTTTCGGGTGTTAACCAGCAAAAAGTGATTATTGGTCGCTGGTTATTAACTCAGCCTGAAATCCTCATGCTTGATGAACCGACACGCGGGATTGACGTCGGCGCAAAATTCGAAATTTATCAGCTGATTGCTGAGCTGGCGAAAAGAGAAAAGGGCATCATTATTATCTCTTCCGAAATGCCGGAGCTGTTAGGCATTACCGACCGTATTCTGGTGATGAGTAATGGTCTGGTTGCCGGCATTGTTGATACCAAAACCACCACGCAGAACGAAATATTGCGTTTAGCGTCATTACACCTTTAATGAAGCAAGGGCTGTTAACATGAAAGCGACTACAAAAAAGAATGCGCTAACCTGGTCAAAAGAGGGCGGCATTTATATCGTTCTGCTGGTATTGCTGGCTATTATTATTTTCCGGGACCCCACATTTTTAATGTTTAATGAACCTAAGCAACATCCTGACCCAATCTTCGGTGCGCATTATTATTGCGCTGGGTGTGGCGGGGCTGATCGTTACCCAGGGTACTGACCTGTCAGCCGGTCGTCAGGTTGGTCTGGCAGCGGTGGTCGCGGCCACGCTGCTGCAGGCGATGGACAACGCTAACAAGGTGTTCCCGTCGCTGGATACGGTGCCAATTCCACTGGTGATCCTGACCGTCTGCATCATCGGCGGCGTGATTGGTCTGGTAAACGGCGTAATCATTGCCTACCTCAAGGTGACGCCGTTTATTACCACTCTGGGCACCATGATCATCGTCTACGGCATTAACTCGCTCTATTACGATTTCGTTGGCGCATCACCGATTGCCGGTTTTGATGCCGGTTTCTCGAAATTCGCCCAGGGCTTTTTACGCTTCGGTGACTTCAAACTCTCTTTCATCACCTTCTACGCGGTGATTGCGATTGTGTTTGTCTGGGTGCTGTGGAACAAAACCCGCTTTGGAAAAAACATTTTTGCTATCGGTGGTAACCCGGAAGCGGCGAAAGTCTCTGGCGTTAACGTGCCATTGAACCTGATCATGATTTATGCGCTGTCCGGCGTGTTCTACGCCTTCGGCGGGATGCTGGAAGCGGGCCGTATCGGCTCGGCAACCAACAACCTCGGCTTTATGTATGAGCTGGATGCGATTGCTGCCTGTGTGGTCGGCGGCGTCTCCTTCACCGGCGGTGTCGGTAGCGTGGCGGGCGTGGTGACCGGTGTACTGATCTTCACCGTGATCAACTACGGCCTGACCTATATCGGCGTCAACCCGTACTGGCAGTACATCATCAAAGGCGGCATCATCATCTTCGCCGTGGCGCTGGATTCGCTGAAATACTCGCGCAAAAAGTAAGTATCAGTCAGGAAAAAGTGCTGTCGCGCGCAGGCTTTGCTGTTTGACCATTCTGCGGAATGCGGAATGCGGAATGCGGAATGCGGAATGCGGAATGCGGAATTTGCTGAAGTATTGATGTAACAAATCAGTTTAAGAATCGCAGCAGAGCGACCCTCACTTCCAGGCGGCTACCCATTTAACGCGAAGGGAGCATACGCCTGTAGCAAAGCATAGCGGGGCAGGGATGGCCCGCGCTGAGCCTGCCAGGGGATGGCGTTTTTGCGTCTTTGCGCAAGGCGTATGCTCCCTGAAGCCTGCTCAGCGGTGAGACCGGGACTGCTCAGGGAACACGTTCAAATCGGAAAGACGCTAACGCCAATCCCTGGCCGCTCGGCCCGCGCGATTACGCACCTCATCCCTGAGCCAGCGCATGACTACAAGGCCCTACATCACCACCCCCTCAATCGCTGATTTATTGACGCAGCTTCTGCTCCAGCTCCAGTAGCTGTTCCGGCGTGACCGCCGGATAACTTTGTGCATCCTCCGGCACCTCACGCACCGCCGGAATCGGCACCAGCGGCCCGAGGAAGCGCGGCTCGCGCTTCAGCAGGAATAGGTCAGCCAGCGCGCCCAGCCGGGCACCGACCTCACGGAAACGCACGCTGAGCATGTTTTTCGGCGAGGGCACGGCATAACACTGCGCCTGAATGCCGAGCTGCAGGGCAATAAACAGCGCCCGCTCACAGTGGAAGCGTTGAGTGATGATAATGAAGTCGTTGGTATCGAACACTTTGCGGGTGCGAACAATCGAATCAAGCGTCCGGAAACCAGCATAGTCCAGCACGATATCCGCCGGATCAACGCCTGCCTTGATTAAGTCGCGACGCATGGTCATCGGTTCGTTGTAGCTTTGCAGCGCATTGTCACCGCTCAGCAGCAGGTAGTTCACTTTGCCGCTGTTATAGGCGTTAAGCGCGCCCTGCATCCGATAGAGGTAATACTGATTGATCACCCCGGTACGATAATATTTGGCGGTGCCCAGCACCACACCCACCTGGCGGTGCGGCAGTGGTGAGACATTCTCGTAGATAAAGGGTGCAGTTTTCCAGCTGATCCAGCGATCAAGGCCAAGCGCCGTCGTCACCATCAGCAGGATGATGAAAAGCAGTCCAATTAAAACGCGTTTCAGCATGCGCCTGGAGACTCGATGTCAGAAATTTGAGATGGCACAAGGCTACTTGAGCCGCCGCAGCGAAGCAAGTTAGTGCCGGTTGGCTGGTCTCTTTTTGAGCATTGCCGGACCAGAATCGGTCCGGCAGCGCACGATTAGATCGAGGTACGACGGTAACGACGGTATTGCGGCAGCCAGAAGTTGTTGGCAATCGCCTGCGACAGCACGTCTTCGGAGGTGACGACGGCGACACCCGCCAGCTGTGCCGCTTTGCCAACTTCCATGGCGATGATTTTCGACACGCCTTGGATATCTTTGATTTTCGGCAGTACCGGACCTTCGCCATCGTTCACCAGCGGCGAGCAGTCGGCCAGCGCCCGGCTGGCGGTCATCAGCATGGTGTCGGTGACGCGGCTGGCGCCCGACGCGATAACCCCCAGACCAATTCCCGGGAAGATGTAGGAGTTGTTGCACTGGGCAATCGGGTAGGTTTTACCCTTCCAGCTGACCGGCGAGAACGGACTACCGGTGGCCACCAGCGTGGCACCGTCGGTCCAGGCGATGATGTCGGCTGGCGTGGCTTCAACCCGCAATGTCGGGTTCGACAGCGGCATCACAATCGGGCGTTTGCAGTGCTTGTGCATCTCACGGATGATCTCTTCGGTGAACAGCCCTGGCTGACCCGATACCCCAATCAGAATATCCGGGTGGGCGTTGCGCACTGCATCGAGCAGCGAAATCGCGTCACTGGTGACATCCCAGTGCTGAATGTTTTCGCTCTTCTGCACCAGTCTGCTCTGGAAATCGAGCAGGTTAGGCAGCTTGTCGGTCAGCAGACCAAAGCGATCCACCATCATTACCCGGCTGCGCGCTTCTTCATCGCTCAGGCCTTCCGACTTCATCTGGGCAATAATCTGTTCGGCGATGCCACAGCCGGCGGAACCGGCTCCGAGGAACACCACTTTCTGTTCGCACAGGCGGCTACCGGCTGCGCGGCTGGCGGCGATCAGCGTACCAACGGTGACCGCGGCGGTGCCCTGAATGTCATCGTTAAAGCAGCAGACTTCGTCGCGATAGCGGTTCAGCAACGGCATGGCGTTTTTCTGGGCGAAGTCTTCAAACTGCAACAGCACTTTCGGCCAGCGGCGTTTAACCGCCTGAATAAAGTCATTAACGAAGGCGTCGTACTCTTCGCCGGTAATACGTGGATGACGCCAGCCCATGTAGAGCGGATCGTTCAGCAGCTGCTGATTATTGGTACCCACATCCAGTACCACCGGCAGGGTATAGGCCGGGCTGATACCGCCACAGGCGGTGTAGAGCGACAGCTTACCGATCGGGATCCCCATGCCGCCGATGCCCTGGTCACCCAGACCCAGAATGCGCTCGCCGTCGGTGACCACAATCACCTTCACGTTCTGTTTGGTGGCGTTCTGCAGCATATCTTCGATGCGGTCGCGGTTCGGGTAAGAGATAAACACCCCGCGCGCGCGGCGATAGATTTCAGAGAAGTGTTCACAGGCGGCGCCAACGGTTGGGGTGTAGATTATCGGCATCATCTCTTCGAGATGGTTGTCCAGCAGGCGATAAAACAGCGTTTCGTTGGTGTCCTGGATGTTACGCAGGTAGACGTGCTTATCGTTATTGTTTTTGAAGTCCTGGAACTGACGCCAGGCACGCTGCGCCTGTTCTTCAATCGACTCTACCGCTTCCGGTAGCAGACCATTGAGATTAAATTCGTTACGTTCTTCGATGCTAAAGGCACTGCCTTTGTTGAGGAGGGGGAATTCCAGCAAAATCGGGCCAGCGTAAGGGATGTAGAGCGGACGTTTACTTTCGTAGTCGAGTTCCATGCAGTGATGCTCCGGTTGCAGTGTTGTCTGGCGTCACGCCGGAAAGGTAGCGCCAGTTTATTTACCCGTTATAGCTCAGGCTACAGGAGCAGTGCAGCGGCAGGTCTCCGCTGCGAATCATTCACGTACTTGCTGCCATCCTGCGCTGCCATCCTGCAACCCGAATTATTCAGAGTAATTTGTCATGACGTGAATTCTTGCGCTAGATCCTATGAAATTTCCCGCAGGAGTGCAGCATTTGTTCATAAAAGGTCACAAAACTGTGGCCTTTCTGACAGTGGGTTATGCTTTGTGCAATCTTACTGACAGCAGCTCACTGCAACCAAAAGTCTGTAACGTTGCCTGTGTGGCGGCAAACTGGCTCAGCGTGGCATCTCCTACTTCTGCCAGCACCAATCTTTTTATCTGACCGGCTGTGCCCGCCCTGCATGTTTAGCAGCACCAGCGCGGCCTGAAGCGGCGGAAAGCTGGGGTTAAACGCGGCATTCTCAGCATAGCGACCGGTCACAATGGTGCCTGACTCGGTTTCCAGCGCCACGCCGCTGTGTGACTGGCTGTACGGCGCGTGGCTGGCATTGGCGGCGGCCACGGCGGCCTGCACCAGCGCATCTCCCTCAGCGCTGTAACCGCGGTCGACCGCATTCATCAACAGGGTTGTGATGTCGAGATCGCGCGGGCCAAAGGCGTCTGGCAGATAATCGGCCAGGGTACTGATGGCGCGCTGCGGCAGCGAGATACGAATCTCGGTACCGCTGTTGAGTTCATTCATAAACTGACGGCAATGACCGCACGGGGTGTAGTTAACCGTGATGGTTTCCAGCCGGCGTTCGCCGCGCAGCCAGGCGTGGGTCATCGCGCTCTGCTCAGCATGCACCGTCTGTTGCAGTGGGGTGCCGACAAATCCCATGTTGGCGCCGAAGTACCAGTTACCACTGGTGCCGCGGGCGATCGCCCCGACGTTAAAGTGCGACACCGTGGCCACCGCACAGGCCGCTGCCAGCGGCAGCAGCGCCAGCGCCAGCGCATCGGCGTCCATCTGAGTCTGTTGCTGCAGCGATGCGATCTGGTCGGCGCGCAGCACCGCCTGAAAGTCAGGCGCGTCCAGCAGCGGAGCCAGCGCGGTTTGCAGAGTTGACGGAAACGCCTCGAAGGCGGAGAGGAAACGTGAATGCATGAGAGCCTCATTAAATTCAGCAGGACGATATGCCAGTCACCGGTTTATATGTGATCCCCGTCGCTCTGACAATGCAACCCGTGTTGCATGTTTCAACTTTGCGAGATCTATGGCAAAGTTTTAGCCAAACCAGTGCAGCAGTAGCGTAAAAATAAACGGTGCCAGCAAAGAAGTAATGATGCCGCAAATCACCAGCTCCAGTGAACTGAACGCCCCTTCCTGATTATCGACTTCGGCCTCCCGGGCGGTTCCGAGGGCATGGGAGGCGTTACCGATGGCCAGACCGCGCGCAGCTTTCGATTTCACGCCCAGCAGGTTCAGCAGCATGTGCCCAAACACCGCCCCCAGCACGCCGGCAATCAGTACGCAGATAGCGCTGATCGCCGGGATGCCTTGCAGCGATCCGGAGACCGCCATCGCGATCGGCGTAGTGACCGACTTAGGAATAATGGTGGCGGCAATTTCCGGCGTGGCGCCGAGCCACAGGGCGATAGCGGTGCCCGACACCATCGCGGTCAGGCTTCCGATAAAGCAGACGCCAATGATCGACTTCCAGCGGGCGCGAATCTGATTCATCTGCTCATACAGCGGCAGCGCCAGGGCGACCACCGCCGGTTGCAGCAGCTGGTTAAGAATCTGACTGCCGGCAAAGTAGCGCGAGTAGGGCAACTGCAGTAGCAGCAGGATCGGGATGATGATCGCCATCGCCACCAGCAGCGGAATGAGCAGCGAGATTTTCAGGGTCAGCGCCAGCTTACGCGCCAGAAAAAACGCCGCTAGGGTCAGCGGCCGTGACCACCAGATATCACTCATCGTTCGGCTCCCTGAGCGGACGACGACCGTGCAACTGCTGGGCGCCAACGCCCACTACCGCCAGCACCACAAAAGTACTGACGACGCAGGAGATGACGATCGGGCCAAACTGGGCGCTGAGAATATCGGTATGGCCTCATGACGCCGACGCTGATCGGCACAAACAGCAGCGCCATATAGCGGATGATCAGATGGCAGCCCGGTTTCACCCAGTTGACCGGCAGGATTTGCGACGCCAGCAGGGCAAACAGAATCAGCATTCCGAGAATACTGCCAGGAATGGTAATCGGCAGCAGCGAGGCGATGCCGTTGCCACTGTATAAGCAGAGATAAATGATGATAAAGGCACGAAGGTAGCGCCCGCAGACAGACAGCACGGTGAGCATGACAGGCTCCTGTTTTCACTGTTGTTCATCAGACGCATTAACCGCTTAGCGTGCTAGCGATCACATAAAGCCGCGACGGTTCAGCTGGGTTAGCGTTAAACGGACAAAGCAGGGCGGAGAAGGTACGAAAAGGCGTGCAGGAAAAACAGGACGGCTGAAATCGCAGAGATAAAAGAGATAAAGCGAAAGCCCCCCTTACACCGGCAATCCGGCGTAAGGGGAGTGAAGCGTGCGGGGTTACTTAACCGGCATGCCCGGTACCGCACCGCTGTCTACAGACAGCACAAACAGATCTTTACCGCCCGGTCCCGCTGACAGCACCATCCCTTCGGAGATGCCAAAGCGCATTTTACGCGGCGCCAGGTTAGCAACGATGATGGTCATCTTGCCGACCAGCACCGACGGATCGGGATAGGCCGCACGGATGCCGGAGAAGATCTGACGCTTCTCGCCACCCAGGTCGAGCTGCAGACACAGCAGCTTGTCTGAGCCATCAACCAGCTCCGCCTGCTCAATCAGCGCCACCCGCATATCGACTTTAGCGAAATCGTCGATGGTGATGGTGTCACTAACCGGCGCATCCGCCAGCGGACCGCTGACCGCCGGAGCGCTGGCCGCGGTGGCATCCTCTTTCGAAGCCTCAATCAGGCCCTCGACCTTCGCCATTTCAATCCGGCTATAGAGTGCTTTAAACGGCGCAACCTGATGATCCAGCAGCGGTTGCGGGATCGCATCCCAGCTCAGTTCGCAATTAAGGAAGCCTTCCGCGCGCGCGCTCAGCGACGGCAGCACCGGCTTCAGCCAGGTCATCAGTACGCGGAACAGATTAATCCCCATCGAGCAGATCGCCTGCAGATCGGCGTCACGGCCTTCCTGCTTCGCGACCACCCACGGTGCCTGCTCATCAACGTAGCGGTTTGCCAGGTCGGCCAGCACCATGATTTCACGGATCGCACGGCTGTATTCGCGGCTCGCCCAGGCTTCGCCGATTTTTTCTGACGCATCAACAAAGGTCTGATAGAGCGCCGGATCGGCCAGTTCAGCCGCCAGCTTGCCGTCAAAGCGTTTGGTGATAAAGCCGGCGTTACGTGACGCCAGGTTAACCACTTTATTGACGATGTCAGCGTTCACGCGCTGAACGAAATCTTCCAGGTTCAGGTCAATGTCGTCGATGCGCGAAGAGAGTTTCGCCGCGTAATAGTAACGCAGGCTGTCCGCATCCAGATGCTGCAGCCAGGTGCTGGCTTTAATAAAGGTGCCGCGCGATTTCGACATCTTGGCACCATTGACCGTTACATAACCGTGGACAAACAGGTTATTCGGTTTGCGGAAGTCACTGCCTTCCAGCATCGCCGGCCAGAACAGGCTGTGGAAGTAGACGATATCTTTCCCGATAAAGTGATACAGCTCGGTGGTGGAATCTTTACGCCAGAACTCGTCGAAGTTGATATCGCCACGCTTGTCGCACAGGTTCTTGAACGAGCCCATGTAGCCGATCGGCGCATCCAGCCAGACGTAAAAATATTTGCCTGGCGTATCCGGGATTTCAAAGCCGAAATAGGGCGCGTCACGTGAGATATCCCACTGCTGCAGGCCTGATTCGAACCACTCCTGCATCTTGTTAGCGACCTGATCCTGCAACGCACCGGAACGAGTCCAAGCCTGCAGCATGGCGCTGAACGATGGCAGGTCAAAGAAGAAGTGTTCCGAGTCGCGCAGTACCGGCGTCGCACCGGAGACCACCGACTTCGGATCAATCAGTTCGGTCGGGCTGTAGGTCGCGCCGCAGACTTCACAGTTATCACCGTACTGATCGGCAGACTTACATTTCGGGCAGGTGCCTTTAACAAAACGGTCCGGCAGGAACATCCCTTTTTCCGGATCGTAGAGCTGAGAAATGGTGCGGTTCTTAATAAAACCGTTTTCTTTCAGGCGACTGTAGATCAGCGCCGACAGCTGGCGGTTCTCATCACCGTGGGTCGAGTTATAGTTGTCATAGCTGATGTTGAAACCGGCAAAATCGGCTTCATGCTCTTGTTTCATCTCAGCAATCATCTGCTCTGGCGCAATACCCAGCTGCTGTGCTTTCAGCATAATCGGCGTGCCGTGCGCGTCATCAGCGCAGATGAAGTAAACCTGATTGCCACGCATTCGCTGGTAACGCACCCAAATGTCTGCCTGGATATGCTCGAGCATATGGCCGAGATGGATTGATCCGTTCGCGTAAGGCAGCGCGCAGGTTACCAGAATTTTTTTAGCGACTTGAGTCATAGTTTGCGTAGCTTTCTGTTGATTGAAAAAACGGGCTTAGATGGTAACCGAAGGCTCCGCTGGCGTAAACACAAGGGATTCGCCACCGGCAGTCGCCGCGAAACAGTGGCCATCTGATATCATTGAAAATACATCGCTGAAGCACAGCGTAAGAACAGCATAAAATAAGGAGTGGGGGATGACAGTACAATCCCGGGAACCGCATACGCCTGAAGCCCTGCGCGCCATCGTGGTCGGCGTACTGAGAGGCTTTGAGCATCCGACGCTGCAACAGAATCTCACCGCGCTGAAAGCGTTGCATCACGTGGCACAGCTGGACGGTAAGCTGCATATCGAGCTGATCATGCCGTTCGCCTGGGCCAGCGCCTTTGAAGAACTGAAAGCGCAGACCAGCGCCGAGCTGCTGCGCCTGACCGGCACGCGCGCGATTGACTGGCGTTTAAGCCATGATATTGCCACCCTGAAGCGGGTGAAAAACCAGGCAGGCGTTAACGGCGTGAAATATATTATCGCCGTCAGCTCCGGTAAAGGTGGCGTGGGCAAATCCAGCACCGCGGTCAATATGGCGCTGGCGCTGGCCGCCGAGGGGGCGCGCGTCGGCATCCTCGACGCCGATATCTATGGCCCGTCGGTGCCCAACATGCTGGGCACCGAACATGAACGGCCTACCTCGCCCGATGGTACCCATATGGCACCGATTATGGCGCACGGGCTGGCCACCAACTCGATTGGCTATCTGGTGACTGACGATAACGCCATGGTGTGGCGCGGGCCGATGGCCAGCAAAGCGCTGATGCAGCTGCTGAACGAGACGATGTGGCCGGAGCTGGACTATCTGGTGCTGGATATGCCGCCGGGCACCGGCGATATCCAGCTGACGCTGGCGCAGAATGTCCCGGTGACCGGCGCGCTGGTGGTCACCACGCCGCAGGATATTGCGCTGATCGACGCTCGGAAAGGCATCGTGATGTTTGAAAAAGTCAACGTGCCGGTGCTGGGTGTGGTCGAGAACATGAGCCTGCACATCTGCAGCCAGTGTGGCTTCCATGAGCCGATTTTCGGCACCGGCGGGGCGCAAAAGCTGGTAGCCGATTACCACACGCAGCTGCTGGCACAGCTGCCGTTGCACATTAACCTGCGTGAAGATCTGGATGCGGGCCAGCCGACGGTGATCAGCCGGCCGGACAGTGAATTCACCGCGCTCTACCGCCAGCTTGCCGGACGGGTCGCCGCCCAGCTTTACTGGCAGGGCGATGTGATCCCTGGCGACATCGCCTTCCGCGCGCTCTAAGCCCGACCCGACCCGCTGGTGTATTCAGACGCCAGCGGGTAGTGCATCAGCACATAGCCTCCCTGTTCCCCTTCGCCCTGCGCAATCATCTTCCAGCCATGCTTGAGATAAAATGCCTGCGCCGCTTTGTTCATCGTCAGGCACTTCAGCGCGCTGGTAGAAGTGAAGCGCGCCTGAACCGCTTCCAGCAACGCGCTGCCCGCGCCGCGGCCCTGCCAGTCGGGATCGACATACAGGCTGTGCAGGAAATTATCATTCTCCAGCGGGCCGGCAAATCCGACGCGCTGCCCGTCACATTCCGCCACCAGTACGGTTTCACCAAGGATGACACTATCAAAATCTTCCAGCTGCCAGTCGCTGCCCTCAAGCCAGCGCCAGTTATGCCGCCGCGCCGCCAGAAACAGCGTACGCAAAAAAGGCCGATCGGCTTCAGTAAACGGACGAATCTCCACAAGTCAGCTCCCTTTATCTCCGGTCTTACAAAGCTAGCAGCGATTTGCCGAAAAGATTTCAAAAATATAAAGCGGGTTAATTGTCTCGCCTTTCCCTGTACACTGCCTCGCGGGCCAGAGAGCATCCCGCTTTCCGCGTTTGATAGCTTTCGTTTATTTGATTGATAACGACTGCATATTAGATGTTGGCCCGAAAATTCTGTAGCGTACATCACATAATTCAACGGAGGCCATCAGATGTCTATTATCAATACCAAAATCAAGCCGTTTAAAAACGCAGCATTCAAAAACGGCGAGTTCATCGACGTAACCGAGAAAGACGTTGAAGGTAAATGGAGTGTGTTCTTCTTCTACCCGGCTGATTTCACTTTCGTTTGCCCGACCGAACTGGGCGACGTGGCCGATCATTACGAAGAGTTCCAGAAACTGGGCGTATATATCTACTCCGTTTCAACTGACACCCACTTTACCCACAAAGCTTGGCACGGTTCTTCAGACACCATCGCGAAGATCCAGTACGCGATGATCGGCGACCCGACTGGCGCGCTGACCCGTAACTTTGAAATCATGCGTGAAGCGGAAGGCCTGGCTGACCGTGGTACTTTCATCGTTGACCCGGAAGGCATCATCCAGGCGATCGAAATCACTGCTGAAGGTATCGGCCGTGACGCGTCTGACCTGCTGCGCAAAGTGAAAGCGGCACAGTACGTTGCTTCTCACCCAAGCGAAGTCTGCCCGGCGAAATGGAAAGAAGGTGATGCAACACTGGCTCCATCTCTGGACCTGGTTGGCAAAATCTAATCCCGCTCCGGCCTTTCGATCTTTCTCTCATCGGGTGCCACACGGCACCCGTTTTTTTGACCAGGATATCACTGTGCTCGACACAAATTTGAAGACGCAACTCAAGGCCTACCTTGAGAAATTAACCAAACCTGTTGAGTTGATTGCCACTCTGGACGAGGGTGCCAAATCAACCGAGATCCGTGAGCTGTTGGTCGACATCGCAGGCCTGTCTGATAAGGTCAGCTTCCGCGAAGAGAACGATCGTCAGGTCTGCAAACCGTCGTTTTTAATTACTAACCCAGGCTCGAACAGTTGTCCGCGTTTTGCCTGTTCGCCACTGGGTGACGAATTTACCTCACTGGTGCTGGCGCTGCTGCAGACCGGTGGGCATCCATCGAAAGAAGCGCAGAGCCTGCTGGATCAGGTTGCCGCGCTGGATGGCGATTTCCATTTTGAAACCTACTATTCGCTGTCATGCCACAACTGCCCTGACGTGGTACAGGCCCTGAACCTGATGGCGGTGCTGAATCCACGCATCAGCCACACCGCGATTGACGGTGGCCTATTCCAGAATGAAATCCAGGAACGCAACGTGATGGGCGTGCCGGCGGTTTACCTCAACGGTAAAGAGTTTTGGTCAGGGCCGCATGAGCCTGGCAGAAATCTTCAGCAAAGTGGACACCAACGCCGACAAACGCGTCGCTGAAGAGCTGAACAAGCGTGACGCATACGATGTACTGATTATCGGTAGCGGCCCGGCGGGCGCAGCTGCGGCGATCTATTCTGCCCGTAAAGGCATTCGTACCGGTCTGATGGGCGAGCGTTTCGGCGGCCAGGTGCTGGACACCGTTGATATCGAAAACTACATTTCTATGCCGAAAACCGAAGGGGCAAAACTGGTGGGCTCACTGCGCGCTCACGTCGATGATTACAATGTCGATGTGATTGAGAGCCAGAGCGCGATCAAGCTGATCCCGGCAGCCTCTGCGGGTGGCCTGCATGCGGTTGAAACCGCCTCTCCGGCGCGGTACTAAAATCACGCAGCATCATCCTGGCGACTGGCGACTGGCGACTGGCGACTGGCGACTGGCGCACGCTGGCGTAACATGGGTGTGCCGGGCGAAGAAGAGTATCGCACCAAAGGCGTCACCTATTGCCCACACTGTGACGGCCCGCTCCCGCTGTTTAAAGGCAAGCGCACCGCAGTGATCGGCGGCGGTAACTCCGGCGTTGAAGTGGCGATTGATCTGGCCGGTATTGTTGAACATGTGACGATGCTGGAGTTTGCCGGTGAAATGCGCACTGACCAGGTGCTGCAGGATAAACTGCGCAGCCTGAAAAACGTGGATGTGATCCTGAATGCCCAGACCACCGAAGTGAAAGGCGATGGCAGCAAGGTGACCGGTCTGCAGTATATCGACCGTACCAGCCAGACCACGCACGAACTGGCGCTGTCCGGCATCTTCGTTCAGATCGGCCTGCTGCCTAACACTCCATGGCTGGAAGGCGCGGTTGAGCGCAACAAAATGGGCGAAACCATCATTGATGCCAAGTGCGAAACCAGCCTGAAAGGCGTGTTCGCGGCGGGTGACTGCACCACGGTACCGTACAAGCAGATCATCATCGCTAGCGGCGAAGGTGCGAAAGCCTCGCTGAGCGCCTTTGATTACCTGATTCGTACCAAAGCGGCTGAATAAGTTTTGCGATAGCCACGCAACAGCCCCTCGGCTGATGTTGAGGGGCTTTTTTTTTAATATCCCGCCAGCGTCATCAGTATCATCCACAGTGGCGTAGTCACCGCAGCAAACAGCGTCGAAAACAGCATGCTGGCAGCGGCCGGGCCGGTAATCACATTAAACTTCTGCGACATCAGGTAGACGTTAACCCCGACCGCCATCGATCCCAGCAGCACCACCACTTTACTCTCCAGCGGCGGCAAGCCGGTCAGCCAGGCGATGGCCCACACCGTCATCGGCTGCAGCACCAGCGCCACCGAGGGCAGGGACGCTGGCCCCAGCAGCACCGTTGCCACCGGAATGCCCAGCATCACGTTATTGGAAAAGATGCCGCCCAGCGCGAAGACCGAGCCAGCAACGCCATCCAGCTTAAACAGCCGTTTTGCCACTATCCGGCCGACAATAAACACCAGCAGGCAGCTGCCAAAAAAGGCCAGCAGCCGCCGCGCATCAACCGGCGGTCTCTGATAGAAATGACTCATTACGCCAAACAGCATGCAGGGCAGCGCGACGTTGAACACGAAGCGGTTCATCCCTTCGCTGATACTGGCGGGCCATTTACCCAGTCGCGTCAGGCCGTAGCCCAGCAGGATCAGAATAAACAGCGGTGCGGACAGATAGATTTGATGACTGAGGCTATTCAGCAGAAGTGGCATACAAAGAGTCGGTCAGGCAGCTAATAATTATCAGCCTAACAAATTGTTAACCTAACAAATTGTTAACCAACAGGTGACCTGTCCTGCGAATAAATCTTACGCCACGCGCGCATCTACCCCAGCAAGCGGCGCGCCTGCCGATCGCTGATATCCCGGTAATAGACACGATGAATGATTTCGCCGCAGCGCAGACAGCGGGCGGAAATATAGGTGGAAAGATAATGTCTGCCGTTTGGCGCGATAGCACCGTGACGTTCGATAATAATGTCCTGCCATCGATGGCGGTGAGGAATAAGCGCTGACAATCGCATCATACATCCTGAATAGTATGAGGTTCCGCTCCTCGAGTAGCTTAACTCCATGAAATTAGGTGTTTTTTGGCGATGCTCTACGCAGGCTAATTATTATTGCTGGGTACCGCTTAAGGGTGGAAACCGGTGCCGCGATCGTCAGCACCTGTTCTCTGACTCAAGCGGCTACCTCAAAAGGGGTAGTTTTATGGCCCGCAGCATTAAGCCTGTTTTTGCCGCGGCGAGAATTGATCAGGATCATGCGAAGTGTCAGCGGCGCGAGGATGAGTGACGCGGGTGTGGCTTGCTTTCGCGGCACCACCTCCTTATGCTGCTGGCTGTAACACGACTCGGGGTGCCGCTTTCCGTCAGGAGAGGGCTGAGAAAAACCCGTTGACCTGAACTGGATAATGCCAGCGTAGGGAAGTCTGATGCCTGACCGCATTCGCCTTCTTATTTCGCCGGTTGGGAGCTATGATGACACATCAATCTCAACACCTTTCTGCTGCGCAATTCGCGCCCATTCTGCACCGTTTCCGCCGTCAGTCACCGCTGGTGCACTGCATGACCAACGACGTGGTACAAAACTTCACGGCCAATGTGCTGCTGTCGCTCAACGCTTCGCCGGCGATGGTGATTGATGCAGAGGAAGCCGCGCAGTTCAGCGGCTTTGCCGATGCCTTACTGATTAACGTCGGGACGCTGACCGCTGAGCGCCAGCAGGCGATGCAGGCGGCGGTCACGGCCGCCAGGCAGGCGGGGACGCCCTGGACGCTGGACCCGGTGGCGGTCGGGGAGCTGACGCTGCGCACCACCTTCTGCCAGCGGCTGCTGAGCCAGCAGCCGGCGGTGATCCGCGGTAACGCGTCGGAGATCATGGCGCTGGCGCAACAGGCCAGCGGCGGACGTGGGGTGGATAGCCTGCATCAGGCGGATGCAGCGCTAGAGGCTGCCCGGCAGCTGGCCCGCGACTATCAGACGCTGGTGATTGTGACCGGCGAAGTAGACTACGCCACCGACGGTCAGCGCACCTTTGCCATTCGCGGCGGCAGCCCGTTAATGACGCGGGTGGTCGGCACTGGCTGTGCGCTGTCGTCGGTGGTGGCCGGCTTCAGCAGTCTGAGCGGAGATCGGCTGCTCAACGTCGCCAGTGCCTGTCAGGTGATGGCGCTGGCCGGGGAACAGGCGGTGGCAAACTCAGCCGGCCCCGGCAGTTTTGCCACGGCGTTTCTTGATGCGCTCTGGACGCTGGAGGTGGACCATGAAACGCATTAATGCACTGACCATTGCCGGGACCGATCCCAGCGGCGGGGCAGGGATTCAGGCCGATCTGAAAACCTTTTCTGCGCTGGGCGCGTATGGCACCAGCGTGATCACCGCGCTGGTGGCGCAAAATACCCGTGGCGTTCAGTCGGTCTACCGGATCGATGCTGACTTTGTGGCCGCCCAGCTCGATTCGGTGTTGGACGATGTGCGCATCGACAGCGCGAAAATTGGCATGTTGTCGGAAACCGCCATCGTCGAGCAGGTTGCGACGCGGCTGAGACGTAGCGCGATCCCTTTTGTGGTGCTGGATACGGTGATGGTGGCGAAAAGCGGCGATGCGCTGTTATCCGCCGATGCGATTGCCAGAGTCCGCGAACTGCTGTTACCGCAGGCGTCCCTGATTACGCCGAATCTGCCGGAAGCAGCAGCGTTGCTGGGATGCGCGGTGGCGGAGAGCGAAGCGCAGATGCGGGCGCAGGGCGAGGCGTTGCTGGCGGCGGGATGTCAGGCAGTATTGATCAAGGGCGGTCACCTGACGGCTGACAACAGCCCGGACTGGCTGATCACCCCGTCGGGCCAGCAGCGGTTCAGCACCCCGCGGGTTCATACCCGTCATACTCACGGCACCGGCTGCACGCTGTCAGCGGCGCTGGCGGCGTTGCGTCCGCGTCACGCCGACTGGGCTGATACGCTCACCGAAGCGAAAGCCTGGCTGCAGCAGGCGTTGTCACAGGCGGATTCACTGGAGGTTGGCGCGGGAATTGGGCCGGTGCACCATTTTCATCAGTGGTGGTAGCGGTGGATATGCCATCCCGCGCTGAACCGGCGGGATGGCACCGTTAGCGGATCAGGGTGCTTCAAACTAGGCGCTGTTGCGCTCGGCGATAGGGGTTATTGAGAAAATCATCTCCTGCAAATGACGGCGCATCGCGGCTTCAGCGGCGTCTGCGTCGTGATGTTTCAACGCTGCAAAAATCTCTTCATGCTGCTCAATCATGACTTTCCGGTGGTGAAACTTCACTCAGGGTGAGAAAACGAACCCGGTCCATCGCCGTTTTGATGTTCTCGACGGTTTCCCACGCCAGCTTGCAATCAATACTCTCGGCAATCAGCCGGTGAAACTCATCATCCAGGCTGAGAAACGCCTGACTGTCATGCCGCTCAGCCGCCATGCGTTGCAGTTGCAGGTTGTGTTCCAGCATCATCAGCGCCGGCTCGCCAATCTCCAGCGCCGCACAGCGCACCACGGAGACCTCCACCGCTTCACGGATGAAGCGACCGTCCGCCACCCGTTTGGCGGAGATCTTACGCACAAAGGTGCCGCGTTGCGGCAATACCTGTACCATTCCGGCTTCGGCCAGCTTGATGAACGCTTCGCGCACCGGCTGGCGTGAGACGTTAAAACGCGCAGAGACCTCTTTTTCCGACAGCAGCGAACCCGGCTGAATCGCACAGGTCACGATATCTTTGCGCAAAAACCGGTAAATCTGCTGATTCACCGGTTCGCTGGTGGTAATGGTATAGGCGATCGACATGCAGCCATATCCATATTACGGCTGGCAGGCGCCAGCCCGATGGGAAAGGGTCAGTCTAATCAGCACGCTGCGTCTGCGCCAGTGCTTTCATCACAGCATCAGGCGCGGGTCATGTACTGTTGCACCGTCGCCCGCGCACCCTGGCTAGTCAGCTGCTGATAACAGGCGGTCAGCCGGGCGACCAGATCGGCGTTGTCTGCCAGATCGTCGCCGAAGATCTGGCGCAGGCCGAGCAGCGCACGCACGCTTCACCTTCTTCGCTACTGGCAACGCATTCTGCCAGCGCAGACTGTCCAGCAGGCGCTGCGGCAACTTTTGCGATCCGTCAGTGGCGATTTGCCAGGTGCGATGTTTGATGGCGCGGTTTTCGTAGCGGGCGATCAGCGAATCGGCATAGGCTTCAAGGTCCACGCCCTGCGTGCGCAAGGTTGGCGCCTGCTCATCGACAATCAGTGAACGGGCAGCGGCGCGGAAGTGCGGATCGGCCATGCAATCGCTGATGTGCTGATAGCCGGCAAGGTAGCCGAGGCAGGCGAGAAACGAGTGGCTGCCATTCTGCATCCGTAGTTTCATCTCTTCATACGGCAATACGTCGCTGACCAGCTCTGCACCCGCCTTTTCCCACGCCGGACGACCGCTGACAAAGTTATCTTCAATAACCCACTGAAAGAACGGTTCCGCTTCGACCGCTACCGGGTCACGGGAGCTGAGCCGCCCGGCCAGCGCGTCAAAGGCCGCCTCAGTCATGGCCGGCACGATGCGGTCAACCATGGTCGAGGGGAAAGTGACATGTTGCTGAATGTACTCAGCCAGCGCCGCATCTTGGCGCTGCGCCAGCTGCACAATCACGTTGCGGGTGACGTGGCCGTTCTCCGGCATGTTGTCGCACGACATCACGCTGAAGGGCGGCAGGCCGGGCTGCCGACGGCGATTAATGGCGGCCAGAATCAGCCCTGGCAACGAACGCGGCGTCTGCGGATTGTCGAGGTCATGCAGGATATCGGGATGATCCGGGTTCAGATTGCCGCTGGCCGGCTGATGGCAATACCCTTTCCCGGTCACGGTCATCGAGACAATCGCCACCTCGGGCTGACACATGGCGTTAATCACCGCCTCAATGCCGTCGCCTTTGCCGTGCAGCGCTGCGGTAATCACGCCGATTACCCGGGTTTGCAGCGAATCATCCGCCATTTCGGTCAGGATATAGAGCAGCTGCTGTTCGCGCAGCGCCTGAATCAGTTCGCCACTGTTGAGGTTAACTTCGCAGTAGCCTCAGTCACTGCCGTGTTCGGCGGCCAGCTTATCGCTGCACAGCGCCTGATGCGCGCGGTGAAAGGCACCAAAGCCGATATGCACGGGTTTTAAGCTGAGCCCGGTCATAGACAGGGCGCTGGATTTCAGCTGGCAGGCGATCGATCTGTAACATAGTCTGTCCTTGTGGCAAACGGGGCGCGAGGCGCCCCGAAATCAGTGATCGTGTTGCGTGATGAGGGTTACACCGAAACCGGCTTATCCTGGGTCTTCGGGCTGCGGATCACAAACAGCACCAAGAAGGCACCTAGCGCGGCAACAGCGCCCGCCAGCACAAAGGCGCTGTCGAACTTACCGGTGTGCTGGACGATAAAGCCGGTCACAATCGGGCCGATGATGCCGGAAAGGCTGCCGACTAGGTGGATAAATCCGCTGATGCTGCCGACACGGCTCTTGTGCACCACATCCTGAATAATCGCCCAGTAGATCGCGCCGGTAATTTAAGAGGAAGAAGATCGATACCGACATCATCATCACCGCAGGAACCACCTCTTTTATCGTACCTGCCAGCGCCACACAAATTGCCGCCGCCAGCAGTGAGACCACCAGCACAATTTTACGTGACAACAACAGTTTGCCGGTGATGTTGAAGGTTTTATCGGAGATCCAGCCGTCCAGCGCCAGGCCGACGAAACCAACAATCCACGGGATCATGGTGGTGATGCTCATCGACTTGATATCCAGACCATGCGCCTGCACCAGATAGGCCGGGAACCAGCTCAGGAAGAAGAACAGGATGTAGTTGTAGCAGAAGAAGGCAAACGTGGTCACCAGAATGATCGGCTGACGCAGGTAGTAGCCAAACGGATGGGCGGTTTCTAACAGATCGGCCTCATCGTTGGGGTTAGCCGCTTTCAGACGTTCAATCAAGAGGCGTTCTTCTTCACTGACGCGTTTGCTTTTCGCCGGGTTGTCCGCGGCAAAGAACAGCTAGAACGTCATCCACACCAGACCGATGCAGCAGAGGATGATGAAGGCCGGACGCCAGCCGTAGGCCAGCGCCAGATAACCGATGATCGGACCGGCTACCGCGCCGCCGAGCGGCGAACCGGCGCTTAGTAATCCCATCGCGGTGGCAGCCTGTTTTTTGGGAAACCAGCCGTTGATCGCTTTATTCGCCGAGGCGCAGATGGGGCCTTCAGCCATGCCGAACAGCACGCGCAGGATCGGCAGCGACCAGAAACCAGTCGCCAGCGCGGTCATGCCGCAGAAAATCGACTAGGCGCGTACGCGACGGCCAGCACGATTTTTGGGCCAAACCGGTCAGTGGCGAGGCCGCCGACGAAGTTAAACAGCGCGTAGCCGAAAGAAGAAGCTGCCAAAGATCATGCCGAACTGCTCAGCATTGATCGCCAGATCTTTCTCCACCAGCGGCACCGTCAGTGATAAGGCAACACGATCGAGGTAATTTATCCTGTAAACTAGGAACAACAGCAAAACGAGGGTCCAGCGCAGATTCTTGAACATAAAAACTCCGTGATCTGTTTTCTCTTTGTAATAAGCCGGCGGGTACGCACCGGCTGAGGACACCTGGTGTTCAGTGGGGCATTAACCCATTTGAAGGATCACTTTGCAGCAGGTGCGCGGATCTTTTTCGAACAGCGTCATGGCGCGTTCAATCTTCTGCAACGGGAAATAGTGCGTGACCAGCTTCTCTGGCTGGATTAACCCTTTTTCCATCCAGTCAATCACCTGCGGAAAGCGGTTGCTGTTAAGGCGGGAGGTAAACAGCGACAACTCTTTACTGGTGAGACTTTGTTGGGTAATGCTGCAGGGCTCGCCGGAAAAGCCCAGCAGACCGATGCGTGCCGCCGGAGAGGCTAGGGCGGCCGCTTCAGCCAGAATGGTGGGATGGCAGGCTGCATCGATAATCAGCGTCGGCTGGATACCTTCCAGCTGCGCCGCCAGCGGGATCTCGCTGTTGTTAAACAGCCGATCGGCCCCGTTCTGCTGCGCCAGTTCCAGCCGTTCCGGCAGACGATCCACCACCATCACCTCGCTGACGTTGTAGACGCCTTTCAGCACCTGGATGGCGGTCAGCCCCATCGGACCGGCACCGTAAATCAGCGCCACATCCTGCGGTTGTGGCTGCAGGAAGGCGGTGATGTTGGCCGCGATGGTGAACGGCTCGACCAGGCTGGCCAGCCGATCGGGGATTGCCTCCGGCAGATGATGAGCGTTGCTGGCGGGGGCCAGCGCATATTCGCTGAAGCCGCCGTCGCGATGCACGCCAATCACCTGCAGTGAGGTACAGACGTTGGGGCGACCGACAGAGCAGGGGTAGCAGTGACCGCAGCTGACCACCGGGTCGACCGCAACGCGCTCGCCCAGCCGGGCCGGATCGACGCCTTCGCCCAGCGCATCAATCACGCCGAAAAATTCATGACCAATCACCCGCGGATATTTAGCGAACGGGTTGTGGCCGTGCCAGATATGCACATCAGAACCGCAGATGCTGGCATAGGCTACTTTGACCCGCACTTCACCGGCTGCCGGTTGCGGCAGAGGACGTTCAGCCAGCACCAGCTCGCCCGGTTGTTCAATCACCACACTTTTCATCAGGCTCTCCTTACCAGTTCCACAGCGTACCGTCTTCCAGACGGACCACCGGCAGATAGGCGGGTTCATAGGGATATTTAGCGGCCAGCTTCTCGTTGAACTCAATGCCCAGACCCGTTTTGTCGCCCGGGTGCATGTAACCCTGATCGAAGGTCCAGTTCGCCTCGAACAGCTCCATCATCTGCTCAGAGAAGCCCATGTACTCCTGCACACCTAAGTTCGGTACCCACAGATCGAAGTGCAGCGCCGCCGCCATGCAGATTGGCGAGAGATCGGACGGACCGTGTGAACCAGTACGCACCTGGTAGAGTGAGGCGAAATTCGCGATGCGGCGCATGCCGGTAATGCCGCCCGCATGGGTGATGGTGGTGCGGATATAGTCAATCAGCTGCTCTTCAATCAGCTGTTTACAGTCCCAGATGCTGTTAAACACTTCACCGACCGCAATCGGCGTCACGGTGTGCTGACGGATCAGGCGGAAGCACTCCTGGTTCTCAGCGGGCGCCGGACCTTCCATCCAGAACAGGCGGTAACCTTCCACACTCTTGCCGAAACGCGCCGCTTCAATCGGCGTCAGGCGATGGTGCATGTCGTGCAGCAGATGCTCATCAAAGCCAAATTTGTCACGGATCGCCGCGAACAGTTTTGGCGTAAAATCGAGGTATTTCTCGGTGGACCAGAGCTGCTCTTCCGGCCAGTTGCCTTTGGTCGCTGGCTCGTAGGCCAGCCCTTTGCCTTTGGCCATGCCGTAGGTGGTTTTCATACCCGGCACGCCGCACTGGGCGCGAATCGCTTTGAATCCCAGCTCTTTGTGCTTCGCGTAGTCGTCCATCACTTCATCAATCGAATGACCGGTTGTGTGGCAATAGACCATTACGCCGGTGCGCGCCGCGCCGCCCAGCAGCTGGTTAACCGGCATGTTGGCGGCTTTACCTTTGATATCCCACAGCGCCATATCCACCGCCGAAATGGCTGACATAGTGACCGGACCGCGACGCCAGTAAGCGCCTTTATGGAAGTACTGCCAGATATCTTCGATTTGATGCGCATCGATTTGATGCGCATCGCTGCCAATCAGCTACGGGCAAACGTGATCTTTCAGGTAGGAGGCGACTGGTAATTCGCGGCCATTCAGCGTGGCATCACCAATCCCGGTCAGGCCTTGATCGGCGGTGGTTTTGACGGTGACAAAGTTTCTGCCTGCGCAGGTAACAAATACTTCAGCGTTAACAATTTTCATCCTGGTAGCCTTCAGTCAGCATTCAATGATGAACAAATACGCACTTTAATACTACCATACAAGTTGACCGGGCAGAGTTGTGAAGGCAATCACAAAGCATTTACATTTGTCAAAAGAAAGGGGCTTTCGCCTCCTTGTCAGCGTATCAGGCCAGCAGTGGGCACTGTGGCGGCAGGCGACAGGTCAGCGCGCCCGCCAGCACTTCAATCACGAACTCGCGCCCGGACAGCGGCTCGCCATCGAGGTTAAAGGTCATTTCATGCGGCGAACGGATAGTCAGTGACTCCAGCTGGGTGGTGACAACGCCCGGATTGTCATCATCGCCGGTCAGGGAGTGCAGCAGGGTCGGCAGCAGCTCCTGTGCGGTAACGATGCTGACATCCAGCCGGCCATCGTTAATCAGCGCTGACGGACAGAGGCGCTGTCCGCCGCCCGCCTGACGGCCATTGCCGATGCCGATCACCAGCGCATCGCCCTGCCACTGAAAGTCAGGTCCGCTTATTTCACAGGTATCGGGCTTCAGGGTATCCATCCGCATCAGGCCGTGAATAAAGTAGGAGACGCCGCCGAGGGCGGACTTGAGCTTTTCCGGCGTTTCGGTGGTGATGCGGGTGCCAAAACCACCGGTCGCCATATTAATGAAGTAGTTAGTCTGATTAACCCGCGCCAGATCGATGGTGCTGGCTTTGCCCTGGATCGCCAGCCGCAGCGCCGGTTCCATCTCTTCGGGAATGCCGACGCTGGTGGCAAAATCGTTGGCGGTGCCGAGCGGCAGAATGCCCAGTACCGGCCGATGGGCCGCTTCAGACGCCGCCAGCGCGGTGGCGATTTCATTGATGGTGCCGTCACCGCCGCCGGCGACTACAGTCTCCGCCTGCAGCGCAATCGCCTCTTTGACGTAGCGGTCGCCGTCACCTTTTTCAAAGGTCACGCGCACTGCGATATCAAAGTCTTCTTCACGCAGCGAGTTAATAGCGTCACGCAGATCGTCATTGCTGGCGCCTTTTCCATTCAGGATCAGCAGCGTAAGCGATTTTTTATCCATTATCTGTTCCTTGAAAATCACCAGAGTGAGAAGGGGGTTGTAACATAGCTAACAGCTGAAAATTATTGGCGAAAGTGAGAAAAAAGAAAACCCGCACGGGGGAGCCGGGCGGGTGAATGAGGTGGTTCCAGTAATAACCTGCTGATTATTGTTACTCGTTAGCAGCAGGCGGGACTATAAGGCAGTGGCGCACAGGGGTCTGTGATCCTGTTCTGACTTCATCAAAATGTTTCAGATGGTAAACGATCAGCATGCGGATCGCGGGTGTCCTGACCGTGATCGAAGTTGCGCAGCAGCAGCCCAAAGCGCAAATCAACCTCCTCCGGCACCCGCAGCCAGACGCGATGACCGTCGCCCGGCGCAACGTCAATCGCCTCGCCGCGACCGTTTTGCAGCGCATCCAGCTGGCACAGCAGATTCCCGGCCGGCGTCACGATCTCCAGCGTATCGTGCAGCATAAACTTGTTTTTCAATGCCACTTCCGCCCAGGCATCCCGTCGCTCACCCGTGAATTCACCGACAAACTGCTGACGATCGGACACCGAAAAGCCCTGCTGATAGTTCTGGTAGCTGTTGTGGGTGTGGCGACGCAGGAAGCCTTCGGTGTAGCCACGGTGAGCCAGCCGTTTCAGCGTCTCCAGCAGCGAAGGATCTAAAGGTTTACCGGCGGCGGTATCGTCAATCGCCCGACGATAGACCTGAGCGGTGCGGGCGCAGTACATAGTAGGACTTGGTGCGGCCTTCAATCTTCAGCGAATGCACGTCCATCTGACTGAGACGCTCGACGTGCGCCACCGCGCGCAGGTCTTTAGAGTTCATGATGTAGGTGCCGTGCTCATCCTCAAAGGCGCTCATCACTTCGCCTGGTTTAATCTTCTCTTCCAGCAGAAAGACTTTATCCGTTGGCTGACCGACGCCGAGGGTCGGCGTCACATCCTGAACCGGGATCGGCTGATGAATACCGACTATGTTGCCCACGTCATCCTGCTGGCCTTCTGCCACCTTATACTCCCAACGGCAGGCGTTAGTGCAGGTACCCTGATTGGGATCGCGCTTATTCATGTATCCGGAGAGCAGGCAGCGACCGGAATGGGCCATGCAGAGCGCACCGTGGACAAACACCTCCAGTTCCATCTCCGGCACCTGCTGACGGATTTCGGCAATCTCCTCCAGCGACAGTTCGCGCGAGAGAATCACCCGGCTCAGCCCCATCTTCTGCCAGAATTTTACCGTTGCCCAGTTAACCGCGTTGGCCTGCACCGACAGATGAATCGGCATCTGCGGAAAAGCCTCCCGCACCAGCATGATCAGCCCCGGATCGGACATGATCAGCGCATCGGGCTGCATCGCCACCACCGGGGTTAAATCGCGGAATAAAGGTTTTCAGCTTGGCGTTATGCGGTGCAATGTTGACCACCACATAAAACTTTTTGCCCAGCGCGTGCGCTTCATCGATCCCTTTGGCGAGGTTTTCATGGGTAAATTCGTTGTTGCGCACCCGCAGGCTGTAGCGTGGCTGACCAGCGTAGACCGCATCGGCACCGTAGGCGAAGGCGTAACGCATGTTTTTCAGCGTGCCGGCAGGGGAAAGCAGTTCGGGTTTCATCGGGTTCTCACTGATGTCAGGTCAGTATGCCGCCTCAGGCTACAGCGGCAGGGCCGGTTGATGGCCCTGCTAAGGGTGCGGAATTGTAGGCAGGGAGAAAACGGAAGTAAATTGATCGGGATCAAACTAGATCAAATGACAGACGTCAGCTTCCCAGCGATAACCCATTCCGTAGACGGCGCGGATAAACGGTTGTTCACTGTCGAGGCTCTCCAGCTTGCGGCGCAGGTTTTTAATGTGGCTGTCGATGGTCCGATCGGTCATCACCCGGTAGTAAAGATATTACGCGCGCCGAAGCGGTCTGCCAGCCAGCCACTGACCGGCAGCATTACCGCCACCGTCAGCACGTAATAGACAATCACCGAGTGCATGTGCAGCGGACTGACGCCTAAATCGTGCGCCATCGCCGGAATGGCGGTGTTGACGATGGTGGTATCCAGCGTCTGCATAAAGAAGCCGATGGCGACTATCCATAATTGCCAGCGGACGTTTGCGCTCTGTGTACTCATCGTTCAGTCCCGAAATCGCGTCGCTTCGCTCTGTTCACCTCGCGCGACGCAGCGGCGTCGCACACCCCGTTATTGCTGTTGCGCCAGCGCCAGCGGACGCTTTTTACGCCGCAGCTTATCCATCATCAGGTAGACCACCGGCGTGGTGTAGAGCGTCAGCAACTGGCTCATCACCAGGCCGCCGGCGATGGTAATACCGAGCGGCTGCGGCAGTTCCGCGCCGTCACCTCTGGTCAGCACCAGCGGCAGCGCGCCAAACAGCGCCGCCAGCGTGGTCATCAGAATCGGCCGGAAGCGCAGCAGGTAGGCCTGAAAAATCGCCTCGCGCGCGCTGAGCTGGCCGTTGCGTTGTGCCTCAAGGGCAAAATCTACCATCATGATAGCGTTCTTTTTCACGATGCCGATCAGCAGCAGAATGCCGATCAGCGCGATCAGGCTGAACGGCGTATCGAACAACTCCAGCGCCAGCAGCGCGCCGACCCCGGCCGACGGCAGCGTCGACAGAATGGTGAGCGGATGGACATAGCTTTCATACAGGATCCCCAGCACGATATAGACCGCGCCAATGGCCGCCAGCATCAGCCACAGCTGGCTGCTCTGCGACTGCTGAAACACCTGGGCATTACCGGCAAAACTGCCGCGTGCGCTGGAGGGCACCCCGAGCGAGGTCATGGTGCGCTCAATCGCCTCGGAGGCCTGCGACAGCGACACCCCTTCCGGCAGGTTAAACGAGATGGTCGAGGCGGCAGAAAGGCCTTCATGATTGACCGACAGCGGGGCATTGGCGGGCTGCCAGTGCGCAAACCACGACAGCGGAATCGCCTTGCCTTCGTTGTTGATAACAAACATCTGCGACAGGGCGCTGATATCCTGGGTGTAGCGTGGATCCACCTCCATCACCACCTTGTATTGGTTCAGCGGCTGATAGATGGTGGAGATCTGACGCTGACCAAAGGCGTTATTCAGCAAGGCATTCGCTTCAGCGACGTTAATGCCGAGTCACGCCATGCTTTCACGATCGTAGGTCAGGGCCCGCTGCCTTTATCCTGCTGATCGGAGTTGACGTCCGCTAGCTGTGGCAGGGCGGCGAACGCCTGACGGATTTTCGGCTCCCAGTTGCGCAGGTCGTCGAGGTCGTCCGACAGCAGCGAGTACTGATAACCGGCATTCGATTCGCGTCCGCCGACCCGCAGATCCTGCACCGCATTCGTGTAGAGGTTGGCACCCGGCTCTTTCGCCAGCTTAACCCGCAGCCGGGCGATGACCGCCTGCGCGTTCTCTTTGCGTTCTGACAGCGTTTTCAGCGAGATAAACATCTAGCCGCTGTTGGTGCGCATCCCGCCGGTAAAGCCGACCACGCTCTCTACCGCCGGATCGGCACCGACGATCTGCATAAAATCCTGCAGCTTACTGCGCATCGCCTGGAACGAAATGCTCTGGTCTGCCGAGATAAAGCCGGAAAGCCGGCCGGTGTCTTGCTCCGGCATAAAGGTTTTCGGGATGCTGATAAACAGCCAGACGGTGAGGGCGATGGTGGCGAAAAACAGCAACAGCACCCAGCGGGCATGGTTCAGCACCACGTTGAGCGAGCGGCTATAGCCCTGCTGAATCGCCAGAAGCAGCCGGCCTGAGCCATGCCGACGGGGCTGGCTGCCAGGTGCCGACGGCTTCAGCAGATATGCACACATCATCGGCGTCAGGGTCACCGAGATAAACAGCGAGATCACAATCGCATCATCCACCACAAAGCCGGTGGTGATGGTCAGCGCCATCAGCGACAGGTTGTTGAGACTGAAGCCACACAGGTACATCGCGGCGAAGGTGCCAATCAGTGAAACCGGCACCGCCACCGCCGGGATCAGCGTGGCGCGACCCGAACGTAAAAAGGCAAACACCACTAGGATCACCAGCGATTGCTCCACTTCATGCAGCGAGGCACGAATGGTGGGCGAACGATCCTGAGCGATCTGCAGATCGATAGCGGCCGGGATCACCTCGTGCAGCAGCGGCAGCTCGGCGCGAATCCGATCGACAGTATCGATCACGTTGGCTTCGGGCGTTTTGCGTACCACCAGCAGCACCGCCGGTTTACCGCGTGACATCCCGGCATTACGCACATCCTGTACCGAATCTTCTACCGTGGCGACGTCCGACAGCCGGACCGCCGCACCGTTGTTATAGTGCACCACCAGCGGCTGATATTCGCTGGCGGTCTGCAACGCATCGTTGGTGCGTAACTGCCAGCGCTGCTGGTTATCATCCAGCGCGCCCTGCGGCGGCCGCTGGTTGGCGTTGGTGATGGCGGTGCGCACCGCATCCAGCGACACGCCCTGATTAAACAGTGCCCGCGGATTGAGCGCCACCCGCACCTCGGGCAGGGAGCTGCCGCCGACTGTGACGTCACCGACGCCCTCGATTTGCGACAGCTTCTGCGCCAGCTGCGTTGAGGCGTAGTCATACAGCTGACCCGGATTGTAGCTGTCGGAGGTCAGCGTCATGATCATGATCGGCGCATCGGAAGGGTTGGCCTTGCGCCAGGTCGGACGGCTCGGCATGCCGGTTGGCAGCAGGCTTTGCGCTGCATTAATCGCCGCCTGCACATCACGCGCCGCGCCGTTAATGTCACGGTCAAAATCGAACACCAGAATGATGCGGGTGCTGCCCAACGAGCTGGTGGAGGTCATTTCACTCACCCCGGCGATGCGGCCCAGCGAGCGTTCGAGTGGCGTGGCGACAGACGAGGCCATGGTTTCCGGTGCGGCACCCGGCAGCGAGGTCGAAATCACGATCACCGGGAAATCGACCTGCGGCAGCGGTGCCACCGGCAGCAGGCGAAAACCGAGGATCCCGGCCAGCGCAATCGCCAGCGTCAGCAGGGTAGTGACGACCGGCCGATGAATGAACAGGGCAAAAAACTTCACTCTGCAGCCTCCGAGCGGCCCAGGCGACGGCGGGTGGCGTGCGCCAGCTGATCAAACAGCAGGTAGACCACCGGCGTGGTGAACAGGGTCAGCACCTGACTGACAATCAGACCGCCGACCATCGCAATCCCCAGCGGGTGACGCAGTTCCGCGCCGACCCCGGTGCTGAGCATCAGCGGTAACGCGCCCAGCAGCGCCGCCAGCGTGGTCATCAGAATCGGCCGGAAACGCAGCAGGCAGGCCTGATAGATAGCATCGTAAGGCCGCATCCCCTGTTCGCGTTCTGCCGCCAGCGCGAAGTGGATCATCATGATGGCGTTTTTTTTCACGATACCGATCAGCAGAATGATGCCGATGATCGCCACAATATCCAGCTCGTTGCCGCTGAGCATCAGCGCCAGCAGCGCCCCGACGCCTGCAGCCATAGCTGCACCCCCCGGAATCTCGCTTACCTGCTGTTGCAGCCGTTGCTGAATCACCGGGATCCGGTTCTCACGATGGTCGAGCGGCTTGAGGTTGATTTGTAGACGAGCGCTGTTCAGCGAGGCGTTGGTGCCATCCACCCCGACAAACGAGGTCATGCTCTGCACCGCCGGATCTTTCATGATGATCGAGGCCACATCGCGGGTGCGCTCGGCCATGCTGGCGTAGGAGACGGACTGCGGTGCCTGCAGCGTGCCCTGAATAATGCTGTTGTCCTGCTGCGGGAAAAAGCCTTTCGGAATCATCATCCACAGCAGCACGGTCAGCACCAGGGTGCCGAGCGCGACCGACAGGGTCAGCCACCGATGATTAAGCACCCGGCGTAAACCGCGGCCGTAAACCGCAATGATGCGCTCAAACATCGTCTCGCTGGCGCGTGAAAAACGGTTCTGCTTACGCAGCGACTCGGCGCTCAGCATCCGGGCGCACATCATCGGCGTCAGGGTCAGTGAGACCACCGCCGAGATCAGAATCGCCACCGCCCAGCGTCACGGCAAATTCGCGGAACAGGCGGCCAATCACATCGCCCGTAAACAGCAGCGGGATCAGCACCGCAATCAGTGAGAAGGTCAGGGAGATGATGGTAAAACCGATTTCGCCTGCGCCTTTCAGCGCCGCGGTTAACGGTTTTTCCCCTTTTTCGATGTAGCGGGAGATATTCTCAATCACCACAATCGCGTCATCAACCACAAACCCGGTGGCGATGGTCAGCGCCGTTAAGGTCGGGTTGTTGATCGAAAAGCCGAGAAAATACATCGCCGCAAAGGTGCCGATCAGCGACAGCGGCACCGCAACCGCCGGGATCAGCGTGGCGGGCACATTGCGCAGGAACAGATAGATGATCATCACCACCAGCGCCATCGCCAGCATCAGCTCATACTGGGTATCGCTGACCAAGGCGCGGATATTGTCGGCGGTAGCAATGATGTTGGCACCCGGCTGACGCTGCACGTTGAGCACAATCGCGGCGTCGCGGTTGGCTCAGGCACCCAGACAGCTGTTCTCTGCGCCTTGCTCAATGGTAGCGACGTCACCCAATCGCACCGGCGCACCGTTGTTGTAGCTGATGATCAGCTGACGGTAATCTTCCGCCGATTTCATCTGATCGTTGGCCGACAGGGTAATCGAGCGCGTCGGCCCATCCAGGCTGCCTTTAGCCGAATTTACGTTGGCGTTGCTGATGCACTGTCTCGCTGGTCAGGCTAAGCGCCGCCAGCGCCTGGGCATTCATTTTGACCCGCACCGCCGGGACGCTGACCGCCGGACAAGGTCACCAGCCCGACGCCGCTGACCTGAGAAATTTTCTGCGCCACCCGGGTTTCCACCATGTCCTGAACCTGGGTCAGCGGCATGCTGCGGGTGGTGACGGCCAGCGTCATGATCGGCGGATCGGCCGGGTTCACTTTGCTGTAGACCGGCGGATTGGGCAGATCGTTGGGCAGCAGGTTAGTGGCGGAGTTAATCGCCGCCTGCACTTCCTGTTCTGCTACGTCGAGCGGCAGGCTGAGCTGGAACTGCAGCGTCACCACCGATGCGCCGCCCGAACTCTGCGACGCCATCTGCTTCAGGCCCGACATCTGGCCGAACTGACGCTCCAGCGGCGCGGTAATGGATGAGGTAACCACGTCCGGACTGGCACCCGGATAGAGGGTGACCGCCTGAATGGTCGGATAATCAACTTCCGGCAGCGCCGAAACCGGCAGGAAGCGTTAGCCCAGCACGCCTGCCAGCAGAATGGCAATCATCAACAGCGTGGTGGCCACCGGACGCAGAATAAACTGGCGCGACGGTCCACCACTGTGATCGGGAGGCATTACCTGCATTGCTTACGCTCTCCCTTCGACGGCAGCGCCGCACGGCTGCTGCGCGGTGCAGTACTTTGCGCCGCTACAATCTCTACTTTCGCGCCTTCGGTCAGGCGATCCAGGCCATCGGTCACCACCCGCTCGCCCGCTTCCAGCCCGGCGCTGATCACCACTTTCTGGCTATCCTGCAGGCCGGCAATCACGCTTTTCTTGCTGACTTTGTTGTCGCTGTTGACCACCCAGACGAAGTGGCCTTCATTGCCCATCTGCAGCGCGGCGGCCGGAATAACAACCGCATCCTGCAGGGTATTGACCTTCAGGCGGACGTTAACGAACTGATTAGGGAACAGCGCGTCGTCCTGATTATCGAAGCGCGCTTTGATCTTAATCGTGCCGGTGGTGACATCAATCTGGTTATCAAGGCTCAGCAGTTTACCGCTGGCAATCAGCGCCTGATTGCTGCGATCCCAAGCTTCGACCAGCAGCGGCTCACCGCTTTTCTGCGCCTTCAGAATCTGGCTGATGTTGTTTTCGGCGAGGGTGAACACTACGTCAAACTGCTTCAGCCCGACCCGGCCGGCTATCGGCGCGGTAATCCGGCTGTAGGTCAGATTAAGCTGGGCGCTGGCGACGTTGCCCTGGTCCGCTTTCAGGGTGCCGAGGGTTTCGCTGACCAGCGAGCGCTGGGTATCCAGCTCCTGTTGAGACACCAGCGAACTTTTCGCCAGCTTTTCGAAACGCGCCAGGTCGCGGCGGGTGTTCGCCAGCGTGGCCTGATCTTTTGCTCTTTTGCCAGCTGGCCCTGGGCCTGGGTTAAGGCCCCTGATACGGGCGCGGATCGACTTCTGCTAGCAAATCGCTTGCCCTGACCTGCTGGCCCTCGGTAAAGTGAATCGCCAGCAGATCGCCGTTGACTCGGCTGCGCACCGTCGCGGTATTGGTGGCGGTCACGGTGCCTAATCCACTCAGGTACTGCGGGACGCTCTGGCTGGTGGCGCTGGCGGCCTGAACCGGGGCCAGTGGACGACGGGCACCGTCAGCGCCGCCTTTGCTGCGCGGCGTGTGTACGCCGCTCTGCTGGTCGGTCTGTGGCTCAGCAGCGTGCTGCCACCAGTAATATCCGCCGACGGCAGCGGCAATCACCACCAGCACGATCAGGCTCTTTTTCATGACAGGATGTCGGGTGCTCATTATTTTGCATGCTCTCCAGCAGTGATCTAGTCCCAGGCGCAGGCATCAAACGGGTAGCCTGCAAACGACAGATTGTAGTCGCCTCTGACGGGCAAAAGTTGAAGGAAATAAGGATATCTGTCAGGGCGGGGTAAGTATGCCTTTTCTGATATTAATCACACCACAATCGTCATAAAGAAACCGTTTCGCTTTGCTATGCTCAGTGACAGACCGTTTCGATACACCACGAAGGAGCAGATGATGAGTCAGAATGAAACCCGACAGTTAGGCGACAGCGGCATTTCTGTGCCGCTACTGACGTTTGGTGGCAACGTGTTTGGCTGGACCGTGGATCGGCCCACCTCGTTTTCGCTGCTGGACGCGCTGGTGGAAAAAGGGCTGTGGTTTATCGACACCGCCGATGTTTACTCACGTTGGGCGCCGGGAAATAAAGGCGGAGAATCAGAAACCATTATCGGCGAATGGCTGAAGAAAAGCAGCAAACGCGAGCGTATCGTGCTGGCCACCAAGGTCGGGATGGAGCTTTCGCCGGAGAAAACCGGACTGAAAACGCAGTATATCCGCTAGGCGGTGGAAGATTCGCTGCGTCGGCTGCAAACCGATTATATCGATCTCTACCAGGCACACCGTGACGATCAGGACACGCCGCTGGCCGAGACCCTGAGCGCCTTTGACAGCCTGATCAAAGAGGGCAAAGTGCGGGCAATCGGTGCCTCTAACTACAGTGCGGCCCGCCTGCAGCAGGCGCTGGAGATCAGCGAGGCGGAAGGGCTGGCGCGTTATGAAAACCTGCAGCCGGAATACAACCTCTACGATCGCCAGCCTTATGAGTCAGAGCTGGAGCCGGTGGTCAGCCAGCACGGGCTAGGGGTAATTAACTACTACTCGCTGGCCAGCGGTTTCCTGAGCGGCAAATACCGCCAGCCGGCCGGTGCCAGCAAAAGTCAGCGCGGCCAGGGCGTGGTGGAAAAATACCTCAACCCGCGCGGCCTGAAGATTCTGGCGGCGCTGGATGCGATCGCTGAAGCGCATCGGGTTTCGCCGACGCAGGTGGCGCTGGCGTGGCAGATCGCCCGTCCCAGCATCACCGCGCCGATTGTCAGCGCCACCTCATTGACCCAGCTCGATGATCTGGTCGCGGCGACCCGACTTACGCTGACGCCGCAGCAGATTGAACAGCTGGCCGACGCCAGCCGCTAACAGCTCGGGGCCGCTGCGCCCCGTTTTGCTCCGAACCCTTCACGTTTCGCCTCCTCTGCTGAAAGAGTAACCACTCTGAGATCCAGCTCACATTTGCGCGAATAAACTGGTTAGTTGACTAATCGTGCGCACGTATTTACAAAAATTGAACTTTCCTCAGCACTATTCTCTGCGGGTCATTCCCCCGTAACTCACATTAAGAATAAGCATGATGAAAAACAAACAAGCAGAGCAGCGTTTTCCGCTGCGCCGTGTGGCAACCGGCAGCCTGATTCTGGCAATGTTAACCGGCCAGGCGATGGCCGCTGACGCGCTGAGCCCTGATTCAGAGTGGATGTTTGGTGACTGGGGTGGTTACCGAACGCAGTTGCAGAACGACGGCATTAAATTTGACGTTGATTACACCATGGAAAGCGCGGCCAACTTAGGCGGCGGCGATACTAACACTACGATGCGTTACAGCGATCAGTGGACCTTTGGCACCAATTTCGATCTGGAAAAACTGCTGGACTGGCGGGATGCAGAATTCCAGATGACCATCACCAACCGTGACGGACAGAACCTGTCCGATCAGGTGGCGGACAAGCGCACCGGCATGCTCTCTTCGGTGCAGGAAGTTTATGGTCGTGGCCAGACCTGGCGTCTGACCCAGTTCTGGTTGCGCAAAGGGCTGTTTAACGACGTGGTCGATCTGAAAGCTGGACGGGTGACGGTCGGTGAGGACTTTGATAACTTCGACGGCAACCTGTTCCAGAACCTGGCGCTGGGCAGCGGTCAGGCCGGTAACTGGCGCGGTGACCGCTGGTTTAACTGGCCGGTCTCCCAGTGGGGTGGCCGCATCAAACTGAATATCACCCCGGAAGTCTTCTTCCAGGTGGGATTCTATAACCAGAACCGCGCTAACTACGATCGCGGCGACGGCTTCCGTCTGGATACCAGCAATTCTGAAGGCAATCTGGTGCCGGTCGAACTGGGCTGGAAACCTACGCTGGGCACGCAAAAGCTGCCGGGTAACTACCGCATCGGGTATTACTACTCTTCAGCCAATGGCGATGTCTATGGCAGCTGGCGCAACGGCGCGTATCAGGATCAGGATCACTCCTATGGCGGCTACCTGCTGTTGCAGCAACAGCTGACGGCACAGGATGGCGATGTGAATCGCGGTCTGGGCGTGCGGGTTCAGGCGGTGATGAACGACCACAAAACATCAAAAACCGACAACTATCAGTCGATCGCCTTTACCTGGAAAGGGCTGTTTGATGCGCGGCCGGATGATGAGATTGGCGTAGGCGCGGCGCGTATTCATGTCAACAGCGACTACGCCCGCTCGCTGCGTCAGCAGAATCAGGCCAACGGCGAGAGCCAGTTCGACAGCCCGACCTATCTGCCGATTCAGGATGGCTCGGAGTATAACTACGAGGTCTACTACAATGCAAAAGTGACCAACTGGATATCGCTGCGCCCGAACCTGCAGTATGTGGTGGCGCCTGGCGCGGTCAGCGAAGTGAAAGATGCGTTTATCGGCGGCATCAGCGCCAATATCGCGTTCTGATCGGCAGTCAAAACAGCAACGGCGCCCCAGGGCGCCGTTTTTTTTGTCGCGACGCCGCGATTAGCGGAACATCACTTCTGCCCAGCGGGCTAATCCTGCGGTCACCGAGGCGAAATCATCGCCGCCGGCAATCGGCGTGTCAGGCAGTGCCTGTTGCAGTGCCGCACGCAGCAACGGCGAGCGTGCACTGCCGCCGGTCACGGTCAGGTAGACCACGTCAGGCTTGATCTGGCTTGTGGCCAGCGCCAGCTGGACCTGCTCAAGGATTTTCTCCAGCGGCTGATTGATCGCCTCCTGCAGCAGGTTGACGCTGAGATCGGCCTGCAGCGAGGCCGCAATAAAGTCGAGCGACGCCGCATGCTCCGCGCGATCTGACAGCGCGATTTTGCTCTCTTCAGCAGCCCGTACCAGACGATAACTCAGCTTCTGCTGCCACACTTTCAGCAGGCGCGCGACCACGTCACTCTGCTCTGCGTCACGGACTAAATCGCGCAGCAACTTACCGCAGGTGGTGCTGTAAAATTCGCTTTGCGCCGGAACATCGTTGATCGCGACCGCATTCCACCACGGCAGGGCGATGCCTTTTTGGGTGTTACCGCCGAGACCGAGCAGCGGCATCAGCGTTTTGAACGCCAGCATAATGTCGAGATCGTTCCCGCCGACGCGGCAGCCGCTGTGGCCCAGCAGGCTTTCGCGGCGATCGGATTTGTCGCGCCACTGCGGTCCTATCAGTAACATCGAACAGTCGGTGGTCCCGCCGCCGATATCAACCACCGGCACCCGGGTCTCCTGCTGCAGGGTGGCTTCAAAATCCAGACCGGCCGCTACCGGCTCAAACTGAAACTCTACTTCGCGGAAGCCGGCCCGCTGTGCGGCACGCAGTAAAATACCCTGCGCCTGCTGGTTAGCCTCTTCACTGCCTAAAGCCCTGGAAGTTAATCGGACGGCCAATTACTGCCAGCTCGATCGGTTGATCGAGCTGGCTTTCGCCCTGCTGACGAATGTGCAGCATCATGGCGCAGACCAGGTCTTCAAACGGGGCGATCTGCTGTGGCTTCAGGCCGCTGGCACCGAGAAAGGATTTGGGGGATTTTACGAACCAGACATCTTCCGGGTCGACCATGTAATGCTGCAGCGCTGTCAGACCAAACTGCACGCTGTTGGGCAGTACCCTCGATATCTTCTTCGCGGTTAAAACGCAGGGCGCGCTGCAGCAGGGCGGTGGTTTCACTGTCGGGCGTCGCCACCTGATGATGGCAATAGAGCCATTCACTGACCGATTCACGTGTAGGCGCACAGATCATCGCGGCGTCGAGGCCCTGATGATTCCCGCCAGCGGCAACCGGTGCTGCTCATAAACCACATAGCGGCCGCGTCCGCTGCGCTTGGCGTTACAACAGGCGATGTCGGCCTGAGACAGCACATCGCTGCTCTGGCAGTTGTCCGGCGAAATCTGGGTGACGCCGACGCTGGCCCCCACCTGATAGAGACGGCCCAGCCACTGGAAGCGGTAGTCATTGACCGTGGTGACAATATGCTGAATCACCTCACATGCCTGCTCAACTTGGCAGTCGGGCATCAGCAACGCAAACTCATCGCCGCCCAGCCGCGCCAGGAAATCACTGCTGCGCAGATGATGCTGCATCAGGTCGGACAGTTCCCGCAGCAGCGCATCGCCTGCCGCATGACCGGCGCTATCGTTGACCGCTTTAAATCTGTCGAGATCGATAAACACCAGCACATGCCGATGCTGATGTTCCGCCGCATCATACAGCAGCCGTTTTAGCTGGTGCTCGAAGCTGGCGCGGTTCGGCAGGCGGGTCAGGGTGTCGTGCAGCGCGCTGTAGCTTAGGCGCTTCATCAGTTTGCGCGATTCACTGACGTCCTGGATGACCATCACCGCACCCTGTTCCAGCCCGGCCTCAGAGCGCAGCGGGGTGATGCTGTAATTAATGTCGATGTGCCCCCGTCCGGGGTATGCAGCACCAGATCTTCATCAAGGTCGGGTGTGATTTTCTCGCGTGGCAGCTGACACAGCAGCAGATTTTCAGTTTGCGGTCCGTTACTGCCCTAGGTGATGTGCAGCAGTTCGCTAAGGGGTTTGCCTGCAGCCTGCTGCTGCGACCAGCCACTCATCTTCTCGGCCACCGGATTCATAAAGGCGACGCGCATCGCTTCATTGGTGCTGATCACCGCCTCACCGATCGAGTCTAGGGTGATCGCCATCCGCTCTTTCTCCTGAAACAGCGCGTCGTTCAGGTTGCGTAACGGGGTAATGTCCTGACAAATCCCCAGCATCCGCTCAATCCGTCCCTCTTTACTGAGGATGCGGTTGGCCTGAGTGCGCACCCAGCGCTGGCCATCGGCGTTAACAATCCGGTATTCCATATGGAAGGCGCTGCGCAGTTCAATCGCCTGCTGCACCGTCAGCGCCGCATGTTCCCGATCGCTAGGATGCAGCAAATGCACCCACAAGTCATAGCCGGGCGACTCGTGTGGCACCAGGCCAAACAGCGCGTACATTCGCTTGTCCCAGAGCATCTCGCCGGTCAGCAGGTTCCATTCCCATACGCCGATGCCGCCTGCCTCGTTGGCCAGCTTGATGCGCTCCATCAGCCGGCGATTGACCTGCTCGCTCTGTTTCAGCTCGGAGATATCCACGATCTGGGCAATCAGGTAGAGCGGCAGATGGGCGGGATCGCGCACCAGCGACACCGTCAGCCGGGTCCAGACAATCTCACCGTCTTTGCGGAGGTAACGCTTTTCCAGCGTGTAGGTGTCAATCTCACCGCCGAGCAGCTTGCTCAGCTGCTGCAGATCGTTGCTGAGGTCGTCAGGATGGGTGATCTGCTGAAAGGTCAGCCGCCGCAGTTCATCTTCCGGATAGCCAGCGTCTGGCAGAGTGAATGGTTAACCTGCAGCCAGCTGCCCTGGGGGGAGACCAGCGCCATGCCAATCGCCGAGTATTCCATCGCGTGACGAAAGCGGGTTTCGCTTTCGCTGATATGATTTTTCTCACGCCGAAACGCATCCATCACCAGCGACATGATGTGGCTGGTGATCAGCACCAGCAGGAACGGCAGCCAGCTGGAGACCGGTCCCAGCGCACTGTTATTGGTTCACCACGCTGACCAGGCCAAAGGCCAGTAGCATGGACATAAAGCTGGCGTTCAGGAAAAACAGCACGAACGCCTGTAGCTTGGGCAGCCGGACGGCGCACCAGAACAGAATCACCACAATAAAGCTGAACGGCCACGGCAGATAGCGCAGGGCCAGATAGCTGGCCACCAGCGTCACCGTCAGCGTCAGAAAGAATTTCGTTAGGTGCAGTTCGCGCAGCTGGGTGCGGCGCAGCGGCCACGGTAACAGCAGCATAGGGCCGCACCAGCATGCCGATAATCTCGGAGATCACCCAGGTATATAAAGAAGGGAAACGAGGCGTGACCACTGACCTGCAGCACCTACAGCGCCATTAATCCGCCGATCACCGGCGTAAAGATCCCCACCGCCAGCACCAGCCGTGCCCAGTGATGCAGTGAACTGAGTGGCGCGTGTCGATCGAGTCACGCCCGCAGCAGTATTCCGCCCAGACCCGCCTGCAGCAGGTTAAGCAGGGCAAATTTAATGTTGGAGAGGGCCGGACCGATGATCATCGCATTGGCGCAGGCGGTGCCGAGCACGCAGGCCGTCAGGTAGAGCGGCAGCTGGCGTGATGGGCAGCGGAAAACCACTACCGTCATGGCGGCGGTCGGAAAACCATAAGGGCGAAATTTTTCCGCTGACCACAATCAGTTCAAGACAGAACAGCGTCAGGACAAATACCGAGCAGCCGAGTAAAAGCGCACAGATCCAGCGCTTTTTCGGTCGATTGTGCAGGTAGGGGATCTCAATGGTCATGCAGACGTCCGGCAGGGTGCAGCGGTTTCGCAACGGCGAAATAAATATGCACCAGTCATTCTCTTTTAGCATGCTAGCACATTCAGACAAGAAAAAAGGGGGCAAATCAAAGTTGCCCGTTATTCGGCAATTGACGGGCAGAGAAAGTTAGCCTTTGATTACTGTCGGAAAAGATCGGCGCGGATGTAGGGCTTTTCCATTCCGGCCAGGCTGGCGGAAAAACGTTCGAGGAACTGCTGGGTGGTGGCTACCCGGCCATGACTTAACAGGACAAACGTCACTAACAGCGCCGCGCCAATCTGCGGCCAGCTGAACCCTTTGAGCGCGGTGCCACGCTGTGAAATCAGAAAAGCGGTGCTGAGGGTGAAGCCGAGCAGCAGGCCGGTCGCCACTTCACTTTTAGAATGGGCATGGATCACCAGGCGAGAGAAGCCCACCATCAATGGGATCATATAGCCGACGCCAATCGCCAGGCCGCGCCACAGGGCGGGCCGGCGGCCAGAAATCAGCCACAGCATTACCGGCCGTAGGGTGGCTGACATCGCACTATGTCCGCTGAAGCCGGTAAAATTAAAGCGTGCGCTGCCAATACCAAAGCCGAGAAACAAAATTTTTGACAGGCTGACCAGCAGTCCGGCGAGGCCAAAGGCGACTACCCAATAGAGCACCGTACGGCGGTTATCGCTTTCCCACGGCAAAATCAGCGCAATAAGCACCGCTGTCGGAATCAACAGCATGCTGTCGTCAAAATTAGGTCAAAGTCTTCCAGAGCATACAACTCCTGATGGGATCGGTCGGTTGTACCCGGCAGACGCGCGTTGAGCGCGCCGCGCAGGCGGTTTTATTTATATTACAGTGTGTGCTTAGTTTATCGGTGAAATCACTGGCGTCCAAAGGAGAAAGTCTGAAAAGTCACCCGCGCTATTTCTCTGGCATCAAAACGCCGAAATCCCTATACTTAGCGCGAACACACCCTCTCCATTTCGGCCCGTCATCTGGACGCGTAATGCGTGACCAGTGGCAGGCTCCAGTTATCAGGTCTTAAAAAAGTATGACTGACAAGTCTCATCAGTGCGTGATTGTAGGCATTGCCGGCGCTTCCGCATCCGGTAAAAGTTTAATTGTTAGCACGCTCTATCGTGAAATCCGTGATCAGGTAGGTGACGAGCATATCGGGGTGGTCCCGGAAGATGCTTGTTACAAAGATCAAAGTCACCTCACCATGGAAGAGAGGGTTAAAACCAATTATGACCATCCCAGCGCGATGGATCATGATTTGCTGTTGCAGCGTTTGCAGGCGGTTGAAGCCGGCCAGGATATCGAATTACCGGTCTACAGTTCGCACTACGGAAACCCTGCACCTGAAGCCGAAAAAGGTGATTATCCTTGAAGGCATTCTGCTGTTAACCTATGCGCGTCTGCGGCAGGAACTGAATTTCTCGATTTTCGTCAATACCCCGCTCGACATCTGCCTGATGCGTTGCATGAAGCGTGACGTCAATGAGCGTGGCCGTTCGATGGGTTCGGTGATGAGTCAGTACCAGAAAACCGTGCGTCCGATGTTCCTGCAGTTCATCGAACCCTCAAAACAGTACGCCGATATCATCGTGCAGCGCGGCGGGAAAAACGCATTGCTATTGATATTCTTAAAGCCAAAATTAATCAGTTTTTTGAATAATTCACGTCTGTCTGGATGTTATGCGCACAGGCGGCAGCCAGTAAGGCGCCTCCTGTCTGTGCGCTACACTTACGTCATGGAGTTAGCGCAATGAGATTATGCGACCGCGATATTGAAGCTTGGCTGGATAATGGCAAGCTGGCCATTGAGCCACGCCCGCCCGTCGAGCGGATTAATGGTGCCACGGTCGATGTGCGGCTGGGCAATCAGTTCCGTACGTTCAGCGGCCACACTGCGGCTTATATCGATCTCAGTGGCCCGAAACATGAAGTGAGCGCGGCGCTGGACCGGGTGATGAGCGATGAAATCGTGCTGCCGGACGGCGAAGCCTTCTTCCTGCATCCGGGGGAACTGGCGCTGGCGGTGACGCTGGAGTCGGTCACGCTGCCGGACGATTTGGTCGGCTGGCTGGACGGACGCTCTTCGCTGGCGCGACTCGGTCTGATGGTACATGTCACTGCACACCGTATCGATCCCGGCTGGCAGGGACGCATCGTGCTGGAGTTCTATAATTCAGGTAAACTGCCGCTGGCGCTGCGTCCCGGCATGTTAATCGGCGCGCTGAGCTTCGAGCCGCTTTCCGGTCCGGCGGCGCGTCCCTATAACCGGCGTGAAGATGCAAAATACCGCGGTCAGCAGGGCGCTGACGCGAGCCGTATCGACAAAGACTGATTTACTGAGGATGTAATGAAGAGAGTGATAACCACGCTGGCCATCCTGTTAGTGGTGGTCGTAGCGTGAATGACCGCACTGGTACTGCTAGTAAATCCCAACGACTTTCGTGCCTACATGGTGCAACAGGTTGAACAACGCAGTGGTTATCAGCTTCAGGTCAGCGGCGATCTGCGCTGGCACGTCTGGCCGCAACTCAGCATTCTGGCCGGACGCATGAGCCTGACCGCGCCCGGTGCCAGCCAGCCGCTGGTGACGGCGGATAATATGCGGCTGGACGTCGATCTCTGGCCGCTGCTGTCACATCAGCTGAGCGTGACGCAGGTGATGCTGAAAAATGCGGTGGTGCGGGTCACGCCCGACATCGCCGCCGCGCAACCGGCGAAGAACGCCCCGCAGGGACCGCGTAACGCTGAGCCTTCTGCGCCGTCCACCGGCTGGTCATTTGATATCGCCCAGCTGCGGGTGGCCGACAGTTTGCTGATCTGGCAACAGCCGGGCGGCGACGAATATAATTTCCGCGATTTCAATCTCAATCTGGAACAGGATGCGCGTAAGCAAGCCACGCTGACCCTGAGTTCCAGCCTGACGCGCAATCAGCGCAACGCCACCGTTAACCTGAAGGGCCAGCTGGATGCGGCGCAGTATCCGCATCGCCTCAGCCGTCAGATAGAACAGCTCGATTATGCCCTGTCCGGTGCGGATATGCCGGCGCAGGGGATAAAAGGCACGCTGAGTGTCCAGGCTGACTGGAATGCCGACAGCCAGCAGTTCGCACTGCGCAACCTGCAGCTTACGGCCAACGACAGCATGCTGACCGGTCAGGCCGACGGCCGCTTGGCCTTGCCGCAGCGGCTGGCGCTCGATCTTAAAGCCAGCAACCTGAATCTGGATAATTTACTGACCGATACGCCGGTAATTGCGCAGCCGCGTGAGAAAAGTAACGCAGATTCACCGCTTAACACCCTCGATCTGGTACTCAAAATACAGGCCGATAAGGCAGTGTGGCGCGGATTACCGCTGACCGGTCTGGCCATTGATGCCACCAATCAACGCGGCCTGATGATGCTTGACACCCTGAAAGGCAGCCTGGGGCAGGGCAGTTTCTCGATTCCGGGCAGCATCGATATCCGCCAGCCAGTGACCCACGTCAGCCTGCAGCCCGAGCTGAGTCAGATCGATATTCAGCCGCTGCTTAAAGCTTTTGAACTGCCGGAAAGCCTGCAGGGAACGGTGAGCCTGAACGGCAACCTGGGGGGCGACACGCTAAGCGTGGCCGAGGCGAAGCGCAGCTGGCAGGACAGCGACAATAAACAGAATACGCAGAAGCTGCTGCGCCCGTAACCGGCGCAGCGCGTCAGACCTGATAGTCCATCACCGGCTGCTGCAGAATTTCGACTTTCTGCACCCGGTGATTTTCCACCTGCAGCGTCCGCAACAGATAGTCTCCCAGCTGCAGCTCTTCCCCTTCCTGCGGAGTATGTTGCAGCCGGTCCATCAGTAAGCCGGCCAGCGTGTGGTAATCCCGCTGCTCTTCCAGCGGTAATTTCACATACAGCGCCAGGTCGTCCAGCGGCATATGGCCGTTGGCGATCCAGTGGTTTTCACCCTGAACCTGAATATCGTAGCGGGCGTCGATTTTACCCGCCTCATTCGGCAGGTTACCGGCAATGGTCTCCATCACGTCACTCAGGGTGACCACCCCCTCAACCGAACCAAACTCATCCACCACAAAGGCAAAATGGGTATGCGCCTGGCGAATCAGCGCACGCAAATCGAGGGAGTTGTCATGCAGCGACTGGTGCAGCAGATCGATAATGTGGACCACGCCGAGCGGTTCGCTGGAGTGGTCGGTAACCAGAATGCGGGTATGCTGATTACGGTCGAGGCGCGCCATGATTTCAGCCGGATCGTCACTCAGGTCGATATGCTCAACGTCGTGGCGTGACGTCATAATGCTGTTAACGTGGCGCTGTCCCAGCCCCAGTACCCGGGCAATCATTACCCGTTCCTGTCGGTTGAACAGCATCGTGGCGTCACTGTCGGCAATCAGCGAGGAGGTTTTCGCATCCAGCTCTGCCGGTTCCGCCGCGCCGCGCAGCAGCCGCAGCACCGCTTCGGCAGTGCGCTGACGTAACGGCCGGCCAGCCGAGAGCACCCGCCTACGGTTAAACTGCGCCAGTTGATTCAGCGCCTCAATCAGCACCGAGAAGCCGATGGCTGCATAGAGGTAGCCTTTCGGAATCGCAAAGCCAAAGCCTTCCGCCACTAGGCTGAAGCCGATCATCAGTAAAAAGCTTAAGCAGAGAATGACGATGGTCGGGTGACTGTTCACAAAGCGGGTCAGGGGTTTACTGGCCAGCAGCATTAGCAGAATGGCGATGGTCACCGCAATCATCATTACCGGTAAATCATTCACCATTCCGACCGCCGTAATCACCGCATCGAGCGAGAAAATGGCGTCCAGAACCAGGATTTGCGCTACCACCGGCCAGGATTTAGCGCCGCCTTTTTGTTGACCGGCGTCATCATCATGGCCTTCAAGGCGTGAATTTAACTCCGTTGTGGTTTTAAACAGCAGGAAAATCCTGCCTGAAAGCAGTACCTGACAGCAGTAACAGATCGCGCGCGCTAAACGCGTAACCCGCCAGCGTCACCCACGGTTGGGTCAGCGTAACCATCTAGGAAAGCGAGGCCAGCAGCAGTAAACGGCACACCAGCGCCAGCAGCAGGCCAATCACCCTGGCGCGGTCTCGCAACGCCGCGGGCAGCTTCTCAACCAGAATGGCGATGAACACCAGATTATCGATGCCCAAAATCAGTTCGAGAGCGATTAGCGTGACTAATCCTGCCCACAGCGACGGATCTGCAATAACTTCCAGCATGCGTTATTTACCTGAATGTCTTTAATTGAGTTTTGTCTGATGATAGTGGAGTGTGACGCCCGGTACAAATGCCGCAACCGGCGGTGAGCCACCGCTGGCAGCAATGTGGCCGCAATAATTTTGTCTCTGCACAAGATATGATTTGATTAAATTCGCACTGACTTAGCAGCACAGATGACGGGTAATATTTTCAAATGCAGGGATATCCCGCTGTAGGGCTTATGCGATTTATCCTGGTGGTGACATGGCATTAATATGAAATATGAAGAAAGGATTGCACTGCTGCTGTGGCGTCAATACTAATGGCTGGTAGTCTTTTTCCTAAAATAGTCCAAGGATGGCGGGGCCTACTTGTAAACAAGCCAGTAATAACTAGTATAGAAACGAGTTTGCAAAAGTCTGCGCCCATGTCGTAATTCGCGTGACCAATCGACGTCCAATGTTATGAATTGTGATCTCGTCCGATAACTGATGCATTAAGCGTCAATGCGACGCTCCGTGCAGAGCAATATGAATGATGACAGCGGTATTGGCAGCGACAGCCAAGGGCGGTAGCGTGCCTGAATCGCGTTTATCGTTTATTAAATGAGCGCTGTTCAGGTCGATTAAAGTCAGAGTAATCTGTTGGAATTAATCACAATAATGCTGGTTTTATGGTTAAGATCGTTGGCGTAAAGGCCGCAGGAGCTCCCCTCAGAAACGGCTCAGTCCTGAGAATTTATACCGCTCAAAATATACAGGCGAGAGGCGTGGCGGGTTTAAGGAAATAAAATAAAGAGTTAAATATGCGCGATACAGAATTTACGTTTAAAAGTCTTATCACCAAATTAATGCTGGCTTGCTCAGACTTAATTTTTTTCAACACAGCGTTCTTTGCGGCGATGATGCTGATTAATATTCAGTCTGATTCGCCACTGGCAGATATTTCTGACAAAGAAATGAATTTAAAAATTGCCACCCACATCTGCCTGTCAGTAATTTGTATCGGCTGGTTCTGGGTAAGGCTGCGTCACTATACATACCGCAGACCATTCTGGTTCGAATTAAAAGAAATTTTTCGTACCATTCTTATATTCTCGGTTATTGATCTGTCGATTACCGCATTGTCGCAGTGGCAGATGTCGCGTTTTGTCTGGTTACTGACCTGGGTACTGACTTGGGTACTGGCACTTATTTTCATCCCGACCTGCCGCGCGCTTTCTAAGCGGGTGCTAAACCATTACGGGTTGTGGAAAAAGCAGACCATTATTATCGGCAGCAGCAAAAATGCCCACGAAGCCTGGCAGGCTCTGCAGAGTGAAAAGGTTATGGGTTTTGACGTCATCGCCTTCTACGACGTGGATGGCACCTGTCCGCAAGGCATTCTCGACGGCGTCCCGGTGCTGCGCGATGAGCAGGAGTTATGGAGCCTGACCAACAGCGAAACCCAGTTTATCGTGGCGGTGGAGTTCGAGCAGAGCCAGTATTGTGATAAATGGCTGAAATCGCTGGCAATGCACAATTGCTGTTCGGTATCGGTGATCCCGACATTACGCGGCGTTCCGCTGTACGGCACTGATATGGCGTATATATTCAGCCACGAAGTGATGATTTTACGTGTACAGAACAATCTGGCGAAACGCACCTCGCGTTTCCTGAAGCGCGCCTTTGATATCGTCGGTGCCCTGTCGATTATTCTGATGCTGATGCCGGCGCTGCTGGTGCTGGTCTTCCTGGTCGGCCGTGACGGTGGACCGCCAATTTATGGACACGAGCGTGTCGGCATGAATGGCCGTAAATTCAAATGCCTGAAGTTCCGCTCGATGGTGATTAATTCTAAAGAAGTACTGGAAGAAGTGCTGCGTACCGACCCGGTAGCCGCGCGCGGAGTGGGACAAGGATTTCAAACTGAAAAATGATCCGCGCATTACCAAAGTGGGCCATTTTATCCGTAAAACCAGTCTTGATGAGTTGCCGCAGCTGTGGAACGTGGTGCGCGGCGACATGAGCCTGGTCGGTCCCCGTCCGGTTATTGAAGATGAACTCTGTCGTTATGCCAGTGATGTTGATTATTACCTGATGGCAAAGCCAGGCATGACGGGATTGTGGCAGGTCAGCGGTCGTAATGATGTTGACTACGAAACCCGCGTCTATTTCGACTCGTGGTACGTGAAAAACTGGTCACTGTGGAATGACATCGCCATTCTGTTTAAAACAGTCGGTGTGGTGTTGAAGCGAGACGGTGCGTATTGATTGTGAGGTGATAAGAGCGCGTTAACCGCGCGCTCTCGTGGTTCGGTGCCGTTGTCAGGCGTGTCGTTGTTAGCGGCCATCGTCAGGGAGAAAGTAGATTGTCATTACCGTTGCGTAATCCTCTGCTACTGTTATTCCGCCCTGATGGATGGTTACTACTTATAACAATTGGAGCAAAGGATAATGAACGAGACAGGTTCAGTGCTTAATTAAGTTAGTTTTACTTTTTGTTGGACGCTTACACAGCGGCGTATTCGCCTCTATCAATCAATAACTGATAGCGAAGATCTAAATGATTACAATCAAAATGAAATTGATACCCTTGCTGGTATCCGCCACTTTTCTTAGCGGGTGTACGATCGAACCAGGTCAGCGCCTTTCCACATCGAGAAAAGATGTCATCGAGCAGCAGGACAGCAACTTTGACATCGATAAGTACGTCAACGTCTTTCCGTTACCCCCAACGCTGGTCGAGAAAATGCGTCCTAAGCCACTGGTGGATCAGGCGAACCCTTCTCTGCAGAACGAAATTCAGAACTATGAATACCGTATCGGTATTGGCGACGTTCTGACCGTGACCGTCTGGGCTCACCCTGAGTTAACCACGCCGGCCGGTCAGTACCGTAGCGCCAGCGACACCGGTAACTGGGTACATTCAGATGGTACGATTTTCTATCCATACATTGGTAAAGTCCGCGTAGCAGGCCGTACCGTCGGTGAAGTGCGTAACGAAATCGCCCGTCGCCTGGCACAGTACATCGAAAGCCCGCAGGTTGACGTCAGCATCGCCTCGTTCAAATCGCAGAAGACCTACGTGACCGGTTCGGTGACCGCCTCAGGTCAGCAGCCGATTACCAACGTACCGTTAACGATTCTGGATGCCATCAACGCCGCAGGCGGTCTGGCAGCGGATGCGGACTGGCGCAACGTGGTCCTGACGCACAACAGTCGCGAACAGCGCGTCTCACTGCAGGCACTGATGCAGAACGGCGATCTGAGCCAGAACCGTCTGCTCTATCCAGGCGATATCCTTTACGTTCCGCGTAATGACGATCTGAAAGTGTTTGTGATGGGCGAAGTGAAGCAGCAGGCGAACCTGAAAATGGATCGCAGCGGCATGACGCTGGCTGAAGCGCTGGGTAATGCGGCCGGGATGGTGACGCCACCGGCGTGTTCGTTATCCGTCCACTGCGCGGCACCGATCGTAACAAGATTGCCAACATCTATCAGTTGAATACTAAAGATGCGGCATCAATGGTCATGGGTACTGAATTCCAACTGGAACCGTACGACATCGTCTATGTCACCTCCACGCCTCTTACGCGCTGGAACCGTGTGATCTCGCAATTACTGCCAACCATTGCGGGTATCAACGATGTGAGCGAGAGCGCACTGCGTATCCGCAACTGGTCAAACTAAGGTTTCACCATGATTACGTCCGTGTTAGTCGTTTGCGTCGGCAACATCTGCCGCTCTCCAACCGGAGAGCGCCTGTTTAAACGCGCGCTTCCCAATACCCAGGTCAGTTCGGCCGGTCTGGGCGCCCTGGTCGGGTGTCCGGCTGACCAGACCGCCAGCGACGTGGCGGCCGCACATGGCCTGTCGCTGGAAGGACATCAGGCACAACAGCTGACGGCAGACATGTTCCGCAACGTTGACCTGATTCTGGTGATGGAGAAGCGTCAGATTGAACAGGTGAATCGCATTGACCCGGCCGCGCGTGGCAAAACCATGCTGCTTGGGCACTGGCTCAATCAGAGAGAAATTGCGGATCCGTACAGAAAAAGCCGTGAGGCCTTTGAAGAGGTTTACGGGTTACTGGAAAACGCTACCCAGAAATGGGTCAACGTATTGAGCCGATAGTTGGGATTATCCATGAATATAAAAAACAAGGTTAGAACCGCGCCGGGAGAGGATTCGAATGGATGGGCTCTGGCGCATCTTGTGGGACAGCTTATTGATCATCGCTGGATCATTGTTGCCGTTACCGCTTTCTTTATGCTGGCGGGCACGTTCTACACAATGTTTGCGACACCGATTTATAGCGCCGATGCCTTAGTCTAGGTTGAGCAGAAGAATGCCAGCACCGTTCTGAACGAACTGGACAGCATTCTGCCACCGATAACTGCCTCAGATACTGAGATCTGGATTCTTGAATCACGCATGGTGATCGGTAAAACCGTTGACGATCTGGGTCTGGATACCGTGGTTGAGCAGAACTACTTTCCCGGTAATCGGTAAAGGTCTGTCACGCCTGATGGGCAACAAGCCATCAAACATCGCGATTTCGCGGCTGGAAATCCCGCGCACTACCGACAAGCGTAACGTTGAACTGGAAGTGACCGGTCCGGACAGCTACACCGTGTCGAAAGATGGCGATGAGCTGTTCAAAGATAAAGTAGGTCAGCTAGAGTCGCATGGCGACATCACCATGCTGGTGAGCGAAATTCACGCCGATGAAGGCACCAGCTTCACCGTGACCAAACTGAACAATCTGCAGGCGATCCGTTCGGTACTGTCTAATCTGACCGTTGCCGACAAAGGCAAAGACACCGGCGTGCTGGGTCTGGAGTATCTGGGTGAAGATCCCGAGCAGATCAGCAAAGTGCTGAACCAGATCGTCAACAAATATCTGTTGCAGAACGTTGAGCGCAAGTCTGAGCAGGCAGAGAAAAGCCTGCAGTTCTTACGCACTCAGTTGCCGCAGGTTCGCGCCAAACTGGATGAAGCGGAAGACAAGCTGAACACCTTCCGTCGTCAGAACGAATCGGTTGACCTGTCACTGGAAGCGAAATCAGCGCTCGACTCGTCGGTCAGCGTGCAGAGCCAGTTGAACGAACTGACGTTCCGTGAAGCCGAAGTGTCTCAGCTGTTTGCCAAAGATCAACCGACTTACCGCGCGCTGCTGGAAAAACGCAAAACGTTGGAAGGTGAGCAGGCGCAGCTGAACAAGAAAATCTCTGGTTTGCCACAGACTCAGCAGGAAATCCTGCGTCTGACCCGTGACGTGCAGTCCGGTAAAACTGAGTTTAGCCCGGCGCTGATTCAGCAGGTGTTTACGGTTTCGACTTCCTGCCACGTGGCCAGGTTCCGCCGAACCCGTCTGAACTGCTGATGCATCGTCGTATGGGTGAGCTGCTGGATTGGGCGAGCAAGAACTACGACCTGGTGTTAATCGATACGCCACCGATTCTGGCGGTTACCGATGCGTCAATTATCGGTAAGCTGGCCGGCACCTCGCTGATGGTGGCGCGTTTCGAGACCAACATCACCAAAGAAGTGGATGTCAGCTTCAAACGCTTTGCCCAGAACGGTATTGAGATTAAAGGTGTGATCCTCAACGCCGTGGTGCGTAAAGCAGCCAATGCGTATGGCTATGGTTATGACTATTACGATTACGAATACGGTAAACCAACCAAAAGCTAATCACTGAGTTGCAGGGGCGGTCTGACAGCTCCTTTTTATCGCACCTTTGAATGACGACACGCATCAATCTGTCGCACGCCCAGAAGGGCCAGTGTGCCGGGCACGCTGAGACGTCAGCCGGGAAGGCAATCAGCGTCGCCGACTGTTGGCATGAGAACTTGTGGAATTAAGAAAGCACACCATGGCTCCATATTGGTATGTATCAGGGTTTTTACTGGTGATGTCGCTGGTTGGACTCCTGCTGAAAAAAGACGAACGAACCAATCATCTTCTGACTTATCTGCTCTGCATCGCGACCGTAACGCTGATTGTATTCGGCGGCATACGCGGTCTCGGCACCGGGATGGATGACTACCAATACCGCAACTTCTTCGAAGATTTTATCCGGCGTATCCAAGTCAACGGCTTTCTCAATACCGTGGCATTCTTCCGCTACGAGCCGCTGATTTTTGCGATCGCCACCCTGATCTCCCATAATGTCAGCACCTTCCTGTTTGTTTTTTCGATCCTGTCGGTGGGCACCAACGCGATCTTCTTTAAAAAGATGTCGCCGTATCCGGTGATGGCGCTGGCGCTCTACTCGACGCATATCTTCATTAACAAAGATATGAACCAGATTCGCTTTGGTCTCAGCTCGGCCCTGTTCCTCGGGGTGATCTGGGCGCTCTACCTGAGGCGCTACTGGCTGGCGACCGGCTTCTTTGTGCTGTCATTCCTCAGTCACAACACCGCCGTGATGGTGGTTACGCTGATCCCGTTCCTGTTCATGCGTGAACGTCGCTGGTGGCCGATTGCGATTATTGTGCTGAGTATTCCGGCCTCTAAAGTCGGCGGGATGGGCTTCGTGTCGGTAATTGCTGGCCACCTCGGGGCACTGGGTGAAAGGGCAGCCAACTACAACAACGACAACTCTGCAGCGGCCACCACCGGTAGCGTTTTCTCAGTCTCCAACCTGAAAAACGTCGCGCTGGTTTTTATCTTTGTTTGTTTCATGCTGAGCAACCAGCTCAAGCGCGATAACTACGATGCCTGGCGGATGAACTACCTGTTGATCATCACCTTTGCCATCATCGGTGGCGGCATCAGGATCTTCTTCTACAACTACTCCTCCGGCGCGCGTCTGTCGAACTACCTGCTGCAGGTGGAGCTGATCATTCTGACGCTGTTGATCTACCAGTCGAAACGGGTCTGGAAGCCGGCGATGTTTGCCATGTTTGTCTTCTTCCAGATGTACTACCTCTATTACAACACCATCTCCCTGAAGCAGGCTGTGGTGGGGTACGAGGTGGCACGCGAATTTAAACTGGTTCACTGATGAAACGGGGGCTGGCAATGAAACGCTGTCTGCCGCTGTTGCTGATCGCTTCGCCGCTGCTGGTGCAGGCGGCGAGCGCGCCGGCCGCGATTGTTATCGCGGCCTATGGCATTCCACCACCGCTGGTGTGACCTCGTCAGGCGGGCGCAACATCATCAGCAAAGAGAACGAAATCAGTTATCTGCAGCAGATGTTGCAGCAGAAATATGGTTCGGCGGTTCGCATCGAAAATCACGGCTCGCCCGGCGCCCAGCTCACCGAGCTAATCCGGTCGCCGGTCAGCTGGGAGAAGCGCATGGCGCAGTCCGATGCGCGTATCATCCTGATTAATTACGCGATTAACGATGCGCGCATCTACTCGGCGAAAAATCGGACGGCCGGGGCTGAAAGTCCTGAGGACTTTAATCGTACCCTGACAAGCCTGATTAAAACCGCCAAAGCGCACCATAAGCAGGTGGTGCTGCAACAGCCTAATCCACTGTGTGGACGGGCCGAGCGCTGGAACGTCTGGCCCTATGTTTACCAGCTGAACTAGGTAGCACAGCAGCAGGTACCGATTGTCCGACAGTATCAGCTGATTAAGCAGCAGGGTGACTGGCGTAGCGAAATGTCTGCCGACTGTATTCACTCGACCAAAACACTTTATAAAAAGAAAGCTGAACAGACTTTTGAGCTGCTAAGCCAGCATTTTGACAGCGTTTTTAACACACCAGCTAACCTAATGATTTTATGGACTTCAGGAGCAGGGCGGTATATACGTACTGATGATGGTGCTTTCACTGGGACTGGCGCTGCTGGTATTGCGGGCGTTCTCTTTCCATCGTGGCATTTACAACGAAAGCGGGATTAAAAGCATTTCCGGATTGCGTGCGCTGCTGGCCAGCATCGTGGCTTTTTCGCACTTCGCGCATTATGTCTACGCACGCGATCATGACTGGATATTTAATAAAGACTATTTTTCCCTGATTTCGCAGGGCAACTTTTTTGTCAACAGCGGCAAGTTTGGCGTGGCGCTGTTTTTTTATGATCTCCACCTTTTTATTTTACCGCTGGCTGGATAACGACCGCCTGACCCCCGGCGAGCTGACCCACAAGCTGATGAAATCGAGTCTGCGCCGCATCGTGCCGATGTTCTGGTTTTCAGGACTGGTGGTGATGACGATTGGCTTGTTACAGGGGCAACCTGGTGCCGGATTTGACGTCGCTGAAGCAGGCCATGCTGTGGCTGCTGTTTGTCGGCAATTACCACGTCGGGTCGTTTATGACCGCCAATGTTAACGCCGGCGTCGAATGGACGCTGTGGCTGGAATGGCTGCTCTATCTGTCGATTCCGCTGAATTACCTGCTTAACCGCGTGACCGGTGGCCGCTACAAAACGCTTCTGATCCTCGGGTCGATTGGGGGGATTTTTGTGGTTGCGGTGGCGCTGCGGCTGTGGGGCACCGCCTATACCGATCCCCGTCCGGTGCTCGGGTTCGCGATGGGCTATCTGGCCTAGCAGTACCGTGACCGCTGGGTGGCGGGCCGCAACTCCGCTCGGGCTGCGGGACTGGCGATTGCGCTCTCCGTGGTGGCGCTGTTCTTTACCAGCAGCCAGTTTTTCTACCTGATTTTTCTCTGCTGTCTGGCGCTGGTGTTTTTCATCTTCAGCAGCGGCAATGCGCTTTTTGGCCTGCTGGAAAATAAGACCCTGATGTCGGTTGGCGAAGTGAGTTATAGCCTCTATGTGATGCACGGCGTGGTGCTCTATTTTATCAAGCAGCTGCCGCTGCCTTCGCTGCAGCATGATTTTGTTCTTTATACCGCGCTTTCCATGCTGTTTTTTGTGGTGTCGTTTTGCTTGGCAAAACTGACTTATCTGTATGTGGAAAAACCGTTTATCGGCAGCAGCAATAAGAAAAAAGTGGCGATCGAAACTTCGCAGACAAATTAGGACATCACCGGTTACCCTGCTACGTCCAAACGTTATATATTTGAAATTATAACTGTTTTTAATGAGGTGCTGGCAATGAAGGACATTCGCTTCTCCATCGTAATTCCTGCTTATAATGCGTCAGAATCGATTGTGACGACGCTGGATTGCGTTAAAGCGCAGACGTATCGCAATTTTGAAGTGATCATCGTTGATGATAAGTCCGCCGATGCGGCCGCTCTGGCTGAAGTGGTGCGCAGTAAGCGCTATCAGGACCTGAATATTAACCTGGTGCTCTCCGAGGTTAAGCTCAACGGCGCAGGCGCGCGTAACAAAGGTATTGAGCTGGCAACCGGCGATTACGTCAGTTTCCTCGACGCCGACGACGAGTGGCACGCCGATAAACTGCGTCAGGTGAGCGAAATAATTGCTCAGCTGGACGCCCAGGGCAAGCAGAACGTGGTGATTTTCAGCCATGTGAACATCTATCAGGATGGCGCTTTTCTGAAAGTGATGCCGATTCAGCCACCGTGTAAAAATGAAACCGTCGCAGGGTATCTGTTCGGCTGCTACGGCTTTATTCAGACCAGCACCATCGTGCTGAAGCGCGAAGATGCAGCAAAAATTCAGTTCGATACCCGCTATATCCGCCATCAGGATTACGACTTCTGTATTCGTGCCGACCGCATGGGCTATGAGTTCGTGATGATCGCTGCGCCGCTGGCCAATTACCATCTGGTGACGAAGTTCGGCTCGAAGCACAAAGGCGAGTCGGTGAGTTACTGGATGTTCTGGCTCGACGCGATGAAGCCGCACCTGACCCCGCGTGACATCCACACCTACAAAGCCTTTAAGCTGCCGCTGCGCTACAAGATGGACGGCAACGGAATGATGGCGAGCCTGACGTTTGCCCGCTACTTCTTCCTCACCAACCAGGATAATCGCGCTTACTTTATGAACCGGGTCAAAGACAAGGTCCGGGCGCGTTTTGGCGGTGAAAAAGCGCTCTCCTGATGCGGCGCAGTCTCGTTCTCTTTGCTCCTGACGTCAGGAGCAGCTCTCTCTCTCTATTTTGCTTATTATTCTGGGTTAAAGATGAATAATCACGTTGGAACCGTCGGCATTGTCATGCCTATGTATAACGCACGTCAGACGGTATTACGCGCCGTGCAATCGGTTATCAATCAAAGTTACGCCGACTGGCACCTTTACCTGATCAACGATAAGTCAACCGACGATTCACTCTCCTGGGTGCGGGAACAGTGTCAGGACCCGCGCATTAACGTTCTGGACAACGCGGTTAACATGGGCGCCGCTGAAACCCGTAACGTCGGGCTGCGGGCCGCCAGCGAAGAGATCATCGCGTTTCTCGACAGTGACGACGAATGGCACGCTGACAAACTGGCGCAGCAGGTGGCGGCACTCACCGCGGGTGACAACTTTGTCATTACCGAATATCACTACAAAACCCGCAACGCCGACCACGACATCACCTACAGCAAGCCCTATCTGCAGCAGGAAAACTTTGTGAAGAAGCAGTATCGCGTCTGCTTCTCCTCGGTCTGTTTCCGTCGTCCGCCTGAGGGCATCTTCTTCCAGCGTAAGGGCCACGAAGACTTCCTGTTCGTGTATGAACTGTTCACCCGCTACAAGCAGGCACGCGTGATTCAGACCATTCTGGTCGATTATTACGAATTAGGTGATTCCCTTTCCCGCAATAAGAACAAAGCGGCGAAATGGCACCTCGAATTATTAAGAATTATCTATAAAAACAATCCTTTAAAAATCTATTACTATTAAGGCTGGTATATATTGAATGGCGTGCTGTTTACCCTGAAGCATCGTTAAGCCAATCGGCAGGATTGTCTTTATTATTTGAGGTGGATAGCGTTTCATGAAAAAAATTGTCCTGGTGATCAAAGATGCCTACTCGTATGCGGGCACCGAGAACATCTGTAACTTCATGTCAGAATGTCTTGGCGAAACGCACGACGTCACCATTTACTCGTACTCGCTGGAAGGCAGCGGAAAAACCTTCTATCCGTTTGAGCACGTCAAACAGATCGTCAGCTTTGAAGGGCAGAGCAACCCGATTAAGAGCGCGGTTGCCCTCATTCATGAAGAGGGTTTCGACACTGTTTTCCTGATCAGCATGTGTCGCCTCAGCGTGATGTTCGCCTTCTGGAACCTGCTGGCGATGAAGAAAAAGCGGGGCAAAGCCTACGCCTGCGAACATATCGTCATTAACTCCTTCAGCAAACCGATCAAGTTCCTCAAGTTTCTGCTGCTGCGCTACTACGACCGCGTGATTGTTCTGACCGATAAAGATCATCAGTTGTTCAACCGCTGGCGTATTCCCAGCAAGCAAATCCCGAATCCGGTGGTTTACAAAGGCTATCAACGCCAGACGCGTCATCGTCAGGCGCTGGCCGTGGGGCGTCTGGATAACCAGAAGGGCTTCGATTTGCTGCTGGATATCTGGCGCGACTTTGCCCGTTCTCATCCTGACTGGACGCTGGTGATTGCCGGTGACGGCGAACTGCGTCAGCAGTTGCACGATCAGGCTGCGGTGCTGGGCATTACCGACAGCGTGAAGTTTGTCGGCAAAGTCAGCAACATCAACGATTACTACCGCGACAGCGACATGGCGCTGATGACCTCACGCTATGAAGGTCTGCCGCTGGTGCTGCTGGAAGCCAAATCTTGGTCATTGCCGGTGGTGGCGTATGACTGCCCGACCGGGCCGCAGGAGATCATCAATCACGGTGAAGATGGCTTCCTGGTGCCGATGAATGACAAAACCACCTTCCTGGCGCGGATGGAACAACTCGCCAGCGATGACGCACTGTTCTATGCCATGAGCTAAAAAAACAAAACAGACCGCGCTGAAATTCGACGGTAATCAAATCAAGCAAAGCTGGCTGGCGTTGGTGTAATTCGGTGCTGGAAAAGCGCCCTTGCGACGTGCCTCAGGGACACCGCCATGGCCGATTATCCGGCCTTATTGATTATGGGAATTGATGCATGAAAAGAAGAGAAGTTTTACAGACCGCCGCCTCTGCTCTGGTGGGGGCTCTCTCCGTGAGCACCTTTTCCAGCTACGCTGCTAAAAGTAACGGTATCGCCCTGAAGCCGGTCGATGCCACCGATGTACCTAAAGGCGACGTACCAATCCTGACGCCGGAAAACGTTTACGCCATGCCGCCGCAGTTCTGGCAGGGTTTTGAAGGCAAACTGTGGATCGGTAAAGCCGGCACCGACGCCAGCAAGCCGGGCAACCAGATCCCGGTCTACCTGCGTTATGCCAGCGGCAAAGTGTCGCAGATCGCCCAGCCGGTAGCGCTGAACAAAAGCAATTTTTCGCAGTTTATTAAAGATAATGCGGCGCTGATCGCCGATCCGTCGCACTCAATGGCGGTTGAAGACAATAACGGCCAGATGTTGTTTAACATCACAGATGTCAACCGTCCTGGCGCGGCAGATTTCAGCCAGCGTCTGGCGCAGCCTGCCGGTTACCAGTTGATTGGTGAAATCCCGTCAGTCGAAGAGTTACGTAAAACCCGTCCGCTATTTGAAGGGGCCAAAGTGAAGCTGAAAAGCTGGTACGACGGCTTCGAAGTTGGCGGCGGCGAGTTTGTCGGCAGCTTCCAGCTGGCGCAGGATGATGGCGACGTTAACTTCGCCGGCCGGGGTTTCCACTGGCGTCGGGTAGTTGAGGATTTCAACCGCTTAACCCCGTTTGATTTTGGCGCGATTGCCGACGGCAAAACCGATACCGCGCCAGCGATCATGGCGATGTTCACTTGGTCGAAGCAGGCTAACCAGCAAATCTGCGTCCAGTTCCCGGCCGGGACCTTTTTTGTCTCAGTCTGCGACTTTGGCGATAAATATCTCAACTTCTTCCGCGTGTCAGGCGCGATGGTGAATTTCGGCTATTTCCCGGCCACCACCGTGGTCTCTGACGGTAAGTCAGACTTCATCTTCTCGATGAATGCGCGCCGGGTTGAGCTTTCTAACCTGATTTTTAACGGTAACAGTGACAAGAACCCGAACAAACAGGGCTTCTTCCACAATACCTGTCCTGGCGGTCAGTACTTCCGTGGTGCCTGCCTGCGTTTCAATTTTGTCGGCGGCACGGCCATCAGCCTGCAGGATACGCTGGATTGTAAAATCGACCAGTGGTACGCCTCGCGCTGCAGTGGCGACGTGATCAAATCCGGCTGGTCAGGACAGAAGCAGGGCAATTGGGACCACAGTACCGCGATTGAGTTATCTAACTTCAATGCCCAGCACTGCCGTGGCGGTAAGGTACTGAACCTGCCGCCCTGTGGTCAATCGATTATTCACAACGGCTGGATTGAGCACTGCGACAACCCGGGCGACATCTCTAATGGCCAGTGGATCGTCGATGCGCTGAGCCTTGAGGATTGCAAGAATCCGCTGATCGCGTACAACACCCGACTCAATATGCGTCAGACCAGCCTGCAGTCAGGCAGCTGGATTGACAACTCCAGCCAGGGCGATCGGCTGCTCAGCATCTGGGAGATGGGCTCAACCCGCGTTGAGTCGTACGGCGTCGCGCTGAATGGCAGCCTGAAGTACAACTACATCACCTCGCGCTGGCGGTTAGAGAACAACACCAATCAGGAAACCTGGTTCGATCTCGGCAGCCTCTATTCACCGACGGTGGGGGATTCGTGGGAGATTGAAATTTTTGGTCAGGCGCAGTTCAGCAACGGCAGTGGCCATCAGCCGCTGATGAACCTGATCAGCGACAAAACCACCGGCAAAGACCGTTTTGTTACCGGACGCTGTGCGCGGGTTAACGCCCGGATGCAGCCGGGTAATCCGCCAGCCGGTGATGCCACCAAACGAGCACCGCAGCGCTTCAGCCTGCACAACGGCAAAGCCGGCGTCGGTGCCAACGAGCAGGGCGACCTGCTGATGGCGTCGCGGCCGCTGTCGGCCGATCAGGTTGATACCAGCAAGCCGGAAGGTTTTGTCTCGGTGGTGATCAACGGCAAACAGGTTGCGCTGCCTTACTTCGCCATCAAGTCGTAACAGATTCAGTTATTACCGATGCATGACGGCCGCCATATAAGGAGGCGGCCGGTCTTAACAGGAGCAGGACCCTTTGGGTGCGTTATCCCGTATTGCAGTTATTTAAACAGAGTTCATTTTGCCCGTTGCGGATCTGGACGGCTTGCAGAATTAAAAAAATTCATTCGGAGTTGTTATGAAAATTTTATTGGTGGGTAACCATACGTGTGGGAATCATGGGGATGGCGCGATTCTTCGTGGACTGATTGATTCAATGAAGTCTGCATGCAGTGATTTAGACATTGATGCGATTAGCCGTTATTCAACCAGCTCCGGTTATTTGCTGCAGCAGGATTCGCTGTTTATGCACAATAGCAAGTCAGCCAAAGGTTTGGTCGGTTCGTTTAAGCGTAAAGTCGCGAACCGTTTGATGCCCGACATTATGATGGCGCATCTGGGCAAAGGCGGCCTGTACAAGTCGTTCGCCGTGCCGCCACATCTGAAAGCGTTTACCGAAAGCCTGGCGAAATATGATGCGATTATTCAGGTGGGCGGATCGTTCTTCGTCGACCTGTATGGCGTGACCCAGTTTGACCACGCGCTGTGTGCTCTGATGGCGAAAAAGCCGATCTACCTGATTGGTCATTCCGTCGGCCCGTTCCAGAACCCGCGCGTGAATGCTCTGGCTAACTTTGTGTTCGATCGCGTCGACAGCCTGGTGCTGCGTGAGTCAGTCAGCCTTGATCTGATGAAGCGCGATGGCGTGACCAGTTCTAAAGTGGCTGCCGGGGTGGATACCGCCTTGCTGGTGCGGGCGAGTGAGGTGGAAAACCCAAGCCATAACCTGCTGCACTGGCAGGGCATGATCAGCGGTCGCAAAACTATTGCCATCACCGTGCGTGAACTGGCGCCGTTCGACAAACGTTTGGGCGTCACCCAGAAAGAGTACGAAGCCGCCTTTGGCCGGGTGATCAACGCCATGATCGCCGAAGGCTATCAGGTCGTCGCGTTCTCGACCTGTACCGGCATCGACAGCTACGCCAAGGATGACCGTATGGTGGCGCTGACGCTGCGTGACCACGTGGCTCAACCTGAGCATTATCACGTCATCATGGACGAGTTTAACGATCTGGAGCTGGGCATCCTGCTGAGTCATTGTCACTTGACCATTAGTACACCCGCCTGCACTCGGCGATTATTTCCATGAACTCTGGCACCCCGGCCGTGTCGATTAACTACAAGCACAAGTCGATGGGTGTGATGAACCAGTTGGGTCTGCCGCAGATGGCAACTGATGTGAAAAGCCTGATGGATGGTTCGCTGATCGACAAGGTCCAGACGGTCCTCGCCGATTACGACAACATCAAGCAAAAGGTCGACACGGCCGTTGCGAATGAAAGGGAAATTGGCAATCGGGTCACTGCAGAGATTCTCAAAGTATTAGGGTAATGTGATGAAACTGACTTTTTTCACCATGCGTTTCCCGGTTGCCTCTGAGACATTCGTACTAAATCAGGTGACCCATTTTATTGATTCTGGTTACGAGGTAGAGATTATTTCGGTCTTTCCCGGTGATTTAGTCAACCGGCATGCCGCCTTTGATGAGTATGGCCTAGCGGCAAAGACGCACTATCTGCTGCCGGAAGAGAAGGTCTCGATTGTCGATAAGCTGAACCAGCGTTTGCGGCTGGTGCTGCCGAAGATCACTAAGCCGTCGCTGCTTCGTTCGCTTAACTTGCGCCGCTATGGCGCGCAGTCGAGCAAGCTGCTGCTGCCATCGATTGTTGCCAATGCCATCCAGACCTTCACCGCGGACGTGTTCTTGGTGCACTTCGGCTACGCCGGTGCGCTGGCGAATAAACTGCGTGAGCTGAAGGGCAAGCAGGCGACCGTGTTTCATGGGGCGGACATTTCCCGTCGTCACATCCTGGAAGAGCACAAGCTCGATTACGTTAATCTGTTCCGCCAGAGTGAGCTGATATTACCGATCAGCCATTTGTGGCAGAACAAGCTGATCGAGATGGGCTGTCCGCCGGAAAAAATTCACGTTACGCGCATGGGGATTGAGCCGGAGAAGTTTGACTTCCAGCCACGCCAGGCCTTTCACATGCCGCTGCGCATCGTCTCGGTGGCTCGTCTGACCGAGAAGAAAGGGCTGGATGTGGCGGTGAAAGACAGTGCGATCCTGAAACAGCGTGGCGGTCAGTTCCAGTACACCATTATTGGTAACTGCGATCAGGATGAGATGATGCGTGATTTCATCGCCCGCGAGGGGATGGAAGATTGCGTCAGCATGCCGGGCTTCAAGCCGCAGGACGAAATCCGCCGCGCCTTAAGTGAAGCGGATATCTTCCTGCTGCCGTCTAAAACCGCGGCCGATGGCGATATGGAAGGCATTCCGGTGGCGCTGATGGAAGCAATGGCGGTCGGTCTGCCGGTGGTCTCGACTTTCCACAGCGGTATCCCGGAGCTGATTGAGAACAACGTTTCCGGCTGGCTGGTGGAAGAGGACGACCCTGAGGCGCTGGCCGATACGCTGCTGAAGCTGTCGCAGGGTGAAGTTGACGTCACCCCGGTGGTCGCGGCGGCGCGCCATAAAGTTGAAACTGAATTTAATCAGCATATCGCCTACGGCGAACTGGCACAGATTCTGGAGCGACTGGCGTGAGTGGATTTAAGTCACAGGCGATCTGGCTGTTCGGCAGCACCTGCTTTTCCGCGGTGCTACAGGTGGCGCAGCTCAGCTTTCTCGCCCGCAAACTGGAAACCCATGAGCTGGGGCTGTTAGCGATTATCAACGCCATTCTGGCGGTGGCCGGCGTGCTGCAGGATATGGGGATGAGCAGCTATCTGGTGCATCGCCAGAACATCACCCGCTGTGAGCAGAGTACTATCTACTGGGTCAATGTCTCGCTAAGCTTGTGTACCGGTCTGATCATGCTGCTGATCGCCTTCCCGGTCGCCTGGTTCTATCATCTGCCTGAACTGGTCGGGTTGATCATGCTGACCAGCCTCAACCTCCTGGTGCTGGGACATCTGTCGCAGTATCAGGCGCACTACATCAAAACCAAGCGGATGGTGTCGCTGGCGAAGATTGATATGGGCACTAAGCTGTTTGCCTTTCTCTGCGTGGTGGCGATGCTGGAGTTCACCTCACTGACGGTGGCCGCGGCGATTCTGGGTCTGTTTATCAACGCCTTTACCCGCATCCTGTGCATGATTGCGCTGGGTGAGAAGTCGTGGCGTCCAACCTGGGAGTTCGATAAAGCGACCTTCTTTGGTGCCATTCGTTATGGCAGCTACCAGCTGGGCTCGCAGACCATTAATCAGCTGCGTACCCAGGCCGATGCGTTAGCGGTCGGTAAGGTGATGGGCGCTGAGATGCTGGGTGTCTACTCGCTGGCTAAAGAGCTGGTGCTGCAACCGCTGAAGCTGGTCACGCCGGTGATTAACCGCCTGATGCTGCCGCGTTTCGCCGAGAAGCAGCACGATGCCGAACAGCTGAAGAAACTGTTCCTCAAAGGCATGCTGGGGGTCATGCTGTTCAGCAGCGCAATGTACCTGGTGATTGGCATCTTCTCACCGGTGATTGTCCGGGTGCTGTATGGACCGGCGCATGGGCAGGTCTATCACCTGATTCCGCTGATGCTGCTGTTTGGCATGCTGCGGCCGATGGGTGGCCTGACCGGGGCGATTTCGCAGGCTAACGGGCGCACCAACGTCGAGTTCTACTGGAACATCGTGGCAAGTCTGGTGGTACTGGCGGTGCTGGCTACCACCTTATATCTGGCCGAACGTGCTCTACGTGGCGCTGACGCTCTCAATCTCGCAGATTCTGATCTCAGCCCTGGCGCATCCGTTTTTTATCAAGCCGGTGATTGGCATTCGGTTTATGCTGTATGCTCGCCAGTGGGTCGCGGTTTCAGCGGTGTTTGTCGGCGTAATGATGCTGGTCAATCACTTCAATCTGTTCGTGATGCCTGAGTAGTTTGAAGGCTGGCTGTAAGCCAGCAGTAGTGACAGTAACGGGCGGCCTCAGGGTCGCCCGTTTTCATTTATCGCTGGCCTCAGCCGTTTGCGCAACGGCAGCGGAAATAGCCGATGCCGATCACGTTTACTGATTGTCTTTATTCAGTTTCTGCTGTCGCTGGCAATGGGCAAAATGCCGAATTTCCATGGTGTGACAGAGAGTTAGTGTCCGATTTTCAGATAAAGATTATACTTGCTGTTCTGGCCGATCCTGCATAATCGACCCACATCTTCATTTTATTAAACGGAATAAATATGACCAAGCTTAAAGCAGTAATCCCGGTTGCGGGTCTCGGTATGCATATGCTCCCTGCGACTAAAGCCATTCCGAAAGAGATGCTGCCTGTCGTCGACAAACCGATGATTCAGTACATCATTGACGAGTGTGTGGCTGCGGGCATTAAAGAGATTGTGCTGGTCACCTATGCCTCTAAAAATGCGGTGGAAAACCACTTCGACACCACCTACGAGCTGGAAGCGCTGCTTGAAGCGCCAGCTGCTGAGCGAAGTGCAGTCTATCTGCCCGCCAGGCGTGACCATCATGAACGTGCGTCAGGCGCAGCCGCTGGGCCTTGGCCACTCTATCCTGTGTGCCCGCCCGATGATTGGCGACAATCCATTTGTCGTGGTGCTGCTGGATGATTCCACCGCTGACCACATGCGTTATAACCTTGCAGCGATGGTGGCCCGTTTCGAAGAGACCGGCCACAGCCAGGTGCTGGCGCAGCACATGCCGACCTCCGATCTCTCTTAGTACTCGGTGATCACCACCGAAGAGCCGATTGATCACCCAGGCGACATCAGCAGCATCACTAACTTTGTTGAGAAGCCAGAGCATCCTGCTGAGCTGAACTCTGACCTGGCAGCCGTGGGCCGCTATGTGCTTTCTGCTGATATCTGGGCGGAACTGGAGCGCACTGAGCCAGGCGCGTGGGGTCGTATCCAGCTGACCGATGCGATCGCCAGCCTGAGCAATCACAAAACGGTTGATGTCTCGCTGCTGACCGGCCACAGCTTCGACTGCGGTCGTAAACTGGGTTACATGCAGGCGTTTGTCTCTTACGGACTGCGCAGCAACGCTCAGGGCCGTGATTTCCGCGAAGCGATTCAGAAGATTCTCGCCAAACAACACTAACAGATTCGCCGCGCACCCCGCGGCAGAGAGAAAGGAGTTCACATGGCTATTTTGGTAACGGGTGGAGCGGGTTACATCGGCTCCCACACGGTGCTGGCGCTGTTGCAGCGCGGTGATGACGTTGTGGTATTGGATAACCTGTGCAATGCCTCGCGGGAAGCAACTAACCGCGTCGAGAAGTTGGCGGGTAAGAAAGCGATCTTCGTTAAAGGTGACATCCGCGATCGCGCCTGTCTGCGTGACCTGTTCGCCTCAAACAGCATTTCTGCCGTAATCCACTTCGCTGCGCTGAAAGCAGTGGGTGAATCAACCCGCATGCCGCTCGAGTACTACGAGAACAACGTCGCGTGTACCGTGGTGCTGCTGGAAGAGATGCGCGAAGCGGGCGTCTGGAACTTTATCTTCAGCTCTTCAGCGACCGTCTACGGTGCGGATGCACCGGTACCGTACGTTGAGACTACGCCGATTGGCGGGACCACTAGTCCTTATGGTACCTCCAAGCTGATGATTGAGCTGGTAATGCGCGACTTCGCCAAAGCCGAACCGAAGTTCAAGGCGATCGCCTTGCGTTACTTCAACCCGGTCGGCGCGCACGAGTCAGGTGAAATCGGTGAAGATCCTGCCGGTATCCCGAACAACCTGCTGCCGTACATTGCTCAGGTCGCGATTGGTCGTCTGGAAAAGCTGGGTGTGTTTGGCGGTGATTACGATACGCCAGATGGCACCTGCCTGCGCGACTACATCCACGTGGTTGACCTGGCAGAAGGGCACCTGAAAGCGCTGGACCATCTGAGCAAGGTTGAAGGTTACACTGCTTACAACCTCGGCGGTGGCAAAGGCTTCTCGGTACTGGAGATGATCAAAGCATTTGAGAAAGCGTCAGGCAAAGCGATTCCTTTCGAGATCAAACCGCGTCGCGATGGCGACCTGCCGGCCTTCTGGGCCGACGCTTCGCTGGCCAACCGTGAACTCGACTGGCGCGTAACACGCGGCATCGACGAGATGATGCGGGACACCTGGAACTGGCAGAGCAAGAACCCTAATGGGTTTAAGTAATCTGCGATGAAATGCAAAAAACCCGGCATTAGCCGGGTTTTTTATGTCTGCGTTAAGCAGAATTGCATATATGGGCTAAACATTAGCCCATAGCAGATTTGTTACTGACATACAATGCAGTTAATACGGATTAATCCTGGCGTGATGGCTGCTCATTTTTAACACTATAGAGCGTTGGAATAGAGCGTTGGAAGATGGCATGAACAGACGCAAGGCGTAGTGATGATGGCGCTACTATGTTGTTTTGCCAATGATTACCTTACCTGAATCGCATCATGATCATTGTTTAGCTCAACTTAAGTTTTGCCCGGCACAATGAAAGAATAGGCATATTATTTTTGCCGCACAAATTGTACTATTTGCGGTGGTCTCAGAACCCGTATGCGGTTGAATAAAATATCATCAGCGTACTGACAAGTTAACCTGTGAAAGCATGATTGCTATCACATAGCATATTGGTTGCTGCAAGCCAAGGGCGGTAGCGTGGCTGTTTATTCATACTGAATAAAAATTGGCCCACTTTATATGCAATAGCATGTTTATATTTGTTAGAGGATGTGGAATGTTACTTCCCGTAATCATGGCCGGAGGAACCGGCAGCCGCTATGGCCCCTTTCCCGCGAACTTTATCCTAAACAGTTTATCTGCCTGCACGGTGAGCACTCCATGCTGCAGGAGACAGTTAACCGTCTGACGGGCATTGAAGCCCGTGCACCGATGGTAATTTGCAACGAAGAGCATCGTTTTCTGGTAGCCGAGCAGTTGCGACAAATTAACAAGCTGTCTCATAACATTATTCTTGAGCCGGTCGGGCGCAACACTGCACCGGCCATTGCGCTTGCCGCTCTTAATGCTGTGGAGCAGGGCGATGATCCAGTGCTGCTGGTGCTGGCCGCGGATCACGTTATTGAAGATCGTGCTGCCTTCCATCAGGCGATCAAGGTGGCGACCGCGCATGCTAAACAGGGCAAGCTGGTCACCTTTGGCATCGTGCCGACCGGCCCGGAAACCGGATACGGTTATATCCAGCGTGGTGAAGCACTGCCAGGTGCTGAGAACGGCCCATACCAGGTCCAGCGCTTTGTCGAAAAGCCGAACCAGAGCACTGCTGAGGAGTACCTCGAATCCGGTGGGTATTACTGGAACAGCGGCATGTTTATGTTCCGCGCGAAGCGCTATCTGCAGGAACTCGAGAAATTCCGGCCGAATATCCTTGAAGCATGTCGTCGTGCGATGGCAAATGTGAAGGAAGGCAATGACTTTATCAGCATTGATAAAGACGATTTCATCGCTTGCCCGGACGAGTCAGTTGACTATGCGGTAATGGAGCAAACTAATGCTGCTGTGGTGGTTCCGCTAGCGGCTGGATGGAGCGACGTCGGTTCCTGGTCCGCGCTATGGGAGGTGAACGATAAAGATAGTTACGGTAATTCCCTGAAAGGCGATACCTTCCTGCACAATACTAAAAACTGTTATATCAACAGTGAAGACCGGCTGGTCGCGGCAATCGGGGTGGAAAACCTGGCGATTGTGAACACCAAGGATGCCGTGCTGGTAGCGCATAAAGATCAGGTGCAGGATGTGAAGCGTGTGGTTGAATTTTCGAAAGGCGAATGCCGCAGCGAATATCGTCGTCATCGTGAAACCTACTGGCCATTGGGACGCTGTGATCTGGTGGTGAACACCGGTCGATTTAACGTCAACCGTATCACCGTAAAACTAGGTGAAGCCTTTGAGCTGCAGATGCACTATCACCGCACTGAGCACTGGGTCATCCTCTATCCGGTACCGCGAAAGTGACCATCCAGGATAAGACCCTGCTGCTGACCGAGAATCAGTCAAGCTTTATCCCAATTGGTCATCCACATACCTTAGAAAACCCAGGCAAAATTCCATTAGAGCTGTTGGAAATCCAGTCGGGATCCTATCTTGGCGATGACGACCTCATTTTGATTAAACAACAGTTTGCAAGTAAGTAAGGACAGAAAAGATCATGGCAGCACTGACCTGTTTTTAAGCTTATGACATCCGTGGTGAGCTGGATAATGAACTCAACGACGATATTGCTTACCGTATCGGTCGCGCATATGGCGAGTTTATCCGTCCTAAGACCATTGTAGTGGGTGGCGATGTTCGTGAGACCAGCGAAACACTGAAGCTGGCGCTGGCAAATGGACTGAGAGATGCGGGTACCGATGTGCTTGAAATCGGTATGAGCGGAACGGAAGAGATCTACTTTGCGACTTTTCATTTAGGGATTGATGGCGGCATTGAAGTTACCGCCAGCCATAATCCGATGAACTATAACGGCATGAAATTAGTGCCGGAAGGCGCGCATCCAATCAGCGGAGATACCGGTCTGCGTGATGTCTAGCGACTGGCTGAAGCCAATGATTTTGCTCCGGTCGATGAGAGCAAACGCGGCAGCTATAAGCAGATCTAAGTTTTAGATGCCTATGTTGATCATCTGATGGGCTACATCGACCTGAATAACTTCACTAAACCGATGAAGCTGGTGATCAACTCAGGTAATGGGGCTGCCGGCCACGTCATTGACGAGATTGAAAAGCGTTTCCAACAGGCTAATGCACCCGTCACCTTTATCAAAGTGCATCATCGGGCAGACGGAACTTTCCCGAACGGTATTCCTAATCCATTACTACCGGAATGCCGTAAAGATACGTCTGATGCGGTAAGTGAGCATCAGGCTGACATGGGGATTGCGTTTGACGGTGACTTTGATCGTTGCTTCCTGTTCGATGAGAATGCTGAGTTTATCGAAGGTTATTATATCGTTGGGCTGTTAGCCGAGGCATTCCTTAAAAACGAGCCTGGCGCAAAAATCATCCATGACCCGCATCTGACCTGGAACACCATTGATGTGGTAACCAAAGAGGGCGGCATTCCGGTGATGTCAAAGACCAGACACGCTTTCATCAAAGAACGCATGCGTGAAGAAGATGCGGTCTATGGCGGTGAGATGAGCGCGCACCACTACTTCCGTGACTTTGCTTATTGTGATGGCGGCATGATCCCTTGGTTATTAATAGCGGAATTAATTCAAACAGAAGGAAAAAGCTTACAACTGCTGGTTAAATAACGTATGTGATTATATCCAGCATCTGGGGAAATAAATAGAAAGATTGATAATGCTGCATTTATAATTGATGCAATTGAAAAAATATACAGATAAAGCATTAAGCATTAATAAAACAGATGGCCTCAGCATGGAATTTGAAAACTGGCGCTTCAAAATCAGAACTTCTAATACAGAGCCATTAATAAGATTAAATTTCGAAAGCTCTGAAAGAATAGCGCTTATGACGGATAAGACTAACGAAGTTTTGGCGTTTCTTGACAATGGTGGATGTGCCTAATATGTTAAAAACTATCTATCATTACCGCGGTTTTATTATTTGCAGTATCAAGCGGGACTTTCAGTCTCGCTATCAAACAAGCATGCTAGGTGCCTTGTGGTTAGTTCTTCAACCCTTAGCTATGATTTTAGTCTACACATTAGTTTTTTCTCAGGTTATGAAAGCAAGGATGTCAGATAGTACTGGCTCCTTTGCCTATAGTATTTATCTGTGTTCCGGTGTATTAACATGGGGGTTATTTACTGAAATACTGGATAAGAGTCGGGGTGTGTTTATTAATAATGCAAACCTGATAAAGAAAATCAGCTTCCCTAAAATTTGTCTACCGATAATCGTTATCGCTTCAGCAATACTAAAATTTTTAATAATATTCTCGCTATTTATTATATTCCTCATTTTCACAGGGAATTTCCCCGGATGGCTCATTCTTTCAATGATACCAGTTATTTTGATTCAGATCACATTTGCTGCTGGGCTCGGAATGATTTTCGGCGTGATGAATGTTTTCTTTCGTGATGTGGGGCAATTTGTTGGCGTGTTATTACAGTTTTGGTTTACGCCTATTGTTTATGTCTTAAATTCCCTACCGCGATGGGCACATAAAATCCTTATGTACAATCCATTAGCTAGGCTTATGCAGTCTTATCAGGGTATTTTTGCTTACCATAAAATGCCAGATTGGGTGTCATTAATGCCTGTAGTAGGCCTGGCAATAGTTTTTTGTATTTATGGCTTTGTTTTATTCAGAAGGCATGCGGCTGAAATGGTGGATGAACTCTGATGACTCATATATATGTAACTGGCGTAAGTAAAGCATACAAAATTTATCAGAAGAAAACAGATAGATTAATTGAATGGCTCGTGCTGATGATTCAAAGAAGGCATAAAGAAAAATGGATTCTGAAAGATATTAACTTCAAAATTAATGAAGGAGAGACAGTAGGTATTATCGGAGTAAATGGTGCCGGGAAAAGTACTTTACTAAAATTGGTTACTGGTACTGCCAGGGCGACTACAAGAACAATAGATATTTCAGGTCGTGTTGCTGCTATGCTTGAATTGGGCATGGGATTTCACAGTGATTTTACTGGCCGCCAAAATGTGTATATGTCAGGACAACTGTTAGGCTATACAATTGATCAGCTAAATGCGTCGATGCCAGAAATTGAATCATTTGCTGAAATAGGCGACTACATTGACCAGCCGGTACGTGTTTATTCTAGTAGAATGCAAGTTCGCTTGGCTTTCAGTGTTGCTACTGCTATCAGACCAGATATATTGATCATCGATGAAGCTCTTTCAGTCGGAGATGCCTATTTTCAGCATAAAAGCTTCGAGCGTATACGTGAATTTAGACGTAAGGGTACAACGCTATTACTAGTTTCACATGACAAGCAGGCTATTCAGAGTATTTGTGACCGGGCAATCCTTCTAAGTAAAGGTGAGGTAGCAATGGAAGGAGAACCTGAATCAGTGATGGATTATTACAATGCTCTACTTGCAGATAAAGATAAAAAATATATAAAAGTAAGTAATGCTGATGGGAAAAAAGCTACTCTTTTGGGAACCGGAGAAGCGCGAATAAGTCGTCTTGGTCTATTTAATGCAGAGTCAGAGTCGATAGAAAATGTTCAGGTAGGGCAGGTTATCACTTTAAAGGTTGCAATCAAGATAGAACAACCGATTGAAGAATTAGTTGTGGGGTATGCGATCAAAGATCGTTTAGGACAACCCGTTTTTAATACCAATACACATCATTTGAAAAGGGTATTAAACAACCTTCCGGCCGGGAAAAAACTAGAATATAACTTTGAATTTCCAGCAAATTTGGGCGTGGGTTCGTATTCAATCGCGGTGGCATTACATTCCTCGGACACTCATGTGGCGAGAAATTATGAGTGGCGCGATTTGGCCTTGGTATTTACAGGGATAAATCCCAGCAAGCAACCATTTATAGGTGTATCCTGGATGCCACCTACACTGGAGATTAAAGAGTGAGTGATAATTTTTACCGAGCATTTGAAGATAAGCACCGTGGAAAAACTGAAGACATACGTCAAAGATTAACTGTATATTTGCCATTAGTAAGGGAGTTGGATTTATTTTACCCTGAATCTATTATTGTTGATGTTGGTTGCGGTCGAGGAGGATGGTTAAAACTATTGCGCGATAAAGACATTCAGGGTCTTGGCGTAGATCTTAGTGAAGGAATGCTTGCTGAAGCGCGCAAAGATGGGTTAACAGTTGAACTTGAAGATTGTATTGAATTCCTTAAAAAGCAGGCAGATGATAGTTTAATTGCTGTAACTGTTTTTCATATTGTTGAACACTTACCTTTTGATCTCGTTCATACATTAGTAATTGAAGCGCAGCGAGCCTTGAAGCCTCGCGGGTTATTAATTCTCGAAACACCTAATCCAGAAAATATCAGCGTTGGAAGTTGTTCATTTTATATGGACCCTACTCATCAAAACCCGTTGCCACCGGACTTATTGAAATTTTTACCGGATTATTATGGTTTCCAAAGAACTCTTGTCGTCAGGTTTCAAGAGAGTCCTAATGTAAAAGACGAGGCAGGAAAAATTACATTAACAGATGTCTTGAAAGGTGTAAGCCCAGACTATAGCATAGTGGCGCAAAAAAAGGACCTCAGGATTTATTTTCAGCCTTCAACGAATTTTATGTAAAAAAATAGGTGTTACATTAGACGAATTAGCTGATAGGTATGACTACACATTAGTTGAGAAAATTGAAAATATTGAAAATTCGAATGCTGAAAATTTCGAATCCCTACAAAATCAATTGGATTCTCTCTTTAATATTTACGAAAAGATCGAGAATATAAATAATGATTTGATTAGACATAATCAAAACCTGGAAGACCGTTTATCGCTAGTTTATAAAAATAACTCATGGCGGTTAACCTCTCCTTTGCGCCGCAGTGCCGACCTGATAAAGAGGGGCGACTTGGCGCGGAAAAAGGCATGAAGTATTTAATCAAAGCATTGTTGCGAAAATTATTCAATCGACTATTGGTGCTTTCCGGTAAATATCCTCATGCTAAAGGTACTGCTCTGAATATAATGCGCCAAAAATAGGTATATATAATTTGGTGCGTAAGCTTTATTCGAAAAGTATGTTTTTGTCAGGTGGGGCTTTACCGGATAACCTCATTTCAAATCCTATAACGCATTATAATAATATTCCTAACCGAGCAAAGAAAATATTTGAAGATCTTCATGATGCAGAAGTTGAAAGTGATAAAGGGATTAAATGATGAGAATTATTATTGATTTGCGGGGTGCGTAAACTGAAAGTAAATACCGGGGTATCGGGCGCTACTCTTTATCTATAACTAAGGCTATTCTGCGCAATAATAAAACGCATGAGTTTTTTGTGTTACTGAATGCTAATTTCAGTGATACTATTCCTGAAATCAAAGATACGTTGTCAGGGCTTATTCCTGAGAAGAATATTATAGTTTGCAAACTTCCTGCAACTTTAAAAGCCTGCGATGAAGAGAATGAATGGCGTAGGGCTGCAGCAAGTCTTATTCGTGAAGAAATGATTCGTTCTTTTGCTGCAGATATCGTTTTTATCACAAGTCTTTTTGAAGGACATATTGATGATGCAGTAATTACTATAAAATCGCTGCGGAGCAAAACTAAAGTTTTTGTTCTTCATCATGATTTGATTCCGCTTGTAAATTAAAAAATATATCTACACGACCAAAGGCTTCGTTCCTTTTTTTTAAATAAAATAGATAACCTCAAAAACGCAGATGTGATTCTCACCAACTCAGATTACACTGCTAAAGAAGCCCAAATATATCTAACTGATACCTAGGCTCGTATTGCATCAATATCATCAGCAACAGAAGAAGAAGGGCATGATAAAAAAATAAATGATATTGATCATAATTATATAAAGAATAAATTTTCTCTTAGCAAAGACGTTATTCTTTATGCGCCAGGAGGCTTTGATAAGCGTAAGAATTTTGAAAGATTAATTGTTGCATTTTCCCAGATTAACAGCGATTTGCGATATAATAAACAACTTGTCATTGTAAGTAAGTTGAACAGTGGAGATCGCCTCTATCTGGCGAACATAATGAAAAATGCAGGTCTTACTAAGAAAGATGTCATATCAACAGGATACGTCAGCGATGATGAACTAATACTTTTTTATCGTCACTGTTTCTTATTCGTCTTTGCCTCTGAACATGAAGGTTTTGGTCTGCCTATTTTAGAAGCTGTGAAATGTGGTGCTGCAACTATTGGCTCAAATGTAACAAGCATTTCTGAAGTTATAGGGCTTGAAGAAGCGCTATTTGATCCATTTTCGGTAGAATCAATAAAAAATAAAATTATTGACGTTCTTGTCGACGAAGACTTGCGGAACAAATTAAAATCTCACTCTATAAGGCAGTCGACGAAATTCTCATGGGATCTCACTGCTCAAAAAGCTCTTAACGAATTTTCACGTTCTGTAGAAAATTTAATTTCAGATGACAACCATAAAGATGAGATCAAATCGTCATTAGTAATTGAAAAATTAAAAAATAGATACCAAAGTCAGACCATCGCAGCAAGAACTTATGAGCGTTGCTGAAGCATTAGATAGGAACATCAAGTTAGCCGAAATTACGCAGACTTTAGAAAAGCAGCTTGAGTGGCGTATCGATGGTCCTTTTGATTCCTCTTATAGTCTTGCCTTAGCTAATCGGCAATTTGCCCGGGCTTTGAATGAAGAAAATACAGCTGCATTATTAAATTCCACAGAAGGTCCGGGAGATTTTGAACCTGATGCTACTTTTATGCATAAAAATAGCAACGCTGATTTATTCAGTTGGAATAGAAAAGCACAACAATCACTAACAGCAAAGGTCTCTGTCCAATCCAGAAATATTTACCCGCCTCGTGTGACTGAGATGAATGCAAATGTTAAACTTCTTCATTGCTACGCTTGGGAATAGACAGGTTATTCACTTGAGTGGATTCACAATTTTAATAATGAACTCGATGCTGTTTTATGCACGTCACATCACGTTAAAAAATACTGCTTGATAACGGATTGCGCCTCCCTGCATTTGTAACGGGTAATGGATGTGATCACTGGGAGAGTATCAATTCAGTTCATTATGATATTGTGAAGGTAAATTCTTTCCGCTTTTTACATGTTTCATCATGCTTTCCGCGCAAAGGTGCAGATGCAATGCTGAAAGCATACGGAAAAGCATTCAATCTTAGCGATGATGTCACTCTAATAATCAAAACTTTCAATAACCCGCATAATACCATTAAGCAAAGTCTTGATGCTTTGAAAAAAGACAATGTGAATTTCTCACGTAATAATAATTGAAGAAGATCTTGATGAGTCGCTTTTAAAAAGCATTTATGAACAATGTGACGTATTGGTCGCTCCCAGCTGTGCTGAAGGATTTGGCTTACCCATTGCTGAAGCTATGTTGAGCGGCCTGCCTGCTATCGTTACTAACTGGAGTGGCCGGAGAGATTTCTGCGATGCAACGAATAGCTGGTTAGTAGATTATACTTACGCGCACGCCAAAACACATTTTTCTCTTTACTCTTCTGCATGGGTTGATGTAAGTATTGATGACCTGGCTCTGAAAATGAAATTTGCTTTTGAAACTCCACCTGAAGACCGCCGTCAAATGGCCGAAAAAGGTCGTAGCCGTATTCTTTCTGACTTTACTGGTCTTCCGTAGCAAAACGTTCTATTGCCTCGCTTAAAGCTCTACAGGCTAACTTATGGGAATGCAATCAGCAAGCAAGAATTGGTTGGGTTACTACGTGGAATACAAAATGCGGGATCGCTACCTATTCTCAACATTTGGTTAATAGTATGCTTGGTCAGTATTCCATGATCTTTTCACCAAACGGGCAGGAAGTCATTGATAAACAAAATGATGAAAGTATCCGAACATGGTGTGTAGGGAAAGAAGAAAATAACTTAGATGTTATTGTTAAGCATGTTGAGCATGCACAGTTGAATACCGTAATTATTCAGTTTAATTATGGTTTCTTTAATCATTCAGAACTCTCAGCTTTCATTCTGGAATTAAAAGCAAAAAATATTATTTTTATAATGACGTTACATTCTACCGTTGCTCCTGATAAGAGCCCTGTCGAAAATTTCAAGCTTTTCCATATATTGGAAGCTTTACGTATTTGTGACAGGCTATTGGTTCATTCGTTCGCTGATTTGAATCGATTAAAGGAATTAGGATTGGAAGATAATGTCACCCTTTTTCCACATGGAGTTCTTCGTAATGACATAGCCCCGACTATTTCTCATGTGATAGAGGGAATACCTTTAATAGCAAGCTATGGATTCTGCTTACCCCATAAAGGATTAATCGAAATCGTGCAAGCGATTAAAATCTTGCGTGACAATAACACGTCGGTGAAAATTAGACTGGTTAATGCTGAATTTCCTGTGGCTGGATCTCATGACCTAGTCAATACATTAAAGCAGTTCGTTATTGAACAGAGGCTTACAGATTTAGTTGAATTCCATAATGATTTTCTAACTGATGAGGAGAGTCTGAGGTTTCTTTCTGACGCTGATTTGCTGTTATTTGCCTATCAAAACACAGGTGAGTCTGCCAGCGGTGCAGTAAGGTACGGTATGGCTACTGCAAAACCAGTAATGGTTACGCCAATACCAATTTTTGATGATCTAGGGGTAGGGGACGCTGTTTTTAAATTTGAAGGGTTTACCGCTGATATTATTGCAAAATATATCATGGAAACGCTTAAAGATATCGCGAGTAAAAGTGAAAATTCACTAAAAGTTAAAGCTGCAGCTGACGGGTGGCGCGCACAGCATGACTACTAGTCTATCGGCCTCAGGCTTGATAATCTCTGTACAGGATTGGTACGAAATCTGGCAATCAAAGATGGGCGTCAATAAAAAATGGCCACCTATAGGGCCTTGAGGAAATTATGAAGGTAATTCTTTTTGTTGAGCCAATAAAATATCCGCTAACAGGCATAGGCCGATATACCTATGAGTTAGGTAAGGGCATAGAAAGGCTTAATTGTATCGAGAGTTTTCTTTTTTTGACGGTAGGTTAGTGTTAGAACAAATTCTCTGATGAGAATGCTACCGCCAACATCACACACAATTTAAAAAGTGTGTTGAAGAATAGTTCAGTTGCAATCAATGTCTATCAATCACTATCTCCGGTTATAAAAAAATAGCACTGGCTAAGTATGATGACCATATTTACCATGGGCCGAATTTTTTCTGCCTGCGCATGCTGGTAAAAAACTCGCTACTTTTCATGACCTCAGTCCCTTTAAATTCCCCGATTATTTCGAAGTTAAAAGGTGCAGGTATACCCAACAGGAAATCCTGAAAGCGCTTAAGCGCAGCGATTATATCATTACTGTTTCAGATTTTATCCGACATGAAATTAATCAGTATTTTAATTACCCACTTGAAAAAATACAGACAACACATCTTGCAGCATCTGAACGTTTTCTACAAATTCTACAAAAAAGAAGTGAAGAGCAAAATTTACCTGTATTGAAAAAGTATAATCTAAAGCATCAACAATACGCGCTTTTTGTAGTAACCTTAGAACCTCGTAAAAACATTATATCCTTGATCAATGCATATGAAAAACTTCCAGCTCAACTTCGCAATGTATATCCTTTAGTAATTAGCGGTTTTAAAGGATGGAAGAATGAAGATATTTTGAAAAAAATAGATAAAACCGCTCGTGCTGGGTGGCTGGTTTATTTAGGTTATGTTCCGCGTTCTGATATACCATTTCTCTTCAGTGGAGCACGAGTCTTCTGCTTTCCTGGTGAGTATGAAGGCTTTGGATTACCGGTGTCTGAAGCACTGCAATCAGGAGTCCCGGTTGTATGTTCTGCGACCTCATCCTTGCCTGAAGTAGCAGGTGAATCATCGTTTTATCACGATCCTAAAGACGTTAATCACATACCTATACAATTGGAAACCGCACTTAGCTCTGATGAACACCGGTATTTGGCTATTCAGAAAGGGCTTTTACATGCGAAAAGTTTTGATTGGGAAAAATGCGCTCGGCAAACGGTGAATGTTTACAATAAATTAGAAATGCTATGATAAAAGTTCTTCATTTTTATAAAACGTATTACCCGGATTCATTTGGCGGAATTGAACAAGTGATTTTCCAACTGGCTGAAGGCTCAGCTAAATATGGCGTCGAATCTACAGTTTTATCCTTAACTGAACATGATACTTGTATCGATGCTATTGTCGCCTCTCATAAATCTCACAGAATACAAGCCGATTTTTCAGTTGCTCCAAGCCCTTTTTCATTAAAAGCATTGCGGGTTTTCAAAAAACTCGCCAGAGAAGCAGATATCATTCATTATCATTTCCCATGGCCTTATATGGATATGGTGCATTTACTTTGTAAGGTGAAAAAACCGACTGTAGTAAGCTATCATTCAGACATAGTCAGACAAAAAACTTGCTTCGATTATATAGTCCTCTAATGCATAAATTCATGTCGTCAGTGAATAGTATTGTCGCCAACTCTCCTAATTATGTTGCTACAAGTCCAGTGCTAAAAAAATATGCTGAGAAGGTTAAGGTCATTCCGATTGGCATAGATCAGGCAGTTTATATATCTCCGTCTAACGATGCTCTACAAGTCTGGCGGGACAAATTACCTGAGCGTTTCTTCTTATTTATAGGCACATTACGTTATTACAAAGGATTGCACATATTATTAGAAGCTAATGCTGGAAGAGATTATCCTATTGTCATAGTAGGCTCCGGGCCTATTGAACGTCAACTTCAGGTCCAGGCAGAAAAACTGGGTTTAAAGAATATCTTTTTTTAGGAGCCCTTGAGGATGTAGACAAAATTGCGCTACTTTATCTTTGCTACGCTATGGTATTTCCTTCTCATCTAAGATCTGAAGCTTTCGGTATTTCTTTGCTTGAACAGGCTATGTTTAGTAAACCCCTTATTTCAAGTGAAATCGGAACGGGCACGTCATGGATTAATATCCACAACGAAACAGGGATTGTAATACCTCCATCTGACCCTTCAGCACTGTCTTTGGCAATGGAGTCCCTCTGTAATAATCCCGTACAAGCAAAGATTTACGGAGAGCATGCTTACCAACGTTACTGTGAACTGTTTACCGGTGACAAAATGGTTTCTTCATACGTTTATTTGTACAACTCTCTGATATAGAAATTTTTTCTGAGCTTGCATAACCCTATAGCATCAATAACTATCATTCTATTTATTATACTGGGTTAACATAACTGCCACTTTTGTTCACATGCGATGTAGCATTGTGAAGTGGCCTTCAGACAGGAGCAGAAAATGTCCAAGCAACAGATCGGCGTTGTAGGTATGGCAGTGATGGGCCGCAACTTGGCTCTTAACATTGAGAGCCGCGGTTACACTGTTTCTATCTTTAACCGTTCACGCGAAAAGAATGATGAAGTCATCGCTGAGAACCAGGGCAAGAAGCTTGCTCCTTTTTACACCGTTGAAGAGTTTGTCGAATCGCTGGAAAAACCACGTCGTATCCTGCTGATGGTTCAGGCAGGTGAAGCGACTGATAAGACTATCGCCTCGCTGACGCCACATCTGGATAAAGGCGACATTCTGATTGATGGCGGTAACACCTTCTATAAAGACACCATCCGTCGTAACAAAGAGCTGTCAGACCAAGGCTTCAACTTCATCGGTACCGGCGTATCCGGCGGTGAAGAGGGCGCACTTAAGGGCCCATCCATCATGCCTGGCGGCCAGAAAGAAGCCTACGAACTGGTTGCACCAATTCTGGATAAAATTGCGGCACGTGCAGAAGATGGCGAAGCCTGCATAGCGTACATCGGTCCGGACGGCGCGGGTCACTATGTGAAGATGGTGCACAATGGCATCGAATACGGTGATATGCAGCTGATTGCAGAAGCTTACGCGTTGCTGAAAGGTGCGCTGGGCCTGAATAACGAAGAGCTGGCTGAAACCTTCACCGAGTGGAATAACGGTGAGCTGAGCAGCTACCTGATCGACATCACCAAAGATATCTTCACTAAGAAAGATGAAGAGGGTAACTATCTGGTTGATGTGATTCTGGATGAAGCGGCGAACAAAGGTACCGGTAAATGGACCAGTCAGAGCTCCCTGGATCTGGGCGAGCCACTGTCGCTGATCACTGAGTCAGTTTTTGCTCGTTATCTTTCCTCGCTGAAAACGCAGCGCGTTGCGGCTTCTAAAGTCTTAAGCGGCCCACAGACTCAAGCCTTCACCGGTGATAAAGCTGAGTTTATCGAGAAAGTGCGTCGCGCACTCTACCTCGGTAAAATCGTCTCTTATGCGCAGGGCTTCTCACAGCTACGTGCGGCTTCAGAAGAGAATAACTGGGATCTGCACTACGGTGAAATCGCTAAGATCTTCCGTGCTGGCTGCATTATCCGTGCACAGTTCCTGCAGAAAATTACTGATGCCTATGCTGAAGATGCGAGCATCGCTAACCTTCTGCTGGCGCCATACTTCAAAGATATCGCCGATCAGTATCAGCAGGCGCTGCGTGATGTTGTTTCTTACGCGATTCAGAACGGTATCCCAACGCCAACCTTCTCTGCGGCGATTGCTTACTACGACAGCTACCGTTCAAAAGTACTGCCTGCCAACCTGATTCAGGCGCAGCGTGACTATTTTGGTGCGCATACCTACAAGCGAATTGATAAAGACGGTGTGTTCCACACCGAGTGGTTAGATTAAACGGCTATTAACATCTGGATTCTGTAATTGAAAAAATGGGCGCCAATTTTGGTGCCCACTTTAATTAAGTTTCTTTATTTTTCATTATCTTACTTAGCAATTAATAATTTATTTCTTTTGTGATAGGAATTAATAACCTTTTTACCTAATTTTATGGCAGGAAGCTCCACAAATTTGTGTAAAAGATAAGCAGCAATTAATGATGTAGATACTATCATGAGGAATTTAGCTGGCGAATTCCTCTCATACATTGGGATGTATTCGTGGTTAGCTGCCATCAGGTGCATTACTAAGGGGGTAAAGTTTGCGAGTTGGTATCTGACCTCATACAAAAGCGTGCCAGAAATCAGGAAGATTGCCCAGAGACTAAACCCGTAGATGCCATGTTTATAATGATAGTTATAAAGATACGTGCATAAGAATAAATTTATAAATACAAAGGAAAGCAATCCTTTTTCTTTAATTAAATTCATTTTGTCATGGAGGGAGTATATAATCATTCCCGCTATTAAATTGAGCATTAAGGGGGATGCAACGAAGTTTAAAAATACAAAGCCTTTTTCTATTGCCCCATTTGACTTTACACTTTCGTAAATAGAAAAACTGTTATTATAGAAAAGTTGCAGTATCATTGATATAAACACCAAAAATAAACTGGTTATTATTCGGTGTTTATGAGACAGTTCCACAGCAATTGCAAATTTTATATAAAAGTAAATCTCATAAGTCATAGACCAAGCAGGATAAAGTATTATAGTCAAAAAAAGGCGGGTTACCACCATAATTATTATGGAATAGCAAAGCAGAACGAACAATGTTCCCAAAAGTAGATGAATTGTCAGAAAAGATATGTACTAAGAGTACCAGCCAAAAAACAGGACATATTCTAAAAAAGCGCCGTAATACATAATCACATAAAAGTGAATGTTTGGCCCTCCTTGTTGAATAAGCAATTATAAATCCGCTGATAGGAAAAAAAAGATCAACACCGAAAGCTCCACTTTGAAATAGAACTTCAGTCCAGTTTACCCCAGTGTAATGTTCATATGAAAATGACCTATTATGGTAAGCAACAACTAACAAGGCTGCAATTCCGCAGAGATGATGTATTGATTGAATCCTGTTCATTGTGCCGCCATTCGCATGGGCTTTAAGTTTAAGTTAACACAATATTAACATAATGCGAGTATTTTCATAACGGCACCTATGAAAAAATATTGTATTATTCATTTTATTTCAGTCTCTTAACCCGTTATGAATTTTGTTCACATCTCAATTAGTACGGAAATGTCCTATATTAAAGAGCGAACTATTTAATATCGAATATGATTAACTTTGTTATACCATTAATATAGTATATAATGCCCTTTGTTTATTTCGTTTAGATGTCTTTAATTTTATATTAGACCTGAAATTTATAATGATTAAATTATCTCTTTCTTTTTTTTCTTTCTGTGTGCGATTGTTTATACTCGTAGTTATATCAAACCAGTATTCAAAGAAAAGATTTTCATAGTTTTTTATATTTAATTTTTATAGTGTCGACTGCTCTTTTTATAGGTTCAAATTACTTTACTGACGTGGGTATAAATGAATCGGTCGTTTATACGATATTTAGTGATTCAAAAGGTGCTGGTGTACTACTGTTTGCTCTTCTTTTGCTGTTTACATTATTGTTTACGCTTATTTCTGTAAAATTCCCATTGTCAGGTCAGAAAGAAAAGCATAATGCATCCAAGACAAAATACGCGATATTTTTACTTTTATCCGCAGCTTATTTTTATCAAACCTTGGTGTTACAGGTGTCTATAGTATTATCTCGTCCAGAATGAATGGCGATACTGGATATTTTTCTAAGTATTACTACCAAACAAATAAAAAAAGTTCAGGCCACAAGAAAAATATAATTTATATATATGGTGAAAGTCTGGAACGGACCTTTTTTAATAAAAATATGTTTCCAGGCTTAACTGATGAGCTCTCAGCTATTAAAGATAAATCCTACGACTTCAATAATACAATTCAGTTGCTTGGTACAGATTATACTATAGCCGGAATAGTTGCGTCTCAATGTGGCTTACCACTGTTTGCACCCTTTTCTGGTAATTCGTCAGATTCCTTATCTAGCTTTTTCCCCGGCACTATTTTTTTAGGGAATATTTTAAAATCATCTGGCTATGACTTGTCTTTCATTCAGGGAGCTGATTTAGATTTCGGTGGTAAAAGACTATTTTTTTCAAATCATGGATTTGAACATTTGTCTGGTAGGGAAGAGTTGGCTCATTCAATAACTGACAAATCTTATATTAATAACTGGGGATGGTATGATGATACAATTTTTGATATTGCATATGAAAAATACCTTAAACTTGTGGATAATAAAAAAACCTTTGGGCTTTTTTTGCTGGCGGTTGATACTCACCACCCGGATGGCTTTATATCCAGGAACTGTGAAAAGAAAAGCTACCATTATCAATGGGTATATAACTCATCAATGAGTGCCGTGAGTTGCTCACAGGAGCAAATTGCACATTTCATTAAAAGAATAGTTGCGTCACCCTCATTTAAAAATAAAATTATTGTCGTAAGTTCAGATCATCTTGCAATGAATAACACTGCAAGTTTTGCTCTCAATCAGTTACCTAGAAGAAATCTTTTTATGGTCATTGATAGTGATAGTATCAGAAAAGACGTGAAAACTGACAAGTTTAGAAACACGTTTGATAACGGGGCTACAGTTCTTGATTTATTAGGTGGCGATACAAAACTAGGATTGGGTAGAAGCTCTTTACAAAGCGACTCTTTATTATTTGATTTTTTTCCCGATATGATTAGTAAAGTTAATTCATGGAAAAAATCGGTGATCGAGCTCTGGGGTTTTCCAAAAGTAATAGAAAAATTTACAATTATACAAAATGCTGGGAAAATAGAGTTTGGTGACACATCCTTTAAATTGCCCGCTTTATTCAAAATAAATAAGCATAGTGTCGATCCTTTTTTTGATCGCGATGCAGAGATGCAGATTATAGTCTGAGTCAACAACTTAGTACGTTCGATAAAAACGATAAATTCTTCTGGATTGATGACTGTTTTAAAATTAATCATGTGTTCACTAACACAATGGATAAATTTTATGGGCTGTATTTAGCATATGGTTCTCTTGTCGGAAAGGTAGATACTGTAAAAATACCGTCAAATGATTATACTTCAAGCCTGAATTTTTCAAAATTGAGGGGTGGATAGTACAAATTATGACTACAGAATTCGCCAACTAAAAATACCATTGAGTGAGACCTCTTACAATGGTAATGCTATAGAATTCAGTTTTCCTGGCAAGCCTGGATTCGTAAAAAGTATGGCAGGCCTTTCTTATAGGGAATCTTGGGGAAGATGGACTGATGCTGCGATAAGCAGATCAGTAGTCATCACTTTCAACAAACCGTTGCCACACTACGTACAAATCGAGATTGAAGCAAACTCTTTTAAAGATGATGAAAAGGGCTTGGTAGATGTTAAAGTCGGCAGCGAAGTCAAAAGAGTTGAATTTAAAACTATAGGTAATATTCAGGGACTGGCATTTTCTAACAAAGAACAATCAAGCGAACTTATTATTACACCTGTTCATCCTTAGTCACCTTTAAGTCATGGCGAAAGCGGTGATGCAAGGATACTTGGTCTGGGATTAAAGAAACTCACTGTTAACCTATAATTTAATTTAGCAGAGTACTTTTGTACTCTGCTATTTACTACACCACCAGCAAATCCCCGCTCCGAATCTCACTCTCGCCCGCCAGTCTCACCACCAGCATGCCTGCCGTTGCAAACCGAACCCAATGTCTCGCATACAGAATACCGCCGTGCTCAGCCATTAGCGGTGTGATCTGATCGGTGAGCGGATCAACAATCTCCGCCACCACTTCGCCAGCGCGAATCCGTGCGCCCAGTGGCTTGCGATGCAGGATCAAACCGGAAACCGGCGAATGAATGTATTCACAGGCCGCCAATGGCGTCGGCGGATTCTTCAGGGTAGGCGAGGGTGTAGCGCAATCTTCACTGTAGCGCTCTTTAATCATGCTCTGCTCATCGGCCGCTTCGACCACTTCGGGCGCGCTCAGGCAGGTACCGTTTTCGACAATCGCCACCACATCTTCGCCACCGGTGGTCACCGATACCAGTTCATCGCCGCCAATTACCGGAGCCGCCACTTCCACCGACACCGCCGGTTCGCTGTAACCGATATAGCCGCCTTCCTGTAATGCCGAAATAATCGCTTCAGCATCTTTCTCAGCCTGTTCCGGAGACACATCGCGTACACCCCGCAGTTCGAGGGTGACCGGCAGTAAGCCGCGCGGCATCGGGAAATCTTCGCCATAACGTTCGGCCAGCGTCAGCCACGGCTCACAGCAGGCTTCATCGAATGGTTCACCACCTGAAATCTGTGCCAGCAGTTGCAATTCACTGCCTAACCAACGCGCCAGCGGCTCGATATCCGGCCAGGCGTGCGGTGTGGTGTAAAGGTGCGGCACCGCTTCCCAGTCACAGTGCAGATCAATCATCAGATCCGCCTGGCTGGCTATGCGCATCAGGGTATAACGCTGCGCGTCCAGCTCGGTTTTTGGCACCGTATCACGGTAGTGACGATCGATCGCCTCACGGATCAGCGTTTTATTCCGCGCTTCGCTCTGGGTCAGGCTGTCGGCCAGCCTGGCTGCCAGCGTTTCGCCCAGCGAGGGGAAGCGGCGATTAAAATCCTGTCCCGATAAGGTATGAAAACGACCAAGATGGGTGCCGTGCCAGTGCTGGCCCAGCGCCAGTGGATTGGCGACCGGCACCAGCGTGAAAGCGGCTCTCAGCTGGCTGGCTGACTCCAGCGCCTGCAGCCGTTGCTTTAAAAACCACGCTACTGCCATGCCCGGCAACTCGTCGCCATGCAGCGCAGCCTGGATATAAACCTGACGCGAGTGGTTTTCAGCAAAATGGAAACTGATGATTTCACGTTGGGTGCCTAAAGAGGCGCTTAACAGAGGATGATGTTGTTGATGCATACCGTGTTAATGTCCTGTAGTCGGCGAAGGACGACAGCGCGCCGTCCCGAAATGGTTAGAGTATAGTGTCGGATCGCAGTCAACGACGGAAAAGCCGGTTCGCGCCGTTACTGCGGAATAGAGATATCGGTGGCGAAATAGCGCTTTTGGATCTGGTCGAAGGTGCCATTCTTCTTGATCTCGCTAAAAGCATTATCCAGCGCGGTTTTCAGTTCCGCGTCGCCTTTACGCAGGCCAATAGCGGTACCGGGACCGATAATCGGGTCCTGAACAATCGGGCCAGCCAGCTCGAAATCTTTCCCCTGCGGATGTTTGAGGAAGCCAATCGCCGCCTGCGCCGCATCGGTAAACATCGCATCCAGACGACCGGCAACCAAATCACTCTCGACCTGCGCCTGATCTCCATACGGCACCACGTTGACGCCATGCGGTTGCCATTTCGCCAGTGCATAACGCTCCTGTACCGTTCCCTGCTCAATGCCAACCGTTTTGCCCTTCAGTGATTCAGCCGTTGGCAGCACGCCAGCGCCTTTCCGGGCAATCAGTTGGGTGTGGGTATCGTACAGCGGCACGGTGAAATCGATCTGCTTCAGGCGCTCTTCCGTGATGCCCATATCTGACAGGATGGCATCAAATTTACGCGCTTTCAGCGCCGGGATCATGCCGTCAAACTGGCTCTCAACCCAGACGCATTTCGCCTGCATCTGAGCACAAAGCGCATTGCCCAGATCGATATCGAAACCGACCAGTTTGCCCTGCGGGGTTTTGGATTCAAACGGTGGATAGGTAGGGTCAACGGCGAAGCGTACCTGCTCGATTTTTGCCTGTGCGCTAAAGGCGGAGCCAGCCATAACAGCCATGATTAACGCCTGACGCAGACGGGTAGAAAAGCGGTTCATTGCCATATAAAGGTCTTCTTTTGTCGTGATGAGGGTAAACGCAGAGTAACGTTGACCCGCATTGATGGCAATTACTGGATTATTTTCACGACGTTAGCACTACACAGGGTCCGATAATCTTCGATGTTAAGGATCACCGAACGGTCCAGCCGGCCGGCGTTAAAGGCGATATCCGGATAGCGTTCAAACAGCAGCGGATCCACTACCAGAGTTAAATCAGGATGAAAGCTAAACGGCGGGATAGCGCCAAACACACAGCCGGTCAGGGCATCGGTTTCTGCCGGACTGGTGAGCGAGGCGCGGCGTCCACCGACTGCGGCAGCCACTTTGCTCAGGTCAGCCTGCCGATCGGCGGGCAGCACCGCCAGTACATGCTGCTTAACACCATTGCCTTTGATTTGGCAGACCAGCGCTTTGGCTCCCTGACCGACCGCGGTGCGCGGATCGCCGCCACCGCTTCACACTTACCGGTGGCCTGATGTTCTATCAGCCGATAGCGCGCCCGGTGCTGGTCGAGCAAGGCTATCAGTTTTTCATGAGTAGTCATTGTGCTCTCCTGGCGCAGAACTAGTTAAGGTGAGGGGAAGGGCGCGGGTGAGAAGAATACTGCTCAAAATCATCTACTCAGCCTGATATTGAGCAGGTTATTGCACATTTTACTGATGACGGGCGCGCAGGTTATTGATTACCGAGCTGAAGTCGAGGTTCTGGTCCTGCAACAGCACCATCAGGTGATAGATCAGATCGGAGGCTTCATTAGTCAACTCATGGCGATCGTTAACCGTGGCCGCCAGTGCGGTTTCAACACCTTCCTCACCCACTTTCTGCGCGATGCGCTTGGTGCCGCTGGCGTAGAGCCGGGCGGTGTAGGAGCTTTCAGGATCGGCGCTCTTACGTGACGCCAGCAGCTGCTCCAGCTGATACAGAAAGGTCCATTCCGCGACTGCCGGGGAAAAGCAGCTGGAGGTGCCGAGGTGGCAGGTCGGACCGATCGGGTTCGCCAGCACCAGCAGCGTATCGTTATCGCAGTCTGGTGTGATGCTTACTACCTGCAGAAAGTTGCCGGAGGTCTCGCCTTTGGTCCATAACCGGTTTTTGGTACGCGAGAAAAAGGTCACGTTGCCCTCGGCCAGGGTTTTTTCCAGCGCCGGCTGATTCATATAACCGTGCATCAGTACTTCGCCAGAGACGTTATGCTGCACAATTACCGGCATCATACCCTGCGTTTTGTCCCAGTCGAGCTGGGTCAGTTGTTGATCGATTAACACGCGCGAATCTCCACTCCGTTGTCGATCAGGAAGCTTTTCAGCTCACCAATATTAATAATCTGCTTATGGAACACCGAGGCCGCCAGCGCGCCATCGACGTTGGCGTCGGTAAACGCTTCGAGGAAATGCGGCATGGTGCCTGCGCCGCCAGAGGCGATCAGCGGTACGTGACAGACTTCACGCACTTTCTTCAGCTGTACCAAGTCATAACCGTTACGCACGCCATCTTGGTTCATCATGTTCAGCACGATTTCGCCAGCGCCCAGCTTCTGCACTTCCTGCACCCACTCCAGCGTTTCCCACTGCGTCACCCGGGTACGGGCTTCGTCGCCGGTATACTGATTGACCTGATACTTGCCGCTGGCTTCATCGAACCAGGTATCAATGCCGACCACAATGCACTGTACGCCAAAGCGGTCAGCCAGCCGGGTAATCATCGAGGGATCGGCCAGCGCCGGTGAGTTAACCGAGATCTTGTCCGCACCGAACTCCAGAATGCGCGCGGCGTCTTCCGGGGTTTTGATACCGCCAGCCACGCAGAACGGAATATCGATCACTTCCGCGACCCGTGACACCCAGCTTTTATTGACCACCCTTCCATCAGATGAGGCGGTGATATCATAAAACACCAGCTCATCGGCACCTTCGGCGGCATAACGCTGCGCCAGTGGCACTATGTCGCCAATGATCTCGTGATTACGAAACTGCACGCCTTTCACCACCTGGCCGTCACGTACATCAAGACAGGGAATTATCCGTTTTGCCAGCATGAAATAGCCTCCGAAACTGTGAATTTACCTTCCAGCAGCGCACGTCCGACGATTACGTCTTGGACGCCATTGCCGCGCAGGGCCGCGATATCTTTAAGTTCACCAATGCCACCCGAGGACTGGAAGGCAATCTGCGGGAAGCGAGCGGTCACTTCCTGGTAAAGCGCAACGTTTGAGCCGCTCATAGTGCCGTCGCGGGAAATATCGGTACACAGCACATGTTTCAGGCCGACCGGCTGAAAATCGGCGATTACCTGCTCCAGCGTGACGCCCGCCGCTTCCTGCCAGCCGCTGATCGCCACTTCTTTGCGGTTGTCAGCATCAATACGCACGTCCAGCGCCAGCACAATCGCCTCCGCGCCAAACTCGGCAAACCACCGCTTTACCTCCTCAGGCTGTTTCACCGCGGTCGAACCGACCACCACGCGGCTGGCACCGGCGTCCAGCAGTGCCTTCACATCGTCACGATGACGAATGCCTCCACCGACCTGCACAATCACGTCGACGCCGTCGAGTAGGGTTTTCAGCAGCGCAATCTGCCGCTTCGCCGGATCTTTCGCGCCGGTTAAGTCCACCAGATGCAGCACCGTGGCGCCTTCCTGCGCATACTGCTGCAGACGAGGCAGCGGATCGCTGCCGTAATCGCGCTGCTGGCCATAATCGCCCTGATGCAGACGGACTACTTTGCCGTCGATTAAATCTAACGCGGGGATAATCATCACATTTCCAGGAAGTTTTTCAGCAACTGCGCGCCCGCTTTGCCGGAGCGTTCCGGGTGGAACTGTACGCCGAAGAAGTTATCTTTCTGCACCGCCGCGGTGAAGGCTTCACCGTAGTAACACTGGGCGATGGTGCTGGCGTTGACCGGCATGGCGTAGCTGTGCACGAAGTAGAAGTAGCAGCCTTCGTCAATGCCGCGGAACAGGTGATTGCCCGCCTGCGCGGTAATCTGGTTCCAGCCCATGTGCGGCAATGGCAGACCGTGCGTGTCCATCAGCGAGACCGGCTGGTAGATAATACCCAGCGTCGGCACGCCGCCGTTTTCATCACTGCCGCGTCCCAGCAGCTGCATGCCGAGACAGATACCCAGCACCGGCTGGGTACAGGCTTTGACCAGGTCGATCAGGTCACGCTCTTCCAGCTGATTCATTGCCGCCTGCGCCGTACCCACACCCGGCAGAAACAGTTTGTCGGCGCGCAGCACCACATCGGGATCGCGGCTGACGTCCGGGGTATACCCCAGACGTTCAATCGCCCACTTTACCGACGAGAGGTTGGCGCAGCCGGTATCCATGATCACCACGTTCATCACAGCACTCCTTTCGAGCTCGGCAGCGTATTACCTTCAACGCGGATCGCTTGGCGCAAGGTGCGGCCAAAGGCTTTAAAGAGGCTTTCGACGCGGTGATGATCGTTCTTACCCTTGGTTTTAAGATGCAGGGTGCTCATCATGGCGTAGGAGAGCGAACTGAAGAAGTGCTCAACCATTTCGGTGCTGAGGTCGCCGACGCGCTGATAGTTGAATTCCGCTTTGAATTCGATGTGCGGGCGGCCGGAGATATCCAGCGCACAGCGTGCCAGACACTCATCCATCGGCAGCACAAAGCCAAACCGGCCAATGCCGCGCTTGTCGTCCAGTGCTTTGAGTAACGCTTCACCCAGCGCTAGGCCGGTATCTTCCACTGTGTGGTGATGGTCGATGTAGAGATCGCCTTTCACTTCGATATGCATGCGGAAACCGCCGTGTACCGCAATCTGGTCCAGCATGTGGTCAAAGAAGCCGACGCCGGTGTTGATTTTGCTGCCGCCTTCGCGATCCAGCCACAGCTCGACCCGCACCTGGGTTTCTTTGGTATTACGCTGCACCAGCGCATGGCGGTCGCGCTGGGTTAGACGCTGCTGAATGGTTTGCCAGTTTTCCCCTTCGGCACCGTAACGGATCGGCTTAATGCCCATGTTCTCTGCCAGCTGCACGTCGGTCAGGCGATCGCCAATCACGTAGCTGTTGGCGGTATCCAGTGCGCCTTCGGCCAGCCAGGCTTCCACCATTTTGGTTTTCGGCTTGCGGCAGTCACAGTTATCCTCCGGCAGGTGCGGGCAAATCAGCACTTCATCAAACGCGATGCCCTGCGAGGTCAGCACCTGCATCATCAGATTATGCGGGCCTTCAAAGTCCGCCTGCGGGAAGCTTTGGCTGCCCAGACCATCCTGATTGGTGATCATCACCAGACGGTAACCGGCGGCCTGCAACGCCAGCAGTGCCGGGATCACGTCAGGCTCGAAGGCCAGTTTGTCCATGCGATCCACCTGATAATCTTCAGGCGGCTCAGAGATAAGGGTGCCGTCGCGGTCAATAAAAAGGGTCTTCTGGCTCATGCTTGCTCCACAGATAAGGCTTGCAGCGCGGCGATCACACGCTCGCACTCTTCACGCGTGCCGATGGAGATGCGCAGGCATCCCGACAGGCCCGGATTTTTGTTCTGGTCACGCAGGATAATGCCCTGATCCCATAAAGTTTTGAATACTTCTGGTGAATCGGTAAACCGCGCCAGCACATAGTTGGTTTCACTGGCGAAAACCTGCTCGACGCAGGCCAGCTCCGCCAGCTCCGCCAGTAACCAGCTGCGGTTGTTGTTGAGCTGCGCCACATGTTCACGCATCAGGGCGATGCCTTGCTCGCTCAGGGCCTGACCGGCCACATCCGCCACCGGCGTCGCCAGCGGGTAGGGGGCAATCACCTTCATCAGCAGATCAATCACCGGCGGGTTGGCCAGCGCAAAACCACAGCGCAGGCCAGCCAGCGCAAAGGCTTTCGACAGGGTGCGCAGGATAACCAGGTTCGGATACGTTTTCAGCCAGCCGGTCAGTGTCGCCTGCGGGCAGAACTCAATATAGGCTTCGTCTGCCACTACCAGCGCTTTGCCGGCGGTCATCGCCAGCAGCTGACGGATATCATCCTGATTGATCAGGTTGCCGGTCGGGTTGTTCGGGCTGCAGAGGTAAACCACCTTGACCCCTTCCAGCTGGTCCGCGATGGCAGGCAGATTAAGCTGCCAGTCGGCCAGCGCAGGCACCGTGCGGTACTCAATGCCGATGGTTTCCGCGCTGACGCTGTACATGCCGTAAGTCGGCGGGCAGAACAGAATCGCGTCCTGGCCCGGCTCACAGAATGCCCGCATGATCAGTTCAATCGCCTCGTCGGCACCGCGGCTAACCAGTACCTGCTCCGGATTCAGGCCGGCATAGGCCGCGTAACGCTCAATCACCACTTTGGGCTGGCATTCCGGGTAGCGGTTCAGCGTCTGCTGCGACAGCTCAAACGGCACCGGCAGCGGAAACTCGTTGGCATTGAGCCAGACATCACCGTTGCCACCCAGCCGGCGTGCCGACTGATAAGGCGTCAGGGCGCGAACGTTGGCACGCGCCAGTTGCTCGATATTCTGGCTCATGCTTTCTCCTTCAGTGCGGCAACGCGCAGGGTGACGGCGTTTTTGTGGGCATCCAGCTGCTCGGCGGCAGCCAGCGTTTCAATAGTAGCGGCCAGGTTGAGGAAGCCCTGCGGCGTCAGCTCCTGTACCGTCATGCGTTTCTGGAAATCGGCCAGACCGAGGCTGGAACAGGTCGAGGTGTAGCCGTAGGTCGGCAGCACGTGATTGGTGCCCGACGCATAGTCACCCGCTGACTCCGGCGACCAGTCGCCGAGGAATACCGAACCGGCACTGGTGATTGACTCCACCAGTTCGCGCGGCTGGCGGATCTGCAGGATCAGGTGCTCCGGGCCATATTGATTTGAAATCTCCACGCACTGCTGCAGGTCGCGCGCCACGATCAGACGACTGCTCTCCAGCGCCTGACGGGCGGTGGCCGCACGTGGCAACTGCGCCAGCTGCTGCTCAACCGCGTCAGCGACCGCGTCGGCCAGCGTCCGTGAAGGCGTCAGCAGGATGACCTGCGAATCCGGGCCGTGCTCGGCCTGGGACAGCAGATCCGAGGCGACAAACGCGGGCGTCGCACCCTCATCGGCAATCACCAGCACCTCTGACGGACCGGCTGGCATATCAATCGCCGCTCCATCCAGTCGCTGACTGACCTGACGTTTTGCTTCCGTCACCCAGGCATTGCCCGGGCCAAAAATTTTATCCACCCGCGGTACCGTTTCGGTGCCAAAGGCGAGGGCGGCAATCGCCTGCGCGCCACCGACCTGAAACACCTCTTCAACGCCACACAATTGGGCAGCATAGAGGATCTCATCAGCAATCGGCGGCGGTGAGCAGAGCACCACGCGACCGCATCCGGCAATGCGCGCCGGCGTTGACAACATCAGCACGGTAGAGAACAGCGGCGCAGAACCGCTAGGAATGTAGAGCCCGACCGATTGAACCGGGCGGGTAATCTGCTGGCAGCGCACGCCCGGCTGGGTTTCAACATCGACCGGCGGCAGGATCTGCGCATTATGGAAGGTTTCGATGTTGGCTATCGCCACCGCCATCGCCTGTTTCAGCGTATCGCTGAGCCGGGCACTGGCGTCGCTGATCTGCTGCGGCGTAAGGCGCAGATTATCAACCTGCGCCTTATCGAAGCGGGCGCTGAAGGTGCGCAGGGCCTCATCGCCCTTCGCCTTTACCTGCTCCAGCACGTCACGTACCGTCTGGGTTACATTTTCTGAGGCGGCAATAGCCGGACGTAAAAGCAGCGCCTGCTGCTGTTCGGCGCTGCATTGCTGCCAGTCAATCGGGGTAGAAAAGGCCATGGCTTACTCCATCATCTTCTCAATCGGCAGCACCAGAATCGAACTGGCACCCAGCGCTTTCAGTTTTTCCATCGTTTCCCAGAACAGGGTTTCGCTGCTTACCATGTGCATCGCCACGCGGCTGACATCACCAGCCAGCGGCAGCACGGTCGGGCGCTCGGCACCGGGCAGCAGGCTGATGACCTCTTCCAGCCGCTCGCTTGGCGCGTGCAGCATGATGTACTTCGATTCACGCGCTTTAATCACGCCCTGAATACGGGTCATCATCTTGTCGATCAGTTCCTGTTTGGCGGCGGGCATCTCGCCGTCGCGCTGAATCAGCACCGCTTTCGAGCGGTAAATAACTTCGACTTCGCGCAGACCGTTCGCTTCCAGCGTGGCACCGGTCGAGACCAGATCGCAGATCGCATCAGCCAGACCGGCACGGGTTGCCACTTCAACGGAACCGTTCAGCATACAGGTTTTGAAACTGACGCCTTTTTTATCGAGGTACTGCTTTAACAGGTGCGGATAAGAGGTGGCGATGCGGGCATTATCGAGGCATTGCGGACCGGTATATTCATCATCAACCGCCATCGCCAGCGACAGACGGCAACCGCCGAAGTCGAGGCGACGCAGCGTAAAGTAGCGCGGGTCTTCCCCCTGGGCACGGCGTGACAGCAGCTCTTCTTCCAGCACGTTCTCGCCAATAATCCCTAGGTCGACCACGCCATCCATCACCAGGCCAGGAATATCGTCATCACGCACCCGCAGAATATCGATCGGCATGTTCTCCGCAAACGCAATCAGGCGCTGTTGCTGAAGGTTGATTTTAACGCCGCAGCGTGCCAGCAGTTCGCGTGAATCATCACTTAAACGGCCGGATTTCTGCATAGCTATGCGTAAACGGGTGTTATCTAACATGGTTCCTGTCCTCTTTAAGCCTATTCCAGTAGGCGTATATTGTTGCAGTCAGTCTGGTCATGGACAGCGCGCAACAACCGGAACGTACACGCAGTACGTGAGGATTGTGAGCACTGCCCAAGGCCAGAGTGGCAAATAAAATAGCCTGATGGGATAGGCTATTATTCCTGTCCTGATTGGTGTGTTTGCGTCAGCCCATAAAAAAACCCCCGGAAGACGATCTTCCGGGGGTTCTCTTGCGTTCGCACCACTGGAAGATCTTGGAAGTCTTCCAGCACACATCGCCTGAAAGACTAGTCAGGATGATGGTGGTGGTGATGGTTGAACTGAACGCGTGTCATAAGAATTCCGTTGATGAATGAGTATTCATTTGTGAGGTTTAACCTAGCGAAGATGGCCGCGATTGGCAACCCTTTTTTAACCCGGCGGTTCGTAAAGCACTGAAACAGGTTGTTCTGGTTTGCAATCCGGGGGCAAACTACGTTGAAGTCAGGGTTGATGTTTTACGCCAGGAGTCAAAATGAAGAAGGTCGCAATTGTGGGACTGGGTTGGTTGGGCATGCCGCTGGCCACGGCGTTAACCGCGCGAGGCTGGCAGGTGACCGGCAGCAAAACCACGCCGGATGGGGTGGATGCGGCGCGCCGCTGCGGCATCGAAGCCTTTCAGCTGGAGCTGACGCCGGAACTTATCTGTGATGCCGCCGACGTCGAGCCGCTGTTCAACGTCGATGCGCTGGTGGTCACGTTACCCGCCAGCCGCACCGCTGAGGGGGGCGAAGCCTATCTGCAGGCGGTACAGAACGTGGTGGATAGCGCGCTGGTCTATAACGTGCCGCGCATCATATTTACCAGCTCGACTTCGGTGTACGGCAGCGGATCGGGCATCAAACGCGAAACCAGTCCGCTGACGCCCGAGACCGTCGCCGGCAAGACGCTGGTTAAACTGGAGTACTGGCTGCACGATCTGCCGGGCACCAGCGTCGATATTGTCCGTCTCGCCGGGCTGGTGGGACCGAAGCGCCATCCGGGCAGGTTTCTGGCCGGTAAACAACAGGTAGCGAATGGGTCGCAGGGCGTGAACCTGGTGCATCTGGATGACGTGGTTGAGGCGATTACGCTGCTGCTGCAGACGCCAAAAGGGGGCCGGGTCTATAACCTGTGCGCCGCAAAACATCCGTCGCGCGATACCTTTTACCCGGCGGTCTCCCGTCAGCTGGGGCTGCAACCGCCACACTTCGCCTCCGAAACCGGTAACGAAAGCGGCAAACTGATTGATGGCTCACGCATTTGCACTGAGCTGGGCTTTGAATATCGCTACGACGATCCGGTTAAAATGCCGCTGGAGTGAAGCGGAGGCTGCTGTTCCGGGCGCACGTCACCGGAACAGCCATCAAGCCAGACCAGACCACTCCCTGCGTCTCATAGTTACAACATACATTAAGAGTATAATGGCAAGCCAGAGCCTGCCCCCGACCGCGCTTTTCAGCTGAGCACGCCGGGCAGGGGGCGCTGGCACCTGATCACACGCCTAACCGATCGCGAATGGCGTACCACACCGCGCCCATGGCAGTCAGCGGCACCTTGAAACGTCGTCCGCCCGGAAACGGCAGGTGAGGGAGTCGGGCGAAGGCATCAAAGCGTTCGGCATCGCCGCGCAGCACTTCGCTGATCAGCTTGCCAGACAGATGGGTGCTGGTCACACCGTGGCCGCTGTCGCCCTGCATGAAATAGACATTATTCTCCAGCCGGCCAAACTGTGGCATACGTGACAGCGTTAACACGAAATTACCGCTCCAGCTGAAATCCAGCTTCACGTTCTGCAACTGAGGAAAGGTGCGGCGCGGCTTTGGCCGGATCAGCGCTTCGATATCGACCGGCTCCCGCGCGCCGTAAACCACGCCACCGCCATACAGCAGCCGGTTATCGGCGGTCAGACGGAAATAGTCGAGCAGATAATTACAGTCTTCAACGCAATAATTATTCGGCAACAGGACAGCGCCTGATCGGGTGACAGCAGCTCGGTGGCCACAATCTGCGAGCCGCACGGCATGCTTTTACCGCTCAGACGGGGTTCGACTTCACTGGCCAGATAGGCATTTCCGGCGAAAATCACGAACTTTGCGCTGACCTCGCCGTGCGCGGTTTTCACCCGATTCGGCGAGCCGTAGGCCACCTTCAGCGCCGCGGACTGTTCATAGATGCGTCCGCCGTGCCGCCGGATCGCTTCCGCTTCACCCAGTGCCAGATTGAGCGGATGCAGATGGCCACCGCGCCGATCCAGCAGCCCGCCGACGTAACGTTTGGTCGCCACTTCACGACGAATCCCGCGCTCATCCAGCAACTCCAGGTCCGAATTGCCATACTGCTGCCATAACGTTTTCTGTTTACGCAGGTGCGCCATCTGGCGGGCATTCAGCGCCGCAAAAATGCCGCCAGGCCGGTAGTCGCAGGCAATGGCGTAACGATCAATACGATCGCGGATGATCTCTGCCCCCTCAAACATCATGCTGCCCAGCATCCGTGCGCTCTCTTTACCGTAACGCTGTTCAATCACATCGACATCGCGGCTGTAGGAATTGACCACCTAGCCGCCGTTGCGTCCGCTGGCACCAAAGCCGATGCGCGCCGCTTCCAGCACCACCACCTCGTAACCTGCTTCGGTCGGATGCAGCGCCGCCGACAGGCCGGTAAAGCCGCCGCCAATAATGCAGACATCACACTGAATGCTCTCCTGCAACGTCGGCCAAGGCGCGTGCGGATTGGCGGTCGCGGCGTAATAACTCTCCACGTAATTCATAACAACCTCCTTGATGCGCTCAGAAATTGGCAGGCGTATGGGCACTGACAATGCGGCAGGGTACGTCAGACGTATTGGTAAAACTGTGCGGCAGGCCGGTATCAGTCGCGTAACTTTCACCGGCGTACAGGTGGAAGCTCTGGCCGTTAATCACTAAGGTGATCTCGCCCGCCAGCAGCGTGCCGGTCTCTTCACCGGGATGACGCAGTTTTTCGCCGGTACTGGCACCGGGCTGATAGGTTTCCAGCAGCATGCCCAGCGAGCGCTGCGGATTGCCGTTTTCGACCAGCTTCAGCGAGACGCCCTGACTGCCGATCTCCAGCAGATCGTCGGGCCGGACAATCACTTTAGGCGTGGCGTCGGCTTTCGGTTCCGAGAAAAACTCCGACAAGGAGAGCCCGTACACCTTTAATAGCTTCTGTAAGGTACTGACCGCCGGACTGACCTTATCCTGCTCAATGGTGCTGATGGTGCTGTGGGTCAGGCCCGCCAGTTCAGCTACACGGCGCTGCGACAAACCCAGCGCCTGACGGATCTGCGACAGCCGGCGTCCTGGTGCCAGCGTGGCGTCATTCATGATCTTTTTCCTTATGAAACCTAAGCGCGGCCTGGATATAGCCGTCAAACAGCTGACACGAGCCGGTGGCCCGATCCGCCTGCCACTGTACTACCAGCGCGAAGGGATGGTGACGCAGGCTGACCGCTTCAATCAGTCCGTCCGGCGCGCGCGCTTCAACCCGTAGCTGCGGACCCGGTTCACGGATGCCCTGATGATGCAGGGAGTTCACCTGCAGCGGCTGCGAGCTGTCGAGCAGGGTACTGAGCAGCCCATCCGCTTCAATGGTCACCGGATGCGCCGGGGCGTACTGCTGATCGAGCGGCTGCGTCTCATCTTCGTGATGGCGCTGGAACTGGCGCTGTTGGCTGAGATCGCGCCACAGCGCACCGCCGTTGGCCACCGCCAGCTCCTGCATTCCACGGCAGATCCCCAGCATCGGCATCTTGCTGCTGGTGGCCCAGGTAATCAGCTGGAAGGCGAGACGATCGCGACCCGGATCGGCTTGCGGCTCTTTACAGGCTTCACCGTAATGCCAGGGTTCGATATTGCTCGGACTGCCGGTCAGTAGCAGGCCATCCAGAACCGTCATAGCGTTTTCTAATAGCTGGGGAGCGTTCATAAGGCTGTGGGGCAGGGCAAGCGGAACGCCGCCCGCGAGGATCACCGCGTCAGGGTATTTGTTGTGCACCGTCTGCGTCGGATGGCCGCCGATAGTGCTCTGACACATCACTCGCCAATCAAGGGTTTGTCAAAAATAATGCCCATCTCACGTCCTCGCATCGCTGTCCGAAATATCTACCGAAAGGGCACGTCTGGCGGTTATTAAGTGTGCAATGTTTTGTCAATCTAGCAATCTGCTGTTTGTTCTTCGAACAGATTTCTTACATTTGCACACTTTTTATTGCACACTTTTTATGTTGGCGCTATGTTAGAGGAGTGGCTGTTATTTTGAGCATTGCGCAAACCGAATAGGGGCGGGTGAGATCATGACTAACCTGGCAGAAGTGGAAGACTTCACGCTTCACAGTGAAGAGAAACGAACCAGTGCGTTCCAGCTTGAGGTGAAAGCCTAGCTGGAGCGCCATCCTGAAACGCAGTATGTCGACATCCTGTTAAACGATTTAAACGGTGTCTTTCGCGGTAAGCGCATTCCAGTCTCAGCGCTGCCAAAGCTGGAAAAGGGTTGTTACTTCCCCGCCTCAGTGTTCGCCATGGATATCCTCGGCAACACGGTGGAAGAGGCCGGACTCGGCCAGTCTTTGAGCGAACCTGATAACCTCTGTCTGCCCGTCGCGGGCACCTTAGTTCCCTCCGCTTCCGATCCTCAGCACATTGCGCAACTGCTGCTCACCATGTGCAACCAAGATGGCACTCCCTTTGACGTTGAACCCCGAAATGTCCTTAACCGGCTGTGGCAACAGCTGCGTAACCGAGGGCTGTTTCCGGTGGTAGCGGTAGAGCTGGATTTCTATCTGGTGGATAAAAAGCGCGATGCCGAAGGCTTTATCCAGCCGCCGTGCGCGCCGGGCAGCGATGAGCGCAATATGCAGAGCCAGGTGTATTCGGTCGATAATCTCGATCGTTTCGCCGATGTGCTGCGCGATATTGACGACCTGGCGCGTCAGCAGGGCATTCCGGCCGATGGCGCGCTGGCTGAAGCGTCACCGGGTCAGTTCGAAATCAACCTGCATCACACCTGCGACGTACTGCGCGCCTGCGACCACGCGGTGCAGCTGAAACGGCTGATCCGCCAGGTGGCTGAAAATCACGGCATGACCGCTACCTTTATGGCCAAGCCGTATGAGGAGTATGCGGGCAGCGGCATGCATGTACACATCAGTATGCTGGATGCTGCCGAGCACAACTCCTTCGCCTGTGATGACGGCAGTGACTCGCCGCTGATGAAGCGCGCGCTGGCAGGCATGATCGACCTGATGCCCGCCTCAATGGCGCTGCTGGCATCTAACGTTAAACGCCTATCGCCGCTTTGTGCCGGATGCTTACGTGCCGTTACAGGCGTCGTGGGGCCATAACAATCGCACCGTGGCGCTGCGGGTGCCGTGCGGCGATATCGATAATCATCGCATCGAATACCGGGTAGCGGGCGCGGATGCCAATCCTTATCTGGTGGTGTCGGCGATGCTGGCCGGGATGTTGCACGGCCTGGATACCCAGCTGCCGTTGCCGCAGCCGGTGACCGGCAACGGCCATCACGCCGAAGGTCTGGTGCTGCCGATTCGGCAGAGTAACGCCCTGTATGAGTGCAACAACAGCTATCCGCTGCAAAAATTGCTCGGCGAACGCTTTGCCAGCGTCTGGTATAGCTGCAAGAATTATGAACTGATGCAGTTCGAACGGCTGATAACCGCCACGGAGATTGACTGGATGCTGAAAAACGCCTGATCACCCTTTTTTTGCATCCGGTGCCTCGGTGGCTTGTATTTCTGCCCTAGGATGAGGCAGAATACGCGGCCTGCAAAATCAGACCATAACCGACGCTTACCGCGCCGGTTATTTTTTCGCATCCTGTTTTAACAAATAGTTTTTCGCTGACTTAACCGAGGCCGGGCACGCACCCGGATAGATAAGCACTGAAAACACGCGTTAGCGTGAGATTGAGGATACAAAGATGGGGATGTTTTCCACACTGCCAGCTCAGGCTGGTGCGCGTTTTCGTGATGATTACGGCGCCGCGTTGATCACCAACCTTACTCCCTGTCGTTTAATGCGCAGTTGCCCTGTGACCCAACTCAGTCAGGTTGTTGCGCAGGAGGGACTGAAGCATGTCGCTTAACACCTCCGCTGCATCACAGCGTGCACAGCTGAAAAAAACGCTAACGTTACTTCCGGTCGTCATGATGGGCTTAGCCTATATGCAGCCTATGACCCTGTTCGATACCTTTGGCATCGTTTCCGGGCTGACCGACGGTCACGTCGCTACGGCTTATGCTTTCGCGTTGATTGCGATTCTGTTTACTTCCGTGAGCTACGGTAAGCTGGTACGCCGCTTCCCCTCTGCGGGCTCCGCTTATACCTATGCTCGTAAGGCGATCAGTCCGCACGTCGGCTTTATGGTCGGCTGGTCATCCCTGCTGGACTACCTGTTCATGCCGATGATCAACATCCTGCTGGCGAAAAACTATTTCGAATCGCTGGTGCCCGGCATCCCTTCGTGGATTTTCGTGGTGCTGCTGGTCGGCTTTATGACGCTCTCCAACCTCAAGGGCATCAAAACTGTCGCCAACTTTAACAGCGTGATCGTGGTGCTGCAGGTGATTGTCATGGTCGGGATCACGGCGATGGTGATCTACGGCGTGGCGAACGGCGTCGGTGCCGGTACGCTGGCCAGTAGCAAACCGTTCTGGTCTCAGAATGCGCACGTGGTGCCGATGATCACCGGGGCGACGATAATCTGTTTCTCGTTCCTCGGCTTTGACGGCATCAGCTCGCTGTCAGAAGAGACCAAAGATGCAGAACGTACCATTCCGCGTGCGATTTTCCTGACCGCCCTGATTGGCGGCATGATCTTTATGATCGCCTCATACTTCCTGCAGCTCTACTTCCCGGACATCACGCGCTTCCAGGACCCTGACTCCTCTCAGCCTGAAATCATGCTGTTTGTTGCCGGTAAAGCGCTGCAGGTTGGCATCCTGATCTTCTCGGTGGTCACGGTGCTGGCATCCGGTATGGCGGCGCATGCCGGCGTATCGCGTCTGATGTATGTGATGGGCCGTGATGGCGTGTTCCCGGAGCGTTTCTTCGGTTATGTCCATCCGAAGTGGCGTACCCCTTCGCTCAACGTGCTGCTGGTGGGTGCGATTGCGCTGATGGCGATTAACTTCGACCTGGTGACCGCCACGGCGCTGATTAACTTCGGTGCGCTGGTGGCCTTTACCTTCGTTAACCTGTCGGTGATTGCCCAGTTCTGGATCCGTAAGAAGCGTAACCGTACGCTGAAAGATCACCTTCAGTATCTGGTGCTGCCGCTGCTGGGTGCGTTGACGGTCGGTGCGTTGTGGATGAACCTGGAAGAGAGTTCCATTGTGCTGGGCCTGATCTGGGCGACCATTGGCATTATCTATCTGGCGTTCGTGACCCGCAGCTTCCGTAATCCGGTGCCGCAGTTCAGCGAAGAGATTTAATCGCGCTAAACCTCGCCGCCTTCCCGTGCTAAAAACGGGAGGGCGGCGAAAGTCTTAACTGGCGAGCACCAGCTCCCAGTGTCCGGCGTTCAATGCCACCCGTCCCGCCTCACTCAACTGAGTGTCGGTCACCACCAGATCAAACTTCTCCAGCGGCAGGGCCAGAAAGGTCGCAATCTTGTTGTATTTCGAACTGTCGCTCAACAGCACCCGCTTACTGCTCACCTCGCTGACCGTCTTCTTCACCGTCACCTTATCTTCATCCGGCGTAAACAGGCCGCGCGGCCCCCAGCAGGAGGCGGAAATAAAGGCGATGTCGATCGCCAGATGACGCAGGCTGTGCGCTGCCGACTCGCCGACGCAGGAACGGTTCTCACGGCATACCGTACCGCCGGTGTGGATCACTCGGCAGTGACTGGCTTCCATCAGCAGGTTAGCCACCATAAAATCATTGGTCACCACCAGCAAATCGTCCCGATCCACCACTTCCCGCGCCAGCGCCAGCGTCGTGGTGCCGGCATCCAGATAGATGCAGCTATTGCGCGGGATATGCTGAGCGGCATAGCGACCAATCGCACGCTTCTCATCGTTATACAAGGCGCTTTTGGTCAGGTGTGACGGTTCGGCCGCCAGCCGATCCGCCGACCGTACACCCCCTGACACCGACAGCACCGCGCCTTGCTCCTCCAGCTTTTGCACATCACGCCGGATAGTCATGTGCGACACGCCCAGCCGCTCGGTCAGTTCAGCAATGCTCACCACGCCACGATCGGCCACCAGCGCCAGAATCTGTTGATGACGTTCAACCGGAATCATATTCGCTCCCTGACATTTATCATTTTTTCACATTGTAGAGCATCTGCCAGCCGGGAAGAACAGAAAATAACAGCCTGGGCAGGCTGTTATTGCGGGTAATGATGCCCGCAAGGCGGCGTTTCTCGCAGGTCAAAATGGATGTTAAGAATTGTTCCTGCTCACATCACAGAGGTTTTTTGTGAGTTACAACGCGTTTTTGCCGGGGCAAAGCTGGCAGGATTAACAGTAATAAACAAATAATCACTTAGTTTAACAGTGGAGGCCGACAGTGCCAGTCGAAAATATCTGTGTTATCGGGTTAGGTTCCATGAGCATGGGCGCCGCGCAATCCTGTATTCGCGCTAGCCTTAACACCTGGGGCGTCGACCTGAATCCCGCCGCGCTGGAGACCCTGCGCCAGGCGGGCACACGTGATGCGCAATCCTCAGCCGCCCGGTTTGCTGACCAGCTCGACGCGGTGCTGCTGCTGGTGGTGAATGCGCAGCAGGTGAACGCCATTCTGTTTGGTGACGATGGCCGGGCCGCGAAGCTGCGGCCCGGCACGGCGGTGATGGTGTCATCAACGCTCTCGGCGCAGGATGCGCAGCAGATTGAACAGCGGCTGGCGAAACATCAGTTGCTGATGCTGGACGCGCCGGTCTCAGGTGGGGCAGCAAAAGCCGCTAGCGGTGAGATGACGGTGATGGCGTCCGGCAGCGAGGCGGCCTTTACGCAATTGCAACCGGTGCTGGATGCCGTGGCGGCTAAAGTCTATCGGGTGGGCAGTGACATCGGTCTCGGCTCGACGGTCAAAATTATTCATCAGCTGCTAGCCGGCGTGCACATCGCGGTCGGGGCAGAAGCGATGGCGCTGGCGGCGCTGGCGTGGCTGCAACAGCAGGGCTGTGAGCGTTTCTACTTTAAATACTGCTCCACCTTCGACAGCACCACACAGGGCAATATCGGCCCGGTAACCGATGCGCTGCTGGCCGCGCTTGGTGAAAGCCTGACGGTGATCTGTCCGGCGCTGCCGGTGAACGGCCGCACTTTTTACCAGGGTCACCTGTTTGTCGGCGATCGGCTGCTATCGGACTCCGGCATGCGCCATCACCCGGTCACGCCGATACACGACAGCAACCTGCTGCGTCTGATGGAGGCGCAGGCCACCGGTCAGGCAGGATTAATCGCTGCCGCGCAGGTCGATCGTGGCACGGAGGCAGTACGTCAGGCGCTGGGTGATCTGGCGGAGCAGGGCATTAATTATACGGTCATCGACACGCTGAATGAACTACATCTGCTGACCTAGGGCGAGGCGCTGCGCGATCTGCGGCTGGTGACCGGCGGTTCCGGGCTGGCGCGCCAGTGGGCGACGGCCGGAGCAGATGCAGCGGCGGTGGTGCTTTCCGGCTCCTGCTCGCAGATGACCCAACGCCAGGTCAGCGCCTATCGCCAGCTGGCACCCGCTCAGGAAGTGCAGGTCAAACGCTGCCTGCAGGATGCTGATGGGTACGCCCTCCAGCTGTGTGACTGGGTAGCAGCCAACAGTCATCAGGCGCTGGCACCGCTGCTGTTTGCGACCGCTGACGCGCAGTAGTTGCAGCTGATTCAGCAGCAATACGGTGCCCGGCGCAGCAGTGAGGCGGTCGAGCAGCTGTTTGCCGCCGTCAACCGTGAGCTGAAGCGGCGCGGCTGGCAGCGAAACCTCCGGCGTGGTGGCCCAGAGCCTGGGCGTCACGGCGTTTCATATCGGCCCGACCATTTCGCCTGGCGTGCCGTGGGTGCGTGATATTCAGCAGCCGCTGTCGCTGGCGCTGAAGTCCGGTAACTTTGGCGATGAAGACTTCTTCCGCCGCGCGCAAACGGAGTTTTCCCATGTCTGAATCTTTCTCTTTAGCTGAGCAGCAGGCGCGTGACGAAATGGTCCGGCTCGGCGCCTCATTCTTTCAGCGCAGCTATGCCACCGGCTCGGCCGGCAATCTGCTGGCGACGCCAACCGGCTCCTGTCTCGGTGAGTTACAGGGTGATCGGCTCGCCAAAGTCACGCCTGACGGCGAGTGGCTCTCCGGTGGTAAACCGTCCAAAGAGATCGCCTTTCACCGGGCGCTCTACCTGAACAATCCCGACCACAAAGCGGTGGTGCATCTGCACAGTCACTACCTGACGGCGCTCTCCTGTTTACAGGGGCTGGACCCGGATAACTGCATCCGTCCGTTCACGCCGTATGTGGTGATACGGGTCGGGGATGTGCCGGTGGTGCCGTACTACAAGCCGGGCGATCAGCGGCTGGCGGAAGATCTGGCGCAGCTGGCACCGCGTTACCGCGCCTTTTTGCTGGCCAATCATGGGCCGGTGGTGGTGGGAAAATCATTGCGTGAAGCGGCAGATAACACCGAGGAGCTGGAAGAGACGGCCCGGCTGATCTTTACCCTTGGCGACCGCGCCATCCCTTATTTTAATGATGCCGAAGTGGCCGAGTTAAGGAGCCGATAATGCTTAAGTTTGCTGCCAACCTGTCGACCCAGTTTACCGAACTGCCGTTTGCTGAACGCTTTGCTGCCGCAGCGGCGGCCGGTTTTGAGGCGGTGGAGTTTCTGTTTCCCTATGACTATCCTGCAGAACAGCTGAAGCAGTGGCTGGATGAGAATCAGCTCCAGCTGGTGCTGTTCAATACCGCGCCAGGCAATGTTACCGCGGGTGAGTGGGGCGTTTCCGCCATTCCCAGCCGTGAAGCGGAAGCGCGGAAGCTAGGTCGGATATCGATCGCGCCCTGCAGTATGCGCTGGCGCTCAACTGTCCGCAGGTGTATATCATGGCGGCGACGGTGCCGCCGGGTGCCGATCGCCAGCGCTATGTTGAGACCTTTATTATGCCACAGAACGCTTTGCGCCGCACGGCATCAACCTGCTGATTGAGGCGCTGAAACCGACCACCAAGCCGCATTATCTCTATTCCAGCCAGTATCAGACGCTGGAAATGGTGGTGCAGATCGATCGGCCCAATGTGTTTAACCAGCTCGACCTGTTCCATGCGCAGTTAGTGGATGGCAACCTCAGCCATCTGATTCGCCACTACGCCGGACGCCATCGTCACGTACAGATCGCCTCGGCGCCGGATCGCCATGAACCGGATGAGGGTGAAATTAACTACCCGTGGCTGTTTACTCTGCTGGATGAGTTTGGCTATCAGGGCTGGGTCGGCTGCGAATATTTCCCGCGAAGCACCACCACCGCTGGCCTCGGCTGGTTTGCCCGCTGGGCCAGAAAAGCCTGATTTAACCTGTCACAAAACACCGGTGTTTCGGCACCGGTGCGGCCCGGGTCGCCCGTTTTCTGGCCCGGCACGGTTTGCCTGTACCCCGACTATAAAAAAATATAACATTTTCTAAGGTTTACCATGTCTACAGCATTGCTGTTAGCCATTGCGACCGCCAGCCTTGATCCTCCTGCTGCTGGTCATTAAAGCCAAAGTTCACCCGTTTGTCGCCCTGTTGATCTTCAGCCTGCTGGTGGCGATCGCGACCGGCATTCCCGCTGAGAAGATCATGGAGACGATCATCAGCGGCATGGGCGGGCTGCTGGGTCACATCACCATTATCATCGTTCTGGGGGCGATGCTCGGTGCGATTATTGAAGCCTCAGGTGGCGCCGAATCGCTGGCACAGCGCTTCAGCAAAACGCTCGGGCTGAAGCGCACCGTGGCAGCGCTCACCATGGCGGCGTTTATCCTCGGTATCCCGGTATTTTTCGAAGTGGGCTTTATCATTGTTATCCCGCTGATTTACGGGTCTACCAAGGTGGCGAGGGTGTCACCGTTAAAATTCGGTCTGCCGATGGCGGGTGTGATGCTGACGGTACATGTGCCGCCGCCGCTGCAGGCATCCTGCACACTGACATGGGCTGGCTGATGATGCTCGGTATCGCCATTTCGATTCCGGTCGGCATTATCGGTTACTACGTCGCGAAACTGATGAACCGTCGCCAATACCATCTGTCGGTTGAGGTGCTGGAACAGCTGCATCTGCCGCTGGTTCCGGCGGCGTTTATCCTGTCGCTGGCGCTGCGCGCTTAGCAAGGTTCAGCGACGGTGGCGATCCTCACCACCAGCGGCCTGCTGACTCAGGCGGTCACCGACTTCAATGATATGCAACGCGTTCTGATCCTGGCGACCTGTTTTGGCGGGCTGGGCTTGTCACACGTTAATGATGCGGGTTTCTGGGTGGTAACGCGTTATCCTCGGCCTGTCGGTGGCTGACGGTTTACGCACTTGGACCGTGCTGACAACTCTAATGGGGCTAAGCGGTTTTGCCCTGACCTGGCTGGCGTGGACGCTGGTCTAAGCTGTGGCGAATTAAAACAACCCGGCTCACGTGGCCGGGTTGTGGGTCTTTATCAGGAAACCAGTTCCTGCGCATAGAGATAGAGCGCTTTTAACTGTCCCAGCTTCTCCGGATCGGCTTCATGTAAACTCGCCAGTGACTCCAGCTCCTGCAAAAACGCCTGCACCCGCTCAGCATTGAGCACCTCACGCCGATGCTGCAACCAGCGCTGCTGTTCGGCATCATCCAGCGTGCCGGGGAAGTTACGCGCCCGATAGCGGAACAGCAGTTTCGCTACGCGCGCGCTGTCGAAGGTTAAATCCAGCGCCGGCAGATTGGCAGGTGCGGTCTGGCGGATAATGTTCATGCCCGCGCGATCGGCATCGCTGAAAAAGCCATCGTACAGTTGGGTATCAACGTCGTCCGACGGGGTAAACGGTTCGGCGTCAGCAAACAGCGTCACTAGCTTCTCGCGCACCTCAGGCTGCTGACGCAGCAGCGCCAGATTTGCCAGGCAGTGCTGCCGATCGATACCCAGCCGGGCGGCATCTTCCGGACGCAGCGTATTGGCCGGTGCCAGCACCGGGCACTTATTGATGTGGACCAGCTTAACCGGCACCGCCGGCAGATCGCCGAGATCGTTTTTCGGCGTATAAAGGCGTTCGCGCAGGGTATCGGCATCCAGCTGCAGCAGCGGCGAGATATCACCGGCCAGATCGACCATAATCAGCGCATTGCGGTTATCCGGGTGCCAGGCCAGCGGAACCACCCAGCTGGTATTGCCGCGTGCCGCGCCGAACATGCCGGAGACGTGCACCAGCGGCTTCATCTGCGGGATATCAATCAGGTTCATCAGCTTGTTTTTGTTACGGTGGGTAAACAAAAACTCAAACAGCTTAGGCTGCTTCTCTTTCACCAGCCGGGCCATCGCCAGCGTGGCATAGACATCAGACATCGCATCGTGGGCATTTTCATGCGCTACGCCGTTAGCTTTGGTCAGATGCTCCAGCCGGAAGCTGGGAAAGCCCTCTTCATTCTCCGGCCAGTTGATCCCTTCCGGGCGTAACGCATAGCAGGCCCGCATCACGTCGAGCAGATCCCAGCGCGAGTTGCCGTTCTGCCAGCTCCAGCCATAGGGATCATAGAAGTTGCGGTAGAAGATATTGCGCGTCACTTCATCATCAAAGCGCACGTTGTTATAGCCGACCACGCAGGTTTGTTCGGTGGTAAACAGGGCGTGAATGCGTTCAGCGAACTCCGCTTCAGTAACGCCGCGCGCCATCGCCACCTGGGGCGTGATGCCGGTAATCATCACGGCTTCCGGCTGCGGCAGATAGTCATCCGGCGGACGGCAGTAAAACACCTGCGGCTCACCAATCGGATTAAAATCGCTGTCGGTACGCAGACCGGCTAACTGTGCCGGCCGATCGCGTGAAGGGCTGGTGCCGAAGGTCTCGTAATCGTGGAAGAGGAAGGTGGCCTGGACGCGATCGTTATTCAAATTTCATATCCGCTTAATTTCATTCACTAAACTCATGAACAGCAAGTTGTCAGGCTTCCCGTTAGCTTGATGCCTTTCTTCATCTGCGCCTGACTGCTGATGCGCATTGTGCCGGTGCAGAGCAAAACAGAATAGCGCAGGCAGCATCAGGCTTCGCTCACTACATGGTAAACCATAATCCGCCCTGTCAGAAGTTTCGGATGATGGAGCGGGCAGGCCATACGGCCCTGCCAAAGCTGGCATGAGCCTCAATAACGCGGCTGGTGTAGCGGCAGCGTCTGACCTCACGGGCATTGCTACACCACCCGTGAGGTCAGAGGGCAAGGATTAAACCGGATTTTTTACCTCTCAGGCTGTAGCACGATCGTTCCATGTGTCACGATAAATAATATTACCTTCGGTATATTTCCAGGTTATCGCTTCATAGCGTAATTCCAGTGTTTCCAGATGGGTGCTGCTAATGCCGCTGGGTGCAAGGTAGGGCGATACGGTTGCGACCTTAACGTTTTCCAGGGTGATATTGAAATATTCAGTCTCAACTCCTGCATCAATTATCCGGTACATCTTAATGGTGGCTTTTTTGAGCGGGCGGCCTTCACACACCGCGCGATAAAAGAAAGGGGTTGTTTGATCAAATTCTTTTACTAACGTAATCGGGCGATGAATGTGCGTGCCGGTCAGCTTCCTCAGCTCGGAACGACGGGAATGGTGACGCCGTGAGAAAATGATTTTAATTCTATCGAACCTAAGCGCAGAGGCAGTAAACATCCTCCAGTGACACGGGAAACTTTTTCATCTTCAATCCATAAATGCGTGGGAGTGGACATATTATTTCCTTATATGTTGCAGTTTTCGTCAAAGAACAGGTTACCATTTAACCAGTCGGTGGAAAAATATAATTACGAGTACAGCAAAAACAGGTACGGGCCACAAAGGGCCGTCAGGGAAGATCTGAAAAAGGGCCGCAGCAAAAGCAAGAGTAAGGAGAGCTGGTCCATAGAGAGAAATCCAGGATTTAAAAATCCGATTGAAAAACCTGATTTTTAAATTTTTCATCATTCAATTACCGAATCATGTTGGTAATAATTCTGGAAATTTCATCATCAGATGCCCACGCACTTCGTAAGGCACCAGATCTTTCGAATAAAGGATCAATCAGGAAAAACATCATCTCCAGTTCATTGGCATATAATGCGGAACAATAGACAGGCAGGGCATATCGAAGTCGGTTTGCGCTATCAGCAGCTTTCTGAACGACACCATACATTCCCGCAAGAGCAGCAACTGCACCAGCTTTGAGGCCCACCAGTGCGCTCATATCAAGGCTCAGTTTCATGCCAACAGATAAAGCAGTTGCTACAGCTAAAGAAAATCCGTGCTGCGTTAAATAACTGGCAGCAATATGGATATTTACTGCCATTAACGGCTTCTTGATGCGCTCTGGTTGGCTATTGGTTTTGTATTTCAAAACCTCTTCAAAATATATTTTGAGCATGTCATTGACTATATTTCCATGACTGATTAGCTTGTACACGCCTTTGGTAAACCTTAAGTCCTCAACTTTTTGCTGCTGACAAACTTCCTGATATTCATCCGTAAAACATGATGTGTAATACATTGCGCGCTGCACTCCTGCGCCTATGGTTTCAAACTGGTTTGATACAGCGTTTCCTGCGCCGGTTAATGCGTGGTGAAGTTTTAAAGCGAGGATGTTATTTGACTGTAATTAACTGATTACTTCTTTGCTGTAGTACATTACCGGTTCCTTTTGATGAATGTCCGCGCGATACCCATATAAATTTAAGGGGAAACGATCATTCAGTAATGTGTAGTACAATGCGCGTTTTGCGCCTTTTCCAATGAGTTCTATCTGAGCAGAGACCGCGTTATTCACACCTGTTAAGGCATGATCAATTTTCAGCGCCAGAATACTATTGGTTTGCAGAAAATCGATAATCTCATCGCTGTAATACATAACCTTATCCTTTAGGTCGATGTTCCTTTTTTAACCGTGCAAAAGCTACGGGTAAATGCTCATTAAGTAAACAACTTTAACCTGAAGCTGGGATTCTTCGTACATCCTGTTGGCCAGCCGCCGCAGTTCATGCTTTTTTCAATTTATTCAAACCTTCACAATGGTTTTGCCGTAAAACGTGCGGCTGTTTCCGTTTCGTTTCATAAATAAATTTTTTTCCCGTGCAGGTAAGGATGAAGTGTTGAAAAGGCGTCTGTTGATTACCGTTACCGCTACTGTTTTTTGGGCTTCGCTGGCACAGGCTGACGACATGCCATTTCCCGTGAAGCCATTGGCGATTGATGCGGCGTCCTGGGTGTTGATGGATGCCACCACCGGCCAGGTCCTGACCGCCGATAACCCGGATGAGCGCCGCAATCCTGCCAGTCTGACCAAGCTGATGACCGGTTACGTCGTCGATCGCGCTATCGATCAAAAGAAAATCAGCCGCGACGATATGGTCACCGTCGGTAAAGACGCCTGGGCAGCCGGTAATCCGGTATTTAAAGGCTCATCGCTGATGTTCCTTAAGCCGGGGAGTAATCATCGATTCCGGTAATGACGCCTGCGTGGCGCTGGCAGACTACGTGGCGGGCAGCGAAGACAATTTCGTCAAAATGATGAATCACTATTTCGATAAGCTTGGCCTGCAAAATACCCATTTCGAAACGGTGCATGGGCTGGACGCGCCAGGCCAGTTCTCCAGCGCACTGGATATGGCGAAACTGTCGCGGGTGATTATCCATGGCGAACCCGACTTCTATGCCATGTACAGTGAGAAAACCCTGACATGGAACGGCATCACCCAGAACAACCGTAACGGCCTGCTGTGGGATAACGCCCTGCACGTGGATGGGCTGAAAACCGGCCATACCGAAACCGCGGGCTTTAATATCATCGCCTCTAACGTGGTGGGCAAGCATCGTCTGATTGCAGTGGTGATGGGCGGCAAGAGCAGGCGCGTAAGTTACTGGTATGGGGTCAGAATACCTTTGATACCGTGCAACTGTTCCATGCCGGTAAAAAAATTGGCAGCGAGAACGTCTGGTACGGCAATCCGCATCAGGTCGAGGTAGGAACCGCGAATGATGTCTATCTGTCGCTGCCGCGCAGTGAAGTGCAGAACGTCAAAGCGAAATACATTATTTAATCGCAGCGATCCGGAAGCGCCGCTGAAAGCCAATGAGGTGATTGGTGAAATTCAGGTAATGGATAAAGATCAGCAGATTGCCCACTATCCGCTGGTGGCGCTGAGCGCGGTTGAGCCTGCTGGCGTCATTACCCGCATTGCCGATTATCTTAAGCAGAAATTCTGATCGGCATTGCTGGCAGCGTAACCGGGGGCAGCCTTCAGGCTGCCCCCTGACTGCTCAACGTAAATCTTCCTTCATCTTCTCCACCTCACTGGCCTCAACCGGCGCGGCGGCATTGCCTCAGCTGTTGCGAATGTAGGTGAGCACCGCGGTAATATTGTCATCACTCAGGGTACCGGCAAAGGCTGGCACCGCCGGTGCCGTTGGCCGTGCATCGGTATCCACGCCGTGACTGCCCGCCAGCACCACATGCATCAGCGATGTTGCATTTGGCTGATTGAACAGCGGATTATCCGCCAGCTGCGAGAAGATATTCTTCTCACCGCGGCCACCCGGACTGTGGCAGGCCGAGCATTTGGCTTCATAGATCGTCGCCCCAAGCTTCATCCTGTCATCATTAGCGTCCAGCGGTTTCGGCTTCTCACCGGCTTTTTTATCGCCATCCTTGAGATAAACCGCCACTGCATTGAGATCGTCCTCGCGCCAGTGCTGGGTTGAATGGCGCACCGCATCGGCCATCGGACCGGAAGCGATGGCATAGCGGTTCACGCCGGTCCGCAGGTAGGTAACGATATCCTGCTGGGTCCATTTACCGAGTCCGGTATGATCGCTGGCGTCCAGATTCGGCGCATACCAGTCTTCCACCTCGCTGCCGCCGAGGAAGCGGCCATTTTTGTCGCCGCCCAACAGATTTTTTGGTGTGTGGCAGGTGCCGCAGTGGCCGAGACCCTCAACCAGATAGGCCCCGCGATTCCATTCCGCCGATTTGTCCGGATGTGGTTTGAATTCGCCCTTACAAAGTTAATCCAGTTCCACACCAGCAGGCTGGTACGGATGATGTTGAAAGAAAAGGGCAGCTGATTAGTTTCTAACGGATGATTGATCGGTTGCAGCGTCTGCATCCAGGCCCACAGGTCCTGCAGATCTTTTTCCGACATTTTGGTGTAGGCGGTAAACGGTATCGCGCCATACAAACGCTTGCTGTTATGGCCAATACCGGTATTCATGGCGCGGCGGAAATCATCGTAACTCCAGTCGCCAATCCCGGTTTCACGGTCAGGGGGGGTATTCGCCCCGAGCAGGGCGCCAAATGGCGTCTGAAGCTTAACGCCACCGGCGAAAGGCTGTTTCTCATCGGTGGTATGACAGGCAGTACAATCTCCCAGCGTGGCGATATAACTGCCGCGGGCGATCTGATCATATTCCGGTTGCGCCTGACTGCTGAAGCTGCAGGCCAGTAACCACGAGGCGGCGGAGAGAAGCGGTAAGGTTTTCATGCGCTGATCATCTCCCCCGGATGTTTCAGGTAGTAGCGACGGATATCGTGCGCCGCTTTAAAGGCCAGAGCGCCCACCGTGCCGGTTGGGTTATAGCCGGGATTCTGCGGGAAGGCGGAAGCGCCCACCACAAACAGATTTGGCACATCCCACACCTGCAGATGTTTATTCACCGAGCCGGCACCCATGATGAAGCCGCCGACCACGTGAGAGGACTGATAGGGCACGCTGCTCCAGTGGCCGGTCATCGGCTTGACGATCATCTCGCGCGGGTTCATCACCTTAGCGATCTCAGCCACCTTGTTAGTACAGTACTGCGCCATCTTCAGGTCGTTCTGCGCAAAGTCAAAGGTGATACGCAACAGCGGACGGCCATGCGGATCTTTGTAATTGGGATCCAGCGACAGATAGTTGGTGCGGGTGGTGTAGCTGCTGGCTTCGCAACCGATCGACATGGTGCTGAGATAGTTATCTTTCAGCGTCTGTTTCCATTTCGAACCCCACTTCGGCGTATTGGGTGGCAACGGACGATAACCAATCGGGGCCGCGCCAATCGGCGTTACGCGGATACTGCCACCGCCGAAAAAGCCGAGCCCGCTGTGGTCAAAGTTATCGTTATTGAATTCATCAATACCCATGCCGACCGCACCGGCGCCGATAAACGGATTGAAGTTTTTGTTATCGAAAAACAGCGTGACGTTGTTGGCGGTCTGGTAGGCGTAGTTGCGCCCGGTGGTGCCGGTGTTGGTGACCGGATCGTAGACCTCGCCGATGCCCGACAGCAGCATCAGGCGCACATTTTCAAAGGTAAAGGCGGCAACGATCACCAGGCCAGCCGGCTGTTCCCACTCATCGCCGGATGAATCGATATAGGTGACGCCATACGGATTGGTATAGGCCTCAGAGACCAGCGAGGAGGGCACCGGGAACGGCTGATAGCCAAGGTTTTTTGCCACATCGGCAAACAGCGTCGGGCCGTAAGGCTGCCGCAGTGACGGCGTCGGATAGTCGCCGGAGCGCGCGCCCTCAAACGGATTCCCGCCCGGCCGTTTTTCACCGTTAAGGTTACCGGCGCGGCCGGAGGTACCCGCTACGCGCTCAAACTGCATCATATCATATAGTGCGGCTCCATCTCCTCCCAGGTTGTGCCCCAGTCCTGCAGCACCAGTTCATCAGGAATGGCATCAGCACCGTATCGCTCGGTAAGATGGCTTTTCAGGCGAAACTCTTCGGGCTGGAAGCGAAAGGTGATACCGGCCCAGTGATTACCTGCGCCGACGGTGCCGTTGCCGGGGTGAAACGATCCCCAGGTGCGCATCGGCAACGCGGTCTGCGACGGATTATTGCGCATGGTGCAGGTATTCTGGCGGGTGCGCAGCATCAGCTCTTCGCGCATCACATAACGCAGCTCATCGGTGACGGTGCCGATATTGAAATCGCGAGCGGTATCGCGCCACGGGCCGCGTTCAATACCGACCACCTCCAGGCCTTCATCGGCCAGCTCATTGGCAATAATCGATCCGGCCCAGCCGAGATCAATCACCACCACATCGGTTTTGGGAAGTTTTTTCATGGTTAATCCTTTGCCTTCCATTGCGTAATACTGATAGGCTCAAAGTGCATATCTTCGTTATGCCGTTCGATGTAATCGCGGTAGTCATAGCGCGCGCCGGGAAAACCGAGCATTTTCCATGACACCATCTCGCGGTTGCCGCCATACACTGGATCGGCAAAGAAGCCTTCCATGGTGTTATTCAGCACTTCCAGAAAGAAGGATTGCGCATCAAAATCGCTGAAATGCACCTTGCCAGCTTCCATCGCCATCAACAGGTCGTCCTGCTGCTGGGGCGTAAGTTCAGTGAAGTTTTTATTTGAGGTCTGCTGAACGTAGCGGTTAAGTGCGGCGATGCCCTTGCGGTAACGCTGACGCGGCACCAGCAGTGACTGATCGCCCTGTTCGGTGGTGCCCTGCTGAAAGGGGCCCTGCATATAGAGGCGCTCAAAGCTACCGTAGGAGCCATGCAGCTGACGGTCGATAAACACCGCGCAGCCCGCCTCTTTACCGCCCACGCTGAGCACATCGGCCGGGATCAGCCGGTTAACTATCGCCTCAATAGTGCGGGCCTCAGCATCGGTAAAAAACAGCCAGCCTTGTTGCGGGTAAGTTTCTGGGGATTATCGGAGAACGGCGTCCAGCCTGGACTGCCTTTCAGAGAAACGGCATCGGCGACCTAGCTGACAGTAGCCGCAGTGCCCAGCGTTGACCATGTCAGAACCTGCCGCCGCGTGACGCCCGGCAGGGTTTTTGCTCTTTTTCGCATTGTGCTTCCTTCTCAAGTGTTACTAACAAAAGCTAAAGGTTAAAAATTGTTGGCAATTTGTTTTTTGAGTTCGGGGTAGCATGTAAAGGCGATGTAGGTAATTGTAAGTGAACGTCAAAACTGTTTTTAAATGTAGATGGCGCACTAAGCTTTAGCAACATCAGGGGTTAAGATAGCGCACGAAATGATCTACCAACCGGAAAACCATTTTGCGATCTGATAAGCCCATATCAAAACTCGAGTTTTGGTTCTATCGCCACTACCGCACCGTTCACGGCGTAAGCATCGCTATCGCCTTTTTGCTCTGCTTTATTTTCGTCCGGGCCACCGATATCCCGCAAGGCACTTGGCCGCTGATTACGCTGGTGGTAGTGATGGGGCCCTTCAACCTGGGGAAATGTCTTTCCGCGCGCGCTGCAGCGCATCAGCGGCACGGTGGCGGGTTCAATCTCAGGGCTGATTGCCCTGAAGCTGGAGCTGATCTCGATGCCGATGATGCTGGCATGGTGTGGCGTAGCGATGTTTATCAGCGGCTATCTGACGCTGGGTAAACATCCTTATATGGCGCTGCTGATCGGTATTACCCTCAGCGTGGTGGTCGGCGCGCCGACCGGCGATTTCACCATGGCGCTGTGGCGTGGCGGCGATGTGATTCTCGGCTCGCTGATGGCGCTGCTGTTTACCGCTATCTGGGCGCAGCGCGCCTATATTCACTGGCGTATCCAGCTCTCGGACACGCTGGCGGAGATGACAAAAATCTACCACGCCGGATTCTCACACAACCTAGTGGATAAGCCGCGCCTGAACAAGCCTATGGGTAAATTACTGACCAGCGTAATCAAAATGCGGGCGCTGCTGGAGCCGTCAAGCAAAGAGACACGCATTCCAAAATCGGTGCTTGAAGCGATTCAGACCATAAACCGTAATATGGTGTACACCATTGAGATGCAGATTAATGCGTGGTGGGCTTCGCGGGAGAGCCATCTGATCCTGCTTAATGCCCCGGCGTTACGCCGCACCCAGCAGATGACCGAAAGCACATTGCGGGCACTGTCGGTGATGGCGATTGAAGGCGAGACCGACGAGGTGCTGGCCAACAGCCATGAGCTGACCGAAATCAGCGGCGAGCTGCGACGACTGATTGCCGAGGCGAGCAGTGAAGGGCTGGAGGAGACGCCGATTTACGGTTACGTCTGGTTAAGCCTTGAGCTGGCGAAACAGCTGGAGCGGATGACCGATCTGATGCGGATGGCGCTGCGCAAATAATCACTTCAGACAATAACTTAATGTGAAACCGGGTTTCTTTGCGCTAAGATTAAGGGCCAGTCCGAATTTAGCTGTGAAAATTGCGTATAAGGCTGGCTAGCCGCTAAGCTGATCGTTTTGTCTCTCTCCCTGCGTCAGCAGGCTCAAAGTAAAGGTGCCATCATGGAAAATGCCAAGCAATCATTTCAGGACGTTCTGGAGTTCGTGCGTATGTTCCGCCGCAAAAACAAACTGCAGCGTGAAATTGTCGATAACGAGAAGAAAATTCGTGACAACCAGAAGCGCGTACTGCTGTTAGACAACCTGAGCGAGTACATCAAACCCGGCATGAGCGTGGAGGCGATTCAGGAAATCATCGCCAGCATGCGTGTGGATTATGAAGACCGCGTTGATGAGTACATCATCAAAAACGCCGATCTGTCGAAAGAGCGTCGTGAGCTGTCGAAAAAAATCAAGGCCATGGGCGTCGGCAAACACCCGAAAGCCTGAGGCTGATAGTGGCGCGGGAGGTTTATCCCGTCCGCTGACTGAAACCCGCTGCAATTCTGGCGCGGGTTTTTTTATCGACCACGCGCAGGCCCGACCGGCCCCGGCAGCCTGAAAACGGTGAGCCGGCCGCACTATTTTGCCGTCAGCTGACGGGCGACGGCCTGCAGCCGCTCAACGCTAGATGATGCCAAGCTGCTGTAGATCCTGCCGCACCATAGTGAGTGGCGGCTGATACCACGCGCTCTCGGCGGTATCGTCATAGCCAATTACCGATATCTGTCCGGGAATCGCCACGCCATGCTGATGCAGGGCCCGCATCGCGCCCAGCGCCATCTGATCGTTTGCCACCAGCAGCGCCTGCGGCTCGACATCCAGGAACAGCACCGGCTTCGCGCCTCACAATGCCTGGATCTGCTGCGCATCTTCCGCCTTCAGCGGCAGGTCAATCAGTAATCCATCCACCCGTTGCGCCAGCAGTTCATTCACCGTTGCGGCAGCGTCATTGCCGCTCTCCATGGCGATCGCCAGATGATAGTCGGCCGCCGCCGCGCGCCGCTGAATCGCTGAGGCGATCTGCGCCGGGGCCATCAGTGCCAGATCGCTGGTGGCGAGACCCAGAGTGCGGTTCGCTTTACCCGCCAGCTGTTGCGCCACCCGATTTGGCACATAATTGAGCTGCTGCATCGCCGCTTCCACCCGTTTCTGGGTGCGGAGCGAGACCTGTTGAGAACGATTAAGCACACGTGAAACAGTTTGGTAAGAGACGCCAGCCAGTTGAGCGACATCATTAAGGGTCACAGAGCGGGAAGTCATTGATCTCTCCAGTAGCTGAAGTGGCGATTGTAGCAAATTTTCCCGCTGCTGCGCTGCTGCTGCGCAGTTACACTGCTTAACCACGAGGAGAAAAAGATGCAGCTGACCGATCGTAATATTGATGACATTAACCTAATCGCTGACTGGCTGGCGCTCAATCAGCTGTCACATCAGCCTGACGCCGACGCCGATCTGCTGATTCTGGCGGGCCATGCTGTGTTGCCAAACATTGAAGGCGCAGTGGCGCTGGCGAAAACATCGGGTATGCCGCTGTTGATCAGCGGGGGATTCGGCCATTCCACACCGCTGCTCGCCGGGGCGATGGCGGCACATCCTCTCTATCGTCACCTTATATACCCAGGGAAAAAGCGAGGCGCAGATGCTGGCAGCGATTGCGCGAACCTTTGCCGATCTGCCGGATGATCGGTTGCTGCTGGAGGGCGAGTCGCGCAACTGCGGCGAAAATGCGGCCTTCAGTCAGCGATTACTGGATAGCCGGGCCATCCGGCCGCAGCGGGTGATTCTGATTCAGGATCCGTTGCTGCAACGACGTACTGATGCTACCTTCCGCTGGCAGTGGCGGGACCGATCCGATGCGCCGCGCTTTATCAACTGGCCGGTTTTTGTGCCGCAACTGCGGCTGGAAGCGGGCCAGCCACGCATCACCGGCGCCGCGCCGCAGGGTTTGTGGACGTTGGATCGCTTTATCTCTCTGCTGATGGAAGAGGTACAGCGGCTGCGAAACGATGAGCAGGGCTACGGGCCGCGCGGTAAAGGGTTCTTCGCGGAAGTGATACTGCCTGATGATATTGATGCGGCGTGGCAGCGCCTGATGCGCCTTTCCGGGGTGCAGCAGCGGATTGAGGGCAGCTGAAAAGTGGCGGGCCACGCGAATGCGGCCCGCAGGCGCTTAACGGTTCTGCAGATAGACCTGCAGATTGACATATACCGCATTCAGCAAGGGCGTGCTCAGACCGTATTGACTGGCACGCAGCGACAGATCGCCGATGATCTGGTCGGCTTCAATATTGAATCCCTGGCATAAATCGCGGTACATGGAGGAGGTCATCGGTGTGGCAGGATCGTTCAGCAGCTCGAAGATTTTGGCGGTTACCGCCGGGCGAGGTTGATAACCCGCAGCGCCGATCACCGTCAGGATCTCGCTAAAAACCCCCCCTGTAACAGCGCTTCACCACCGCGGGATCGCAGTACCTGCTGGGTGTCGCCACGTGCCAGACAGCACACCGCGCCGAGCGTGCTGAGCAGCAGCCATCTCTCCCACAGCTCATCCATGATGTTGTCGCTGAAGCGGGTATCAACCTGACTGTCGCGCAGCGCGCATCATCGACCCGCTGCAGAGGCGCATCGTTATTACCGTCGAGCGCGCCATAATAGAGCTGATGCAGCGGCGTCATCTGGATCACTTCGCCGTTGTCGCCCAGCGTGGCGTTGATTTTACACAGGCCGCCGATCACCGTGTCGCGGCCAAAGCGCTGTTGCAGCGTCTCAATGTGCCGCATGCCGTTAAGAATCGGCATAATCGGCGTCTGCGGGCCGACGGCGGGCGCAATGTCTTCCATCACCTGCTCAAGGGCAAAGCTTTTTACCGTCAGGATAATCAGGTCATAGTGGCCGTGGAGAGAAGCCGGCTGCAACAGCTGCGGCTGCAGCGTTTCGGTGCGTGGGGGTCTGCAACACCAGTCCCTGCTGTTGCAACTGGCGGTAACGCCGTTTGCGCACCAGAAACGTCACGTCCTGGCCGGCCTGGGCCAGTCGCGCGCCAAAATATCCACCGGTCGCGCCGGCACCTGCTATCAGAATGCGCATAGAATTTCCCTTTAAGTGAAAACCGTTACCTTATAAACGTCATCGCTGGGCTTGCCAGCCGGTCCGTGCGGTGAGGTGTCCTGACTGATAGCAGTCAGCACGCTGGTGAGTAAGCTGGGAAAGGGATGTTCAAGATCTTCACGGCGTAGCGAAATCAGATTTTCCCGTCCCAGCGGCCGCTGCCAGATCACGCCGCTGTCACGCATGACCCGCCAGTGGTGGGTCATGGTCGATTTCGCCACCTCACCGCGCAACAGGCCGCAAGGCTGTCCGCCTTCACGCGCCAGCGCATCAACAATAGCCAGCCGCAGCGGATTGCCCAGCGCAAACAACACATTTTCTAATCGTAACTGTTCAGTATCAGGGTGATTACTCAGCATAACGTTCCTGTCAGGGGAATGAGCCGGTTAATTATAGCTCAATCTGTTCGTATAGAGTCCTACCATTGGTCTGAGCTTGCTGAAAAGGGTGCCAAAAAATTATGCACCCCTTTCCCTCAAACTGACTAAGGATACATCATGCCCCGATCCCTTCCGATCGAACGTTACCGCAACATCGGCATCTCCGCCCACATCGATGCCGGTAAAACCACCACCGAGCGCATTCTGTTTTATCCCGGAATGATCCACAAGCTGGGGGAAGTGCACGATGGCGCAGCAACAACCGACTGGATGGCGCAGGAGCAGGAGCGCGGCATAACCATCACCTCTGCTGCAGTCAGTTGCTTCTGGCCGGGCATGGATAAGCGCTTTGAGCCGCACCGCATCAATATTATTGATTATTGATACCCCGGGCCACGTTGATTTCACTATCGAGGTCGAGCGCTCAATGCGGGTGCTGGATGGTGCGGTAATGGTGTATGACGCGGTGGGCGGCGTACAGCCGCAGTCGGAGACGGTGTGGCGGCAGGCGAATAAATATCATGTGCCGCGGCTTGCGTTCGTCAACAAAATGGATCGTCAGGGCGCTGATTTTTTCCGCGTCGTCACTATGATACAGTCACGGCTGAAAGCCAATCCGGTGCCGATTGTGATTCCGATCGGCCGCGAAGAGCATTTCGTCGGGGTGATCGATCTGATCCGCATGCAGGCCATCTACTGGTATGAAGAGAGCCAGGGGATGACATTCAGCTATGGTGAAATTCCGTCTGATCAGCTGGCCGAAGCGCAGAGCCGGCGTGAAAAAATGGTCGCGGCGGCGGCAGAAGCCAATGAAACCCTGACCGAAGCCTGGCTGGAGCAGGGTGATCTCAGCGAGCAGCAGGTGATTGCCGGTTTACGCCAGCGCACGCTGCTAAACCAGATCCAGCCGATGCTGTGCGGCAGCGCGTTTAAGAATAAAGGGGTACAGCGGATGCTGGATGCGGTGATCGAACTGATGCCGTCGCCGGCCGATGTGCCGGCGATCAGCGGCGTGGATGAGGCCGGAAACCACGCCGAACGGCATGCTGATGATGATGAACCGTTCTCGGCGCTGGAGTTTAAGCTGATGAGCGATCCCTTTGTCGGGCAGCTGACCTTTGTGCGGGTCTACTCCGGCGTGTTACGCAAGGGCGACAGAGTCTATAACTCGGTCAAAGGCAAGAAGGAGCGCATTGGCCGTATCGTCCAGATGCACGCCAACGCCCGCCATGAAATCGACGAAATCCGCGCCGGAGATATTGCCGCCTGCGTCGCGCTGAAAGAGGCGGCGACCGGCGAAACCCTGTGCGATCCGCACGCCATTATTACTCTGGAGCGGATGTAGTTCCCTGAACCGGTAATCTCGCTGTCGATAGAACCGAAGACCAAGGCGGACCAGGAAAAGATGGGGCTGGCGTTACAGCGGCTGGCGGCAGAAGATCCGTCGTTCCGGTTCCGGCTGCACACCGACGAGGAGTCGGGCCAGTCAATTATCTCCGGCATGGGCGAACTGCATCTGGAAATTATCGTCGATCGCCTAAAACGTGAATTTGGCGTAGAGGCCAATATCGGGCGGCCGCAGGTCACCTACCGTGAGACGCTGCGCAAAGCGGTGCAGGATGTTGAAGGCAAGTTTGTGCGTCAGCCGGGCGGGAAAGGGCAGTACGGCCATGTGGTGCTGAGCCTGCAACCGGGTGAGGCGGGCAGCGGGTTTGTCTTTGAAGATGCCACCAAAGGCGGGGTGGTGCCGCGCGAATATATCCCGTCAGTGGAAAAAGGCGTCCGCGAAGCGCTGAACAGCGACGTGCTGGCGGGCTATCCGATTGTCGATATTAAAGCGACCCTGACGTTTGGCTCTTATTATGAGGTCGACTCCTAGGAAATGGCCTTCCGCATGGCGGCGATTCTCGGTTTCCGGGCGGCGGCAAAGCTGGCCGATCCGGCGATTATGGAGCCGGTAATGAAGGTGGAAGTGGAGACGCCGGAAGAGTACGCCGGTGGCATCATGGGCGATCTGTCGTCACGCCGTGGCGCGGTGCAGGGCATGGATGAGCATTTTGGCGGCCGGATAATTCGCGCCGAAGTGCCGCTGTCTGAGATGTTCGGCTACTCCACCAGCCTGCGTTCGCTGACCCAGGGGCGCGCCACCTACAGCATGGAGTTCAGCCACTACCGCGCAGGCATCGCGCAACGTGGCCGATGAGATCATTGCCGCCCGTAAATAGGGCGATGCGGCAGGGAAGCCGCCTTTCCTTCAGCTTAAAGCCGGGTCACCCCATGCACCGCCGCCTGCTGTTCAAAACCGATTATCGTCTGATAATCCTGGCGCTGCAGCGGGCTGAATCCGCTAATCAGGCTGGCCGCACAGACTTCACGCCACGCCGGATTGGTCACCAGTTCACCCAGCACCGACTGCAGCGTCTGGCGCTGTTGCGCGGAGGTTGAGGCCGATGTGATCAGCGGCAACCCTGGCGCAGGCGGTGTTTCACCGATGATATGCAACCCCTGTAGTTCCTCCGACGCGTACCGGGCGATCAGTGCCCAGCTGACACAATCGATTGCAGCAATACCCGCCTGATGCTGACGCACCGCCGACAGTGACTGACTATGCCCGCTGCTCAGCACCAGCCGTGAAAACACTACGCCCTGCTGTGCCGCCACCAGGCGCAGCGCGTTATAGCCGGAGTGCGAATCGGCGCTGTTGCACCGCCCGGCGCGCGTGAAAATCGCTTAGCGTCGCGCCCTTATCCCGCGCCACCAGCCAGCTACGATAATCGGGTCCGCTGCAGCTTGGCGCGCTGTAGTGAAATGCGCCGACCAGCTGCACCGCAGACAGTCGCGTCACCAGCGGATAGCCGCAGGTGTGGCTCAGCAGCAGCCGATCGTCCTGCCAGTGAGCAAGCAGATCGTCGGGCCAGATTGGCTGCGCCGCCGTGCCGTGCTGCGCCAGCAGGGTCACAATCAGCCTGGCTGAGCGCCGCGGTGGCGGGGCGATCAATGTCGTACATCGGTAATGCCAGCAGGTCAGTCATGGCGAGCTTCTTCAGTACGCACCGGATGAGCATTGACCCCGACCGGCCGCGCCCAGAACTGACGCAGCCAGACCCAGTAGCCCGCCACGCGGAAACCGTGATTGCGCTGGTAATAGCGCTCGCGGTCGCGCAGATAGAGGCGACGCAGGCCATACCAGGGCACGCCGGGCAGATCGTGATGCACTGAATGGTAGTTCAGATTCAGAAACAGGATCCGCTAGGGCAGAGCCGCTTCATTATTGACCGAACGCGCCAGCGGATCGTCAGCCGCGCGATGTTCATAAAAGGACCGCACTTTGCTCAGCGCCAGCGCTGGATAGCTGACTGCCAGCAGATACCACAATGGGGAGAAGCCGCACTGCGCCATGCCGTAAAACAGCAGCTCCAGCAGGCTCCAGTGCAGCAGCCAAGGCGACAGCTGCGCCCAGCGTGCGGCAGACAGGTAGTAACTTTCCGGATCGTCATCCGGTTCGGTCAGGGTGTGGTTGCGGTGATGGGCCAGATGAGAATCGCGGTAGAGGCCAAACGGAAACCACACCGCCCGCGGCAGGGTGCCGAACAGCTGATTGACCCGCGGCCAGCGCGTCGGATGGCCGTGGATCAGCTCATGCTGCAGCGACATATACCAGGCCGTAAAGCCGATCACCAGCAGAGTGGCGGGCAGCCGTCCGAGGATTTGCCAGCCGAGCAGCGTGCCGAACCAGCCGCCATAGACGGCGATGATCAGCAGCCAGGTGGGTAGTTTAGTGCGCCATAACCAGCTGCGGGAGAGCTGTTGTAGCAGGGCGCGCTGCTGCGGATGAAGGTAACCGGCACGGCTTTTTTGCATGATCAACCAGGCAGAAGAGGAACAGAGAGCCACAGTGAAATAAACGCTGCGCAAAGACAAAGACGTTATTTTTCTTAGCTATGTCGAAAATCCTGAATATGGCGCTGAAAGATATTGACTATCAGTGGCGACGGCGACGGCGTAACCTTTGACTATCGAAAACCGCCTTAGCATGCGCGGGCCCTAACTGCCCGCCAGGAGAAGTAACAGATGAAAAAGATTGGCTTTTTATCCTTCGGTCACTGGACCCCCTCTTCACAGTCAGCCACCCGCTCGGCGCAGGATGTGTTACTGCAGTCGATTGACCTGGCGGTTGCGGCCGAAGAGCTGGGCGCAGACGACGCTTACTTCCGCGTACACCATTTTGCCCGCCAGCTGAGCTCTCCGTTCCCGCTGCTGGCGGCGGTCGGCGCCCGCACCAAAAACATCGAAATCGGCACCGGCGCAATCGACATGCGCTATGAAAATCCGCTCTACATGGTGGAAGATGCCGGTTCCGCCGACCTGATTTCCAATGGTCGTTTGCAGCTCGGCCTGAGCCGTGGCTCGCCTGAGCAGGTGGTGGATGGCTGGCGTTATTTTGGCTTTGAGCCAAAAGCGGGTGAGACCGACGCCGATATGGGACGTCGCCACACCGAAGAGTTTCTGGAAGTGCTGCGTGGCGAAGGCTTTGCCAAACCGAATCTGCAGCCGATGTTCCCGAATCCGCCGGGTCTGCTGCGCCTCGAACCGCTGTCTGAAGGGCTGCGTGACCGCCTCTGGTGGGGCTCCGGCTCCAACGCCACCGCAGAGTGGGCGGCAAAAATGGGCATGAACCTGCAAAGTTCGACCCTGAAAGATGATGAAACCGGCGAACCGTTCCACATTCAGCAGGCGAAGCAGATCCGCGCCTACCGTGAAGCGTGGAAAGCCGCTGGCCATCAGCGTGAGCCACGGGTTTCGGTCAGCCGCAGCATTTTTGCGCTGGTCAATGACATGGACCGCGCCTACTTCGGCCGCAGCGGTAGCGATCAGGATTCGGTGGGTTTCCTCGACGAAAAAACCCGCGCTATTTTTGGCCGCAGCTATGCCGCCGAACCGGAGCAGTTAATTAAGCAACTGGCGCAGGATGAAGCGATTGCTGAAGCCGATACGCTGCTGCTGACCGTGCCGAACCAGCTTGGTGTGGCGTATAACGCGCATGTAATTGAGGCGATACTGAAATATGTCGCGCCGGAACTCGGCTGGCGTTAACACCGTTCCTGACACAGCGCCTTAGCGATAAGGCGCTGTATTGGGTCTTCAGCACTCTTCCCACCGCCATCGTATACCTCTTCACTCTCCGCTGACGTCACCTGTAGCGCCCGATCGCCCCCGGCGAGGCGGTGAACACTGGCCACTGCTCCCATCTCCATTGCATAACTTTCTTCAGACGTCCGCTAAAGTCATCTGCAATACCCGCTTGCATCCGGCAAGGTGACGAACATTGTCGACGCCTCTGACCTTCGCATTCTCGCCTCTTGACCTAAAGTGTTATTAGTCACAAAGGTTGCCTGTTTTCTATTCCCTTGCTTACCTGCCCACACTGGCGTGAACATATCACGGCTCAATGATGGCCTGAAATGAACAGCAGCAGAGCTAAAGGGTAGATCATCGATCGCCATTTGTGATCATTGACAATATTGGTCACTTGATAAGAGAATGGCGCGAACTCCCGTTCAATGATTAAGGTCACCTATGTTCAGGTTTACCCCTGCCACTTTTGCTGTTTGCCTGTTTGCCTGTTGCCGCTGGCTGCCTGTCACGACACTGCTAACGATGACGATCCGCGCAACCAGCCGCCACAGGTCAGGTTGGCGAAGGTGATCAGCGCGACTGACGCCACACGCGCCTTTAGCGGGGTGGTGGTCGCCCGGGTTCAGAGCGATCTCGGATTCCGGGTATCGGGCAAAATTCTTGAACGTCTGGTGGATAGCGGTCAGAGCGTCAAACGCGGCCAGCCGCTAATGCGGCCCGACCCGGTCGATCTGCGGTTGCAGGTCCAGGCCCAGCAGCAGGCCGTTGCGGCGGCGCAGTCTCGCGCCAGGCAGACCGTGGCCGATCAGGCGCGTTACCGCAGCCTGCTGGCCAGCGGGGCTGGTTTCCGCCTCGGCTTACGAGCAAATCCGCGCGGCAGCAGAAACGGCAAAAGCCGAACTGCGGGCGGCTGAAGTGCAGGCGGACGTGGCGCGTAACGCCAGCGGCTATGCGCTGCTGGTGGATGCCGATGGAGTAGTGATGGCCACCCTCGCCGAGCCGGGTCAGGTGGTCAGCGCGGGCGAACCGGTGATCCGGCTGGCGCGGGCTGGTCAGCGTGAGGCGCAGGTCCAGCTACCGGAAACGCTGCGTCCGCCGCTGGGCAGCATGGCGATGGCGACGCTGTATGGCAGTAGCACCGCAGCGGTTCCGGCCCGGTTGCGGCTACTGGCGGATGCGGCCGACCCGCTGACCCGCACCTTTGAAGCCCGCTATGTGCTGGAGGGAGCACTGGCCGCCGCGCCGCTCGGCGCGACGGTGGATCTGGCGATCCCGAATCAATCCGCCCGTCCGCTGCTGCAGGTGCCGCTGGCCGCGCTGTACGACGGCGGAAAAGGCCCCCGCGTGTGGCAGATTGCCGGGCCGTCCGCCACTGTCGCCTGGCGGCCGGTAGAGGTGGTCAGTCTTAGCGATGAGTCGGCCACCGTCAGCGGTGAACTGAAGGCAGGAGAGCCGATTGTGGCGCTGGGCGCGCATCTGCTCCATGAGGGCGAACGCGTGCGCCTCAGCCAGGCTGACGCAGCCGGGAGCCAGCCATGAGCCACGGACGGTTTAACCTGTCGGCGCTGGCGGTACGTGAGCGCGCCATCACGCTGTTTCTGATCATCCTGATTACCGTCGCCGGGGTGCTGTCGTTTTTTTAACTGGGCCGGGCAGAGGATCCGCCGTTTACCGTTAAACAGATGACGATTATCTCTGCCTGGCCGGGCGCGACCGCGCAGGAGATGCAGGATCAGGTGGCGGAACCGCCGGAGAAGCGGCTGCAGGAGCTGAAATGGTATGACCGCAGCGAAACCTATACCCGCCCCGGCACGGCCTATTACCCTGCTATCGCTGCAGGACAAAACGCCGCCGTCGCAGGTACAGGAACAGTTCTACCAGGCGCGTAAAAAGCTCGGCGATGAGAGCAGAAACCTGCCTGCCGGGGTGATCGGACCGATGATCAATGACGAGTTCTCTGATGTGACGTTTGTGCTGCTGGCCCTGAAGGCCAGAGGCGAGCCGCAGCGTTTGCTGATGCGTGATGCCGAAGCGCTGCGTCAGCGCCTGCTGCATCTGCCCGGGGTGAAAAAGGTCAATATTATCGGCGAACAGGCCGAGCGCATTTACGTCTCGTTCTCCCACGATCGACTGGCGACGCTTGGCATCTCGCCGCAGGACTGAATGACCAGAACGCCCTGACGCCAGCCGGCTCCATCGAGACCGCCGGGCCACAGGTGTTTATCCGGCTGGAGGGGGCTTTAGATAAGCTGGAAAAGATCCGTGACACACCGATATGTAGTGCAGGGCAGAAGCCTGAAGCTGGCAGATGTGGCGTCGGTCACGCGCGGTTATGACGATCCCGCCACCTTTCTGGTGCGCAACTAGGGCGAACCGGCCCTGTTGCTCGGCATCGTGATGCGTGACGGCTGGAACGGGCTGGATCTCGGCAAGGCGCTGGCGGCGGAGACCGTCAAAATCAACCAGGCGATGCCGCTCGGCATGTCGCTGATCCAGGTGACTGACCAGTCGGTGAATATCCGATCCGCAGTCGATGAGTTTATGGTGAAGTTTTTCGTGGCGCTGCTGGTAGTGATGGTGGCCTGTTTCGTCAGCATGGGCTGGCGCGTCGGGGTAGTGGTGGCCGCCGCCGTGCCGTTAACCCTGGCGGTGGTGTTTGTGGTGATGGAGGCCTTAGGAAAAAACTTTGACCGGAGCACGCTGGGCTCGCTGATACTGGCGCTCGGCCTGCTGGTGGATGACGCGATTATCGCCACCGAAATGATGGTGGTCAAAATGGAAGAGGGCTACGACCGGGTTAAAGCCTCAGCCTACGCCTGGAGCCACACTGCGGCGCCGATGCTGGCCGGTACGCTGGTCACCGCGGTGGGCTTTGTGCCCAACGGATTCGCCCAGTCGACCGCCGGTGAGTACACCAGCAACATGTTCTGGATTGTGGGCATTGCGCTGATCGCCTCGTGGGTGGTGGCGGGCACGGTGTTTGTGGTGGCGGTGCTCGGCATGGGACTGGTGAAAAAGCAGTTTTTCCCGACCTCCGATCGCCCGGAAGTGCTGGTCGAAGTTCAGCTGCCCTACGGCAGTTCGATTGAGCAGACCGCGGCGGCAACCGCAAAAATTGAAACCTGGCTGAAAAATCAGCAGGAGGTGAAAATCGTCACCGCCTATATCGGTCAGGGGCCGCCGCGTTTTTATCTGGCGATGGCACCGGAACTGCCCGATCCCTCTTTTGCCAAGCTGGTGGTGCTGACCGACAGCCAGCAGGCGCGTGACGTGCTGAAGTTACGGCTGCGGGCGGCCGCGGCCAGCGGTCTGGCTCCCGAGGCGCGGGTGCGGGTAACCCAGCTGGTGTTTGGCCCTTATTCACCTTATCCGGTGGCCTGGCGGGTGATGGGCCCGATCCTGCCCGGCTGCGGGCGATCGCAGACCAGGTGGAAGCGGTGCTACAGGCCAGTCCGATGATGAGAACGGTTAATACCGACTGGGGTCCGCAGGTGCCGACACTGCACTTCACCCTGAATCAGGATCGGCTGCAGGCGGTGGGGCTGACCTTCAGCGCCGTGGCCCGCCAGCTGCAGTTTCTGCTGTCAGGCGTGCCGATCACTGCGGTGCGGGAAGATATCCGCTCGGTGCAGGTGGTCGGACGCGCGGCGGGCACCGTCCGGCGCGGATCGGCGACTTTACCCTGGTGGGCGCGGCGGGCCAGCGTATTCCGCTGTCGCAGATTGGCGAGGTCAGAGTGCGGAAGATCCGCTGCTGCGCCGGCGCGACCGCATGCCGGTGATCACCGTACGCGTCGATATTGCTGAGCATCTGCAGCCGCCGGATGTCTCGACTGCCCTCGGTAAAAGCCTGCAGCCGATCATCGCATCGCTGCCTGATGGCTATCGGATTGAACTGGCAGGATCGATAGAGGAGTCGGGTAAAGCGACTCAGGCGATGGCGCCGCTGTTTCCAATCATGATCGCCATCACGCTGCTGATTATTATTTTGCAGGTGCGATCCCTGGCGGCAATGGTAATGGTATTTTTAACCGCTCCGCTTGGACTGGTAGGCGTGGTGCCGACGCTGCTGCTGTTTAATCAGCCGTTCGGTATCAATGCGCTGGTCGGGCATCCTGATGCGTAACACCCTGATCCTGATTGGCCAGATTCATCACAATGAACAGCAGGGGCTGGCACCGTTTGATGCGGTAGTTGAGGCGACCGTGCACGCGCCCGGCCGGTACTGCTCACCGCGATGGCGGCCATTCTGGCGTTTACCCCGCTGACGCATTCGGTGTTCTGGGGCACGCTGGGCGGCACCATTATCACCTTGGTCTTCCTGCCGGCGATGTATGCCATCTGGTCCTGAATCCGTCCAGCGGCGGAGTAACCGGCGGGCAGTGAAAGCTGCCCCTCTGACGATCCTGCGCTACGCCGTTCCTGTTCGCAGGCGCGGTTCTTTTCATCGTTAAAACCTTTTCAGATAAGCATATTCAAAGGGGCAGGCTATCAAAGGTATAGGATGAGACAGGTGTGCCTTTTTCGAAAGCCACTATAGAGTAGCGCTGAGAATATATAAAAGAGGTGTGACCATGAGCAATTCTGTTGATGAAGATGCAAAAGATGCAAAGCCTATTGTCGAAGCCGATCGTGAAACGGCGGCAGGTAAATGTCCTTTTCACGCAGGAAAGGCCAATCAGGCATCAGGCGGCGGCACGTCCAACCGTGACTGGTGGCCGAACCAGCTGCGTGTCGACCTGCTGAACCAGCACTCATACCGCTCTAACCGATTGGGCGAGTCGTTCGACTAACGTAAAGAATTTGCCAAATTAGACTACGCTGCGCTAAAAGCCGATCTCAAAGCCTTGCTCACTGAGTCACAAGGCTTGGTGGTCTGCCGACTGGGGCAGCTACATCGGTCTCTTTATCCGTATGGCCTGGCACAGCGCCGGTACCTATCGAGCGGTAGACGGCCGTGGCGGTTCAGGCCGCGGCCAGCAACGCTTCGCCCCGTTAAACTCGTGGCCCGATCGTCAGGCTAGATAAAGCGCGCCGTCTGCTGTGGCCGGTGAAGCAGAAGTATGGTCAGAAAATCTCCTGGGCCGACCTGTATATCCTGGCATCCTGGCGGGTAACGTGGCGCTGGAAAATTCCGGCTTCCGCACCTTTGGTTTTGGTGCCGGACGTGAACGATGTCTGGGAACCGGGTATGGACGTCAACTGGGGCGACGAAAGCACTTGGCTGGAACACCGTCACCCGGAATCGCTGGCACAGTCACCGCTCGGCGCGACCGAAATGGGGCTGATTTATTTCAACCTTGAAGGCCCGGAACACAGCGGCGATCCGGCCTCAGCCGCACCGGCCATTCGTGCCACCTTTGGCAATATGGGAATGAACGATGAAGAGATCGTTGCCCTGATCGCCGGTGGTCATACGCTGGGCAAAACACACGGTGCCGGTTCGGCCGACCACGTTGGCGTTGATCCGGAAACCGCACCGATTGAAGCACAGGGTCTGGGCTGGGCAAGCAGCCACGGCACCGGCGTCGGCGCTGATGCTATCACCTCGGGTCTGGAAGTGATCTGGTCGCAGACGCCGACCCAGTGGAGCAACTACTTCTTCGAGAACCTGTTCAAATATTAGTGGGTCCAGACGCGCAGCCCGGCGGGCGCTATCCAGTTTCAAGCGATCGACGCGCCAGAGATCATTCCTGATGCGTTTGACCAGACGAAGAGACGTAAGCCGACCATGCTGGTCACCGATCTGACCCTGCGTTTCGACCCGGAATTCGAGAAAATATCGCGTCGTTTTTACCACGATCCGCAGGCGTTCAATGAAGCCTTTGCCCGCGCCTAGTACAAGCTGACGCACCGCGATATGGGACCGAAAGCGCGTTACATTGGCCCGGAAGTGCCGAAAGAAGATCTGATCTGGCAGGATCCGCTGCCGACACCGGTCTATCATCCGACCGGCGCCGACATCGCGCAGCTGAAAGAGAAGATTGCGGCCGCTGGCCTGAGCGTCAGCCTCAACCTTCCGTGGCGGTGACAAACGCGGCGGTGCCAACGGCGCGCGACTGGCGCTGCTGCCGCAGCGCGAGTGGGAGGTTAACGCTATTGCGGCCCGGGTGTTGCCGAAGCTGGAAGCGCTGAAGCGGGAATTCAATAAAGTCTCGCTGGCCGATCTGATTGTGCTGGCCGGTGTGGTCGGGGTTGAGCAGGCGGCGAAAGCGGCCGGCGTTGAGATTGAGGTGCCCTTTATCCCGGGCCGGGTCGATGCGCGTCAGGATCAGACCGATATCGAATCTTTTGAGTTGCTCAAACTTCGCGCTGACGGTTTCCGTAACTACGGTCGCGGATATGGCAAAACCACCACTGAGCACCTGCTGATCGACAAGGCACAGCAGCTGACGGGGCCGGAATTAACGGTACTGATTGGCGGGATGCGCGCGCTGGGAACCAACTATGACGGTAGCCAGCACGGCGTCTTTAGCCGCAGCGTCGGTGAACTGAACGCCGATTTCTTGGTCAACCTGCTGGATATGCGCATTGAATGGAAAGCCATTGATGGCTCCAGCGAACAGTTCGAAGGACGCGATCGCCTGACCGGTGAAGTCCACTTTACCGCCATCCGCGCCGACCTGGTGTTCGGTTCCAATGCGGTGTTACGCGCCTCGGCGGAAGTCTATGCCAGCAGCGATGCCAAAGAGAAGTTCGTCAAAGACTTCGTCGCTGCCTGGACCAAAGTGATGAACCTGGATCGGTTCGAACTCTGATGCTTGAGAGTAACGGCTGAAAGGCAAAAACCTAGTGATAAGCGGGTTTTTTTATACCGGTGAGGACAGCGAAGCCGTTGCACCCTGCTGCGCAAGACCCGCTCGGGGCGAAGGGCGGCGCAACGCCAGCGGATCGTCATCCATCAGCAGCAGTTTCGGGCGCGTCACCAGCCCACGGGCAATCGAGACCCGCATCTGCATGCCGCCGGAGAGTTCACGCGGCAGGACCCCGGCAAATTTACCCAGCCCGACCAGTTCCAGCGCCTCGGCAACGTGGGTATTGGCTTCGGCCCGCGGCACGCCCGCCAGATCCAGCGGCAGGCGAACGTTGTTTTGCACCGTGCTCCACGGCATCAGCGTGGCTTCCTGGAACACGAAGGAGAGCGGGACCTGTGCGCTTTCGCGGCTTTCGCGACGCCACAACACCAGTTTGCCGTCGCTGGGTTCGGTCAGCCCGGCGACCGTTTTTAGCAGGGTACTTTTGCCACAGCCCGAAGGACCGAGCAGGGTGACAAATTCGCCCTGATGAATGGTGAGATTGACCGGCAGCAGGGCGCCGGTGCCGTTGCTGTAAATTTTCTCTGCCGACAGCACTTTGATCGCCGGCTCTGCGTGCGGCGTGGCGACACGAACGTCGCGCATCACGGTGAGGTTGGGGACAGTATTCATGGCATGACCTTCGCGTCTTTAATCATATCGAGGGTATAGGTCTGGCCGAACGGCACTTTCTCCGCGTCGATCAGCTTGTTTTTAACCAGCATCTCCCGGTTCTTTTTCAGCCGCGATTCCGTGATGATGCCGATACCGCCGGTTTGTGCGTCGCCGCCTGTCACCAGCTGATATTTCTTCATCTGCGCGATGCCAAAAGCGATCTGGTCGGCGCTCATCTGCGGGTTATCTTTGGCGATCAGTGCATTGCCGGCGGTCGGGTCCTGTAGATAAGCTTTCCAGCCCTGCATTGAGGCTTTAACGAAGGCGGCCACGGCGGCCGGGCGTTGTTTAACCGTGTCGGCCATACAGATAATCGAGTTGCCATACGGCGGATAGCCCCAGTCGCTCAGCATGTAGACGTAAAACGGTTTGCCGCCTTTCTCAATCGAGAACGGTTCAGAGGTGACGTATCCCTGCTGCACCAGATTGCGGTCGGCGAGGAAAGGCTGGACGCTGAAGGTGTCGGGACGGATTTTCACCTTCTCCAGCCCGGGTTCACTTTTTGCCCGCGGCCAGAACGAGCTATAAGCCTCGGTGGCCAGCAGGAAAGTTTTGTCTTTCAGCTGCTGTGGCTGGTCGACTTTGTCACGGTTGATAAACACCGTCGGCGAATGCTGAAACACCGTGGCGACCGTGGCGGCGTGCACCACAGCCTCCCAGGTCTCCAGCGCCTGGCCGTTGTCACCGAGCGTACAGTCTGCGCGGCCGGCCGCCATCAGCTGCATTACGTTCACCTGCGGACCGCCCATGTTGATGCTGACATCCAGCCCGGCTTTTTTGTTCAGCCCGCTAGCCTGAGCCTGATAAAAGCCACCGTGCTCCGCCTGCGCGTACCAGTTGGTCAGGAAGGTAAACTTCTCCTCCGCCATGCCGGAGGCCGAAACCCCGACCAGCATCAGAGCAAGCAGGGAGAAAGTTGATTTACGCCCAATTTTCATCGTAACGACTCCACTATTCCGAGGCCAAAGAAGACGGAGGAGGAGTGAAGCCGGTTTGCACAAAACCGCTCCAGTGCTGTTTTCCCCAGGTGGGCTCGCTGCGCACCTGCCAGCTCATCTGGTGGATTTCGGTGATCGCCTGCGCCCAGCTTGCGGCCAGCGAATCGAGGATCGCGTGGCCCTGTTCTGCGGTGGCAGCGGTCGGATCGCCAATCACGCCACTCGGCCCGAAATCGTAGGCGGCCCAAGCCGCCGCCGGGCGACCGGAGGAGAGCGTCGGGCAGGGGAATTCCGGCGGATAACTGGCCACCGCCTGGTCGAGGTGGACGCATTCCGGTGTCAGTGCCAGCATCACCGCAGTTTCGCTGTGACCGGCGTGCATCGCCATTTTCTGGTCCTGAGCGCTGAGAAATTGATTTTCAACGTTTGGCACCAGAAACACGTCGTGTGGGATGATAATCATATCGCCGTGACGCAGACGCATTTCCCGCGCCGCCATTTGCAATACCTGCGGCTGTCCCCCGTGACCGTTAATCATCAGCAGCTTGCAGAAGCCAGCGCGGTAGAGCGATTCGGCAATCTCCAGCACGGTTTGCAGCAGGGTGTCGCCGGTTAAGGTCAGCGTGCGGGGGAAATTCAGATGTTCATCCGACTTGCCGTAGGTGATCGGCGGAATGGCATAAGCCGGGATGGTTTTTGGCAGCCTGGCCAGCGCATGGCCCGCCACACCGGAGGCGATCACGCTGTCGACCTAACAGGGCAGATGCGGACCGTGCTGCTCAATCGCGCCGGTCGGCAGAACAATCACCGTGTTGGCTTTATAGGGCAGGGCCGCGATGGTCGTCCAGCTCAGAAAAGGCAGAAAACGCGCTGCAGGAATATAACCGTTAATCATGCTGTGCCTCGGGGTCGGATATTAGGGGGGTAGCGGTAACCAGACGGTGGCTTCCACTTCAATCAGCACCTCGGTGCTCGGCAGCATTTTGCTGACCTGCACCACGGTTGAGACCGGCGGTTGTCCGTCATAAAACAGTTTTCTGACCTGGCTGTAGCAGGGAAAGTGATCGAGATTGCGGAAGTACTGCACCAGCTTGATCACATCGCTCATCTCTCCGCCCGCCTGTTGCACGGTGTGGCGGATGCTTTCCATCACATACCAGCTCTGCGCAAGGATCGGCCCCTGTCTGGCGTCGGTCGTTTCGCCAACTAACTGACGGACGTCGGCCGGGATATCCTTAAAGCCGCGCACGATAGTGCCGCTCTGCGGGTTAACCGGAATGATGCCGGAGAGAAAGATAAAATCACCGGCCCGACGCCAGGCGGCATAGTGGGCGAGCGGTTGGCCCGCACCCTCTTCAAGACTCATGGGATATCTCCTGCTGCCAGATACGTTGATGGGTCAGCCTGCCGTGATGGATAACCCGACGGGCCGCGCTGTTTAACGGCCAGCTGGCGCTGTCGCTGCCCGGGAACAACACCAGCGTAGCGTCGCTGCCCGGTGACAGCGGTGGTGCGGCTGCGCGCGCGCCGGTCAGGGCGGCGGCATCACAAATCAGCCGTGAATGCTGGTCAAAAACGTTGCTCAGCTGCAGGGCGAACAGCGCGCAGCTCAGGGTATCCAGCGGGTCGTAACTGCCTGCCGGACAAAAGGCGTTCTGAACGTTGTCACAGCCGATCAGCAGCGGAACGCTGGCGGTCTGCGCCTCTTTCAGCAGGGTAATGCCGCGCTGACGCGGCGTGCGTCCGGTTACGGCATCCTGCAACAGCAGGTTGGTCATCGGCAGGGCGATCAGCGTGACGGCGTGGGCCGCCAGTTGCCGCAGTACCTGCTCCGCCTGCAGTTCACTGCCGGACGCCAGCGCGCAGCCGTGGCTGCAATAGATGTGGCCGCTGAACCGGTTTTCAGACAGGTAGTGCGCCAGCCAGCTCAGGCCGTGCGCCACTGGCGAAAGCTCTTCATCAATGTGCATATCAAGATCCAGCTGCCAGCGCGCGGCGCTGCGCATCAGGTTGATCATCGCCGTCGGATCCCAGTTTGAGGAGTTGATAAAGCCACCCAGCAGACAACCGGTGCCGCTCTGCGCTACCGCGCGGGCGATGCGGTCAGCGACTTCAGCATCGGCGAACAGGCCGAGCGGCACCAGCGCCACCCGTTCCAGCGTGATGCCGGCAGGTGCCATGCCGGCCAGCTCAGTCCAGGCCAGCGGAGGGCGATCATCAAACCAGTCGATATGGCTACGTAAATGAGTCACGCCGTTGGCGGTCGTCCAGGCGATAGCCCTGCCGGCACGCTGCTGAAGGTCCGATGCCGTCCAGTGCTGGCGGTCCTGATGCAGGGTTTCAATGGCGGCCAGCAGGCCCGGTTTCGACGGACGACTGCGGGCGAGGGTGAAGGTTTTATCGAGGTGCGCGTGCGGTTCAATCAGCCCCGGCAGCGCCAGTGCGCCCTCCACCGGCCACAGGTCGCTCTGATCGGGCCGGGCTGGCGTCAGCGAGGCAATTTTGCCGGCCTCAAAGCGCAGATCGGCCAGCAGCGGCTCATCGGACCGGGAAACAGACATGATAAGACTCCGCGCTGAGATTAAAGGTCGAGCACCAGAACCGGCGTTCTGGATCGGGAGCAGCACAAGGTAATCTGCCTATTTTCCGCTTTCTCTTCGGCAGTCAGGACGCAGTCGCGATGATCGGGAATACCGTCAATCACCTCGGTGATACAGGAACCACATATTCCCTGTTCGCACGACAGCATAATATCGACCCGGGCGCTTAATAAGACTTCGGCAATAGTCTGCTGCGGGCTGACTAAATAGCGGGTGCCGGTTGAATTGAGCTGGATATAAAAGGCGCTGTCGCTGTCGCTATTATTCAGTGCCGCATTGCTGAACCGCTCAAAAGTTAATTGCTCCGGTTGCCAGCCATGCTGCTGCATAAGGTGCTGCAGGCGCTGAATAAAGCCGTCCGGACCGCAGGCTATTATCCGGGTCTGCGGGTCGGGCTGCGATAAACACGGCGGCGTAGTCGCACGCAGAGAATCGTTTGCGCTGCTGTGATTAAAATAAACCTGGTCCGCTAATCGTGGTCCGGTTAATCGCGGCACAAACGCCGCCTGTTCTGGCGACGAGGCAGAATAATGCAGTTCAGATTCAATCCCTTGTCGGGCAAGCTGTTCCGCCATTGGCAGCAGCGGGGTAATACCGATTCCCCCGGCAAACAGCAGATAGCGTCCCGCTTCGGGCAGCGGGAAATGATTGCGCGGTGCCGATATTTCCAGCGCATCGCCGGGCGGGAAATGGTGATGAATAAAATGCGATCCGCCGCTGGAGAATTCTGCCCGCTTCACGCAGATCTCATAATATTCGCCGCCGTGGCTTTCGCTGCAAAGTGAATACTGACGCGGCCCCATCTGCGGAATGAAAACTTCAATGTGCGCGCCAGGTAAATAAGCCGGTAATAAACCACCGTGCCGGGCAATAAGCTGCAATGAAAGATTGCCGACACCATTAATATTGACAGCGCTGATCGTGACAGGAATAAGTCCGGTATCTTTGATCGTTATTTACCGTATTTGCCTAAAGAGATCAGTGATAAAAAAGCAGGTCATCGTGCTTGCCGCCTGACCAGCGGTGTATCACCCCGCGCTGCGTAGCAGCAGCCAGCTGAGTGATGAAACGATTGTTCCCATTGCCATGAAATCTACGTTATTGTGATAAAACTGTTGCGTCCAGCGCTTTGATTCGCACATCCCGTTGCAAAAAAGAGAGCACTCCCTATGTTTGCATTCTCCCGATTTCTGCTCTATTTCACTGAAGTAGCCCGTCAGGGATCGTTTCGCAAGGCGTCAGAAACCCTGCATGTGGTGGCGTCGTCGATTGATCGGCAAATCCTGCGGGTTGAGAAAGAGCTGGCGATGCCGCTGTTTGAGCGTCACCCCAGCGGCCTGCGGCTGACCGCGGCCGGCGAACTGCTGTTGCACGCCGCCAGTAACTGGAAAAAGGATTTTTCGCGGGTCTGCGAACAACTGGACGACCTGCGCGGACTGCGACGCGGTCATGTGCGCATCGCCACCATTGATGCGATTAACCGGCAGTTTTTCTCGTCAATGCTCAGGCAGGTGCATCTCGACTATCCGAACATCTCTTTCACCCTGACCACCATGAACAACGTCGATATTCAGCAGGCGCTGATGTGGCGGTGCCGATTTCGGGGTGATGCTGAACCCGCAATCGTCACGCGAGCTGCAGGTGCGGGCCTTTGCCGACATCGATCTGGGGATTGTGGTCCCGACCGGCCATCCGCTTAGCAGCAAAAGCGGGGTGCGGTTTAACCAGTGCAGCGAGTATCCGTTTATCCTGCCTTCGGCCCCGCTGATACTGGCTGAACCGGTGCAGGCGCTGATCAACATCCATGGCGAGATGATCGACGAGGTGGCGGTCTCCAATAACATCCATGTGATCCGCTCGCTGATTAAAGAGAAATCGGCATCGGCATTCTCTGCTGGCTCGATATCATGGATGAGGTGGAAAGCGACGAACTGCAGTTTATTCCCCTGACCGATCCGCAGCTCAAAACCTTCACCCTGTACTGCGCTTCGCCCCGGCCCGGCAGCTCTCGCTGGCGGCGTCGATGATGCTCAAACAGATGGAAATGCTGTTCAGCCAGATTCAGACGCCCGGACGCCAGCTGCCCTGACGCTGCACCAGCGTGGTGCTGGCTGCTCCTTAATGAATCAAAGGTTGCAGCTCCTCACCCGTCGATCGGCCAACCTGGCATCCTTTTTGTATAACTCACTGTGAGTAGAAGCGGTCAGTGCAGGCAACTGCGCGGGACATTGCTCAGCCACCATTTCGCGGTTCATGTTGAACCGGCTGGGGGCTGAGTCGCCTTTGCTCAGCTTCCCTCCGGTGACGATTAGGAGAGGAGCAATGAAGTTACGATTCTGCATTCCCCTGTCTGGCTGCGTGCTAAGCACGCTGATTTCTGGCGCATTAACCCTGCCGGCATATGCCGCAGAGAAGATTGCCTTACTCACCTCCTGGTACGCGCAGGCTGAGCAGGGCGGATATTACCAGGCGCTGGCGACCGGCATCTATCAGCCTACGGCCTGGACGTCAGCGTTCAGGCCGGCGGGCCGCAGATTAACGGCATGCAGGTGCTGTTATCAAAACGCGCCGACGTGATCATCGGTTATGACCTGCAGTTACTTGAAGCGGTGCAGCGTGGCTTTCAGGCTAAAGCGATTGCCGCTCCGTTCCAGTACGATCCCCAGGGGCTGTTAACCCACGCCTCCGTCACCTCCCTCGACGGTCTGAAAGACAAAACTATTCTGGTCTCCAGTTCCGGGCAAGCCACCTGGTAGCCGTGGCTCAAGGCACAGTATCAGCTCAGCGATGGGCAGGTGCGCCCCTATACCTTCAATATCCAGCCGTTCATCGCCGATCAGAATGTGGCACAGCAGGCTTACGTCAGCTCTGAGGTTTTCCAGGCGCAGAAGGCTGTGGTGAAATTGAATTTCTTCCTGTTTTCTGAGCACTGCTATCCGCCCTACGGCGGCATTCTGATTACCCGTCCGGACCAGATCAGCAGCCGCAACGAGGCGATGGCGAAGTTTGTACGGGCCTCAATGGAGGGCTGGGTCAGCTACCTCAATAATCCGTCAGCGGGCAACGTGCTGATCAAAAAAGAGAATCCAAAAATGACCGATGATTTGCTTGCCTGGGGCGTCACACAGATCAAACAGCACCATCTGATTGATGGCGGCGAGGCCGCGACAGCCGGCTGGGGCACCATGACGCAGGACCGCTGGCAAAAAACCCGGGATTTCATGGTCAAAGCCAGCCTGCTGAAGGCGGATACCGACTGGAAACAGGCTTACACCACTGAGTTTGTTCAGCAGATGCAGATTAAACCGTGAGTAACGTTGCGATGTCATCTCAATCATTACTGATTAAAAACGCGCACGCCATTCTGACCTGCCTGCCGGGCGAGTGCGTCATGCCGGACACGATATCCGCATTCGCCAGGGCGTGATCGAAGCCATTGGTTTGCTGACCGCGTTGCCGGACGAGCGGCTGATCGATGCCCGCGACTGTGTGGTCTATCCCGCCTGGGTCAATCCCCATCACTACCTGTTTCAGTCGTTGCTGAAAGGTGAGCCGCAGGGGCTGAACAAAAGCCTGACCGCCTGGCTAAGCGCCACGCCGTATCGCTTCCGTGCCACCTTTGACGAACAGACCTTCCGGCTGGCGGTTCGTATCGGCCTGATCGAGTTACTGCGCTCTGGCTGCGCCACGGTCGCCGATCATAACTATCTCTACTGGCCGGATATGCCGTTTGATCCCTCCGACATTCTGTTCAGTGAAGGCGAAGCGCTGGGGATGCGGATTGTGCTGTGTCGGGGTGGGGCGACCCAGGGGCGGACGATTGAGCAGGATTTACCGCAGGCGCTGCGCCCGGAGAATTTTGATCACTATATGGCCGACATAGAACGGCTGGTGGGATGCTACCACGATCCGCGACCGACCACGCTGCTGCACTCGGCGCCGGGCGCGCAGGTGCGCGAAATGGCCAGGCTGGCGCGCCAGTTGGGTATCCGGCTGCACAGTCATCTGTCGGAAACAGTGGATTATCTGGATGCGGCGCGCGACCGCTTCAACATGACGCCGGTGCAGTTTTGTGCCGAACACGACTGGCTGGGTGATGACGTCTGGTTTGCTCATCTGGTGAAGCTGTTGCCGCAGCAGATCACGCTGCTGGGTGACAGCCGGACCGGGATTGCGCACTGCCCGCAAAGTAACGGACGGCTGGGCAGAGGCATTGCTGATCTGCTGGCGCTGGAGCAGGCGGGCGTGCCGGTTTCGCTGGGAGTGGACGGCGCGGCATCGAACGAGGCGGCAGATATGCAGAGTGAATCGCATGCGGCATGGCTGTTGCAGCGCGCCAGAAAAGGCATGTTCGCCACGCCACGCTACGACGGCGGCACCTTTGAAGGCGGTGGCGATGTGGCAATTATTGAAGATGTGGTGTGCTGGGGCAGCGCCGGCGGGGCGCAGATTCTCGGTCTGCCGCAGAGCGGCGCCGTGCAGGTCGGGATGCTGGCCGATATCGCCGTGTACCGGCTGGACGATCCGCGCTACTTCGGCCTGCATGATATGGCGATTGGGCCGGCGGACTGCGGCGGTAGGGCTTCGTTAAAGGCGCTGATGATCAATGGCCGGCTGATTGTCGAAAACGATCACATTCCCGGTCTCGATCTGGACGCCATGCGCCATCAGGCAATCTCAGCCGTCCGGACGCTGTAACAGCGTGCTGTCGGTTAACCCTCTTTTGAAAAGGAAAAACAGCATGACACACTCAACTCAGACACAAGGCTATGCACTGCAGGAACTGGAAAAAGAAGCGGCAATGGGCGCAATGGGTGAAGAGACCTGAAGAGACCTTTGCCCGCGAGGTCCGCCGCATCGACCTGTCATATTTTGAACAGCGTAAACAGGAGATTGCCGATGAACTGTGGCAGGCAGCGGTGGAGATCGGTTTCTTTCAGGTCAGTAATCACGGCATCGCACTCGACGATATCCGTCAGGCATTCAGCATGACGGAGGATTTCTTCTCGCTGCCGGAAACGGTCAAAGCCCGCTATCCGCTGGCGCGTAACGCCGGCTGGGAAAATAAGTCACAGGTCCGTCCCTCGACCAAAACTCCGGACCAGAAAGAGTCCTATCAGATTACCCGTCCCTTAATGGATTCGCTGTGGCCGACAGAGCAGGAGCTACCCGCCTTTAAGCAGACCATGCTGAGCTTCGAGTCGCAGTGCTGGCAGCTGGGGATTAAGTTGCTCTCCTGCTTTGCGCTTAAGCTGGGTTTTCCTGAGCACTTCTTCGAACAGGCGCACAATCCCGATCGCAACACCTACCAGAGCACGCTGCGGATGCTGCACTACTATGCCACCGAACAGTCGGAGCAGGGGATGTGGCGCGCCGGTGCGCATACCGATTTCGACTCTGCCTGACGTCGCTGTTCCAGCGTCCCGGCCAGGGCGGCCTGCAGGTCTGTCCTAGCAAAGATCGCGAAAGCCAGCAGTGGACCAGCATTGAACCGCGTGAAGAGGTGATCACCTGCAATATTGGCGACATGCTGATGCGCTGGAGTGACGACCAGCTGCCGTCAAACTTCCATCGGGTAAGAAGCCCGCTGCCGGGAGAATATCAGGGCGCGCGCTACAGCCTGGCCTTCTTCTGTCAGGCGAATGAATAAAGACGTTGAGATCCTCGGCCCGCAGGCGAAGTATCCGCCGATCAGCGCTGAAGATTATCTGCAACAGCGTATCTAGGCGAATTTTGCCAAAGGCCAAGCGGCAGTAACAGCAAAAAGCCCGCTCAGGTTTCCCTGAGCGGGCTTCTCAAATATGGCTCCTCTGACTGGACTCGAACCAGTGACATACGGATTAACAGTCCGCCGTTCTACCGACTGAACTACAGAGGAATTGTTGGAACGGGGCGCATAGTAACGGCCTGTCCGGGCCATGTCAAAACTCTTTTTCACAAAATCGTCCGACTGCTGAAATAGTCGCCACTGCCGGGTATCACCCCATTAAAAATGCCCGCTTTTCGCCGGTTTTTCACCGCTGAGTAAAAAAGCGCTGGCGGCGAAAAGTGAGGTTTTTATGAGGTGTTTTGCCGTCGCCGTCCCCTTCTCAGGCGGCGTAATCAGTGGTTCTGACGGATTGTTTTCCACCATCGTCACATTTATTTCATTCTGGCTTTGTAAACGGCGCAAATGAAATTTAGATTTCATTTCAACCTTGAGATGCGCGTATGGAGTTGAGATGAACAAAGTCAGAATCGGCATGATCGGCAGTGGTTATATTGGTCGCTGTCACGCCATTGCTTATGCCCAGGCACCCACCGTTTTTGCGCTGAAAGGCGAGATCGTGCGGGAGATGCTGGCGGAAGTGAACCCAGAGCTGGCCGCCCGCCAGGCCGCGACCTTTGGTTTTAACCGTTCGACCGGCGACTGGCGCGAGCTGGTGCGCGATCCGGCTATCGATGTGGTCGACATCTGCGCCCCCAACTTCCTGCATAAAGAGATGGCGCTGGAGGCGATCCGCCACGGTAAGCACGTCTACTCCGAAAAGCCGCTGTCGCTGAGCGTGGCCGATGCCGAAGAGATGGTGGCCGCCGCCAGATCCGCCGGCGTCAAAACCCTGGTCGGCTTTAACTATATGAAAAACCCCACCAGCCAGCTGGCGAGAGAGATCATTGCCAATGGTGAGATTGGTGAGGTGGTGCATTTCTACGGCACCCACAACGAAGATTATCTGGCAAAACCGGAGACGCCGCTCGACTGGCACTGCCAGAAAGCGCTGGCCGGTCTGGGCGCGCTCGGCGATCTGGCGGCGCATATCGTCAACATGGCGCACTATCTGGTGGGGGATATCGCCGAGGTCAGTGGTGACATGATGACGGTCATAACTTCACGCCCGGACCCGAAAGATCTCAGCCGCCAGCTGCTGGTGGAAAACGAAGATCAGGCTAGTGCGCTGCTGCGTTTCCACAACGGGGCGCATGGCGTAATTGAAACCTCCCGCATCGCCTGTGGTGCCAAGATGGGGCTGAATTATGTGGTGACCGGCACCAAAGGCACGCTGCGCTATACCCAGGAGCGCATGGCGGAGCTGGAACTCTACATTCACGATGAACCGGCTGGACGGCAGGGCTTTAAAACGCTGCTGACCGGGCCAGCGCACCCAGATTATGCCAACTTTTGCGTGTCGGCTGGACATGGCATCGGCTTCAACGATCAGAAGACGGTTGAGATCCGCGATTTAATTAACGGCATTGCGGCGGGCGATCTTATGTGGCCCGATTTTGCGGAAGGATTACAGGTGCAGAAGGTGCTGGAGGCGATTGCGCTGTCTGCGCGGGAGCGTCGCTGGATGACGGTGTAGGGCTGGCGGCGGGAAATTACGCGGACAGGAAGCCGTGACTTCCTGTCCGGAGGCTATCAGGCGAGGCCGCTTTTTTCCCACTACAGCTTATCCAGCGCGTAGTAGCGGTCGCGCTGGCTTTCTGGCTGATTAAGGTCGCGCTTCCACGGCTTCGCGAGAATGAAGTGCAGATTCTTCACCTCGTCGTTACGCCAGATCGCGCTGTGCTGGAACGGTAAAGTTTTCAGCACATTATAAACGTAAGACAGCGGTTGCCAGCGGCCGGCGAAGGCTTCGTTTAGCAGGTCCTGCTCGGAGAAGGGGTAAGCACTCAAATCATCGATCGCCGCAATACGCTGTTCCAGTGCCTCGTAAACCGAATTATCAGGCGTCAGTACCAGAAAACCGCCGTTCAGGTAATAGTCCAGGCTGGCCGGGGCGGCTTCACCCCGCGCCTGCCAGGTGTAATGGCACTGCTCGGGCTGCCAGTCCGCCGGATAAGAGGCGATCTGGTTCGGATTGCAGCGACAGGCGTGACACGCCGCCATCAGGTTATCCCCGAGGTCGAGCGTGAACAGCTCATCCATATTCTGCAGCACCAGCATATCGGCATCGAGAAACACCACGCGCTGATAATTAGTCAGCTGCCAGGCACGCAGCTTGGTCCACACTTCGCCAAATTGCGCCGAAGCATAATGCTGATCCAGATCGGCGCGCGGGTAGATCGGCTCAACCGGCGCTATCACACAGCCTTCGGCCTGCAAAGCTTGGCAATCTTCGGCGGAAATTGCTGAGGTGGTCATCACCACCAGCGGCCACTGGCTGTTGCTCTGCTTCAGTGAATGGTGCAGTGCTTTCACGCCCACCAGATAGTCGGGTTGAGTTAACAGCGTTACCCAGGCAAACATATTTTCCCTTATTTAATCAGTCAAAAAGTGGGGCGATGTAGTCATTACCTAACCGGCCTTGCGGATCGAGCTGGCTGCGCAGGGCGCGGAACGCATCCCACTGCGGGTAGATTTCACGCCAGCGATAGCGCGCTTCGTCGTAATATTTTCCCCAGTGCGGACGTCCGCCCTCATCGGCCAGCAGTTTTTCCACTTCGGTCAGAAAATGCAGGCCGTCCGGCGAGAGCGAGCCGTCATCAGCCGTAGTAAACCACGAAGCCGAAGAAGCAGATTGGCTGGTTAAACGCCGGACTCAGCCAGGCAGAAGACGCGCCGGTACAGCGCAGGATGATCGGGTAGTGCATATGCGGACGGTTTTCCGCATACCACTGCTTAATCCGGCTGATGATGGCAGGCGTTTTCGCCAGCGGCACGCCGATTTCGACGTTGATCTGCGGCACCGCGATGCCCCCGACAGAACAGCTGGTAGATGTCACCGGTAACATCGGTGAAATCGCGAAAACGGGTCACGGTGCGGAACTGCTTACCGCCTTTGCCCTGAATCTGGGTATCGCGATTCATGTGCGCCAGCGTCTGATCGATGGTGTCGTTCAGGCTGTCATCAGCCTGACCTTCATGCTCAACCACCTGACGATCCTGCTGTTCATAGCGCAGACGCTCGTCGTCATTCGCTTCATTCGCGTTCCAGACGTGTACCCGGTTGTCATCGACAAACCACCAGGCTTTGCTGAGCGGATATTCGTCATTCCAGCGCAGCAAATCCTGCTCCAGCGTATCCGCAGAAACCGCATTTTTGTGGCAGGTAAAGATGCGAAACGGCCCGGTTCGCAGCGTCACGGCGGTCACGACGCCCAGCGCGCCAAGTGAAACCTGCGCCGCCGGGAAGTCCGGTTCGCCGCACCTGAACTCCCGCACGCTGCCACCGGTCAGCACCATGCGAATCGACAGCGCTTCACCAGCAATCGAACTCTGCTGCAGGCCCTGACCGTGGGTACCGGTCGCCATAGCACCGGCCAGCGTCTGGATGGCGATCACCCCTGGCGACGATGCCAGCATCCGGTTCATCCCGGTCAGGGTGCGGTAAACCTGATCGAGCGGGGTCGCACCACCAAAAGTCACGCTCTGTTCATCGCTGGCGGTCTGGCCATTGAACGCGCTGAGATCCAGTAACAGATCCTGTTCGCTGACGTGCAGCATACGGCCAGGGGAGAGCTTACTGCCAATCACTCGAATCTGCCCCTGTGACTGGCGCAGCAATTCCTGAAGTTCTGCTTCGCTGGCAGGACGCTGAACCTGATGGCGACTACCGATCTGCGCGTTTTGCGCCCAGTTCCATAGCACGTCATCTTTGGGGTCAACGTCGGTGTGGCGAAGCGGATAAAGGTGGGCTTCTCTGCTCACAACAGCATTCCTTTTATGGCGGTTTTATGACGGATATTCAGCAAGCGTAGACCATGAGTAAGCCAGGCCGCAGCACGGTCAAATTATTTGCGGATATAACGTAACGTTGCGGTTACAGCCAGCTGACGATTAGGGCGAATACTCTCTTCTTCACTGTTATCCGGGCTGAACAGCGCATTAAAGGTGTAGCGGTTGAAGACGTGATGCACACAGATACTGCTGATCAGGCGGTGCACGTCTATCGTCTGCACCTCTTCGATAAACAGCCGCTGCTGCTGACCGCGGGTCAGAATGTCATCCAGTACGTCCAGCGCGCTGCGATTGAGTGTTTTGATCTGAGCTGACTGGCTGATATAGCGGCCGCGTAACAGGTTTTCGCTACACACCAGCCGCATAAAATCGGGGTGGGCGACATGGTAATCAAAGTTGGCTTCGACTAGGCGGACCATGGCCAGTTCCGGTTCCATCGCTGCTAGGTTGAGGCCGGTTTCGTGCTGACGGATCTGCTGATAAACCTGCTCCAGCCGCGCGCCCTGCATACCAAACTCGGCAAAGGTTTTCAGTGCGCCCGCGATAATATGTTTCTTCAGACCTTCAGGGGCATTTTTACGTTTGGTTAATTCCGACATAGTGCTCAACAGGGTGGTTTTGACCGGAGAATGTTAGCACAGCGGCAGAAGGATGCGTTTAACCGACAGCGCGGCGCGGCAGGCAGCGCCAGAGATTGTGCACTGTGTTCAACGCCCGCAACCTGACACAGACCGGGAACTTACAGGTATAATCGCTGAAATTTCGTAACAGGCTCAGAAACCAAAATGACCAAACTCACCTTATAAGAGCAGATGCTGAAAGCGGGATTAGTCAGCAGCAAGAAGATGGACAAAGTCCAGCGTACCGCCAAGAAATCACGGGTTCAGGCGCGTGAAGCCAGAGCGGCGGTCGAAGAAAATAAAAAAGCGCAGCTTGAACGCGACAAGCAGTTGAATGAGCAGCAGAAACAAGCCGTTTTATCCAAAGAGTATAAAGCGCAGGTCAAGCAACTGATTGAAATGAATAAGATTGATATTTCAAAAGGCAACATCGGCTTTAACTTCACCGATAACAACCTGATTAAAAAAATCAACGTCGATAAGCTGACCCAGGCGCAGCTGATCAGCGGCCGTCTTGCAATCGCCCGTCTGGCAGCGGAGAACGGCGGCGAAAAATCAGTATGCGATTATCCCGGCCAGCGTGGCGGATAAAATTGCGCAGCGCGATGCCAGCAGCATCGTACTGAATAGCGCGCTGAGTCAGGAAGCGCAGGATGAGGACGATCCGTATGCAGACTTCAAAGTGCCGGACGATCTGATGTGGTAAGTCCGCGTTATAGCGGATGTAGCGCAGTGCCAGCCGGGCTAGGCTGGCGCTGCTGCGCGTTACCCGAATCAGAACGGGCTGGCGTGACGGGTGTGAATCTCTTCGCCACCGACCGGATGCACAAAATGCAGTTCGCTGGCGTGCAGCATCAGGCGCGGCGTCGTTTCGCTGCCCGGCAGCAGCAGCCCGCCATAACAGATCGCAGCCCAGAATCGGATGACCGCGCAGCTGGCAGTGAATCCGCAGCTGATGAGTGCGCCCGGTTTCCGGGGTCAGCACCACCCGCGTAACCGGCACCATGCTGCCATCCTGCTGCGCGTAATCAATACGCTCCACCACCCGATAATGTGAACGTGCAGGCTTGCCGTGGCGATCGCAAATCGTCATCCGCGGAAAGCGCGCCGGATCTTTCGCAATCGCCACCTCAATCACCCCGTCGTCATCGGCCAGATGGCCGCACAACAGCGCGCTGTAAATTTTGCGCACGCTGCGCTGGCTGAACTGCTGGCAGAGGGCGGCATTAATCGCCTTGTTGCGAGCAATTACCATCAGCCCGGAGGTACCGAAATCCAGTCGATGGACCAGCGTGCAGCCGGGGAAAGTCTTCACCAGCCGGTGGTGCACCGAATCAAGATTCAGCGGATTTTTGCCCGACAGGCTCAGCAGCCCGCTGGGCTTATTAATCAGCAGCAGATGCTCATCCTGATAGAGAATCTCAATCTGGTCATGACACGGCGGCGCAACAAAACTATCGACTATCTCAGACATCGGACTACCGGCAGGTGAGGGGAGGCGGATAATAACCAATTTTGCCTGGCGTGACGAATGGTGGATGGCCAATTCTGAGGGGAGGTGCGCTTTACTCTGCATCTGGCTTCTCTGACTGGACTCGCCTTTGCTGCTAAATCTACAGATAGGTTAAGCACACCTGCCATTCCCCTCTGTCAATGATGGGAGCCTCTTTACGCAGCGTCAGTCTGGCGCTGGTTGCATTACATACTGAATTCATCCTTCTATAAGTCTGCCTGAAATAGGCTGATAAAGGTCATGTTCTGCTGATACACAGTGATTCTTAAACGATTGGGATGTTGATGATGATGTGAAAAACAGAACCGGCACAGGCCTGTGATTTTTCATAATCTGGCGACAATTGACGGATATCAATAATTTCGATAGTGATATCGAAATTATCCATTAGAGCAACTATGACAATTATTCTAATAATAGGCGTGTGAATGCCGTCTTTGAGGTTTCCTTTATAAAAAATAACATTTATAAGTCTAATAAATAATACGGAGTATTAAATGTTTATTCGGCCAATTAAATTAACTCAGCACGTTGATGTGCAGGGTCCAATAAATGCAACGACAATTGTACTGCTTCATTCTTTGGGGACAGACCTGCACCTTTGGGATTTGCAAATGCCGCGCCTGAGTGAACGTTATCGGGTTGTTCGTCTGAACATTCGCGGGCATGGATTAAGTGCCATCGACAGGTTGCAATTTTCAGTGTCAGATTTGGCCGATGATGTCGTCGCGGCGCTGGATCATCTCTAAATCAACGAGTTCTACGTTGCCGGCGTTTCAATTGGCGGAACTATTGCGCAATGGATTGGCTTTAAAATCTCTGAACGCGTACAGGGAATGGTTATTGTTGATACTGCCCTTGTCAATGCCGCACCGCCTTCACTCTGGCGAGCGCGAGCTGAAGATGTATTTCATCACGGTGTTGAACATCTTGAAACAGGGATATTAAGCAAGTGGGTGACGCCAAACTTTATCGACACGCCTTATGCAGACGGTATGAAACAGATGTTGCGCCGGACGACCGTTGAAGCTTTTGCCGGGTGCTCATATGCGATTGCCGATACCGATCTGACCAACATGAATATTCCCGGCGTAAGGGCCGTTGTTGTGAGAGGCAGCGAGGATCAACTTACACCGCCAAACTATGCGCAACGGCTGGCAGAAAAGCGAAGCGCAAAATTGCATACAATACCCGGCGCAGCTCATTTATCTAATTTTGAGCAACCTGAGGCGCTTACTGGGGAAATTATCTTGTTTATTTAAGAGAAGAGTACCCATTGACATTCAGATCCGGGTGTCATTAACTGAAAAGGGCGCAGGTGCGCTATTAGTGAGCAAATCATGGATTTCAGATGGTGAAAGGTCTGATGCACCAACGGAGAAACTCCTATGAATCGTCGGTTATTTATTGGCGCAAGCCTCAGCCTGTGTGCAGGGGCAATAATGATCCCTGCCGCATTCAAAGGGTTACTGTACTAGGAGGACGTTCTGGTGATGGAACTGGAACTAGGATCAGTAACAATCCGTTTATTTTCTGATTTGGCCCCGAAGCATGTTGAACGGATAAAATCGCTGGTGCAGGCCAGGTTTTACGATGGTATGCCGTTTAGTCGGGTCATAGAAGGTTTTATGGCGCAAACGGGTAACCCAATAAAAGAAACGGGTCTGGATTACTTGAGATTACCGACGCTGACCGCAGAATTTAATAGCTTGCCTTTCGAGCGCGGCACCGTCGGTATGGCTAGGTCACGACATCCAGACAGTGCCAGCCATCAATTTTTCATTACCTCCGCCAGAGCAGGTTATTTAGACCATAATTTTACGGCTTTTGGGAAAGTAACCCGCGGCATCGAATTAATTGATCAACTCCGTCAAGGGCCTCCTGAAACGGGCACAGTGGCCCATCCGGATGTCATAAAAAGCATCACATTCACGACGATCAGAGCAGTATAAAACGTGCAACGGTTTACATTCGTAGGAGTCAATGAAAGATGCCCAGCATTACTCTCTATACATCTGCGACTCATCGACTTGATGCAGATTCTTTTGCGGAATTTTCAAAAACTCTGGTCAATCTCGCCAGAGATATCCTGAAAGCAAAAGAAAATAATATTCATATCAGTTACGTCATCGCAGAAACAGAATTTGGTACGCCAGTCTACTTCGAGGCAAGTCTGAGGCAGGAAGTTTTCCGAACAGTGCCCGTGTTAGATGATTTCATGCATCAGGTTGATTTGTTGATCAAGGAGAAAACAGGCGTAATAGCAAGAATACGGTGTTTATCTTTTGAAGCGGATAATACTTATGCAACGAACTAAGGAATAGATGATGAATACCCATTTCCCCACAAGAGATCTCGGCGATTTATTAGTTACAGCAGTAAGCGATGGATATCTTCAGGTCGGCTTTGAAATGCTTGCAAATGTTAATGAGGATAGATGTAAGGATATTCAGCGCCGTGTACAAGTTACGGAACACAACGCGGTTAATATTCATGCTTTCTTAATTCGCCGTAACGGTAAAAATATTCTTATTGACAGTGGGGCTGGAGGTTTAAAAGGCTGGGAGGGCAATTGATTGCCAATCTTGCTCGCATGAATATAAAGCCTGAAAATATTGACGCTGTTCTTCTCACTCATGTATATCCTGACCATATTGGTGGGTTGCTGAATGCAGAGGGTGAGAAGGTATTTGCTCATGCTGAACTGATTATTAACAGCGATGAATTTAATTATCTTGAAGGCGATGATCATTTCGCTGCAGTCAGCGATCGGGTTAAAGGTAATTTTCTGCTGGCACGGAGCATATTCAGGACGTATCAGAAAAACCTTCGTCTGATCGATAAAGGTGAGGTATTTCCGGGGGTTTTTTCTCTTCCGCTAAAAGGAAAAGGACACACGCCAGGTCATACCGGCTATTGAATTGAGGGTAGTAAAGAGAGTATATTGATTTGGGGGGATATTGTTCATTTCCCTCATATTCAACTGCTTAAACCGGATGTTGCAATCGCCTTTGATTATGACCCTCAAATGGCAGCAGAGAAACGTTCCCGTGTGCTGGAAATGGTTAGCTCGGACAAGACCTTGTCGGTGGCATGCATTTTGGCGAGCAAGAATTTGCCTATATTAAAAAGCTTAAATCAGGATACGGTGTCGCCAATATCGAATAGTTATAATTATTGATATAACTGCCTGAGCTGAAGCTTTTTATTTCCCGTTCGGCATCGTAACGGTCAACTATTGGCGACTAGTCAGGCCCTGCAAAGTTACGATGCCGGTATTATTTTTTTCTGTCTTAAATGGTTACTCTGCTACTGAATGAAATTAACAGTATAAAATACTATCCCCAGGAGGAACACAATGAGTCCTGCAATAATCAGAGAAGTCACGATTGATACTAATGAAAATGAATTAAAAGACGATCAGCCAACCACGGGAAATAAACTTCCCTCACTGGCAAGGCTGCCATCGCTGACGGGATGGTAGGTTCTGGGCGGCCTTATTAGCATTTATATTTCACTCATCGCTTCCTAGCGATTTTGCTCCATTTTCCGATCCTGCCATTCAGCATCTTTTCACTGTTATTGTCGGTAAAGCAGGGTGGCTCGGTGTTTCATATTTCTTTATACTCAGTGGTTTTATTATGGTATGGTCTACAAGGGATAATGATACTGTAACTAATTTCTGCCTGAGACGTTTCGCAAAGATTTATCCCATGCATTTCCTGACCTGGGTAATCGCCTTTGTCATTGGTGTAATAAGTATATATAAATATATACCTTTGGGCATCAAATCTTTTGCTGATTAATACATGGGGAAACGATGTTCATTATTTTTTTTGTGGTTAACAGACCAAGCTGGTCTCTTTGTATAGAAATGGTGTTTTACCTATCATTCCCGTTTCTTTTTAAAGTAATGAAGGCACTACCTAAGAAATACGACTTACCCGGGTTGATAGCGGTCACTATGGCCTCTTTGTTTGTTCAAAGTTACATTTTTCTCTGGGTTGAGCCGAATCAGATGATGGGGGCATTTCCGATTTCTCAGCATCACTTTTGGGTTTCATATGTTTTTCCGCCATCACGCATATTTGAGTTTCTTGCCGGTATGTATACAGCCCGGCTATTGATGAATGGTAGAATACTTATATTAAGAAAAACAGAGTCACTAGTAGCCCTGCTTGCGGTGACGTACATCGTTTCTATGTGTATCCCTTACCAGTTCAGCATGAGCGTGGTATTCATTATACCTGTTTGTCTACTAATCGTTTCGATGGCTGGTGACGATTTAAAAAAAGAAATACGCTGTTAAATACTAAAACTTCTGTGTGGTTAGGGGAAATATCCTATTCATTTTATATGGTTCATGTCTTAGTGCTTTATTATTTTTTGAATCTCACTGCAGGCAGTAAGTTCAGCTTGTCCGAAGGAGTTTTGCTTATAATCGTAACGTTATTTATTTCTATCTCATGTGCTTCGTTTTTTTATAAATGCTTTGAGGTGCCAGTGATGAAGTTAATACTCGATAAGTGCAGGTCGAAAGAAGTAACGATCATCATTAAAGCTAAGTGATGTCAATAAAGTTAAATATACATTCGTCATGTTAAATAGGAAGGTATATTATTTTGTCCTTTTTTATTGGCGAGCAGAATGCAGATTTACGCTCTCCTTATTTTTGTCATTGCTTAACAGTGAAAATGAGCATTCTTTTTTCCGCTATAATACCGGTTGACTGAGATTATGTAATCTTGGGTCCTGAAACACGGAAGTGATTATGCGTTTGAATTTATTTCCATCCAAATAATGTGAATCGGCACGGTAAACAAGCTCTATCTTAAAGTCATTAAACTGGCCTCGGCATTCATGAATTTTAATCATATTTTCTACCTCGCTACTAATCGAACAACGTAATACTAATGATACTCCTTTGCCGGCAGCAATGCTGGAGAACAGCACGGGATAGGAACCACATTCTGCAATTCGCTTCGGCGTGATATGACCTTCACTAAATAGCACATTATAGTTGCGGTCTGTAGTAGCGCATTTCTTGCTACTGAGTAAAAAAACTTCGCCATCCAGACTAGATATATCTTTTATTGTTGGGTTTTTTATCAGTAATAATAACCAGTTCGCTATAGAGCAATATAGAGCGTGTATGTTGCGTGCTTGAAAATCCTGCACCTATTATTACTGCATCAAGTTCGCTGTGGTCAAAAGCACTCAGCAAACTCATTGTATTCCCAATTCATATATTTATGTGCCATCCCAGATCATGACCTAAGTCTATAAGTGCACTAATAATGTAGGGAGAAAGGCATTCTATTACACCAATACGGACGTTCAGTTGACTATTTTTTGAATGGGAAATGTTGTTTCTACAATCATTCGCAAGATTTAATATTTTAAGAGCATATTCATAAAGTATCTTCCCTTGTGCAGTAAGTGAACACCCCTCGGTTTTCCGATCCAGCAGGACGACGTCAAGGTTTTCCTCTAGGCTCCTGATTCGGTGAGAAATACTCGATTGAACCCGATTAAGACGCTCTGCAGCTTGGGTTATGTTCCCTGTCTCCACCACGGTCACGAAAGCAAGAAGTTCACTTAGCTTCATTTAAGACCTCTTCCTTAAAGTTTGTTAATCGTAAAAACAATTATTCATATTCTGTATTATTACGTTTGTCACTATCTTTGATGGAATTATTTTAAAGACAGGTATGAGCATGCTGTGTCTTCTTAGAGATATATCTTCACCATTCTCTTCTAAGTAGCTTTTAATCCTTAAATACCATTTCTAGCAACCGATTCTGCTTGTTTGAAGGTTTGTAGCATATAAATTTCAAAACCCTCCCAACCATCCTAAATAGGATTATTGCTTGGTATCAATATTTTCGATGTGTCCCTCGGTTTTATTCGCTGGTGTTTTATTAAGCTGACAACTAATGTTTCATATGTGATGAATGGTATTTCCATAAAAATCAATTAATTGTCTGTCTTTGTCTTCTGAATATAAGTATTACATGATATCTATGACGTGTTATTCAGAAAATAATTTTTTTCATAGGATGAAATATGGCTTACGCAGAGTTTGATCAGGTAATGGTGGAATTGGTTGATTATGCTTATGAGGACGCATCTTTTGATGATGAGACTTTACGGCTGGCACGATTTTGTTTGTTGGATTCGATAGGTTGCGCGGTTGCTGCATCTAAAGACCATGACTAACTATATGAGGCTGATGGAGGGCACACAGTTCAGCAAAAATCACAGAGGCGTTCCTGTTATAGGCACCGGGATAAGGCTGGGGCCTGTCGAGGCGGCTTTTCATATAGGCTCAATAGATCCGCTGGCTGGAGTTCAATGACACCTGGCTTGCGCAAGAATGGGGACATCCGTCCGATAATCTCGGGGCTATCCTTGCAGCTGCAGCATGGCATAATCTGGCTGACAGCAATCCTCTACCCACGGATATGGCAGCCGTTCTGAATACATTAATCCGTGTCTACGAAATTCATGGCGTACTGTGTCTTTCGAACTGCTTCAGTGCGCTAGGTATTGACCATGTCGTGTTAATTAAAGTGGCTTCTGTTGTCGCTTCATCTCAGCTCCTCGGCTTGACAAAGGAACAGGCATTGGGTGCGCTGTCTAACGCTATTATTGACGGACATTCCCTCAGAACTTACCGGCATGCGCCAAATACGGGTACACGTAAGTCATGGGTCGTGGGTGACGCAAAACGGCACGTGGTCTGCAATTGGCGCTATTTGCAAAAAACGGTGAAATGGGTTATGCCACTGCCCTCACAGCCAGCCGTTGGGGATTCAATGATGCAGTTTTAAGGGGCGAGCCGTTCAATCTGTCACGCAAACTGTCAGATTTTATCATTAAAAATGTTTTATTCAAAGTTCCCAATCCCGCTGAGTATCACGCCCAGACAGCTGTAGAAGCGGCCATTAATTTGCGAGAACGGTTGCTTGCTGCCGGGTATTCCTGTGAAAGCATTGAGTATGTGCGGGTTGAAACAACGGGACCAGCGATTCAGATTATTGATAAATCGGGGCCTCTCAGTAACGCAGCCGCTCGCGATCATTGCCTTCAATACATGATTGCAGTAGGGCTTCAAACTGGAAACCTGACCACTATAGATTTTCATGAACCACTCGCCTCCGATCCTCAGCTGCATGCGCTGCGATTGAAAATTACCTGCACTGAACGCCCTTCCTTTACAGAGAGCTACTACGACCCTGATAAACGTGCCATCCACAATGCACTCCATCTGAAATGTTATGGAATGAGGAGCTTTCCGAAACCATTGAATACCCACTTGGCCATGTTCGTCGCCGTGACGAATGTTTCGATGCGCTACTGACGAAATTCCATCTGAATCTGTCGAAAAGCCCTTTACGTGACCGCTCTTATATTCTGGCTGAAACCCTGATATCGGAATCGAAACTTGATGTCATTACCGTAACCGACTTCCTGAAAATTTTCTCCTGGGGCTAGACCGAATTTTACATTCTTATGAATATTTATCTTGCGCGAGGTAATGAAGTGAAAAAAGCAATATTGGTTGGTTGTGGTGCTGAGATCGGCGCGAATTTACTGATTCAGAATAATAACCATCGATATGCCAGCCAGATTATTGGAAGAATGGGAAGGCACGCGTTTTGCCCATGAGTTGTTTGATAAATCGATTTTACTTGATGGCTTGAAATTCAGTATAACTGCCCGAAAAGTCTATGAAAAAGCATCAGAATTGGCTCGGACTGAAGAGTTCAATTCGGTGGAAAAAGCCCACTTTAATTTTCACTTCGGCAATGTACTTTATAACGAGGAACATGCGCAGACATGTTTCATCGATCCTGACTTTTCGGTGTGTGGGCTGGATCCACTTTTCGGCTTCTCTCGATTTGCCTTTTCATTCTGGCATGAGCTTGCGGCAGAAATGAAGGACGCTGTCAAAATGGTACCAATGGCTGATGCACTGATGTTCGTTCTGGCGAAGCCGGACTACGGTAGCATTCTTAGCGAGATCCCGGAATTAGGCGGCATTTCTGGCCTGTTGCCGTTGATAGGAGAAAATATGCGAAATCGGCTTTATTTTCTCACAACATATTGTTTCCTAACAAGTATTCGATTAAATGGCAGTAAACAACCCTGGAAAGTACCGCGATCTCCTGTTGTAGCCAGACCTGAATAAATACTGATGCTTGGCCTGCTGGCCTACCTTGAGGGACCAAATGCCGAGACTGAAAGACTCTTTGCGCAGCTCTAATTCATATAGGATGTTGGAATATGTAATTGGTAAGCAGTAATGGCTTAGAACAAGGTTTTGAAGCGCCAAGGCGCTATATGGCAGCAGCTGCCATTTTGATCGGCGTTATCATGGCAGCGCTGGACAGTTCCATTGTCAATATTTCCTTGCCATCTATTGCCCAGGCATTACAGGTAGATTCAGCCTCTGTTATATGGGTTACTAACGGTTATCACGTTGCCAGCGCGGCAACAAATGTTGATATGTGCCTCGCTGGGTTCCAGGATAGGAGAGCGGCGCTTCTATACGGCTGGCATGATACTTTTTACGCTAGCGTCGCTGGGTTGTAGCCTTTCCTCTACGTTCGGCATGTTGGTTGCCATGCGAGTTATTCAGAGGGTAAGTTATGCGATCATGATCAGTATCGGTTTGGGTCTCTACCGGGTTATCTTTCCGCCGAATTCGTTAGGAACAATTTTAGGAGTGAATGCTCTGGCGTTTGCTGTGGGTACTGCCATCGGTCCTGCACTAGGTGGGTTTATCATCTCCTATCTTGACTGGCCCTGGTTGTTCTATATCAATATCCCGCTGGGTGTGCTTGCCATTGTATTCGCGCTTCTCTCATTGGGCACTGATACCCAGAGAGATAAAGGCTTCGATTGGGGTGGGGCCGTGACTTCAGCTGTAGCCTTAGGCCTTATGGTCATTGCTGTCGATCAAATGGGCCGCTGGGACAGTCGGATACTAATGCTGTGTGGCGTCGCTTCGCTAATACCGATCGCCGCTTTAATCAAAGCGTAGACGCGTTCAAAAAACTCGTTGCTGCCTTTGGATATATTTCATTCCCGCCTATATTCCTTTTCAGTAATCTCTTCATTCTCAATGTTTGTGGCTCAGGGGATGGCGTTGGTCGGTTTACCTTTTGTACTGCAACACGCTTATCACTATTCTGTACTGGAATCGGCGTTGATCTTTACACCCTGGCCGATTGCTGTCGCAATATTTGCCCCAATCGCTGGAATACTGTCTAATAGTTTAAATCCTGCGAAGATATCAACGGTCGGTGTGACAATTTTTTGCCTGGGGTTGGGAGCTCTGACTCTTCTGCCGAAAGCGGCAACGATGAATGATTTACTATAGCGCGTGGCGGTTTGTGGGATGGGTTATGGTCTGTTCTTGCCGCCAAATAATAAAGAAATGTTTTCTGATGTTGCATCGAATCGAACGGTAACCGCGTCGGGAGTGTTATCGACCGCAAGGGCTGCGGGTCAATCCATTGGGGCTGCGTTGGTTGCAATGGTTATTGCACTTTTGAATGGGTTGACAGTGGATACTAATCCACAGTTTGCCGTCTATGTATTTGGGTTAGCCTGCCTTATATCAATGTTGTCGACGCTCTCAAGTATGTTTCGATTACATCGATAATATAACGATTGATAATGTCTTTCGACAGGGCTTACCGCTCACCACTTAATAAAATAACTTTGCAGATAAGTAAAACAAAAAGCCCGCTCAGGTTTCCCTGAGCGGGCTTTTCTAGTTCCGGCTCCTCTGACTAGACTCGAACCAGTGACATGCGGATTAACAGTCCGCCGTTCTACCGACTGAACTACAGAGGAATTGCTGGAACGGGGCGAATACTAGCGGCGTGGGTTCAGCTTGTCAAAGCCTTCTTTGAGGAATTGCGTTCAGATGCTCGTAAAAGCAGCGGATCGGCGTTTTTTTAAGGTTTTCGGTGACTTTTCAAACTGCCAGCAGGATCTCAATTCAAAGGCATTTCTCCACAGATGTTAGATGCGTGTCAAAGTTTTGTTATTTGACGATGTTAAAACAATCATTTCAGTGCTTTTATGATAAAAATTTCAAAAATTTATTATATGGAATAAATAAACTTCTTATCATTACGGACGTAATCGTTATGAAAAAGTAAAACAACATTTTGAAATTAACTGTTTGTGAATCAAGTTATTGTGAAAAGGAGTGGTCGGTCACAAAAATAGCCAGAACCGGAAGTCTTACCTCAAATTTACCGAAACAGACGCCAGCCCGGTTGGATGAATGTAAAAGATATTTTTCATTCGCAGTGTCAGCCACTGAGCAAGTTAACAAATAAGAAGGGTCCCTATGAACATCAAAAAAACGATTGTTGCCTCACTGTTAGCCTGCATGTTGCCTGCCGCCGTCATGGCAAAAGATCTCTCTGTCGGTGTCTCTATGGCACTGTTTGACGACAACTTTCTGACTATTCTCCGCACCTCAATGCAGAAAGATGGCGTCAAAGGCCAGGTAGAAGATGCAAAAGGTGACGTTTCACAGCAGCTGCAACAGGTTCAGACCTTCATCGGCCAGGGCGTTGATGCCATTATCGTCAACCCGGTCGACACCAACGCGGGGAAGCCGATTATGGATCAGGCCAGTAAAGCCGGTATCCCGCTGATCTTTGTTAACCGTCGTCCACAGGCTGAGCTGACCGACAAAATGGCCTATGTCGGTTCTGACTCCGAACTGGCGGGACGCTTACAGATGGAAGCGCTCGCCAAAGCGATGAACGGCAAAGGCAACGTCGCCATTCTGATGGGCGACCTGGCGAATGAATCGGACCCGTGACCGCACCAAAGGCGTAGAAGAAGTCGCCGCAAAATTCCCCGGCATCAAAATCGTGCAGAAGCAGACCGCAAAATTCATGCGTAACGACGCGGTGGATGTGGTCAGCAACTGGATGACCGCCGGTAACGACATTAACGCCATCGCCTCGAACAACGATGAAATGGCGATCGGTGCCTTACAGGCGCTGGGCAAAAACCCCGACAAAATCCTGATTGCTGGCGTCGATGGCACGCCAGATGCGTTACAGATGCTGAAGCAGGGCAAGATGATCGCTACCGTTTTCCAAGATGCGCAGGGCCAGGGTGAATGCGCGGTTCAGGCTGCTGTTAAACTGGCGAAGGGCGAAAAAGTACAGAAAGTTATCAATATCCCTTATCAGTTGATTAACAAAGAAAATATGGACCAGTTTACCCAGCGTAACCTGAAATAATCCTTCCCGACCCAGCTGTACGGAGGTGATGTGTGACCGCTTTTGCGCTTGAAGCCGAAGGCATCAGCATTAAAGGGGAGTCGGTGCAGTTTCAGGACACTATGGATGCCTTGCGTTCCAGTGTCTCGATGATCCACCAGGAACTGAATCTGGTGCCGTACATGACGGCGGCCGAGAATATCTGGCTGGGTCGTGAACCGATGAAGTTTGGCTTTGTCGATCACGCCAGACTGAATCAGATGACGCAGACGCTGCTGAACCGGCTGAACATCCGCCTGAAAGCCGATCGTATGGTGGGCGATCCCAGTATCGCCTCGCAGAAGATGGTGGAAATTGCCAAAGCCGTCTCGTGGGATTCCGACATCGTCATCATAGATGAGCCCACCTCCGCGTTAACTGAAACCGAAGTTGCACATCTGTTTACCATCATCCGTGACCTGCGGGAGCAGGGCAAAGCCATCATCTATGTCAGTCACAAGATGGATGAGATTTTCACCATTACCGACGAAGTGAGTATTTTCCGCGACGGCAGCTAGATAGGTAGCGACCAGACGGCGAAATATACCCGCCAGTCATTAATCACCCAGATGGTCAGGCGTGAACTGACCCAGCTGTTTCCGAAATTTAATAATGCGATTGGTGAAGAGGTGCTGACGGTTCGCAATCTGAGCTGCAAAGACCGCTTCACCGATATTAACTTCAGCGTTCGCCGTGGCGAAATCCTCGGCGTAGCCAGGCTGGTGGGCGCGGGCCGCAGCGAGGTAATGGAAAGCCTGTTCGGCATGGAAAGTTTCGATAGCGGTGACATTTTAATTGATGGCGTGCCGGTCAATATCGACTCGCCGTCCAACGCGATTGAGAAGGGGATGGCGTTTCTCACCGAAGATCGCAAAAAGTCCGGGCTGTTTCTGGTGCTGTCGGTGATGGAGAACATGAGCATCGTCAACATGCCTGAGTACAGCGGGAAAAGCGGCTTTGTCAGCCATGTGAAGATGACGCAGGACTGCATAGATCAAATCCGGCGGCTCAACATCAAAACCCCGACCATGGATCAGATCATCAACAACCTCAGCGGCGGCAACCAGCAAAAAGTACTGATTGCCCGCTGGCTGCTGGCGCAACCCAAGATCCTGATTCTGGATGAACCGACGCGCGGTATCGACGTCGGGGCAAAGGCGGAGATTTACCGCTTAATCAGTGAACTCGCCAACCGTGGCGTAGCCATCATCATGGTGTCGTCTGAATTGCCGGAAATTCTCGGCATGAGCGACCGGGTAATGGTCATGCACGGCGGGCGTATAACCGGCATCCTCGATAAAGAAGAAGCCGATCAGGAAACCATTCTGTCGTTGGCATCCGAGTGAGGCGCGAGACAACTATGAGCAATATGAAAGCCACTGCCACCCCGGCAGCTCCGCAGCAACCCTCCTTTTTCGCCAGTCTGAGTCACAAATTGCCGAAAGATACAGGCATTTTTGTGGTGATGGTGGGGATAGCGTTAATTTTTGAAATGTTCGGCTGGTACGTACGCGATCAGTCTTTTCTGCTCAACACCAACCGTCTGATCCTGATTGTGTTGCAGGTGGCGATCATCGGGATTATCGCGGTAGGCGTGACCCAGGTGATCATTACCACCGGGATCGACCTCTCGTCCGGGTCGGTAATCGCCCTGACCGCCGTGGTCGCCGCCAGCCTGGCGCAAACCTCGGACAGCCTGTCGCCGGTGTATCCGTCGCTGGTGAATATGCCGGCAGTCATCCCTATCCGCCGCCGGACCCTGGCGCATGCATTGCCCTCTCTGCTGCCTGGCAGAGAGGGCAATGTTCAGTCAGATCCCGCCAAATTCCCGCTAAATATAAGAAATCCCACTGATAACGTTTACACGTCTGGCTGCCTCTTTAATGCCGGGAACCAGGCTGCGCGCGCTTTATCCGGTTACCGCTGCACTAAAACGGATCTGCAGGTCATCACTTTTATGCATGCCTGACTCGCAGCGGCTGCACTATTGCGGTGCGTGGCTGGCGGTTTTGTCTTCGGGTAGCCTATCGCCACCGCTTATTAACTCTTATGAGGTAATCAGAAACGCTTATTTTCAGGCGAGTTAGGAAAATTCTGGTTGGACTAACCGCTGCCCGGATGAAACCTGGCCTGCATCTTGCGATTTCCTTAGCAACAACGCGGTTGGCTCAGACCAATTTAGCTATTCGGGGTTAGTGACGGAGGCAAGATGAATTTAAGACGACTGAAGTACTTTGTTAAAATCGTCGATATCGGCAGTCTGACTCAGGCGGCAGAAATGCTGCACATCGCCCAGCCTGCGCTGAGTCAGCAGGTTGCGACGCTGGAGAACGAACTGGATCAACAGCTGTTGATTTGCACCAAGCGCGGCGTAAAACCGACTGAAGCCGGTAAGATTCTCTACTCGCATGCACGGACCATCCTGCGCCAGTGTGAGCAGGCACAAACCGCGGTGATCAATGCTGGCCAGGTGTTAAGTGGTCAGGTTTCGATTGGGCTGGCACCGGGTACGGCGGCCTCATCGCTGACCATGCCGTTGTTGCAGACGGTACGCGATCAATTCCCGGAAGTACTGGTTTATCTGCATGAAAACAGCGGCAGCTCGCTGAATGAGAAAGTGATGAACGGTCAGCTGGATATGGCGGTGCTGTACGATCGTGCGCCGACCGCTGGCATTAACAGCATGCCGCTGATGAAAGAGGAGCTGTATCTGGTCGGTGCCACCGACTGTCCGGGTGCCAGTGTCGATCTGGCTGATGTGGCGCGGATGAGCCTGTTCCTGCCGCGCAACTATAGAGCATGCGCAAACGTGTCTAAGCCGATGAGCGAAGAGCGTGAGTTGATGTTGGTGAGTTAAGAGGGCAGCGGCAGCGTGGATTAGGAGTATGCAGATAGAGTTGGGCGGAAAATTTCCGCCAGAAAATTATCTGCATACTTTTATCTGCCATTAAGTTGCTCTTTCAGGAGCATGAACGTATCGGGATGCTGTTTATAATTTGATTAAAGTGTGAACACATTGATTAATAATCCTGAATCCTTCAGCTTTAACAAAATCAACGCTGCGACGAAATTTAGCATTCCAACTGCAAGTGCTAGGTATTTCCTGTAAGACCATGAGATTTCATCTTTATCTAGGTTTTAAAAAAATCTATTTCTTCTTGTGTTAGAGTCTTTTTCGTTCCGGGTAGTTTATGTAAGAACAATGAGCAAATTAAGTATGACTCTTTATAGCACCCAAAATAGCTCCCCCACTTTTTCCAACAATCATCGAGAAAGGCATATATCCAAATTTTTTTTGAAATTTATCTGCGACAGAGTTAAATTTCTTCTCTGTGAGTTTTCCATAAATTAGTAAAAAAAGGAATGATAAAATGAATAAAGCCGCTAAGGTAAGAATGATTAAATTAAAAGCATTCATTTTGAACCCTCAATAACATTATAAAGTGAACTGCCTGCTTTTTCACCGCCCCAACTACCCGCTTCACCACCAGCATAACCTAAAGTTCCTGTGACAATAATTGTGCAAACTAAACCACCTGTTCCGGCAGTTCCAACACTGATTGCGATGCAAAAAGGGGCAGCGAGAGAACCAGTCAAAATAGCACCACCAACTCCACCAGTGAAGCTTCCAATCTCAGTATATTTCTTTTTGGTACATTCATCTTCACGACCCACTGAACAGGCCTCGTGAATTTCATTCAAAGAATGAATTCCACTAAAACCAATTCCCAGATAACCCGTATATCGCATAGCTTTAACATATTTGGCTGAGCGCTCGATATGGGTTGCGTAGCCATCAATATCATTGATACCTGTTTCGTTCCATTTGTGAGTAATAGATTTTTTAGAAATCCCGAGTGCTTTCTTGATTTTCGTGTACTCACCAAACTTCATTGCCTTATTAAGGAACCCCACTTTCAGTAAACTATCAAGCTCTTTAAATAACTGAGCCCGCTTGACATAAAATTGCCCACCGATTAATGCACCACGAGTCCTGTAGGTGTTCTTATAAGTTTCCTGAATATCATTCAGGATTTTTGCAATATTCTCAAAGTATTTGCCGACAGGATCAGCGGCAAGGCTAAATCCCTTTTCTGCGAAGCTGGTAAAATTGGCAATGGTGGCGTAATGGTTATGCAGGAAGCTGGCTTACTGATGCGTCAGCGGTTCCAGTGCAGTATCAATCCGCTGTTTCGCCGCTTTCATCTGTTCAATCTGTGCGCTGTCCTGATTTTCAGGATCAGCTAAAAGCATAATTGAACCGGCTTTATACTCTTCGTCAGCACCGTTCAGCGTGGCAAATAATTTTTTTACTCCTGCTGGCGGGTTTTTGGTGAATAACAGCCGCTGCCAGGCTTCTGTCGTACCACCACAGGGGATGACGGCAAATCCAGCCTCCACCCCTGCTTTCTTCTTTAATGACTGAGCATGTTGCTCCGGTTCCTCTTGATGCTGTGGAATGAGTGATAACGCTAAAGGAGTCGCAGTAACCAAACGAGAACAGCTGGAAGATGATGAATTATCATTTTCATAGGTAGGGTATGAGTTGGAAGGTAATATTTTTGCTCTGCAAGGGCATGAACTGTAGCTATCGAGCGATCCCGCTACACGTTTTTTGTCAGGCCCAGATATGCAAAAACTAATCCCTCCGATTATTTTATAAGTTCCAGCATTTTTCCCACAGGATACAGGATCTCCCTCTTTTGCCACAGGTTTACCAAAGCTGTAACCATGAGCAGAACCTGCCATTAATTTTCCGCCACATGTCGTCCTGTCTCCCTGACAAAGTACAATGCCTTTTGCCATAAATTCCTCTGATTAGTAAAGTTCTTCCTATGAGTAATTCAATCAACTTTCAGCTATTGCTGAGTAAAAATCAGGATTGAGAAAAACTGCGCTTCGACAAAGTCTTTGAGTTTTGCCAGCCCGGTTTTCTAGGCTACTTCGTAGCGGAGTTGATATTACGACATTACCTTCATTACTTTCTAGTATCCAACATTACTTTAGATATAGATCAATTTTTTGAATGTCCGATGCTTATTTGACATTGTCTGTTTGATGTATTCCAGGAAAGTAAGTACTGCTATTTCACCTGCATCGGAGCACGTTAATATTTTCTTTAATCATCTATAAAATGATAACTCTCACGCTAAACCTAATCAGAGTTAACAGTCCGGTCTTAAACAGGTATCTCCCTTCTTTACTTTGATGAATTTTATCAACTCCATTCAACCCGGCCTGCAGGAATCCTGTCGCGAAATCTTTAGCCACTGCTGCCTGGCCACCTCCCGCCGCACCCCCCAAAAACCCACCCCATTATTCCCTATTGTCATATAAGTAACTTTTTTAGTATTTTCGGTTATCAATAATTGTTCTTACCATCAACAAATCAGATTACGTAAAGGGAGGTAAATACCGTGAATTTCCAGCAACTTAAAATCATCCGCGAGGCGGCACGTTGTGAATTTAATTTAACGGAAGTCGCCAATACGCTATTTACGTCCCAGTCGGGCGTGAGCAGGCATATTCGTGACCTTGAAGATGAACTGGGCGTCGAGATTTTTATCCGGCGGGGCAAACGCCTGCTGGGCATGACTGAGCCAGGAAAAGCATTGCTGACTATCGCCGAGCGCATTCTGGATGAAGCCGGTAAAGTGCGTCGGCTGGCCGATGTTTTTACCAATGAAACCAGCGGCGTCCTGACTATCGCCACCACCCATACTCAGGCGCGCTACAGCCTGCCGAAGATCATTAAAGCGTTCTGTCAGCTCTATCCCAACGTCCGGCTGGAACTGAATCAGGGTTCACCACAGGAAATCGTCAGCATGCTGCTGGCGGGCGAGGCGGATATCGGCATTGCCAGTGAAATGCTGGTCAATAACAGCAGCCTGGCGGCTTTCCCGTGGTTCAGCTGGCATCACGCTTTACTGGTGCCGAAAGAGCATGAGCTGGTGCAGAACCAGCCGGTGTCGCTCAGCACCCTCAGCTGCTATCCGCTCATCACCTATCGTCAGGGGATCACCGGACGGTCACGCGTCGACCGGGCTTTCCAGTCGGCCGGACTGAAACCCGACATTGTACTCAGCGCACAGGACTCCGACGTGGTGAAAACCTACGTTAAACTCGGTTTAGGGGTCGGGATACTGGCCGATCAGGCATGTGAAACGGAAGAGAACGAAGGCCTGGTCCGGGTCGAGGCGACGCATCTGTTTGATGCCAGCACCGTCTGGCTCGGCCTCAAGCGCGGGCAGCTACAGCGTAACTACGTCTGGCAATTCCTCGAATTGTGCAACGCTAACCTGTCGCTGGAAGAGATCAAACGTCAGGCACTCTCCTACGGTAATGAAGATGAACCGGTAATCGACTTCCAGATTTAACGCTGATGCGCATCCGGTAGGGTGCGCTTCTCGCCGCACGGCATAAAATTTCTTTTCGCGACGAAAAATTCCTTTCCGGTTCTTTCTCATCTTTGACAACAACATCCTGCGCTGACTCACCGCGATAAAGTGGAATCAGCCGATCACAAGGGGATGTTATGTCGCGACTACAACTGAAAGATAGCGATCTACTGCGCCAGCAGGCGTTGTTTGCCGGACGCTGACAGGGCGCACAGCAGGGCGCCACACTGCCGGTTACCGATCCTGCCACTGGTGAAACCATCGCCACCATTCCGGCGCTTGGAAAAACCGAGACTGAGCAGGCGATTGCGCATGCCGAATCGGTCCGCATCGCCTGGGGAAAAACGCCCAATGCCGCGCGCGCGGCGCTGCTGGAAAAATGGCATTAGCTGATTATTGACCATGCCGACGATCTGGCGATCATCATGACCGCCGAGCAGGGCAAACCGCTGGCAGAAGCCAAAGGTGAAGTGCTGTACGGTGCCAGCTTTGTTAAATGGTTCGCTGAAGAGGCGCGCCGCATCTATGGCGACACCATTCCGGCCCCCAGCGAAGATCGCCGTATTCTGGTGCTGAAACAGCCGGTCTGCGTGGCGGCAGCCATCACGCCGTGGAACTTCCCGATTTCGATGATCACCCGCAAAGTTGCACCCGCGCTGGCCGCCGGCTGCCCGATCATTGTAAAGCCGTCTGAACTGACACCTCTCTCGGCGCTGGCGGTGCTGGCGGAGCGCGCCGGCTTCCCGTCTGGCGTGCTGCAGGTGCTTACCGGTCTGCCGACGGATATCGGTGAAGCGCTGACCGCCAGCCGCACGGTGCGCAAAATCTCCTTTACCGGCTCCACCCGGTTCGGACAGTTGCTGATGCAGCAAAGCGCTGACAGCATCAAACGTCTCAGCCTTGAGCTGGGCGGCAATGCCCCGTTGATCGTATTTGACGACGCCGATATTGAGGTAGCGGTAGCCGGGGTGATGGTCAGCAAGTTCCGCAATGCCGGCCAGACCTGCGTCTGCGCCAATCCGCGCTTTAGCGCCCGACTGCTGGAAGCGGTCGCCACCCTGAAAGTCGGCGATGGCTTTACGCCGGGCACCACCATTGGCCCGCTGATTAACAACCGGGCGGTAGAGAAAGTGAACGGTCACATTGACGATGCCCTGAGCCAGGGGGCCACGCTGCCGACCGGCGGGATCAGCCGCAACAACGGCACCTTTGTTGAACCGACGGTGCTGGGTAACGTGACCAGCAGCATGCGTATCGCCCATGAAGAAACCTTTGGCCCGGTCGCGCCGCTGTTTATTTTTGATGATGAAGAGCAGGCGATTGCGATGGCCAATGACACGCCGTATGGGCTGGGGGCCTACTTCTTCACTGAAAATATCCGCCGGGCGTGGCGGGTGGCGGAAGCGCTGGAGTTCGGCATGGTCGGCTTCAATACTGGGGCGATTTAATTGGAAGTCGCACCGTTTGGCGGCGTGAAATTATCCGGTATCGGTCGTGAAGGTTCGCCATATGGAATTGATGAGTACCTGGAACAAAAAACATTTCATATCGGCAGCCTCTTAATAAACCCAGAATAAAAACGCGTCAGCCCGCATTCCGGGCTGGCGTTTTTTTTGCTGACTTTTTTCTCTCCAGTGGTTTTATTTATCTGCACTCTAAAAAACCTGGAAATTTATCAATGATGTGAAGTGCGTCGATAAATTGCTGGCGAATTTCTGTCGTCGGGTGCAACGCTGACCCATCGATATCCGTAATGGTGCAATTTCCGTGCGCGTTGCACCCGTGGAGTGCATAAGTTTTGTGAAGTAAATCATCTGTTTAATTGTTCGGCAATTCCGCAAAAATTCTTCCGTCAATACGGCAGAAATTTTTTTGCGCTGTTTTAAACGCATTTTTATTTTTTGCCCTGCTGGCATACTTTCTGCATTAGCTTATTAACGCGATAACTAAGCAACGCTTAAAACGCTAATAAGCCAGTGAATGACGGGTGTAACAAATAAGGATTCTTCCATGTTAAGTTTCGACCCTGAAAAAGTTTCTCTTCCGGTTGGTCATTATATTGGCGGCCAGCATCTGCAGAGCCAGGGCGCGCCCTTTGCGGTTAAGCGTCCTTCCGATGGCAAGGTGTACGCCACGCCGCAGGATGTCGACCACGCCGTGACCGTGGCTCATCAGACACTGAAAACCAGCGGCTGGTCCGGCTGCGCGCCGCGTGAGCGCGGTCGGGTATTACGGCGCTGGGCCGATCTTATCGAACAGGAGACCCGCTGCTGGCTCAGCTTGAAACGCTCGGGTCGACCCGGCCAATCAGTGATGTGGTCCTGCACGAAATCCCGTTCACCGCCGAGGCAATTCGCTTTTATGCCGAATGTGCCGACAAATACAGCGGTGACTTGTTCCCGACCCGCGACAGCAGTCTCGGTATGCTGGTGGCCGAACCTTATGGGGTGATCGGTGCCATCACACCCCGTGGAATTTCCCGCTGTCGATGGCGTCATGGAAATGTGGACCGGCGCTGGCAGCCGGTAAGCCGTGGTGCTCAAACCTTCTGAACTGACCCCGTTTTCCACCGTGCGACTGGCCGAGCTGGCGATTCAGTCTGGCTTACCGGCCGGAATCCTCAACATCGTGCAGGGCAGTGGTGCGGTAACCGGCAGTGCGCTGGTGAAACATCCTCTGGTGCGCAAAGTCTCCTTTACCGGCTCCACCCTGACCGGCGCGCGCATCATGAGCGATGCGGCGCAGTTCGGCATGAAACCGGTTACGCTGGAACTCGGTGGTAAAATTCCACAGCTGGTGTTTGATGATGCCGGTGACCCGGACATCCTGGCGCAGCGCATTCTGCGTGGTTTCACCGCCAACGGCGGGCCAGGCCTGCGTGGCGGGCACCCGCTTAATCGTACAGCGCGGCATTGCCGATGCACTGACTGAACGGTTGGCACGGCTGTACCGGGAAGTGACCACAGGTGTCACCTGGCACGAAGGCAGTCGCTATGCGCCGCTGATCGATGAACGTCAGGGCAACAAGGTCTGTTCAGTGATTGAAGCCGCCAAAGCGTAGGGGGCCGAGGTGCTGGTGGGCGGTGACGCTTCGCTGATCCCGACGGCGGCTGGTTCTGGCAACCCACTTTGCTGAGCCACGTCAGCAAGGATAATCCGGCGGTGCAGCAGGAAATTTTTGGGCCGGTGCTGACTATCCAGCCGTTCGCCGATGAAGAGCAGGGTCTGGCGCTGGCGGCACACAACACTTACGGCCTGTGCGCCAGGGTTCACACCCTCAGCCTGCCGCGCGCGCTGCGGGCGATGCGCGCCATTGACGCCGGCACCGTCTGGATCAACCGCTATGGCCGCTCCGGCGATTTCATTATTCCGACCGGTGGCTTTCTTGGATCGGGCATCGGGAAAGATTTAGGGCGTCAGGCATTTCAGGCCTGCCAGCGCCAGAAGAGCGTACTCATCGATTTCTAAGCGCAACTGACAATGACGAGGTTGTTACATGGCACTGTTTAAACCGAAATACATCACGTTCGACTGTTACGGCGCGCTGATTCTGTTCGATATGGCCGGTGCCGCGCAGCGTCGCTTCAGCGACCGCATCGCCCCGCAGCAGATGTACGCTTTTACTACCGATTTCTCCAGCTATCGGCTGGATGAGGTGCTGGGTGCCTGGAAACCCTATTACGACGTGGTCAGCAACGCGCTACAGCGCACCTGTAAAAAGTGGGGCGTCAGCTGGGACAAAGCCGACAGCGACTTTATTTATACCGACTGCGCCAGGTGTTGCCGCACGATCGCACATACGTCACTTCACTGAACATCGGTAACTACTTCCGCAGCACCGCCGATCGCCGGCTGGTGTTCGGTGGCCCGCGTTTTGCCGTCAGCAACCCGACCTCCGATTTGCGCAGCGGCGAGATCCTGCGCCGGGCCATGACGCAGATGTTTCCTCAGCTCGGCAACACGTCGCTGGCCTACTGCTGGGGCGGCATGGTTGATATGACGGCTGACCGTTTGCCGTATGCTGGCGAGCAGGATGGCCTGTTCTATTCGCTGGGGTACAGCGGCCACGGCACCCAGATGTCGGTGTGGATGGGGCGGGTGATGGCCGATCTGCTGGCCGAAAAACAGACTGAAAATCCTTGGCAACGCGCGTCATGGCCAGCGTTGCCCGGTTATCACGGCAAGCCATGGTTTTTGCCCCTCGCCGGGCTCTATTACAAAGCAAAGGATCGCCTGTCATAAATTCCCGCCGGGTTCAGGCCACCTCCGGCCACCGGAAGAGTCACTTCACCTTCGCTTGATGGTTTATTGAGGGTGTACAGATGAGCAAATTTGATAATAAAGAGCCTGACGCGGTCAATCCGGCACTGACGCGCATGATTACCGAAGGATCGCTGTTACGCCGTAGCCTGATGAAAATTCTCTCGGCTGGCGCTGTGATGAGCAGTGGCCTGATCGGTTTCTCCGGCGCGGCGCTGGCCGATGACAAGGCGGTCAAAGGCGGCAAGCTGCGGGCGGCGATTTCAAATGCTTCCGCCACCGACACCCTTGATCCGGCGAAAAGTAACAACAGCGGCCTGACCGAGCTGGATAAGAGCCTGATGGCGCAACCGGCGCTGGCCGAATCGCTGGAGTCCAGCGACGGTATCAGCTGGCATATCAAACTGCGCCAGGGCGTCACCTTCCACGACGGCAAGCCCTTTACTACCAAAGATGTGGTTTACTCGCTCAGCCGCCATAAAGATCCGGCCGTCGCCTCCAGCGCTTTTAAGCTGGCCGATCAGTTCAAAACCATCAGCGCAGTCGGCGACCATGAAGTGCTGCTGGAGCTGAATAGCGCCAACTTCGATGTGCCTTACATACTGGCGACGCCGCTGTTCCTGATCGTGCAGGATGGCACCAAAGATTTCAGCAAGGGCATCGGTACCGGCCCCTTCATCTGCAAAGCCTTTATGCCGGGCGTGCGCTCGATTGGCAGCAAAAACCCCAACTACTACAAGCCGGGCTTACCGCATCTGGATGAGGTCGAGCTGATTGGTGTCACCGACAATGCGGCGCGGGTCAATGCCCTGATGTCGGGCGATCTGCATATCGTCTCCACCCTGTCGGCGACCGATTGCAAACGCATCAAGGCCACCGCTGACTTCGGCGTACTGTAGAGTAAGTCAGGCATGTACACCAACCTGATTGTGCGCACCGACGTCAAGCCGGGCAGCAACGAAGATTTCGTGCTGGCAATGAAATATCTGCAGCCGCGTGAAATGCTGGTCAAAACCGTGCTGCAGGGCTACGGCGACGTCAGTAACGACACGCCGGTTCCGCCGTGGCACCCACTCTACAACGCCGATCTCAAACTGCGGCTACTCTACGTCGAAAAGGCGAAACTCCACATCAAAAAAGCCGGCATGACCGGTTCGACGGTGGAGATCATTACCACCCCGAATATTGAAGGTGCCAACGAAGGCGGCCAGCTAATTCAGCAGGTGGCACGCGGGGCCGGCATCAACTTCAAAGTGCGACGCGTGCCGTATGACGGTTACTGGTCTTTGCACTGGACCAAAGATCCGGTGGGATACGGCTCGATAAATCCGAGTCCGACGCTCGACATGCTGTTCTCACAGTTTTATCTCTCTAGCGCACCGAATAACGAATCGGGCTGGAAGAATGCGCAGTTCGATCAGCTGGTGATTGCCGCGCGTGGCGAGCGCGATCAGGCGAAACGCAAGCAGATGTATGGCGATATGCAGACCCTGATTTATGACCATTGCGGCACCATCATCCCGACCTTTATCAGCTCGACCGACGGTTACAACAAAAAGGTAAAAGGGGTGGAGGCCTGGCCGTCAGGCATGATGATGGGTTATCGCTTCCATGAGTTTGCCTGGCTTACCGCCTGATCCTGGGCAGTGCTCACAATCCTCACGTACTACGTGTACGTTCCGGTTGTTCCGCGCTGTCCGTGTCCGGACTGCCTGCAAAAATTACGCTTACTGGGATAGGCTCGTAATAAGTAGTACGCCGATGAACCGATACATGATGATGCTGATCGCCCGGCGGGTGGGAGCCGGCATCTTGACTTTACTTATCGTCTCGGCGGTGGTGTTTTTTTATCACCAGCCTGCTGCCGGGCGATGCGGCGCAGACGATCCTTGGGCAGAACGCCACGCCAGAAACGGTCGCAGCGTTACGTCAGCAGCTGGGCTTAGATCAGCCACTGCTGATGCGCTACTTCAGCTGGCTGGCCGGCATGCTGCAGGGTGACTTCGGCACCTCGTTTGCCAGCCATCTGCCGGTCTTGCAGCTGGTGGCGCAGCGTATTCCGGCCACCTTTGAACTGGCGGCCATCACCCCCCTGATCTGCGTGCCGCTGGCGTTGATTATCGGCATCATCGCGGCGATGAACCGCGGCTCACGACTCGATCGGGTGCTGGTGATCGGCACCATGGCGACGGTCGCGGTGCCGGAGTTTCTGGTGGCGACGGTGGCGGTATTGATTTTTGCCGTCAAGCTGCACTGGGTGTCGGCGATGTCGTTCGGCAGCCCGGACAGCGATCTGCTGAGCTACCTCAAAGCCTACGCACTGCCGGTGCTGACCTTGTGCTGCGTGCTGGTGGCGCAGATGGCGCGCATGACGCGGGCGGCAATCATCAATCAGCTCGACAGTCACTATCTGGAGATGGCGCTGCTGAAGGGTGTATCGCCACTGCGGGCGGTACTCCGTCACGCATTGCCCAATGCGGTCGGGCCGATCGCCAACGCCATTTCACTCAGTCTCTCCTATCTGTTTGGCGGCGTGATCATTATCGAAACCATCTTCAGCTATCCCGGCCTCGCCAGTCAGCTGGTGGACGCGGTCAGCAACCGCGATCTGCCGGTGGTGCAGCTCTGCGTCATGCTGTTTGCTGCCTGTTATCTGGTGCTGCTGCTGGCGGCTGATGTCCTGACCATCGCGTTTAACCCAAAATGGAGAAGCGCATGAATACACTCCTGCTTCCCGTGCGTTTTTTTCAGTCGCTCTCTTGGTCGGGACGACTGGGACTGCTGATGTCACTGTTCTGGCTGCTGATGGCGGCATTCGGTACTCAGCTGGCACCGCACAACATCAATGATATCGGCGGTGGTCCGCTGATGGGCGGCCTGACGCCGGATAACCTGCTGGGCACCGACTACCTCGGGCGCGACATACTAAGCCGTATTCTGTACGGTGCGAAGTTCTCCATCGGTCTGGCGCTCAGCGCCGCGCTGCTGGCCAGACTGATTGGTACGCTGCTGGTGCTGCCAGGCAAAGTGCTGTCGCTGATGATTGTCGCGGTATTCGGTTCGTCGCTGCCGATGCTGATCCTGACTGCGGTCTTCACCTACTGGCCGGGGGCATCCCGTATCGCGTTCGCCATGGCCAGCACGCTGCGCAGCATGGATTATGTCCGCCTCGCGGCTGCGCGGTGAGAGCCGCTGGTACATCGCGATTCATGACATCCTGCCCAATATGGTGCACCCGATGCTGACCGATTTTGGCCTGCGCTTCGTCTACATCGTGCTGCTGTTAAGCAGCCTGAGTTTCCTTGGCCTCGGCGTTCAGCCACCCTATGCCGACTGGGGCACGCTGGTGCGCGAAAATATCTAGGGACTGTTTGATGGCTCGCCCGCGGTGCTGGTGCCGGCGCTGGCGATTGCCAGCCTGACAATCGGGGCCAATCTGTTTATCGATAGCCTGCAGGCGATGCGTCCGATGACGTTGGCGAAGGAGGGAGCATGAACGTGACGCCACATACTGCAATGCCGGTGATTTCGGTGGATAAGCTGCGCGTTACCGCGCAGACCGATCGCGGCGAAGAGATCGATCTGGTCTCCGACATTCACTTTACCGTTCAGAAAGGCGAAGTGCTGGCGCTGATTGGCGATCCGGACGTGGTGATCCTCGACGAACCGACCACCGCGCTGGACGTGACCACTCAGGTAGAGGTGCTTAAAGCGTTCCGCCGCGTGGTGGCACAGCGTGGCGTTGCCGCCATTGCCCGTCAGTTCTACCCGACCTTTAAAAGCCGGCGTAAAAATCTCACCCTCAACCTCGGCATTACCCCGTTCTTCCGTGTCCCGGAGCGATGGGACGCTGGGAACTTGACCGCATGTCGCCCTTTGAGCGGATGCGCATATTGTCGAAGAGGGGCTGGCGGCGATGCGTCGTGAATATCCGGCGCTGGCTAACCTGCGGCTGGCACAGTCGTGGGGCGGCATGATCGATAGCACCCCGGACGCGATCCCGGTGATTTCGACAGTGGCAAAACTGCCCGGTCTGGTGTTATCAGCCGGCTATAGCGCGCACGGCTTCGGCATCGGGCCGGGTGCCGGACGGCTGGCCACCGATCTTGCCACTGACGCCACCCCGATCGTGGATCCCAGACCTTACCGCTACAGCCGTCTGGTTGACGGCAGCGGCTTAGAAACCCCCGGCATGATGTAAGGAGACCCGATGAGCATAACGCTACGTGCGATGACGCCAGATGACCTCGATAACTGCTACGCGATGACCCAGGCGCTGAAATGGCCGCATCGCCGCGAAGACTGGCAGCTGGCGTTGCAATTAGGCGAGGGCACGGTGATTGAGGAGCAGGGCAAACTGATTGCCAGCGCCGTGCTGTGGCGCTGGGGCGAACAGGCGGCCACCGTCGGTCTGGTGATCGTCAACAATCAGCAGCAGGGACGGGGGCTCGGCAAACAGCTGATGCTGGCGAAACTGGAAAAACTGCCCGGCTACAACGTGCGTCTGCACGCCACGGAAATGGGCAAGGCACTGTATGAAAAACTCGGTTTTGTCAGCTGCGGTGAGATCCGTCAGCATCAGACCCGCGCACTGTTAAGCGTACCGCAGGTCACCGTGCCTGCCGGACTGGAACTGCGCCGCGCCATCGGGGCCGATAAATCGCCGCTGGTGGCGCTGGATTATCAGGCGCACGGGATGCACCGTCCGGCGTTGTTTGATCATCTGCTCAGCGACACGCAGACCGTACTGTTACAGGATGCCGATCGGCAGATCCACGGTTTCGCCAGCCTGCGCCGCTTTGGTCACGGCTGGGTGATTGGCCCGGTGATTGCCGATGATTTCCCGCTGGCGCAGACGCTGGTCGCCGCGCTGATGCAGGGCGTGCAGGGAGAGTTTCTGCGCATTGATACCGATGCCAGCCTGCCGCTGGCCGCCTGGCTCAGCAGTCTGGGGGTGGAGCCGGTTGACGCGCCGACCGCCATGGTACGCGGCACGCCGTGGACGCCGCAGGGAATGCAGGCGTTTGGCCTGATGACGCAGGCGATGGCCTGATGCAGCTCGTCTATAAATCTGAGCCGGAACGTGGCCGGCTGTGGCAGCGCTGGCTGGCACAACATGCGCCGGACATTAAGCTGCATATCTGGCCCGAAACCGGTGAACCGGATCGGGTTGATGCGCTGATCGCCTGGCAGCCACCCGACGATATAGCCGCCTGTTTCCCCAATCTGAAACTGCTGTTCTCGGTTGGCACCGGGGCCGATCGGTTTGACCTGACCGCCTTGCCGCCCGATTTACCGGTCATCCGGATGATTGAGCCGGGCCTGACGCAGGGCATGGTCGAATATGTCACCTTTTCGGTGCTGGGCCTGCATCGGGATATGCCGCGTTATTTCCAGCAGCAACGCCAGCAACAGTGGCAGGCGCACAGTGTGCTGCCAGCCGCGCAGCGTCGGGTTGGGGTGATGGGAATGGGCGAACTGGGCTAGGCGGCATTGCGACAGTTGGTGGCGCTGAGTTTTGACTGCGCTGGCTGGAGCCGGACCCCGCGCCAGTGTAGCGGCGTACGCTGCCGGCACGGCGACGACCAGCTGGCCGATTTTCTGGCACACAGCGACATCCTGGTCTGCCTGCTGCCGCTGACCGCCACCACCCACGGCATCCTCAACAGCGCGCTGTTTAACCAGCTCCTGCACGGTGCCGCGCTGGTGCAGGCTGGCCGCGGTCCGCAGCTCAATCATGACGATCTGCTGCTGGCGCTGGAGAGCGGTCAGCTACGCGCGGCGGTGATTGACGTCACCGATCCGGAACCGTTACCGCCGTCGCATCCCTTCTGGCGTCATCCGGCGATCTGGCTGACGCAGCACATCGCCAGCCAGACTCAAAACGAAAGCGCGATTGTCGCCCTGCTGGATAACCTGCGTCGCTATCAGCGCGGGGAGCCGCTACACGGGCTGATTGACCGTTCGCGAGGATATTAAAATGGACGCTTTGGTTGCACTGCGCCGCGATTTACACGCTCATCCGGAGATCGGTTTTCAGGAGCAACTCACCAGCGATATCGCGGCCGCCTTTCTTGAGCAGCGGGGCATTGAGGTCTATCGCGGCATCGGTAAAACCGGCGTGGTCGGGGTGCTGAAAAAGGGCACCAGCTCCCGCATGATCGGGCGGCGCGCCGATATGGATGCGCTGCCGATGCAGGATCAGGGAAAGGCGGCGTGGAAAAGCCGGGTAGAGCAGGTCAGTCACGCCTGCGGTCACGATGGTCACACCGTGATGCTGCTGGGGGCCGCGGAAGTGCTGGCGCGCAATATCCCGTTTGATGGCAGCGTCTGCTTTATTTTCCAGCCAGCCGAAGAGGGACTGGCCGGGGCAAAAGCGATGATCGACGACGGGCTGTTCAGTCGTTTCCCCTGTGACGCCGTCTATGCCATTCATAACTGGCCGGAACTGCCGCTGGGCACGGTGCAAACTCGGCCGGGTCCGATTATGGCGGCGGCCGATCGCTTTGATATCCGGGTGATTGGCGGTGGCGGGCATGCAGCACAACCGCACCTGACGCGCGATACCCTGCTGGCGACTAGTGAACTGGTGGTACAGCTCAATACCCTGGTGGCGCGTGCGCTCGACCCCTGCGAAACCGGGCTGTTAGCCGTCACCCGGATGCAGGGCGGCTTTTCGCACAATATGATCCCGGCCGAAGCCAGCCTGACCGGCACGGTTCGCACCTTCAACCCGGCGGCACAGGCGACGCTGGAAGCGCGGCTGCGCCAGATGGCAGAACACATCACCGCCGCGCACGGCCTGCGTGCCGAGGTCAGCTATCACCGCTACTACCCGGCGACCATCAACAGTGCCGCCGAAGCGCAGTTCTGTCTGCAGGCGCTGATTCAGGCAGGCATCCCGGCTGAAGTCGCACCGCAGCCCGCGCTCACCTCCGAAGATTTCGCTTTCATGCTGCAGGCGCGTCCCGGCGCGTATCTGTGGCTGGGATCGGCCCCCAGCAAGCCACTGCATCATGCTGCCTATGACTTTAATGATGCGCTGATTCCGCATGGCATTCAGGTATTTGTCGCACTGATCCGTCAGGCGCTGCTGGCAGAGAAATTTCCCTGCTGAAAGCAGCAGGTTTTTGACAGGAAATGCCGCTGCCTGCGGAATTACGGCAGCGTAAGAAACCAACGGGTTGCGATACTTGAGCCAACCGAACGTTACGTGGATGAGGGTTTAAAATGCAGAATGTCATGGCAGAGCAGCAAGCATACTCCGATAACAGCCTGTTACTGGATGCACGCGAGCAGAACGTGCCGCGTGGCGTGGTCACCGCACATCCGTTGGTGATCGAACGCGCCAAAGGCAGCGAAGTGTGGGATGTAGAGGGCAATCGCTATCTCGATTTTGTTGGCGGCATCGGCGTGCTGAATGTCGGTCATAATCACCCGACGGTGGTCAACGCTGTCACCCGTCAGTTGGGCATGGTCTCCCACGCCTGTTTTCAGGTGGTCGCCTATCCGGGCTACATTACGCTGGCCCAGCGGCTGAACAAGCTGGTGGGCGGTGACGATGCCTGCAAAAGCGTCTTTTTCACCAGCGGTGCCGAAGCGGTAGAAAATGCGGTGAAGATCGCCCGCGCTCATACCCAGCGCCCCGGTATCATTGCCTTTGAGGGCGCCTTTCACGGTCGCACGCTGCTGGGTGTCACCCTGACAGGCATGTCTGCACCGTATAAACAGAATTTTGGTCCGTTCCACGGTGATATTTATCGCCTGCCGTTTCCCAATCCGCTGCATGGCATCAGCGAAGTGGACTGCCTGAAAGCGCTGGATCAGCTGTTTGCGGTGCAGATCCTGCCGGAGCGGGTGGCGGCGATTCTTATCGAGCCGGTACAGGGCGACGGCGGCTTCCTGCCAGCCGGTCCGGCGTTTATGCAGGCGCTCATCGCATCACTACGCAGCACGGCATTCTGTTGATTTGTGATGAAGTGCAGACCGGTTTTGGCCGTACCGGCAAGATGTTCGCCTTCCAGCATCTCGACATCAAACCTGATCTGGTCACCCTGGCGAAAAGCCTGGGCGGCGGCCTGCCGATTTCCGGCGTGGTCGATAAAGCAGAGATCATGGATGCGCCGACTCCCGGCGGGCTGGGCGGCACCTATGGCGGCAATGCGCTGGCCTGTGCCGCGGCGCTGGCGATACTGGACCTGTTCGAGCAGGACAACCTGCTGAAGCGATCCTGCCAGCTTGGCGAACAGCTCAATGCGCGTCTGCGGTAACTGGCGGATAAATATGCCTGCATCGGAGACGTGCGCGGCGTCGGCTTTATGCAGGCGGTAGAGATTCTGGATTTTAAGACCGGCCGGCCCGACGCGGCACTGACCCAGAAAATCCTTGATAGCGCCTGCCAGGAAGGTTTGCTGCTGATTAAGTGCGGGCTGCATCGTAATACTATTCGCTTCCTAACACCGCTGGTCACTACCGACTCGCAACTGGAAGAAGCGCTGCATATCTTCGATATTGCTCCGGCCCGTGCCACGGGCCGGTTAGGATAAGTCGAGCTTCCTCATTGATATTGTTAAAGTAATTTGAAAATCTACCGCTGGTATAACCACTGCTTAGCGCTGGCGCGTTTACCGTAAAGCGTGTTATACCTTCGGGAGGTTCTGCACATTTGATTAAGAGCCTATCCCATTAGGATATTTCATTTGTTAGTCTGAACTTGGGCAGTGCTCACAATCCTCACGTACTACGTGTACGCTCCGGTTGTTCCGCGCTGTCTGTGTCCAGACTGCCTGCAACAATTACGCCTACTGGGATAGGCTCTGACAATGAGGGGTGCTATGAACGGCTTAATGAAACTTGACCGCATCGACATCAATATCCTGGTGCAACTTCAGAAAGATGGCCGTATCAGCAACGTTAACCTCGCCGATGCGGTAGGCTTTTCCCCCAGCCCCTGTTTGCAACGGGTCAAGCGTCTGGAACAGGCGGGCTTTACAACCAACTACGAAGCGCATATTAACCTGACGCGGATCACCGATTCGGTGACGGTATTTACCGAAGTGACCCTCTCCGGTCATCGTCGCGAAGACTTTATGAAATTCGAAAGTGCGATGCGCGACGTTGATGAACTGATGGAGTGCCATCTGATCACCGGCGGTTACGACTATTTGCTGCGCTTTATTACCCGTAGCATTGAACATTACCAGGAAGTGATTGAGAAGATGCTCGACGCACAGATCGGCATCGATAAGTACTTCAGCCATATAGTTATTAAGTCACCGATCATGAAAAGCAGCGTGCCGTTACGATCGCTGATCGGTAAACAAATTTGGTCGAGTTTGGTGTGTAGCGGGCGGTCTGTGATCGCTCATCCCCGCCTTCCCTCATCACGGGGGAAGGGGTGGTCAGCTGCACTGTCAGCACCGATCCCGCCGCTGAACATGGCTGAGGCTTAGCGCCATATACTCCGCACTGCCCGTTCTGATTCGCCACCGTCAACCCGCATCATCCCCAGCGCTTTGGCCGCATTTCCTGCGCCAACACGCCGCAGTGAAACCGCTGGCCGGTCCCGCCAGCACCGGGAATCGGGCGCACAGCATAAAATTTCTTTCCGGCTGAAATTCAGGCGCTACAACATCTTCTGATACGCGCTACGGTCTTAACCGTTTCGCAAACCCTTTTACACTGTTTTCAACAGATACAAGGAGTTGTCATGATCTCATTAATCATTGCTGACCAGCACTGGCAGCGTGATGCGTTCACCGTATCCACTGCGCGCCACCAGCTTGACCTTGACTGGATCCATCGCCAGCTGGCTGAAAAGTCCTACTGGGCGCAGGGCCAGCCGCGGGCCAAAACCGAGCGGGCGATTGCCGGGTCATTGCCGTTTGGCCTCTATCACCAGCAGGCGCAGATCGGCTTCGCCCGGCTGATCACTGACTACACCCGTTTTGGCTGGCTGTGTGATGTGATGATCGATGAAAACTGGCGCGGGCACGGACTGGGCAGCTGACTGGCCGCCTGCGTCCGTGAACATCCCGAACTGCAAACGGTACACCGCTGGATGCTGTCAACCCGTGATGCCCATCAGCTCTACCAGCGACTCGGCTGGCGTGTGGTGCAAGATCCGCAGACGCTGACGGAATTTCCTCCCTCCTGACTCCGGAGTTAACCTGAGATGCGATACCGCGTTGGCGTGGATATTGGCGGATCCTTTACCGATTTCGCCGTGCTCGATCAGCAAACCAATCTGATTCATACCCTCAAAGTCCTGTCGCGCCCGGATCGGCCTGGCAGCGAAATCGTCACCGGGCTGATACAGTTTCAGCAGCGTGATGGCATTGAACCGGCAGAGATTGGCTATTTTACCCATGGCACCACGGTCGGAATCAACGCGGTGATCCAGCGGCGCGGCGTGCGGCTGGCGCTGTTTGCCACCGAAGGCTTCTGCGATGTGCTGGAGCTGGCACGGCTCAAAATTCCGCATATCCACGATCTCTTCTCGCGACGTCCCGCACCGCTGATAAGCCGCGATCGGGTGTTTGCTATCCGTGAACGCAGCGACTGTCACGGAAACGTGCTGCAACCGGTCGATCGTCAGAGCGTGCTGGAGGCGATCGCGCAGGCGCAGGCGCGGGGGTGGGGGCGGGCTGTCAAGGCATTGTGGTTTCGCTGCTGCACAGTTACCGCAACCGGCACAATGAAGCCCGCCGTTAAAGCGATTATTGACGAAGTGGCACCCGAGCTGCTGACCTCCTATTCGGCCGATATATGGCCGATCATTCGTGAATACGAACGCACCACCACCGCCACCATCAACGCCTACGTCCAGCCGATGGTGATCAACTACCTCGAATCGTTTGAGCAGGCGCTGCCGCGTCTTGGGGTGAAGCCCCCGCCGCGCATTACCAAATCGAATGGCGGCGTGATGGGCGTTGAGTAGGCGAAACATGAGTGTGTACGGATGGTGCTCTCCGGTACCGCATCAGGGGCGATCGGTGCCAGTTATCTCGCCAGCGCCGACGTGGCGGTGATCGTCGATGGCAAGGTGGCGCAGGGCAACGGCGAAATCATCGGCGATTTCCCGATCTTTATTCCGTCGGTGGCCGTGACCTCGGTCGGGCAGGGCGGCGGTTCGCTGGCATGGATCGACGGCCAAGGCGTGCTGCAGATGGGACCGGACAGCGCCGGTTCGCTGCCAAGACCGGTCTGCTTCCAGCGCGGCGGGACGCAGACTACCGTCACCGATGCCTTTGCCGCCTGCGGCATGATGGGCCACAGCGTGCTCGGTTATAACGCCGTGAGCGTGGATATGGCCGCTGCCTGTGCGGCCTGGCAGCCGCTGGCCGATGCGCTCAATGTGACGGTGCATGAAACGGCAGAGACCGCCATCCAGTTGGCGATCTCCAGCATGTACAGCGATACCAGCGGTTTGCTGTCACGCTTCGGCCTCGACCCACGCGAATTCTGGTTCCTCGCCTTTGGCGGCGCAGGGCCGATGATGGGCTGCTTCCTGGCACGCGAGCTGAACATGAAAGGGGTGATAGTACCGCCTACGCCTGGTGTCCTTTCGGCGCTCGGCGGACTGGTGGCCGACATCCGCAATGACTTTATCCGCACCCTCTAAAGCGACCTGACGTCAGCGCTGGCTGACACTTTAGCCAGCGAAGCGCAGGCATTACAGCAACGTGCCTGTGGCTGGCGCAGGAGCACAGCAGCGAGATGCCGTATCACCTGCAATTCAGCGCTGACACGTGCTATCGCGGCCAGTCGTTTGAGATTGAAGTGCCGCTGGAGGCGAGCTGGCTGGTGACGGCTGACGTCACGGCACTGCATCAGGCGTTTGATCGTCTGCATCAGCAGCTGTTTGGCCACTGTGACGCGGGTGCGCCGGTGCAGCTGATTCCTGCGGCTGGTGATCACCTCGCCAGTGCCGAAACCAGCGATTAATCGCCTGCCAGCCGCCACCGAACCGGCTATGGTACTGAATATTCCGTCCAATCGCCGGATTTGCCGGTAACGCGGGGATGGCCTGGAGAATGCTGGCTGCTGCTGCCTGTTGATTATCCAGCGACTTCTTCAATAAAACAGTGTTCACCTGACTGTGCAGATCCATGCTGGCGAGACCGCTAGCCAGCGAGGTAATTTGCGATACATCCATTTTGCACTCCTGTTTATAAAACATGAGGGAACAGCGAACGGCTCAGTGACAGAGCCTGATTGCGTTATCGGCAATCAGAGGGAAAACCTGAGGCAGCGTGCAATCTGTGGCTGAGTGGAAAGGGGGACGAGGGTATGACAACAGCTGTAAGGCGTCTCAGCGCGATCTGATAGCGGTACTTCCATCGTTGTTTGATGACCAGCCAGACAGCAAAAAGCCCGCTCAGGTTTCCCTGAGCGGGCTTCTCTAAATATGGCTCCTCTGACTGGACTCGAACCAGTGACATACGGATTAACAGTCCGCCGTTCTAGCGACTGAACTAAAGAGGAATCGTTTGAACGAGGCGGATATAACGGCGTCGCCCGAAGGTGTCAACAGCAAAAAATACATTATCATTCAACTGGCTAGCTTTAGCGCAAAGCGATCGCGATTTAAGCAGTTTGCGCTGACAGTGCAGCGATCCTTGTCAGCGGGTCCTGCTGGTAAAACTGGCGCAGATGCTGGTACATCGCCGGGAAGCGTTCGGCCAGCAGATCCGGCGCGGTAAAAAAATATTCCGACAGCACGGCAAAGCACTCGGCCGGGTCGCTGGCGGCATAGGGATCGATACTCGCCGCCTGCTCACCCACCAGTTCTACCTCGCTTTCAATCGCCGCCATCGCTGCTCGCAGATCTTTCTCCCATAGCGCCACCTCACGCAGCGCTATCACCGGAATCCCGCTGGTGTAACCGCCGCCGCGCGCATCCAGTTTATGCGCTACTTCGTGGATCACCAGATTGTAGCCGGAGAGATCGAACGAGTCCTGAATATCGAGCCAGTTGAGTACCACCGGGCCCTGGGTCCAGCGCTGACCGGCATGCAACGCGGGTGCGCTGTGCACCAGGCCCGCTTCGTCCTGCCACAGGTCGTCAACTTCAAACGGCTCCCGATAGATCAGCACATCGTGAAAGCCGTCCAGCCACTCCAGCCCCAGTTTCAGCAGCACCGGCAGACAGAAAAGCAGGGCGATGCGCACGCTGCGCAGCTCATCCAGCTGAACGCCTCCGAGCGGCACCAGCTTTTTCTGTTGCAGGAAACGTTGTGCCAGTTGCACCAGCGCCTGCTGCTCCTCGTCGCTGAGCAGCGTAAAAATTGGCTGCGCCAGACCAGGCTGCCACGGCAGCGCGGCCAGTGCAGAGTCGTTATGCGTTTTCCACGGCCATTTAAACATCGTCACTCCCGCACAGAACCGGACTATCTCGCTATCCTGGCGCGCCAGATATAAAAATGCTAACATCGAAAACAGCATGCTGGCACCATCGATCTGGCGATCTGGCTACAGGGCTTAAGGCTGTCCATTCAACACGTTAGCGCAGCCGTTGTCTGTGATTCAGCCCGCAAAGCGTAGGCCTGAGGTGTTACTTACGCTCAATGCGCTGGAACTCAATCACCCAGACCCACGGGTTAACTTCCCAGCTGGTGGCACCATACTGCCTTTGCCAGGCTTTGCGGTAAGCCTCTTTAGGCGATTCCGAGTTAACATTCATGGTGAAGAAGTTGTTGAGGAAGTGCGAATCGGTCTGCACCCCTTCGGCCATTTCGGCCATTAATGTCATCTTCACTGATGTCCTGAATTTTCTCTGCCCGCACCCCGGTAATTTCCAGGTTGATGCGGCTGGCCCAGCGCGGCATGTGGATGGCGGTCTGCCAGCCAAACTGCTCGGCTTCCGGACTGCTCATCACGTGCTGTCCCAGCTCGTTACTGTCCGCACGATACTAGCAATAGGCCGGTTGACGGAATGGTGTAGGATCGTGTTCATAGTCTGCCAGCGCATCTTCGGGCACCAGCGGAACACGTCAGGTTTTACGCACCCACAGCACATCGCCGCGTTTGCCATACGGACAGTGATAACTGATATCGGTCATCGACATCATTTTGTAGCCATGCAGATGGTTAGCACTTACATCGAAAGCATGCACACCTTCGTGATGATCCTGTCCCGGGCCGAAAGCCTGAGTTTTCATAATGCGCCGGGTTTGCGTTTGCTGGCCAACCAACAGGGCACGAACACGCTGTTCTGAAAAAAGAATCGGCCGTTCTTTCATGGATTACCTCTTTTTATTAGTAGAACCCGGTTACTGCTGTAAACATCCCGTTGCTTCACTTCAGGGATTATCATAAATGGTATAAATCATTTTGCTTAATAATTTGTCGACGGGTCTGCAGGCGACAATGGCCGCTTTTGGTGTTAAAAACCCCTAAAATACAAAAACCTCACCAAAGCTTGTCATGCAACGTCGATAAAGCGCTGAATAGCCCGGATACGGTACATTATAACGGTAAAAATAGGAACCTTTTAGGAATTTTGCAACTGTGATTATTGACAGTTTTACGATTATTTAAGGAATTTGATCGCGCGCAATGCGGCCAGCCAGATTTTTTTCTGCTGGAACAAACATTATACATATTAAACTAATTCGCTTAGCTAGGATCCGATAAGGAAAGCCCGAAAATCGCTGAAATTGCGGTTATTTTGTATCAGAGATGCTATAAAAATGATCCAGATCTCATTTTCCTGCCGAAAAACCCTGGCAGCGCCGCTCTTTTGCTCAGCACTGAAAGAAAAGTGTCATTAGCCAGTCGCTATGATGGCTTGCCGTTTGCGCACCGATCGCGACCCATGTTTGCGCATCGATTACTACAGGGAGATAAATTATGTCACTCACACTCTGGCAATCTCGCTATGAAAGCTGGTTTCAGGCCAACTGGATCCATGATGACGGCGCCCACGATATTGCGCATTTACGTCGCGTATGGATGAGCGCACAACGCATCATGGCCGGCAGCGCCGCCAATCCACTGGTGGTGTTAACCGCCTGCTATTTTCACTATGTGGTCGACCTGCCGAAAAATCACCCTGAACGCCATCTGACCTCGACCTACGCCGCCACGGAAACGCAGCGGATTCTGCTACAGGACTTTACCGACTTCCCGGCAGAGCTGATTGAGGCGGTGATGCATGCCGTCAAAACTCACAGTTTCAGTGCCGGCATCCCGCTGCAGACGCTGGAAGCCAAAATTGTTCAGAATGCCGACCGGCTGGAGTCGCTCGGTGCCATTGGCCTGGCGCGGGTGTTCTACACCGCCGGGGCACTTAATCGTCCGCTGTTCGACAGTGCCGATCCGCTGGGAAAAAATCGCGAGCTGAATGATGTGAAATGGACGCTGGATCACTTCCAGAAAAAATTGCTGCGGCTGCCGGAAACCATACATACCGAGACCGGCCGCCCGCTGGCGGAGCATAATGCGGACTTCCTGGTGCCGTTATATGGCAAAGCTGTATGCGGAGTTGCAGGGCAATCTGACCGGGATGGACGAAGGCGTGCTGCGGGACTTCACGCCATTACGGACCGAATATTAAATTTTTGTGACAGTATGTTAATCGAAACGGTCATCCGGTAGCGTTGAAGCAATAACAAAAAGGAGCAGCACGATGACCGAAACCGTTAATTTGACGATTAAAATTGATCCCGCACTGAAAGAACACATTAAACAGTTGGCGCTGGAGAACCAGATTTCGATGAGCCAGGAAATTGTGCAGCGTTTGCAGGCCAGTCTGGAAACGCATCCGCATCCGGCAATTGATAATCGGGATCTGACCGAAGCGTCACCCGACGGATTGACCAGTGCCGAAGTGAAACAGATTCGCCTGCTGCTTAAGAAGCAGGGCAAGAAGAAGTAAATCTAAACCCGTCACCTGACGGGTTTTTTATTTTATCCCGCCTGACCGCCATGGCGGAACTGCCGCGTTGCTCTGCTGCACACTTAACCCTTCATTGGCCTGTAACTGCTGATTAAGCGCCACCACCTCGGCGGCAATGTGCGACACCCGTGCGCTCTGCGCGATGGTGTTGTGTTGCAACTCATTCAGCCGCGTCACTACCGCGCTGACCGCCTGACCAATTTGCCCGAACAGCGCCTCCAGTGACTTCACTTTGCTAAAGCCGCTATCAACATGGTGTCGGGTATGCTGGATCAGCTGATCAATCTGGCGTGTCGAGTGGCCGCTTTTAGTAGAGAGTAAGCCAATCTCTTTCGCCACTACCGAGAAGCTGCGGCCATAGATAACCCGTATGCGCCGATTCAATGGCGGCGTTCAGGGCCAGCAGGCGGGTCTGCAGCGACAGGCTATCCAGCAAATCGACTATGCCGGCAATGTCACCCGACGCCTGCACGATGTGCTGCATCTGACTTTCCATCTGATCGACCTGACCGGCGCACTGCTGCATTAAGCGGTCGTCGGATTGCGCCTGATCGGTGGCCTGCAGCGAGAAGCGGGTGCTGTTCTCCACCTCTTCAGAGACCCGATGCAGGCGCTGCGACAGATGACTGAAGCTGGCATTCTGCGCCTGATGCTGCTCGCGCGCCTGCTGGTTAGCGTGCTGCATCTCGCCAGCGGCGGCGGCCACGCTGACGGCCACCACGTCAATCTCATGAATGATGTGGCGCAGGCCCTGGCGCATCTTATCCATGGCATTGAACAGCTGTAACGTCTCACGCGACTGCAGGCGGAGTGGGGCAGCAGACGCCACCAGATCACCGGTGGCGATAGCCTGTAGCTGGCGGCTGGCCTGCTGCAACGGCGTAATCACGCCACGCAACAGCAGCAGGCCGCCCGCCACCAGCAACCCGAACAGCAGTCCAGTGACCAGCAGCGACACATTACGGGTGCCGGTTAAGCTCGCCAGCGAACTGCGATTGACGGCGGCCAGCTGGCGATTCGCTTGGCTGATCTCCCCGAACCAGGCCTCGTTAAACTGCTGCTGATAGGCTTGCATCGGCACCATAAAAAAGGCGTCGATACTGCCGGCGGCCAGACCTTTCAACTGCTCGGTTAGCCCCTGGCTCAACAGGATAAAGCTCTGTTGCAGCGCACTGTCAGGGGCAGCCTGATAGCGGCTGAACAAGCCGTTCGGCTTCGCTCAGCGACGCGCTGGCGCTCTCCGCCAGGCTTTTCCAGCTGTCGACCGATCCGCTCTGCTGGTCCTGCATCAGATAAATTCCCGCGCGGTGACTGTCATCGCTGGCGGTCAGCAGTTCAATGCGGGCGCGATCGAGCAGCGTCAGCCGCTCGCGCAGGGCATGGGTCTGCGCCAGGCTGCGCTGAGCCTGACTGACTTGGGCGGTCAGCAACACAATACCGGCCAGCACCACGAACAGAATAAAATGGCCGCGCAGGCTGGTCAGCCAGCCCGGCAGCGTAGGGGAAAACCGGCGATTATGACCGCGCAGCGGCAATAACGTAAGCAGTGACATCACGCAACCCGAAATAAGAAAAGTCGCAGTATTAAGGGGTTACATGACATCTTTGTGACAATACCGCCTTATGACGGCAGAATAGCAGAATCGGTTTTCTTAACGGAAACCGCGCACCTTAATCAGCACGTAACTGACGAATATGGGGCAGCAAAAGCTGAGCGACCGCCGCAAATACTGGCACCACCACCGAGTTACCAAATTGCTTATACGCCTGAGTATCCGACACCGGGATACGGAACGGTTCGCTGCCCGGCACGTCGAAGCCCATCAGGCGAGCGCACTCGCGCGGTGACAGACGGCGGGGACGGCGTGCCATATTGTCCGGATGATGAAACTCTTTTTCGCCCAGTGCGCCGTCCCAGCCGCGATCAATCAGAATTTCCGAACCATCCTTGTAGTAACGCGCCGACAGGGTACGCACGCAGCAGTCGGGATTACGCGGGTCGTTAAGCCCGAAGCCAAAGCCGTTGCCTTTAGCCTTGTGCTTTTTGGCGTACTGGTAGAGATAGCGCCACAGCACCGGTGACAGGATATATTTATCGTCCGGCTGCGGTTCCAGAAGGCTTTGCAGGCTCGGTACCTGCGGCGGAAAGAACTTTTTGATATCGCGCAGGGTGAAGTCCTGACAGCCTTTGATATCGCGGCGAATGCCGACCAGCACGATGCGTTCGCGATGCTGCGGCAGAAAATGGCGCGCATCAATCACCTTCGCATCCGGGCCGCTGGCGGCGGCATCGGCCACTTCATAGCCCAGCTCATCCAGCGTCTCCATGATAATGGCGAAGGTCCGGCCCTTATCGTGGCTCTTGAGGTTCTTCACATTTTCCAGTACGAAGAACGGCGGCTTTTTCGCGGCCAGGATGCGGGCGACATCGAAAAAGATCGTGCCCTGAACCTGGCACTCAAATCCGTGCGCGCGGCCCAGCGCATTTTTCTTGCTGACGCCCGCCAGCGAAAACGGCTGGCAGGGAAAACCGGCCAGCAGCACCTGATGGTCGGGGATCGCTGCATCAATCACGCGATAAATGTCGGCGTCATCGCTGAGGCCTTCCGGCTGCGTCACCTGGCGGATATCGGTGTTGAAGTGATGTTCCAGCGGATCGCTGCAGTGATTGGCCTTATAGGTGCGGACCGCTTCCTTATTCCACTCGCTGGTGAATACGCATTTGCCACCGATGGCCTCAAAGCCTTTACGAATGCCGCCAATACCCGCGAACAGATCGATAAAGCGAAACTCAGGCGCGTCATAATGAGCCGGCCGGCTGGGCAGCAGGTCCTGCAGCAGCGCCAGTTCAGCGTCACACAGCGGCGGCAGCGCGCTTTTGCCTTGGCGCACCCGGTTGAGCAACGCAGGCGTCCAGTTGAGAAAGCTGGCCTGGTGCAGTCGGGTGGTCACATCCCGGACCGAATAGATGGCTAGCACTTGCTGTAACAGTTGAGACGCATCAGACGATGAAAGAGCAGCAGAGAGTGGTTCAGCAATGGCGGCGGGGTGCATGCGTTTTTCCTTAACAGTGAGCCGCCTATGCTATCACTCCTGACGCAGCGAGGAAATTGGCGGCGTGTGCCACCGGAGAGATTGGCCACAATGACATTTTTTACGGCAGTAATCTGATAGCAAGCCTCTGCTGCTTTCGCTTTTCGTGGCGCAGGCTAAAGTTGAAGGACCAGCAAAAAAGGAGAATTTATGGCTGACGTTCACTCCAGCGAAACACGCAGCAAAAATATGCGTGCCATTCGCGCGCAGGATACTGCCATTGAGCAGCGTGTGGCGCTGCTGCTGAAGGATCGCGGATTCAGCTATCGGGTACAGGATAAAAATCTCCCAGGCCGACCCGATTTTGTACTGCTGGAGCAGCAGGCGATTATTTTTGTGCACGGCTGCTTCTGGCATCGGCATCACTGCTATCTTTTCAAACTGCCGGCGACCCGCACTGAATTCTGGACCGGTAAGATCAAAAGTAATGTCGAACGTGATCGGCGTTATGTGCGCCAGTTACAGGAGAGCGGCTGGAAGGTGCTGATCATCTGGGAATGCGCCCTGCGTGGCAAACTGCGGCTGGCGGATGGCGGCCTGCTGGAGCGGCTGGAAGAGTGGCTGCTGGCGATGACGCAGAGCGCCGAGATTGACCATCAGGGTATTCATCATTATCGCGACGAGTGAGCCTTGCTAATCAGCAACATAATTGGTTAGATCTGCGCTTTCTCCGTGGCTAGGAGCCTGACATGAGCAGCATTAAACTGACGGTTAAACGCCTCTACCAACAGCGCGACGAGCGCATGGTGAACACCAAAGCGACAGCGCGCGTTTCCCTCGGCGACAGGCTGATCGCCACGGAAGAAATTACCGGCATGACAGAAAGTCCAGTCAGTAAGTACTTACATGCTGAAGGCGCTGCGGGTGGAGTGGGATTGTGAGGGCATCGCCGAAATGACAGTGACGGAAATTGAGCGCTGCCCATGTTGTCAACATAACGAACCAGACTAAGGATACGATTTTGGCGGGAACCAGCTTACTGACTTTACTTGATGATATTGCAACACTTCTGGACGATATTTCCGTCATGGGGAAAGTGGCGGCGAAAAAAACCGCTGGCGTACTGGGTGACGATTTGTTGCTGAATGCCCAGTAAGTGACCGGCGTAAAAGCAAACCGGGAACTGCCGGTGGTGTGGGGCGTCGCCAAAGGATCGTTTCTGAATAAACTGATCTTGGTGCCGCTGGCGCTGATTATTTCCGCCTTTGCGCCGTGGCTGATGAAGATTCTGTCGGTGGTCGGCACCATCGCGATGTTCCTGGTCGGTGGCGGCATTGTGGTGCATTGCATTACGCCGCTGCATCATCTGATTGAAGAAATCAGCAACGGTTTCAGCGGCTGGATCGCCACGCTGCTGAGCAACGGCGCCAATCTAATGCTCGGTTTTATCATTGGGTCGATCGTGCTGTTAGTGGTGAACCTTATTGCCAAACTGCGCGGGAAATCGGTATAAAGCGCATTGTTATTACGGTCAGGAGAATGATTATGAACGACGACATGTTTGAATTTGATATCGACGCGCAACTTGAGCAGGCTGAAGCGAAAAAAGCAGAGAAAAAGGCCAGCGAAGTGCCGGACGATCTGAGCGACGAAGTGGGTTGCGAAGGCTGCAAAATCTAATTTCAGCCCGAACCCAGTTCAAAGCGGATAATAATTTTTATCCGCTTTGAATTCAACATATCCAACTGCTTAATTCTGAGTCTGCCGCTTATTTGCGTGCCTTAACAGGCAGAAACCTGTTTTGACTGCTATAAAGAAAATAATCAAACCACAGGGTCAATCAGGAGGGCGCAACATGGTTTTTGCAATCAGTTAAGAAGTTCAGCACAAGAAGGACGGACAGACGATGGTGGTGACTGGCTACGCCAGCGGAATGGTCGAATGTCGCTGGTACGATGGCTACGCGGTGCGTCGTGAAGCGTTTCGCAGCGAAGAGATTAGCGCCTCAAATCCCGCCCAACAGCTTGCCAGTTAAGCGGCCTGCGATCAGGCCTGTAGGTCGCGTGATCTGACAGGCCCCGCTTTACCGCACTCCCTTCGCCTTTTCCGGCACAATCCCGGTGCCCGGTTCTTCCCATACGTTGCCGTCGTTATCCTCTTCTACCGCCTGATAGATGCGTTGCAGAATATCAGGAAAGGCGGACTGTACCCGACTCCAGCTCGGAATAAACGGCTTATCGTTTGGTCGTTCAATAAATGCCTGACCGGCTTCCAGAATTGACTGGGTAAACATTTCCACCGCAGCCTCCTCAACGTGCTGATCAAACTTCAGCCCGTTCATCGCCGCCTCATGGTTGTAGATCTCCATCATATCCAGCGCATTACGGTAGTAGGTGGCTTTCAGCACGCGGAACGAGTCACTGGTCAGCGGCACGCCCATGGTGGCCAGCTTACGCAGCAGCGACTGAACGATATCGCTACTCATGCGTTTCAGCCCGCCGGTGCCATCATCTTCCGCCAGCGGCTGATGCTTGTGGTCATAGTTATCCGCAATTTCCACCTGACAGGACTGCCGGGTGGTGTAGTTGCGATAGATTTCTGAAAGCACGCCAATCTCCAGACCCCAGTCGCCCGGAATTTTGATGCCGTTCAGCACGTGGGTGCGCATCGCGAACTCACCCGACAGCGGATAACGGAAGCTTGAGAGATAATCGAGATATTCCGAATGACCGTAGACTTTTTGCAGCGAGCGCAGCAGCGGACCGACCAGCAGACGCCCGACGCGGCCGTTCAGCTTGCCGTCGGCGACGCGGGCATAGAAGCCCTTGCAGAATTCATACTGAAACGCCGGATTAGCCAGCGGATAGAGCAGGCGCGCCAGCATACCGCGCTCATAGGTGACGATGTCGCAGTCATGCAGTGCGACGCAGCTGGTGCGGTCAGAGGCCAGCGTATAGCCGGTGCAGAACCAGACGTTGCGCCCCTTGCCCGGGTTGGTGGGCGATAAGCCTTCTTTATCCAGCTCGGCATCAATCGCTTTAAGACGCGGGCCGTCGTTCCACAGAATACGGTGCCGCTGCGGCAGGCGCGAAAAAAACTCGCGGGCAAACAGAAACTGATCGCGGTCGGCACGATCGAGGCCAATCACGATCTCATCGAGATAGGGCACCTTCGCCAGCTCATCGACAATTTTTGTTAGCGCCGGTCCTTCCAGTTCGGAAAACAGCGACGGCAGGATCAGCCCCATCTTGCGTTTGCGGGCAAAGCGCACCATCTCCTTTTCCAGGGATTCCACACTGCGGTGGGTGAGATTATGAAAATTGGTAATGACGCCGTTCTGAAAAAAATCACTCATCGCACGATCCTTTTAATGCCCGTGGGCAGCTTACAGAGGTTGAGTCAAAAAATAGTCCAGCCCTTCACGCCAGCCTTCAGGGCCATAGTGCGCCGTATGATAGACCTGCTGCTGATCGGTCCGGCTAAGGGTGACCGGTGTTTTACTGTAGCCTTTAATCACCACGGCGTAGTCGACGGCGTCCAGCATCGGCGCGTCATTCGGCCCGTCGCCCAGACCGATGGTGGTAAAGGCGGCATCAGACTGTTGCGACAGCAGCCAGCGCACCGACTCGCCTTTGCCGCTGCCGGCTGGCATCACGTGCCAGAAACGGCCGCCCTGTGCTAGCGCCAGTCCTTCAGCGGTCAGCGCAGCACGAAAGCTGTCGAATGCCTCGTCACTGTCGCGCCAGACCACCACTTCAGAGGCATCGCGCTGACGAGACAGGGCAGCATCCGCCTCACTCAGGCCGGTCATCGACGAGACCGCCTGATCGGTAAAGTCATGAAAGCCGGTAAACCGGTACTGGGTCTGCAGCGCCGCCAGCCGGCTACAGATCGCCTCGTAGGTCAGGCCATTGTCGGGCAGATGAATCAGTTGCTGGTCGGTCTGGACCACCGCGCCGTTTTCGGCAATAAACGGCGCACCGGTAATGCCGAGCCTCTTCTGTAGCGGGATAATCTCTGCTGCCGTTTTGCTGGAACAGACCACCAGCGGGATGTCATGCTGTTTCAGGGTGGTGAGCCACGGCGTGGCGGCATCCCAGCGATAGCTGTGATGGTCGAGCAGCGATCCATCGAGATCGGTAATAATCATTAACGGTTGGTGAAGATAGGACATCGGTCAGCTCCTGTCAGCACGGCTAAAGCGACGATTTTTCAATATTATAGTTGAATATGGCTAACACTTTTTTGTTAAGCGCCCGCCGGATAAATCCAGGATTAATCTTAAATCGAAACGTTATGGATCGGGATGATGCATGAAGTGTGCAGCGGCTAAGTGGCTGTCTGCTGAGGTGTTTTCGGTAACATAAGGCGCATTATTCACCGCTACGTTGCAGAAATGTGCATATCAGAGAATTGTCTTAAAAAAGGGAAGGCGTAGTCTGCAGGGGTGTTAAGAATTCCCTGGTGTAACGAATTGAATTTTTTACCCGGCCGTGTCTCGCCGGTTTTTTTTGAAATCGTTTTCAGCAGTTTGCCTCAAAGGAACGGCAGTCACAGATATCCATTTCAAAGGCATCGGCCAGTTCGGTCCCGCGCGGCAACAGCTGCGGGGCTAGCCGCACATCAGCTGCTGACGGCTGCGCCATAAATTCCTGCATCTCGCCTGCATTCCCGGCCTGTATTATTGACTCCAGCAAACGATCAACATCAATATTCATCGCTGACTGATACAGTCCGGTAACCTGTTTTTCGCCTGACATTTTCTGACTCCCGCGCGCGGACAGTATGATCAGTATAGTGGCTGGTGCAGAAAGGGGTGGGGGCCGATTACGGCAAAAAAAGCCCGCGCTGCGCGGGCAAAATCCTTGCTACTTTTAGGTTGACTGCGCCTATGGGGGGTTGGTGCAGTAGAGAGGGTGTAAGGCGAGCGTGCGTCAGAAGTCTTGCGGCGAAATGTTAGGGAATTGAAAAAGCGCAGGCTTACTCAGATTTACCTGACTTTTCGCTCATTGAGAGCAGAATCGGCTATAGTTCGAGATAAAGCTGATTTTTATCAATACCTAAAGGAATGGTTATGGACATCTTAAGAATTATTATCGCAATCCTGTTACCGCCACTGGGCGTCTTTATGCAGGTCGGTTTCGGTGGTGCCTTCTGGCTGAATATCCTGCTGACGCTGTGCGGCTACATTCCCGGTATCGTGCACGCTGTATGGGTGATTGCCCGTCGCTAACGCTAGGCATCACTGCGGTTCTTCGTTTAGACTGTACAACAGGAAATAATCAGGATAACCGAAATGAAGGTGAATGACTGCGTCAGCGTTAAAACCGATGGTGGCCCGCGCCGCGTCGGAACCATTCTGGCCATGGAGCCGTTTAATGAAGGCACCATGTTTCTGGTGGCGCTGGAAGATTATCCGTTAGGCATCTGGTTTTTTAACGAGGATGGTCATCCGGAGGGGATTTTTGTTGAGCCTTACAGCGCAGAGTAAACCGGCCGCAACGTCGCAACGCGGGCGACGTGATCCTCCTCCCCGTGATGGGGAGGAGGAAGTCAGACAGCCATTACAGACCCGGCTGTATCACTTCTTAACTACCTGTCTGCACTATCTACTATCCGCACTACATTCAGCGCTTAAAACGTTTCCCAGTTTTCATTACCACTTGCCAGGGCCGGACGAGGTGCAAGGGCAGGGGTTTTCACCGGCGCGGTGGCGCGGCTGGCGGTGCCAGCCAGTAGCGGCGTATCCTGCAGGCGGAAAGCCGATACCGCCTGAGTCAGTTTACCGGCCTAGTCTTCGAGTGATGCAGCCGCAGCCGAGGCTTCTTCGACCAGTAAGGCGTTCTGCTGGGTGACGTTATCCATTTCGGTGACTGCTTGGCTGACCTGTTGGATCCCACGGCTCTGTTCATCAGAGGCGGCGGCAATCTCTGCCATGATATCGGTAACCCGACGGACGGCTTCGACAATTTCGCCCATGGTGGTACCGGCATCGCCGACCTACTGCGAACCATCTTTAATCACCGTGACCGACTCGGCAATCAGCGACTCAATCTCTTTCGCCGCCTGAGCACTGCGCTGTGCCAGGTTACACACTTCACTTGCCACCACGGCAAATCCCCGACCCTATTCACCGGCACGCGCGGCTTCAACCGCCGCGTTCAGTGCCAGAATGTTGGTCATGGTTTTCACTACGCCGCTGACCAGGTCACCGCCGCTACGGGCTTTACCGGAGGCATCGGCGGCCAGCTGGCTGGCGTGATGGGCGTTCTCAGCGTTCTGCTTCACCGTGGCGGTGAGCTGTTCCATGCTGGCAGCCGTCTGCTCCAGCGCCGCCGCTTGCTGTTCAGTACGTGAGGAGAGGTCGGTATTGCCGGCGGAGATTTCGCTGGAGCCCTGATAGATCGCGACGGCACCTTCACGCACCGTGCCGACGGTTTTCACCAGCGACTGCTGCATTAACTGCAGATTGTGGATCAGGGTGCTTATCTCGCTGCGACCATGGGGCAGCGGCGGGGCGGTCAGGTCGCCCTGTGCGATACGCTCAATGCGTGACACCGACTGACGCAGCGGATTAATCACCACCCGACGCAGGAAGACAAAGGTCAGCAGCACCAGCACCAGCGCAGCGGAAAAGGCCACCGCCATCGCAATAAAGCCAATACGCGACTGATGGTTCGCTTCTGCGGTAATTGCATTGGCGCGATCGGTACGGATTTTGATCGCCGTCAGCAGCACCGCATTGTAGTCAGCATCCAGTTTGCGGGTGACGTCGGTTTCCTGCGCGATAATACCTTCGAAGCTGCCTTGTTTACCGGCGTTAATCATCGGTATCAGGCCTTTCTCAATGTAGTCGTTAAAGAGCGCCTGCAGTGTGGCATTTAGCGCGACATCCTCGGGCGACTTCACTTTGCGGTCAGCATAGAGTTTAAATCCGTCTTTAGCCTGCTGAATACGTTTCTCAGCGGAAGCGAGGTTAGCGCGAAATTCGTCCATCTCACCGATGCGTGCTGCGGCACCGGCCTGAATAACGGTCAGACGGGCAGTACGTAAGTGGTTTGAACTGTTTGAAATACCCATCCGCACCTGAATTTCATCAGTGGCGTCACTGAGCGAGTGATTACCTAAAATAAGAAAGTAACTGGCGACACCAATACAGAGTGCGAACAGCAGCAGAATGCCGCCGAAGATCAGGCTAAACAGCGGGACAAGGCGGAGGTTCTGCCATATACCCGAGGGTGTTCTGTCCATCATTAACAATGCAGTGTTCATATCCTTGCTCTCTTGAGGCTGTTGTTATAAGGCTCAACATCGGCAGAAGAGCGGAAAGGCTTAGCGGCAGGAGTGAGATCTGGCTCTCAGTTTGAAGCAAAAAAAAACCGGCCAGGGCGGCCGGTTTTCATTGCGGGACGTTATCTTACGTTTACGTAAATACCCGACGTGACATTATCTGTTAAACGCACTACATGATAAATAACCTGCTTATTATGGGTTTTGATTTTGCGTTTAATATTACCTTTATGTGACGAAACGGTCTTCGCCTTAATTTGCATTTCATCTGAGATCTGAATGGTGTCGTGACCTGACATCCACATCTCCAGCATATTTGACTCGGTCTGGCTCAGCGTTAATGGATGAACATCCATTCCGGAAGAGATACGCGCAGACTGGTTGAATTTTTTCTGCAAATAGGTGCCGAGTAACGAATCCAATGTCGATGTCTTTATATATTTTTATTTAAAAATCAGGTTATTACGAACGTATAGGTATTCCTCAAAATGGATATTGCTTATCGCCATGAATATAAAGAACAGCGTATCAGGGTGCTGCATAATAATGCTGCGGATACGTTCGCTGGAGTCAGGTTCATGAATAAAGCAGTCTTCATTAATAAATGACGACACCAGGTTTTAATTGTTCACATTTTTGCTGTAGTTGCTCAATATCGGAGGCAGAAGTAATGTTTTTCTTCTTAACTCCTTTAAAAAACATGTAGTCCGATAATCCCAGGCGTGTGTAAGTTGCAGGAATCCATAATAATCTTTGGCATAATAGCGACCTTCACCAATTTGTTATCCGTTTAAATCAACGATGAATTACGCGTTGCGGTACGAGAGAGATTTCTAAGGCAATTTTTTATTCTGCTCGTGCAGTGTGGTAACAGGCAACCGCCTGTAAAAGTCTTCATCCCTAACCCGTTCTGCAAAAAATTTGTGCTGCTTTGACGTCACACATTCTCCGGTTATGGCGGGGAATGTGAGTGAAAAACCGGAGGTTAAGTAAGACTCTGTTTTTGGGAGCGCTGTCACTATCGCTGAAAACCCGGAGTTTTCTGACAGGACAAATCTTAAAAACATTTGTTTTAAGAAAGTTTGATATCTCAGCGTGTGTTGACAATGCCGGAAAAAACATTTTTTAACAAGAAAAATCACTAAAGAATTTTTTTCAAATTCAATGGATTGCCGTTTTTGTCAACAAATTCACAGTCTAACCGCTGCTGTCAACCGCCCAACTAAAATACGCGAAGCCCGATTTAATAAGAATTATTTTCAGACTCTCAGCACATTTATCAGATTTTCCTTAGTTACATTCTGGAAAATATGGTTTGAAAAATGCACGGATGGTTTTGCGTTACTTAAGTATCGGTTAGCAAAGATAGTTAGAAACTTGATGTTCAGGGACGGGATAGTTCTGTCAGGAAAAGGGCGAGTAAATCAAATACTTCACCGAACAAATGCTCACAGAACGGGGCGAGCAGTGGCATCAGAATACTGATAGTCAAAATGCCTAACGATAAGGTGATCGGGAAACCAATTGCGAAGATTGATAACTGTGGTGAAACACGGTTTAACAAACCTAGTACCAGATTTAGCATGAGGAGCAAAACGATTGAGGGTAGCGCTAACATCATGCCATTAAGGAAAATTAATCCGCCCGATTTCACCAGCGCCATAAACGCATTGGGTCCGCCAATCGGCAAGGTATGAAAACTGTACGCCAGCAACGAGATCAACCACAGGTGTCCTGTTGAAGGTCAGTAATAGTAACATCGCCAGCATGTCTAAAAAACGCGCCAGTACCGGCATGTTGAGGCGGCTGCCGGGATCAAAAAAGGTGGCGAACGACAGGCCCATCTGTAGGCCAATCACTTCCCCGGCGGTCCGCACCGCGGCAAAAGCAAACTGCATGGTAAAGCCGAGCGCAATGCCAATCAGCATGTGCTGGATCAGCAGCCAGAAACCAGCGGGCGAGAACAGCGTCACGTTAACCGGCGGCGGCAGCGGCATTAACAGCCAGGTGATCATCACCGCCAGACCAATTTTGACCCGGTGACTGATAGATCGTTCATTAAGCAGCGGCGCAGAGGCCAGCAGCGCTAGGATGCGCACCAGTGGCCAGAAAAACTGGCTCACCCAATGTACCAGCTGGCTGCTGTCGAGAGTAATAATCAGCCGATGATGTCAGGCAGGTTGGAAAAGACGGTGCGGATATAGTCGAGCAGCAGATTCAGCATCCACGGGCCGGCAATAATCCCGGTGGTCGCCACCGCCAGAATTTTCGGAATGAACGACAGGGTCTGTTCATTGACCTGGGTGGCGGCCTGCAACAGGCTGATAAGCAGTCCACTGACCAGCGCGGCCAGCATCAGCGCGACGCGCATCGCTTCCTGGCGCATTACCATTACTGATTCGGGTGTCATTGTTGTGCTCCGGGAAAAGGGGGGATCAAGATTAGAAGCTTTGCGCCAGTGAACCGACCAGCAGTTGCCAGCCATCAACCAGTACAAACAGCATCAACTTAAACGGCAGTGAGATTGTCGCCGGTGGCACCATCATCATCCCCAGCGCCATCAGCACGCTGGCCACCACCAGGTCAATAATCAGAAACGGGATAAACACGGTAAAGCCAATCTGGAAAGCGGTCTTCAGCTCGCTGGTGACGTAAGCGGGCAGCAAAATGCGCATCGGGACCGCTTCCGGGCCGGCAATCGGCGCGGTATTCGCCAGGCGGGCGAACAGGGCCAGATCCGCTTCACGGGGCTGACGCAGCATAAATTCACGCAGCGGCTGGGCACCTTTCTCGATCGCCACATCCATGCTGATTTTGTCCTGGCTGAACGGCAGATAAGCGTCCTGATAAATCTTGTCGAAGGTTGGCGCCATAATCGCCATAATAAAGAAGGTCAGAAACAGCGACAGCCCCAGCAAAACTTGGTTTGGTGGCGCAGAGGGGGGCGTACCCAGCGCGTTACGCAGCAAACCAAACACAATGATGATGCGGGTGAAACTGGTCATCATCAGCAGCACCGCCGGAATAAAGGTCAGCGCGGTGATAAACACCAGCGTCTGCACCGGCAGCGACCAGCTCTGGCCGCCGTTTGACAGCTAATGACTCACCAGGCCCGGAAGCTGGGCATGGTCAACCGGTGCCAGCAACAGCAGTGGCAATAAAGGAAGCAGTCGACGCATCATTGGGGTTTTCCGGGACGTTTGACCAGGTTTTGTAACAGCCGACGAAAATCCTGTAGGGCAGCCTGCGCTGGCGTGGTCTCCAGCGGCGCGCCCGGCGGTAGCGTATGCAGACGGGTAATCTGCTGCGCGGTCACACCCAGCACCAGACGTGCATCGGCGGTATCGACAATCACCACCCGCTCACGCTGGCCGACCTGCAAGCTGGCGGTCAGTTTAAGCTCTTGGCCGCTCACCTTCTTCGGCGCGAAGCCAAAGCGGCGTGCCAGCTAGGCGCAGGCCAGAATCAATAAAATAATCACCGCTAACATGCTGCTGACCTGCACCACCATTGAACCGGTGGAAATCGGCTGAGCGTGTGGTGCAGCGGGTTGCAGACTTTGATTCTGGCTATTCATTCCCAGCGACTCAGACGACGCATACGTTCGGACGGGGTAATAATGTCAGTGATGCGCACGCCATATTTGTCGTTGACCACCACCACTTCACCCTGAGCAATCAGGTAACCGTTGATCAGAATATCCAGCGGTTCGCCCGCCAGACCGTCGAGCGACACCCGCCAGACGCAGCAGCTCTTTGATAGTCATCTTGATACGGCCCAGTTCCACGGTCAGTTTGACCGGGATATCCATGATCAGATCGATATCCTGCAGTGAGCCAGAAACGTTACCGCTCTCGAATGACTTAAACACGTCATCGGTTTGCGGGGCGCTGTTGCTGCCGACCTGCTCATTCATTGCTTCAGCCCACAGATCGTCCGCAGAGATATCGTCAGACGGCTTATTACTGTCACTCATGGGGCTGTTCCTCGTTCAGCGAATTCAAAATCGGGTTAATCAGTTGTTCGACACGCAGGGCATACTGGCCATTCATCGTGCCATATTGGCTGGTTAAGACCGGTACGCCATCGACATGGGCGATAATGCGTTCCGGTTTCTCAATCGGCAGCACGTCGCCGGGTTTCAGCTGCAAAATCCGTGACAGACGCAGCGAGGTTTCGGCAAAGTGTGCAATCAGTTCCAGCTCGGAGTGCTGCACCTGTTTTACCAGGTTGTCACGCCAGTGGTTATCTTCCTGGCGGGAGTTCTCGAGCGGCAGATTCACCAGCAGCTCGCACAGCGGCTCAATCATTGAAAACGGAATGCAGATGTTAAATTCACCCACCAGATTACCAATCTCCACTTGGAACGGCGTGTTAACCACGATATCGTTCGGTGAAGTGGTGATGTTGGTGAACTTTACCTGCATCTCTGAACGCACATACTCGACGTCCAGCGGATAAATGGCTTTCCATGCGTCGCTGTAACCATCCAGCGCCAGTTTCAGCATGTGACGAATCACGCGCTGCTCAGTATGGGTAAACTCGCGACCTTCTAATTTGGTCGGAAAGCGACCATCGCCACTGAACAGGTTATCAACCACGATAAACACCAGACTGGGTGAAAACACCACCAGCGCAGTTCCGCGTAGCGGCTTCATGTGATCAGGTTCAGGTTGGTCGGCACCGGCAGGTTGCGGGCAAACTCGTGATACGGCTGAATCTTGATCGCGCCAACGCTGATATTTGGGGTACGACGCAGCAGGTTAAACAGCGCCATACGGAAACTACGGGCAAAACGCTCGTTAATAATTTCCAGCGCCTGCGAACGCTCGCGCACCAAGCGAGCGCTGGGTATTCGGGTCGTAAGGACGAATATCGCCTTCCGGCCCGTTTTGTTTCTTTTCTTCTTCCGCGCTGCCACTGTTGCCGTTTAATAGGGCGTCAATTTCAGCTTGGGAGAGAATGCTATCGCCCATTGATTCACCTCAAAATGAAGGCAGTAAACAGCACATCGTTCACAGCCTGCGGAGGTTGACCTTTTACCAGTGGTGGTGCCAGCGCCTGTTTGATTTGTTCAACAAGCGCTTGCTTTCCTTGCTCCGTCGCCAGCGCCGCAGCGCTCTGACGCGAGAGCAGCAGACGACTGCGCACCTCAGGCAGATAGTCATTTAACCGACGCCGTGTATCCTGATCGGCCAGACGCAGGGTAAAGCCTACGTACAGCACGCGGTCAGGATCGTTGTCGGGATTGACTAGGTTAACCGTAAATTTATCAAGTGCAAAAAAGACAGGGGTGGGAGGCGGTTCGACTTTCGCCACCTCCGGCTTATCGCCCTAATGTTTATTCATCATTCGCCAGACTGCATAGCCTGCCACGCTGCAAGCGGCCAGCGTCACAATGAGCAACACCGGAATTAAGAGTTTACGTTTGCGGCCTTTAGCTTTCGCGTTATCAGACATGTTTGCAGTTACTTCCTGTGAATTATGGATAAGCCTCTCGGCTCACCTCGACAGATTATCCCGCGTCTTAAGTCAAACAATGGGAAGAAAAGACGCGGGTTTTACGCTTACCTTCAGCGTTTGTCGCTATCAGGCAAAAGTGTCGACCGCGCCATTAACGTTTACACGCGCCTGAAGGGCGGCGGGAACGGCAATGGGCGTGATGTCGGTGTCACTATCCTGAGCGAGAGAAGCGGCCATGCTGTCCATCGCGGCGCGCCTCCTGCTGTTGCTGGAAGTTCTGGCCTTGCGCGGAACTGTCACTGCTGACCTGAATCTCACCCAGGTGGATTCCGCTCTCTGCCAGCGCACTGCGCAGCTGCGGAATCGCGGCTTCCAGCGCCGCTCTGACGTGGCTGTGGCCGGAAACCAGATTCATTTGTGCATGGTCGTTATCCAGTTTCAGGCTGATCTGGATCGCCCCCAGGTCTGCCGGATGTAAGCGCAATTCGGCGTTTTGCTGACCGTTGCGGCTGAACATCACAATTTGCTGGCTTAACGCCTGCTGCCACTCATCGCTGCCCAGCTGTGCATTCAGCATTGGGGTAGAGGGCGTACTGGTGGTCGACGACGCCATTACCGGCGGTGCCAGACTGCTGGCGCTGGAGATCGGCGTGCTGGTGATCAGCGCCTGCTCAAGACGCTGGTTCCAGTTATTGAGCTGGTTGCGGTGCTGATCGGTCGCTTTTTCCAGCGTCTGAATAAACTGGTGGTAGTTGGTCCAGCGGGTGCTGGCGATACCGGTCGACATATCGTCATTCAGCTTGTTGCGATATTCATCTTGGTAGTCGAGCAGCATGGTCAGCTGCTCATTGGCGGCCTGCTGACCGCGACGCATATCGCCCAGATAGATGGCGGCGCGTTCCAGATCCTGTTCCGCTAAGTCGCGTAGCGTATCGATGGCATTTGCAGTTTTCATTGCCGTTACCTCGCGTTTATCGCGTCGATTAGCCGAACAGCGCATGCAGATGCAGGCAGGCGTCGTCATAATCGCTGCGTTCGAAAATGCCCTGTTGCAAAAAGGCTTCCATCTGCGGATAGAGTTTTATGGCTTTATCCAGCATCGGGTCGCTGCCTGCGGCATAAGCGCCCACGCTGACCAGATCGCGGTTACGCTGGAAGCTGGACAGCAACTGCTTGAACTGGCGCACGCGCGTATAATGGTTTTCATCAATCAGCGAGGTCATCGCCCGGCTGATTGAGGCTTCAATGTCGATCGCCGGATAGTGACCGGCTTCCGCCAGCCGCCGAGTCAGCAATCGGGTCCTGCTGATCGTCGCCTTCGGTCAGAACGGTATAGAAGGCGGTAATCGAGCCGCCGCCGTCGATCCCGTTACCGGCACGTTCCACCAGCGCCGGCAGCTTGGCGAACACTGACGGTGGATAGCCTTTGGTGGCTGGCGGTTCCCCGATCGCCAGCGCGATCTCACGCTGCGCCATGGCGTAGCGGGTCAGGGAGTCCATGATCAGCAGCACGTGTTTGCCGCGATCGCGAAAATCTTCGGCGATGCGGGTGGTGTAGGCGGCACCCTGCATACGCAGCAGCGGCGAAACGTCAGCCGGCGCGGCGATTACCACTGAACGGGCACGGCCTTCGGCGCCGAGTATGTTCTCGATAAAATCTTTTACTTCGCGGCCACGTTCGCCGATCAGTCCGACCACAATCACGTCGGCTTCGGTGTAGCGCGCCATCATGCCGAGCAGTACGCTTTTACCGACGCCTGAACCGGCGAACAGCCCCATACGCTGACCGCGTCCCACCGTTAGCAGGGAATTAATTGCGCGAACGCCGGTGTCCAGCACATCGGTAATCGGGGTACGCTGCAGCGGGTTGAACGGCGGGGTGATCAGCGGCGCGCGATAACCGGTATCCGGTGACGGCAGGCCATCCAGCGGGCGGCCGCTGCCGTCCAGCACCCGGCCCAGCAGCTGCGGACCCAACAGCAGTTGCTTACCAGCCTGCGGGTTTCCGCCGTTCTGCAGTGCGTATACCCGTGCGCCGGGTAAAATGCCGTCGACTTCTTCCGGCGGCATCATCAACAGCTTTTGTCCGTTGAATCCCACCACTTCGCTTTCAATCTCGCTGATGGTATTGCCATTATTAAGTTCAACGATGCAGGTCGCGCCGAGCGGCAACTGCAGGCTAGTAGCTTCCAGTACCAGACCGGTCGTGCGAGTCAGTCGCCCATAGCGGCGCACCGGCTGAACCTGTGCAATTCGCTTTTCAAACGCGTCGAGCGCGCCCAGCCAGCGGTTGAGGCGAGTGGTCATTACACTTCTCCTGGCGCGGCAAGGCGGCACAGTTCCTGCCAGCGCGTCGCCACGCTGGCATCCAGATCGCCATCTTCGGCGCTGAGTTTACAGCCGCCAGGATGCAGGGTGCTCTGTCTGCCAGCAATCGCCAGCCATGCAGGTCAAGCGTCGGGCCGAGCGTCTGCTCAATACGTTGCAGATCGTCCGGGTGTACCCGCAACTGCGGTTTGCCGTTGAACATCGGTTCCTGCTGCAGTAATCCCTGAATCTGACGCAGCAAGGCACTGCCATCGACCGCGGTCGCCTGGCCAATCACCGAGCGGGCGGCTTCAAGCGCCAGCTGCATCAGTCGCGAGGCGATAACGCTGTCCAGCGACTCCAGCGTATTCTGGAACTCGGTGACCAGCTGCTGCATCCGCGCCTGTAACGGCGCCTGCTGCTGAGCATCGGCCAGACCCTGCTGAAATCCGGCTTCATAACCGCTTTTCTGACCTTCGGCAAAACCCTGCTGCTGACCTTCGTTATAGCCCTGGGCCTGCGCCTCTTTACGCATCTGCTGTTGCTGGAGCTCAAGCAGCAGCTGCTGCTCGTCCACCCCGGAGTCAAATTCGGTGATCTCGGGCAGCGGCTCCGGTTCAGGCTGGTCGAAGCGGCCTAAGTCGGTTGGCTGCCACAGTTGCCATGGGCGGGCAGAAAATGCATCAGACATAAGTTTCCTCGCCACCACCAATCACCATCTCGCCCGATTCGGCTAAGCGGCGCACCACCAGCAGGATTGCTTTCTGCTCGTTTTCCACTGCCGACATACGCACCGGGCCACGGTTGGCCAGATCGTCGCGCAGGATATCGGCCGCACGGGCTGGCATGTTTTTGAGGAATTTCTCGCGCAGCGGCTGTTCGGCACCTTTCAGTGCAACCAGCAACTGCTCGGACTCCACTTCCTGCAACAGGCGCTGGATGCTGCGGTCGTCCACTTCCACCAGGTTATCGAACAGGAACATTTCGTCGATAATTTTCTGTGCCAGTTCGCCGTCGAAGTCGCGTACCGCTTCGATAACCGCTTCTTCCTGTTGTGTCTTCATCAGGTTGATGATCTCGGCTGCGGTTCTCACGCCGCCCATCTTCGCGCGCTTGAGGTTGGTACCGTCCAGCAGGCCGTTGAGCACTTCGGTCAGTTCGGCCAGCGCCGCTGGCTGGACACCGCCAAAGGTGGCGATACGCAGCATCACATCGTGACGCAGACGTTCGTCGAACAGCGCCAGAATATCGGCCGCCTGGCCACGCTTGAGGTGGACCAGGATGGTGGCAATGATCTGTGGATGCTCGTCGCGGATCAGGTCGGCAGCCGCCTGCGGCTCCATAAAGTTGAGCGTCTCCATTCCGCTGGTGGTTTCGCGGGTTTCGAGAATATCCTCCAGCAGGCTGGAGGCGCGCTCTTCGTCGATGGTCATCATCAGGATGGCGCTTTTTTCGGTTCCAGTCAGACTCATAGCTCTTTACTCATCCATTCGCGAATCACCAGCGCAACAACGCGCGGATCGTTTTCAGACATGTCGCGGATGCGTTGACTCATCACCTCTACGCTCATGCGGTTGTTAGACTTACGTTCCTGATCCAGCTCATCTTTGCTGAGCTGAACGCTATAGGCTTCTTCTTCTGCCGGTTCAGCGGCACGGGCAGCAGCAGCGGCGGCTTTCTCCGCGGCCTGCTTACGGACCAGATGCGGACGGACCAGCTTGCGATACAGAATGAAGGCGACCAGGGCAACCAACAGCCACTTACCGGCATTCATCAGCTGATCAAAGAACGCTTGCTGCTGCCAGAAGGGCAGGTCACCGGTCGTCGGTTCGGTGGTATTGAACTGCGAGTTCACCACGTTCACGCTGTCGCCGCGGGTCTGGGAGTAGCCCATCGCTTCACGGGTCAGGTCTTCAATCTGCTTCAGTTGCTGTTCGTTCAGCGCAACCGCTTTACCTTTATCGTCTTCGCGATAGTTGACCACCACCGCGACCGACAGACGCTGGACATCGCCGACGTTGAGTTTGGTATGACGAATGGTGCGGTCCAGCTCATAGTTAACCGTGTCATCACGACGTGAGTTGGTCGGCGTGCTGCTGGCTGGCGCAGGCTGGTTGGACAATGCACCCGGCACGCCGCCCGGATAAGGGCTGCCTGATTGATCGCTGGTGCTGGTCTGACGCGAGCGAATCGCGGTAGTAGACGGATTGGCGTTTGGCTGATATTTCTCATCCGTCTGCTCGCTGGTATCGAAGTTGATCTGCGCGGTAACCTGCGCATGCACGTTGCCTTGGCCCAAAATCGGATTCAGGATCGCTTCGATACGTTGCTGATAGCGCGTTTCAACACCAGAGGCATACTTCAGCTGGGCATCATTCAGATCGCGGCCGACGCTATCGGAACGGGTCAGCAGGCGACCGGTCTGATCGACCACGGTAACGTTACCCGGCGGTAAGCCCGCCACGCTGCTGGAAACCATGTGGGCGATGGCCTGAATCTGGCCTTCATCCAGCGCACGGCCAGGCTGCAGGTTTAAGGTGACCGATGCTGACGGCGCTTTCTGCTCACGGACAAATATAGGTGGGTTTAGGCATCGCCAGATGGACGCGCGTCGTTTTGACCGGGCCCAGCGATTCGATGGTGCGCGCCAGTTCGCCTTCCAGCGCACGCTGGTAGTTCACCTGCTCGCTGAACTGGCTGATACCGAACTTCTCTTTAATCCAGCAGTTCGAAACCCACCGAGCCGCCTTTCGGCAGACCCTGCTGTGCCAGACGCAGACGCAACTCATGCTCCTTCTCACCCGGCACCATCAGCGCGCCACCATTCTCGGCGAAGCGATAGGGGATGTTCATCTGCGTCAGTTGGGTGACGATTTCACCGCCATCTTCACTCGACAGGTTGTTATAGAGAACGCTGTAGCTGGGCGCTTTGGCCCACAGAACCATCGCAATCACGATGGCGATAACGGCGGCGGCGACTAAAGGAATACGCGGATTTGCGCGCAGGCGAGCGAGAAGGTCACCGAAGCCTTTCTTTTCTTGATCTTGTGTGGCGGCTGCACTCACATTCATGCCCGATTCCTGCCTGACGTAATTGACCGGGTTAGTTGAGATGGCAAAACAGACTCCCTGACCTGCGTAAATAAAATTTCCACTTCAATGCCAGGCATTATTTGTTGAAACCAAAAATTCGATGGCTGGATAAGCTGGGTTTTTTGCTGTCATTTAGCGCCTTTGTCTCATTGACAACGTGTTAGATTTTTGAACACAGAAAAACCCTATCCCTTTATATGAGGTATCGTTAATGTCCATTCAAGCAATCGACGGCGTACTGAAACAGCTCCAGGTCACCTCGCTGCAGGCGAGCAACCGCAGCAGCGAAGCCCCTAACCAGATCGATTTCGGCGCAACCATGAAAGCCGCGCTGGATAAGATCAGCGAGACGCAAACCACCGGCCGTACTCCAGGCGCAGGATTTTGATATGGGGAAACCCGGTATTGCGCTGAACGATGTGATGGTCGATCTGCAGAAATCGTCTATCTCAATGCAGATGGGGATTCAGGTCAGGAACAAGCTGGTGTCGGCCTACAGCGATATTATGAATATGCAGATGTAGTTGGGCTGATTGAATCTGACAGGTATGGGGATTGGAAAGCTTTGGTGTGTGAAACACCTGTGGGACAAATTCCTTGAGCTTTTCGTTCAGCAGGCTCCTCTGTGCCTCGTCGTTTTCCTTCCTCCAGGATTCGTATACCTGATTAACCCTCTGAGCATTTGCATAGCCCATCTGACTGGCGATAAAGTCTGGATTTGCGCCGGCAGAAAGAGACTAATATGCATAAGTGCGTGATTGATATTCCCTCCTGTGGCGCAGGTCAGTTGGTTTAGCAGCTACCGCACTTTCTTACACCCGACCAGCAGAAAATTTGCATGCTTCGATTAAGCGTTTGAATGATTTATTGCCGATTCATGGCCGAATGGCGGGCTCTAAGAAGTAAGCGCAGGTCTGTTCGCATGCCTGCCGTATCTGCCGTCATTGATGAAACTCATCTGGCCATGTTTTAGGGGGCGCAGCCTGCGAAGAGGATGCAAAAAAGTGAAAAAAAAACTGGAAAATGGTAAATAATTAAGACTATTCTTGTAGCCCTACTTATTGTGTTGTGAAAAATGATGGGTGTGGAGGGGGCTGTATGGATTTTTCAATGCCAAGGATAAAGGGAGTTGCTCAAAACTTAAGCGCAATCAATGGCAGATCCGGGATTTTTTATTTTGAGCTTGATCAGGACGTTGATGCGCGCTGGGAAAACCTGTTTAGTGATTATCTCTCAGTATATAAGTCAACTATATTCTCACTGTTCAGTCCCAGTGTTGTAAAAAACAGGTTCATAATGGTGCATGCAGATCTGGATGGACCGATGGGGATTGAGAATGTTCAGCTTAGTTTACAGGCGATGGGGATGGGTAAGTTACGTAAACTCCCGTTATACAACGACGGCTGTTCACTCTAAAGCAACTCAGACTCTCTCCAGTCAGGATGAAATGAGGCGACTCAGCCTCACGCTGGCAGGACTTAACTATCAGTGAATTTAAACGCCACCTTCGGGCGGTTTTTTACTGCAATGAATATACCATACCAATGCATTAAGCTAATCGGCCCTGAATTGGCAAGTGACGACCATATTCACATGAACTCAGTTGAGACAGTCGTTAATATTGGTTAATAAGAGAATGAATGTTCTCATTGGCTATATCGCTGGGTTTTGGATAGTAAATTAAATAAATTATTCTGTTTATTAAAATGATCTGACAATCCATTATGACTTCCTGTATTAGATATTAGCCATTGCCGTTTTCGTGGCCAGCTAACTTGCAACATAAGGGTGTCTGATGATATTCATCACTTATACCGCTGGCAGACGAGGAGCGAGTCGACAGTTTGAACAAACCCAATGCACACCGCTCCGTTCAGATTCCTTCATCCATCAGCAGGTCGCCGTGACAATGATAAAAACGCTCATCTGTTTACTTTCACTGACCTCTCTTTCTGCTTCTGCATTTACCGCGCTGCAATGCGGGCCGTTCGACCTGAAAGCAGACCCAAAAGGGACGGTTACGGTTAACGGCATCAATGCGAAGATTAAGAGCACTACCTTTATCAAGGCTAAAGACGATTACGATAACGTGAAGCTGCACTGGCGGGTCAAAAACGCCAAAACGCCGGGCAGCGGATCATCCTGATCAAGCGTAAGACGCTGATGAATAGCAGCTGAAAACAGGCAGGACCGCACCTGATAAGGATGCGCATTAAAATAGGCGGTTTGCAGATGTGGATGTAAGCCGACCCGGCCGGTATCGACGCAGCCGGCAGCCAGTATCAACATGAGCAGTAATATTATTTTCTTCATCGACTCAAATCCCGTCAGTTTCTTAAACATCTCATTCCTTTTACAGGACGATCCGCAAGCGGCGTGCGGCGCGAAAATAATCGTGCCTGTCACTGCGCGGATTCCGGCCTGGTTGGCCTGAACTATACTTATCTCTTTTCAGACAGGAGGGCGAAATGATCAATCTTCGAGAGATGAATGATAAAATCCATCAGGTGCTGCAGGCTGACGAACCGTCCGGATTCACAGAGCAAACCGCAGAGCGGGTATTAGCGTTGGTGAAATCGTACTGGCAGGATGGTGATGAGACGATAAGAAACGACATTACGCAGAAGCTGTCGCGTTTAGAACATTCTGGCGTGCCATTCCCGGAAAATTACCTCGATAAGCTGTAACGCGTGGTCTCGGCAGCAGTGCGCCCCTGAACGGGGCGCGTTGCTGCAAATTAACTCGCTTTATACGGATCTTTTTTATCATCCTCACTGTCGTCATTCTTGCGTGGCACTTCGCCATGATCTTTCGGCGCGTCAGTGGCGGGATGATCATCCTCTTCATACGCATTGCCAACGTGCGGGGCCGCTTCCGGTAGGCTTTTGCTCACTTCACCTTCGTGTTTACGTTCTTCATTGGTTTTGTGTTTAAACATGGTTAACTCCTTTTGTTCAGTGTCTTAAGTCTAGACCAGCCGACGCAACCCGGCAGGGCTGAGGGTTCTGAAATAAAAAAAGCCCGCGCGAGGCGGGCTGAATCGGAGTTTTCTCTCGTCTGGTGTACGGCATTATTCGTTGCGTGTCTGTGTGTAGCGGGACCATGCTAACGATGCTAGGCAGACGCGTGAATGGACAATTCTGTTATCTCACGTGCGGCAGGTCACAAAATAATCGATTAATAAATTCGATTGAACGGATTAGTAAAAAGCATATAGTGACCTGCGTTACTAGGAGATAGAAATTATGTTACGAGACTATTTAAAGATTGAGGCTGACGATCAGCTGATTAAAAACGGCACCGTGAGTCTGAAAAATCGCGGACAGGAAGACGTGACCGAATGGACCATCGTTAACCCGCACGGGGTTAAAAAAGGCGGCGTGACCCTGTTCGATAAACTGAGCAACCGTCGTTCATGGTGTGTCGGTTATCGCATCACACAGACCGATCTGCAGGGCAATGTGGTGGTGGGTAAGCTGACTGACGCATTGTAAGTTGCCTGATTTTTGCCGTAGTCATTTGACTGATTAAAGAGCTTACTTTGAATGAATTGACCCGCCTCGCAGCGGGTTTTTTTATTCAGCGCTGACGGTAACGGCGCAGCTCAACCAGCGTGCCGGCCAGCCTGATGCCATCGCGACCGGAATGCAGCAGGGGAAAATTTACGTTAACTGGTGCCAGCTCAAACTGCGTAATACTGCCTTCAGGCCCGCGCTGCCGGTAAGTGCGTAGCAGCGCAGCGTTCTGCTGCAGCGCCAGTACGCTATCACCGGGCAGCGGTGAAACCGCCGGATCAACGATCACCACATCCTCACTCACAATGGCAGGTATCATCGCCAGCTCCCCGACCCGCACAGCAAAACTGCGCTGAGAAAGCGCCATATCGTTATGCATTAGAAAATCGCATTTCACCGCGCTGGCGTCCTTCAGCCACGACACCACGTCGCGCTGGTCCAGCAACGGAATCTGATGCAGTCCGGCAAATCCGCTTTCGCTGAAAACAGGACCATCGCCATCTACCAGATAGGCCGGTGCGCAGCCCAGCGATTCTGACAGCCGCAGCAGATTTTCACCGCGCGGTAACGTCTCTTCTTTTTCCCATTGCGAGATCGCCACATGGGACACTTTTACCTGCTCCGCCAACTGCTTCTGCGTTAATCCCAGGTTTTTTCTTCGGTGATGAATGCGGTCGCCCATCGTTTCGTTTTTCATCTGCTTGACATTCAGGTTAAGAATGACTTAAGTATAGTTAACCTTTTTATTTAAGCAATCTTAAATTTTAGGCAGGGGACGTGCCTGTTGTAGCACGCCGTGGTGTTCCAGTGACCTTACCGGGTAGAGGGGTGCGGCATGGAAAGTAGTTTAATTACCAGTATGGGTGCGTTGGTTTTGGGTGGGGCGCGGCGGCACTGTTCTGGAAACCATTATTGGCGGGCATTGCGTCAATCGTGACCAGTAATCGGGCCGGTGGCGAGATTATAACCAGTTACAAAGAGCAGATGGTGTTGCTAAAGGAAAGCAACCTATTGATACGTGAGGAGAATGATGAACTACGCAAGCGACACGATAAAAATTTGCGGCGTATCTCAATGCTCGAAACCGATCTTCGGCTGATCAAAAATGCGTTAGGTATTTTGCTGGCCATGACCGAGACCGATCATAGCGATAAGTTGTGTAACGAAGTCGATCGCCTTATCTCAACTCTGGAGGATCGCAGCGATGGTAACGATAAATAGTCCGGTGACACCGATGCTACACAAGCGCAAGGTTATTCTCGGCGGCGTGATGCTGGGCTGATCGATGATCTGCGTGCTGATGACGATTCTGTTTCTTTACGTGAATAATGCGGCCAACAAGCGGGTAGAGGAGATCCGCAAGGATTACCGCAATGTCGCCGCAAAGCGTGATGCCCGGGTCGATTTGCTGACCGATCAGGTGAGTGCCTTACAGCATAAGCTTGATGCGTTACCGGATCGCACCGCGATCAAAACGGTAGATAAGGTGAAAGAGGTGGTGATTGAAAAAGAGGGTCCCGCGACGCATTCCGGTCGTCAGCCCTAACTTCCGATTATTCTTAGTGCGGCTTCGCTATTATCTACTAGATTTAAATCTCCGGGCGACATTTTCTTTCGATATTTTCGTCGGAAAGTCGCCCGCAGGTTGGCCGGTTAATGAACCGCTACGCCAGATCACTTTGGATAACTGACCAGAAGGACATTTAGCATGAGCGATTCAACAGAAACCAAGACCAAAAATGAGTATCTGCGTGACGTGACCTCTCAGTTAAAAGAGATGCGACACTACGCGCAAACCAACACCGAGACCCTTTCAAGCCACTGGTTAGCCTTCGATGCGGGCGAATACAAAGATAAGGTGAATGCCGATCGTATAGATGCGCTACTCAACAAGCAGGGTGAGATGTTGGAAGATCTGGATGCGGCTATTCAGGACATCGAGATCGAAATTAATTACAGTGAGCAGGAGAGTTAATTGACCTCCCGCTAACTGGTGCGGTGGCCGTTAAGGGATTAATCGGCCACCAGCCACATGTCCGCTTCGTCGAACATCTCTTCAACTATCCGCGCAATCGTCGCTTTATCGTTCTTACTCAAGTCAGTATCAATCGCGTTACGTTCCATAGGCTTGACCTTAACTTCAATGTCAGGAAACACCCGATGCACCCGTTTTTCCAGCTCTTCGAGAATCATCTCGCAAGCACCCGGCAAACCGGCTACGTTTCGCTTGTCATAAATCAACTCAACAAACATGATGGCAATCCATTCAGGGCAAAATCGCTGAGATATAATACTGTAAATAAAAACAGTGGCAAGGCGGTGCGCCCGATTCCGGCTAATTTTTTTATGTCACGCCGGACTGAATCTTCGTCTGGCTTATTGCGGCATCATCGCGACATAATGGCAGTCCATACATCAGGAGAAGTGCGATGCGACAACTGGTCATTGATATTCTGCTAAAACTGGCAAAAATGGACGTCGACGCGAAAGAGCTGACCGCACAGCTCGAAGCGCAATCGCTGCTGGTGCAGGCCAAACAGGACAATAAGCTGACCATTACCGAGACGGTACAGGATGCGATTGTGACGGCTTCACGTTCATCGACCGAGTTTTTGCAGTCCGACGTTGACCTGCTGCTGACGCACATTAATCGTCTGCTGGCGGTGGCGAAGTATGTGGAAGTTAAAGGAAAGATGGCAGAAGAAGAGTAGCTACGGGAAAAAAATCGCCTCTGGAGGTGGAAATCCAGCAACACCTCCAGAGGCAGTGCAAAAGCACTACTCGTTCAAGGACAATCACGACCGAAGTCGTACGATTAAGTTATACACTTTCCTCACCCTTGTACAACTTTATCGGTGTTAAAACCACTGGTTGGAGGTGTATAAAAAATACACCTTACGATTCTGCCCGATCAGAGTTCGTTTTTAATGCAAAACTCTTCCCAGCTCATCCCCAGCGATTCAGCATGTGCTTTGAGATAGCTCTCGATTGCTTCGGCCGCCACGGCTTTGTCGGGCTCAGCCAGCTGAATCGAAAAGATCATCCCATCCAGATTCTTCTGACGTAAAAAGGCCGCATAGATGCGTTCAGCATGCCATTCACGTAGCTGGCGCAGGGAAAGATTGGCGGCGCGGGCATCGCTTTCGGTCAGCTCATCGAGCGCCGCCTGGAAATCGGGGTGGGCGGTAAAGAACATTCCGCGCGCCTGCGCGTAATACGCTTCTGGAGTTTTCATAGCTAGGTTCCTGAATGTCTGTTGCAGCGCGCCAGTGTAGCGGGTTGCGCCTGACTTGTCAGGAACCGCGGTAGCCGGCAGGCGCGTTAGCGAATAAATTACCTTCGTCGTCGGCTGAGATTGCGTTGGTTGCGCGACCACGCTAAAAAAACCGCGCCGGGCGCGTTTGGATCAGCCAGATACCTTGCGCAACTCAGGGGAAAAATTATAACGTAGCCGCCATTGATGCGATCTTAGGGATTAAACATGAAAAAGTGGATGCTGATTGCCGCGCTGGCGCTGAGCGGATGTGCACAAATCAACGACTATGACAGTGCGGTACAAACCCCGGCACCGGCTAATCTGCAGGGTAACTGGCAAACAGTCGGCCCGCAGCGTGGCCTGATTAGCGGTCAGGCGATAGGCAGCCTGATTATCAAGGCGGATGGCAGCACAATGGATTGCCGTCAATGGCAGCGGGTTATCGCCAAACCGGGCAAACTGACCTTGCTGAGCGGCGATTATGTCAACGTAACGCGCACCCTGCGGGTGATGTCGCTGGACGAGGCGAACGGTGAGCTCAAGTATGACGGGCTGACGCTGCGTAAAGTGTCGCGTCCGACCGTGGAGTGCCAGCAGGCGCTGGACGAAGTGGCGAAGCAGCCCAAGGCCAGTGTGATTCAGAATATTTAGCCACAGCTGTTGCACACCTGCATCACTGACAATAATGCGGCGGCAGTAGCGCAATAAATGACGCTGGCAGGGCATTAGCCCTGCCAGATCCTCTATATACTCTTACTCTTACTCTTACTCTTACTCTTACTCTTACTCTTACTCTTACTCTTACTCTTACTCTTACTCTGCGACCACCCAGACGCTGCCGCTGCCAGCGTTACAGATAAACACCGCATTACCCTGTTCATCGGCGGTAATGGTCTCTTCGCGGTTCGCCAGATAATCACGCCACACCTTACCGGCATAGGCTTCGCCCATCGCCACGGTTTTCTCACCCGCATCGCCATTCGACATAATCACCACACAGCCCGGCTGCGTTTCGGTGCCGCTGCGGCTAAAGGCGACGCAGTTGGGATGGTCGAAATAGTCGGTCTGTGCGCCCCAGCCATACTGCTGACGCGCGCGGATCAATCCTTCCAGCTCCGGGATCACCGGCATCTCAATCTTATGTTTCTCGCCGTCGCCGCCGGTATCTTCATAACTGGCACCGAACCGATCGGGATAGAAAATGGTCGGCACCCCTTGTTCCCGAAGCAGAATCAGCGCGTAGGCCAGCGGTTTAAACTAGGCTTCCACCGGCGCTTCCAGCGACTGCAGCGGTTGCGTATCGTGGTTGGCGACGATCGTTACTGCATGCCAAGGATCGGCAACCACCAGCGAGCTAGCAAAGATCTGACTCAGATCGTAAGTGCTGCCTGCGGTGGACGCCTGGTGGAAGTTCATGTGCAGTGGGGCATCAAACAGCATGGTTTTGCCTTCCACCTGATGCACATACTCCTGCAGCTTATCGGTTTCGAACGACCAGTATTTAGCGACGATAAACATCAGCTCTTCAGCAACGGCCTGAATGTGGTCGATCCAGTCTTTATAGAACTAGGCCGGAATATGTTTCACCGCATCAAGCCGAAAGCCGGTGCACGGCACCTGTTCCATCACCCAGCGCGCCCAGTACTTCAGATCTTCGCTCACCGCGTTATTACGGAAATCGATGTTCGCGCCCATCAGATAGTCGAAGTTGCCCAGCTCATTATCGACCTGATCGTTCCAGCCTTCGGCGGTGTAATCGTTGATGATTTTGAAGACGCCGTTTTCATCCGGATTTTCGATATGATCTACGCCGCTAAAGCACTTATGATCCCAGACGAATTTTGAATATTCTCCCGCGCGCACCGGAAAGGTGGATTTGGTCCAGGCTTCGCACTCGACCACTTCGTCATAGATTTCGTCGCGATTGTCCGGATTGACGCGGTTGATGCTGATCTGCTCTTTTTCATCGGCACCCATTTTATGGTTAAGCACCACGTCCAGCACCACCCCGACGTTGTGACTGCGCAGCGCCTCGACGGCCGCCAGTAACTGCTGCTTATCGCTATACTTGGTGGCAACGCTGCCTTTCTGATCGAATTCACCGAGGTCAAACAGGTCATAGCTGTCGTAACCGACAGAATAGCCACCCGATTCCCCTTTATAGCTGGGCGGCAGCCAGGCCATGGTTATGCCAATTTCACTGAGCCAGGCCGCACGATCGGTGATTTCCGGCCACAGTTTGCCGCCATCCGGATAATACCAATGGAAAAACTGTAATAACGTCGGGTTTTGCATCTACTGCACTCCAGGGGAATGATGAGAATCAAGTATGGAGTAAGCGGCAAAAAAGAGGCGCCGCGCTGAAAAATAAATCTCAACGCGGCGGGAGAGGGCAGATTATCAGGAGAGGGTTTCGCGTGTCACCATCACCACTCCGCCCTGGTTACCGTAGGCGGAAAGCACCGATTTCTGGCGAGCGTTCTGGCCGACCAGCGAAGCCAGTTCATCCATCCGCGCCTGCAGCAGGCGTTTCACTTCACTTTCGTTATCCAGAATATGGCGCAAGACCGGGCGCAGTTGCTCCTGAACCTGAACCGATGGGGCGGCAGCCTCTGTCGATTGCGCTAATGATTGCACCGCGCTGACATACTCCATCTCCCTGCTGATCAATTCATCCCATTCGCCCTGCGCCGCGTGACGCAGCATTCCCTGGCTGAGATCGAGTAACTGTTGGTAAACGGCAATCAGATGCGGTGCAATAATCATTAAACGGCGTCCTGAATCAGGTTAGGTTGAACCACTTCTTTCCACGCGTCCGCGATGTTGCGCAGTAAGCCTTCGACTTCCTCGACAGCTTCAACATCGTTGTGCAGGTTGGCCTGCAGCAGGCGGCGCGTCATGTAGTTGTAAAGACCCAGCAGGTTATCTGCCAGCTCATCACCACTGTTTTCACTGAGGCCCTGTTTCAGACCTCCTTCAATGATATTGATTGCTTTAGAGATGGAATTACCTTTGCCCTTAATATTGCCATCCTGCATAAACAGACGAGCGCGAATCAGCGCGCCGTCGAACAACATCACCACCAGCTGCTGCTGGCTGGCGCTCATCACGGCGCTTTCCACTCCAATTTTTGCATAGGCTTTGGTGCCTGTAGCACTGTACATGGTCACTCCTTACTGTTTCGAACTGCTTGACGACATATTGTCAAACTGCTGGGTCAGATAGCTGCTGGTGCTGTTGAGTGAACTCATGGTCACGTCGAGCTGGGTGAACTGTGTCTTGATAGCGCGCAATCAGATTATCGATGCGGGTGCTCATTTTGTTGTACTGGTCAGTCAGGTTGTTAAGCGTCTTGCTCACACCATCCTTCGCGGCTTGGATAATGCCGGTTGACGACAACCAGCCGGTCAGATTAGTAGCGATTTTGGTAGTGATACCAGTGGTCTTGCCATCGCCGACCATCATCTCTTTAATTCCGTCAGGATCTTTATCAAGTGCGGTTTTTAGTACCGTAGAGTCAAGTTTCAGTGCACCAGTGGTCGGGTCAAGAAGAGATGCCAATCTGCGATAGTGTCTTATAGTTTGAATTGCTCGCTGAGTTGGTCAGCAAACCTTTTAGCTGCGTCTGAATGGTGCGCAGCGTACTGTCGCCGATCAGGGCGCCGTTACTTAAATCCTGAGTGTCTGCGCCCACATCAACAGCGGTATGTTTGGTCAGGCTGTTGAACTGATCGAGAAGGGCATTGTAAGCACCAACAAAGTTAGACAACGCAGTCGTCACCTTGCTTGTGTCTTTGGCGACGGTCAGGTTCTGGCTGCTGGTAGTGATATCTTTAAGATTAAGGGTCATGCCTTCTAATGCATCACTAATGGTATTGCTGCTGCTGGTGATGGCGACATTATTTACCGTCAGTTGAGCATCCTGTGCCGCCACGCTCAGATCCATTGGATTGTCTGCATTGGTTTTAGTGGCATCGAATCCGACAATGCTTTGCAGCGTATCGTCGCCAGTCACGGTCACAGAAGAGACCGCATACTTCTCACCGGTTTTCGCCGCTGTTAATGAGAGACGATATTCACCATCACCCGATTTAATGATGCTGGCGTTTACCCCGGCACCCGCTTTGTTAATCGCGTCACGCATACCGGTCAGTGAGGTCTGATCGCTGGTCAGCGTAATGTCTTTACTGGTGCCATCCGCCGGCTTGATAGAGAGCGTACGGCTGGCGGCTGAGCTGTCGCCGAGTACGGCAGTGTTGCTGCTCTGCACGCCGGAGGTCAGGGTCTGTGCCTGAGCCAGCTTCGACACGCTAATGGTGTAGCTGCCGGCAACGGCACCGCCACTGGTAGTGGCGCTAAAGGCGCTGCTACTGCTGGAGGCTGTCGTTGAGCTAAAGGGGTCGGCACTGTTCAGCGCGGTGTTAGCGGTCTGGAAGGCCGTCAGTGCGCTGGAGAGGGTGCCATAAGCGCTGAGTTTAGCGGTGTAGGCGCTCTGCTGCGTAGAGATCGGCTTTAATGTAGCTTTTTCTGCTGTCTGCAGACTATCGAGAATATCACTTAATTTTAGACCTGAACCGACACCCAGGTTAGAGACGCTAGCCATGTTGTTTCCTTTATATGGTCGACACGGAGTTTGAATACCTGAGTTATCGGCCTTGAAGAAAGAAAGTTTAAGGTTATTTGCCTTAGGGTAATGCGGTAAATAGGGCATATAGAGAAGGGTATTTCAACGACCAGAAAATTAATCAATTAAGTCTAAAGAACTGCGGCAGGGTGGCGATAACCAAAAGCGTGACAGGTTGAAGCAAAAAAATTCGCTTGGTACTAAAAAAATTCTAAAGGTTGTTTAACGGCAGACGATAATAACTTTGACGGCGCTGAGGGCGGCGGGTTGAAGCCCACACCTTAACCGAAAGACTTGATTAACAGGAAAATTTATCATGGCCCGAGTCATTAATGCCAACAGCCTCTCGCTGATCACTCAGAACAACATCAACAAGAACCAGTCAGCTCTGTCTACTTCTATCGAGCGTCTGTCTTCTGGTCTACGTATCAACAGCGCGAAAGATGACGCTGCTGGTCAGGCGATTGCCAACCGTTTCACCTCTAACATTGAGGGCCTGACTCAGGCTGCGCGTAACGCCAACGACGGTATCTCTGCTGCGCAGACTACTGAAGGCGCACTGTCAGAAATCAACAACAACTTGCAGCGTATTCGTGAACTGACCGTACAGGCTCAGAACGGTACCAACTCTGATTCTGACAAATCTTCAATCCAGGACGAAATCAAATCACGTCTGGACGAAATTGACCGCGTATCAGGTCAGACCCAGTTCAACGGCGTGAACGTACTGGCTAAAGACGGCGCCATGAAAATCTAGGTCGGCGCTAACGATGGCGAAACTATCACTATCGACCTGAAGAAAATTGATTCTAAGACTCTGGGTCTGGACAGCTTTAATGTTAATGGTCCAGTAGATAGCAAAGGTACATTTGGTACTACCGGAGTGTCAGATTTCAAATCATATTATGGCGCTACCACAAGTATTACAGCAGCTACCGTTGATGAAACTAATCCAGGTGACCTTGCAACTCGCCTTGGTATCAGTACCGGTACTGTTGCTGGAACTAATACTTATGCTGATGATAACGGTAACCTTTTTGCAAAGGTGACTATTACTCCAGGTAGTGCGGCTGAAGTTAATAATTTAAAAGCTAATAGTTTTGATAGCTCTTATGACACGACTACATCCACAGGCGCAGCTAAATCCTATTACATTGCCCTTGATCCACAATCTGCAACCACTACAGGTACCACTGCTGCTTTCAAAATTGACACAGCAAGCATTAGTTTAAATAGCCTGACGACTGGTTCTACTTCTAACCCGTTGGCGAAACTGGATGACGCTATTGCCAGCGTTAATAAATTCCGTTCTTCACTGGGTGCAATTCAGAACCGTCTGGATTCAGCGGTAACCCAACCTGAACAACACCACCACTAGCCTGTCTGAAGCGCAATCACGTATTCAGGATGCTGACTACGCGACTGAAGTTTCAAACATGTCTAAAGCGCAGATCGTACAGCAGGCGGGTAACTCAGTGTTGGCGAAAGCTAACTAGGTTCCATAGCAGGTTCTGTCTCTACTGCAGGGCTAATCGCCTTACCTCTTTCAGTCAAACCCCGCTTCGGCGGGGTTTTTTTATGTCTGCCAGAAATCTTTTTTGCCGTTAGCCTGATTAAATCAATTTAATATAAAAAGAGTCCAACCAGAAAAAAGCTAAGTCAGCGCTAAGCATTCGTTACTTTTTCAGCCAGAACGCGATGAGCCGTTTCTGCAAAGCAGTATTTAATAGTAAACAAGCAAAACTTTAACTCATGGTTGTTACCTGGGTGTACAGCCCGTGTTGCGCTTTTCATTTGAGTTTCTGATCAACAAAAAGGTATCATTTCGTTCATGGAAATATTTTGTTACCTGGGTGAAATGAATCTACATGCAAACTTTCATTATCAATCTCGGCTCTTCAACTGAACGCCGCGCAACGATTGCTGCACAATGTGAAACTGCAGGGATTACCTACTAGTTTATTTTTGCAGTGAATGGTAAACAGCTAAGCCAAAAGGAGATTTCTCAGCATACCCGATCGTTCAGCTATGCGTTTAAACCGGGTGAAATAGGGTGTGCGTTGAGTCATCTGAATATTTACCAAAAAATAGTTGATGAGAATATTGCGCAGGCATTGATTCTAGAAGACGACGCCTTATTAACTGAACAGTTACCTGAAGTCTTATCCAGCCCTGCAATGCAACTTCCTGTAGATAAGCCTGTGGTGGTGCTGTTATCGCAGGTTAATAAAATATGTTAATAAGGTTGTAGCGCCAATAACGCCAGACACCGGTCTTTATCCGGTATACAGTGCCACTACCTATCATGCCTACGTGATTAATCTCGAAGCCGCCAGACGGTTGCTGAAGCTGCTTTACCCGGTCTGGATGGCCGCTGATAAATGGTGTCTGTTCGAGGAGTATGGCGCATTTCGGTTATTGGCTGCCCATCCTGCTCCGGTGTTACTGCATGACGTGGCGCAACATACCACCATTCAGCAGTTTGATGATATTGACAATCACAACAGAAAAAAACGGGCGAGCTGGACCAGCTTAATGGCGAAACGGCCAATCAGCGCAAAAACCCGTCAGCGTTATCGCCGAGCGGTAGTACCGCTTCTGAACCCGATTGTTGATGTCAAAGCCGGGCTAAAAGACTCGGGCCAGTAACACCACCCAGTCTTCAGAGGTGCCAGGCGTCGTTTCCCAACAGCATTAGTCTTCCGCTTAACGGTGTAGCAATGCCGGCACTGCCGCTAAGATCCTGACAGCAGGGCCGAGCAACATCTAAATCGATGTGCCGCGCTGCGCTTATTCATCCCGCCGTTACAGTTCCCCTCCAGCCTGCCGATAACTCTTTGCAGAACAACATCACTTTTGATCCATTTTCCTTATATTTGTGGAGTGTCTATGCGCTTCAATTATGACTTGTTACCGGGTGAGCGGCTGACCTTTGAAGAGATCGCGCTGCGCTATGCCCAGCAATATCCTGAGGAGAAGGAGTTGACGGCGCGTGCGCTGCTCAGCCCGTCAATCAGCTTTCGCACCTTGAAAATCCGTGCGGTGTTCGCGCAGGAAGAGAGCAACAGTCCGCTGGAGGATCTGCTGTTCATCGCCAATGATAATGAACGTAAAAATTACCTGCGCCGCTTTGAGCACTACCTGAAGCAAAACCTCTCTTTCCTCTATTTCCGCCGTAGCGAAAAGGATAAACGCGACAACCTGATCAACAGCCGCGGCTATAAGCTGGTGCTGATGTACCAGGATGAGGAGGAAGCCTACTGGCAGCTGTTTAACCCGCAGGCTAATCCCTGTTTTCCCCAGTCACGGCGCATCCAGTTCATCGTGGTGCTGAGTACGCCGCAGCACAAGGTGCCGGCCGCAGTGATGCCGGGTACCGAAGTGGGGCGGCGGGTGAAGGCCCGGGTACTGCAACGCGCCGGGCAGGCGGAGTTCAGCGCGGGCGTTAAAGCGCGCTACGGTGCCTGCGTGATGACCGGGACCCGGCTGACCGATCGGCACAACTGGCCGTGGGTAGAAGCCTGTCATATCGACACTCAGGAGAATGATGAATGGGGGCTGGCTGATAACAGCATCGACAACGGCTTATTTCTGCGCAGCGATCTGCAACGGCTTTTCCTCAATCGACTGATAAGCATTGATGGTGGGTCAGGGCAGATCCAGGTGCACCCCAGCGACGAGGCGCAGGCCAACATAAGCCCTTATTATCAGGAGTTAAATGGCCGTATCTGTAGCCTGTGGCCGGCGGTGCCACCCGCGACGCGCCAACGGCTGCGGGCGCGACGTTAGCCAATGTGAAGGGAGGAGAAGGATCTGCTCCCCTGACATCACAAAAATGAAATAACCTCGTTTTACCCCGCCTATTCCCCCAATCAATAACCCTACAGAATTGGATAATCATGCCGATAACTTCATTAACGCAGGGTAGTCAACGTGAACGATCTCTATACCGCCGAAGGCGTGATGGACAAGCATTCGCTCTGGCAGCGTTACGTGCCGCTGGTGCGCCATGAAGCGCTGCGCCTGCAGGTCCGTCTGCCAGCCGGGGGTATCGGCCTGTTAAATGCCGTGGAGCTCTATGACGCGCTACAGGGAACAGCCTTTACCACCTATGCCGTGCAGCGTATTCGCGGCGCAATGCTGGATGAGCTTCGCAGCCGGGACTGGGCACCATGCAGCGTTCGTCGTAACGCGCGCGAGGTAGCCGGGGCAATCATAAGGTGGAACAGACGCCGGGTCGTGCTGCCTCCGAGCAGGAAGTCGCGCAGCAGTTGAATGTCTCGATGGAGGAGTACCGGCAGATCCTACTGGACACCAACAACAGTCAGCTCTTTTCCTACGACGAGTATCGGGAAGAACATGGCGACAGCACGGAACTGGTGACGGAAGGGCATGAAGAGGACAACCCGCTTCATCAGTTGATGGAAGGGAGTCTGCGTGAGCGCGTCATTGAAGCGATCGAAGCGTTACCCGATCATGAAAAGATGGTGCTGACACTGTACTACCAGGAAGAACTGAACCTGAAAGAGATTGTCGCGGTGCTTGATGTGGGGGAATCTCGGGTCAGCCAGCTGCACAGTCATGCGATTAAACGCCTGCGGGCCCGACTTACGGGAGCGCGCTAGCAGTATCAGTTCCTGGCGATTCAAAAATATAAGAAACCGGGGACTCAGCAATGGGAGCCAAGACAAAGGCCAGACCGTTAAGTCGTTATGTTAAAGACTATAAACACAGCCAGAGCAACTGTTCACACTGTGGCAAGGTATTAGATCGAATGGCGCTCGTTTTTCGTGGCCAGATCATCAATAAAGAATAAAGAGGCCATCGCTCGGATGGACCAGATGATTGATGAGCAACTGTGGCTGAAACTTCAGCCAGAAATGACTGCGCTCTGTCGCTTCTGTAGCGATATTTTTTGTAATACCCATCCTAATTACTTCGACATTGTGGCGTTCAAACAGTATTTGTTCGAACATACAGAGATGAGCCCCAGCACCATACGTGAATACGTGGTGCGGCTGCGTCGGCTGGACGACATGCTGAAGGCGAAAAATTTCCCGGCCGATAGGCTGCAGGGCAATAGCTGGCATCAATGTCTGGAAAGCGACCTGCCGGATGCGGGCAATAATAATTACCGTATTGCCCTGCGCAAATACGATCAGTTCTTAGGGTGGCAACAGGGCTAACCCCCCGCGGCGCGCTCATTGCTCCCCCGTCCCGCCCTTTTCACGCTGCTGAAAAGGGCGGGACGGGGGAGCACGCCTGTTTTGCGCGTCACCGCATCTCCCGCCACCTGAATCAGGGTGATCCTTTTCGCATCTTCTGCAACACTGTAAGGATAATTTCCAATGCCTGAATGGAGGCAGCGTTGTCTTTACATCTTTTGCACCAGTTTCCCCGCCTTGAACTGCTGGGCGCGCCAACCCCGTTAGAGCATCTGCCACGACTCTCCGACTATCTCGGCCGCGATATTTTTATCAAGCGCGATGATGTCACGCCGGTGGCGATGGGCGGCAACAAACTGCGCAAGCTGGAATATCTGGCGGCCGACGCGCTGCGCGAAGGGGCCGATGTGCTGCTGACTGCCGGGGCTATTCAGTCCAACCATGTGCGCCAGACCGCAGCCGTCGCGGCCCGTCTGGGTCTGAAATGCGTGGCCCTGCTGAAAAACCCGATTGGTACCCATGCGGAAAACTACCTGAGCAACGGTAACCGGCTGCTGCTGGATCTGATGGACGCCGAGGTGATCATGGTCGAGGCGCTGGATCGTCCGGCGGAGCAGCTGGCGGAACAGGCAACACGGCTTGAGGCGCAGGGGTTCAGGCCTTACATCGTACCGGTCGGCGGCTCGAATGCATTGGGTGCGCTAGGCTATGTCGGCTGCGCGCAGGAAATTGCGCATCAGAGCGAAGAAGTGGTCGATTTTGCCGCCGTCATCGTCGCTTCAGGCAGCGCCAGTACCCACGCCGGGCTGGCGGTGGGTCTTGAACAGCTGTTACCGGATACCGAGCTGGTGGGGGTGACCGTTTCCCGTCAGGCTGAGGCTCAGTTACCGCTGGTTGAGCGTCTGCGCCAGTCACTGGCAACCCAGCTTGAAGTGCCCGCTACTGCACCGATTATGCTATGGGATGAGTATTATGCGCCACGCTACGGTGAACCGAACGACGAAGGCATGGCGGCGGTGAAACTGCTGGCGCGGCTGGAAGGCATCCTGCTGGATCCGGTCTATACCGGTAAGGCGATGGCGGGGCTGCTGGATGGCATCAGCCAGAACCGTTTCCGCCGGGAAGGCCCGCTGCTGTTTATTCATACTGGCGGCGCGCCGGCGTTATTTGCTTATCATCCTTCGGTCTGAGACAAGCAAAAAAACAGTTTATAATCTTGCCGTTATCACGATGGACCGGCAGCAATGTAGCGGCGTTGCCGTTATAAAATACATACAACACAATCAATAATGGGGTCAATATGACCTTTTCTCTTGTACGTCGCCAGTTGGTGATGGGCGTGATGGCCGTGGCGCTGGTCGCGGGCGTTAACGTTAAAACTTTCTCAGCTGAAAACCTGCTGAATAAAATCAAAGAGCGCGGCACGCTGCTGGTGGGACTGGAAGGGTACCTATCCGCCGTTCAGCTTCTAGGATGAGAACGGCAAGCTGACCGGCTTTGAAGCGGAGTTCGCGCAACAACTGGCGCAGCACATGGGCGTTAAGGCCAGCCTGAAACCGACCAAGTGGGACGGCATGCTGGCCTCGCTTGATGCGAAACGGATTGATGTGGTGATCAACCAGGTCACTATCTCTGACGAGCGTAAGAAGAAGTATGACTTCTCTACACCGTACACCATCTCGGGCATTCAGGCGCTGACCATGAAACCCAACGCCGGTACCATCACCAAACCTGAGGATCTGGCAGGCAAAAAGGTCGGTGTCGGTCTGGGGACCAACTACGAACAGTGGCTGCGTGAGAACGTGAAGGGCGTTGATGTCCGTACCTATGATGATGACCCGACCAAATATCAGGATCTGCGCTCAGGTCGTCTGAACGCCATTTTGGTGGACCGCCTGGCAGCACTGAATCTGGTGAAGAAAACCGGCGATACCATGCCGTAGCGGGCAACGCTTTCTCCCGTCAGGAGTCTGGCGTGGCGGTGCGTAAAGGTAATGACGATCTGCTGAAAGCGATCGACCAGGCTATTGCAGAGATGCAGAAAGATGGCTCACTGAGCAAGCTGTCTGAGAAATGGTTTGGCGCGGACGTGACTAAATAATGCAGGAAAGTCTTCAACTGGTGCTGGATTCAGCACCTTTTTTATTAAAAGGCGCGCTGTTTACGCTGCAACTCAGCATCGGCGGAATGTTCTTCGGCCTGGTGCTGGGCTTCATTCTGGCGCTGATGCGGCTGTCACGCTTCTGGCCGGTCAGCTGGCTGTCGCGGATCTACGTCTCGATTTTCCGCGGCACACCGCTGATCGCCCAGCTGTTTATGATCTACTACGGCTTACCGCAGTTTAGTATCGAGCTGGATCCGATTCCCTCCGCCATGATTGGCCTGTAGCTGAATACCGCGGCTTACGCCTCGGAATCACTGCGTGGCGCGATCTCGGCGATTGAGCGCGGCCAGTTGGGAAGCGGCGGCCAGTATCGGTGTGACGCGCTGGCAAACGCTGCGCCGGGTGATATTGCTGCAGGCGGCACGGACCGCGCTGCCGCCGCTGGGTAACAGTTTTATCAGCTTGGTAAAAGATACCTCGCTGGCGGCGACCATCCAGGTGCCGGAGCTGTTCCGTCAGGCGCAGTTGATCACCTCGTGTACGCTGGAAGTGTTCACCATGTATCTGGCTGCCTCGCTGATCTACTGGGTGATGGCGACGTTGCTATCCGCCCTGCAGAACCGGCTGGAGCAGCATGTTAATCGTCAGGATCAGGAGTCGAAATGAGTGCCATCGAAGTCAGAAAGCTGGTGAAATCCTTCAATGGCCAGACGGTGCTGCATGGCATCGATCTCAACGTAGCGGCAGGCGAAGTGGTGGCGATTATCGGTCCCAGCGGTTCGGGTAAAACCACGCTGCTGCGAAGTATCAACCTGCTGAAAGTGCTGGATAGCGGCACCATTCGGGTGGGTGATATTACCGTTGATGCGGCGCTGGCGCAGAGTAAACAGAAAGAGCAGGTGCGTCGTCTGCGCCAGCAGGTTGGCTTTGTTTTCCAGAACTTCAATCTGTTTCCACACCGCTCGGTGATGGAGAACATTATTGAAGGCCCGGTCATCGTCAAGCGCGAAGCCAAAGCGGATGCGGTGGCACGCGCCCGTGAGCTGCTGGAAAAAGTCGGACTGCACGGTAAAAGAGCAGAGTTACTCGCGCCGTTTGTCAGGCGGTCAGCAGCAGCGGGTGGCGATCGCCCGTGCGCTGGCGATGCGACCGGAAGTGATTCTGTTTGATGAACCGACCTCGGCGCTTGATCCGGAGCTGGTTGGCGAGGTGCTTAATACCATCCGCGCCCTGGCCGAAGAGCAACGCACCATGGTTATCGTCACGCATGAGATGAGCTTTGCCCACGACGTGGCTGACCGCGCTATCTTCATGGACCAGGGCCGCATTGTGGAGCAGGGCGAGGCGAAAGCGTTGTTCAGTAACCCGCAACAGCCGCGAACCCGTCAGTTCCTCGATAAATTTCTGAGTCAGTAACACCGCAGCCTTCCTGCGGGAAGGCTGCATTAACCTGTTTAAATAGTGCTGTTTTTCAGTAAAATAACCCTGTTACTAAGGGTTTATTCGCGCTGAAATTAATCGCCACCATATATCCATAAATCTCCGTTAAACCTTTTGCCACAATCTGACAAAACTTTTCTATTCATCGTTTATTAAATGGCTTTTATGATTGCCAGTTCCTCTTATTTAAGCCTCTGCTACTCTCCAGTAATATCATCTTTTACGGCTCTGTCGGGGTAAATAAAACCACTGGCTGGAGCTTTATTGATAAATGTAAGGAAACGTCCAGCTCGGTAAATAACTGTAACATCGGGGCCATGCGATATTTTTTAAGACTTTCGCTACATTCACCATCGGTTCAATGACGAATAATCGCTGGATAACCATAAAAACAATACTGATTTCCTCGCTTTTACTTTTCAGCATTCAGACCTACACAGCAGGAGTCATTGAATGAACAACACCAAGCCAGAGCAAATAATGTGAGTGAATACCCTGAAGGGGGCCTGTATATTACTGGTGGTCCTGTACCACAAGGTGCTGCCGGGTTTTGAAGGGACGCTGAAGTATCTCTCTGCCGGATGGCTACCCGCTGAAATATGGGTACAGTTTAATACGGTCCTGTCGCCATTACGTATGCCGGCGTTTTTCTTTGTTTCAGGCCTGCTGGCCACCAACGGTATTATTAATCGCCCGTGGAAGCAGGTATTTACCAGCCGGATTACCAATATCTTTTATCTCTATATTTTGTGGGGCTTTATTCAGTGGTGGTCGATTCTCGGCATCTCCACCGAAATTACCGGCCAGCGTATTTCCCAGAACCTGAATACAGCTTATGCCGGTTCGCTATTAGAATTTCTTAAGCTGACGTTTATGGCCATGAGTACTTCATGGTATCTGTACGGGCTTGGCCTCTATTTCCTCTGCGCCAAACTGTTTCGCCAATATAAACTGGTGCTGATGGTGGCGGCGATTGTGCTGAACTATCTGGCGGTTGAAAAAATTATTCCCTACTGGGGACCACAAAGTCTGGCGCAATATTTCCTGTTCTTCCTGCTGTGGGCTTTCTGGAGCCAGACCATGCTGCGCCTCAGCGAGTGGCGGCGTGAAAACCTGATGCCGTGGGCTGTGCTGGCCGCACTGGCGGGCATTCACGTTATTTTGGTCTGGATAAGAGCCTGTTCCTGTGCATTCTGGCGGTGCTGTTCAGTATTGCGGCCTGTCGCTGGCTGAATCAGCATTTCAGCATGAGCTATATGAACTGGATTGGCCGCAATGCCCTGCAGATTTATGTGATACACCACATTTTCATTGAGTTTTTCGGCATGTCAGCGATTCTGTTCGCCCAGCGTCACCACCTGTTTAATCAGGCGTGGTTTTCGTTCCTCTGGGCCTGTTTCTATCCGGTGGCAATTGTCGGGATCTGTTCGCTCTGCTCGCTGACCAATCGCGGATTGGGTCAGTCACTCTTTGTGTTCCCGACGCTGATGAAGCGGGAGCGAGTCAGTGAGGCTTCTTAGATACGCTTGGCAGCCGGCACTGGCTGTGCAGAGGGGATTACGCCTGGCGGCGGTCTGATATCGAGCAGGTTACGCCTGCTGCGGTCTTATTGAGTAAGGTTACGCCCGCCAGGCGGTGGGGAGTTTCAGGTTGCCTGAGCAGGCGGACGCGTCAAGGGGCAGCCTGCGCGCGGTGCATTCGTCACTCCCTGCGGCCCACGGACCGGCCGGACGCGCCATCCCTGGCGCGATCCGTTCTTTCGCCGACGTCCTGTCGGCTCTCCTAGCCTCCGCTCATTCCTTGGCGCTGCGGACGCCTCTGGCAAACCCCCGTCTGTAAACTCTCTGGCTTGTTATTATAGTTTGGTGTTGTCTGATTAATGACGGCCCTGAAGCTAACAGCAACACTGACAGTAACTGTGCCCAGGCACTACAGCGACGAACAACCAAAAAGAAACACAAAAAAATAACAGCGAGGGGTTAGGGAGGCCATCTGAAGCGCTGAGCAGATGAGGGATTTCAGGACGAGCGACAGGGATGTCGCGAAGAGGCGGGATCGCGCCAGGGATGGCGCGTCCCGGTGGTCCGTAAGAAATCCGGCAGCGGCGAAACTGAAACTGCCGCTGCCTGCCGGCGAACGAAACCTTCTCAGCGCCCGTTCGCGCAGGGAACACGCCCTACTTACCCTATCGTCATAAGACTGGCATTCCCGCCGGCAGCGGCGGTATTCACACTCAGCGAACGCTCGATCAGCAACCGCTCCAGCAGCAGATTGGTCTCACCGCGGGCAAAGCCCTGCACCGAAACAATCGCGCCTTCGCGTGCGGCAATCTGCTCGCACAGGGTGCGCAGCTGATCGGCATCACCGTGATAAATCACCGCATCAAATTCTGCTGCTAACGGATCGCGCGCCAGGGTGATACGCGCTTTCACCCCGTCTGGCAGCGAGGTCAGCAGGCGACGATGCAACTCATCATCCTGCCACAGCGCCTTGCTGCCAACGCTGGTGACTGCAGCCAGTTGCACTAACGCGTCCTGCTCATTGTCGGCAAGACAGAGCACCTGATCACGCGGCAACAGCGAGAAGGTGTTGCGCTCGCCGGTCGGACCGGGCAGCAACCGCACCACGCCCGCCTGCGCCAGATCGGCGTAGTGCTGGCACAGCGCCGCCAGTTCAGGCTTCTCTTTAGCCCAGCTCGTCAGCGCCTGATGAGGCGCCAGCAACGCCTGACGCAGGGTGCTGTCGGCAGGGTGATCGGCATCCTGACGATCAAACGTCAGTCGCAGCGCGCCGTCCGGACGATACGCCAGCAGACGATACAGATAGAGCGGTCCGCCAGCTTTCGGGCCGGTACCGGATAATCCTTCGCCGCCAAACGGCTGCACACCCACCACCGCGCCCACCATATTCCGATTGACGTAGAGGTTGCCGACTCTGGCATTGGCCGTCACCTGGGCAATGGTCTCGTCGATGCGGGTATGCACACCCAGCGTCAGGCCGTAACCCGAGGCGTTAATCTGTTCAATTAACTGCGACAGATTATTGCGGGTGAAACGCACCACGTGCAGTACCGGGCCGAACACCTCTTTATCCAAATCCTTAACTTGATCCAGTTCAATCAGGGTCGGTTTGATGAAGGTGCCGCTGCTCCACTCTTTGCTGTCGTGTGGATTCTCCTGCACCGCCTGATACACCGTGAAGCCTTTATTGCGCATCGCCTGAATGTGGCGCTCAATATTGGCTTTGGCTTCAGCATCAATTACCGGACCGATATCGGTCGACAGGCGCTCCGGATTACCCATCCGGCATTCCGCCATCGCACCGCGCAGCATTTTCAGGGTGTGGTCGGCCACATCTTCCTGAATGCACAGCAGACGCAGGGCAGAACAGCGCTGACCGGCGCTGTCGAAGGCCGACGCGACGATATCAATTACTACCTGCTCAGTCAGCGCGGATGAGTCGACGATCATCGCATTCATCCCGCCGGTTTCAGCAATCAGCGGCGTCGGGCGACCCTGCGGATCGAGACGACCGGCCAGATTACGTTGTAGCAGCGTCGCAACCGCGGTCGAACCGGTAAACATCACGCCACGAACCCGACCGTCGCCGGTCAGCTGTGTGCCAACCGTCTCACCCAGACCCGGCAGCAGTTGCAGCACGCCAGCAGGCACGCCCGCACCCAGCAGTATTAGTACCGCCTGTGCCGCGATCAGCGGTGTCTGCTCTGCCGGTTTGGCCAGCACGCTGTTACCCGCAGCCAGCGCCGCCGCAATCTGGCCGGTAAAGATCGCCAGCGGGAAGTTCCACGGGCTGATACAGACCACCGGACCGAGTGGGCGATGGGTTTCGTTATCGAAATCATCCCGCACCATGCCAGCATAGTAATAGAGGAAATCGACCGCTTCGCGCACTTCAGCGATGGCGTTGTTGTAGGTCTTACCGGCTTCACGCACCAGAATGCCAATAAGCTGTTGCATCTGGCCTTCCATGATTTGTGCCGCGCGTTCCAGAATCGCAGCACGCTCCTGAGGCGGCGTGGCGAACCAGATCGGGCCGCTGTTGACCGCCGCGTCCAGCGCTTGGGATACTTCCTGCTCGGTCGCTTCACGTACCTGCCCGACAATATCGTTTGGCGCAGCGGGGTTAACGATAGTGCGGCTTTCACCTTCGCCCAGCTCACCTTCAATCATTGACTGGGCCAGCCACGGCTGCGCGGCGCTGCTCAGCAGGGCGCTGGACAGTGAGGCCAGACGGTGTTCATTGGCCATATCCAGACCGGCCGAGTTGACGCGGTGTTCCCCATACAAATCGCGTGGCAGCGGAATCTTCGGATGCGGCAGGCCAATCGCGCCTTCGCTGGCACCCAGCTTCTCCACCGCTCTCACCGGATCGGCCACCAGCTCATCAATCGGCAGCGAGGTATCGGCGATACGGTTAACGAAAGAGGTGTTGGCGCCGTTTTCCAGCAGGCGACGCACCAGATAAGCCAGCAGCGTTTCGTGCGTACCGACCGGTGCATAAATGCGGCAGGGACGATTAAGTTTGCCGTCTGCTACTTTGCCTACCACCTGCTCATACAGCGGTTCGCCCATGCCGTGCAGGCACTGGAACTCATACTGTCCCGGATAGTAGTTGTTGCCGGCCAGCTGATAAATCGCCGCCAGCGTATGGGCGTTGTGGGTGGCAAACTGCGGGTAGATCAGGTTAGGCACCGCCAGCAGTTTACGGGCGCAGGCCAGATAAGAGATGTCGGTGTAGACCTTACGGGTATAAACCGGATACCCCTCCAGCCCCTCCATCTGGGCGCGTTTGATTTCGCTGTCCCAGTAGGCGCCTTTGACCAGACGGATCATCAGGCGGCGGCGGCTCCGTTGCGCCAGGTCGATCAGCTCGTCAATCACGAACGGACAGCGCTTCATGTATGCCTGGATGACAAAGCCGATACCGTTCCAGCCTTCCAGCTCCGGTTCGAAACAGAGTTTTTCCAGCAGGTCGAGCGACAGTTCCAGGCGGTCAGCTTCTTCCGCATCAATGTTGATGCCGATGTCATAGGAACGTGCCAGCAGCGTCAGCGATTTCAGAATAGGGTAGAGCTCCTCCATCACACGCTCATACTGGGCGCGGCTGTAGCGCGGATGCAGCGCTGATAGCTTGATTGAAATGCCCGGACCTTCATAAATGCCGCGACCATTGGACGCTTTACCAATCGCGTGGGTCGCCTGCTGGTAGGAGACCAGATAGGCTTTGGCATCGCTGGCGGTCAGCGCCGCTTCACCCAGCATGTCGTAAGAGTAACGGAAACCTTTCTCTTCCAGCTTGCGGGCATTAGCCAGCGCTTCGGCAATAGTTTCACCGGTAACGAACTGCTCACCCATCAGGCGTATCGCCATATCCACACCTTTGCGGATCAGCGGCTCGCCACTCTTTCCAATAATTCGGTTCAGCGATCGCGACAGATTGGCTTCGTTATTTGTAGAGACCAGACGGCCGGTAAACAGCAGGCCCCAGGTGGCGGCATTAACGAACAGCGACGGGCTGCGTCCCAGATGCGACTGCCAGTTACCGTTGCTGATCTTGTCGCGGATCAGCGCATCGCGGGTCGGCTTGTCAGGAATACGTAACAACGCTTCGGCGAGGCACATCAGTGCCACCCCTTCCTGCGAGGATAAAGAGAACTCCTGCAGCAGGCTTTGCACCATGCCAGCGCGTCCGGTTGCCCCTTTTTGGTGCCGCAGCTTGTCGGCCAGCTGGTAAGCCAGCTGATGGGTTTTCTCCGCCAGCGCCGCAGGCAGGCGTGCCTGCTCCAGCAGCATCGGTACCGCATCGGTCTCCGGACGACGCCAGGCGGCGGTCACGGTCGAACGGGTCACCGACTGCGGCAAAATCTGCTCTGCAAAGTCAAGGAACGGCTGATGCGTCTCGTCGTTCAGCGCCTCATCAGCCTCTACTGTCGCCAGGCTGGATAACGGGATTTCAGGCACGGAATCACCTGATTCAAGCTGGCCAAGGTAGTTAAAGATCGCCTGTTTAATCAGCCAGTGTGGCGTGCGATCGATACGCTGCGCAGCCAGTCTGATGCGCTCACGCGTCGCGTCATCCAGTTTTACCCCCATGGTGGTTGTAACCATGACTCCAGTACTCCCTTATATGATAGTGGTTCGATACGGCGTGGCTGCACTATCACTTAAGTTGCAACTTTGTGCAACCGTGTTAAATGTGAGCCAGTTAACACCCTTTTAACGCCGTCAGTTGTTAATTTTTTTCAATGCGGCACGGATATTGCTGCAAGATCCTCGCCAACCTGACGGGCTTGGCAGCGCGCGATTTCTGTGAGGTTGCGCCGGGTTGCAATCGGCGTTATGTGAGCGAGTGCAACCTCTGAACACTTTTTCGCAATCGGTTAGTGAAATCGCTGTAACGCCTGTGTTAAATCCATTGTGCGCCGAACGCCTTTCCGGCAGGATACCGCGCCGCAGGGAAATGGCTAACGCCCTGAAGAGGATAATCGGTCCGTTTTGCCCCGTTCCGGCAAGCAGGCAGCTGGCGATTTATCTGGGATATCAAATAATAAGTGGAGAGACAGATGAGTCTAAGTACACCGATGCTGGGTGACCTTTGTAGTTTATATTCTTGGGATGGTGCTAATCGGTTTTGCGGCTTATCGCTCAACCAAAAACTTTGATGACTATATCCTCGGCGGCCGCAGTCTTGGCAGCGTGGTCACGGCGCTGTCTGCCGGCGCATCAGACATGAGCGGCTGGTTGCTGATAGGATTACCCGGTGCCATTTTCATCTCCGGCATCTCTGAGAGCTGGATCGCCATTGGCCTGACGATTGGTGCCTGACTGAACTGGAAAATTGTTGCCGGTCGCCTGCGGGTACAGACCGAGCACCACAATAATGCGCTGACGTTGCCGGACTTTTTCACCAGCCGCTTTGAAGATCACAGTAAAATCCTGCGCATCATTTCGGCCATCGTGATCCTTGAGTTATTCACCATCTATTGTGCTTCTGGCGTGGTAGCCGGTGCACGTCTGTTCGAAAGTACCTTTGGGATGAGTTACCAGACGGCGCTGTGGGCGGGCGCGACCATTCTTTATACGCTGGTTGGCGGTTTCCTCGCGGTGAGCTGGACTGACACGGTGCAGGCCAGCCTGATGATTTTCGCACTGATCCTGACGCCGGTGTTTGTCATTAATCGCGGTCGGCTTGGGCTTCTTCGGTATCGCTTATTTCCAGAACAACCCGACCCTGGCGGCGGGGGTGAATGACAACGCAGAGCGGGTGTTTATCGAACTGGCGCGAATCCTGTTTAACCCGTGGGTTGCCGGCATTTTGCTGTCAGCCATTCTGGCGGCGGTGATGTCGACCCTGAGGTGTCAGCTGCTGGTCTGCTCCAGCGCGCTGACTGAAGATATGTATACAAGGTTTGCTGCGTAAAAACGCCAGCCAGAAAGAGCTGGTTTCGGTCGGACGTCTGATGGTGCTGCTGTGGCGCTGACCGCTATCGCACTGGCAGCCAATCCGGAGAACCGGGTGCTGGGCCTGGTAAGCTACGCTTGGGCGGGCTTCGGGGCAGCGTTTGGTCCGGTGGTGCTGTTCGGCGTGTGCTGGAAGCGCATGAACCGCAACGGCGCGCTGGCGGGCATGATCATCGGCGCGTTAACCGTGCTGGTGTGGAAGCAGTATGGCTGGCTCGGTCTGTATGAAATCATCCCTGGCTTCCTGTTCGCCAGTATCGCCATCGTGGTGTTCAGCCTGATGGGACGTGAACCTTCAGCCGAAGCGCAACAGCGTTTTGCCGCAGCGGAAGCGGAGTTCCAGACTAAATAATCTGGCTGCCGCCAGAAAAGCCCGCCCGTTAATCGTGGCGGGTTTTTTTTGTTACAAAGATAAACCACTTAAATGCGAAATTATCTCATCCGGCAACTTGTTTTTTTCGTGGCGATAATGATAATCGGTATCGTTTACATTCTACCTGATTTTACTTTTATTGACGCTGCTTAACATTCAAGAGGTTGGCGATGTTCGTTCCGTTTCTCATCATGCTGCGCGAAGGCTTAGAAACCGCACTGATTGTCAGCCTGATAGCCAGCTACCTGAAGCGCACCCAGCGCACCCAATGGTTTCCTGCCATGTGGGCCGGGGTGGTTATAGCCGCGGCGCTCTGCCTTGGGCTGGGGCTGTTCATCAACGCCACCACCGGCGAGTTTCCGCAGAAACAGCAGGAACTGTTTGAAGGGCTGGTGGCACTGATCGCCGTGGTTATCCTCACCTTAATGGTGTTCTGGATGCGCAAAGTGGCGCGCAATATCAAAGTGGAGCTGGAGCAGGCGGTAGACCAGGCGCTACAACGCTCAGGGCGCGGCGGGCTGGCACTGGTGTTGATGGTGTTTCTGGGGGTGGCGCGCGAAGGGCTGGAGTCGGTGTTCTTCCTGCTGGCGGCCTTTACCCAGGATGTCGGCTACGCGCCGCCGATTGGCGCGGTACTGGGGCTGGCGACCGCCGTGGTGCTGGGCATGCTGCTTTACTGGGGCGGCATTCGCCTTAACATGGCCCATTTTTTCCGCTGGACCAGCATCTTCATTCTGTTTGTCGCGGCGGGCCTGGCGGCCGGAGCGATTCGGGCTTTCCATGAAGCAGGGCTATGGAATCGCTTTCAGGATGTGGCGTTTGATCTCAGTAATACCTTATCGACCCATTCGCTGTTCGGTACGCTGCTGGAAGGGGTGCTCGGCTATCAGGAAGCCCCCAGCGTCAGCGAGGTAGTGGTCTGGGGCCTCTATCTGATCCCCGCTCTGATTCTGTTTCTTATGCCCGCGCGTCCCACTGCGTCGGCCACTGTGCGCTAAGCCATTTATCGGGCGCGCCTGCCGCGCTCAACAACGTGATAGGGGAAAGAAACATGACAATGCGTTTCCGCCGCAAGGCACTGCTGGCTCCTTTGCTGGCGATCTCCGCTTCCGCTGCCGCGGCGGTGCCTCAGGTGACCGTCAGCGTTAACGACAAGCAGTGTGAGCCGATGACCTTAATCGTTAAGGCCGGTAAAACTCAGTTCCTGATCAAAAACAACAGTCAGAAAGCGTTGGAGTGGGAGATCCTGAAAGGGGTGATGGTGGTTGAAGAGCGCGAGAACATCGCACCCGGCTTCAGCCAGAAGCTGACCGCCAATCTGCAGGCAGGCGAATATGAGATGACCTGCGGCCTGCTGAGTAACCCGAAAGGCGAGCTGGTGGTTGAGGCTGGTGACGCCGCGGCGAAAAGCGCGCCGTCCGAGCGGATGCAACTGGTTGGCCCGATTAGCGCCTACAAAGAGTATGTGACTGAGCAGGTGAATCAGCTGGTGAGCGGGACTCAGGCCTTTACCGATGCGGTTAAAGCCGGCGACGTCGAAAAAGCCAAAGCGCTGTTTGCCCCGACGCGTCAGTATTATGAGCGCATCGAGCCGATTGCTGAGTTGTTCTCCGATCTCGACGGCAGCATTGACGCACGCGAAGATGATTATGAGAAGAAAGCGGAAGATCCAAAATTCACCGGTTTCCACCGGCTGGAAAAAGCGCTGTTTGCCGACCACAGCACCGAGGGGATGGCGGGCTGTGCGGATCAGCTGAACAAAGACGTTAAAGATTTGCAGACGCGCATCAGCGAACTGGCCTTCCCGCCAGCCAAAGTGGTCGGTGGTGCGGCAGGGCTGATTGAAGAGGTCGCCTCCAGCAAAATTTCAGGTGAAGAAGATCGCTACAGCCATACTGACCTGTGGGACTTCCAGGCCAACGTTGACGGCGCCCAGAAAATTGTCGAACTGCTGCGGCCGATGGTGAGCCAGGCTAACCCACAGTTACTGGCGAAAATCAACGGCAACTTCAAAAAAGTGGATGCGATTCTGAGCAAATATCGCACCAAAACCGGTTTCTCATCGTATGAGAAACTGACCAGCGCCGATCGTAATGCGCTGAAAGGACCGATCACCGCCCTGGCGGAAGATCTTTCATTACTGCGTGGCACCCTGGGTCTGGATTAATCATGAGTCGTCAGGAAGATGACGCGCAGCCGGCGCGTCGTCGTTTACTAAAAGGTCTGAGTCTGCTGGGTGGGGCGGCTGCACTGGGTGGCGGTTGTCCGTTTCACGCGGCGGCCGCCGGCAGCTTTTCACCGGGCACGGTAACCCCGCTGGCGCGACAACAGGCGCAGCCCTTTTATGGTCTGTATCAGGCGGGCATCGTAACGCCACAGCAGGCGTCAATGATGCTGGTGGCATTTGATCTGCTGAGCAGCGATAAAGCGGAGCTGGAACGGCTGTTTCGTCTGCTGACCCAGCGCATCGCTTTTCTGACCGCTGGCGGTCCTGCGCCGCAGGTGACCAATCCGCGTCTGCCGCCGATGGATTCTGGCATTCTGGGTGCCACTATCGCCCCGGATAACCTGACGATTACTGTGTCAGTCGGGGATTCGCTGTTCGATGAGCGTTTCGGTCTGGCACCGCACAAGCCGAAAAAACTGCAGCGGATGACCCGCTTTCCGAATGATTCACTGGATGCTGCTGCCTGCCACGGCGACCTGCTGTTGCAGCTGTGCGCCAATACCCAGGATACGGTGATTTATGCCCTGCGCGACATCATCAAACATACGCCCGATCTGCTGGGCGTGCGCTGGCGGCGAGAGGGGTTTATTTCCGATCACGCGGCGCGCAGTCAGGGCGCGGAGACGCCGATCAACCTGCTGGGATTCAAAGATGGGACGGCGAATCCGGATACCCACGATCGCGCCCTGATGAATCAGCTGTTATGGGTGACGGACGATCAGGATGAGCCGGCCTGGGCGCGTAACGGCAGCTATCAGGCGGTGCGGCTGATCCGTTTTCACGTTGAAATGTGGGACCGCACGCCGCTGGGCGAGCAGCAAACTATTTTTGGCCGCGATAAGCTGAGCGGGGCGCCGCTGGGTATGCAGCATGAACGTGACATCCCGGATTACCGCAACGACCCGGATGGTGAAGTGATCGCGCTGGACTCGCACATTCGTCTCGCCAACCCGCGTACCCCGGAAACCGCCAGCAGCCTGATGCTGCGTCGTGGCTACAGCTATTCAGCAGGGATTTCCGCCTCAGGGCAGCTGGAGATGGGGCTGCTGTTTGTCTGTTATCAGCACGACCTGGAAAAAGGCTTTATTAGCGTCCAGCAGCGTCTGAATGGCGAAGCGCTGGAAGAATATGTCCGGCCATTTGGCGGTGGATACTTTTTTGTTCTGCCCGGCGTCACCGACGCCAGCCATTATTTAGCCCAGCCATTACTCGAAGCCTGATTAAATTTCATCCAATTCGCTCTGCCTGGCCTCAGGCGGAGCGTTTTTTGTCTGATAGCGGCCAGAGGCATTTTTTCGCTCAGTTTTAGCTGAAATTTTATCGCGATTTTGAGTGTGACAAAATAAAATAACTGATTGAAATAAATAGGGTAAGCCGTGTTTCTCTGCTGAAGTGTTAACACCCGATTCGCAATTACTTTGCCATGAAGTAAAATTACTGTTGCAAAGCGCCAATAAAATGGTGCACTTTATTCAGTAAGCGTAATCAGACGTGTTGATGTATAACACTGGAGTTCGCGCATGGGTCGATTCTTTTACGGAAAGTCTGTCTCAGTAAATAGATTGCGCTCAACCGCGAGGGCTATTCTGCCTCGTAACATCCTCCTGTCTCCAATCGTTCTCTCTGGTCATTTCGCATCCCTTTTTTACCGGTATACAGCAACGCTGTACTGCTGCTGCATGCCTGATTTCATGGCCTGTCATGGCTCTAAGAAGCCAACTGAAACCCCTAAAGCGTTCACGTAATCGCAACGGGCTACCGGCCTGACGCGGGAAATGAAACCAACTGTAAGGTGCCACTATGGGAAGACAGAAAGCAGTGATCAAAGCGCGTCGGGAAGCAAGACGAGTGCTTCGCAATGACTCCCGGAGTCATCTTCAGCGTGAAGAAGAATCGGTCACTTCGCTGGTGCAAATGGGTGGGCTGGACTCGATTGGCATGGCGCGCGATTTGCGCGACCGGGGACCGATAGAAGCCCCGTAATGAAGCTCAGGCACACTATCCAACGCCATAGAAACGAAACAGCTGATCTTTGCTATTGGTGAAGCCGGTTGCGGCAAAACCTGGATCAGCGCTGCGAAAGCGGCAGAGGCCCTGATTCATAAGGATATTGACAGGATTATTGTTACGCGCCCGGTATTACAGGCCGATGAGGATCTGGGATTCCTTCCCGGCGATATCTCCGAAAAATTCGCGCCTTATTTCCGACTGGTGTACGACATTCTGGTTAAACGTCTTGGCGCGTCTTTTATGCAGTACTGTCTGCGTCCGGAAATCGCCAAGGTAGAGATCGCCCCGTTCGCCTATATGCGCGGCCGGACCTTTGAAAATGCAGTGGTTATTCTGGATGAGGCGCAGAACGTGACCGCCGCCCAGATGAAAATGTTCCTGACCCGACTGGGCGAAAACGTCACGGTGATTGCGAATGGCGATATTACCCAGTGCGCGACTTGCCCGCTGGGGTGCCTTCCGGTCTCGCAGACGCGCTGGCGCGTTTCGAAGAGGACGAGATGGTTGGCATCGTACGTTTCGGCAAAGAAGATTGTGTGCGATCTGCGCTGTGTGAGCGCACCCTGCACGCCTATAGCTAGCGTTTGATTGAGTAGAAGTGTAGCGCCCAAACCCGGCTTCGGCCGGGTTTTTTATTGTGGGGCGGGGCTTCTCACTCTCTCTGAACTACGCATAGAAATACACATAGAATTGCGCATAAAAAAAGCCTGAACTTTCGTTCAGGCTCTTCTTCAGAAATTGGCGGTGAGAGGGGGATTCGAACCCCCGATACGTTGCCGTATACACACTTTCCAAGTGTGCTCCTTCAGCCACTCGGACACCTCACCACATTTTTTCCATTGACCGCGCCGGGTCAACGGGGCGTTACTATAGGGAGTCGGTTGAAAAGGGTCAAGCACTATTTTTCTCTTTTGTTCTATTCTCGCTTAAGCTCTGAACGAATCGATTTAGCGTTACCCACTCCGCCGGTTTTGTCATCAAACTGAAATCTCACTGACACAAAAATATCACCCGATCGTCGCAAAATTACCGCCTGAAATCATTGGTATTTTTTGCTTACAAGGATCGAATAATGAAAAAGCTTCCTCTGTTTACCCTCTCTCTGCTCGCCTCCGTGATCGCCACCCCGACCATGGCGGATACAGACCTTGTTTCCCGTGCGGCGCAGGGCGATCTCAGCCAGCACGGCGGGGCACGTCGGCTGACCGGTGACCAGACTGAGGCGTTAAAAGCCTCGTTACGCAATAGCACCGCGAAAAACGTCATCCTGCTGATTGGCGATGGCATGGGTGACTCTGAAATCACCGCGGCACGTAATCTGGCAGAAGGCGCAGGCGGCTTTTTAAAAGGTATCGATGCTCTGCCGCTGACCGGCCAGTACACCCATTATTCGTTAGATAAGAAAACCCATAAACCCAACTACGTCACTGATTCGGCCGCGTCAGCAACGGCTTGGGCGACCGGCACTAAAAGTTATAACGGCGCCATCAGCGTCGATGTTAATGGTCAGGATCAGATGACGCTGCTGGAGCTGGCGAAAGCGGCGGGCAAAGCCCGGCGATATCTCGACCGCCGAACTGCAGGATGCGACGCCCGCGGTGCTGTTCTCGCACGTGACCTCGCGTAAATGCTACGGACCGGAGAAGACCAGCGAACTCTGCCCGACCAACGCCGCAGAGCAGGGCGGAAAGGGATCGATCACCGAACAGTTACTCAAAACCCGCCCCGACGTAACCTTAGGGGGCGGTGCAAAATCCTTCGCCGAGGTGGCGAAAGCGGGCGAATACCAGGGGAAAACGCTGAATGAGCAGGCACAGGCGCTGGGCTATCAGCTGGTCAGCGACTGGCAGGGGCTTAACGCCGTCACCGTGGCCGATCAGCAAAAACCGCTGCTGGGTCTGTTCTCTCTAGGTAACATGCCGGTGCGCTGGCAGGGGCCGAAAGCCAGCTATCACGGCAATATCGATAAGCCAGTGGTGACCTGCGAAGTGAATAAATATCGCCCGCTGTCAACGCCTACGCTGGCGCAGATGACCGCCAAAGCGATCGACCTGCTGCGTAATAATCCGAATGGTTTCTTCCTGCAGATAGAAGGCGCATCGATCGATAAGCAGGATCATGCGGCCAATCCCTGCGGCCAGATTGGCGAAACGGTGGATCTGGATGAAGCCGTCCAGCAGGCGCTGGCATTTGCCCGTGAAGAGGGCAATACCCTGGTGGTGGTGACGGCAGATCATGCTCACAGCAGTCAGATCGTCGAGAACGGCACCAAAGCGCCGGGTCTGACGCAGGCGCTGACCACCAAAGACGGTGCGGTTATGACCATCAGTTACGGCAATTCAGAAGAGGATTCGCAGGAACATACCGGATCGCAGTTGCGTATTGCAGCCTATGGCCCACATGCGGGTAACGTGGTGGGGCTGACTGATCAAACCGATCCGTTCTTTACCTAGGCAATGCCATGGGGCTGAAGCTGCCTGGCCAGTAAAAGCCGAAGCGGGGCGGTTAACGCCACCCCGCACACAACCTTAGCTCTTCACTTTATTGGCGAAGCTCTTGCGCAGCTTCTGCAACTTCGGTGGGATCACCGCCAGGCAGTAACCGTTACGCTGACCGGCACCGTCCCAGTAATTCTGATGATAGGCTTCCGCCGGATACCACTCTTTCAGCGGTTCAATAGTGGTCACCACCGGTACATCGTGATTGGCCTGGGCACGTTCAATCGCCGCACGGGCTTCTGCTTCCTGTTCGGCATTAGCCGGGAAAATCGCTGAGCGATACTGGGTACCAATATCGTTGCCCTGGCGATTAAGCTGGGTCGGATCGTGGGTCACAAAGCTGATATCCAGTAAATCGCCATAGCTGACTTTCTCCGGATCAAAGCCGATGCGGATCGCTTCAGCGCGTCCGGTGGCACCGCTGCAGACCTGTTCGCAGGTCGGGTTAGGACGGGCACCGCCGGTATAACCGCTCTCTACCGACTCCACGCCGATTACATCCTTAAATACCGCCTCGGTGCACCAGAAACAGCCACCCGCGGTCACTGCATATTCGATTGCCATAATGATTTACTCCTGTCAGGTTGAAAGAGGAAAAGGGGGACGAAACCCGCCACTTTCAACTAAATCAGCATCTCTGGTTTAAAGTCTTTGCTTTTATCCAGCAGCTTATCGCTCATCATGCTGAAGCGGCCTTCACCGGTGTAGTGCAGCGTAGTGGGATATTCCGGCTATTCGGGGACGTGGGCTTTGACAATTTCAAAGATAAACAGGTTGTAGTTATCGACCATTGAATCGTCATACAGCTGGCATTCGAAGCTGGCAAAACATTCGGCGATCATCGGCGCGCGTACCACCTGCGCCGGTTCAGCCGTCAGGCCAAAGGCATCAAACTTATCCAGCTGGTCGCCGTGACTTTTACCAATCGCCACCACCTGATCGATCAGCGAGGCCGAAGGCACGTTGAGCACGCACTGTCCGCTGTTGCGGATCAGCTCATGGCTGTAGTTCATGCCGGCAATCATACAGCCGACCAGTGAAGGGGAGAATTCAAGTACGGTGTGCCAGCCGAGGGTCATGATATCGTGCCGATTCTCAAACTGCGAGCTGGGCAGCAGGACCGGACCCGGCTCGAGATATTTACGCGCTTTGCTGACCGGAAAAGCGTATTTGTGCATGCGTTGACTCGTGGCGGAACTTCCTGGATGAAACCTAGCCATTAAGTGTAGAGCACCACGCGGTCGCAGCGCTGGCGTCAGCCCGCAGAATCATAAAAAGCGCTGCCGGGCGCGGTTCAGCGCCCGGCACCTTTCGGTCTTAACGGCCAACCCGCGCCTGGAACGTCGCAGGATAGCAGTCGCCTTGTACCTCAACAGCGGCCAGCGCTTGGTTGATGCGCTGCAGGTCTTCGGCGCTAAGTTGCAGCTCCGCAGCCTGCAGGTTTTCCTTCAGGCGGTGCAGTTTAGTGGTGCCTGGGATCGGCGCAATCCACGGTTTTTGCGCCAGCAGCCAGGCGAGCGCGATCTGTGCCGGCGTGACGGCTTTATCCTGAGCGATAGTGCCGAGCAAATCGATTCAGAGCCTGATTGGCGGCCAGCGCCTCGGGAGAAAAGCGCGGGACCTGGCTACGGAAATCTTCGCTGCCAAAGGTGCTGTCAGGCTGAATCGCGCCGGTCAGGTAGCCTTTTCCCAGCGGGCTGAACGGCACAAAACCGATGCCCAGCGACTCCAGTGTCGGGATCATCTCTGCTTCCGGCTCACGCCACCACATCGAATATTCGCTTTGTAGCGCGGTAACCGGCTGGACCGCGTGGGGATGTCGCACGGTCTGCACACCGGCTTCTGATAAGCCAAAGTGTTTGACCTTGCCTTCAGCGATCAGATCCCGGATGGTGCCAGCGACATCGTCAATCGGCACCTCAGGATCAACCCTGTGATGATAATAGAGATCGATCACCTCGGTTTTCAGTCGGCTTAGCGATCCTTCTATTGCCCGGCGAATCTGTTCTGGCCGGCTGTTAAGGTGAAGCCAAACTTAGTGGCGATGACCACCCGCTCGCGAACTGGAGCCAGCGCCTCGCCGACTACCTCTTCATTCAGCCACGGCCCATAAACTTCAGCGGTATCGAAAAAAGTGACGCCCTGATCGACGGCGGCGCGGATCAGCGCAATCGCCTGTTGTTTATCGGTTGCCGGACCGTAACCGTGGCTCAGCCCCATGCAGCCGAGACCGAAGCTTGAGACTTCAAGCCCTGACTGACCTAATTTGCGTATTTGCACTGTTGCTCTCCTCTGAAACTTTGCGGGGGATAGGGTGAGAGTAAAGCAAGACGGGCAGGCTGATTAGCGTCATAAAAACGGATGAGCATATGAGTCATACTCATAAATAACCGCTGAGAGAGTGACTTTTTGACGCGACAAGGTGAGCTTAAGGTTTCCTTAATGTGGCGCGAGGATACTCCGGGTACAACATGAGGAGAATGCCATGAAATCTGCTACCACTGCGGTAATTGCTGCACCTGTCCGACCTGTCAGTGAATATATCGCGCTGCTGATCGCCGCAACCACGGTGATTCTGTTTCTGGCGGCATGGTTCAGCGCCTGAGTCTGCAGCCATTAGAATTTAATTACCGCCCGACAGCCACTGCGGTCGCGGCGGTTCTCTAAAAAGAACTGAAAACGATGCAGCTGCACAATACGGCTGACAATGCTTAATCCCAGCCCAATCCCGCCGTAACGACTGTCCATCCGGATAAACGCTTTACTTAATTCACCACTTTTACTTTCGTCAATGCCAGGGCCTTCATCTTCAAACCACAACGCGGGCTGTTCACCCGATGCCAGCCGCAGAGTGATTGCGCTGTTTTTGGGGCTGTAACTATGGGCGTTCTCGACCAGGTTACGCAGCAACATTTTCAGCAGCGTCGCGTCACCCCGCACAAACACGTCTTCTGGCAGATCGAGCGTCAGGGTCTGCTGGTGTGCATCCAGCATGTTGCTCAGCTCCGCCTCCATCGGCAAAATCACATCTTCAATCAGCGCCACGTTCTGATAGGTGCCGGAGATGAAGGACTGCCCGGCGTACGCAGCTCGTGCGCCACATCGGCGGTAAACAGTCGTTCGCGCTCCAGACTGTTATTCAGCCGCGCCACCAGTTGATTAATCGCCTGGGTCACCGCATCAATCTCCTGCACCGGACTGTGGCAGGCGATCGGGTCGAGATTCTCTTCGCTGCGGTTTTCCAGCTCACGCTGCAGCTGATACAGCGGGCGGGTAATCCATTTTACCGCCTGATAGCAGAGCAGCAGCGTCAGGCTGATCATCACTAGGCTGGCCACCGCTTCATGCACCTCGCGTTCGACGTGCCGATCCATGTTGCGCTTTTGCAGCTGCGCTTCGACCAGAAACTGAATCTGCTCTTTGCTCTCATGCCACAGCTAGGCGACGCTGATCACCTGGAACACCAGCAGAATCAGGCCAATGGTCAGGATCAGGCGAAAGCGCATAGCCAAAACCGCGCACCGTGCGGATGGCGCTTTTGCCGATTTTGTAACGCAGGTTGTGAATATGAACCTCCAGCGTATTGGTAGACGGCTCGGTTTCCCAGTTATAGATATCCTGATAGAGGATTTCGCGGTGAACCGGATTGCCCGCTTTCAGCATCAGGCGGGAGAGAATCGCATACTCTTTCGGCGTCAGGTTCAGCAGCGTGCCGCCCAGCGTGATCTGGCGATGCGTCATGTCCAGCGCCCGCGCGCCGACCATCAGCTGGCTGTCGCCCTGGTTGACATGGCGGCGGATCAGGGCGCGAATGCGTGCCAGCAGTTTATCCAGCGAGAAGGGCTTGATCAGGTAATCGTCGGCACCGGCATCGAGCCCGGCGATACGTTCGCTGATGGTGTCGCGTTCGGTAAGGATCAGCACCGGCGTCATTTTTTTCTGCCGACGCAGTCGCAGCAGAAAATGCAGTCCGTCTTCATCCGGCAAACCCAGGTCCAGCACCACCAGGCCATACAGGCCAGTGGAAAAATGCGCTTCGGCATCCCGCACCGTGGTGACGCCATCATAGACGCAGCCTTCGCCCTCCAGTGCCAGCATCAGGCCCTGCAGTAACAGCGCATCATCTTCTACGATCAGAATTTTCATTGTGGTCGGCTCCGACACATCGTCAAAATGTCATCCGCGGGCACATATTCGTGGGTCGCGGTGCCGGTTAAACCCAGCATGGTTGAAAACAAATTATCCTGCGAGAAATCGTCTGTCGCCGCCAGTTTCGTCAGACAGCCACGATTCACCGCGTAACGCTGCTGATAATCATCGGACAGCCAGATCAACATCGGCACATGTTTCTGGGTATCGGGGGCGATAGCGTAGGGCAGACCATGCAGGTATTCGCCATTTTCACCCAGCGATTCGCCGTGATCGGACAGATAGACCAGGCTGGTAGTAAAACGATCCTGATGGGCGGCCAGCACGTCGTCGTAATGGGCGCGCGGCATATTCGAAGACATGCAGGGCACTGACACCGCCGTCGCCGTGCCGCACGAGACAGTATGCGGAAAATAGATCACATTATCTTTGGCCAGCAGCGGATTGGTCTGGCGCGCATAGCCGCCCAGCGAGAAATTCTGCGCCCGCGAGGTTTCCCCTACGATCAGGATGGTCAGATTCTGTTTACCGCCGTTAAGCCGGTCAGGCAGCTGATGGGCATCTTCACCAATTCGCACCAGCGGCAGGTTCTCCAGCTGCTGGTGCTTATACTACGACAGGCTGGCAGCGATGCTGTTTGACGGACTCAGCGCCTTCACCAGTTCGCGGTTATTGCGAAACAGTGAGGCGTAATCTTTATAGAACAGCAGGGCGACCAGCAGGATGATCGCCACCGAGATCACCATGCTGAGCAAACGCTGCACCGCCCCGCGCCAGCGTTGCTTTTTCAGCCGCGGCCAGAACACCAGCAGCGCCATCAAAAAGCCGGAGAGCAGCAGGGTAAACAGCAGCTGCGGCGTGATCAGGGCAAACGATTCGGAGGCGGTGGTATCCATCATATTGGTGATCATCGAGCGATCGATCACGATGTTATAGGTCTGGATAAAAAACTGGGCGGTGGCTGAGAGCAGAATAAACAGCGCCATCAGTACCCGATCGAGCCAGAGAAACGAGGCGAGAGTGATTACAATGTTGACCACGCTGAAAGCCACCAGCGGCATCGACAGGAAGACCAGCGTGGTGTGCAGGCTGGTCAGCGGCATCAGGGCCAGCACCTGACGGTAATAGGCGAGATTAAGGAAAACCGCGATATAAACCGCAGCAAGGATCAGCAGAGTAAGGCGGCTGATGACCGGCCTGTTCAGTAAAAACGCCATGATCAAAAAAGTCCGAATATCAAAAGAGTGCTGAGATTGCACTTTCAATATTAGGAATACCTTAAGAAGCTTAAGCTTTGTCCGGTTTCACCGGTTCAGGCAGGGTCGGCTGGTCAGGCTCCAGCCGTCGCTGGTGCGAAATTACCGCAGCGGCTGGCATGAAACATGCATCTTTCTGGCATAACCCCTATTTCCGTCTACACTTGATCGTAAGATGTTCTCAGTCAGCCAGTATTGTCAGTAATGAGCTGGTAAATCTGAGGAGAGTGACCTATTCAATCGCCACGTTATCAGAATTTCCCTCTTGCTGACCCTACTGCGTCAGGACATCCTTGATTTGAACTCAAATTTCGAAATTCAGGAGAAGTGACGTGACCCAGGCGGTAAATACCTCTGACATGTTCCCGACACTGGAAGGCGGACGTTACGCCTTCTTTTTTGATGTCGATGGCACGTTGGCAGCGATACAGTCCCGTCCCGAAGCGGTGTTTATTCCTGAACAGGTTGTCGCGCAGTTGCAACAACTCTCTGCGCTCAGCCACGGTGCGCTGGCGCTGGTTTCCGGCCGGCCAATTGCGCAACTCGACGCCCTGGCTGCGCCGTGGCGCGGCCCTGCCGCTAGCGTCCACGGTGCAGAACGCCGTGATGCAGACGGGGAGATGCAGCGCATCAGCCTGCCGGTCGAGGTTGAACAGGAACTCAGGACGGAACTGCAAAACGCGATGGCGTTATGGCCCGGCACCCGGCTGGAGATCAAAGGCATGGCCTTTGCGCTTCACTATCGTCAGGCAATGCAGCATGAACAGGATGTGATGCGACTGGCTGAACAGTCGGTGAAACGATTTCCAGGGCTGGCGCTTCAGCCGGGCAAATGTGTGGTGGAGATAAAACCCTTAGGCATTGATAAGGGCGCCGCCATCCGCGATTTTATGCAACAAGCGCCTTTTGCCGGATGCATTCCGGTATTTATTGGAGACGACCTGACAGACGAGAAAGGCTTTGCGGTGGTAAACGCCATGCAGGGCATTTCGATTAAGGTCGGCGAAGGTTCCAGTCAGGCACGCTTTCGGCTGAATAATGTCGATGCGGTGTACCACTGGCTGGAACGAACATTATTACGATTAAAGCAAGACAACGTCGGTAAGGAGTTTAGGTTATGAGTCGTTTAGTGGTTGTATCTAACCGTATCGCCATTCCAAATCGGGCTAAAACCAGCGCAGGCGGCCTCGCCTTTGGCATTCTGGACGCGTTGAAAAGCACAGGCGGATTGTGGTTTGGCTGGAACGGTGAAATCAGCGAGTTCTCCGGTGAAGAAGATGATGATGTTTTGGCCCAGCAGCACGAGGGCATTGAGTACGCCTCCTTCCCGTTAAGCCAGAACGAATACGATCTCTACTACCGCCAGTTCTCAAATACGGTTATCTGGCCCGCCTTCCATTATCGTCTTGATCTGGTCAAGTTCCAGCGTGAAGCCTGGGAAGGCTACTGCGAAGTAAATGACGCGGTCGCCCAGCGGTTAAAACCGCTGATCAAGCCGGATGATATTCTGTGGATCCACGATTATCACTTCCTGCCATTTGCTGCGACACTGCGTCGCGCCGGCATTAATAACCGTATCGGTTTCTTCCTGCATATTCCGTTCCCGACGCCAGAAATCTTCAACGCCCTGCCGCCGCATCAGGAACTGCTGGAAATGCTGTGCGAGTATGACCTGCTTGGCTTCCAGACCGAGTCGGATCGGGTCGCCTTCCTCGACAGCGTCAGCCAGCTTACGCAGTTGCAGAATAAAGGTGACAAAAAGCATCGCGCCTTCGGCAACACTTTTATGACTGAGGTTTACCCAATCGGGATTGAACCTGACAGCATTAAAGAGATGGCGGAAGGTCCGTTGCCACCGAAGATGGCGGCGATGAAGAAAGAGTTGGGTGACGCGCGCAATATTATTGCCTGTGAGCGTCTCGACTATTCTAAAGGACTGCCGGAACGCTTCCTGGCCTACGAGGCGCTGCTGGAGAACTTCCCGCAGCACCGCGGCAAAATCCGCTATTCGCAGATTGCGCCGACCTCGCGCAGCGATGTGCAGGCCTATCAGGATATTCGTCACCAGCTGGAAACCGAAGCAGGGCGCATCAACGGTAAATACGGCACGCTGGGCTGGACACCGCTCTACTACCTTAACCAGCATTTCGACCGCCGGCTGCTGATGAAAATCTTCCGCCTGACCGATGTCGGTCTGGTGACGCCGCTGCGCGACGGCATGAACCTGGTAGCGAAAGAGTACGTGGCGGCGCAGGACCCGGACGATCCGGGTGTGCTGGTGCTGTCGCGCTTTGCCGGTGCAGCCAATGAGCTGACCTCGGCGCTGATCGTCAACCCGTATGACCGCGACGAAGTGGCGGCGGCGCTCGATAAAGCGATCACCATGCCGCGTACCGAAAGGATTTCACGCTACAACGACATGATGGCGGTACTGCGTAAAAACGACATTACCGCCTGGCGCGAGAACTTCCTGAAAGACCTGGAACGCATTGCTCCGCGCAGTGCTGACCACGGTACGGTAAATAAAGTCGCGACCTTTCCAAAACTCGCCTGATTAGCCGCTGCCGGGCCACGACATCTGCGGATGTCGTGGCCTTTTTTACAACCAGCGTGCGCTGTATCCTTCCGTTACATTCTGACACCTTCGCTGCCGTTAGCTTTACCCCGTGCGGTGTTCGCCTTATGCCAGAACCGCTGGCAGATCGGCCAAAAAAAATTAAATGCGCGAAAAAACGACTGATTAGAGACTCAGCCCGCTTTCTTTAACTTCTTAACTCAAGTTTTGCGGCCGCCTGCCGATACTTATCAGGCCTGATTAAAACTTTCCCCCGATTCATTCGACTTGCTTATGTAACCCGTTGTTACATCTGGTGTTGTATACTAAACAGACGACTGCAACTGTTAACGTTACGTTGCCATTGAGTGCCAATACTGCCGTAAAAACCTTAACGCTTTCATTACTCACCCTCTGCGATACTTACTTTAAGTTATTAATTTCAATGCGATTGATCACGTCACTCAGCAGCATAATATTCTGATATGCCTGTTTTAAATGGTTCTAAATAGTGTGTTAAATCGATTAACACCGACATTAGATCGGCGGGCTATCAAACCGTGGAATAGAGCCTGTTTTACCCTCTATTAAACCTTTCTCAGGACAAATTCGACTTAAAATCGCCCTTTTTTGCTCAAAAAATGATCAACAGACAGATGATCGTAAAGGTTTGCTGAAGAAACTTGCCTTAAAAGTGTGATATGCGTCACACTTCATCTAAAATTTCACATTACTGTCGTTGTATGTGGAAATCAGACGATATAGATTTGCCCTGTTTTCGGATTAGTCTTGAAAAATGTAAGAAGACGTCACGGAAGATGGTTACAACTCTAAAATAAAATGGCCCGGATTTTTGACTTTCAGCGGGCCCGTAACCCGCACATAAGATGAAGGCAAAAAGCAGTGACATTTGCACGACACACTATTTTTTTGTCATCTTAAGATTTACCAATCAGCAGCTCGATACGCAGATAATAATCTGTGGTGAAGTTACGTCGCGTCTCTCAGGATGGAAAAATGGGTACATCTGAATTACTAAAACATATTTACGATCTCAACTTGTCATATTTACTGCTTGCGCAGCGATTAATTAACCAAGAAAAAGCGTCTGCAATGTTTCGCCTCGGTATTGATGAGAAAACGGCGGATGCATTATCTGAATTAACTCTGCCTGAAATGGTAAAAATGGCGGAAACCAATCAATTGGTTTGCCAGTTTCGTTTTACCGACAGCAGCGCAATTAATCGCCTGACGCAGGAATCACGCGTGGATGATTTACAGCAAATCCACACCGGCATTTTATTATCCAGCCGCGGTGGAAGCCGCACGCGCCGGTGAACAGGGTCGTGGTTTTGCAGTGGTGGCCGGTGTAGTGCGTAATCTGGCCCAGCGCAGCGCCCAGGCCGCCAAAGAGATTAAAGGACTGATTGAAGATTCGGTTAACCGGGTGAACACCGGTTCCCAGCTGGTCGGCACCGCCGGTGAAACCATGAGCGATATCGTCAATGCGGTGACCCGCGTGACCGATATCATGGGCGAGATTGCCTCGGCGTCGGATGAGCAGAGTCGCGGTATCGACCAGGTCGGCTAGGCGGCCACTGAAATGGATCGCGTGACCCAGCAGAACGCTTCGCTGGTGGAGGAGTCCGCTGCGGCGGCGGCCTCGCTGGAAGATCAGGCGAGTCGCCTCAGCCAGTCGGTGGCGGTGTTTGAGATCCAGCGTGCAGCAGCAGGTCAGGCGTTGATCAAACATCTGCCGATTGCCGCGCCGGTGACGGCGCTGGCCCCGCGTAAAGCGTTGACCGCACCGGTCAGCGGTACCCACTGGGTAAACCTTCTGATCGAACACGCGCCCCGTCTGCATGGCCGGGGGGCGCACCTGCGCCTTTTCTCCCGCCAGCCTGACTAAAGCCAAACCCGCCGTCCTGCCGCAATATCATTAATTACAAAAGACGATTGTCGCTGAAAAGCGGCGAAAAGCGTTAACACATCGCGACTGGCCGCCGATATAGCCGCTGCACCTTAATCAACCTGCAGGGGAACAAGATGTTAAAAAGAATAAAAGTGGTGACCAGTCTGATCGCGGTACTGGTGATCTTTGGCGCGCTCCAGCTGCTGTCCGGCAGCCTGTTCTGGTCGGCGCTAAACCGCGCCATGCTGCGACTGCAAACCAGCATGGCTTCGCAGATGAATGGCGGTCAGCTCGACGATCTGATGAATAAAGCTAACGCGCAGTTAGCCGAAGCCGATCGTCACTTCCAGGTCTATTACAATCTGCCGGGCACCGCAGGCATGGAGGTGTCGCTGCGCGACCGGCTGGAAGCCGATTACGCCCGCTACGACAGCGGCCTGAAAGAGATGATTAAAAGTCTGCAGGCGCGCGATCTGGAAGAGATGTTCAAACAGAATATTGAACAGAAACAGGTGGCGATGCAGGGCAGCTATGGTGAGTGGCGCGCCCGTCAGACCGCACTGGCTGAACAAGGCATTGAACAGAATCAGCAGGCCTTTAGCCAGATGATGTGGCTGCTGGGCGTGATTGCCGTGTCGGTACTGGTGGTGATCGTCGCCTGCTGGTTCGGTCTGCGTCAGGTATTGATTCAGCCGCTGCAACAGCTGCTGGCACATATCCGGGCGATTGCTTCAGGTGATTTGACGCAGCCGAGCTTCGTGGAAGGACGTAATGAAATGAGTCAGCTGGCGGCCGGCATTCAGGAAATGCAGCAGTCGCTGGTGATGACCGTCAGCAACGTGCGTGACGGATCTGACGCCATCTTTACCGGTGCCAGCGAGATCGCTGCCGGCAATAACGATCTCTCCGCCCGTGCCGGTGAACAGGGTCGCAGTTTTGCGGTAGTGGCGGGTAAAGTGCGCAGCCTGGCACAGCGCAGCGCGCAGGCCGCTAAAGAGATCAAAGGCCTGATTGAAGATTCGGTCAGCCGCGTCAATACCGGCTCGGTGCCGGTAGAAAGCGCTGGCGACACCATGAGCAACATCGTCAGCGCGGTCACCCGCGTCACTGACATCATGGGCGAAATCGCCTCGGCGTCGGATGAGCAGAGCCGTGGAATCGATCAGGTTGGTCTGGCCGTGACCGAGATGGATCGCGTTACGCAACAGAACGCTTCACTGGTGGAAGAGTCGGCTGCTGCAGCGGCACTGGAAGATCAGGCCAGCCACTTAAAACAAGCGGTCTCAGTGTTCAATATTGGTAAAGAATTTGTCGCCCAGGCCGTTAACAAGACAACGGCGACAAAAAGCTTTCAGCTGGATGCGCCATTAACCGTTGCCCGTCAGTCTGCGTCTCGCGGCGACGACAACTGGGAAACCTTTTGATCGCTTGGAAAGCCCGACCCCGTGTGGCAGTCCGGCATCGCAGCAGAAAATTAATTTGTTTTAGTTCAGGCCAGGTGCAGAAATGAAAAAATCGACATTCGAGCAAAATGAGACGACAACGCTGCTGTCGCAAATGGTGCAGCGATTACCGCTCTCGGATACGCATTTCCGTTGCATCAGCCAGCTGATCTATCAGCGTGCCGGTATCGTGCTGGCTGATCACAAGCGCGAGATGGTTTACAACCGTCTGGTTCGTCGTCTGCGTACGCTGAATATTGATGATTTCGGTCGTTACCTGGCGCTGCTGGAACACGATCCTAACAGTGCGGAGCGGCAGGCGTTTATCAATGCCCTGACCACCAACCTGACGGCGTTTTTCCGCGAGGCACACCATTTTCCAATCCTCGCGGAGCATGCCCGCAAGCGACAGGGGAATTTCAGCGTCTGGAGTACCGCCGCGTCAACCGGTGAAGAACCTTACTCTATCGCCATGACGCTGGCCGAAACGCTGGGTACCGGACCGGGTAAGTTCCAGGTTCACGCCAGCGATATCGACACCCAGGTACTGGAGAAAGCGGTGGCCGGCGTCTATCGCCAGGAGGAGTGGCGCACGTTGTCACTGGCGCAACTACAACGCTTCTTCCTGCGCGGCACCGGTCCTCATGCCGGGATGGTGCGGGTGCGTTCTGAACTGGCCAGCATGGTCAGCTTTGCCCAGCTCAATCTGCTGGCCAATGACTGGGCGCTGCTGGGCCAGTTCGACGCCATTTTCTGCCGCAATGTGATGATCTATTTCGATAAAGAGACGCAGGAGAAAATTCTGCGTCGGTTTGTTCCTCTGCTTAAGCCCGGCGGCATTCTGTTTGCCGGTCACTCAGAGAACTTCAGTCAGATCAGCAAAGAGTTCTGGCTGCGTGGACAAACCGTCTATGGACTGACGAAGGAAAGATGATGAGCAAAATCAACGTGATGTGCGTAGACGACTCTGTGCTGATGCGGCAACTGATGACGGAAATCATCAATAGCCATCCGGATATGGAGATGGTCGCTACGGCGCCCGATCCGTTAGTCGCCCGCGATCTGATTAAGCAGTTTAATCCGCAGGTGCTGACGCTGGATGTTGAAATACCGCGTATGGATGGCCTCGATTTCCTCGAAAAACTGATGCGTTTACGGCCGATGCCGGTGGTGATGGTCTCCTCGCTGACCGGCAAAGGTTCGGAAATTACCCTGCGGGCGCTGGAGCTGGGCGCGGTGGACTTCGTCACCAAACCACATCTCGGCATCCGTTAAGGGATGCTGGCTTACAGCCAGATGATTGGCGACAAGATCCGTGCTGCGGCGCGCGCCCGACTGCACAACCGGGCGGCGATGCCGGTGCCGGTCGCGCTGAAGGCGGGTCCGCTGCGGAGTAGTGAGAAGCTGATCGCGATTGGTTCCTCCACCGGCGGCACCGAGGCGATTCGCCATGTGCTGCAGCCGCTGCCTGCGACCAGTCCGGCGCTGCTGATTACCCAGCATATGCCGCCAAGTTTTACCCGCTCCTTTGCCGAGCGTCTGAACAAACTGTGTCAGATTACGGTGAAAGAAGCGGAAGACGGCGAACGTATTCTGCCGGGACACGCTTACATCGCGCCAGGTGCGATGCACATGGAGCTGGGCCGTAGCGGCGCTAACTATGTGGTGAAACTGAATGAAGGGCCGCCGGTCAACCGGCACAAGCCTTCGGTGGATGTGCTGTTCAAATCGGTGGCGATCAACGCCGGACGAAATGCGGTCGGCGTGATCCTCACCGGCATGGGCAACGACGGGGCGGCCGGGATACTGGAAATGCATCGGGCCGGAGCTGGACCATTGCCCAGAACGAAGCCAGCTGTGTGGTATTTGGCATGCCGCGTGAGGCGATTGCCACAGGCGGCGTGAGCTAAGTGGTGGATTTAAGCAACATCAGCCAGCACATGCTGGCGAAAATTAGCGCCGGACAGGCATTGCGTATTTAACAGGCCCGTCCTGCCGGGCGAGATAACACAGGAGTAGATATGGCTGATAAAAACATGCGCTTTTTGGTAGTCGACGACTTCAATACGATGCGTCGTATTGTACGTAACCTGCTGAAAGAGCTGGGCTTCAATAACGTAGAAGAAGCAGAAGATGGCGTGGATGCGCTGTCAAAGCTGAAAGCAGGTGGTTTTGACTTCGTCATTTTCGACTGGAATATGCCGAACATGGATGGCCTGCAGCTGCTGCAAACCATCCGTGCCGATGCTGCGATGAGCAGCCTGCCGGTATTGATGGTGACCGCGGAAGCGAAGAAAGAGAACATTATTGCTGCCGCCCAGGCCGGCGCCAGTGGCTACGTAGTGAAGCCATTTACTGCCGCGACGCTGGAAGAAAAGCTGGGCAAAATTTTCGAAAAACTGGGCATGTAAGGAGATGTGATGAGCGACCTTCCGAAACCAACTGAGGATGCCTCGGCACACGACATCATTACTCGCATCGGCTCTCTGACGCGTATGCTGCGCGACAGCCTGCGCGAGCTGGGGCTGGATAAAGCCATTGCCGATGCCCGCGATCGTCTGGATTATGTGGTGCAGATGACGGCGCAAGCTGCCGACCGTGCGTTGAACTGCGTTGAAGCGGCACAACCGCATCAGGATAAGATGGAAGCCGGGGCAACCCAGCTGAAAGGGCGTTGGGACCAATGGTTTGAAAACCCAATTGAACTGGCCGATGCGCGTGAGTTGGTGACGGGTACTCGCGAATTCCTTGCTGCCGTGCCGGATCACACGTCCTTTACCAACAAGCAGCTGCTTGAAATTATGATGGCGCAGGATTTCCAGGACCTGACCGGTCAGGTGATCAAGTGCATGATGCATGTTATCTAGGAAGTTGAGCGCCAGCTGTTGATGGTGCTGCTGGAAAACATGCCGGAAGTCAGTGCCGAGAAGCGTCAGGAAGGCACCAGCCTGCTGAACGGTCCGCAGATCCACACCGATGCACCGAGCGTGGTGGCGAACCAGTATCAGGTTGATGACCTGCTGGATAGCTTAGGATTTTAATCGTCCCCGTCAGCCTGCGGGCTGGCGGGGTGCGTTGCCGTCCCTTTCTCTCGCGGGGCAACCAGTCGGTGGGCCCGCTCTGCTTTATCAAACTCATCCGCCAAAGAACGCCTGTTTTTCCCGTCTTATCTGCGCCTTAACCCCAGCCATATTTTGCATTCTATGCTCAGAATTCCTGCCAACCGAGGTTTGTCGTGGCTGAAGAAAGCGACGAGGACAAAACAGAATCGTCCACCGCGCACCGACTTGAAAAGGCGCGAGAAGATGGGCAGATCCCGCGTTCGCGCGAAATGACCTCATTACTGATGCTGCTGGCCGGCATCATGATCCTTTGGATGGGCGGCACCATGATGGCGCATCGTCTGGCGGGCATGGTGGCGACCGATCTGCGTTTCGATCACGGCATGGTGACCGGTGACAAAATCATCATCAGCCATATCGGCAACCTGATTGGCCAGGCGTTAATGGCGCTGCTGCCGCTGATGGGCGGACTGGTGCTGGTGGCGATTGCGGCGCCGATGCTGCTGGGCGGTATTGTGATCAGCGGCAAGTCGATCGAGGTTGATTTTACCAAGCTCAGCCCGCTGGCCGGTTTCAAGCTGATGTTTGCTGGCCAGGCCTGGACGGAGCTGTTCAAAGGCATCCTCAAGACCGTGCTGGTGGGCTGTGTTGCCTGCTGGTACATCCGGGCTCACTGGCCGGAGATGCTGCGGCTGATTAGCGAATCCCCGATCAACGCGCTGGTGCACGGCATGGATATGATTGCCATCTGCTGCACTCTGGTGATGCTGGGTCTGGTGCCGGTGGTCGGTTACGACGTTTTCTAGCAGCTCTACAGCTATTACAAAAAGCTGCGCGTGTCGCGTCAGGAAATCCGCGACGAACACAAGCAGCAGGAGGGCGACCCGCACGTTAAAGGGCGTATCCGCCAGCAGATGCGCGCTGCCGCCCGCCGCCGGATGATGGGCGATGTGCCGAGAGCCGACGTGATCGTCACCAACCCGACGCACTATTCAGTAGCGCTGCAGTACAACTAGAAGAAGATGAGCGCGCCGAAGGTGATTGCCAAGGGTGCGGGCGAGATCGCCCTGCGAATTCGTGAACTGGGCGCGGAACACCGCATTCCGGTTCTGGAAGCACCGCTGCTGGCGCGTGCGTTATACCGACACACTAAAATTGGACAGCACATTCCGGGCGCGCTCTATGCGGCCGTGGCGGAAGTGCTGGCCTGGGTCTGGCAGTCACGCCGCTGGAAGCGCGAAGGCGGCCTGATCCCAGCCAAACCGAAAAACCTGCCGGTCTCAGCAGAGATGGACTTTGCAGGAGAGAGCAAAAACGATGGCTAATAACCTGGCCGCAAAACTACGTTTACCGGGCAACTTTAAAGATATGCAGTGGCAGGTGATGGCGGGTCCGGTGCTGATCCTGTCGATGATGGTGCTGCCGTTACCGCCGTTCATCCTTGATCTGTTGTTCACCTTTAACATTGCGCTGTCGATCATGGTGCTGCTGGTGGCTATGTTCACCCAGCGTACCCTGGAGTTTGCGGCATTCCCGACCATTCTGCTGTTCTCCACCTTGCTGCGTCTGGCGCTGAACGTCGCCTCGACCCGTATCATCCTGATGGAAGGGCATACCGGCGCGGCGGCGGCAGGTCAGGTGGTTGAGGCCTTTGGCCACTTCCTGGTCGGCGGCAACTTCGCCATTGGCATCGTGGTGATCATCAACTTTATGGTTATCACCAAGGGTGCTGGCCGTATCGCTGAAGTGGGCGCGCTTTGTGCTTGACGGGATGCCCAGTAAGCAGATGGCGATCGACGCCGACCTCAACGCCGGTTCAATCGGCGAAGATGAAGCCAAACGTCGCCGTTCAGAAGTGACCTAGGAAGCGGACTTCTACGGCTCAATGGACGGTGCCAGTAAGTTCGTCCGCGGTGACGCCATCGCCGGTATCATGATCATGGTGATTAACGTCATCGGCGGCCTGCTGGTCGGCGTGGTGCAACACGGTATGGACGTGGGGCATGCGGCGGAAACCTACACCCTGCTGACCATCGGTGATGGTCTGGTCGCGCAGATCCCGGCGTTGGTGATCTCCACCGCAGCGGGCGTTATCGTGACGCGCGTAGCAACCGATCAGGACGTTGGCGAGCAGATGGTGACCCAGCTGTTCAAAGATCCGCGCGTGCTGATGCTGAGTGCAGGCGTCATCGGGCTGGTTCCGGGCATGCCAAACTTTGTCTTCCTGCTGTTTACCGCCGCCTTACTCGGTCTGGCCTGATGGCTGCGCGGTCGGGAAATGCAGCCGAACAAGAAGTCGGAAGCGATACCAGGCAGCCTCACAAAAACCCCGGAAACGCCTGCTACTGCAGAGGCCTCGTGGACCGATGTGCAGCTGGAAGATACGCTGGGGATGAGAAGTGAGTTACCGCCTGATTCCGATGGTCGATCATCTGCAAAATGGTGAGCTGCTGGGACGTATCCGCAGTATCCGTAAAAAGGTGGCGCAGGATGTCGGCTTCCTGCCGCCGGTGGTGCATATCCGTGACAACATGGAATTGCCACCAGCACGCTACCGTATTCTGATGAAAGGGGTCGAAATTGGCAGCGGCGATGCCTATCCGGGCCGCTGGATGGCGATCAACCCGGGCACCGCAGTGGGCAGTTTGCCGGGTGAAGCTACCGTCGATCCGGCATTCGGGCTGGCGGCCGTCTGGATCGACAGCGCGCTCAAAGAGCAGGCGCAAATCCAGGGCTTTACTGTGGTTGAAGCCAGTACCGTGGTGGCAACGCACCTGAATCACCTGATTGGATAATACGCCAGCGAGCTGTTTGGCCGTCAGGAAGCGCAGCAACTGCTGGAGCGCGTGACTCAGTAGATGCCGAAGCTGACCGAAGATCTGGTGCCGGGGGTAATCAGCCTGACCACGCTGCATAAGGTGCTGCAAAATCTGCTGGTGGAGCGGGTATCGATTCGCGATATGCGCACCATCATCGAAACTCTGGCCGAGCATGCGCCGGTGCAAAGCGATCCGCGGGAGCTGACCAGCGTGGTGCGTGTGGCGCTGGGCCGTGCCATTACCCAGCAGTGGTTCCCGGGCAACGATGAAGTGCAGGTGATTGGACTGGATGCCAAGCTGGAACGCTTCCTGCGCCGCAATCTGCCGCAGCTGGTGGTGCTTTCTAACCTCCACCTGCTGACGAATCTGGTTCAGTAACGCGACATCAGCAGCTTCCAGTACCACTTCACTGGCCTGCGCATTTTCTGTCAGATAAGCCAGCCGTTTGGTGCCAGGAATCGGCACAATCCTTTGGTACTGCGCCAGCAGCCACGCCAGTGCAATCTGACCCACCGTACATTGATACTTCAGGCTAAGCGGCCGCACCACCTCCAGCAACTGCGCGTTATGATCGAGGCTGTCCTGCTGGAAGCGATCATTATTTTTACGGAAATCGTCTGCGGCAAAGTCGCTGTTGTTAGGGTATTTGCCGGTCAGAAAACCCCGGCCGAGCGTCGAGTAAGGCACCAGTCCGATGTCGAGTTTTTTCACCATCGGCAGGATCTCCGCTTCAATATCCCGGGTCCATAAAGAATATTCTGTCTGCACACGGCGACCGGATGAACCGCATGCGCCCGCTGCAGGGTAGCTGCTGACACTTCACACAGACCGATATGTCGAATCTTCCCTTGCTTAACCTGCTGGCTCAGACAGTCCATGTTGTGCTCGATGGGCGCGGACTGGCTGACGCGATGAAGGTAGAACAGATCGATCTGCTCGACGCCCAGCCTTTTCAGCGAGTCGTTGCAGCACTGAATGATGTAATCGGGCTGATTATTGATGACGCGGGCATAGGCCTGATCGACAGCACGCTCAATACCGCATTTGGTGGCGACCTTAATCTGCTGCCGGCTGCGCTTATCCAGTCGTGCAAGAAACTGTCCGATCAGCCGCTCATTGTGGCCGCGGCCATACAGGTCTGCGGTGTCGATGAAGTTGATATCCAGATCGACGAGAGAATCAAGCAGTTGCAGCGCGCTGCGGTCATCGGTCTCGCCATAAAATTCACTCAGTCCCATTGCACCATAGCCAATTGCACTGACGTTCAAATCCTGCGTGAGGTTTCGGGTTTTCATCATGTCTCCTGTTAAGTTGACCCGATTATTCCACCGCCTTTTTGGTTAATGAATTCTCATTTTGGTTATCCAGTAAAGGTATCAGCGAGCTCACTACAGCGTGTGGATCAGGTGAGTTTTATAGAGAAGCAGGGGAGGTTGCGTAAGGGATTCAGGCAGAAGGTGAACCGTCATCAATGCAGGCAAACGATGCCGGCATGGTTAACATCTGCAGGATCAGCATTTGCAATGATGCTTTATGGCAGCTAGGGCTTATTCCGGTGGAAGCGAGTGACACAGTAAGGCCTGAGCGTCGCGGACCGCCTGACGTTTTTCATCGGCGCGCATCACCGCATACAGATCGATATTTAACTGCTGCGCGGCAGTATCGGTCAGTTCCCGATAACAGAGGCCTTGCTGATTGAAGGTGCATTTAGACTGGGGCAGTAGCGCGAAGCCCTTGCCTCGGGCGATGTGTGACAGCATCACCAGCGAATCGTCAGGCTCTTTGACTCGTTTAAGCCTGAATAGCCGATAAAGGACGCAGCCGGGTTGGAACACGGCGCTGAGGCGGACGAGAGCCGTCGCCTCAGCGCCGCAGGCGATTTACATGCGCTCGACGGTATCGATACCGAGCGTATACAGACCCTGTTTCAGCGTCTTCGCGGTCAGCGCCGCCAGCTGCAAGCGGCTCAGACGCGTTGCGTCCGATTCGGCGGTCAGGATCGGGCAGTGCTCGTAGAAACCGGAGAACAGGCCCGCCAGATCGTACAGATAGGCGCACATCACGTGCGGCGTGCCGTCGCGCGCAACCTGAGTGATCACCTCTTCGAATTGCAACAGACGGGTTGCCAGCTGCGCTTCACGTTCTTCGCTGATAACAATCTCTGCATCCAGTGCTGCGGCATCAATGCCCGCTTTACGGAATACCGACAGGACGCGGGTATAGGCGTACTGCATGTAAGGCGCGGTATTACCTTCAAACGCCAGCATGTTATCCCAGTCAAAAATGTAATCGGTGGTGCGGCTTTTTGACAGATCGGCGTACTTCACGGCACTGATACCCACCACTTCCGCCAATGCTTTCACTTCCGCTTCGCTCATCTCCGAATTCTTTTCACGCACCAGGCTATAGGCGCGCTGATAGGCTTCATCAAGCAGATCGGCCAGCTTGATGGCGCCGCCGCTTCGGGTTTTGAAAGGTCGACCATCTTTGCCCAGCATCATGCCGAACGCGTGGTGCTCCAGCGGGACCGACTCCGGGACATAACCCGCTTTGAGCACAATGGTCCAGGCCTGCATCAGGTGCTGATGTTGACGCGAGTCGATGTAGTAGAGCACCCGATCGGCTTTCAGAGTTTCATAGCGGTATTTAGCACAGGCGATGTCGGTGGTGGTATAGAGATAGCCGCCATCCTTTTTCTGGATGATCACGCCCATCGGTTCGCCTTCTTTGTTCTGGAATTCATCCAGGAACACCACGGTAGCGCCTTCGCTTTCCACCGCTAACCCTTTTTGCTTCAGGTCAGCGACAATGCCTGGCAGCATGTCGTTGTAGAGGCTTTCACCCATCACATCTTTGCGCGTCAGGGTGACATTCATGCGGTCATAAATTTTCTGGTTCTGACTCATGGTCATGTCGACCAGCTTTTTCCACATCTGACGGCAGTATTCGTCGCCGCCCTGCAGTTTGACCACGTAACTGCGTGCGCGCTCGGCAAACGCCGGGTCTTCGTCGTAGGTACGTTTGGCTTCGCGGTAGAAGGCTTCGAGATCGGCCAGCGCCATTTCAGCGTGATGCTCGTTCTGCTGCTTCTCCAGGAAAGCGATCAGCATACCGAACTGCGTACCCCAGTCGCCGACGTGGTTAGCGCGAATCACCCGATGGCCGAGAAACTCCAGCGTACGGACCGCGGCATCACCAATAATGGTGGAGCGCACATGGCCGACATGCATCTCTTTGGCTACGTTTGGGGCAGAGTAGTCGACCACGATGGTCTGCGGTTCAACCTGCTGTACGCCGAGGCGCGGCAGGCTCAGCGCTTCACGGGCGTGGGACGCCAGCCACTGGTGGTCGAGGAAAATGTTGATGAAGCCCGGTCCGGCAATTTCAACTTTACTGGCGATGCCGGTCAGGTCGATATGCTGGATCACTGCTTCCGCTAATTGTCGCGGTGCTTGCCCCAGCTTTTTCGCCACGGCCATAATACCGTTGGCCTGATAATCACCAAACTGGACCCTGGCGGACTGACGAACCTGCGGTTCGCAATCGGCGGGAGCGCCGGCTAAAACCATTGCCTGACTGACTTTTTCGGAAATAATAGACTGAATATTCAACGAGTTACCTTCATGTGCTGAACAACGCCCGAACCTGTTGACCCGAGCCGTCATCATCTTGTCTGGCAGCCTTGCGCAACGGCGCGACAGCAGTGGAGCGCTGCAGACAAAATGGAAAAAAAATGAGGGGAAGAGTATACGTGAAATGTCGGTGGGCGTCAGCAGTTGGATGAAGCGGGGAAACAGAGCCGAAGATGTTTCCCGGGGGCTTTAACGACGTCGCAGATGACGGCGAGGGTTCTTGACGCTTTTATCTTCACGCACCTTCCAATGGCGGGAGATTGCAAATCCCATCAGTGCGATCAGGACAGCGACAACGATGAGCATAGACATAGAGCCATTCCTTATTGGTTGTGTTAGGTCAAATTTATAAGAAACATGGGGTGGATGCAATTGTTTGGCTACCAAATAAGAGTTATCTTCTTGTATTAAATAAGACTAATTCTTTCAGGTGCTTAAGGTGCTTTCGTCAATTAACTCATGGACCTAAAGAGGGGATTAATCCGAATTGAAAGCTGTTCTTATAGGCTTTTGCGCCAGTTTTTTGGCTAAACAGGATGTATCTTATGATTTTGGGGCGCACAAGGCAGAGCGACCAACAGGTTTTAAAGTTAAAAATTATTAAACAAATTAAGAGGAATACCCGTTGTGAACAGACCTTTTCCCGCTGAATTGGACGATTTAAAGACGGATTTGCGACGGTTTGAAGAATCGTTGCAAAATTTTGCGCAGAGACTGGGTTTATGCCTTAACGATCTTGAAGTCGATCACATTGCGCTGCGTTGTCATCAGGACGCGACCGCCGTGCGCTGGCAGCAAGGGCTACAGCAGATCGGCCACCTGTTTTCTCAGGCGATGATTAACGGTCGGCCAATTTGCCTGTTTAAGCTGCATCAACCGTTGCAGGTGGCGGGCTTACAGCTGGATGTGGTTGAAGTGCCGTGGCCCGGCGAAAAGCGTTACTGTCATGAGGGATGGGAGCATATCGAGGTGGTGTTGCGCGGCGATCATCAGACGCTGGGGGTGCGTGCCATGGCGTTATTATCGGATGACGCGCTGACGCAGCCAGGAATTTCGTTCAAGACCAGCTCGCCGAAGGGCGAAAATGAGCGACTGCCCAATCCGACCCTGGCAGTAACGGATGGGCAGACGACGGTTAAATTTCATCCATGGCGGCTGGAACAGATTGTCGCCAGCGAGCAGGACTAAGGGCGGGCGGTAACGGCGCGCTGTAGTCGGGCGACCGCTTCATCGAGCAGGGCGCGGGTACAGCCAAAGTTGAGGCGAACACACTGGTCGTCGCCAAATTCGCGTCCGGCTGACAGTCCCAGTCCATGTTTTTCAAAGTAGAGCGCCGGGCTTGCCACGCCAAGACCGCGCGCATCGATCCAGGCGAGGTAGCTTGCCTCCGGTGCGGCCACGGATAAGCCGGGCAACTTGTTGACCTGCGACACCAGCCAGTCACGATTGCTGCGCAGGTAAGCATTCTGCGCGCTGAGCCAGGCACTGCCGTCGCGCCAGGCAGCTTCCGCCGCCGCTAAGGCCAGAATATCGACATCGGGCACAATGCCTCGTCTCATCCTGTTAAAGCGGGTGCGCAGTTCAGCGTTGGGAATGACCGCCATTGAGGCGCCCAGACCGGCGATGTTAAAGCTTTTGGACGGTGACATCAGCGTAACAGAGCGCTGGGCTGCATCCTCACTCAGGCTGGCGAACGGTATATGCTGCACGCCGGGCTCCAGCAGCAAATCACTGTGGATCTCATCGGAACAGACTATCGGATCATGCTGCCGGGCAAATTCCAGCTGCGCCTGCAGTTCGTCATGGCGATAGACCGTTCCGCCCGGATTCTGCGGATTGCACAGCATCAGCAGCCTCTCTTTACCGGTCATCTGGCCGTCCGCCGCCGCCAGATCCAGCACCCAGCGTCCCTGTTGCAGGCTCAGCGGCAGATTAAGCTGCCCGCGCTCCGCCAGTTTTGCTGCGCCACGGAAGGGCGGATAAATCGGCGTGGGGGCGATGGTCAGCTGATCCGGCGCGGTGAAAGCCCGTACTGCCAGATTTAACCCGCTTGCGGCGCCTGGCAGCACCACTATCCACTCGGGATTAACGTGCCAGTTATAGCGCGAGGCCAGCCACTCAACGGCGCTGTTGATAAAACCAGTGGGCTTATCGCCATAACCAAAAATGCCCTGTTCGGCACGGGCTTTTATCGCTTCTATTATACAATCAGGCGATCGAAAATCGGTATCTGCCACCCACAACGGCAGAATGTCTTGGTCCGCATATTTGTTCCATTTAAGGCTATCGCTGTGACGACGGTCTATCCGTTGGTCGAAATTGAATGCCATAGTTAGCTTTCCCGGTAAACTCATTCCAGCAGCCAGACTAACTGATGAATCTGCCTTGAACCAGAGTCATGTAAAGGAGAAGAGAATGACCACACTGGAAATTTGCTGCTATGGCGTGGATTGCGCAGTGACCGCGCAGCAGGCCGGCGCCGATCGGGTTGAACTCTGTGCCGCGCCACGTGAAGGGGGCTTAACCCCGTCTGCCGGCATGCTGAATGCTGCCCGGCGTGAAGTGTCAATTCCGGTTCATCCCATTGTCCGGCCGCGCGGCGGCGACTTTTGCTATACCGCACGCGAGTTTGAGGCGATGAAATCTGACGTAGCCCTGATTCGCGAACTTGGCTTCCCGGGCCTAGTAATCGGCATGCTGGACGAAGATGCACACGTCCATCGTGGGCAGATGCGGCAAATCATGGCGCTGTGCGACGGCCTGGCGGTGACCTTTCACCGTGCCTTCGACCTTTGCCATAGTCCCAAACGCACGCTGGAGGAGTTGACCGATCTCGGCGTGGCCCGCATTCTGACTTCCGGTCAGCAGCAGAGTGCGGAGAATGGAATTGCACTGCTGAAGGAACTTAATGAAGTGAGCACAGGTCCTATCATTGTGGCAGGTGCCGGTGTTCGTCTGAGTAACCTGCAAAAGTTCCTCGACATGGGAATACGTGAAGTCCACAGCTCGGCAAGCCGGCTGGTCGCTTCGCCGATGCGCTACCGCAAAGCGGGTGTTTCCATGTGTTCTGAAGCCGAAACCGATGAGTTCAGCCGCTATTGCGTTGATGGCGATGTGGTGGAGGCGATGAAAAGCGTGATGCAGATGAGCACCGTCCGGGTGGCCTGAATCACTTCCGATTTTGCCGCGCAGCACGCCGATCATTGACGTGATGTTTGCAAGTACCAAACCCCAGATGCTTGCTGGGGTTCTTTTTGCCCGCGGTTCCTCTCTTTTCCCTTATTCACCCGCCTCGCGTGGATGCTCCTTCTGAATGCGGGTGGTAGATTCTCTCTACCCCGAGTCGCTTCACGGCCGGACGCCATGCCCGCTGGCCCAGTAGTAGCACTGCGTGCGGGTCAGGCTGTTGTTCACTGTTCACCACATAACCGCAGTGACCACAGGCGAAACAGCCATCCACCGCAATATGCTGGTTGAAGGTTTCGTTCTGTTCGGGCAGCAGCCACAGTCCGCTACGCGGCTTTTGATAGAGTAACAGGCTGACCCGGCCCGAGGGTTCCAGCCAGGCGCGCCGGACCTCACCCAGATGCTGAACGCCCATTGAGCGCAGTTCCGAGAACGCCCGATCGCGCGAAAATTCAGCGTGGTGCAGATGCTCCAGCGCCAGCCGTCCATCCATCACCAGCAGCGTGGCATCGCCCTGAGTCAGCACTTCGAGCCGATGCGAGAAAAAGGTGCTCTAGGAAAGCAGGCGAAAACAGCCGAGCAGCGTAATCAGTAACACGGTGGTGGTCAGAATACCTTTTTCAGGCGTTTGCAATGGCGCACCAATCGCGCGGCACCCAGCATGATCATAATCGCCAGATAGATAATGCTTAACTGACCGGCGAAGCGACGGCCCATCAGCCGCAGCACCAGCAGTAATACCAGATAGATAAACAAAAAACGCAGCAGCACCTCACCGATCAGCCAGCGGTGGATAATCTCACGCATCGTCAGTCCTCCAGCGCCGTTGAGGCAGAGAGCCAGTTGTGCGCGTGGCAACAGTGGCAGGTGCTATCGGCGGGCGTATTACGGTCCGCCAGATTACCGCAGGATAAGCAGACCTGATGCGCATCGGTTTCCATCGCCGCAATCAAAGCCTTGTCGCTGCGTGGCACAATCGCCAGACCGGAGCGCGGGGTGTCGTTCCACACTAGGGTTAACGCACCCGAAGGCTCGATGTATATCCGGCTGAGCTGCCCCAGATACTGAACGCCACGGCCGTGCAGCAGTGACAACAGTTTTTCGCGCGATAGCACGGTGGAGCGCAGCGTCTCCAGCTTCAGGCGGCCCTCATCCAGCACCACCCGCTCGCGGCCCGTCAGCAGACGATCGACGCGGCGGGAACGCAGGCTGAGATGGCCGGCAAGATGCTACAGCGCCAGCAGGCTGGTAATAATCACCAGCGGCGGCAACAGCCCGCGCTTGTCATCCAGCAACGGGACGCCCATTGTACCTGCCATGGTAACCACCGCTGACAGTTCGAACAGCGTATATTGTGAGGCGACGCGACGACCCAGCAGGCGTAATGCGACAATAATCAGCACAAAGCAGATCACTGCACGGCCAATAACCTCCAGCAGAAACATCGATGGATTCTGACCAAAAGCCAGACGTGCAATATCGGACAACACGATTTCATCCTGCTTCATGACTCACCGTACCCCCATTGACGACTTTCAGAGTGAAAAAGTATATCGCGTGGAATCCATTCTGCCGCAGAGTCAACCGGCCTGCAGCCCTTGTGCCGTCTGGCTTACGCCCTGTACAGCCCGGCATTCCGGGGCACCGGTATGCACAGCAGAAACTGCTGCACAGCGAAATAGCCGGTGCGGCTGCCAACTGAATTTTTTGCCGCACGCCGCCATTCGCCGCCGCAGCGTTTACACTTAACCCAACGTTGTCTGGAACTTACTTTATGAAATGCGAACCGATTGTTGCCGTAAGCCTGTTACTGGCTGGCCTGAGCACTCCGCTGGTGGCGGCCAGTCAGTGCGGCCCGCACAGTGGTGCTATTGCCAGCAGTAATAACTGGATCCTGCTGGGCGGCAGCTATCTTGCCTGCTTCAGCTGCGGTTTGCTGGGTAACCTGCTGAATCCTAAAGTGGGTATCTTTTATGTCAGCTTTCTGCCGCAGTTTATTCCGGCCGGGGCGTCGGTGGCGGCTGTGGTGTAGCCTGATGGCGCTGACGCATATGCTGTTGGGACTGGTATGGAATGCGGTGCTGATTGGCGGCAGCCACTATTTCGCCCGGCATCTGCGCCAGCCACGGGTGCTGAAAGTTATGGATCGCCTGACCGGCTGTGTGTTCATTGGCTTAGCGGCGAAACTGGCACTGTCTCGCCGCTAAGCTTGAGGGATGGCTTTAAGGTTTGCTGGCAACCAGCACTGCGCGCAGCGGCGCGGGATAGCCCTCGACCGTCTTGCTGGCGTCGTCAGGATCGAGGAACTCGGCCAACGATTCGCTGGTCATCCAGTCGGTACGACGCTGCTCTTCGGTGGTGGTGCGGGCGAAATCGATGATGCGGACATCGACAAAACCGCTCTTCTCCAGCCAGCTCTTCAGCGCCTCGGCCGACGGAATAAAGAACACGTTGCGCATCTGCGCATAGCGCTCATCGGGCACCAGCACCTGATTCACATCCCCCTCGATCACCAGCGTTTCCAGCACCAGTTCGCCGCCGCTCACCAGCTGATTTTTTAGCTGCAGCAGATGGTCGAGCGGGGAACGACGATGATAGAGCACGCCCATTGAAAACACGGTGTCGAACGCCTGCAGCGCCGGTAACTGCTCAATGCCCAGCGGCAACAGATGGGCGCGGCGATCGTCATTCAGCAGCTTACGTACTGCCTCAAACTGGCAGAGAAACAGCTGCATCGGATCGATACCGACCACCAGATGGGCACCGGCGCCGATCATCCGCCACATGTGGTAACCGCTGCCGCAGCCGACATCCAGCAACGTCCGGCCCGCCAGCGAGGAGATATGCGGCAACACGCGATCCCATTTCCAGTCGGAGCGCCATTCGGTATCGATTTCGGTGCCGTAGAGTGAGTAAGGCCCTTTGCGCCACGGCATCAGATTGCGCAGCAGTTTTTCAATGCCCTGACGGTGACGATCGCTGATGTCATCGCGGTCGGCACTGACGCTGTGCAACAGGTCAAGCTGCTGCGGTTCGAGCTGCGGCAGATATTCCAGCGACTTATACCAGTCGCGGAAGTGCCAATGCAGGTTTTCCCGTTGCCATTCGCTGATTTGCGCCGGCAATACTTCCAGCCACTTCGCCAGCGGACCAACGGCAATTTGCTGATAAAAACGGCCAAAGTCGATCATTTCAATGCCACCAAAGAACCAAAGTTAAAGCACTGGAACCAGAGTTCGGCGTGCGAGAAACCGGCCTGTTTCAGGCGGGCTTTGTGCGCTTCTATGCTGTCGGTCAGCATCACATTTTCCAGCATGCTGTGCTTCTGGCTGATCTCCAGCTCGCTGTAGCCGTTAGCGCGCTTGAAGTCACGGTGCATGTTAAATAACAGTTCACCGACCTCGGCGTCTTCAAAGCTGAATTTCTCCGACAGCACCAGTGCACCGCCAGGTTTCAGTCCGTGCCAGATCTTCTCCAGCAGCGCTAACCGCGCTGGCGGCTCAAGAAATTGCAGCGTAAAGTTGAGCACCACCAGCGAGGCGTTTTCAATCGCGATATCGCGGATATCCGCTTCCAGAACTGTTACCGGCGTGTCAGCGCGAAAGGCATCAATGTGACGACGGCAGCGCTCAACCATTGCCGCGGAGTTATCCACCGCAATGATCTGGCAACCGGGCACCTGAATATTGCGGCGCACCGACAGGGTGGCCGCGCCGAGTGAGCAGCCGAGGTCATAAACCTGGCTGTCGGGCGTCACAAAACGTTCTGCCAGCATGCCAATCATCGATATGATGTTGGAATAGCCCGGCACCGAGCGCTGAATCATGTCGGGAAAGACTTCAGCTACGCGCTCGTCAAAAGTCCAGTCGCCCAGTTTTGCAATGGGCGCTGAGAAGAGTTGATCGCGGTCAGACATATCGAAAATCCGAAGAGACGACGGAAAGGGCGCTATTCTGGCAGAAAGTGGGGCGGGCTGCACCCCTTAACCCGGCAACACTCAGTGTAGCGTCACTACCAGCTCCCATGGCAGATAGATCAGGTTAAAAATCACCGTGCCGCACAACGAAAACAGCGTCAGCAGCATGCCATATTTTCGGCCCGGCCCGGCCCGGCATGGCGCTGTGGCGCAGATCCCAGGCGTGCCGCAGGCGGCTGATAAAGAACAGCAGGGCGGTCAGGTGCACCATCCAGATGTCGGCACCGTTCATCTCCATCATCACCAGCAACAGCAAGGCCAGCGGGATGGTTTCGATGGCGTTGCCGTGAATGCGTATCGCCATTTTTAGATCATGATAACCCCCGTCGCCATATGCCACCCGATAGAAACGGCGGTAACGCACCACATCCAGCGTAAACTTCGTGACCAGCAACGCACCCCACAACTACATATAACGCGCTAACCATTGTGACTCCATCAGCATCAGTAAGGCGGCTATTCTAACCAGCGCGCAGGGCGCTGTCCTGTTCACTGATTAAAACAGTGATTCCTGTTGCGGCCAGTCGGGACCGCTGCCAATCCGCGGATCAATCTGTTGCAGCTGCGGCCATAACGCCTGCACCAGTGGAAATACCTGGCCCATATCCGGGGTGTGCAGAAACAGCATCGTGTCGCCCTGCTGCAGCCATTCGGTTAATTTTGCCCGCCAGATCTGAAACAGCGGCACGCTCTCCTCGACGCTGTCGCTGCCGATAAACCGCACCATCGGCTGCGAGCCAGTGCGCACAGCATGCGGCGGCACGCGGGGTTTCTGCACGCGTGCCGCCAGCGCCGCCGGATTTTGCGAGGTTGAGGCGAGGACCGGACGACTGTCCAGCACCACCCGGTTAACGCCGCGCACCAACAGGCCGCGATTCAGCGCCCGCTCGGCTTCACCTTTGGCAAAAAACGCCGCGTGACGGACTTCCACCCCGTATTCAAAACGCGCCGGCAGGCTGTCCAGAAAGCGCCAGAGATCGTTAAGCTGCGCCGGCGAAAAGGTGGCGGGCAGCTGCAGCCAGTACTGACCGATACGATCGGCCAGCGGCTCCATCAGGCGCAGAAAGTCGGTCAGCAGATCGTCGCTGTGCTGCAGCGCCGCCTGATGGCTGATGGTATTGGGAAACTTAAAGCAGAAGCGAAAGTCGTCGTGGGTCATCTCACGCCAGCGCAGCACGGTATTGGGCGTCGGCAGCGCGTACAGCGTGGTATTGCCTTCGACACAGTGAAAATAACGGGCGTAATCCGCGAGGCTCTCAATGCCCCAGCGTTTCCAGTGCGAATGCTGCCACTGGGGCAGGCCAATACGAAGTGTCACACCCTCTCTCCTGGCTCTGAGTTACGATTTGCGATTATCCTCTAAGGTCACGCCCCGGTGCAAACAGGCCCGCTGCCGATGAAATCGCCGCTTTGGCGCGGCTCTACTTATCTTGTTTGCCTTTTTCCATTATAATGACCGCCATTTTTGCGACAGCATCGCATCAGGTTACGCGGCCGGATGCTGTCAGCTGCAGCGGCGAAGTTATTAAAAGGATAGTGTTATGCGTACAGAATATTGCGGACAGCTCAATCTGTCTCATGTGGGTCAGCAAGTCACTCTTTGCGGCTGGGTAAACCGCCGTCGCGATCTGGGAAGCCTGATTTTCATCGATATGCGCGACCGTGAAGGCATCGTGCAGGTATTTTTTGATCCCGATCGTCAGGACGCGTTTAAGCTGGCTTCTGAACTGCGTCACGAATTCTGTATCCAGATCACCGGTACCGTGCGTGCCCGTGACGATAAGAATAAAAACAGCGAGATGGCGACCGGCGAAGTAGAAGTGTTTGCCCATGCGCTGAACATCATCAACCGTTCTGAGCCGCTGCCGCTGGATGCTAACCATAACAACAGCGAAGAAGCGCGCCTGAAATACCGCTATCTGGACCTGCGTCGTCCTGAGATGGTGACCCGCCTGAAAACCCGCGCGAAAATCACCAGCTTCGTGCGCCGTTTTATGGATGATGAAGGGTTCCTCTATATCGAAACCCCGATGCTGACCAAAGCCACGCCGGAAGGCGCACGCGACTATCTGGTGCCAAGCCGGGTCCATAAAGGCAAGTTCTATGCGCTGCCACAGTCGCCACAGCTGTTCAAACAGCTGCTGATGATGTCGGGCTTCGATCGCTACTACCAGATTGTTAAATGCTTCCGTGACGAAGATTTGCGTGCTGACCGTCAGCCCGAATTTACCCAGATCGACGTTGAAACCTCCTTCATGACCGCGCTGCAGGTGCGTGAGGTGATGGAACGGTTAATCCGTAATCTGTGGCAGGACGTCCAGGGTGTCGATCTCGGTGAGTTCCCGCAGATGACTTTTGCCGAAGCGATGCACCGCTACGGCTCCGATAAGCCAGACCTGCTTAACCCAATGGAGCTGGTGGACGTTGGCGATCTGCTGAAAAATGTCGAATTCCAGGTTTTCGCGGGTCCGGCAAACGATGCCAAAGGCCGCGTGGCGGCATTGTGCGTGCCGGGCGGCGCGCAGCTGAGCCGTAAGCAGATTGATGAATACGGCAAGTTCGTTGAGATTTATGGCGCCAAAGGTCTGGCGTGGATTAAAGTCAACCTGCGTGCTGATGGACTTGAGGGTGTACAGAGCCCGGTAGCGAAGTTCCTTAACGCAGAGATCGTGGAAGGCATTCTGAGCCGCACCGGCGCACAGGATGGTGACATCATCTTCTTTGGTGCCGATCGCGCCAAAGTGGTGGCCGATGCGCTGGGCGCGCTGCGTCTCAAAGTGGGTCGCGATCTGAACATCACCGACGAGAAAGCCTGGGCCCCGCTGTGGGTAACCGACTTCCCGATGTTCGAAGAAGACGAAGAGGGCGGTCTGGCGGCGATGCACCATCCGTTCACCGCGCCGAAAGAGATGAGCGCCGATGAGCTGGCGGCCGATCCGACCCGTGCGGTGGCTAACGCCTATGACATGGTGATTAACGGCTATGAAGTCGGTGGCGGCTCGGTGCGTATCCACAACGGCAAAATGCAGCAGACGGTGTTCAGCATTCTGGGTATTGAAGAGCATGAGCAGCGCGAGAAATTTGGCTTCCTGCTGGATGCGCTGAAGTTCGGTACCCCGCCACACGCCGGCCTGGCGTTTGGTCTGGATCGTCTGACCATGCTGCTGACCGGTACCGATAACATTCGTGACGTGATTGCGTTCCCGAAAACCACCGCTGCGGCCTGCCTGATGACCGAAGCCCCAAGCGAAGCGAATCCCGCCTCGCTGCTGGAGCTGGGCATTCAGGTGGTGAAAAAAGAAAAGCCTGAGACTAAATAATGGGCTATAAACATCCGGTTTCGGTGCTGGTGGTCATTGTGGCGCGCGACACTGGCCGGGTGTTAATGCTGCAGCGGCAGGACGATCCAGCCTTCTGGCAGTCGGTGACCGGCAGCCTTGAGGCGGATGAGACGCCGCTGGCCGCCGCCCGGCGTGAAGTGGGCGAGGAGTTGGGCATCGACGTGCTGGCGGAACGGCTGGAGGTGGAGGATTGTCAGCGTCAGATCGACTTTGAAATCTTTCCGCACTATCGCCATCGCTACTCACCCGTTGTCACCCATAATCACGAACACTGGTTCCGGCTGCGGTTGCCGGCAGAGCGGGCAATTGCGCTGACCGAGCATCTGACGTTTCGCTGGCTGGCACCGGCAGAAGCGGCTGCGCTCACCAAGTCCTGGAGTAATCGCCAGGCGATTGAAGAATTTACCTGAATCGCTGCCGCTGCGCATTTTTCCGACGGCGAATCGATTAAATTTATGAATCTGGTGAGTTTTAACAGGACTACACTAACGTATTGAACAGTCAGGCGTAATCGGCACCGTGAGGTTGTTCACCGCCAGCGCGACGTAGCCAGCGTACTGTGGTACGTGAGTTGCGAGCACGACCAGCGGAACAAGCCCGGCGGCAGGATAGCCTGCACCATGCTAAGTTCGGAGAAAAAGTCACATGGCAGGACATAGTAAGTGGGCAAATACCAGGCACCGTAAAGCGGCACAGGACGCGAAGCGGGGCAAAATTTTCACCAAGATCATCCGTGAACTGGTGACGGCGGCCAAACTGGGCGGCGGCGATCCGGGCTCGAACCCACGCCTGCGTGCCGCAATGGACAAAGCGCTTTCCAACAACATGACGCGTGAAACCATGGATCGCGCCATCGCGCGCGGCGTCGGCGGAGATGACAACGCCAACATGGAAACCATCATCTACGAAGGCTACGGTCCGGGTGGCTCTGCCATCATGATCGAGTGCCTGAGCGACAACCGCAACCGTACCGTGGGCGAAGTGCGTCACGCCTTCACTAAAACCGGCGGTAACCTCGGTACTGACGGCTCTGTTGCCTACCTGTTCAGCAAAAAAGGGGTGATCTCTTATGCGCCGGGTCAGGATGAAGATGCGGTGATGGAAGCGGCGCTGGAAGCCGGTGCCGAAGATGTGGTCAGCTACGACGATGGTGCGATTGACGTTTTCACCGCCTGGGAAGAGATGGGCGCGGTGCGTGATGCGCTGGAAGCGGTCGGCCTGAAAGCGGATACCGCTGAAGTGTCGATGATCCCGTCTACCAAAGCGGAAATGGATGCGGAAACGGCACCAAAACTGCTGCGTCTGATCGACATGCTGGAAGATTGCGACGATGTGCAGGAGGTTTATCACAACGGTGAGATCTCCGACGAGGTGGCGGAAACGCTGTAATGGCGCTGACCCGCACCCCCTTAACCGGAGAGGCTTAATGTCGATCATTCTGGGTATCGATCCCGGTTCGCGCATCACCGGTTATGGTGTCATTCTTCAGACCGGCCGCCAGCTCACCTATCTGGGCAGTGGCTGTATCCGCACTAACACTATTGAGTTGCCCACCCGTCTGAAGTTAATTTATGCGGGCGTCTGCGAGATCATCACCCAGTTTTCGCCCGATTACTTCGCCATCGAACAGGTGTTCATGGCGAAGAACGCGGATTCCGCGCTGAAACTGGGCCAGGCGCGCGGCGCGGCCATTGTCGCCGCGGTTAATGACGATTTGCCGGTGTTTGAGTACGCCGCGCGTCAGGTTAAACAGACGGTGGTCGGGATTGGCAGCGCCGAGAAAAGCCAGGTGCAGCACATGGTGCGCACCTTGCTGAAGCTGCCCGCCAACCCGCAGGCCGATGCTGCCGATGCGCTGGCAATCGCCATTACCCATTGCCACGTGTTGCAGAATTCAGCGCGGATGAGCGACAGTAAGCTGGTGCTGACCCGCGGACGTTTACGTTCAGGTTAGCCGCACTGACTCAGGCATACGCACAGGCTGGATATTCATCCAGCCTTTTTTATGTTATAAAATCCGCCACATTGGTTGGTTAAGGAAGCATTCAGGTGATAGGTCGTTTACGGGGTAATATTCTGGAAAAGCAGCCGCCGCTGGTGCTGCTTGAGGCACACGGCGTAGGGTATGAAGTCCATATGCCAATGACCTGTTTTTATGAGCTGCCTGAACTGAACCACGAAGCGGTGATTTTTACCCACTTCGTGGTGCGCGAAGATGCGCAGCTGCTGTTCGGCTTCAACAGCAAGCAGGAACGTGCGCTGTTTCGTGAGTTGATTAAGGTGAATGGCGTCGGCCCGAAACTGGCGTTAGCGATTCTCTCCGGCATGTCGGCGCAGCAGTTCGTTACCGCGGTCGAGAAAGAGGAGATAGCCTCGCTGGTGAAACTGCCGGGCGTGGGCAAGAAGACCGCCGAGCGTCTGGTGGTCGAGATGAAGGATCGCTTAAAAGGGATGCACGGCGATCTGTTTGGCGGCGATTCTGCCTTTACGCTTACCAGCCCGAATGCAGAACCGGAAACCAACGATGCCGAAGCCGAAGCGGTTGCAGCGCTGGTGTCGCTGGGTTATAAACCGCAGGAAGCCAGTCGTATGATCAGTAAAGTCGGTCGACCGGATGCGGATTGCGAAACGCTGATCCGCGAAGCGCTACGCGCCGCTATTTGAGGTAAGTCATGATAGAAGCCGACCGCCTGGTCTCTGCTGTAAGCGTTAACGAAGAAGAGAGTCTCGATCGCGCCATTCGTCCGAAAATGCTGACCGAGTATGTCGGCCAGCCGCATGTGCGTGAGCCGATGGAGATTTTCATCAAGGCAGCGCAGCTGCGCGGCGATGCGCTCGATCATCTACTGATTTTTGGTCCGCCGGGACTCGGCAAAACCACCCTGGCGAACATCGTCGCCAATGAAATGGGGGTTAACCTGCGCACCACCTCTGGCCCGGTGCTGGAGAAAGCCGGCGATCTGGCGGCGATGCTGACTAACCTTGAACCGCATGACGTGTTGTTTATCGATGAAATTCACCGCCTGTCGCCGGTGGTAGAGGAAGTGCTCTATCCGGCAATGGAAGATTATCAGCTGGATATCATGATCGGTGAAGGTCCGGCCGCCCGTTCGATTAAGCTCGAACTGCCGCCGTTTACCCTGATTGGTGCCACCACCCGCGCCGGTTCACTCACCTCGCCGTTACGCGATCGCTTCGGCATTGTGCAGCGGCTGGAGTTCTATCAGGTGAAAGATCTGCAGCACATTGTCGGCCGCAGTGCCGCCTGTCTGGGGCTGGCGCTGAGTGACGAGGGCGCGTTAGAGATCGCCCGTCGTGCACGCGGTACGCCGCGTATCGCCAACCGCCTGCTGCGCCGGGTGCGTGACTTTGCCGAAGTGCGGGCTAACGGTGAGCTGAGTGGCGAGGTCTCTTCCAGCGCACTCGATATGCTGAACGTCGACAGTGAAGGGTTCGATTATATGGACCGCAAGCTGCTGCTGGCGATTATTGATAAGTTCATGGGCGGACCCGTCGGGCTGGATAACCTGGCTGCCGCAATTGGCGAAGAGCGTGAAACCATTGAAGATGTGATCGAGCCGTTTTTGATCCAGCAAGGGTTCATTCAGCGCACACCGCGCGGCCGGATGGCCACGCAGCATGCTTATCGTCACTTTGGTATTACCCGCGAGGTCTGATCAGACCGCCGGTTTGCGCACCATGCTGATAATAAACAGGATGGCGGCACACAGTACCACCGATGGACCGGCGGGCGTGTCGTAAAAGGCGGAGAAGGTCAGGCCGCCGGTGACGGCCAGCACGCCAATAACCACCGCCAAGCCAGCCATCCCCTCGGGTGAGCGGACAAAACGTCGTGCAGTGGCGGCCGGGATGATCAGCAGCGAGGTAATGATCAGCGCACCGACAAACTTCATCGCCACCCCGATAGTCAGCGCGGTGACCAGCATCAAAATCAGGCGGGTACGCTGAATATTGACGCCATCCACCTGCGCCAGCTCCGGGCTAATGATCATCGACAGCAGCGAACACCACTGCCACGCCATCACCAGTAATACCACCACCACGCCGCCGCCCATCATCCACAGATCATCCGGCGTCACCGCCAGCAAATTACCAAACAGATAGGCCATCAGGTCGACGCGGACGTTCTTCATCAGGCTGACCACCACCAGACCCAGCGACAGCGCGCTGTGCGCCATGATGCCGAGCAGGGTATCGATCGCCAGATGCGGACGGCGTTCCAGCCACACCAGCCCGAGTGCCAGACAGAACGTCACCAGGATCACCGCGTAATAGAGATTAACGTTGAACAGCAGGCCAAACGCAACGCCGAGCAGCGAGGCATGGGCCAGCGTATCGCCGAAGTAGGACATTTTGCGCCAGACGACAAACGACCCCAGCGGGCCCGCAGCCAGCGCTAACATCACGCCACCTATCCAGCCCGGTAATAACAACTCAATCATGATGAACCCTGTCCTTTGCGTAAAACGATTCGTCCCTGCAGGTCGTGACGGTGATTATGATGATGACGATAAATGGCCAGTTGCTGTGCGCCGCGCGGACCGAACATCGCAATAAATTCGGGATGTTGCGACACCGCTTCCGGGGTCCCGGAGCAGCAAATGTGGTGATTGAGGCACAGCACCTCGTCGGTTTTAGCCATCACCAGATGCAGATCGTGGGAGACCATCAACACGCCACAGTTCAATTCATGACGCAGCTGGTCGATCAGATCGTACAGCGCTACCTGGCCATTCACGTCGACGCCCTGAGTCGGCTCGTCGAGCACCAGTAACTGGGGCTGATTGAGCAGGGCGCGCGCCAATAACACCCGCTGGGTTTCACCGCCGGAGAGTTTTTGCAGTGGTGCATTGAGCAGGTGCCCGGCCTGAACACGTTTCAGGGCGGGCAGGATCTGTGCGCTTTTACTGCCGAGCGACAGGCGCATAAAGCGCTCCACCGTGACCGGTAGCGTCGGGTCGATGTGCAGTTTCTGCGGTACATAGCTGATACGCAGTGACGGATCACGCCTGAGCGTGCCGCTGGTCGGCGCGAGCAGACCCAGTACCACCCGCACTAGGGTCGACTTACCCGCACCGTTTGGCCCCAGCAACGTCAGAATGCGGCCCGGCTGCAGCGACAGGCTGACACCAGACAGCACATTGCGCTGGTCAAATTTAATCGAAACGTTTTCGAGTGTAACAAGTGAGGTCATAGTATTTACAGGTTGCACAGAATTTAGAATGTTATAATATCACATCCCACACCCAAGTCACGATGGAATGACGCATAATGTTACATATTAAAAAGCGCGCACTTTTCGCCTTAACTGCCTTCTCCGCTACAGCTTCTTTAACCTTTCCTGCGCAGGCAAATGTGGTCGCTTCACTCAAACCGGTCGGTTTTATCGCGGCAGCGATTGCTGATGGGGTAACGCCGGTAGATGTGCTGTTGCCAGACGGTGCGTCTGAGCATGATTACGCCCTGCGTCCATCAGATGTAAAACGCTTAAAAAACGCGGACTTAGTAGTATGGGTCGGGCCTGAAATTGAAGCCTTTATGGCGAAGTCTGCGGCTGAACTGCCAGCGAAAAAAAATCTGGCAATTGCCGATATTAATGGGGTGAAACCGCTATTGATTAGCGGTGGTGAAGATGAAGATGAACATACAGCGGAAAAATCCGAACAGCCGGACGCCGATGCCCATCATCATCACGGCGAATTTAATATGCACCTGTGGTTGTCGCCGGAGATCGCACGCAAAACCGCGGTTGTAATTCATGCAAAATTATTGGAACTTATGCCGCAAGGTAAAGCCAAACTTGACGCCAACCTCCAGCAGTTTGAGGTAACTTTGGCGGACACGGACAAACGCGTTAACGCACAACTCGCACCGGTCAGAAACAAAGGATATTTCGTTTTTCACGACTCTTACACGTACTTTGAAAAACACTACGGTCTCTCGCCCACCGGGCATTTTACCGTCAATCCTGAGATTCAACCGGGCGCCCAGCGTTTACACCAGATACGAACACAGTTGGTTGAGCAGAAGGCGGTATGCGTCTTTGCTGAGCCACAATTCAGGCCAACAGTCATCGATGCTGTTGCCCGCGGAACGCAGGTGCGTAAAGGTACGCTCGATCCGCTGGGAACAGACATCAGCTTAGCTAAAGATAGCTATGTGAAATTCCTCTCACAGCTGTCGAGCCAGTATGCAAGCTGCCTGAATTGAGCATGAGGAATAGGTAAAAGTGCAGCAGATAGCCCGCTCTGTCGCCCTCGCATTCAATAATTTGCCGCGCCCCCACCGTGTTATGCTGGGATCTTTAACTGTTGTTACTCTGGCTGTCGCCGTCTGGCGGCCTTACGTCTATCACCCCACCGATGATGTGAAGCCTATCGTCAAAACCATCGAGCTGGATAAAAATGAACTCCGCACCCTGCTGCCGGAAGCCAGTGAGCCGATTGATCAGAGCACACCGGAACCGGACGAAGAGCTGCCGGCAGATGATGTCGATACTGGCGTGCCTGACACGCCGGGCGTCCACGAATATACCGTCTCTTCGGGCGATACGCTGAGCAGTGCGCTGAATCAGTATGGCATCGACATCGGTGACATCAATTCGCTGGTGGTCAGCGATCGTGATTTACGTAACCTGCGGGTCGGGCAGCAGCTGAGCTGGACGCTGGCCGATGACGGCAGCCTGAAAACCCTGAGCTGGGAGATCTCCCGCCGCGAAACCCGCACCTATGAGCGCACCGATAAAGGTGGCTTTAAAATGGAAGCGGAGATGCAGAAGGGCGAGTAGCGCAACAGCGTCCTGCAGGGTGAAGTGCACGGCAGTTTTGCCGCCAGCGCCCAGCGAGCCGGACTAACCAGTGCAGAAGCCAGCGGCGTGATTAAGGCGCTGCAGTGGCAGATGGATTTCCGTAAGCTGCGGGCCGGCGACCAGTTCAGCGTATTAATGTCGCGTGAAATGCTCGACGGTAAAAGTGCCCAGAGCCAGCTGCTCGGCGTACGCCTGCGCAGCGGCGGCAAAGACTATTATGCCTTCCGCGCCGAAGACGGAAAATTCTACGATCGCAACGGCTCCGGTCTGGCGCGCGGCTTTATGCGCTTCCCGACGGTGAAACAGCATCGCGTCTCCTCTAACTTCAGCCCGCGCCGTCTGAACCCGGTGACCGGACGCATTGCGCCGCATAAAGGCGTCGACTTTGCGCTGCCGATCGGCACCCCGGTGCTGGCGGTGGGCGACGGTGAAATCGTGGTGGCGGAGAACGGCGGGGCGGCGGGTAACTACGTGGCGATCCGTCACGGACGTCAGTACATGACGCGCTATATGCACATGAAGAAGGTGCTGGTGAAGCCGGGCCAGAAAGTGAAGCGTGGCGACCGCATCGGGCTGTCTGGCAACACCGGACGTTCAACCGGGCCGCATCTGCACTTTGAAATCTGGATCAACAATCAGGCGGTTAACCCGTTAACGGCCAAGCTGCCGCGGATGGAAGGACTGACCGGCAAAGAACGCAGCGAGTATATGGCGCAGGTGAAATCCTGGCTGCCTCAGCTGGGCCTGAAATAAGCGAACTTCGTCACATCGCGCAAAAACCGACGGCAATCCCGTCGGTTTTTTTATATCTGGCGCACGATGATTGCAAATTTGCCCGTCGTCACTATCATTAGCCGGTCATTGCTTGAGGCGAGTGCATGGAAACCCGAAAAAAAAATAACGCTGAATTTATTCCCGTTTTTGAACGTTCATTTCTCAAACCTAAATACTGGGGAAGCTGGCTGGCGATTGGTGAACTGGCCGCGATGGCGATATTACCGCCAAAGGTGCGCGATCCGCTGCTGGGCCGGTTAGGCCGCTTTGCCGGCAAGCTGGCGAAAGGCGCCCGTCGACGCGCCCTGATTAACCTTTACTATTGCCTGCCGGAACTGAGTGAATCCCAGCGTGCCACGCTGGTTGATGAGATGTTTGCCACGGTACCGCAGGCGATGGCGATGATGACCGAATTAGTGCTGCGCAATCCGGCGCGTATTCGTCAGCGCGTAGAGTGGCACGGCCGTGAAATTATCGACCAGATGCAGGCAGAGCAGCAGAACGTCATTTTTCTGGTACCCCACGGTTGGGCGGTGGATATTCCCGCCATGCTGCTGGCGTCAGAAGGACAGAGGATGGCAGCAATGTTCCACAACCAAAGCGATCCGCTGATGGACTATGCCTGGAATACCGCGCGTCGCCGCTATGGCGGCCGGCTGCATGCCCGTAATGACGGCATTAAACCCTTTATCAGCTCGATTCGTCAGGGTTACTGGGGTTACTATCTGCCCGATCAGGATCACGGTGTTGAACACAGCGAGTTCGTCGACTTTTTCGCTACCTATAAAGCGACGCTGCCCGCGGTCGGCCGGCTGATGAAAGTGTGTCGCGCCCGTGTTGTGCCGCTGTTCCCGGTCTATAACAGTGATACGCATAAGCTGGAAATCTATGTGCGGCCGCCAATGGACGATCTGCTGGACGCGGATGACCATCAGCTGGCGCGCCGGATGAATGAAGAAGTAGAAATTTTCGTGCGCCCGCATCCGGAACAGTACACCTGGATCTTGAAGCTGCTGAAAACGCGCAAAGAAGGGGACGTCGAGCCCTATTCACGTAAAGAGCTCTACCCACGCTAATAGCAAAAAGGCCGCATCAGCGGCCTTTTTTGTTTTTTAAAGGCAGGCTCCGGGAGCATACGCCCTCTGCAAAGACGCCAAAACGCCTTCCCTGCCAGGCTCAGCGCGGGCCATCCATGACCCGCTATGCTTTGCTACAGGCGTACGCTCCTATCGCTTTATTCCGGCATCCGTCTGTAAAATATGCTCACGCAACTTTTTATAACGCTTCCAGCCTGCTGCGCCGTTTGCGTTCCCGCATAAACAGGATCACCAGACCAAACCACAACACGCCGCTGATAAAGTTGATCAGACAGAACCACAGCGTACCGCCGCTGAAGTAGCCGCTTTTCGCCAGTTCAATGCCGATTGCCAGCGTCAGAATGCTGATCATCCCCAGCATCGCCGCCACGCTGCCTTTGCCTTCATCGCTGGCATACAGTGTCAGGCGGTAGAGCCCGGCATTCACCATACCCGCGCCAAAGGCGTACAGGCTGAGACCGGCGGTAATCAGCAGATAGCCGTGGCTGTTAAGCAGGCTGGCCAGCAGCGCCAGGCTCAGCCCGATCAGAATCGGCTAGGCGGCAAACTTTACCGGCTGTTCAATCGGCACCCGTCCCGCCAGCTTGCTCAGCGTCAGATTACCGGCAATCATCGCCAGGAATACCGGCAGCTGCAGCAGCGCGTACTGCATGCGCGGCAGCCCTTTGTCATGCATCAGGATCACCGGCGACAGCGCAACCCAGGTGAGGATCGGGATAAACACCAGCCCGATGGCGAACGATCCAGACGTCACCAGCCGATCTTTCATCAGTCGCCCGTAGTTACGGGCCAGATTCGGCAGGGCGATGGAATGGCTGCGATCGCCAGCGGTTTCCGGCATCACCCGCCACAGCACCACAAAGGCCAGCAGGCTACAGCCAGCGAACAGCCAGAACATGCTGCGCCAGCTGCCCACGGTCAGCTCCCGCCAGCGGCGCCAGCAGCGCGACGTTAGCCATCAGCGCCATCATCCTCGCCGCCAGCGCTTCATCAAATGCCTCCTGAATTGCGGCATAGCCGACCGCGCCGATAAAGCACAGGCTGATGCCCTGTACAAAGCGCAGGCTGACAAACTCCTCAATCGAGCTGACCCAGTAGGTGAGAATGCAGGCGGCGGCAAAAAAACAGGATGCCTTAAAGCATCACCGGCCGACGGCCAAACTTATCGGAGAGCGGACCGAGCAGCCACTGCAGCACCACGCCGCCAATCAGGTAGGCGGTCAGCGAGGTCGAAACCCACTCCGGGCCGACACAAATTCCGTTGTGACGATCAGCATGCCGGGCTGGATCATGTCGTGGACAATATAGGTTGCGAATTCGAACAGGACTAATGCCAGAGGAAACAACAAAATTCGGCCGGTAAGCTGGCTGATGGGGTGAAAACGGGCCATCTGGCCTCCTTGTCAGAATAGAAGACGCGACTGCCTGCCAGTCGCGTCTTCTATTCTACACCGGCAATGTTAACCCGGGGGGCAATTAATCCACGCGCAGCACACGAGTGGTATTAGTGGTGCCGGTGGCGCCCATCACGTCGCCCTGGGTGACGATAACCAGGTCACCTGATACTAGGAAGCCTTTATCACGCAGCAGGTTGACCGCATCGTGCGCGGCGGCCACACCGTCGTTGTTGCTGTCAAAGAACACCGGCGTCACGCCGCGATACAGCGCAGTCAGGTTGAGGGTGCGCTCATGACGCGACATGGCAAAAATCGGCAGGCCCGAGGTGATACGTGAAGTCATCAGCGGGGTGCGGCCAGATTCGGTCATGGTGATGATGGCGGCGACACCCTGCAGGTGGTTAGCGGCATACATCGACGACATCGCAATCGCTTCTTCTACGTTGTCCAACTGCACGTCCAGACGGTGTTTAGAGACGTTCACGCTGGGGATCTTCTCGGCACCGAGGCAAACTTTCGCCATCGCCGAGACGGTTTCTGCCGGATACTGACCGGCAGCGGTTTCTGCCGACAGCATCACCGCATCGGTCCCGTCCAGCACGGCGTTCGCCACGTCCATAACTTCCGCGCGGGTCGGCATCGGGTTGGTAATCATTGACTCCATCATCTGGGTCGCGGTGATAATGGTGCGGTTGAGCTGGCGGGCGCGACGAATTAACGCCTTCTGAATGCCGACCAGTTCCGGATCGCCAATCTCAACGCCGAGATCGCCACGCGCTACCATCACCACATCAGAGGCGAGAATAATGTCATCCATCGCTTCCTGACTAGCGACCGCTTCGGCACGTTCTACCTTCGCCACCAGCTTGGCATCACCACCCGCTTCACGGGCCAGACGGCGGGCATAGTTCATGTCTTCGCCACAGCGTGGGAACGAGACCGCCAGATAGTCGGCCTTAATTTTTGCCGCGGTGATAATGTCCGCTTTGTCTTTTTCTGTCAGCGCTTCGGCCGACAGGCCGCCGCCCAGCTTGTTAATCCCTTTATTGTTCGACAGCGGGCCACCGACGGTAACTTCGGTGAACACTTTCATCTCCTGAACTTCCAGCACTTTAAGCTGCACGCGACCATCATCCAGCAGCAGGATGTCGCCCGGCACCACATCTGCCGGTAGGCCTTTGTAGTCGATACCGACGCGCTCTTTGTCGCCTTCGCCTTTACCGAGGCTGGCGTCCAGCAGGAAGCGATCGCCGATGTTGAGGAAAACTTTGCCTTCTTTGAAGGTCGATACGCGAATTTTTGGACCCTGTAGGTCACCGAGGATCGCCACATGGCGACCCAGTTTTACCGCAATCTCACGCACTTTATCTGCACGAATTTGGTGATCTTCTGGCGTGCCGTGGGAGAAGTTGAGTCGCACAACGTTTGCGCCGGCCGCGATGATTTTTTCGAGGTTATTATCACGATCCGTAGCCGGGCCGAGGGTTGTTACGATCTTAGTTCTTCTGAGACGTCGAGAGGTGGATTTAGTGATGATGCCTGGAGACGACTGGTTAATCATTTAGTAAGCCTTATGTGAATAGTTATGTCGAATCTGTGACTAAATATGCGATTATGCCTCTCCTATCTGTATAGCATCCCAGGGGTACACAACGCGGGACACGGTAGGGCTGACATAAGAGTGACACAAGTTGGATTCCATCATGCCACACCCGAACGTAACATCACAATCTGCTGACACTGTGCGCCTTAATGGCGGTGTTTGCTTCGCTCACGGTAAGCGCCTAGCAGTTCCTCAATTGGTCAGACGCTCAAGGTCAGGGCGCTACGTGGTTCGCTTTCGTACCACAGGGTCAGTATCATTGATTGCAAGTATTGGATTACAGGCAACAAACAGGACACAGGCAGTGCACCGGATGAATGAACTAGCAGCAACCGCAAAGGCTTTCTTACTAGATAATCAGGAAGCCACCAATGAAGAACTCAACGCACACTTGAAGTCCATGGCGTTAACTTTCCTGACCGATAAGGTAGAGGACTACTGGTCAGGGCTGGAAGTGGATCACATTCACGATGCTGAGTGTGACTTGCGGTCACTCGCAAAGGAATCAATGACGGTGGACCAGCAAGCTCATATCATTAAGGCGCTGGAGGTTCTGCAAGCTGCTCGGAGTCGTGCACATAGCGGAGATACTCAGCCTCTGTTAGCTGTTTTGTCCTCATTAGGTAGTACAGAAGGTATTGCTACGGCAAATCTGGAAGAGAACCAAGCGGTGTCACATCCTTGCAGAATCCACACAGACGCGCTAGAGTTCGCTGAGTTATCAGAAATGTATATCAATGAACATGCTATCAACCTCAAGCCAGCGTCATTACGCGACATTGAGTCCGCGCATAAGGCGCTCAAGTTATTCACAACAGGAATTGACTGGAAGACCCACACGAGGGCCGAGGTGTCTGCTATGCGTGACGCTATGCGGGAGTCAGGGCGTTACGCTGACGCTACCGTTAATAAGCTGATGGCGAAACTGTGCGCTGTGATCAATTGGGCCTATCAAATATGGTCACATTAAGCATGACTACACAAAGGGTCTTAAGGTGAAGGGCGTCAAGAGTGTACGCCGTGCTTATTTTGCTGATGAACTGGTTAAGGTAATCGACCGGGTAACCGCTGAACGTGAACCACATAAGCGCCTCTTTGGTTTGGTCGCTATCATCACAGGGGCGAGGGCCCGGGAGTTAACCCAATTGACCAAGGCTGATGTAGTCGAGGTGAGCGCAGCAAACGGGGAGGCTGGTTATCTCTGCCTAGACATTAACGATGCTGGCGACAAGACAATTAAGAACGCTGCAAGTGCTTGTCTGGTACCGCTGACAGATGGCACGATGGGTTTCTCGCTTGAGGAGTTCCGTAAGTGGGTCGATGCGTTGCCGTCCAGTGACTCCCTTGTGTTCGGTATGTCCAGAGACACAGCGTCACAGTGGTTTAACAGGGAGGTCCTACCGCAAGCACTGCCAGACCGCACAGGTGACCTTGTGTTGCACTCTCTGCGTCACACGATGGCTACCCTGTTCAAACAAGCTGGAGTCGCTGAAAGCCTAGCTGGTGACGTATTGGGACACTCAGGGCAGGGGATTACCTTTGGTCTGTATGGGAAAGCAAAGGCGGTTGACAAGATGGCTCAAGGTCTCGCTCAGGCGCTGTTAGGTTAATTACTACTCACTAATGGGATACGATGATTTCATAGTTTAAACCTATTGATTGGGTGGTTGTGATAGGTAATATAATTAACACCCACTAAAGGGAGAGGACTCACAAAGTCTGAACTCAACTGGTCCATGCTTCTTAGGGGTGGGCAACATTGGTACGTCATCTTAAGTTCTTCTTTAGGTTTTAACTTAAAGAGACTTAAAGACCCTTAGATAACTTATAGTTTCGAATGAATTTATTTAATTAAAAGATAATAACTGTTAGAGATTACTTTAAGTGTGAACTTTGAGATGCCTTGTTGTTCCTTGTTGAGCGATGGTCATCATGCGATAGCAACCATCCCTTAATGTCCTCATGGAAGTAAGACAGCTCGTTTCTAAGCTCTCCCAAAGTTAAACCAACACTAACCCCCACTAATGTGGGACCACACCTACACATCGGCTCTTTGTAACCTCGCTTACATTCCGCTGTAAGTGGTTTCCTGCCATATGACCTCCTGTCTTGCCTACTGATCTTAGACTCATCAGAGAGAACTCACAGGACTTGAGGTCATACACATTGTGAATCAGCCAGCGTCCTTAACAGGGCCTAACCGTTACCAACATCAGACAATCCTATGAAGTAAACAATATGCAAGAAACACTGATATTCCCCTTCGCGGGTGATCGTTGTTTGGCATTGAGTTCTTCCCTTAAGTTGAAATCCCTGAGTAACGGCGGGTGCTGATGGCCACCATTCAGGGCGCTGCCTGATTCACTATGCGTGTGTAATCCAACTCCAATCAAGTTGAACTTCATTCCTAGTAGCGCATCGAGCTACGCCTAAGCGGGCCTTTCTGGTCCTCTTATTTTGCCCAATTCTGGACACAACAGGACACATCCCATGATCAAATCTAAGAAGAAGACCTCCGGGGTCAATCTGATTGCACTCCGAGATCATCTTAAGGAGTGGATGAATGACCATGCCAACTATCAAGTTTCCATTGAGAAAATCGCAACGATTACCGGGAAGCATAAACGACACGTTAAACGAGACGTGAAAGCCATGATAGCACGCAGGGGCCAAGCTGAAGGGGCCTGTGAGGTTCTTACAGGGAATGACTTCCTGATGCTGCTAGCTGGCTATAACATCGCAATCAGTTTCGATGTAGTCGAGACACTCGCTGACCTCTACGCCAACGCTAGCTAACTAGCACCCATGAAGGATGACTGAACATGCCTACCACTTTTAACACTGCGACACCTGAAGGCCGTAAGGCTCTCAGACTGCGTGACGTGAAGTCTAGCCGCTTAGTTGAGGCGCTGGGTCGGGACCTCTTGAGGACCGCGAGAAGCTCACCGAGGCCGCTTTGTGCCACATAGCTGTAGCTGCTGGTCTGACTATGCGTGACTTTATGTAATGAATTTATTTATCAACAATTTAAGAAAGTACACCCCATGAGTATCAATCCTAATCTACCTGTCCCCGGCTTGACCAAAGAGAAGCTGACCCTGAGTCCTGATCTTGAAACTGTGCTGTATTCAGGGCAAGAGATTCCTACCGTGCACTTTGTCAAAGTAACTGTGCCGGGGCTGCAAGTGCCTTTGAGTTGCTCTCTGAGATGAACGCTAACGGCTTCTCCCTGTGTGGTTACGGTAAGTACACAGACGCATGGGCTAACGTGGTTGTTTCTCGTCGAGAAGAACAGGCACCGCGTGAGCGTGAGGTGCGTGAAAACAATGAACGCATGGCTGCAATCGTGGCGACACCTGAAGAGATCGCTAAGGCCGTGGCTGAACGTAAACAGCGTGAGGCTGAGATTGCTCGTCGCTTTGGTGACTCCGGTAAGGCTGCTGCTTTCGGTGGCTTCTAATCCAATCTGATGGGTCTGCAAACCGTAGACCCTTAGTCAAGCTTTATGCACATTGAGTGCAATTTTATTAATATTATAATTTAACAAGGAACATCCCATGTCTTTTTATTCAACCCCTAAGTTTACCGCTCCGGCCCGTAATGCAGACGGTCAGGTTAAACCCTTCGCGCCTAAGATGGCTGACGTAAATAACTCAACCTATGTGGAGGCAAGCTGTAAAGACACTGTGACCTCTGGTATCTTACAGGTCAACGGTAAAGGCTTCATTGACCTACCGTTACCGGGTGGTAATGACAGCGCGACTTACTCAAAGGCTCTGGTTGATTCCATTGATGGGACCTTCAATGACGGCGATTTCGCTCATGGTGTCAATGAGATGATTCTCCCTGCTGAGTTCCGCGATTACCGCAATGACCCAACTCCGGTACAGCGTCATACTCTGGTTGACCGCTCAGTGCGTTACGACCGCAACAAAACGTTTGACCCCGCTGAGGATGCACCTGAAGCGCTCATTCCCACTGACACCACAATCATGATTAATCCACTGCTGAACCCTCAGCCCTGAGAAACCTACAGCAACCGGCATCATGGTCTCTGCGTCTACCTTCGTTAGCGACTTCAATATGATGGGTGGTTACACTCACGGTTCACTGCGTGCGTCTGTTGAGGACATCAAGTACCAGTTTGAACAGAAGATGTTCGCACAAGTCGCTAAGGTGATGTACGGCAATCCTGATGTGAACACCTATCATGCGCCGTCCGTGACCGGGAAGTCTCCGAGTGCAGCCGCTGAGGTTGTCATTGATTCGCTGACCGAGTACCTACCAGTGCACTTAGGTAGCGGTCTGGATGATTTCGCTATTCTGGTTCCAACCAAGATGAATGCAGTCCTGAACCGTGGCTCATAAGGCTGGCGTAGAGGACGCAAGCGAACTGCTGGGTGCCGCTGTGTTCCCTTATGGCGGCGAGGAGAATCTAGGCGTATTCATGCTGCCTAAGCGTTACGCTATGTTGTCTTTCCGTACTATCAATGGTGACGTCGCTAAGGTCATCCGTAGCCGTGACGCTGGTCGTGCTGGCTGGAACATTGAGATGATCGTTATGCTCGAAGTGATGGCCTCTGCGTCTGTCAAAGTGAAAGACAAAGCGGGCTTTGATATTGAGCTAGTGAATGGCTTCCCGCTGATTACTAACATCATCTTTGACCGTGCACCTGAGAAGTAATCCCTAGCGCCTGAACACGTTAGCAGCACGTTCGACGATGATCGAATTATCACCCACTAATGAGAGAGAGGTTATAAATAATTTCTTGTACAGAACAGTAAGTTATAAGGAGGCTCTCATGGGTCTGCAACATGTAGACCTGCGGGATGCCTTTATGCTTCTGTCTGTAATCCTTTGGGTGTTAGACAATGTGTGACGCGGTAGGTCTACTCTTTGAAAATTTACCACAAAAATCTGTTTGACTATCTAATAGTAACTTCCGAATTTTACCCCATAGGCCCGCTGAGTGTTTCGCTCTTTGGTCTCCTGTGGGTTTCTTTTTGTACTCTCTAACTGGTACAAAGGGTTGTTTTCTGGCTACTCTGGACTGACATAACGATGACACAAAAGAGTTGACGGTCAGTGTAACCATCTGATCTAATCTAAATCCTCCACTCAGTATTACCTCATGTTTCGTTCTTCTGAGACGTCTTGACATGAAGGACTCCGTTAACAAATAAGCCGGTCTTGGTCGGCGGACACGGCATGGTTAGCTATTCTATATGATCGATGGGCTGTGACACGACTCACATTGTAAATGTGATGTTAATTATTTTGTTGTGTATCGGGTTCCCGACATAGCATGCTTTTCGTAACGCGACGCTTTCAACGCCTGTTTAACGCGTTTGAGGTTTTCCCGGAAAGGTGTCCCGCGTTTCAGGGTAAAACCGGTCGCCAACACATCGATCACGGTCAACTGCGCCAGGCGCGACACCATCGGTAGATAGACATCAGCGTCTTCCGGCACATCAAGCACTAAAGCCAGCGCGGCTTCATCGGCGAGGGGCGAATCGGGAGAGGTGATGGCAATAACGGTGGAACCGTTTACACGGGCCAAGCGAGCCAATTCCGCCATATTTTTGTGCGGCCAGTATGTGAAATGAGAACAAAAACGTCACCGGCTCGACTATTTATACAACTCATGCGCTGGATCACAATATCGTCCGACCAGATGACCGGTAAATCAAAGCGCAGAAATTTGGTGAAGGCATCATGCGCCACCACCGCCGAGGCTCCGAGGCCAAAAAAGGCCAGTTCACTGACGCCGGTCAGCAGCGTCACCGCCTGCTACAAACCAGCCAGCGCCGAATCGAAGATTTTGTGGCTGTAGTTCTATACGTTGTCGTGCTGCTCCACGCCACGGCTGACCCAGTTGCTGCCTTTTACCAGACTCTGCGCCAGTTGCAGTTTGAAGTCGGGAAAACCGCGTGCGCCCAGCCGGTGACAGAAGCGGTTGACCGTGGGTTCGCTCACGCCCGCCGCCCGCGCGAGGGTGGCAATGCTGGAGTGCATTGCGGCCTGCGGCGCAGCCAGAATCTGCCCGGCGACTTTCTGTTCCGCTTTACTCAGCGCAGCAGGCTGCGCCTCAATCTTTTCCAGCATATTCATAAGTGGATGACCATTATCACTTTTATCAATTTCAATTATTGCTGTCGTCGGCAGCCATTAACAGAGACTATATCGCGTTAGCGCCGGTCGGGCGCAAGGCCGGATAAGTCGGGCACGGCTTTTTTTGGCATACTTTGACGGCGGCCGGATTTTCGCTGACAACATCAGACACAGAAAAAAGCTGAAATGCGCACGTGTCATCACACGCGCTGAGGCTATCCGGTACAGAGTTAATGCGGTTGACCCGGCGAGTCGGTTTACCTGGCGCGGGAAAAAAGTACATTGTGCTGAAACAAAATAACAACTTGGACCCGGTGGCAGAGGATGCATCACCGTCGGATTATCCTGCAACGAGGAGAGGAAAATGGGGGTTACACAAACAGCCCAGGCATGCGATCTGGTGATTTTCGGTGCCAAAGGCGATCTTGCACGCCGTAAACTGTTGCCTTCACTGTATCAGTTAGAAAAAGCGGGTCAGATCCACGAAGAGACCCGCATCATTGGCGTAGGCCGTGCCGAATGGGACAAAGCGGAATACACCAAAGTGGTACGTGAAGCGCTGGAAACCTTCATGAAGGAGAAGATTGACGAAGCGCTGTGGGATAAGCTCAGCGGCCGTCTCGACTTCTGCAACCTCGATGTTAACGACACCACGCACTTCCCGAAACTGGGCAAAATGCTGGATCAGAAAAAACGCACCACCATCAACTATTTTGCCATGCCGCCCAGCACCTTCGGCGCCATCTGTCAGGGTTTGGGTACCGCGAAGCTGAATGCCAAACCGGCGCGCGTAGTGATGGAGAAGCCTCTCGGCACCTCACTGGAAACCTCACAGAAAATTAACGACAGCGTCGGTGAATCTTTCGATGAGAGTCAGGTGTTCCGTATTGACCACTATCTGGGCAAAGAGACGGTACTGAATCTGCTGGCTCTACGCTTTGCTAACTCGATTTTCGTCAATAACTGGGATAACCGCACCATCGACCACGTACAGATCACCGTGGCGGAAGAGGTGGGCATTGAAGGTCGCTGGGGTTACTTCGATAAAGCGGGTCAGATGCGTGACATGATCCAGAACCATCTGCTGCAGATTCTGACCACGATCGCCATGTCGCCGCCTTCCGATCTCAGCGCTGACAGCATCCGTGATGAAAAAGTTAAGGTTTTGCGTTCACTGCGCCGCATCGATCAGACCAACGTGCGTGAAAAAACCGTACGCGGCCAGTACACCGCCGGCTTCGTGCAGGGCAAAAAAGTGCCGGGCTATCTGGAAGAAGAGGGCGCGAACAAATCGAGCGCCACTGAAACCTTCGTCGCCATCCGCGTGGATATAGACAACTGGCGCTGGGCGGGCGTGCCGTTCTATCTGCGTACCGGTAAGCGCTTACCGACTAAATGTTCTGAAGTGGTGGTCTACTTCAAAAACCCTGAGATGAACCTGTTCAAAGATTCTTACTCAGAACTGCCACAGAACAAGCTGACCATTCGTCTGCAGCCGGACGAAGGGGTGGATATCGAAATCCTGAACAAAGTGCCAGGCCTCGACCACAAGCATAAGCTGCAGACCACCAAACTCGATCTGAGCTACTCCGAAACCTTCAACCAGTCACATCTGGCCGATGCGTATGAACGCCTACTGCTGGAAAGCATGCGCGGCATTCAGGCGCTGTTTGTCCGTCGTGATGAAGTCGAAGCAGCCTGGACCTATGTCGATTCGATCATTGAAGCGTGGGCGGCGGATGGCGACTCCTCCAAACCGTATCAGGCCGGTACCTGGGGCCCGGTAGCCTCGGTGGCGATGATAACCCGCGATGGTCGTTCGTGGAACGAGTTTGAATAACTGAACGTTTAAGGCCCGCACTGTGCGGGCCTTTTTTTGTCCGGCGCGATTCTGGAAAAGTGAACTGGCGTTTCAAAAATCGTTTGAGGCGATGGACGCTCAGGAAGTGGATCATGTATGGTTGTGGGGTGGTAATCATTTCTGGACTGATCGGAGAACATGCAGGTTAGCCGCAAGCCCTTGAGTGGCGCGGCTTGGCGAGAATTTGGGAGTTTTGGACTCGTCGCAAAAAAATGACCGAAAAATGATTTTTTTGCAATGTATTTTGGATGGAATGATTCTGGTTTGAATGAATTTGAAAGGCGTTTAAACAGATTTTGAGAAATCTGTCACGCGCTTGGCTTAAGTCAAATTAAGCATAAGCCGAAACTATTACAAACTGATTAGTACCAGCCTATGCTTTATTATCCAGCCTGCCTCTTTGCCGATGCTAGGCTGTCGGCGGGCGTTTGTGCAGAATTATCGGCACCACACTCTCTAGCCTCGTCAGTGGCGCGAACTGCTTCATCCGGTGTTTTAAGGTTGAATCCCCAGAAATTTCTCCTTAACGACATCATCCAGCTTCAATAACGTGATGTTCCGCTCGTCAAGAAGGTACAGCAGTGTCTCAACACCCTTGCGCTTTAATATGAGGAGTAAATCATTTAATTCTGTATCGCTCAATGCAGAGAGTAATGCATTAAATTCCTCGATAGCTGGGCGATGATCCATTGGCCGCACTTCTGTTGCGTTAATTTCAAGAGCCTTCGCTGGCATCCTGTATTCGTATGTTACCCCCCGCTTACCCGACGTATTCCTCTTTCGCCGCTCCCACTTCTCCCTTGCAACCTTACGGCTAACAGCGCTCCGTTCAGTAGGGAAATTAGGGAGTTGTTGGTCAAGTAACTCATCAATCGTCCACCAATCACTCATGCAATTCAATCTCGCCAATAGGATTGCATGGATGCAGTTCAATCTCTAGATGCAATCCTTATAAATTCAACATTAAATCAAAAACTTATATTTATGTTGCAAAGCTAAATGATATTTATGCATTGCACGATTTTGCAATCGTAATGCAATCTATCAATACTTCAAACACGCCGCACGGGCTACCTCATAAGGTAGCTCACGGATTGACTGAGTAGGATGTCATGAAATGAAGACCAAAAGAAGATGCAATCGGCATAGGGCAGACATCGTTGCGGAACTCAAAAAGAGAAAGATGTCTCTTGCTGAAATTGGGCGAAGGCACGGACTTGCTTCGAGCACCTTAAAAAATGCTTTGGATAAGCCCTACCAAAAGGGTGAGGCGCTTATCGCTAAGGCATTAGATTCAACTCCGCAAGATATTTGGCCTGAAAGATATGAGTGAAGCTAGCGAACTTTGGGTAACTTCCAAGGATTTAACCGGTGCGCCTGGTCTACCTGCAAGCCTGAGCACCATCATCCGTAGATCTGCACGCGAGGGGTGGGTTAGGAGGCCTCGTGAGAAATCAAAATCTACAAGGGGAGTTGAAATATGAATACCTTATTAGCAGCCTACCAGCATCATTTAGGGAAGTGGTACAGGCCCGGATGGCGCGTCAGTTGTGTGTGGCTGAGCCTGATGCTGCGTTGCCTGCGGTTGTTGAGTCGGATTATGTGGTGGTTAAGGGGCCAGCTGATTCGGTTTGTTTGCTGGAGATGTATCGCAAGTGTCCTGCGCTGATGGAGAAAACAATGCGTGAGTTTACTGAAAATCAGAAAGCGGTTGCTGATGCGCGTATGACGCTGGTGCGCGGCGTGATCAAGCTGATGGAAGTTGGCGGGATGAAACGTAATAGCGCGGTTGAGCTGATTGCCAACGGGACGCGGCTCGGCACGCTCTCCCCGGAAATGCTGTATGCAGCATCCATTGCCAATGCCCGTAAGGGGTCTACTCGTACCGGCGTGGGCACCAGCAGCCTGCAGCGCTGGCTCTCAGATTACCTGATGGCCAGAACATCGGGTGAGCGCCTGGTGATTATGGCGCCCGGTAAGGTTCGGGCTAAGAAAGCTGAACAGTATCCTTGGATGGGTCGCTTCCTGCAGTACTGGCGTAACCCGAACCGGCCCAGCGTGACGATGGCTTATGAAGCTTTTGCTGATGACTGGCAGTGTGAGTATGCAGGCAATGAGCTAATGCTGGCGCAGCTGCCGAAGGTTGATACCGTGCGTTACGCATTAAACAAGTTACCGAAAGCAGAGCGTGAGCGCGGGCGTATTACCGGCGCTGAGTATAAATCCCTGCTGCCGTTCGTGCGTCGTGACTGGTCTGCACTCCCCGTTAATGGTGCCTGGGTGGGTGATGGCCACGGGATCAAGATGGAAGTGGTTCACCCCGCAACTGGCTGGCCTTTCATGGCGGAGATTACGCTGGTTATTGATGGCTGTACGCGCTTTGTGGTGGGCTGGAGTCTGGCGTTATCCGAAAACCAGGTGGCGGTGGGCGATGCCATCCGGCATGCGGTCTCACGGCATGGTGTGCCGTTAATTTATTACTCTGATAACGGCGGCGGTGAAAAGAATAAGATATTTGACGCCGACACAACGGGTATTTTCTCCCGCCTTGAAGTGGACCATCAGACCGGTATTCCGGGGAATCCACAGGCGCGCGGCATTATCGAACGTCTGAATAAAGAAACCCTGGCGCGGGTAGCGAAAAAGTTCGGTTCTTATGTGGGTAAATCGGGTGACCGGGAGACGCAACGCCTGTATCACCGTAAGGCCCGCTCGGCTTTTAATGCTCTTTCAAAAGGCAAAGAGCTGACTGCTGAGCAGAAAAAGTATATGGCGAAGGTGCCGCGCTGGGACGAGCTGCTGGAGGAAATCGAGGTGCAGGTGCAGCGTCACAATAACCGGCCTCATGACAGTCTCCCGGTTCGCGAGAATGGCCAGCACTGGACGCCGCAGGCGTATCGTAATCACCTTATCAAAACCGAAAATATTGTTCTCGATATGCTGACCAGCGCTGAGCTGCATGAAATGTTCAGGCCGGAGGTGGAGCGTATCGCGCGGCGCGGTGAAATCAATCTGTTCAATAACCGCTATTTCAGTGAGCAGCTGGCGCAGGTTGAGGGGAAAAGGTGCGCGTCTGCTTTGATATTCACGATCCGAATAGCGTAATAGTGCGTCGTATGGACGGTTCATGGGTCTGCGATGCAATCTGGGATGGCAATAAAGTCGCGGCAGTCCCGATACCGTATGTCGAAATGCTGCAGGAAAAACGCACTAAGCGCCGCCGCGACCGTCTGCTGGAGCAGCTGCGTGAAGTTGAGGCCGAGCGTACTCCGGCGCTGGTCCATAAGCCGGATGTGGTGATACCGCTGGTAAAAGGTGACGCGACAGACTTTGATTTTGATGATGAAGACGACGGTCAGGTATTTACCTCGGCTGCGGCGCGTCTGCGGGCGATGGGTGAAAAATAATAATCAGCAGATAAATAAAGTCTGAATTAAATACTCTTAATATCGGAAATATAAATATGAGCACTAAAACTGAATTTCTGCAATTGCTGGAACGGAAAGCTATTACCCGCACAGAGGCTTGTAGCCGTATGGAAATAAGCCCGGCGACGTTATCACAGGTGCTTGGTCGTATGCGGCCAATGATGCCAACATCCTTAAGGCGATGGCGGCTTTCATTGCGACGGAAGAAGAAAAAGACCAGCTGCAGAAGGTCACTAAATCTTTTGTCGATATTTTCATGGCGCAGGAGGCTTTAGACATTATCCGTAAGGTCCATATTGACCCGGACATTATGATGCTGACAGCAGAGCCGGGGTACGGCAAGACTACGGTGCTGGAAGAGTATGCTGCCCGCCATAGCAGCGCGATCAAGATTGACGCGGTTGCGCCGTCCCCTTACGCCCTGCTGCGTGAGTTATGCGAAGAGTTAGACCTAGCCAGCAATGGCTCTGCCCATGACATGGTGCGCCGCTGTGTTAAGCAGTTAAAGCGCCATCCCGGCAAGCTGATTATGGTTGACGAGTCAGAGTTTCTGTCGTCGGACGCACTCAATACCCTGCGCCGTATTCATGATCTGGCGGATGTGGGACTGGTTCTGGCAGGAACTAAGCACCTTGTCACAACCGTGGCGAATGAGCCGCAGCGTGAATCGTTTGAGCAGGTGCTGGCCAGCCTGCTGCCGGTTGTTAATGGCGTTAATTACATGGAAAACCCCCGCGCCGTCCGGGCGTTCTGGCGCTATTCCGGTGCGGGTGGCTATCGCTATCTGTTTAAGCTGGTGAAAAGTGTCGTTAGCTGCATGAGCTACTGCGACAAAGGAATTACCCCGACGCTTATTAAAGAATGCGCTGAAGGTCTCGTACATAAAAGTGGATTAACCAGATAAGCAGTGAATATTCAGTTTAATTAAATAAGGAAAATTTCATGAAAACCAGAGTCAGATATTGCTTCATCCAAATTAACGACGTTTTTTATTATTCACCTAAGTTAGCTTCCTTACAGGAACAGTGTGTTGAGGTTTCTGTCTGGTTTGATGAATCAGTTGATGTGTATGTGAACGGTGAATTCCACTGTGAGGCGGTTCGCCTGAACGGACCCGCCACATTTCCAAATGGTCGCAAGCATCGGGCCGCTCTTTATCCGATGAAAGATGAATTCCCCGCCATTCCAGGGAATTGCCGTTGTCGGTCTACCGCCCACAATGATTTAGCACTTCAGCGGGAAATGCGCAGAACGACCCGCCGCCACCTTCAGCTGTGCTGCTCAGCAGAGTGTGAGCTACTCAATAAACTGCTGGACGTGCAGGTAAAAATGCATGGTGAGCAGATGGAAATGCTCAAAGAGCTGGTTAAATCAATTCAGGAGCTTAGGGGGTAATCATGGAAAAGCAGGTCATTAACTGCATGTATTCTCGCGGTTTATCAGGGGTTAATGCGGGTGGTCTTGGTCGTGTAACAGGTCGCAGTCAGCGTAATCTTCCTGTGGTTTATGCCGTTCCGCCTGTTCAGGGGATCGCGGTGCCTTACATAGAAGTGCCTTATGTGCTGAATGGTGTGCCGGGTGTGCGGCGCGTGTCGATTGTTAACGGATGTCGGGTGATGTGGGGTTAATTATGACGGTAAAAATCACGACATTAATACAGGTCACTGATGGACAGGTCGGAATTCATTTAGAAATTGACGAGGCTGAAATGGCTGATTTAGCCGAAGGCGGTATCGCTCAAATTTTACTGTCAAGGTTCGCGGTGGTTGCGCAGAACCTGAAGAGCGAACTTGATGATAGTGGGGATGGAGATTAATTATGACAGCAATTATTACTATCAAAATTGATGAACTGAGCGATGTTATGTCTACCTCAGTGGAGGGTCTGCTTGATGGTGCCACCGGGTCTGAAGCCGAACGCGCGGTACTTATTAATAATGGCATCAAGGCAATTTTAAACGATCTGAAAAAACCTACGCCGGGCTGCAATTGCCCCGCCTGTAAAAAACTCAAGGGAGGAGGAAATGAGCGTCCGAATCTGCATTGACGTTGAATTAAGCGGGTCGGGTTTTGTGGTTAACCCTGAAATTAAAGTCTGTCCTGATAACCACACCGTGTCTGAAATGAATATTGCCACCAGTACCATTAATCATGCGGTACGGCTGGCTGCACAGTTTGATCGTGTATTTGTAAAAGCAAAATCAATTAACGGAGAAATTAATCATGGCAGTTAAACCAAAACGCATTAAAGCAGTTGCAGCAGTCTACGTTCCACAGTGCAAAGAAGATGTGATCGGGGATATTAAAAAGCTGGGTGACCTGCAGCGCGAGCTGGCACGCACCAAGGGTGAAATGAATGATGCCATTGGGAAGATTACCGAGCAGCACGCTCCATCGCTGGAGGCGCTCAAAAAAGACATTGATACCCTGAGCAAGGGCATTCAGGGGTGGTGTGAGGCGCACCGAGATGAACTGACACAGAACGGCAAGACCAAGACGGCCAGTCTGATCACCGGTAAGATCGAGTGGCGTAATCGTCCGCCTTCAGTCGCCGTGCGTGGGGTGGATAGTGTGCTGGAGACGCTGCGCCGTCTGAATCTGGACCGCTTTATTCGCACGAAGGAGGAAATTAACAAAGACGCGATCCTGAATGAGGCTAAGGCCGTTGAGGGTGTTGCCGGTATTACCGTTCGCAGCGGCATTGAAGACTTCGCGATTACGCCGTTCGAGCAGACTGCAGGAGCCTGATATGCAGCAGAATCCGGCAAATCTTAATCATGTTAACCAGTATGCGCGCTATGCCATCGGTGCTGTCAGGGCTGAGCGTGAGGGGCGTTACGCTGACGCAGCTACGCTCTGGCTGAAGGCGGCGCAGGCACCCTGCAGAGCAGTTAATCAGGGGTGGGCTAAAGAGCGTCGTAAGTTCTGCCTTCATGCGGAGTCGCGGGTATGGAGTAATCCCAATGCAGGCTGAAGAGTTTAACGCGCGTTATCCGGTGGGCAGTCTCTTTATCTATCAGCCCTGCAAGTTTCTTCGTGGAGGTGATGTAGTAAGAACGGTGGATGTGGCGCGTGATTTAAAAGCCATCGCCGTGGTGGAGATTAACGTGGAGCCATATTTCGCCAATATTAAATCGCTGACACCGGCATAAGCTAAAGCGCTCTGATTTAAACCGACATTAATCATCTTTTAAATATGGCGTGAACCGTCAGGGGACTGCTCACGCCCAAAATAAGGATTTTGTATGAAAATCATTAATTCAGAATTTGCAGGATTTGTTCAGGATTTGACGTCATGGCATGAGAGAAATGTTGCTGACCTTCAGCTTATTTTGGATAAGCTAGGGGGCATCTATTTCGCTGGGTAATGGAATGCCTCCCATTGAGGCTGGCAGCGAAAAAGCCAAAGGTGTGCGCATTGGCATCATCTTGGCTCTGAGCGCGCTGGGAAAACTGCCGTTTTCATTTGATGAGGAAGATGATGATGACGATCAGTAAGCAGCGGTGGTCAGTCATTGAAGAGACCATTAAATCAGGTGTAACAGTAAGATTTGATTATCAGTGTAACTTGGTTTCAGTACATAAAATTCATACCGACGAAACGCATATGGCCTATATCGTTGCGATTAATGAAATTCCTCTATTCGGATTCGCCAAAAAGGGTCACAAGTGTTACGAGCCGTTAGCCGCTGTATTCCTGTGCAAGAGGCTGGTTAATACCACGGCCAGAGTTGCGCGCGAAATTGCTAAAGAGCGCGGCGGTAAAGCATGGCTGAAACGGAAAGAGAATCGGCACTATTCAGAGAAGGACGTCGAAGTGACGGATACCTTCTTTCCGACTGCTAAAACAGTTGTTAATCATTTCCGCAAAATTGAGGGTCTGACGCTCAGATCGCCTTCAGAACTGGTTACGGAGGTGCAGGGTGTATCTGTGCGTGATGAGGTTTGAGCACTACGACGGCACCGCGCGGCGTATTTACCGTCTGAGTGACGGTGGCACCGTTGAAGAGTTCCGCAACATGCCAGAGGTTGCCCGGTGGGAGTTCTGGGACAGTCGCAATCACCGCGTATATAAAAAGGCTGATCAGGCGGCAATGAAAAAAGCAGTAGAGCGGTATAAGAAGAGGGGTAAATTTATATGAGCACATCCACCGGGCGTAAAAGCCCAAATCCTTATGCTGAGCACGTTAAGACCGGAAGAGCACACCTGCGCCGCCTGACCACAATGTCCCGCCATCTGCTGGAAATGTCAGAGTGCTGGGATGAACTTGATACCTGTCTCGTGACAGAGCTTGAACATCAGGCAGAGCGTATTGATGCGCTGTCTGGTGAGATCAAAGAGTTAATGGCTGACTGGCAGCGTGGCGCTGAATGGGAGGATTAAAAATGCTGAAATCTTTTAAATGGGTCGAGGTGGGTGGTGATATCCCTTCTGATGTTCTGAGTACAGCTTATGAAACCGGTGCGGGCAGAGTGATCTGCGCGGTGTGCGAGGTTGATGAAGCGCTGCAGGGTGTAGGATTTCCAAGGCTGGTGTGGGCTTATCTGGATATGGATTACAACGGTATGATTTGCCGCAATACCGGGCAGGATATTTCGCAGTACGTTGTGCGGTGGTTGCCAGTTGATGGAGCAGCATAACGGAACCACGTGAAGTCATAAAAATAGAGCTTTTAAAGGAATTCCTATGAAAAAGGTTTATAAAATTGGACTTGTGATTTTAGCGTCCTTTAGTGTTTATCGCCTTCTAATTCCATCCAACGAATGGTCAACGACATATAGCAAAGATAAGTTTGCCGGGAAAGAAAGCATTGAGTTGCTTGGATTTGTATCAAGATTAAACGGGGAGGCCTTACGTTTTTCTTGTGAAAATAAAAAATTTCAATGGGCTATCTTAAGGGCGCTCCTGATCGCAATGACCCCAGATACGAATATGGCGATTTATATATAAAGGTTGATAATCATCGCCAAATTAAGTTTGAGGGAGCGGCTTGGATAAATCATGGAAAGTTTGATGCTGTTCACCTTGATAGCATATCTTATGGACAAGAAATGCGGGAGTTACTGATTGAACTGGAGGGGGTTGATGAAAGGATTGATGTGGGCTTCAGGGGTGATAAGCTGAGCTACGACGCAAGTTTGAATAACTCTGGTCTATCAGATGCCCTAATAGGGTTTTTGGATAAATGTCATATACGTTTAGATCAATGGCCTGAGCAATCATCTGACTAACCTTAGGACAGCAGTAATCGAAGTGTCGTTGACAATCTTTTAACGCTGTGATCCAATGTCCTCCTGCAGCACTGGTGTGACAATGTAAATCAGCCCTGAAAAGCCCCTCATTGAGGGGCTTTTTTCGTTTATGGGCTTTCTGTTTTCTCCCTTCGTCTGAGGTGATCTTATGAAGCGTAACCTTATCCGCATCGTACATACCGGCAAGTCGCGCCTCGGCTGGGATGATGATACGTATCGCGATGTACTGGCGCGCCTGACCGGGCGACGTTCTGCCAGCGACTGCACGGAGGCTGAGCTGGAAAAGATGGTGGCCTATAATATGCGTACGGTAGGCTTTACCCCTTCTGCGTCGAATGGTCGCCGTCCGCGCGTGGCGGCTGGCCGTAAGGGAATGCTGTCGAAGATTGAGGCGCTGCTGCCCGACACGGTCCGCCAGATTGTGGGGGTAATTGGTTTTGATGCCACGCAAAAGCTCATTGAGCGATTTGGTGGTGCGCGGTTTCCGATTGGTAAAGGCGTGCGGCGTGACGGAGAGCGTCGCCTGTCTATGCTGCGTGAGGTTATCGGAGAAGACCGCGCGCAGCAGCTGGTGAAGCACTTCGGCGGCGAGGATACGCTGGTGACCCCCGCTGTGCTGCAGCACTGCGTGAGTGGCGCAACCGGTGTTTCTATGCGGATATGGACGACATGGTCAACAGCGGCGAGTCCCTGCGCATGGCGCTGACGCACGTCGCGCCGAAATACGGTTTTGGTAATACCTGGGCGTGGGAGCTGATTAACCGGCGCCGGAAACATCCCTGCCAGACGCAGGGGCAGTTATTCTGACCCGTTCCCGTCTCACCCCCGTCACTCCATCCCCTGTCGCGATGCGATCACAATAACCCTCACAGAATCGTGAGGGTTTTTTTATGTCTTCTTTCAAATTCAGTCAGCGCAGCGAAAGCAACCTGAGGGGGTTAACCCTGACCTGGTAAAACTGGTTCGCCGCGCGCTTGAAGTATCAGCCGTTGATTTTGGTATCACTGAGGGTCTGCGCACTGCCGAACGCCAGAAAGAGATGGTCGCAGGTGGTCACAGCCAGACGCTTAACAGCCGCCACCTGACCGGGCATGCGGTGGACGTGGTCGCGTATGTCGGGAGCCAGATTTCGTGGGAGTGGTCTCTGTATGAGCAGATTGCCGCCGCATTTAAACAGGCGTCTGCAGACCTTTCCATCCCCGTTGAATGGGGCGGTAACTGGACCACGCTCAAGGATGGCGCGCATTTGCAGCTGCCCTTCGCGGAGTATCCGGCATGAAGTCTCTTATTACAGAGGCATGGCAGGTGCTCCGGGCCAACCTGTTCACCTATCTGCTGGTGATTATTTCAATGCTGTTTTTCTATCACATCAGCTGCAAATTCAGTTGGATAGTTTCTCTGGCTATGGGTGAGGTCGTGGTTCTGTCTGATGTTTCGCTGGCCGTACTGACCTGGCGGATGATGGTCAGGCGCGGTCGCTGATGCAGCGCGGGGTAATACTGATGGGATTCCTTAAACGACTGCCGGAGCTGGTCTCCAACCGTCAGGGCCAGCTGTCGACAACCGATGCGACAACGCTGTTTGCGCTCATCGTCAGTTCTGCGGTGGTGCTGCTGTGTGCACTGCTCGGCGGTGCCGGGTGGTGGCTGCGTCATCGCGGTTATGCGTCAGGCTATGCCCTGGCAAAAAGCGCCGGTGACGTGGCGCTGGCCAGCGAGAAGAACGCCCGTGCCGATGAGCGTCAGCGCATCAGCGAGGCAACCACGGTGGCGCTGCTTAAGGCGCAGCGGGATGAAATGGCCCAGCAGTCGCGGGCAGATGCGCTTGCGGCAAGCCTGGTGAATAAAACAGGTGAGCTGGCACAGGCTAAGTTGCTGCTCGGTATCCAGATTAATAAGGCGGTCAGTGATGACAGTAAAACGGCTGGCGAGTGTGGTTATAACGGGCTTGGTACTCGCAGCATGCAGCTCTACGCAAAAGCCCTCGGCTACGGTGACGGTCACACCGGCACCGGTTACTGAGCCGGTGGTGAAGCCACCGCGTGCGATGGTGACGCCGGGCGTGATCCCGCCGTCGCCTGCTGAGTATGCGGGCAAGGCTGGCGGCCTGCCCCCGGAGGCGCTGCTGCGTCATGCGGCAGATTACGGTGCCTGGTGTCAGGCGAACGCGGCGAAGCTGAAAGCGCTGGAGGCGTTTTTCTGGCCTGCGTCGAAGGAATGACAGATGGAGATTATGTCTATGGATACGCTGCAGACCCTGTTTTTCGGCCTGGTGGCCAGCGGGCTGACCTATTGGGTTAAAAGCCTTCACAGTGCGATTGATGAGCTGCGTAAAGAGAATATCCGCATGCGCGAGCTGTATCAGCTCAAGTCGGATGCGGTGCGCGATCAGGAGCAGATCATGAAAATGCTTGCGGAGATTAAGTCCTCTATGGAGCGCACCACTGAGCGGATTGATCGCCTCATTAGCGGGCCGGGTAATCACTGATGAATCGCACACTAAAACACAGGGATGAGGCCGTGCTGCGCGACGTGCTGTCAACGCTGCGCGATATCCAGTCCACGCTTGACGGCATCGATGCGCGCCTGAGTGTGATTGAGGACAGCGGCATGAAACAGGGTGCCGTATCCGGTGCGCTCAGCGGCGCGCTGTCAGGTGCGGTGGTGTCGGTCGGGCTGGCGCTGGTGCGCGCCTCGGCGGGGGTGTGAATGGCACACCCGCGTGAGACCCGCGACGCCCTGCGCAGAGCTTACATCTTCAGCAATCAGTCGCTGGAGCTGCTGGCCGCTCAGCAGGGGGTGAGTTTTTCCACGGCAATGCGCTGGAAGAAAGTGTCGGCTGATGAGGGTGACAGCTGGGATGCGTTACGCACGGCCAACCAGCTGGCCAGCGGCGCGCCGGAGGATATTGCCCGCGCCATTCTGAACAGCCTGATGGGTCAGTTTCAGACCACGCTCGAAAAAGTGAGTTCTGCTGATGACATTCCGGCGCAGGAGCGCGTCCAACTGCTGGCGTCGCTCTCAGATGCTTACACCAAAGCGATAGCGGCCAGTAAGAAAGTGCTGCCCGAAACTGACCGCGTGGCCACGGCCATCAGCACCATCACCGCACTGTCGCAGTTTATACAGACTAAGTACCCACAGCACCTTGCGGCGTTCGTGGAGATTATCGAGGCCTTTACCCCGGAACTGGAGAAAACACATGGCCGGTAAGCTGATTGAAATTAACCCCAATATCAGCCTGCGGGCTGAAGAAATTACCGCAACGGCGGTATGCAGTGACCGTTCGCGGCTGATTGTACACACCCGCCATCATGGCGTTCTGGAAGTAACCCCGCTTCAGGGCGATACGCCGGACATGGCGCGTCAGCGAATCTTTTCGGACGTAAATACTGAGGCTGATAACGGGATGCAGTTAATTGAAATTACCGAGGGTGTCTGGCTGGACCCTGCGGACGTTGCACAGATTACCCAGTACCGCAATGAGCGCGATTTCTGGCTGATTATGCGCGGAGACCTCAAGAATATGCATCTTGACGGTCAGGGCTGTAGCCCTGCCGATATCGCCAGTCGCATTAATGCGGTGATGCGCGAGCGTCGCATGGGGCTGGGTGCGATTTGACTGTTTTTAAATGGGCGGTTTTACCCGCCCGTTTTACTCAATAACAACTGCGGGGCTTGCCCTCAAAGAACATCACCCGGTTGGGTATAACTTCGAATTTGTAATCATTCTTACATCGCGGACAGTGGAGGCTTCTGTGGCCCTCAATTTCTTTACCCGGCTGAAGTATCGATACGATGCCTTTTTGATGGCAGTGCGCGCAGTAGTAAGTCGCTGCCTCGTCAGGATTCTGCGCATCAGCATTAACGTAAACAACAGAACCCGCAGGAAGATGGTGCGGTTTATAGCGTGTCGTACCACTCTTTTCCTCGGCGCTCTGAACCGTAAGTCTGTGGCATATAGCATGGCTGAGTGGTTTTTCAGTGCAGCCTTGACCTGTGCAAGATGGCTCGCCGCCTCTGAACTGCGAAAGTAAATTTCCGACCACTCCTGTGTTTCGGGTGATGCCAGATGCTGCTGGCCCGAAATCTGGAGTATCTCACCCAGCACAGCTTCTGTGCGTTGCAATGATGGCCTGATGTCATCCATCAGTTTTTTAGTGCTCATAAGGTTTCCTTGTTAAAGGGTTAGTTTCGCCGCAACACAATAACAAAGAAGCCTTATTCTTTTTAGGGTTTTATATGTCCATAAAAACCAGCCTGCGCGAGCTGCGTCAGGCCATGACCGAGCTGGCAGCGGGCCTTCGCCGCACGATTGAGGCGGAGTGTACCGGTTCTTCCACCGATGCCCGCGCTGTGGCTGAGCGGCGTGCCGCCGTCAGTGATCCGGTGACCGGCTACCGTTATTTTGTGCAGACCTACTTTCCTCACTATGTGCGCCACGCTGACCCCAGTGAGCTGCACATTTACCTGTTCCAGCGCCTGCCGCAGATTGTGGCCAGCACAAAAGGCTGCAATGACGCCATCGCCGCTCCGCGCGGTGAGGCCAAGTCGACGCTGGTCAGTCAGCTGTTTGTACTGTGGTGCATCATTCGCGGCATCAAGCGTTATCCGGTGATCGTCATGGACTCCATCGACCAGGCGTATCCGATGCTGGAGGCCATCAAGGCCGAGCTGGTCTACAACCCGCGCCTGCAGGCGGATTATCCCGATGTCTGCGGTCAGGGCCGCGTCTGGCAGATGGGCACCATCCTGACCCGCAACGACATCAAGGTGCAGGTAGCGGGCAGCGGTAAGAAGCTGCGCGGCCTGCGCCACGGACCGTACCGCCCCGACCTGGTGGTGCTGGACGATATCGAGAACGACGAGAACGTGCGCAAGCCTGAGCAGCGAGACAAGCTGGAGGGCTGGCTGAAGAAAACCGTGCTGCCACTCGGTCAGGCGGGCGGCAAGCTCGACGTGGTCTACATCGGCACCATTCTTCACTATGACTCGGTGCTGTCGCGCACCCTGAACAATAAGCTGTGGCGCACCGCGCGCTTTAAGGCGATGCGCCGCTGGCCTGACGACAGGAAGCTGTGGGATGAGTGGGAGTCGCTGCTGCGTAACGAGGGTGAAGACGTGGCGACGGCGTTCTACGAGGCAAACCGTGCCGCGATGGACGCCGGGGCAATTGTGTCATGGACGGCTCGCCCGCTGCTCGCCCTGATGACCATCCGCGCCCGCGACGGTCACGGCACGTTTGACTCTGAATACCAGAACGATCCGGTCGCCGGTGACGATGCGCTGTGCCGGGAAGGATGAGAGCGGCCATGACATCATCAAGTTCTGGGTGCACCGGCTGCGTGAGTGGATTTACTTCGGGGCCGTTGACCCCAGCCTCGGCAAGGCCGGGGCCAGCCGCGATCCGTCCGCCATTCTGGTAGGCGGTTATGACCGGCTGAACGGCGTGCTCGACGTGGTGGTCGCGGATATCCGCAAGCGCCTGCCGGACAAAATCATCAGCGACGTCATTGAGCTGCAGAAGACATTCAACTGTCTGGTCTGGGGCGTGGAGTCCGTGCAGTTCCAGGAGTTCCTGCGCACCGAGCTTATCAAGCGCGCCCAGCTGATGGGCATTCCCGTTCCGGCGCGGGCCATTATGCCCCATGCTGACAAGCTGCTGCGCATTGAATCCCTGCAGCCGCACATGGCTAACGGGCGTATCCGGCTGCACGCCGACCAGACCACGCTGATTGAGCAGCTGCGCCATTTTCCGAAGGCCGATCACGATGACGGTCCCGATGCGCTGCACATGCTCTGGACGCTGGCGGTTACCAGCTCGCCCAAAATGGAGTTCTACAGCGCCAGCAGCGACCTGACCGGGCGGGCCATGCGCGACTGGCAGCGCGATTATTCACGGGGAGGATGGTGATTATGGGTGTGATTGTGGACACGCGCGGCGTGCCGTTTGAGTCGCAGGCGCTGAAGCGTCAGCAGTCGGATGATAACCTGCTGCTGCGCCGCCAGTGGGCGGAGCACCCCTCTGTCGGCATCAATATTAACCGGCTTTACGGCATCTTTCAGGAAGCCGAACAGGGCAACCTCACCGCACAGGCCGATCTGTTCTGTGACATGGAGGAGCGCGACGGCCACCTGTTTGCCGAGATGAGCAAGCGCCGCCGCTCCATCCTGACGCTGCCGTGGAAAATCACGCCGCCGCGCAACGCCACCGCCGCCGAGCAGAATCTGGCCACGCAGGTTACCGAGTGGTTTCAGGACATGCCGGACTTCGAGTCGCTGCTGTTCGATCTCACCGATGCCGTGGGCCACGGCTTCTCACCGGTTGAGATTGACTGGTCGCGTCAGGGTAAGCTGTGGTTTCCGCGCCAGTTCTTTAAACGCCCGCAGCGCTGGTTTCAGACGCCGCTGTTCAATGGCGAAGACATCCGGCTGATTGACGGCACCACCGACGGCGCGGCGCTGTGGCCATCGGGCTGGATACTGCATCGCCACAAGGCAAAATGCGGCGGCTTCCTGGAGGCGGGCCTGTTCCGCGTGCTGGCCTGGACGTACCTGTTCAAGAACCTCTCCGCGCGCGATCTGGCGGAGTTTCTGGAGGTGTACGGCCTGCCGATGCGCGTCGGTAAGTACCCCTCCGGCACCACCGACGACGAGAAGATGGAGCTGATGCGCGCCGTGATGACGCTGGGCCGTGAGGCGGCGGGCATCATGCCGCAGGGTATGGAGATTAACTTTGAGGATGCGGCAGAGGGTCAGGCCGACCCGTTCCGCTACATGATCGAGTGGTGCGAGCGTACCCAGAGCAAGGTTATCCTCGGCGCAACCCTGACCTCCCAGACCGAGAACAACAGCAGTCGTGCGCTGGGCGAGGTGCATAACGAAGTGCGTCACGAGCTGCTGGCCAGCGACGCCCGTCAGCTGGCTGGTACGCTCACCCGCGAGCTGCTCTGGCCGATGCTGGCCCTGAACGGTTACAGCGATATCGATCCGCGCCGCCTGTGCCGCTTTGAGTTTGACGCCAGCGAACCGGAAGACCTGAAAACGCTTGCGGATGCCATCGGGGCGTCGGTCAATGCGGGGATCAGCGTCAGCCAGGCCTGGGCACATGAACGCACCGGCATACCCGTCCCGGCGGCAGGCGACGCCCTGCTGGTGCCGCCCGGTAACAAAAAGGACATCCCGGCCACCCTCAGCGCGCTGTATGACGCGCGGGCCATGCTGCCCTTTACGCAGCAGGCGGCGCTCTCCCTGCAGTCGGATAACAGCGCCCAGCAGGCCGTGGACGGCGCGCCGCAGGCGCTGACCGGCGAGGCTGAGGCGGCAATGAAAACGCTGCTTGCGCCGCTGGTTGCGGCGCTCAGCGAGGGCCAGTCCCCGGAGGCGCTGCCCGCCATCATCGACGCGGCGTACCCGCAGCTCGACGTCGAAGAGATGCGCCAGCTGATTGAAAACGCGCTGTTCGTGGCGGACCTCTGGGGGCGCGTGCGTGGTTGATCTCGGCTATGCCATGACCCTGAAGCCGGAGGCGGCGATCCGCTACTTCCGTTCGAAGGGCATTAAAATCGCCTTTGATACGCGCCAGATGCAGGATCGCGCGCACGCGACCTCGTTTGTGGTGAGCGGCATGCTGAAGCAGGACGTGCTGACTGACGTGCACGGCGCGCTGGCGAAGGGGCTGGAGGACGGCCAGACCGCCGCGTGGTTTAAGGATAACCTGATTCCGCAGCTTACCCGCCGGGGCTGGATGGGCAGCGGCCTGAAAGCGGATGCGGACGGCGTGCTGGAAGGCCGAAAGCTGATGCCGTACCGGCTTGACACCATTTTCCGCACCAATACGCAGTCCGCCTACATGGCGGGCCGCTATGAAAAAATGCGCGCCAACGTCAAGGCGCGCCCTTACTGGCAGTACGTGGCGGTGATGGACAGCCGCACCCGTCCGGCCCACGCTGCGCTCAACGGGCGCATTTTTCGCTGGGACGATCCGATATGGGACACCATCTTCCCGCCGAACGGCTATAACTGCCGCTGCCGCGTGGTGGCGCTGTCGCAGGCCGAGGTAGACCGGCATCCGGTGGGCGTGGAGTCGTCAGCGGATCTGCAGGTCATCATTGAGCAGCCTTACGGCAACACCACCCGCCCGGTAACCGCGCTGAAAGACCCG
>SZZY01000010.1 GCA_009830035.1 Pantoea sp. Eser
GCGCCGCTCGGTATTGACGAAGGTGCCCTCTTTCTCCACGCTCGGGCACCCCGGCAACACCACATCGGCGAACTCTGCGGTACGGCTCATAAAGATATCCTGCACCACCATGAACTCCAGATTGGTGCCTTCGCCCGCTGCCCCATGGCAGCTGGCGAAGGCGGCATTGCGGAATCAACGGTCCGCTTTTTTATCTTTAAAGCCGTCCGTTGCTGTGAAGTGAATGATGGGGAATATTGTATTAAATAGTATGTTGTAACTATTATGATAAGATTCTGTTAACACCGGTGGTTTTCCGTGGCTGACAGGCTAGGAGTGAAATAACTGCTGATCACTTTACACCACCCAGGTTTGATACTTCTCTCAACTGCTGGCTGTAATGGGATATCTATGAATAACATCGTATATATCGTCGATGACGACGCTGCGGTAACGACAGCCCTGAGTAATCTGCTCAGTTCCGACAATTACGAGGTTATTTCTTTTTCTCCCGCTGATGATTTCTTGGCGCACGACTTCGCCCCGCTTCCCTGCTGCCTGATTCTGGATATTAATATGCCGGGCGCGGATGGGTTTGAGGTCGCTCAGGTGTTGATCGATCGCGGTTACACCATCTTCTTAACCGGTTTTGGCACCATTCCTGTTACGGTGCGGGCAATGAAAACCGGCGCATATGAGTTCCTGACCAAACCGGTTGATCCTGACCGTATTCTGCAGGCGGTATCAGAAGCCATGCGCATTGCGGAACAGAATATGGCGACCTCGCAGGAGAAACGTGAGATGACTCTGCGCCATCAGACGCTGACCCCGCGTGAAAGTGAGGTGATGTTACTGGCGATCGGCGGACTGCTGAATAAACAGATTGCCGCAGAGATGGGCGTCAGTGAGATCACTGCCAAAGTGCATAAGCGGCGGGTGATGGAGAAGATGAATGCCCGATCGTTATCCGATTTGGTGCGGGCAGCGGAACGGCTGAATATCGCCAACACCCGACGCCGCTGAGGCTGAAAGGCAGCCTATTGCTATTGATAAGGTTGCCCGATCCAGCATCACCCTGCCTTGCCTGATGCAGGACGATCACGCACAAAACCCGGCGGCAGCTAACCATCGGTTACGGTTGCGCTGCTGCCTTCGTCGTCAGACAGCTCAGTGCGTATCAGATACAGGAAGGTATCAACATCAATCGGCTTGCGGAAAAACGTGAGCGCCCCCAGTGCAATGGCGTACCACAGGGTGGTCTCTTCCGGATCGGCTGAGATGAAAATCACCGGCGGCAAAACGGGTCGCTGTTTCAGCAGCGTGAACAGCTCAAAACCGCTCATCCCTTTGAGTCCGACGTCAATGATCAACATGCTCACCTCAGAAAGTGCATTGTCATCTGCAAGTAACGCCTCGCCCGACTCGAATAATCGTGTGGTGTAGCCGTCAGAATGCAACAAATTGCTCAGTCCACTGCGGACTGAGCGTTCATCATCAACAATGACAATACGCTGTGACAGAGTCATGCAGTTATCCTCTGAAAGTCCTTACCTGCCTGGCAAAGGACTTAGGGTGCTTTATCGCCGCACGGTGGCGGTGTACCGCTGATTTTGGGGACACATTCGTGACGGAACCACGCCAGCGTCACCGGTTGTCGACGGATTAAGCGTTTTCCCAGTGGAATCAACTGCTCAACCACCAGCATGCCAAACAGCCCCACCAGCGCGATCACCGGAGGTGCCGGGGAATTCACATCGATCGGGGCATAGACTACCCCGGCGAGCAGCCCGACAATCAGAGAAACAGCGTACAATTTCATCATGATCGGCTTACCTGATGTGAAGTGAGAGTGGCTGGATCTGCCGGCTGCAGTAGCGCGGTCGCCGGTCTTGCAGCGGGCAGCCAGGCATGCATCAACGCGCCGCCCAGCAACATTCCCAGCAGGCCGACCAGCGCAATTGCGGGCGGTGCGGGCGAACGGACATTGAGCAACGCATACAGCAGGCCGATCAGCAGGCTGCAACTTAGCGTACAGGCGCCAGCGTGCGGTGCTCACTTGACGTGATGGCGCTTTATGCACCATGGTGTAGGCGTAATCCACGCCAATGCCGTAAGCACCAGAATGCTCTTTGGCGATGTTCATTACCGCGTCATAGGTCTCGCGGTTAGCCTATTCACGCTGCCACTCCAGCATCACCTGCTGCCAGGTAACCGGCACCACACCGGCCTGAATCATACGTTGCATGGCACAGTCGTGTGTCTCTTTGGTGGTGCCGCCTGACGCATCAGCCACCATATAAATCTAATAATCGCCTTCCAGCATCGCGCACAGCGCAAAGCTGTTGTTACACACTTCGGTCCACAGACCGGAAACCACCAATTTTTTCTTACCGTTGGCAGCCAGCGCATCTCGCACTTTCTGGTCATCCCAGGAGTTCATTGAGGTGCGATCTAAAATGTCCTGACCGGGAAACACATCCAGCAGCTCTGGATAGGTGTGACCCGAAAAGCTTTCGGTTTCTACGGTGGTGATGATGATGGGAATGTTGAAAACTTTGGCCGCTTTCGCCAGCGAAACGGTGTTGTTTCTCAGGACCTGACGATCAATTGACTGCACGCCAAATGCCATCTGCGGCTGCTGGTCAATGAAAATGATCTGGCTGTTGTGTGGCGTCAGGACTTCAAGCTTAGCGTTGGACATGTGTTCACCCATAGAGGTTAAGTAACTGGATTTCCGTAAACCGTAACGGAGCAAAATGAACAGCCAGAACGCGTAAATGCAGGCTTTCTCTTCAGGCTGCTGGCTGTCTGGTCGCAATGTAGGACGACAGGCGAAGCCAGACTATTATCCCTTCGTATAACTAGACGCTCCGACAGACCTCTCACCGTAATCCGGTCTATTCGTGCCCTGCTGCACTTCCCTGTCCCGCAGCAAGTCGGACAACCCCATTCAGGAGGATCTATGGTTACGCTGGGTAAAGCAGAACTGATATTAACCAATGGCAAATTTCACACCGTTGAACGCAGCAATCCGTTTGCCGAGGCCGCTGCCGCATGCTTAAGCGTGGCTATCGCCCACTCAGTACGCCTAGCCGGATCGCCGCACGCAGCGCAGCCGGAGCAAAATTGTCGAAGGCAGCATCAAACACCGGGCTCACCGCAATCAGCTGCCCTTCCAGATGGGTTGAGAGTTCACTCACTTCCAGTCCATAGCCTGCCAGCAGACCGCGGATGTCGTTACAGTAGGTCTGACTGACGGCCGCCTGCTCAACATCAAAAATCGCGGGCTGATGACAGGGGATCTGCAACGCCTTGTATCCCAGTCCCGCCGCCCATTCAGCCAGTCCGGCCAGCGAATTAAACGGTGGTCGATCGCCGATAAACTGTGACAGGAATATGCCCGGCCCTTTTACTGTTTTCATCTCCGCCTCCCTAAATAAAATCCTCAATCCCGATACCTGAACGAGAACAGGAAAATAATCGCAATCAGCGCTGCCGCCACCGCCGGGATCCACCAGAAAATGGCCCAGCTCTCCGCGCTGGCATTACCCGCCACCAACTGGTTATAGAGCGCGCCGGAGATCTGCGATCCCAGCAACATGCCTATGCCATATGTAAACATCACCACCATGCTCTGTGCCTGGCCTTTAACTTTTTCACCGGCAATGCGATCGGTATAAATAAAGCCCACAACAAAGAAAAAGTCATAGCAGACGCCGTGCAACAGGATGCCGAGATAGATCAGGCTGCGCGTCTCATCACTCATCCCCAGCGCAAACAACGCATAGCGAACAAACCACGCCGCCATGCCAATCAGCAGCATGTATTTGACGCCAAGCCGACGGAACAGCAGCGGGATGATCAGCATAAAAACGATTTCCGACATCTGCCCCAGCGACATCAGCGTACTGAAGTTTTGAATGCCGGCATCCGCCAGCCAGGATGCGGTGAAGGCGTAATAGATCCCGAGCGGAACTGAAATCAGCGTGGCGCACAGCGCGAACACCAGGAAATGGCGCAGCTTAAGCAGCGCAAAGGCATCGGCACAGAACAGGTCCCGCACTTTGAGCGGCAATCCTTTGGCCGGTGCCGGCGTATGGGGCAGCGTCAGGCTGTAGATGGCCAGCAGCAGCGAGCAGACTGCCGCCAGCTGGAAGATCGCGGTACTGGCGGCAATACCGGTCACGCCAATAAATATCACCGCCACGATCCAGCCGATAGTGCCGAACACCCGGACAACCGGAAAGCTTTTCTCACTGCTGGCCAGGCTGTGGAACGCAATGTTATTCGACAGCGCCAACGTCGGCATGAAGCAGAGGGTATAGCCAAATGACAGCGCAATCAGCAGCGCGCCGTTTTCATCGATTACCCGATTACCCATTGGTGAGCTGTAAAGTAATCGATTACAAATGATCAAACTTTCGCCGCGATCACAGTTAATCTGGCCGGGAAGAACGCCGATTGGAAAACGCGATCGCGGCGAGGTTTTAGCCAACATCATCGGCGAGGGGTTAAGAGCTGGCGTTGATCACCCGGCTTCGGCGAAAGCGGTAACGCTCATAGAGCACCGAATAGAGCCCGCCGAGCACCACCAGGATTGCACCGATGACGGTAGTGGATTCAGGCAAGTTGCCGAGAAACAGGTAACCCACCGCCACCCAGCGATGATGTCTCACCTTTTCATGCAGCAGCAGCGCCGCCAGCAGCACGGTAAACAGCGGAGCCGCATAGTTAATCGCGGTGGCATCGGTCAGGGAGATATACAGCAGCGACCGGTAGCTGAAATAGAGGCCGCCGGTACCCGCCAGCCCGCGCAGAAAATGCCCGCGAACATTCCGGGTGCGGATGCCGTCCAGTACGCTCCCCTGCACCCACAACCAGATTATCAGCGGTACCAGCGCCAGCACCGATCGGAAAAAGATCACTTAACCGACCGGAATAGGCCGTCCAGCCCTTTTACGCAGGCCAGCATCAGCGTCGAGCTTAACGCGGCCATGATTTTCATCACTATGCCAGCAGAGGCATTAGTAACGGCAGGCACCTATCGGGACGAGTAAAATAAGCAGCATTATCAGTGCGCTTACAGGACGTGAACCTCAATATTGGCATAATGGCGCACCGTGATGTGCCGGGATTGGCTGACAGACGGCATTTAATGTTTTTTTTGCCGCTGCCGCTCAGCATGAATGATTCACGGGGGAGTGGATGGAGGTGGAAGATGGATGCCGGAAGGGAGACCGGGTTCAGATGTAACGGCCGTGCTGCCGGTCTTTTATAATCATCAGGCAACGCCGGGCTTCGTCAGCGATAAAGCGCAACTTAAGCGAGAGTGACGTTGACGGATTCACGGTATTTGCCCGATGTCTGCCCCTGACTGCGACCGGGAGCAAGATCATCACGTCAGCCGCATGCGCCTTAACGCATCCTCTGACTGGCAAGATGATAAACTTCATTACGTTCACGTTTCCCCACTGCAACTACCGCAATGATCAGCTGGTCATTGATGACCTGATAGACCAAGCGAAAACCGGACGCTCTGAGTTTGATCTTATAGCAGTCTTTAATTCCGCGCAGAGCGGATGACGGGATATGAGGATTCTCACAGCACTTCTTTAGCTTTTTAGCGAACTGCTGTTGAATGGCTTTATCCAGCCTGAGCCACTCTTTTAACGCTTCTTCACAGAATTTAACCGTGTAGGTCACAGGAATGCATCCAGATCGACATCAAGCAGCGCTTGCTGACTCCGCTGATTTACCAGCTTAACCAGTTCATGATCGTCCAGCGCATCAAGCATCTGCTCATACAGCTCCGCCGGAACACAGTAAAAGGCGGGTTGGTTACGATTGAGAATGGCAACAGGAAAACCTTCGCCGGCTTTAACGGTCGCCATCGGATTTTTTTTCAGTTCGCTGACGCTGGCGCTGGTGTCGCTCAGAATATTATGTGGCATAAGCCCTCCAGGACTGTTTAACCGGTATTTATGCTAGCAGCTTGATGACCTGTTAACCAGTCATATAGCGCGGATTCAGGCACTTTCGGCAGCCTGCAATGCGACATGGAGTCCTCTTTCAAGCCACAGCATACTGACAGCGCCGGAAAGGACCGTTCTGTCATTATCAACTTTCCTGTTCCCCACTCCGCCAAGGCCAGAAATTCGCATGATCTACACTCGCTTAATGTCGCTACGCTCTGCTGTTACACTGTGTCATCTCCCTGACAGCCGGGCGCCTTCTCTTAAGGAACGGGAGTAATTGATGTCCTCGTTACGTTTATTGTTATCTGAGTCGAACGATCCCTAGTTTAACCTGGCGGTGGAAGAGTGCATTTTCCGTCAGATGCCAGCGACCCAGCGGGTACTGTTTTTATAGCGGAATGCGGAAACGGTGGTCATCGGCCGAGCACAAAATCCGTGGAAGGAGTGCAATACCCGGCGGATGGCAGAAGATGGCATCAGGCTGACGCGTCGCAGCAGCGGCGGCGCGGTGTTTCACGATCTCGGCAACTGCTGCTTCACCTTTATGGCCGGTAAACCGGACTATGATAAGAGCGTTTCAACCGCAATTATCCTGCGTGCGCTGGCGAAACTGGGCTTGCCGGCCGAGGCTTCAGGTCGTAACGATCTGGTGGTCAGCACCGCCGACAGGCTGCGCAAGATATCCGGAACGGCTTACCGGGAAACGCCCGATCGCGGCTTTCACCACGGCACCATTCTGATCAGCGCCGATCTGTCACGACTGGCAGATTACCTCAATCCCGACGTTAAAAAATTGCAGGCCAAAGGCATCACTTCGGTGTGCGCCAGAGTGGCGAATCTGGCGGAGTTAAGCCCCGGTATCAGCTATTAGGCGATTTGTGCCGCGGTGACCGAAGCCTATTTCGAACATTTCAATGCGCACTGCGAGCCTGAGTACATCTCACCGGCGGCGCTGCCCGATATGCCGGGCTTTGAACAGCAGTTTGCCCGCCAGAGCAGCTGGGAATGGAATTTTGGTCAGGCACCGGATTTCTCGCATCTGCTGGATCAGCGGTTTAGCTGGGACGGCGTTGAGATCCATTTTGATGTGGAGCGCGGCATCGTCTCGCGCTGCCAGATTTTTAGCGACAGCCTCAATCCGACACCGCTTGAAGTGCTGGCGCAGCGGTTACAGGGCATCGCTTACCGGCCGGAGGCGCTGGAGGAGGTCTTGATTCAGCTCAGCGCTGATTTCCCGCAACAGCAGCAGGAACTGAATGAATTGCAGCAGTGGCTGGTCGCCAGCCTGCGCTAATGTAAAAAAGGCCGTTCGTAATGAACGGCCTGACAGGCTTACAGGTTAACGAATTTGTGCAGCACCCGCACCAGCTGAGTAACAAAGCCATATTCGTTGTCATACCACGAAACCGTTTTAACCAGCTGCAGATCGCCCGCTTCACTGATTTCGGTCTGGCTGGCATCGAAAATCGACCCGTATGGCAGGCCAATCACGTCGGAAGAGACAATCGGATCGCTGGTATAGTTAAACGACTCGTTGTTTTCGCACGCCTGCTTCAGGGCGGCGTTGATCTTGTCGACTGTCACCTTCTTCTCCAGAATCGTCACCAGCTCGGTGACCGATCCGGTTTTGGTCGGCACGCGCTGCGCATGCCCTTCTAGCTTGCCTGCCAGTTCAGGGATCACCAGACCAATCGCCTTCGCCGCGCCGGTGGTATGCGGAATGATGTTCTCTGCCGCCGCGCGCGAGGCCCGAAAATCTTTGCCGCGCGGCCCGTCCACCAGCGCCTGAGTGCCGGTGTAAGCATGAACGGTGGTCATGGTGCCGACTTTGATGCCGAAACTGTCATGCAGCGCTTTCGCCATCGGCGCCAGGCAGTTGGTGGTACAGGAGGCAACCGAAACGATGGTATCTTCGGCGCTGAGCGTATCGTGGTTGACGTTAAACACCACTGTCTTCATCTCCCCCGCCGGCGCGGAGATCAGCACCCGTTTTGCACCCGCATCAATATGCGCCTGTGCTTTTTCTGCCGAGGTATAAAAGCCGGTACATTCAATCACCACGTCTACGCCAAAATCGCCCCACGGAATGTCTCGCGCCTCTTTCTCGGCGAACACGGTAATGTTTTTGCCGTCTACCTGCAGCGCTTTCTCACCCGCCTCAACGCTGAACGGAAAAGCACCGTAGTTGGTGTCATATTTCAGCAGGTAAGCCAGCATTTCCGGCGAGGTTAAATCGTTAATAGCCACGATTTCAACCGCTTCCTGCTGCTCAAGAATGCGTCTGAGGACCAGACGGCCGATACGTCCAAAACCATTAATGCCGATCTTCTTCATTTGGATCTCCAGCATGTCAGTAAGTCAGAATTTTTTGTTACGCGTTCAGTATCAGCGTAGTCAGGCATGCGCCGATGTTATGGGCTAAAAATAGCATCAGGCCAGGCTGAAGAAGGGGCAATCTATGCGCCGCAGAGGAAAATCGATAACAGCAGGGAGAGATATGCAGAATGTAATAATGAAAGTCGGGGCAGAAATAACAATTATTTTAATTTAAGGGCGGACTAAAAAACAAAAAAACCCGCACAAGGCGGGTTCTGTTAATTATCAATTTCAGGCTTATCTGCTCAGGTTATTACCGTCATCGCGATTGTAAGCGTAATTGACAATAAAAATTTACAGCGGGCTGAAGTTAGCTGCTGATGGACCTTTAGCGCCGTATTCAATAGTGAATTCGACCTGCTGACCTTCATCCAGAGTTTTATAATCGCTACCCTGAATTGCAGAGAAATGTACGAATACATCTTTGCTGCCATTCTGAGGAGAGATAAAACCAAAACCTTTACCAGCGTCAAACCATTTTACTAAACCAATCATTTTATTAGACATCGATACTTCTTTAATTTATGAGCCACTAAGTGGCTAAGATGGACTGTCTTTCAGAGAGGTACTTAGTAGTACTAGGCACTTAGGAGGAGACTCAAGAAGAAGGGGTATCTTTTGATATCGCTTGCACTGAGGGCTGCTTTACTAAAGCTGCTTTTATAAGGTCTGTGTTCCAAACCGATGACGCTATTAAGCCACGCCTCACCGTTTTTATCAAACACTATTTTAATTTAATTTAAACATCCAGACGTCTGGAGCGCTTTTAATCGCAGCGGTATGTTTTTGATTCGGGGAAATTTCGCGCTTCGCCTGGTGACAAAATAAGGTGATATATCGGGAAAATAAATAACCCGGCGCGGGATAATGCCGGTTCAGGCTGCTGGCGTGCGGTGACGCTGAACACCAGCAGACCGGCAATCCCCAGCGACACGGTCAGCCCTCTCAGCCAGGCACCCATTGCGTTGGCAATGTTCAGCGCGGAGTGGTTCATTGCGGCCAATCAACAGACAGGTCAGCAACCCGATTGCACCAACAAAGGTGAACACCACATGCCAACAGAACAACTGCCCGATCCACGATCCCAGCGGTACGCCGATCAGGGTCGCCACCGTCAGCCCCAGCATCAGTGACGCCAGCGCGCGTCCACGGCGTTCGATCGGCACCAGCGAGGCGGCCACCAGTGACGCCACGCCAAAGTAAGCACCGTGCGGCAGACCGGTCAGAAAGCGCGCCACCAGCAGCCCGTGTAGCTGTCAGCCATGGCGCTGGCGACATTCCCTAGGCTGAACAGCGCCATCAGGATCAGCAGCAGCGACTTGCGCGCCATACGTGCGGCGAGGACGGCAATAACCGGCGCACCCACCACCACACCCAGCGCATAGCTGGCGATGGCGTTACCCGCCTGCGGCTCAGTGATCGCTAATGAGCGTGAGACATCGGGCAGCAAGCCCATCACGATGAACTCGCCGGTGCAGATGCCAAAACCTCCCAGCGCCAGTAACGCCCAGCGGGCAAAGCCGGCAGCGTCGGTTTCACGATTATTTTTTAACAACATATTTTCCCAATGGATTGAACAGATAACGGAACCGCAGAGCCGACAACGGGCACCCCGTCGCCCGGTAAGCGCGGGCAGACTATAGAAAGGAAGAACTGGCTTAGCAACCCGATAATGTGACACAGCGCACACTTAACCCGGCTATTAAACGCTGTTGCGGCCGCCACCGCGATCCACCCGCCGGTAAAATTCTGGCTGAGAGATGAGATCTGGTTCACACTTTTGTCAGCGGCAATGTTGCCATTGGGATTCGAATCAGGGAAACGCCGTAACGTGGACAGGACCCAACAACTCAGACATGACATGCGATTAGCACTCTGCTGCGTGCCCGCTATCCTGTTAATTTTTGGCATCGGCCTCGCAACCCAGCATCTCAGGGAAGCCAGCATGATGGCCAGCGGTGCGCTGCCGCTGGCGTTTGGTGCCAGTAAAACCTGGGAGGGATCGTCAGCAAAATTGCTGCTGGCGACGCTGCTCGGCCTCGGGCTGTGTGCATTTTTCGGTGCGCTGACCGGTAGCCTGCTGCTGTTTATCAGTGGTTCAATGATGTTCGCCGCCTGCTATGGGGTGATCAGTGGCATTAACGGCACCGCCAGCCGGGCTGTGCTGGTAATGCTCGGCGGTACGGTGCAGCTGATTCTGATTTGCCTGCTGGTGCGTAGCGGGGACTTCCGGCTGCAACCACTGACCCGCTTTACCTGGCGTAGCGCTATCCGGCGGCTGAAACACGCCTCGCGGCCAAAAATACATCTGCGCTGGTCGGTGGTTTTTGCCGTCATCGCCATGGGTACAGCGCTGCTAACGGTTCATCATTTTTCGCTGCAGAACGGCTATTGGACCGGCACGACCCTGCTGCTGTGCCTGCGCAGTCATTTTCGTGAGTCACTGCTGCGGGTGCCCGCCCGCACCCTTGGCACCCTCTCGGGTTGCCTGGCGGCAGGCATTCTCACCCACTATTTGCATCAGCCTGCCCTGTGCTGGCGGCTGCATTTATCCTGTCAGCCTATATCGCCTTCACGCTTTCTTACCGGCTGGCAAACGGCTCGTACTTTGTTTTTACCTTCTTCGTCACGCTGATGGTGGTACTGATGATTTCGCTTACCGGTCTGGTGCAGGGCAATGTGGCGGAGGATCGTCTGCTGGCAACCGCCATCGGCTTCGCGCTGGCCGCGATTCTGCTGACCCGACTGGCGGCAGCCGTGCAGGCGAAGCTGAGAGGAAACGCGGATTTCGAGACGCTCGACTGAAAGTAACCCGCCGTCAGGCAGCGGCGGGTTACGGCACGCGGTGAATTATCGCGGGAACAATGACGGTGCCCACAGGCTGGGATCAACCTCAGCAAACCGGGCGCGAATGAAATGCGGTTTGAGTTTAAACGGCACGGTACAGTCAAAGATGGTTTTGGTGGTGGTTCCTTTATCGCTGATGCGCGGGTCGTAAAAAGGTTGCTGAGAAGGATCGAGCACATGCCCGGCCACGCCCGGTACGAACAGCGTATCCAGATCGCCGACATAGCGAGTCTGCATCGCCCACATCACGTCATCGGTATCAAACAGATCGACATCCTCATCCACCAGAATCACATTCTTCAGTTCACGATAGACCGCCAGCGCGATCAGCGCTGCCTGGCGAGTCATGCCGTCATCACCGGCATTGCGCTTCGCCACCTGTAGCACCGCCAGAAACTTGCCGCCACCGGCACTGTGGGCATAGACGTTTTTAACCAGACCGGGCAGCGCATCTTCGCATTGCAGATAGATACTGGCCTCGGTGGGAATACCGGCCAGGCTGACATGTTCTTCGCCCGGCCCGACCAGGGTCTGCAATATCGGCTGCCGGCGGGTGGTAATGGCTTTAACCTTGATTACCGGCAGCGAGGGATTGGCCTCGCCGGTGTAGCCCGGAAACTCCGGCATCGCTTTGCCGCTGTGGGTATGCTGATCTTCCTCCACCCTAACGCTTGGCAGGATCTCGCCTTCAATCACAATTTCGGCCCGAGCGATGGCGCGCTGATTGATCGTCAGGCAGTCGACCAGTTCTACCGGCCGGCCGCGCAGTCCCCCGGCGACGCACAGTTCATTGAAGCCAAACGGCGTGGTAGGCGCTTCGAACTCCGCACCGATGGTAATAGCCGGGTCCAGCCCCATATTGATTGATACCGGCAGCGCCTTGCCCGCCGCTTCAGCTTTTCGCCGGAACGCGTCAATGTGGCGGCCGGGCGCAAAGAAAATCGACAGCTCATCCTTACTCTGGACACATAAGCGGTGAATAGTGACGTCAGTGTTATTGCGGTCGTCCGGGTCGCTGCCCAGCACCAGTCCGAGACAGAAGTAAGGACCGGCATCTTCAGTGGTATTGGTTGGTGCAGGCAGAATCTTACGCAGATCAAAGTCAGGATCGTCGGCGCGATAGACCACCTGCTGAGAGGGCGCATCTTTCTGCTCTACCTGCACCGGCGGGGTGACGTTACGTCGCGCCTGCGCCATCTGAATCCCCAGCTCCCGCGCCGGTGCGCCCAGCAGCGCGCTGACCCGTTCGCGGCTGGCCATCAGCCCCACCAGCACCCGTGCATCCGGAAAGCCTTTGATGTTATTAAAGGTCATTGCCGGGCCGATGCGGGTCGGACGCATAACCGTCCCACCGGCACCAATATAGCGATAGACGCCCGCCAGTTCGGCCATCGGGTCGACTTCGCGATCGGTTTCAATATAGTGACCCGGTAACGTTTGCAGCAACGCGATCGCCGAGCGCAAATCGTTAACCGGCGGTACCTGCCAACCTTGTGGATGCGGATCGCCAGGTTTGAATTCGTGAAAGGTAGTCGGGCGTTTTTGCGGCATGATTCACTCCTTATGGGGATTCAACCCAGCTTTTCAGATGCTGTAACACTTCACCCCAGCGGGTATTACAGAACGGCAGATGCGGATCGCGATCGGACCAGCCACCGTGACTTAGCGCCACAATGGTTTGATCGGGTCCGAAATCGGCCAGCGTGATGCGCAGAGTTTTTCCCGCCGGGCTATCCGGCTCGTCAACCGAGACCTGCACCAGTTCCTCGTCCGGCACCAGTTTTTCGGTTCGCCAGCTGAGATGGGCGTGTGGATTGGGTCGCAGGGTCAGAATTTCGCCCGGTGCAATCGTTCCTTCAACCACACCCAGATGCCAACTGGCGAGTTGGGTGATATCGGTTAAGGCGGCATAGACCTGGCTGCGTGCAGCGGTGATTTTGATACCATGATGTAGAGTGATCATATGAAATCCCCGAACAGCGTGTGAAAGCAGTCGCAGAAAGTATATGTGTCAATACGCAGTGCCGTTGGTCCTGTTTAGCCCTCTCCCGCTTCGCAGTGGTGTGAGACCCGACGCCACGCGGGCTGACAGGCCAAGTAAGGCTTGCGTCAGCAAAGTGGCGTCCCAGCGCCGAAGGGCTGGTATCACCGACCAGCTGCACCTCTTTTTCCAGCCGGTTATTCAGCCGACCAAATAACGCGTCGTTTTTACGGGTGAAACCGGGCAGGAAACAGGCGAAGAACAGCAGGATCGCCAGGCAGCCTGCGCCGGTCCAGAATTCAATCACCAGCAGCATCACCGCCGCAATAGTCGACGCGTTATGTTGCTCATGTCGCTGTGCCACAATCACCGGCACCGCCAGTTCGGCATAAATACGAGCGAAGGTGCGGGTATCCACGCTGCGCCGTGCGGCACCGATCGCCCACATCACAAACACCATCACCGAATGCCACGCCTAGCCGGTAAAAATGGCATTGATGGCAAAACCGGCCTGCAGTGGATACAGCAGGTACATCATATTTTCAGCTAACACCAGCAGCAGCATCAGCTTTTGGCTGTGTCGGCGTCCGAGCCCCTTTTTAATGTCAGAATAGCGCTGCGCGCGGGCGGGTACCGGCAGCAGGAGTTTCGGGGAATGCATAGATTTATTTTCTTATAAGATGAGTCTTGAGCGGTTGAGCGGTTGAGCGGTTGCTCAAGAGCGAAAAGCAGTGTATTTGAGCAACTGCTCAAAGTCAACGAGAGAGCGATGATGAAACAGTCGGCGGAAGCGCTAAGAATTAAAATCCTTGAGGGTGCAGTTGCGTTATTTATTGAGAAAGGCATCGGGAAAGTGACCACCCGGGAATTAACCGAATCCGTGGGTATTTCACGCAGCCACATCTTATCACTATTTCAGCAACTGGCAATCGCTGTGTCTGGCGGCACTTGAACGTTTCATGCATAACGAATTTGAGCACTTTTCCGCGCTGCTGACAGCCGTCCCGCAGCAGCAGCGCCTGGGGCTGTTGTTTGAAAGCTATCTACCCAGCTCGCCCGACGCTGGCGGAAGAGATGACGGCAAAATGGCAGGGGCTGATGGAAAGTATCATCGGTGCTGAGGTCGAAAACGGCACGTGGCACGCACCGCACGCCAGCTGAGTGCCATGCTCAATGGTTATGCCGATCTGCTGACCATCAATCCTTCCGCAGTCAAAGCCGGTGAGGCGGTGTAGGATTAAAACGATTTTGTCGGGCAGATGCGCAGATAGCCCTGGTTAACCGTTGCGGTTAACGCCAGTAAAATGGGTCTTTTTTTAATTAATTGTTAATAACAAGTTTAATATTTTAACTAATTGACGGCCTGACTGCAATTATTTAATCAGGCTGACTAAGCGACAATAATGCAGGCTTTTCTTTTTTTAGCGGCGCTTTTTCGGATAGCGTTTTCCCGCCGAAACAGCTGTTTACACAACTGGTTATCCGTCATCTCAAGCCCATGAGACCGGGTAACGCCGTGTTTTTGCGTGCTTTATTAAAAGCCCCTGAACAGATCCTGGCTGATAAAAACGCTTATGAAGCAATCAAGTTGTTGATAACAATAGCAAATAATCCGTAAACCTCCGATAAAATTAATCATTGAGTCGGACCTTAAAAACCAATATATTGGCCGCGTTTTATCTTACAGCCATTACTTTTTTTATTCATTTATTCAACTGCGACGTTACACCCGTCCCGGTTGTAGGAGAGATATGATGACGGATAAAGTCTGTATTGATAGTTTGAATGCGCAGACCTTAAACGGAAACAATGAAACCTATTTAGCCCGTCAGGCTGAATTTGAATCAAACGTTCGAAGTTACCCACGCAAATTGCCGTTCGCAATTGCGAAAGCACAAGGTGTCTGGATCACTGACGTCGAGAATAATCAATATCTTGATTGTCTTGCCGGTGCCGGAACGCTGGCATTGGGCCATAACCATCCGGACGTTCTGCAGAGTATTCAAAATGTCATTACCAGCGGCTTGCCGTTACATACACTCGATCTGACTACGCCGTTAAAAGATGAGTTCTCTGAGTACCTGCTCTCTTTACTGCCGGGCCAGGGCAAAGAGTATTGCCTGCAGTTCACCGGTCCGTCTGGCGCGGATGCGGTTGAAGCTGCCCTGAAACTGGCGAAAAAGCACACCGTCCGTTCCGGTATCATCAGCTTCTCGGGGAGTTATCACGGCATGACCCACGGCGCGCTTTCGGTGACCGGCAACCTGTCACCGAAAGAAGCGGTCGACGGCATGATGCCGGAAGTGCAGTTCATGCCGTATCCGCACCTCTATCGCTGCCCGCTGGGCCTTGGCGGTGAAGCGGGCGTGAAAGCGCTGAGCTACTACTTCGAAAACCTGATCAACGACGTTGAGAGCGGCGTGCGCAAACCTGCGGCGGTGATCCTCGAAGCGGTTCAGGGTGAAGGCGGCGTTAACCCGGCGCCGGCGGAGTGGCTGCAGCGCATCCGTAAAGTCACCCAGGAACATGGCATTCTGCTGATCCTCGATGAAGTGCAGGCTGGTTTTGCCCGCACCGGTAAGTTCTTCGCCTTTGAACACGCCGGTATTGAGCCGGACATCATAGTGATGTCCAAAGCGGTCGGCGGCGGTCTGCCACTGGCGGTGCTCGGCATTAAGAAACAGTTCGACGCCTGGTCTCCGGGTCATCACACCGGCACGTTCCGTGGCAACCAGTTGGCGATGGCAACCGGCCTCACCACCCTGAAGCTGCTGAAAGACAATAACGTTGCTGACAAAGTCGCGGCACAGGGCGAGTGGCTGAAAGGCAAACTGCACGAACTGCAACAGCGTTATCCGGTGATCGGTAATGTGCGCGGCCTAGGCCTGATGATCGGTATCGAGATGGTGAAACCTGACGAAGCCGCCGATCACATGGGCAGCTTCCTGGCCGATGGCGAACTCTCGGCGCTGGTTCAGAAGAAATGTTTCGAAAACGGCCTGATTCTGGAGCGTGGCGGTCGTCACGGTAGCGTGCTGCGTCTGCTACCGTCTCTGCTGATCACCAATGCAGAACTGGACGTGTTTATGGATAAATTTGAAAACGCCCTGCTGTCAGCTGGCGTGAAACCAGTTTGAGTGGAGTGAATGCAATGTCCCGGTTAAACCCGATTCTGGCGGCCTCAGAACAGAGCACCGAGGCCTACCAGCAGGCGATTGCCCAGAGTAGCGCGGCTGTCGTTAAGTGGCTGGAACAACCTGAGATGTATCAGGGCAAAACCGTCGCTGAGCTGCGTGAACGTATTACGCTGGACTTCAATCCTCAGGGCCTGGGCAACCAGGCCGCGATTGAGCGCGCCATCGAATACTTCCTGAAAGACAGCCTGTCAGTGCATCACCCACAGTGTGTGGCGCACCTGCATTGCCCAAGCCTGGTGATCAGCCAGGCGGCAGAAGTGTTGATCAACGCCACTAACCAGAGCATGGATTCGTGGGATCAGGCACCTTCCGCCACCATCATTGAGATGAAGCTGATTGAATGGCTGCGCACTCAGGTGGGTTACCAGCCAGGCGACGCTGGCGTGTTCACCAGCGGCGGCACCCAGAGCAACCTGATGGGTCTGATGCTGGCGAGTGATGCCTGGTTTGCCCGTCAGGGACATTCAGTGCAGAAGGATGGCCTGACCGGCGATCTGAAAAAGATCAAAGTCTTCTGCTCTGAAAACGCGCACTTCTCGGTACAGAAGAATATGGCGCTGCTGGGCCTCGGCTATCAGTCGGTGACGCTGGTCAAAACCGATCGCTTCGCCCGCATGGATCTGGACGACTTGCGTCACAAGCTGGCCCAGGCTCAGGCCAATGGTGAGCAGGTACTGGCCATTGTCGCGACCGCCGGCACCACCGATGCCGGTGCTATCGATCCGCTGCACGAGATCGCAACGCTGGCGGCGGAACAGCAGATCTGGGTTCACGTCGATGCGGCCTGGGGCGGTGCGTTGCTGCTGTCCGAGCAGTATCGCGACTATCTGGATGGGATCGAGCTGGTGGACTCCATCACACTCGACTTCCACAAGCAGTTCTTCCAGACCATCAGCTGTGGTGCCTTCCTGCTGAAAGAGGCGCGTCACTATGAGCTGATGCGTTATCAGGCGGCCTACCTGAACTCTGAGTTCGATGAAGCGCAGGGCGTGCCGAATCTGGTTTCGAAGTCGCTGCAGACCACCCGTCGTTTTGATGCACTGAAGCTGTGGATGGGCCTTGAAGCACTGGGTCAGAAACAGTATGCCGCGATTATCGATCACGGCGTGACGCTGGCGCAGCTGGTTGCTCAGTACATTGAGCAGCAGGCCGCGCTGGAACTGGTGATGCAGCCGCAGCTGGCGAGCGTGCTGTTCCGCTATCGCCCGGCCCATCTGGCGCACCTTAGCGACGCGGATATCGCGCTGCTGAATCAGCGTATCGGTGATGCCCTGCTGGAGTCAGGCCGCGCCAACGTCGGCGTCACCGAATTCAACGGCGTTACCTGTCTGAAAATGACGCTGCTTAATCCGACCGTTACGCTGGAAGACATTCAGATCCTGCTGACGCTGGTGGAAACCACCGCACAGCAGCTGGTATAAGTTACCGGTTGTTAAAAAGGCTCCCACGGGAGCTTTTTTTATGCCTGCAACAGCCGGTTTAGCGCGATGGCGGCTCATCCAGCAGCCGCAGATGGTCATCTTTGTTGAGGGTCATCAGCGCCACAATGCTGATCAGCGCGGTAATCATCACGTACTAGGCAGGAATATACAGATTACCGGTCTGCCTGATTAAGCCGGTGATAATCAGCCCGGCACAGCCGGAGAAGACCGCGTTAGAGAGCGAATAGGCCAGCCCCAGCCCGGTATACCGCACGCGGGTAGGAAACATCTCCGCCAGCATGGCCGGTCCCGGTCCGGCCAACAGTCCGACAATCCCGCCAGCAATAAACACCACCAGCGCCTTCAGCCCCAGACCACTGCTTTCCGCCTGCAGCACATTAAGCAGCGGCAGCGCCAGCAGCAACAGCAGTACCGCCGCCAGCACCGATAAAGACATATTTCGCGTCAACCGCACGTTCAGTGCCATTTTTAGCGTCTTTAATGGTGACGTGCCATGAGTTGTCGCCGTTACGTTTGAAGTCAGTCACTTCAGATGAGGTTTCCAGTCTGAAGTTATCATTTTTCTTCAGGCTGCCGATCAGCTGGCGGGTAATCTCACCGTAGTTAACGTCGGTGCCGACCGGCGTCCAGGTCGCGGCTACTTTCTGCTGCGGATCACGCCCTTCCATCACCAGTGGCGCCCACTGGGCAATCTGCTGGTGATCGGTAGAGAACTTCATGCCCTGGAACAGCGCGGTTTTATGCAACGCCGCGTAGCGTTTGGTCAGGAAGTCGACGTTGTCGCCACAGACAAAGCTCATGTGCGGTGTCGAGTTAATGAAGCTGCGGGGGATCGTGCAACACGCCTTCTTTAACCTGTGCGGTCCAGAACTGGCGAGACACCGTAAAGGCTTCGTTAATTTCCAGCGCTTTGGTCACGTCAATCGAGCCATCTTTACGCTCAGGCGTATAGTTCAGCTCCATGTTGGCAGAGTGACCGGTACCGGCGTTGTTCTAGCCGTTAGAGGATTCCAGCGCCACGCCGTCCAGTTTTTCAACCATGATCTGTTTCCAGCCTGGCTGTAACTCTTCCAGCATGGTGCCCATTGAGGCGCTCATGATGCCGCCACCAATTAACAGTACGTCGGTTTTCTCTGGTTAAGTTTCAGCATGAAGCGCTGAAGAAACAAGCAATGCCGCGAGGGAAAGTGCAGGGATAACGTTTGTTGATTTAATCATTTCGCAATCTACAGTTAACTTAATCGTACTGTTTAAAAAAAGTACTCAAAGTTTAAAATAATGTTATTTATGAGTTAATGCGAAAAGAGTTATAAAATCAAAAATAGCAATTCCGCCTTAATTTAATTACAAAAGGCATACGAAATTTGCTATATATTTTAACCACACATTAAGGGTGTGCTTTGAATTATTCAATCCCCTAAGGCAAATAATCTGACCGATTTTTTCCTGCTGCCTGCGCGGCTAAACCTGTACTGGTGCGGCGTCTTAGCGTATGTTGCCTAGCGAACCACTCACCCGTGCTGAACACCGATGAAAAGCCAATCACAAAAAAGATACGCCGTGAATAAACGCCCGATGAAACTCAGTACGCTGACCACGCTGATGATGACGGCGGTGATCTTTACCGTCCTGTTGTGCGTCCATCTGCTCTATTTCATCCAGATAGATAATTTTGCGCAGTCGCACCTGAAAGATAAAGCGATGGCGGTGGCACGCACCGTGGCCGACAGTCCCTAACTTCAGCGCGGACTGCGACGTCCCGATGGCCGTGAGCTGATACAGCCGATTGCCGAGGCGGCACGCAAACGCAACGACCTGCTGTTTGTGGTGGTCACCGATATGAACGGCATCCGTTTTTCGCATCCTAATCCCGACGCGCTCGGCAAACATTTCATTGGTGACGATCTCAATCCGACGCTGGCTGGCCGGGAAAATGTCGCGGTCAATCACGGTGTGCTGGTCGAGGCACTGCGGGTGTTCACCCCGGTTTATGACGACAGGCATCAGCAAATTGGCGTGGTAGCGATCGGGATTGCACTCAATGATGTGGCGGCGCAGATTGCGAAAATCCGCAGGAACATCGTCTGGACCGGCTTATTTTGGCGGCATTGTCGGTTTAATGGGTATTTATATTCTGGTCAGACGACTGAAGACCATTTTGCTCGGGCTGGAACCGCATGAAATTTCCAGCCTGTTTGAGCAACGCCAGGCGATCCTTAACTCGATTAAGGAAGGGGTAATTGCGGTGGATGAACACTCCCGCGTCAGCCTGATAAACCAGGCCGCGCGACAGCTGCTGCACGAAACCACTCGCAAAATGCCACTGAGTGGCGATAGCCTGCCGGAAGAGAGCGTACTGCACAGCCACCAGCAGGATGCGCTGCACCAGGGCAAAGCCTGGCATGATCAAGAACTCACCATCGGCGGGCGTATTCTGATCAGCAATACCGTGCCGGTGCGCAGCCGCGAGCGGATTATTGGCGCAGTGACAACCTTCAGGGACAAAACCGATATTAGCCAGCTAATGCAGCGTCTGGACGGCATGGTAAACTATGTCGATGCGCTGCGTGAACGCTCCCATGAATTCATGAATAAGCTGCATGTCATTCTGGGTCTGCTGCACATGAAAAACTATGCGCAGATGGAAGAGTACATTCTGAAGACGGCGAACAACTACCAGACCGAAATAGGTTCGCTGTTACAGAAGATCAAATCACCGGTCATTGCCGGCTTTTTATTAAGCAAAATCAACCGGGGGACCGATGAAGGCCATCAGCTGATTATTGGATGAAGTCAGTTTCCTGCCCGACTGCGGCAGCGAACAACAGAGCGCCGTGCTGATTACCGTGCTGGGTAATTTAATTGAAAACGCAATTGAGGCGCTGGACCCGGAATTGACGGATCGCAGCTCGCCGCCATATTCGAACGTGGCGTCTCGTTGAAAGGAGACGATCGCGGCGTGGGGCTGTTTCTGGTTAAGCAGCAGACTGAAAGCCTGGGCGGCAGTGTCAGCGTTGAGTCGGAGCCGGGTGTATTCACCCAATTTTTAGTGCAACTCCCGTGGGAGAGAGGAAGAAAAGTCGAATGATCAATGTCTTATTTGTCGATGATGATGCTATGGTCGCCGAGCTGAATCGCTGTTATATCGCTCAGATCCCCGGCTTTACCTGCTGCGGCACCGCCTCGACATTACAGCAGGCCAAAGAGCAGTTACTGCAGGCGGATTCGCAGGTCGATCTGGTGCTGCTGGACATCTATATGCAGCAGGATAACGGTCTCGATCTACTGCCCGAACTGCGCAGTGCCGGACGCCCGGTCGACGTAATCATCATCTCTTCCGCGGCCGATGCGACCACCATCAAAACGTCGCTCAATTACGGTGTGGTGGACTACCTGATTAAACCGTTCCAGTTTGCCCGCTTTGAGGAAGCGCTGACCGGCTGGCGGCAGAAAAAAGCGCTGATGGATAATCACCAGTTTTATCAGCAGTCGGACGTTGATCAACTGCTGCACGGCAATCCGCCGGGTGCCAGTGAGCAGAAACGGCTGCCTAAAGGCCTTACGCCTCAGACGCTGCGCACCTTATGCCTGTGGATTGATACCCATCCGGGCACCGAATTTTTCACCGATGAGCTGGCAACGGAAGTGAATATCTCGCGCGTTTCCTGCCGGAAATACCTGATCTGGCTGGCGCAGATTAATATTCTGTTTACCAGCATCCACTACGGCGTAACCGGTAGGCCGGTCTATCGCTATCGTCTGCAGCCGGAATATCACACCCTGCTGAAGCAATATTGTCAGTAAGCCAGCCGATAATCATCGTCCAGCAGACGGAAGGAAAAGTGACGTTGTGACGAGCAGATAACCTACTTGTCGCGGGTCACAAAAATCGCTTCAATATCGGGCGAATCAGCGAGGCAGGCGATGCCCTTTTCTATGCCCATGCCATACAGCAGCGTGGTGTAGATATCGCCATCAATCGAACGATCGGAGATTACCGTGACGCTCAGCAGTTCGTTATCGAGCGGATAACCGCTGCGGTCATCGAGAATATGGTGATAGCAGACGCCATCCAGTTCGAAATAGCGCTCATAGATACCGGATGTCACCACCGACTTGTCTGCCACGTGGATCACCCCGATCAGCGCATCCGCCGCGCCGAACGGCTTTTTCAAACCAATCGCCCAGCCGGGTGACGCCTCTTCTTCCGGTGAGCCAACCGTCTGAACGTTACCGCCCAGATTGATCAGCGCCCTGTTGACGCCCTGCTGACGCAGAAACGCCTGCACCCGATCGGCGATATACCCCTTGGCGATCGCCCCGAGATCAATTTCCATCCCGGCTTTCGCCAGCATCACGCTGTTCGACGCCGGGTCGAGAATCACATCATGCGGATTGGTCAGTGCCAGACAAGCCTGTAACCGGTCGGCCGGCGGCACGCTGTGCCCCTTGAAAGCCGATTTTCCAGCACTTCACCAGCGGACCGATCGCCAGGTTAAAACGGCTGTCGGGCAGCAGGCTGACGGGATGGGCGCAGGCAATCAGATCGAATACCGGCTGACTCACCACCACCGGATGCTGGCCCGCCGCCTGGTTGATTGCCATCACTTCAGAACCGGAACGGTTGACGGTGAACAGATTCTCCTACTGTTTAATCAGGCGGAATACCTAGCCGGCAAGGGTTTCATTGTGTTCGAACAGTTTGAGCAGAATGGGCGAACCCATCAGAACCGCGGAGTAAGCATAGACACGCGCATCAGTTAACATAGGCGACTCTGCTTTAAGAAAGAAAACCGGTACCCGCTGAGTGCAGATGCCGGAGAGAGCGATTACCGTTTCGCATAAGCTGCCGCGTTACCGCCCGCCAGAATACCAAAGATAATGATATCGGCGACGGCGTTACCGCCGATGCGGTTAGCGCCGTGGATGCCCCCGACCACTTCACCGCAGGCCCAGGCACCGTTAATCACCTGCTGCTGGCTATCCAGCACTGCGGTGGTGGTGTCGATGGTCACACCGCCCATGGTGTGGTGACGCCTGGCGCAACGCGGACGGCGTAGAACGGACCGTCGCTCAGCGGATGACGCAGCGCGGTCTGACGGCCAAAGTCTTCATCTTTCTGCTGGATGACAAAGCCGTTGTAGCGGGCCAGCGTCGCTTCCAGCGTGCGGTGTTCCATGTTGAGTTTCACCGCCAGTTCCCCGACCGTCGGCGCGCTGACCACAAAACCTTTGGCGATATATTCATCGGCCGCGTTATTATTCATCCGCACCTGCCTGCTCGTCAAACACGATGCAGGCACTCTTCTCAGGCAGGGCAATGATTTGCGCCGAGACTTTGTCACGGGTTTCCATTTCGTTGTAGAAACGTTCATCCGTCTGACTTACCAGGATAGCGCCGCCACCGCGAATTAACTCAGACACCAGATACGAGGTGGTCTGTTCAACCGCTGGGTGAATCTGGATTTCGCCCATATCGACCGTGCCGGCACCGATTTTGGTCAGCATGGCGATACCACTACCGGTGGCCCCTTTGTGGTTGGTGGTGACGAAGCCATCCAGTTCAGGACGGTATTTCACCACCAGCTCGCGGTTAGCACTGAAGCCGCCGGTCGCCACAATCACGCTTTTCGCATTCAGAATGCGGCTGTCATTGTACTCATCGATCACTTTCACCCCGGTCACCGCGCCGTTCTCGTAGAGGATTTCAGCGACAGAGGTTTCCAGCAGCACTTCAATATTACGGGCGTTGATGTTTTTCACCAGCCCACTGATCAGGAATCCCCCGACCGCTGAGCGATCCGCCGGACGGTGAGTACGATCGATGCTCATACCGCCGGTGATGGTGATGTCGTTCAGTTCAATGCCGTGGTCGGCCAGCCAGTCAATCGCTTCCGGCGCCAGGTCAACGAACTCACGCAGCAGCACCGGGTTGTTTTTGAATTTACCGCCTTTCAGCGTCTCTTCATAGAACAGCTCTTTGCTGTCCTCGATGCCTTTCAGTTTCTGGAAGCGGGTTTCCGCCGCGTTCATGCCGACCGATGCTTTGATGGTGTTACCGCCGATGGTTGGCATCTTCTCAATGATCACCACGCGCTCACCTTCATCGTGCGCCTGAATCGCCACCGCCAGACCAGCACCGCCGCTGCCGACTACCACTACATCATAGTTCTGGGGTGCGTTAGGGTTACCGCCCTCGTCAATCACATGCGCTTTGCTGGAGGTGGTCAGGGCGCGCGAAACCGCTTTCTTCAGTGCTTCACTCTGGGTGGTCGCGCCGGTTATCGCATCAACGTGCGGGCTATTGGCCACCAGAATACGGTTACGCAGGCTCTCAAAGGTGGTGATGAAGTCAACCAGCGAGAAGCACCCACAGCGGTTCCGGAATTTTCAGCTCTTCACGTTTGTTACTGTCGATGTAGAGATCGAGATGCTCGTTGTTGATGATGCGGTCGGCCCAGTTCGGGTAGGCAATACAGGCTTTGCCTATCGCTACCAGATCGTAGCCTTTTTCCAGCGCCATCTCGGCATCCGATTTATTCACCACGCCGCCGACGCCAATTACCGGCAATTCCGCCAGCACCGGCGAACGCATCGCGATGTATTTTTCGATTAGCGGGGTGGGATTCTGAGTATCAACAATCGACGGACGCAGCAGCTGGCCCACCGAGAAGTGGACGTAGTCCAGTCCGCGTGCCGCCAGTTTCTCCAGCAGATAGAGCGTATCGTCAAAACGGATGCCGGGCACTTCAATCTCTTCCGGCAAGAAGCGATAACCGATGATGAATGAGTTATGCGCAAAGCGCTCCGCCATCTTATGGGTGATTTCCAGCACTTCCAGCGGGAAGCGGGCGCGATTGTCGCGGCTGCCACCCCATTTGTCGTCGCGCTGGTTTGAGTTCGGTGAGTAGAACTGCTGGATCAGGTAGGTGTTGGCACCGTGAATCTCTACCCCATCAAAACCGGCCTTGATCGCACGGTTAACCGCGTCACCAAATTTGGTGATCATGGTATCGACTTCATTCCGCCGTCAGCGCCAGTGGTTTGGTTGCGCCTTCACGCGGTGCCGCGATAGCACTCGGTGCTACCGGCGTTTTGCCGCCGATCAGCTCCGGTTCGACCATACGGCCACCGTGATAAATCTGCAGAATCGCGGTCGATCCCTCTGATTTTATCGCGTCAGCAATGCGTTTCAGACCGGGTATTTTGTTGTCGCTGTCGATGGCAATCGCGCCTGGGAAGGCCGGGCCGCGGTTGTCGATAAAACAGCATTCGACGATGACGGTACCGATGCTGCCCGCGCGGGCACGATAATATTCCACCAGCTCGCTGGTCACCGTGCCGTCATAAAAACCGGTACAGGTGGTCATGGGTGCCATCACTAATCGATTTTTAAGCACCGCGCCGTTAGGCAGCGTCAGGGGAGTGAGAATCGGGGTGAGAGTATTCATGCGATAAACTCCAAGATTTAAAAGTCTGGAAATTTTTAGCAGACGCAAAGTATCGCTTAATTAAGTGGTCCTATGTCACGGCCTAAATATACCATTTTCTTTGCTTATATAAGCGATAAATTTACTTTTTAAACCATTTAGAGTTTTTATTTGCCGAAAACGGTAAGTGAAGTTGTATTAATTGTTAACCAAGGGTTACCAAAAATCAACCCTTCGTTTACATTAAAAACAACTCCCTAACATCAGTAGCTTATGCAATACACTGGCCAGCAGCCGATCTGGATCACAAAAGGGTGTTATGCCCAACAGCGGGATATAAATTAAAAACAAATGTTAAAAATCAGGAATAACGATTTATTTTTATTGATCTGGATCAAAAATCTATATTTTAAGAAATCGCATCATATTCACATCGGATTAAAACGCTGCTGGATTATACAGTAGAGTACTAAAAAACATTCAGGCATCACGGTTTATTCACGTCATAAAGAATAATAAAGAAAGCAGTCAGTGAAGTACCGGGGCGCATATCGCATTCTTCTCAACTTGCAGACAAATACTAATAAACCACTCTCAGCTGTGAATGAACCTCCAAAAGCAGCCCCTGCTGCGGCTGGAAAAAAGAAAGCTATCATGCTGGCTTACCGGTGTTGGTCGCAGTACTCCTGCTGCTGGTGCCGGTACCGGCCGGTCTCGAACCTTACGCGTGGCACTTCTTTCGCCATCTTTGTTGACGTGATTGTCGGGCTGATTTTTGAACCGTTACCGGGCGCAGTTATCGGTCTGACCGGCGTGGTGGTCATCGCCCTGTTCAGTCAGTTCCTGTTGTTCAGTCCGGCGGAGCTGGCGAACCCGAAATTCAAATTCGCCAGTGAGTCATTTAAGTGGGCGGTCAGCGGCTTCGGCAACTCCACCGTCTGGCTGATTTTCGGTGCCTTTATGTTCGCCGCCGGGTATGACAAGACCCAGTTTGGTCGTCGACTGGCGCTGATACTGGTGAAATATCTCGGTCGTTGCAGCCTGACGTCGGCTACGCCATTACCTTTGCCGACCTGTTGCTGGCATCGTTTACGCCATCAAACACCGCGCGCAGTGGCGGTACTATCGACCCGATCATTGCCAACCTGCCGCCGCTTTATGGCTCTAAACCTAACGATCCAAGCGCCCGTAAAATCGGTTCTTACCTGATGTGGGTTGCCATCACCGCCGCCTGTATCACCAGCTCAATGTTTCTCTCTGCGCTGGCCCCGAACCTGCTGGCACTGGCGCTGGTGAAAAGCGTTATCGGTTTCGATATCTCATGGGGCATGTGGTTCCTCGCCTTCCTGCCGCTGGGTGTGTTACTGATTCTGACCATGCCGCTGCTGGCGTACTGGTTCTACCCGCCTGAAGTAAAAGTGAATGACGAAGTGCCGAAATGGACCATCGCTGAACTGGCAAAACTGGGCAAACTGACCCGTAACGAAATCCTGCTGCTGGTGTTTATGGTCTGTGCCCTGTTGATGTGGATTTTCGCTACCGCCTAGATTGAACCGGCTATGGCTATGGCGGCGCTGCTGGTGATTATTCTAATGCTGTGGACCGGTGTCCTGAACTGGAATGACATCACCAGCAACAAAGCGGCCTGGAACACCTATTTCCTGGTTCGCCACCCTGGTGGCACTGGCCGATGGTCTGGCCCGGGTCGGCTTTATCGCCTGGTTAGGTAAAGAAGGCGGCATGCTGTTGCAGGAATACGATCCGCAGGTTTCCGCTGTAGTGCTGTTAATCGCCTTCTTCCTGCTGCACTACCTGTTCGCCAGTACCACCGCGCATACCACGGCGCTGTTACCGGCTATGCTGACCATCGCGGCCTCAATTCTAGGTATCAACATGCCGGTCTTCTGCCTGATGCTGTGTACCTCACTGGGTGTGATGGGCATCATTACCCCTTACGGTACCGGACCCAGCCCGATTTATTACGGCAGTGGTTATCTGCCAACCAAAGACTACTGGCGTCTGGGTACCATCTTCGGTGCCATCTTCCTGGTGTCGATGATGCTGATTGCCTATCCGTGGATGGTGTGGATGTTCTGACGGATACAACATGCAGATCAACGCGTTATAAGGTACCATTCCATGCCTTACCCGCCGCCATCCCGGCGGCGGGTAAATATAATAAACGATTAATTCACCTATGATGCTGACCCTCACGGCCTGAAAGCGACGGCTCAGCGGATCATTAAGTGAGAAAAAATGTCGAACAAACCTTTCTTTTATCAGAACCCCTTTCCTCTTACCCACAAGGATACCGAATACTATCTGCTGAGCCGTGAGTACGTTTCCGTCGCCGAATTTGACGGCCAGGAAGTGCTGAAAGTGGCGCCCAGGCCCTGACGTTACTGGCGCAGCAGGCGTTTCATGACGCCTCATTTATGCTGCATCCGGCGCATCAGCAGCAGGTCGCCTCGATTCTTGACGATCCGGAAGCCAGCGATAACGACAAATATGTCGCACTGCAGTTTTTGAGAAACTCCGAAATCGCTGCCAAAGGCGTACTGCCGACCTGTCAGGATACCGGCACCGCCATCATCATGGGTAAAAAAGGCCAGCGGGTCTGGACCGGTGGCGGCGATGAAGCTGCGCTGTCGCAGGGGATCTATAACACCTACATCGAAGATAACCTGCGCTATTCGCAAAATGCGGCGCTGGATATGTATAAAGAGGTCAACACCGGCACTAACCTGCCGGCTCAGATTGATCTCTATTGCATCGCCAAAGGCGGCGGCTCAGCCAACAAAACCTATCTCTATCAGGAAACCAAAGCGCTGTTGAGTCCGGGTAAACTGAAAAATTACCTGGTCGATAAGATGCGCACGCTCGGCACCTCAGCCTGCCCGCCGTATCACATCGCGTTTGTGATTGTTGGCACCTCAGCGGAAAGCACCCTGAAAACCGTTAAGCTGGCCTCCACCCATTATTACGATGGCCTGCCAACCGAAGTGAATGAGCACGGTCAGGCGTTCCGCGATATCCAGCTGGAGCAGGAACTGCTGGAAGCCAATCCAGGTCGTCTGATTCCTGAAGCGCTGCGTCAGCAGGGTGAAGGTGAAGTGCTGCATGTCGATCTTAACCTTCCGATGGAGCAGATTCTGGCGCAGCTGTCAGCCTATCCGGTCTCCACGCGATTGTCGCTGAGCGGCACCATCATCGTGGCGCGTGATATTGCGCACGCTAAGCTGAAAGAGCGCATCGATAACGGCGAAGGCCTGCCGCAGTACACTAAAGATCACCCGGTCTATTACGCTGGCCCGGCCAAAACGCCTGAAGGCTACGCCTCTGGTTCACTCGGCCCAACCACCGCAGGCCGCATGGATTCCTGTGTCGATCTGCTGCAGGCGCACGGCGGCAGCAAGATTATGCTGGCCAAAGGTAACCGCAGTCAGCAGCTTACCGATGCCTGTCAAAAACATGGCGGTTTCTACCTAGGCAGCATTGGTGGTCCGGCTGCGGTGCTGGCGCAACAGAGCATCAAGCGTCTGGAATGCGTGGAGTATGATGAATTGGGTATGGATGCGATCTGGAAAATTGAGGTGGAGAACTTCCCTGCCTTTATCCTAGTCGATGACAAAGGCAACGATTTCTTTTAGCACATTGAGCGGCAACACTGCGCCAAATGCGTTAAGTAACAAAAAAGCCCCGATTACGGGGCTTTTTTGTTACGGCTTAATAGCGCTGCAATCGTTGCAGCGCTGCTTCTATCGGCCGATCGCCGGTAGTCAGCTCGATAATCTGATACTTAATCGCCGGGTTTTCAATCGGGCCGACCAGTGTGGCGGCGACATCATCACGCGGGATTTCCCCGTACGGGATAGCCAGATCGGCTTGTACCCGGCCGGTGCCGGCTGCATCGGTTAGCGTACCCGGGCGCAGGATCACCCACTCCAGTCCGCTCGCCACCAGCCGCGCATCCGCCAGCCGTTTGACCCGCATGTAGTTTTCAAACCCTTCCGAAATCGCTTTACCGCGACCGGCATCCGGAAACGCCGAGACTAGAATAAAGCGTGGCACACCCGCCTGTTCTGCCGCCGCGAAGATCCAGCCCGTCGCCGTCAATGGCATTGGTCAGCGCAATACCCGCTCTACCGGCACCGGTGGTGAAAACCACCACCTCGTGACCGGCCATCTTTTGCGCCAGCGGATCAACCGTCAGCTGCTGAATATCACCCGATACCGGCTGTGCGCCCGCCGCCTGCAGGGTCGCGGCCTGATCCGGTTTACGGTGCAGCGCCGAGACCGCGTGTTGCTTAGCGCTCAGCTGGCTGGTCAGTCGCGGACCCACTTTACCCGCCGCGCCGATAATAAAACATTTCGCCATAATCTCAGTTCCTCTGTTAATTCAGCGAGAGCAGAGGTATAGCCATCAGCCAGAGACAAAACAGGCGCCTGTTCACTTACTGCGGGATCACTTTTTCCGCTTTCAGCTTATCAAACAGCTGAGTAAAGGAGTCGAGTGTGCTGCGATAGCCGGTGAAGGCTTCCATCGGACGACCGAGATCGGCGTCGGTGTGCCACCAGGATGCGAGCTTATTGAGGTCCGCTTCGCGCAGCTGGTGACGCTGAGCAATCTCCTGCCAGGCGCTGGCCGCCTCAATACCGAAATAGTCAACCAGCTTCGGCCACATCCAGTTCCAGCGGAACACATCGCCGTTCACGGCGTTGAAATCCTGATTAGCCGCCGCAGGCGAAGTGGCCGCCCAGTGCAGTTGTTCAGCCAGCAAACTGGCGTCGGTCATGTCAGCCACGCCATTCCACTGCTCTGGCGAGCCGGGAAAATAAACGACCAGCCTTTCTCTTTGCCCAGCGTGGCATACACCGCCAGCGTCTGGCCCATGTTCATCGCGTTACCGACAGCGTAACCGATAATGGTGTGCGGACGATGGACGCTCCAGCGGTAGTCATATTTTTCCGCGCCGGCAAACAGCTCATCTTTCTGAGCATAATAGAAGTTGTCGACCGGCTGACGCCCCTGCTCTTCACGGAACGGTGTCACCGGCACCGCGCCTTTGCCGTAGGCTTCAAACGGACCCAGGTAGTGCTTAAGACCCGTTACCAGCGCGACGTGCGCGCCCTTTCAGCCGCTCGCCCAGCGCCTCGATGACGTTGCGCACCACGCCGCCATTGACCCGAATGTTCTCTTTTTCATTCTCCTGACGCGCCCAGACGCTGAAGAACAGCGCATCCGGTTTCACTGACTTCAGTGCCTCGCGCACCGCGTCAGCATCGGTCAGATCGGCAGTCAGACTGGCCGTGCCTTCCGGCGCCGCGTCCGCGTGACATACCGGTCACCTCCCAGCCCTCCTGTTGCAGTTTATCCGCCAGTGCACGGCCGATTACGCCGCTGATACCCACAATCAAAGCCTGTTTTTTCATTTGATTTCTCCTCGTTTTGCGTAATGCTAAGCCTAATAGAGAATTCAGTTCTTATCTCCGGCATTAATTCATAGCATTCTCAACCTGAGTTCATTAATCAATGCACGATCAACGCCTCAAAGATATCCTGCCTTTTTTGCCAGCGTGGAATGCGGCAGCTTTACCGCTGCCGCTGAGCGCCTGCATGTTACCGGCTCGGCCGTCAGCAAAAGTGTCAGCCGGCTTGAAACAAGATTAGGTCCCGCTTGCTGGAACGCACTACGCGTAGCCTGCAATTAACCGATGCCGGCAGCGCCTATTACCAGACCTGCCTGCGTATTCTGGAAGATCTGGCGGAGACCGAAGCGGTAATGGCGGCGCAGCGCACCATTCCCTCCGGTCGCGCCCGTAGTCCTCTTGCCGGCTGTTGTTTTCTTTTTTCCCCTGACGTTCGGGATGTTTATTTCATCCTAACATTATTTATCCAGAAATAAGATAATTTCTTCACCTTTATTTCGGCATTTCCGCCTGCTCTTACCCTCGCAACTCTTTATTCCCGTGCTAAATAACCTGCTTAAATTTAATGCCTTTATTCGCATACTGATGGAATCCCGTCAAAATAAAATAGCCGGAAGGCTTGAGCTCACAAAATGAAAAATAAATTCCAAATATAATTTAACCCGAAATATAAATATCAGTATGGTGAATACTCCTTCATGTTCTGACGTTTTACCTAGCCTGTTTTCACCTGGAGTTTTCATGGAAAAAGAACTGTATATCTCGTCGAACCCGGCATCTGGCCCCAATAGCGCCACCCGTACCGAGCCGTTTGTGAAGATTATTGCCCTGGTGGCGACGCTGGGCGGACTGCTGTTTGGCTACGACACCGGCGTGGTGTCGGGCGCGCTGCTGTTTATGCGTGGCGATCTGCACCTTACCCCGCTGACCACCGGACTGGTCACCAGTTCGCTGCTGTTTGGTGCCGCTTTTGGCGCACTGGCCGCCGGCCACCTGGCGGATAGCCTCGGCAGACGCCGCATCATCATCGCGCTGGCGCTGATTTTCGCCTTTGGCGCAGTGGGCTCAGCCATCGCCCCGGACGTGGAGTGGATGATCGCCTCCCGCCTGTTCCTCGGATTTGCGGTAGGCGGTGCGGCCGCGACGGTGCCGGTCTATATCGCGGAAATCGCGCCAGCCAATAAACGCGGCCAGCTGGTGACGCTGCAGGAGCTGATGGTCGTTAGCGGCCAGTTACTGGCGTACATCTCCAACGCCACCTTCAACGATATCTGGGGCGGCGAGAATACCTGGCGCTGGATGCTGGCGCTGTCGATTGTGCCCGCCATTCTGTTGTGGGTTGGCATGATATTCATGCCGGAAAGCCCGCGCTGGCACGTCATGAAGGGTCGCAGTCAGGCGGCACGCGAGGTGCTGGAGAAAACCCGCGCAGCCGAGGATGTGGAGTGGGAACTCGAAGAGATCGAGGAGACGATTGAAGAGAACCGCCAGCAGGGCAAAGGCCGGCTGCGCGATCTGGCCACGCCGTGGCTGATGAAAATATTCCTGCTCGGCATCGGCATCGCTGCCATTCAGCAGCTGACCGGCGTGAATACCATCATGTACTACGCGCCGACCATGCTGACGGCTGCCGGCCTGAGTAACGATGCCGCCCTGTTTGCCACCATCGCTAACGGTGCGATTTCAGTGGTGATGACCCTCGTCGGCATCTGGCTGATCGGCAAAGTCGGCCGTCGTCCGCTGGTGCTGATTGGTCAGATGGGCTGTACCTGCTGCTTATTCTTCATCGGGCTGATCTGCTGGCTGATGCCGGAATACCAGCATGGCGCGGTCAACCTGCTGCGCGCCTACCTGGTGCTGGCGGGAATGCTGATGTTCCTCTGCTTCCAGCAGGGCGCGCTGTCACCGGTGACCTGGCTGCTGCTGTCGGAGATATTCCCGGCCCGGATGCGCGGTATCTGCATGGGTGGCGCGGTCTTTTCACTGTGGATCGCCAATTTCGCCATCTCCATGGCCTTCCCTCTGTTATTAGCCGCCTTTGGTCTGTCGGGTGCATTCCTTATTTTCGCCCTGATCGGCATCGGTGGATCTGTTTTCGTCATGAAGTTTATTCCTGAAAACAAAGGAAGAAGTCTTGAGCAGGTAGAGCACTATTTCTACGCGCTTTATAACGGCCACAAATAATGCTGCCGCGTGGAGCCCGCAGAGATATCACTTTCGCTTAACGACGGTCAGAGAGGAAATAGCGCGACGTTCCCCCAGTAAATAACCGATGACGATTAAACACGATTAATATGCACACATGACTTTCAGGAAATGACTATGAGCTTATCTATTCCGCAGGCCCGTTTTTGTGTAAACCGCAAAATTGCGCCCAACCTGAGCGTCGAACGCTTTTTTAACCTGGTAACGCAGCTGGGTATTCATAAAGTCGAACTGCGCAACGACATGCGCAGCGGACGCGTGACCGACGATCTGACCGGCGAACAGGTTAACGCGCTGGCACGCCAGTCAGGCATAGAGATCGTTACCATCAATGCGGTCTACCCGTTTAACCAGCTGAACGATGAGGTGCTGCAGCGCACCCGCCAGTTGCTGAGTGATGCCCGGGCGGTAGGTGCAGAGTCGCTGGTGCTCTGCCCGCTGAACGATGGCACTTCAATCAGCGCGGCGGAGACCGTCGCTGCGCTGAAAACCTTAGGCCCACTGTTTGCCGACTACGGCATTCAGGGACTGGTGGAACCGCTCGGTTTTCCGCAAAGTTCGCTGCGCTCGGCAATCCAGGCGCAGGCGCTCATCAAAGAGGCTGAGGTGCCGTTCCGGTTGCTGATTGATACCTTCCATCATCATCTGTTTGAGGATGCCGAAAACGGCTTCGAACAGGAGATTGATGTGCAGCAGATCGGGCTCGTTCACCTGTCTGGCGTCACCGATCCGCGGCCGGTGGCGCAGCTCACCGATGAAGAACGCATCATGCTCAGCGCTGACGATCGCTTACGCAGCAAGCAGCAGGTCGGGCGGCTGGAAAAAATGGGCTACACCGGCCTTTACGCCTTTGAACCGTTCTCATCGGTGATGAACAACTGGCAGGAAGCGGACGTCATCCGCGAAATTCGCGACAGCATTCACCTGTTGAACCACTCAGCCTGATTAAGGAAGCACTATGACTATAAATATTGGCGTTATCGAAACCGGCGCTATCGGTCGCGAACACATCCGTCGTTGCAGCACGGTATTGCAGAATGCGCAGGTGGTGGCACTCAACGACATCAATCGTGACAACTGCCAGCAGATTGTCGATCAGCTCACTCTTGAAGCACGTATCTATGATAACGCGATTGAGCTAATTAACGATCCACAGGTCAATGCGGTGCTGGTCACCTCCTGGGGCCCTACCCACGAAACCTTTGTGCTGGCCGCTATCGAGGCCGGCAAAGCGGTGTTCTTGAGAAGCCGCTGGCAGTCACCGCCGAAGGCTGTATGAATATTGTTGAGGCGGAGATCAAGGCCGGTCGCCAGTTGGTGCAGGTTACGAGGGCGGAAAAACCGGCGTTTTATCGCTGAAAGCAACGCTGCACGGCGGGTTCCGCCGTGCATTCCCTCATCCTTGCGTCCCTTTTTTCAGCGGCTCTTCACGCATCAGCAGCGACAGGATAAAGGCCAGCACCATCACGCAGGCCGCCATCATAAATGCCGCATGAATTGCCGCGCCAAACGCCTACAGATAATCGTGCCGGATATCAGCCGGCAGCTGGTTCAATGCTGCGGGCGAAATCGCGGGCGGCAGCACGGTTCCGACCGGCATCAGCGCTTCAAGCTGTGATTTAAGCACCTGGCTGAAAATGGTGCCAAACAGCGCCACGCCAATTGAGCCGCCAATCGAACGAAACAGCGTCACCGACGAGGTGGCAACGCCGGTCAGCGCCGGTTCAATGCTGTTCTGCACTACCAGCACCAGTATCTGCATCACCATGCCCAGCCCCATCCCCAGCACGGCACTAAACAACTGAAGCTGCCACAACTGGCGAGGTGAGGGTAATGGTAGTCATCAGTGCCAGCCCGGCGGTCGCCAGCAAGGTGCCGACGATCGGGAACAGGCTATAACGCCCGGTTTTGCTGATGATGCGTCCGCTGATAATAGAGGTGGTCAGCAAGCCGCCCATCAGCGGCAGCAGTTGCAGGCCCGCCTCGGTTGGCGTGGCCCCTCTTTCACCACCTGCAGATAGAGTGGCAAAAAGGTGACACTGCCAAACAGCGACAGACCAATAATGAAGCCGATCAGTCTACTCAGCACAAAGCTGCGGTTGCGGAACAGCATCAGCGGAATAATCGGTTTCCACGCCCGGCGCTCTTCATAAATAAAGCCAATGCAGCCGACCAGTCCGAACGCCAGAATGCACCACAGTTGCGGATCGGACCACGGCCGGATGGTGCCCCCTTCGCTGGTAAACAGGGTAATGCCCAGCAGCGCCATGCTCAGGCAGATCGCCCCCGGATAATCAATCTCGTGCCGGGTGCGTTTACAGCCTGAATTAAAGACGATGCCGATCACCAGCAGGGCGAACAGACCCAGCGGCAGATTGATATAGAAGATCCAGCGCCAGAAGACATGCTGCACAATCGCACCGCCCAGCAGCGGTCCCAGTACCGTGGCCAGCCCGAACACGCCGCCGAATAAACCCTGATACTTTCCACGTTCAGCCGGGGGGATTACATCGGCCACCGCCGCCATGCTGACCACCATCAGCCCGCCGCCGCCCAGTCCCTGCAGCGCCCGGGTCAGCACCAGTTGCGTCATATTCTGCGCCAGACCACACAGGGCTGAGCCCAGCAGAAACAGCACGATCGCAATCTGCAGCACCCGTTTGCGGCCAAACAGATCGCCGAATTTACCGTACAGCGGCACCACAATGGTCAATGACAAGGTGTAGGCCGTGACGATCCATGACAGCCGGTCCAGTCCTCCCAGCTCGCCGGTTATGGTCGGCAGCGCAGTGGAGACAATGGTCTGATCCAGCGCCGCCAGCAGTATCACCAGCAGTAGCGCACTAAATAATAACCGCACCGGGGGCGCTTTCCCGTTGGGTTGATCCTGCAATTCGCTCACCTTATCAAACAAAATTTAACCTATCCTGTTGTTTTTAATGAAATCATAATGCTTTAGTAAATATGACCCACACAAAGCCAAAAAGTCATATTTTTTTAAACGGGATATTAATGAATTCGCTTAAAAAACATTAAATGATTGTTGCCCGGGATGAACGCTGTGGCGCCATTTTGAAGGCATCATGCTCAATGCGTTTATCCTCCTCCTCTGAATTCTCTGCATGATGGCAAATTAATGGCTCACAAACGCCGTCAGTGCTGCCCTTCTTTTGGTTAAAACAGCGTCAGATTGAACAGGAATTTGCTGCGATACAGACTGTGGACATTGCAGCTTTCATTGGTCTTGGCGGGCGTCATTTCGGTCTGCGCTGACGGACATCCAGCCAGAGCCATCGCCAGATAATAATCCTGTTTTGCTTCAGCAATGAGATGAGTATTCAGGTCTGGATGAAGTATATAACTGACATCTGCGTGTAAGCGTCATGAAGTGACGAAAGAGGGAGGGTAAATCTCATTCAAAGATACTCGCCGCCCCGGATTGTTATCCCTCCCCTGCACGGCATTCTTTAGTCCTGGCATAGCCAGACAACATCAACGTTGTGTCAGAAATTATCCAGGCCTGTTTTCTGTTGTTTACCATTACGGCCATGCCAGTTGCAGCGCACATCTGGTAACAGCTACAAAAACACGCGTAGCTGTTATTCATAAGAGCTGTATTTATTCGTGATAAATCTGGCTACGCCCGCCATCGATCAGAATATCGGTGGCGTTGATAAAGCGTGCTTCGTCAGATGCCAGAAACAGCGCAGTATAAGCCACTTCGCTCGGTTCACCGATGCGTTTACAGGGCAGTAATGCTGCCTGACGCTCGCGTTCAGCCTGCGGATCCAGACAGCTGGCCAGCCACGCTTCGGCTGAGGGAGTCATTATCAGTCCGGGCGAAATGCTATTGATGCGGATACCCTGTGCGGCATATTCGACCCCCAGAGAGCGGGTCAGACCAATCAGACCGTGCTTCGCGACCGGATAAGGAAATGCGCCAGGGATGATTTTATGTCCGTGCACCGAAGCGACGTTCACAATGTTTCCGTACTGGCGTGCCAACATCCCCGGCAGCACGCTGCGGATCAGGTTGTAAGGACCTTTCAGGTTGGTCGCCATGCAACGCTGCCACTCTTCTTCTTCCAGCGCCAGCGGATCGCGAAACACGTTAACGCCCGCGCAGTTAATGAGAATATCTATGTGACCCAACGCTTCCTGTGCCTGCTGCACGGCGCTCTGCACCTGTTGCGGCTGCGTGACATCTGCTTCAAAGGCAAAACAGCGTTTTTTGTACTGTTGTTGCAGTCGGCTAGCCAGTGCCTAGGTTACGTCGCTATCAAGATCAAGCAACGCTACGCTTGCGCCTTCGCGGGCAAACAGCCCGGCAATTGCGCTGCCTACCGCTACCTGCGCCGGTAATAATCGCTGTTTTATTGTGTAATCGTTCAGACATAGTCGCGTCCTTATGATGATGTCGGTAAAACCAGCCAGTCGGTCGGCGAGCCGGAATGTCTGCTCGCCACGCTGGAGCCTTATCAGCGGCCAGCTCTCAGTTCGCGTCAGCGCCTGAAGGCCCTGTTCATTAATTAAAAAAGTGTCTTCGCTTTTTACACCGCTCAGGGTCGGGTTCCACGCCACAGCAGTATGACTTTGTACCTCACCCTGCGTTTCAGGCGTAACAATCCAGTCGCGACAGCCATAGCCTGCCGGGACGCCCTGATGATGACGCCAGGCATCAACGTAACCATACTGTTGATAGGCCTTTGCAATGTCGCTAAACAGTGCTGGCTAGCTGCGCAGTGGCTGAGTTGCAGCCAGCATATCTGCATGGATATTGATAAGCGACAGGAAGCGCTGGCGCAGGGAAGCATCGGGTTCGCCGAGCTGGACCATGCGTGAAAGACTGACGTGCAGACCGTGACGCTCTGCCCCCAGCGTAATCAGCATCTGGCGTTTCAGCTTCTTCTGTGTCGGCACCGGGTGCTTAAAAGCGGCGATGCGCTCATCGGCCGCGACCAAGGTGCATACCTGGCGGATACCGCACGGCAAGCAGGCCGCCGCTATAGCCGCTTCTACCTCGTATTCCGTTACGCCAGCGCGCAACTGACGTGCCACATCTTCGACAATTTTTGCCGTTTCTGCGCCTAAAGCCTGAAAACGCTGTCTTTCCTGGTGATTCAGTCCCTGGCGAAGCACGATCATTTTTTGCTGAATATCTGCTGTGGTAGCAATGGCCGTATCACTGCCAATATTGTCGGCAGGCAAAACATCGCTCAGTGACTGATACCAGGGGGTAATGTTGTGTGGCACAGGAAAACGGCAGCGGCTCCTCTGCAACAATGCGCGGCAGTTCGTTATCCGGTGCTAATAACAGAACACCATCGCGGGTAAAACCAGCTGCCACTGATCCAGTGAGTTTTGCAGACGTATCAGTTTTTCACTCATCAGGTGTTTCGTTTTAACAACAATTCAGCGGCGCGGTGTGCTACTGCCATCACAATCGCGTTGGTATTCCCGCTGATAATATTAGGCCTCATTGAGGCATCAACGACGCGCAGCCGCTGCACGCCGCGCACACGCAGGTCATCGGTAAGCACTGCCAGCGGATCATCATCATGTCCCATGCGGCAAGTGCCAACCGGGTGATAACCCGTCTTCACCATTCGTTTACAGTGCTCATTAATCGCTTCCTCCGAGGTAAAATCAGCACCGGGGAAAATCTCCTGCCTGACCATGGTGCCAATCGGCGTGGTGGCAATGACCTGTCGGGCAAAACGGAACCCGGCGAGGGTGCGGGCTAAATCATCCGGGTGACCCAAAATTTGCGCATCTATGACCGGTGGCGTGCTGGCCTTAGCATCCCGCAGTGTCACTTCTCCGGTAGCTTTGGGCCGCAACAGCAGCGAATTAACGGTAACGCCATGGCCCGGATCAGCACCCATGACATCCCGATCAAGATAAACCGTTGGTACACAGAACATCTGAATAATGGGCGTGGCACTGAAATCGAGCGGATCAACAAATGCGCAGGTTTCCACCCCGGTTGTCGTCACCGGGCCGGATTTAAACAGCATGTATTGCAGACCCACTTTGAACATCGACCAGCCACGATCCTGACCGTAATAACCGAATGCGCCTTTCGTGCTGGCAACGACCGGGACTTCGTAGTGGTCCTGCAGATTTTTCTCCACGCCCGCCAGGTGTTGGCGTAATGCGATACCGTGCTGGTCGAGCTGATCCTGTGGACCGATGCCGGATAGCATCAGCAGCTTTGGAGTCTGATACGCACAGCGGCCAGTATCACTTCCTGTGACGCGCGCACCTGCTGCGAATCGCCCTGTTTGCTGTAGCGCACGCCGCAGGCACTATCGCCCTCAAACAGAATCTCCTCAACCACTGCATGGGTCACAATCGTCAGGCGATCATCCTGTCGCAGCGGATTGATGAACGCATCAACCACGCTGCAGCGCTGTCGCGTCTGACCGTTAATGGTGTGTTGCATAAAGCCCACGCCGAACGGATCCCCGCTGTTGAAATCCGGCGTATAAGGAATGCCAAGCGCCTGCAGGGTCTTTACGTAGGCTCGGCTCAGCGGACTGAAATGTCCGAGATGCGAGACCTTCATCGGACCGCCAACGCCATGATGAGGTGCCCCAAGATGATCGTTATCTTCAATGGCGGTGAAGTGTGGCAGCAGAGCGTCCAAGGACCAGTCAATGCCCTGATTGCCCAGCGCACTGTTCCAGTCGGCGTAATCCTGCTTATGCCCGCGCATATACACCATGGCATTGACCGTCGAACCCCCGCCCAGTACTTTGACCTGCGGCACAATCACGCCACGGCCATTGAGCTGCGGCTGATTTTCGGTCTGGTGCAGGGTCAGATATTTATCGCTGGCGAGAAATTTTATATAACCCGCCGGCATTTTCAGCACCGGATGGTATTCATCGCTTTCTGCTTCAAGCAGCAGCACGCGCGTTGCCTTCCTGCACCAGGCGGGCGGCTACGATACAGCCTGCACTGCCGCCGCCCACCACAACATAATCAAACTCTTTCGTAAGTCACTTTTTACTCCGAAACGACAGAATCTAAACGGCGCAGACGCTGCGCGTTGGGGTTGTGTTGCTCGCCGGGATTAAGCGGGCTGAGCAGGAAACGCCAGCGCTGACCAGATATAAAAATGCATAACCCCAAATCACGCCTGACGTACCGAACAGCGAATTGATTGCTGCATACAGCGCCGGGCCACAAAGAAGGTCGATAACCCGGCGGCAAAGCAATAAATTGCTATCGCATTGCCCTTGTCTTTCGGCTGGCACAGCGAGGAAAACAGCGCGGCGGCAGGCAAGTAGCCGCACAGCGTGATGCCGTACAGGCAGGCGCAGATCACGCTGAGAATAAAGCTGCCGTAGCTCCACAGCGGCACAAAGTACATCAGCAGCATTGAGACACCCGAACCGAGGCCGCCAAACACGGTAAGTACCTTACGCCAGCCGATACGATCGCTGATCTTGCCGACAATCGGGTTAAAGCTCATCCCCACCAGTCCCATGATGGTGATCAGGCTGAGAGACTCGGTCTGGGAAAACCCAATCTGCTCGGTGAAAAATCCCGGAAGGAAGATAAAGAAGCCAAAGTAAGGTGTAGTGTTGATGATGCGTACGACCGCTGCGGCGGCAATACGCGGCTCACTCCACAGAATATCAATGCCACCCATCAGCGTGCGCCACGTACCCTGTTGCCGGTGCTCCTCATCCAGTAACGACTGATAACCACTGCGCTCTTTCAGCGCCAGCAGCAGACCGACTGCCACCAGGACAAGCGACAGCCAGAAAGTGGCGTATTCGCCAGCCAGCTGAATTGAAAAGATGGCCACCAGCGAACCCAGCGTTGGCAGGCCACCGGTAAATGCCAGCCAGAACCAGCCAGTGGCCGAGCCGCGCATGTTGGCAGGCGCTGCGACCTGGATCCAGACCAGAAATGCGTAAGCAAACATCGGATAGGCGATGCCGCGTAAGCCATAGGTCAGTGCCAGCAGCATGACGCTGTGCGAGGGTAGCGTGACGGTAACCCCGTAAAACGCAATGACCGCTGCCGCAATATTTAGCGAGAAGCCATTTTTATGCAGGTAAGGCGCGAGATAGTTTGATTCAACCCCGTCGCCGATCATAAACAGCAGAACAGCGATGTAGCCCCAGGCCAGCGCCGGTGGAATACCGAGGCGTATCAGCCACGGATGGTTTGCAGATGATGTTGTCATTATATTTTTCCGGTAGGTGTAGGTGTCAGCTCAGGTAGATAAAGCGTTCTCCTGGCATCAGCAGATGAAATCTTTTGCCGGGATAGCGAGTCAGCATGTCGTCAACAGACCAGGCTGGGTTGTCACGATTGCAGCCAAACAGGTCGTAATGGCAGGGAAGAAGTAATTCGCTGCCAAGCGCGTGATGTAAATCAGCAGCGTCGCGGAAACTCATGTTTGGCATGATGCCCCGGGCCACTCGGGCATAGTCTCCGCCGTTTATCGGCAGCACATTAATGGTGGGCTAAAGTTGCTACATCTGTGCCTAGAGCTGTGGCGTCACCAGCGTGTCGCCGCTGTGCCAGAGACTGATGCCATCAGTGCTGATGAAGTAACCAAGGTAGCGATCGTTGCCCGCCTCGTCGCGTTCATACTCACTGTGCGCCGCCGCAATCGGTAATACGCTAAAGCTGCCGATATTGAAGCGCTGACCCGTTTTAGCTGCGCGGCGATTGCTTATCGGGAGTCGGTGAATATCCGGTGCCGGCAGCCAGACCGGAAGATCGGGCGCTGCAAGTGCCAGAGGCTCAAGCGTTGCAAGGTCCATGTGGTCGTCATGAAAATGGCTGATCAACACAGCGTCACATACGCTAAGCGCCTGCGGCGGCAGCACACCAGCGGAAAATTCCGCACAAATTCGGTTTCAGGATCGTTGCGCTCGATGGCATCGCTTAGATAAGGGTCGATGGCCAGCATGTCGCCTGCCTGATTTTTGATTATCAGGCCCGCCTGGCCAAGGCTCCAGATCGCCAGAGCCTGAGCAGAGACCTGGGTTTCGGACAGCTCATTCGCCAGTTGCTGAGCATTGCGTAACATGAAAGCCATAGTCATTTTCCTTCAACGCGATTAGGCCGGACTCTAAAGCAATGGTTGCAGCGAGGATGGAGTAACCATCACAGAAGTCAGTAAACAATGTTTAGTAAACTCAGGCTGACCCGAAGAAAGGAGGGAGCATGAAGCTGTCAGGACTCAACAATTCCCAGGTACGTAAACATACCAAGGCGTTGTTTATGCACCTGATGTGGCGAAATAAGCGGCTAAGCAAATCGCAGCTGGCACAGCTCAGTGGGTTAACCATTCCCGCTGCGAGTAAAATTTTGCAGGAGCTGCTGGATGAGAATAAAGTGCAATATTCCAGTATTACGCTCAGCACACGCGGTAACAACAACGGCAGCTTTCAGTTGCCGTCAGAAGGTGCATGGACGCTCTGTCTGTGCGTAAAGCCTTCCAGCATAGAGTTGCAGCTGGCAGATGCTCAGCTTGTCGCGCAGGGGGGAATATCAACAGATCGCTATCCATGCGCTATCGCCCGAGCAGCTGCTGCTCGACATTGAAAGGGTATGGCGGCAAACCTGCCAACAGTGGCCGAAGCGACGCATTAACCTTGCACTGGCGGTGCACGGTCAGGTCGATCCGGTTACCGGCGTATCTCAGCATATGCCGCAGGCACCATGGAAAAGCCCGCTGCAGCTGAAGTTCCTGCTGGAAGAGAAACTTAATGTAGACGTGCGCGTGGATAACGATTGCGTAATGCTAGCGCTGGCTAAGAAGTGGCTGAACAGCAATGCACTCAGTGAATTCTGCGTAATTAACGTTGATTACGGCATCGGATCTTCCTTTGTGATCAACGGTGAAATATTCCGCGGTAACCTCTATGGCAGCGGTCAGATTAGACACACTATTATCGATCCGCATGGCAAACGCTGTAACTGCGGCCGCCAGGGCTGCCTTGAAACAGTTGCCTCGCTGAGTACGCTAAAGCAACTGGCGCAGCAACGCAGCTCCGATGGATGCGACATCGCCTACCAGCCGTGAGTTACTGGCGGCATGGCAGGCTGGCGGGTCGTGGATCGTTGAGTGGTCTCAGCGCAGTGCTGAAGCCATCGGCATGAGTCTGTACAACTTCCTCAATACATTAAATATCAATCAGATATGGATTTATGAACGCAGTTGTACCTTTGGCGAAAGCTGGCTACGGACTATTGTCAGTCAGATTGACTTCAACCCCTTTAATCCACGCGATGCCCTGAAAAGCAAAGCCACGAATGTGCACTTTGGGCAGCTGGACCGCGCACGTCAGGTTTCGGGTATTGGCTATTTATATGTCGAAGCCGATCCTCCCGCTGCGTAGATTACTAAACTCCTGTTACTAAAATCTGTGAAGACCTGAACTTTCACCTGCTGGTAACAATGGTTATATAGCCGCACTTTGACCCTGTGCGGAGAATTCACGTGAAGAATAATCAGAACCTCAATATGCGTTACGTATGGAGCATCTGCCTGGTAGCGGCCTGCGGCGATTTGCTTTTTGGCTACGACTGGGTGGTCATCGGGGGCGCAAAACCCTTTTATGAAGCCTGGTTTGGTGTTACCGATCCGGCTATGTCGGGCTGGGCAATGAGTTCTGCGCTGGTTGGTTGTGTCTTCGGCACACTGGTCTCAGGCTGGTTCGCCGATAAACTGGGACGCCGGATACCGCTGATTACCGCCGCCCTGCTGTTTGTGGTATCAGCCATTGGCACCGCGCTTGCCAGTAATTTTGAAATTTTTGTCTGGTGGAGAATTCTGGGCGGCGTGGGCATTGGGATTGCCTCGGCATTAAGTCCGATGTACATCGCTGAAATCAGCCCGAGCGATAAGCGTGGAAAATTTGTTGCGGTTAATCAGCTCACCATTGTGATTGGTGTACTGGCCGCACAACTGATTAACCTGCTGATTGCCGATCCGGTGACAGGCGAAGCCTCCCAGGCCGCGCTGCGTGAAACCTGGAATGGTCAGTACGGCTGGCGCTGGATGTTCGCGTCGGCAGCGGTACCTTCAGTGGTATTTTTAATGCTCATGATGTGAGTGCCGGAATCGCCACGCTGGTTAATGCTGGCCGGCAAAAACGATCGCGCGCTGGCAACGCTGAACAAAATCGGGTCATCTGGCTATGCACAGCAAACGCTCTAGGGGATTGCCCATGCCATACATAATGATCGTCAGCAGACGCGCGCCAGCTTCGCCTCTCTTTTAGAACCCCGGGTACAGCCGATCATGATCACCGGCATCATACTGGCAGTTTTTCAGCAATGGTGCGGCATTGACGTTATTTTCAATTACGCGCAGGAGATTTTTGCTTCGGCCGGCTTTGATATTAACGGTACGCTCAAATCCATTGTCGCAACCGGACTTATCAACCTTGTCGCCACCGTGCTAGCTCTGCCTCTGGTTGACCGTCTGGGTCGCCGTAAGTTAATGCTGATCGGTGCAGGTGGCCTGACGGTATGCTATGCGCTGATTGCGGGCGCGTATACGCTGGGCATAACCGGCTGGCCCGTATTGATTCTGGTACTGGCAGCGACTGGCGTGTATGCCTTAACGCTGGCACCCGTTACGTGGGTGCTCCTAGCGGAAATTTTTCCAAACCGTATTCGTGGCCTTGCGATGTCAGTGGCAACCCTGGCGCTGTGGGTAGCCTGTTTCGTCCTGACATACACTTTCCCGATTTTAAACGCCGGTCTCGGAGCCGCAGGCAGCTTTATGCTGTACGGATTAATTTGCGCGGCAGGTTTCATGTTTGTCGTAAAACGAGTGCGGAAACAAAAGACAAATCGCTGGAAAAACTTGAAGAACAGCTGTGTGGTAAAGCCCCGATCAGATCAAAGCAACGCATAGTTTCCTGAAGCTAAGGGTAGCGAGCGGCAGACCCGTCTGGATGAGCACATGGCGGCCAGAGCCTTTGCAGCACGCATCCATGAGAAGTTTAGCGTCAGATAATCGCTTTCAGTATTGAGGGGAAAACAGTGGGTAAAGCTGTGTGGCCGGGTTAACGGACTGCATCACGTGATGCAGTCCCGGCTTAGGTATCAGCCTATCCGCTTCACATCACCCACCAGCAGGATGTAGGAGAGTGCACCTATCAGCGCAACTGCCGCGATATAGATGAGTGCGGGACCAAAACCGTAATCCTGCGCCAGATAGCCAATAACGAGGGGAACGGTTATGCCGCCAAGGCCACCGACGAAATTAAATACCCCTCCGGTCAACCCGATCAGGCACATCGGGGCCAGCGAAGAAACCAGCGACCAGGTTATCGATGCAAAACCGTTACCGAAAAAGGCTACCGCCATCAGTATCATGATCCACACCGGGTCATTAGTGTAGTTTGCACCCATAATACAGGTTGAGATCAACAGACCACATATTATCGGTGTTTTACGCGCCACGCCCAGCGAGAAGCCTTTTTTAACCAGTTTATCCGCCAGCCAGCCAGAAAGCAGCACGCCGAAAAAAGCCGCCAGGAACGGAACCGTCGTCATAAAGCCGGCTTTCAGCGCGGTAATCCCTTTTTCCTGATTAAGGTAATTCGGGAACCAGGTCAGAAAAAACCATAACGTCGAGGTCACGGCGAACTGTCCCAGATACACACCCAGCAGTTTACGGTGTAATACCAGTTTCCAGTCGGCCTTGCTCAGTGGCTGACGCGCCTCTTTGACAGCGGTGCATCGCCGTCAATAAGGCCGCCACCAGCCTGAATATAATCCAGTTCGGCTTTACCGATCCCCTTCGAAAGACGAGGTGGCTGATAAACCCTGAACCGGATTAATGACCAGACAATACCGATGCCGCCGGTGACGATAAACACCCAGTGCCAGCTTAACAGTTCCTGAATCCAGATTAGCAAAGGTGTCAAAAATGCCAGGCCGACAAATTGTCCTGAAGTGAAAAAACCAACGGCGGATGCACGCTCCTGTTCCGGGAACCAGCTTGTCACCATGCGATTATTGGTCAGGAAGGCGGGAGCCTCAAAAACGCCAGTAATGGCGCGCAGGTTAATAAGAGATATCAGTCCGGTCGCGAAGCCCTGCAGCAGTGTTGCAACTGACCATCCCAGGATAGCAATAAAGTATGTCAGTCGTGAGCCGACCCGATCAAGAAACCAGCCGCCGGGGATCTGACATAACGTATATAACCAGGCAAAAGCGGAAAAAACATAACCCATTTCTGCTTTGGTAATACCGAACTCTTCCTGAATGTGCGCTGACGCCACCGCCAGGTTTGCCCGGTCAACGTAACAGATAAACACCGTAATAAAGATCATAAACAGCGTCAGATAACGACGACGCCCTGGTTTCTCAGCATTAATCGGAATATTCATCGCAATCTGTCTCCAGATTTTGGGCATAGCAAAGCCGTTCACCCTGCCCGGTAAATTTAAGGCAGGGACCACCATTCCGCGACGGAACCATCCGCATGTCGCCAGAGCGGGTTACGCCAGTCCTGGGCATTCTTACTGAGCTTAATCACCTGGGCTTCATCAATTTCTACACCGAGACCCCGTTTAGTCAGGGGTTTAAAGAAACCGCCCTCCATGCTGAAGTCTTCTTTGTTTTTCACAAAGTCGAGCAGCTCTGCGCCCTGATTGTAATGAATACCCATGCTCTGCTCCTGAAATACGGCGTTGCGCGAAACAAAGTCGACATGGAGGCAGGCAGCAAGCGCAATAGGACCGAGCGGGCAATGGGGTGCCAGCGCAACATCATAAGCTTCCGCCATGCCGGCAATTTTATAGCATTCAGTTATTCCCCCTGCATGCGACAGGTCGGGTTGTAAAATGGCCAGCCCTCCCGCTTCAAGCACTCTTTATGAATTCAAATCGTGAGAACATACGTTCGCCCGCAGCGATAGGTATATGCGTCTGAGCCGCCAGTTTTGGATAATACTCAGCCTGCTCTGCCAGTACCGGCTCTTCAATAAATAACGGTCTATACGTTTCAAGTTCTTTAATCAGTACCTTCGCCATTGGCGCGCTAACGCGTCCGTGGAAATCGAGACCGAACTCAATGTCATATCCGAACGCTTCGCGGATCTGCGCAACGGTATTGACCGCCGCGTCGACCTTACGGTAGTCGTCAATAATGCCAATTTATTCGCATCCATTGAGTTTGAAAGTATCAAAACCAATTTCACGCAGTTTTTTTATGCCCTCAATGACTTCCGCCGGACGGTCGCCGCCAACCCAGCTGTAAGCTTTGATTTTGTCGCGTACCAGTCCGCCCATTAACTGCCGGACCGGTGCATTCAGCACCTTACCTTAAATATCCCATAATGCCTGGTCAATACCCGCAATGGCACTCATCAGGATCGGACCGCCGCGATAAAAACCACCGCGGTACATAACCTGCCATAAATCGTTTATGCGGGCGGGGTCTTGACCGATCAGGTATTCACTCAGTTCTTGTACTGCAGCCTCGACAGTGCATGCGCGGCCCTCAATAACGGGTTCTCCCCAGCCGACCACACCCTCATCAGTTTCAATTTTCAGAAACATCCAGCGTGGGGGTAAACGATATGTGGTGAGTTTGGTTATTTTCACTTCACTGCCTCCTGATAAGCTTTAACAAATGCCGCTGCCTGCTGCGCGGTGCGCTCAACGGATGGTCCTGCGCGATAGAGATCGCTGCCAAGCCCGGCTCCGACACAGCCCGCATCAATCCACTCCGTCAGATTTTCCAGTGTCACACCGCCAACGGCGAATACCGGTACATCGTCGGGAAGGACGGCTTTAAGCGCTTTGATATAGGCCGGACCAAATGCGGACGAGGGGAAAATTTTTAACGCCTGAGCACCCGCGTCCAGAGCGTTAAAGGCTTCACTGGCCGTCGCACAGCCAGGGCAAACGGTCATGCCAAGGTTCACTGCGTGGCGGATCAGCTCTGGCTGAATATTCGGCGTTACGATCAGCTTGCTGCCCATTCTGGCAAGCGTATCAACCTGCTCCGTCTTTAAAACCGTACCTGCACCAATCAAAGCCTGTTCACCATAAGCCTGCAGGATGATAGGGATACTTTTTTCCCACTGCGGAGAGTTAAGCGGGATTTCTACTGCATCAAATCCCGCGTCCATCACTGTGCCAACGGGAGCCAGAACCTCATCGGGCTTTATCCCACGCAAAATCGCGATGAGGGGAAGTTCAGTCTGCCATTGCATTAACGATGCTCCTTATTCCTGCCTGAAATCGACGTCACCTGACGTCCATGGGCGGTCAGCGCCTGTTGATAACGTTTTGCCAGCGCGTCCCCGGCAACCACGTTAATCTGCTGTTCGCTAAAAAATGCGCTCATCGTAACCACCTCCGCGCCAATCAGCAGGCCTGATAAAAACTCGCTGACCTGTTCGGGCGGGAGACTTCCGAGTACGTGTGAAGCGCGAACTTCGAAGAGTTCTGGTAGCAGGGCTGGCGTTGTCATCCCCCGCTCCAGACCGGCGGAAAAAGCTGTCTGTGAGCTTTCCTGATCGGGTAAACCGGCGCCAATCAGTGAGTGATGCAGCAGTAAATGGTGCAACTCTCCCGTCATGACGGTCCTGAAATCTGTGATTTGCCGATCGTCAGCCAGCACCCATTTACAGTGCGTTCCCGGCATGACGTAAACGGAAGCAGGGGCACCGTTGAAGCCTCAGCCATTATTGGGGTCAATGCGATTGCGGGTATTGTCGGCACCATACTGGCCGGGATTCTGTCTGACCGTTTCTTCGCCCGTAACTGCAGCATCATGGCCGGTTTCATCAGCCTGCTGAACACCGGCGGGTTTGCCCTGATGCTGTGGTCACCACACAGTTACTACACCGATATCATTTCGATGGTGATTTCGGTGCCACCATTGGGGCACTGACCTGCTTCCTCGGCGGACTGCTGGCGGTCGATATCTCTCCACGCAAGGCGGCCGGCGCGGCGCTCGGCACCATCGGTATTGTCAGTTATGCCGGGGCAGGATTCGGTGAGTTCCTGACCGGTATCATCATCGACAAAACCTCGGTGATCGAGAACGGCAAAAAGATCTACGACTTTCACACGCTGTCGCTGTTCTAGGTGGCGGCCGATCTGGCGTCTGCGCTGTTATGTTTTATCACCGCTGTGATGGTGGCAAGACTTAACGCCAGTGAACGCCGCACGCTCTATTCATCTTAATTACCTCATTAAGGGACGCTATTATGATGCTACTCACCCGTCAGGCCGCCGCACGCCTGTTGATTGTCGGCGCGCTGTGGTCAGGTGCCATGCAGGCACACGCGGATTCGCAGTATCAGCTGGAAAAAGTGGTCGAGCTGAGTCGCCACGGCATTCGCCCGCCGACGCCCGGAAACCGCAAAGATATAGAAGCTGCCACGCATCGCGCCTGGACAAGCTGGAGCACCCAGGATGGTGGACTCACTGGCCATGGCTATGCTGCCGTGTTCAATAAAGGACGCTGGGAAGGCGAACATTATCGTGAACTGGGGCTGCTCACCTCCGGATGCCCTCAGCCGCAGGATCTCTTTATGCGCGCCAGCCCGCTGCAGCGCAGGCGCTGGTGGATGGCGCATTCCCCGGCTGCGGCGTCGCCTTCATTCCATACCCGGTGAACACGACCCCCTGTTCCAGACCGAAGCGTTTCCAGTGACCGATACCGATCCGGCAACACAACTGGCGGCGGTAAAGCAAAAAGCGGGTGATTTAAGCGCGCACCAGCAGGCGTTGCAGCCTGCCGTGCTGGCACTTAAAAATGCGGTGTGTCTGCCCGAGGCAGATTGCTCGTTTTTTGAGAACCCGTGGCAGATGAAGCAGGGTAAAAGCGGAAAGGCCTCGATTGACGGGTTGAGCGTGCTGGCCAACATGGTGGAAACACTGCGGCTCGGATGGAGTGAAAATCTGCCCGTCAGCCAGCTGGCGTGGGGGAAAATAACATCGTCTGACCAGATCACCGCAATCCTGCCGCTGCTGACGGAGAATTACGATCTCGGAAATGATGTGCTCTATACCGCCCGGAAACGCGGTTCAATCCTGCTGAATGCGATGTTGCAGGGTGCAGAGCAAGGGGTAAATAAAACGGCGGATACCCTGCCGGATACGCGCGGCAACATTCCACCGGGAAGCAGCCTGGCGTTCGAACGCTAGCGTGACAGACAGACGGGCGAGCGGTTTATGCGCGTCTATTTTCAGGCGCAGAGTATGGATGATCTGCGTCATCTGCAAGCCGTTGATCGGGCGCTCCCGTTGCTGCGTGAAGAGTGACGACAGTCAGATTGCCGGGTAACGGACGTCGGCACGCTGTGTCCGATGAAAAGTACCGTGCGCGCGTTGAACAAAAATCTCGATCGCCACGCCATTACGCCAGTGGACTATTCAGCGTTCTGATAAGGCAATACCCGCCGCGGGCAGCACTGCCCACTCAGCTGTCTGTCTGAAAGTTGGGTGACGACGGGTCGTTTGCCGGCTTGTCTCCGGAGATGAATGCACGTTGCCGTTACTGAAACCGGTACAGCAGAATAACTGGCTAATTTGCTTAAACGGGTCAGCAAGGTGGGGTCGTTACCCTTCTGACCCGGATCGCCGCCCCACCCCGCAGACCTGCTTTGTCAGGATGATTTCCCCCCTGCCTGACTACGCTGAAAGTGATCTTTCTCTAATTTGATCAGCATTTTGCCAGGATGAGAAGCTTGCTGGTAAGTCCTGACGTCACTAAAGGCACGGTCAAAGTCCAGGGGAAATTCCTGCCCTTCAGGCAAGCTTTCATTACTGCCAAACGTTAAGTGATCACTCTGCCGGTCAGAATTCGGCCGTCAGGTCACCCTTCGTGATCTTAAAGCAGCACGTCACCTGGACAAGCCGGGACAGCAGCAGACCCGGCATCACCGCGCCTGTCAAAACAATTTCGGTTAACCCTGCTGCTATAGTTCATAATAAATGCGGTGCATTTCGCTGAAAACCGTGAAAACAACGGTTACTGAATTTTTAGATTTATCTGACAACCCAAGGTTGTTGACTGAATATAAGGGAAAATAATGCCGTTGGTATTTAATGAGTTATCTGGTCTCCCGTCATGGGTACCTGTTGTATTACTCTTCTCTCTCTCATTTGTATTGGGTTTCCTCGCACGCCTTATCCTGCTCAGGTTTATTCGCTACTGGCAGAGTCGTGACCGAAAGCTATTCACATCTCTCGAAAAGCACCTTCGCGGATCGATGTTTCTTTTCATTCCCCTACTGTTGATAAATGTAGGGATTAATTACATTAACATTAACCCGGATTTGCTGGTCTTTATCACCAATACAGTAAACGTCTTTATAATATTATCATTTTGTTCGGTGTTAATTCGGTTGACCAATGTGGCGCAGGATATGCTTTATATCCGCTACGACATCAAAATTTCGAATAACCTTCGTGCCCGCAAAATTCGCACGCAGATTATTTATGTGAAGAAAGTGGTCATCGTTATACTGGTATTATTCTGTCTCTCTCTGATTCTGCTCAGTTTCCCCGGCGTCCGGAAATTTGGCACCACCATCCTGGCCGGTGCTGGCGTAGCCGGCATTATCATCGGTTTTGCCCTGCAGAAGTCGCTGGTTAATCTGTTTGCCGGCATTCAGATCGCTTTTACGCAGCCGATCAAAATTGACGATGCCGTGGTGGTAGAAAAAGAGTGGGGCTGGATTGAAGAGATCAACCTGACGTATGTGGTGGTACGAATCTGGGATTTGCGCCGGCTGGTATTGCCTATCACCTACTTTACAGAAAATCCGTTCCAGAACTGGACGCGCAATAACGCCCAGATATTAGGCTCTGTTTTCCTCTACGTTGATTATTCGATGCCATTAGAACCGCTGCGGCAGCATTTTGAAAAAGTGCTGAGTGAAACCAAACTCTGGGATCGGGAAACTCAGGTGCTTCAGGTGACCGATACCACGGAGAAAACCATGACCATCAGGATGCTGATGACCGCTCAGAACTCCCCGATAGCCTTTGATTTACGCTGTCACGTGCGGGAAAAGATGATTGAGTTCATTCAGCAAAATTACCCACAGAGTCTGCCTCACGTCAGGGCCTCCCTAACTGATACTGCTCCTGAGAAAAGGAGTGAGTTGCCGTCGTTTTAGATAAAAGCGGAAGGTACAGTGTGCTCGTTAAGCGTCAGAGCCACTGTACTTTACGCTTCTCGCTCCGAGCCGGGGAATGACGGCTGTCTGGCTGGCATCCTCGCTCAGACCGGCGCGGTGCAGCAGCATGAAGATCAGGCGAAAATTGCTGACGCACTTTTCCTGTTGGGAGCAGGACCTTATCGCGTTGTTTCGCGATGCACAGCAGTGTCAGTTGCTTTCACCGGCCCTTACGCCTGAAAGCGCCGCTGCGATGGTCATTAATCTTTATGAAGGGGTCATGATCCGTATCCGGGTTGAGGCGACCACGTATCCTTATAATTTTCTCACACAGACATTGCCGCAGGTGGTCTTTGTTCACTGAAACCAGTACAGTCAGCATTCAGTGCTGCGCTGTTATGCAGAGCTGACTCTCTGTACAGGAACAGGCGGCTACTGATGAACGCGTTAAGCTCGTAGTAGCATGGTGTGAGAATTAACCATCCGGTCACGCTTGCAAGGCAAAAACCAAGCTGTCGTCGTGGACTTTCTAGTTAGTGATCGCCCGGACAGCCTGAGATGAGCGGGATATGGGAAGAATCGGTTTGCCCACAACACTTTCTGGCGTCTCCTATCACCTCTGTGTTTACTGTAATCAGTAAAATCTTTTGCCACGCATCCGGAGCGCAGGCAGGCGAATAAACAGGCTGACAATCATGCCTCGTTGGGCATAACGATATAAAAACCTATATTTTCAATTATTTAATTGCCATTCAGCCTCACCCCTCTCGCTTTTCACCACGGTTTGAGCCCCGTCCTGCTAACTGAACCGCAGGAAAGGTTAAAGCAAAGATATTGCATTAAGGCCGCCCTGACCGCATACCTGATTAAAGCTAATCCTTTGCATTAAGGTATCGATCATGACAGCCATCCAGCCCGTTCTGACACCCAAGTCTGCTGCGCGTCTGACACTTTTCAGCCTTCACTGGCGCGGTACTGATTTCGGCCACCAGCAGTGCGCCAACGCCGCTTTATCCGCTCTACCGCACGCTGTTTCATCTGAGTCCGTCACTGCTCACTGTGATATTTGGCGTCTACGCGTTCGCGTTGCTGGCCGCGTTACTGACGGTGGGGAAAATTTCTGACTATACCGGCCGCCGGCCACTGATGTTGCTGGCGCTCAATAGCGTGGCGCTGATAATTTTTATCTCTGCTGATTCCGCTGCTGTTTTAATCGGCGCACGTCGGGTTCAGGGCTTTGCGACCGGCATCGCCTTACCGACCTTTGGCACCACCCTGATCGATGCCAATAAACATCGCGGTCCGCTGCTCAACTCAGTCACCGCCTTTCTGGGAATGACGCTGGGCACGCTGGCAGGCAGCATACTGGTCACTTACGTCCCCTTCCCTACCGTCACGCTCTATGCACTCCTGTTGCTGACGATGCTGGTGGCGATGGCGCTGTTGCCGCTGGTACCCGAAACCATTTCACCTCAGCCGGGCGTGCCTCCGGCCGCAGGTCATGATTCCGCATCGGGCGCTGGGGCCGTTGTTGAAAGTCGCGCCGGTGAACATTGCGATCTGGATGCTGGGCGGATTCTATCTCTCATTAATGCCGACGTTGGTGATCAGCGCCACCGGTCTGACCTCGCCTTTTGTCGGTGGCAGCTAGCAGGCGTCAGTGTCACGCTGACTGGCGTTGCTTTGCATGCCGTAGTCTGGCTCTATCTCGGCACTGCCATTGCGGGTCAGGGATTTGGCTCAATCTTTTCAAATGTGCTGAAGATCATTATGCAGCTAGCGGAAAGTCATGAGCGCGCCGGGCTGTTCTCTGCCTTTTTAATCAAAAGCTATCTCGCTTTTGCCCTGCCGGCGATTCTGGCAGGAATCGCCGCACCACATATTGGCCTGAACCAGACTGCGTTTTTTATGGCATGACGATAGTGATGCTGGCGCTGGTGTCGCTGCTGGCGGTGCGATCCGGTTCATTTACCCACAACGTGCAAAGTTAACCCTTTCCCTTTGAGTAAGGCACTAAGAGGCACTATCCGGCACTCCAGCACTGATGGCCTGCAGCGAATGTACTCACAGCACTTTTATCTCGTCATGCAAAGAATGAAGGCGTATCCTTTTTATACGAAATTACGTATATAATGGAGTCGGTAATGCGCAGGACGCTTTGCTTTATTGTCAGTAGCCTTGATGACCTTCGTGCTTTTCCTCATGACATACGCACTGAAATGGGCTATCAGCTTGACCGGGTACAACAGGGGCTTGATTTTCATAACTGGAAACCCTTCACCACCGTTGGGGCAAGCGTACGTGAAATTCGGATTAAAGATGAAGACGGCGCCTATCGTGCTATCTACCTAGCGAAATTTAAGGAAGCAGTGTATGTCCTGCACTGCTTTCAAAAGAAAATACAAACGACCAGTCAGCCTGACGTGCAGCTGGCGAAAAAGCGTTACAGAGAATTGATGCAGGAACGTAAAAAATGAAAACAAAGACGTTTGAAAGTGTGTGGGATGCAATCAGCGACACTCAGGAAGAGTCAGCAAATATGAAAATACGTTCACAGCTCATGATGAGTATTAATTCATGGATTTCCCGGCGTGGGTTGAGTCAGGATGAAGCAGCACAGGCGCTGGGCATCACGCAACCACGCGTGTCAGAGCTCGCTCGTGGCAAAATTAACCTGTTCAGCGTGGATAAGCTCATCACTATGATGGCACATGCTGGCATGCAAATTGTGAACATCGAAATCAGCGAGCCGGACGATGCTGGTGTGGCGCAATAGACGTTTACTGCCCGCTAAGCCGGCTTAGTCGCCATCTGGCTAATTGTTGATCTGCGCTAGACCGTGCCCTGATTTCCCGTTTACTTTTTTCCTGGCCTCGACGCCGATTATGCTGCTCTGCCCCCTCAGCCTCCGGCACGTCATTCACAAACTGCTATTATCATTTACACTCAACGGGTTGATTCACTGAGCGCTGTCGAGGCGTAACGTTATAAATATCATGCCTGATTCCCGTCCTGATGATGCTTTAGCGCTGTCTTCACCCACCACGCGGGGCTGGTTTTCCACCGCCTTTGACGCACCCACGCCGGTGCAGCAGTCGGCATGACAGGCTATTGCCAGCGGTCAGCACTGTCTGGTGATTGCGCCAACCGGCTCGGGGAAAACCCTGGCGGCCTTTCTGACCGCAATCGACTCGCTGTTCCATTTAAGCACGGAGCAGCCTGCGCCTGACCGCCAGACCACCACCCGCATTTTGTACATATCGCCGGTTAAAGCGCTGGCGGCTGATGTGCAGCGCAACCTCAATGTGCCGCTGGCCGGCGTGGTTGCCGGACGTCAGAAACGGGGCGAGCCCGAGATAACGCTGCAGGTTGGGATGCGATCCGGCGATACGCCCAGCGCGGAGCGGGCAAAACTGCTGCAACGGCCACCGGATATTCTGATTACGACACCGGAATCGCTGTTTTTGATGCTGACCTCAAAAGCCCGCGATACGTTGCAGGGCGTCACCACGGTGATTGTTGATGAAGTGCATGCGGTGGCGGGATCAAAGCGCGGCTCTCAACTGGCGCTCAGCCTTGAGCGGCTCGATGCATTACTGCCGCAGCCCGCTCAGCGCATTGGACTGTCCGCCACGGTACGTCCGGTCGAGCGGGTGGCGGAATTTCTCGGCGGCTGTCAGCCGACCCAGGTGGTGAATCCCGCTGCAGGCCGCACCTTGCATCTCACCATTGAAGTGCCGGTGACCGACATGACCGATATCGCCAGCGATCCGAAAACCCATAGCGGGGCGGGCCAGCGGATCTATCTGGCCCTACATTGAGACCCGCATTCTGCAGCTGGTCATGGCGCATCGCGCCACGCTGGATACGCTGGCCGGCAAGTTTCCGTCGGATGATTTCACTCATCTTCGTCCCCGTCTGGTCTGGGATCGCCAAAGCGGCCTGTTAACGGCCCGGCACCCAACATCTGGCCGTCACCATTCCCGATCGCGGCATGTTCAGCGTCATTCTGCCGGAGGGCGAAGAGCAGTCAGGTTCGCGCCGGGTCGGCGAGCTGGATGAAGAGATGGTTTACGAATCGCGGTTAAATGACATCATCACCCTCGGCGCAACGTCATGGCGGATCCAGCAGATAACCCACGATCAGGTCGTGGTCGTGCCAGCGCCACGCCGATCCGCACGTCTGCCGTTCTGGCGCGGCGAAGGTATTGGCCGTGCCGCCGATTCGGGTGCCAGCCTGGCGGTGTTTTTGCGTCAGCTTGATAGCGCCGCGCCCGCCGAGGCACAACGTTATCTGCGTTCACTCGGCCTGGATGACAATGCGGTCAACAATCTGCTGTCGTTACTGGCGGAACAGCGCGCCGCCACCGGCGTTCTCCCCAACGATCGCACCTTAGTGATTGAGCGCTGCCGTGATGAAAGCGGTGACTGGCGGGTGATCCTGCATTCCCCCTGGGGACACGCATCCATGCGCCCTGGGCGGCTGGCGATTACGGCACGCATTCAGCAACGCCTCGGCATTGATGCTTCAGTGGTCGCCAGCGACGATGGCATTATTGCCCGTTTTCCCGACAGCGAAGGTCAGGTACCAAGCGCGGAACTGTTTGTGTTTGATGCCGATAACCTGACGCAGCGTGTTTCTGACACCATCGGCGGATCAGCGCTGTTCGCCGCCCGCTTTCGTGAATGCGCTTCTCGGGCATTGCTGCTGCCGAGGCGCAATCCGGGTAAACGATCTCTACTCTGGCAGCAGCGTTTGCGGGCTGGTCAGCTGCTGGAAGTGGCTCGCCAGTATCAGGATTTCCCGATCCTGATTGAGACCGCACGCGAGTGTCTGCAGGATGTATACGATTTGCCCGCCCTACACCGTCTGGTGAGTCAGATACAGCAGGGAAGCGTGCAGTTTGTCGAGGTCACGACTGACGTTCCCTCGCCGTTTGCGGCACCGCTGCTGTTTGGCTATGTGGCAGAATTTATCTATGCCAGCGATGCGCCACAGGCAGAGCGCCACGCCTCTTTAACTGGCGATCGGCAACAGGTGATGGCGGTGTTACGGCAGTTTACCGCTGCGCAGCGGGTAATTCCGGTCACTTTCGCCGGTGAAGCGCGTTGGGCAGTTGTAGAAGATGCCGCCCGTCTGCGCGATGCCCTTGCGATCGTCATCCCTGACCACCTGCCAGCCGCCTTTTTACAACCGCTGCCCGATCCGCTCCGCAATTTGATCACCTGTTATGCCCGCACCCATGCCCTGTTCAGCGCGCAGCAGCTTGCCGATCGCTATGGGGCAGGCGTAGCAGTTATCAATAGCGCACTGCTGCCTTTACGCGAACAAGGCAAACTGCTGCACATCGGCAGCGGAACCGGCCAGGCTGGCGGCGTCTGGGTCTCATCCGACATTTTCAAGCGGCTTCGGCTACGTTCACTGCAATCAGCACGCGAGGCGACCCGCCCGGTCCCTCCCACCGCCTAGGTGACGTTACTGCTGGAGCGGCACGGCGTACTCAATCCGGCGGCTGCCTTCACCCGTGAACCTTCGCCGGTTGCGCAGGCCGTTTACCAGGATATCGACGGACTGGCGCGGGTGATTGAGCAGCTGGCGGGGGTGGCGCTGCCCGACTCAGCGCAGCCACTGACAGCATTACAGCAGGCGATCCTGGAGGCGCTCAGTCACGGCGGCGCGTGGTTCGCCCACGAGATTATGGCAAAACTCGACGGGCCGGAAACGCCGCCGTCCGCTGAGGTTTATGCCGCGCTATGGCAGCTGGTGTGGCAGGGCGCGATCGCCACCGACAGCTGGATAGCGTTACGCGGGCTGCTGCTGGGATCGCCTGGCGCGACGCGCTCACGGCCGACGCGCGGGCCTGGACGGAGTCCTAGAGTCAACACTATTGCCGGTCGCTGGTCACGTCTCACTCGCGGGGATATCTCGCCGACCCGACAGGCACTAGCCCTGGTGGAAAATATGCTCGACCGCTATGGTGTCATCACCCGCGGCAGCGCGATTTCAGAACAGATTCCGGGCGGCTTTCCCGCATTGCAGACGGTATTACGCGGTATGGAGGATGCCGGACGGATCATGCGCGGGCGCTTTATCACCGGCGCTGGCGGCACACAGTTCGCTGATGCCGTGACCATTGAGCAACTGCGTGAACTGGCGCAGCAACCGGCTGATGCCATCGCCGCCGTGGCTCTGGCGGCGATGGACCCGGCGAATCCGTTTGGCGCGACGCTCGGCTGGCCGGTACATCCGAGCGGAGTACGTCCGGTACGGCGGCTGGGCGCGCGGGTGGTGATCGCCGCGGGCAAGCTGGCCCTTTATCTGCCGCAGGGCGGAAAAGATCTGCTGATTTTCACCGATGATGACGCGCAACAGCATGCCGCCATCGTCACACTGGCAGTGGCGCTGAAACGCGAAAAATCGCTGAGCTTTACGCTGGAGACGGTTAACGGTCAGCCGGTGTCGCAGTCGCCGTTAATCAACGTGCTGCGTCATGCCGGCTTTTCCCGAGTGCCGCAGGGATTTAGCTGGTAAGGCTGAGATTATCTTCACGAACAAAATCGATGAAAGCCTGCAACGGCGCCGGAATTAACCGGCGGTCGTGGTAATAGAGCCACGGCCCGGAGAAGCTGAGCCACCACGGCTGCAGCAGCGGTTCCAGTTTGCCTCTATCAAAAGCGGGTCGCAGCCACTCTTCAAACAGGTAAATGATGCCACTGCCAGCCATCGCCGCCTCAACAGCCAGATCGACTGCGCCACCGACACTCACCACCAGCGGCCCGCTGAACTGCACGCTCAGGTTGGTGCCATCCCGGCTGAACTCCCAGTCCGGCATCACGCCGCTGGCGTAACGGCCACGCAGACAACGATGATGGATCAGATCGCGCGGATGCGTCGGACGACCCTTTTCAGCCAGATAATCGGCAGAGGCGGCCGCCGCAAACCGCTGAACCCGTGGGCCAATCGGCAGCGCCACCACATCCTGCTCCAGCCGTTCATCGTAGCGAATGCCAACATCGCAGCCGTCGCGGAACACATCCTGAACGTTACTTTCCGCGACAATCTCTAGCTGAATATCGGGATAACGCCGCAGAAACGCCGGTATCAACGCCGGCAACACCAGCCGCGTGGCGCTGACCGGCACGTTTAGCCGCAGCGTCCCGCCGGGTGTATTGCGATAAAGATTAATCGCATCCAGCGCGGCGTTAACCTCATTCATCGCCGGTAACAGGCGTTCCATCAGCTCCCTGCCCGCTTCCGTTAACACCACCGTGCGCGTGGTGCGGTGAAAAAACCGGATACCGAGCTGCTGCTCAGCGCGGCGTACGGCCTCGCTCAGGCGTGAGGCGTTACTGCCGCTCACGCGAGCCGCCTCGCGGAACCCGCCGGCTTTCGCCACCGCCATTGTGCAGTACTCCGTACAGTCTGTGCCGATTTCACCGGATAGTTGCACAGCTGGATCACCGTTACAATCAATCTACATTCACGCAGGAGGTTTCCACGTCACACACCACCATGACGTATCAGCTGGGCGATCGTGTCGTTAACCGTTTGGGCTACGGTGATATGCAACTTGCTAGACCGGGCGTCTTTGTCCCGGTAAAAGATGAAGCGCGGGCCATTCGGGTCCTGCGTGATGCCGTTGCCGCAGGGGTTAATCACATTGATACCAGTGATTTTTACGGCCCACATGAAACCAACAGGCTGATCAGAAAAGCGTTGCATCCTTACCCTCAGGAGCTGTGCATTGTCACTAAAGTCGGTGCCCGGCGGGATGATAAAGGAGGCTGGCTACCGGCGATGGAGCCAGAAGCTCTGACCCAGGCGGTAGAAGATAACCTGCGTCATCTGGGGCTGGATGTGATCGAGGTGGTGAAGCTGCGCAGCATGTTTAATGCCGCGAAGCAAAAAGAGGGTTCGCTGGAACCTCAACTGGCGGCGTTGCTGGAACTGCAATCTCGCGGACTGATCCGGCATATCGGTCTGAGCAACGTGACGCAGCAGCAGATTGCCGAGGCGTAGGCCATGACGCCGATTATCTGCGTGCAGAACATGTATAACCTGGCGAATCGTCAGGATGATGCGCTGGTCGATCGGCTGGCCCAACAGCAGATTGCCTACGTGCCGTTCTTTCCGCTAGGCGGTTTCTCGCCGTTGCAGTCGACCCGGCTGAGTGAGGTTGCCACGTCGCTGAATGCCACCCCGATGCAAGTGGCGCTCGCCTGGCTGCTGCGCCGTTCGCCCAATATTCTGCTGATCCTTGGCCCCTCCTCACCTGAGCATTTGCAGGAGAACCTCGCCAGCGCCCGCCTGACCTTAACCGATGAGATCATGGCAAAACTTAACGGCATCTGAAGCCGGTCGCCGGGCTTTTTTTCCCGATGGATTGCCTCAGAAGCGCTTGAGGCATTCCGTGAGCTGCGGCCGATCGCTACAGCTGATGTGGTAATCGATTCTGTCGATCATATAGGGATAAAACGGATTCGACGTGGCACGCATAATCGAGTCGAGACCGACAATCAGCACCGCACCCTCACCGCGCAGCGACAGGGTGCCAAAGCTAATGCCGAACTGATTTTTTACTGCCGGTTCACTGCCATATAACCCATCCTGTGGCGGAAACGGGATTGCCACGTGCGACAGCGAATAGAGACCGGCCGGGTAATTGATCGCCAGGGGTTGCGTCTGTTCAGTGGTCTCACCGGCACGCACGGTTTTGGTCACCATATTTAGCGAGGTTACTGAGGCGTTGGTAATCACCGTTGAGGCATATAAACGTCGGGCAGCCGGCAGCAATTGATTAACGGCGGTGTAAGAGGAGTGACGGAACAGTGGGCTGACGCTGACCGCCTGATTGATATCGAACAACACCAGCTCATTGCCGTTATCCGGCAAATAATTATACAGAGAGCGGATAACTGACGGGGTGCTGACCGTCGAGTCCATTACCGACTGAAAGGTCAGCACCGGCGGGAAAGCCGCCAGCTGCTGACTGCGGGCATCCTGCGCAATCTGCTTTTGCAGCGCCTAGGTGAGTAAATAGGTCTGGCGGGCCGCTTGTACCGGAAAGGAGTTGTATTTGAAGGGATTGAACTCCGGCACAATGTTCAGCCAAGCAGTTTTGGAAAAAGCAGGAAAGATGGAAGGCAGTCCGGCGATGCCAGCAAACCGGGCGAAGCGAGTCACTCCAATCATCGGTGACAGGAAAATCAGCTGCTGCGGGCGGCGTAAATGGTGATCGGCCAGGCTGTCGAGGGTGTATTTAACCGCCAGCGCCCCACCGTTTGAAATCCGACCAGATGCAGCGGCGTGTTCTCACCGGCCAGCCAGTCCTGCCAGTCCACATCGGTCAGGCCCGCCGGGACCGTGCCGTGACCGGGTAACCGCAACGCCACCGCCACATAACCCTGCTGCTGATAGGCTTCGGCTACATGGCGCAGGCTGTAAGGACTGTCGGTCAGGCCATGCAGCAATACCACCGCGCCTCGCGGTACGCCTGCGGGTCGCAGCACGGTAAGAACGGTTCCAGTCGCGATCAAAGCTTTCAGGGTAAATCATGCTGTGGGCGTAGTAGCGATTGAGCGGCGTTTTGTCATCCGCCTCCAGCTTATCGCTGACCTGCCGTTTCATCTCATCGAATAGCCGGTTCTCTGCCGTAAGATAATCGGCGTAGCTGGCGTGATCGAGCTGCCCGACGCTTAACTCATGCGGGACCCAGGTGTGCCAGCGGTGTAGTTCCGGCCCGCGCCCGGCCTCATGGAGACCCGCAAAATCAGCAACAGTATCAAAACCAGCGCTGCGCCGAGGGTGATGCGTCTGGCCCAGCGGGCAATGATGTTTAACGTCCTGCTCATGCATCCTTTCCTGAGAAATTAAAATCCATAACGGAACCAGGCAAATAAGACATTGCCGTTGTTATAGGTACCGGGAATATAGGTGAACTGCAGATTAAGCGCCTTATAACCGGCAGAGAATAACGGCAGTACGATCGGCAACGGAATATATCCGCCGAAATCATCGCGCGCCGTAATACCTGCGGTCAGTCCCGCGCCCAACCGGAAGTCCTGATTCGCGCCCGGATACCAGCCATAACCGACAATCGGCTGCCATTTATTGTGTGAATCTTTAAATGCCATCGCATATAACGCGCTCCAGTTGCCGCTGTCGTTGTAGCGTGAAATCGCCCAGCCCGCCGCCCCACGGCATCTCGTTATAGTGGTCGGTTTTCTCTTTATCGTACATGAAGCGGGCATGCCAGCTGATAAACGGCAGATAAAGATCGGTGTGCTGCGGCCTATTCCAGGTCTGGACGACATCATCAGTCACGCCGTCCCACCAAGAGGAAAGCGACGCAACGGAGGTTTCAGCATAAAGCGGCCAGGCGGCCAGCGCCGAGGTAAGCAATACCGTTGCAATGGCAGTTTTCATGGCAGGTCCCGTCATCGCGCAGGTCATGACGAATCAGTATAGCGCAGCGCCTGAAATGAAGATTGTCAGCGGTCATGCTTCGCTTAATTCGCTGATAAGCCAAGCGATACCGGTCAGCATCCGCCGCTCTGATCGGTGATAAAGCAGAATTTCAGGCTGAAATCGCCAGCGGTGCGCGAAGTTTAACCGGTGCTGTCCTACTGATTACAGTGAACGCTGCCCGGAGGAGGTTCGCGGTTCAGGCCAAGTATGACGCGGCCACAGAGCATCAGAGCACACCAAAACCGGACTGGGTTCAGTCCGGTTTTGGTGTGTCGCTGGCGGAAAAATTTAGCTGGCGTTCGCCACTTCGGATTTTTCGCCAAACTTCTCTTTCATATGTGACTCAATCTCTTCCAGACTCTTGCCGCGCGTCTCAGGTACCATCGCCATAACAAAGATCAGCGAGCCGACGTTGATCGCAGCAAAGATGAAGAAGGTAGTGCTGCCGGCATATTCCATGATCGGCGGGAAGCCAAAAGCGACTATCGCGTTAAAGATCCACGGTAATGAGACTGCACCACCGGTTAACACGCCACGCAGCTGCATCGGGAACAGTTCCGACATCATCAGCCAGTAAACCGGCGAGATGCACATCTGCATACAGAACAGGAACAGCAGAATACAGCCCAGGGCGAGGTAGCTCTACATCAGGCTCGGGCTGATGAAGGTCATCACCGCACCCAGCAGAACCTGCGAGGTGATCACCAGACAGAGGCCATTAACCAGCATCGCCCGGCGCGGGAAGCGGCTGACCGCCCAGATACCGACAATGGCTGCCACAACCGAAACCACCCCGTTACCGATGGTCGCAGCAATCGAGGCGCTGGTACCCAGTCCGGTCTGTTTAAAGATGATCGGGGTGTAATACACAAAGCCATTCACCCCGGTGAACTGGGCAACAAAGCCCAGTCAGACGCCGATGATCATCAGACGTATCACCCACTTCTCGCGGATCAGGGTTTTCGCATCAGGTCCGCGCTCTGCCGCCCTCACCTGTTTCTTCATCTGCGGCGTTTCGCGCAGGTATTTGAGGATTTTTTTGGCTTCTTTAAGGCGACCTTCGGCCACCAGCCAGTGAGGCGACGCTGGCACAAAGAAGGCTCCGATGAACAACAGCAGGCCCGGCAATTTCAGCGATGAACACCGGCACGGTGGACGAGCCACCGCCGACCGCGATACCGAGCAGGAAACGCATCGCCACCATCACATTGAGCGACGGTGCCAGCGCCCTGCCCGCACTCGGCGGGCTTATACCGGGAGTGAATACCATGACCACGCTTAACCTGAGCGCAGCCTCTGCTGCGCGCGATCTCACCTATCGCAAAATTGCCTGGCGCTTAATGCCGTGGCTGATGCTGTGTTATCTCTGCGCCTACCTTGACCGCGTGAATGTCGGCTTCGCTAAATTACAGATGATGGACGACCTGTCGCTGAGTGAAACGGTCTACGGACTGGGCGCCGGGATTTTCTTCATCAGCTACTTCTTTTTTTGAAGTCCCGAGTAATCTGATTCTGCACCGGGTCGGCGCTCGCCGCTGGATCTCCCGCATCATGATCACCTTGGGCCTGATCTCTGCGCTGTTCGCGCTGGTCGAAGCCGCATGGCAGTTCTATCTGCTGCGCTTCCTGCTTGGCGTCGCCGAGGCAGGCCTTGCGCCGGGCTTACTGCTCTATCTCACCTATTGGTTCCCCTCCTACCGACGCGCCGCATGACGGTGCTGTGGTTTATTGCCATCCCGCTTTCCGGGATGATCGGCGGCCCGCTCTCCGGCTGGATTATGGCCACCTTTGCCGGTTTTCATGGCTGGGCAGGCTGGCAATGGATGTTCCTGCTGCAGGCTATCCCTACCATTGCAATGGGTGTAGTGTGGTGCTGCTGGTGCTGAAAGATCGCGTTGAGCAGGCGGACTGGCTGGATGAAGAGGAAAAACGCCGGGTACGCGCCGATCTTGATGAGGATAATCAGCAGAAAGCCTGTCACAGCACGGTCAAAGCGTTTGTCGCAGATAAGCGCCTGTGGCTGCTGGCGCTGATTTATTTCTGTGTGGTGATGGGCCAGTACGCCCTGACCTTCTGGTTACCCACTCTGGTGCGAAACTCAGGGTCAGCCAGCCGCTGCATATTGGCCTGCTGACCAGCCTGCCCTATCTGTGCGCCATCATTTTTATGCTGCTATCCGGTCGCAGTGGCGATCGTCATCGTGAGCGCCGCTGGCATCTGGTTATCCCGATTCTGGTGGGGCTTATCGGCTTGTCGCTGGCGACCTTAATGAGCCACAGCGTCTCTTTGTCACTGCTCTCGCTATGTATCGCTGCCGCCGGGATTCTCTCCGCCTCATCACTGTTCTGAATGCTGCCAACCAATCTGCTGGGCAATGTTTCTGCTGCCGCAGGCATCGCTGCCGTGAACTGCATTGCTAACCTGGCGGGTTTCTTTTCACCGTGGCTGATTGGCGCCATCACCACGGCGACCAGTTCGCCCGCGTCGGGAATGTATTTTATTGCTGCCGTACTGCTGGGTGGCGCGCTGTGCGTGTTGCGCATCCGGGCAGCAGACGTTAATCGTTAATCAGGAGGTAACATGACTGACCATCTGCACGCATCTTCCGGTCTTTCACTGCAACAACGTGCCACCAATATTCGCCGCCATGCCTTATTAATGGGTCAGGTACAGGGCTATATCGGCCAGGCTCTCGGTGCCGCCGATTTACTGGCTGTCAGCTATTTTCATGCCATGAACTATCGTGCCGACCAGCCTGACAGGGAACAGCGCGATCGCTTCTACCTGTCGATTGGGCATTACGCTATCGCGTTGTATGCCGCGCTGCTGGAAGCGGGCGTGATACTGCTAGCGGAACGTGAAACTTACGGCACCGATGAAAGCCGTTTACCGATGTCGGGAATGGCAGCCTATACCCCAAGAATGGAGATCACCGGCGGCTCACTCGGTCATGGGCTGGGTATCGCCGTTGATGCCTGCCTCGGACTGAAGCAGAAAGGTTCGACGGCGCGGGTTTTTAACCTCCTCTCTGATGGCGAGCTTAATGAAGGCTCGACCTGGGAAGCGGCGATGTCCGCCTCGCACTGGCTAGCTGGATAATCTGATCGCCATCATCAACGTCAACAATCAACAAGCCGATGGTCACAGCAGCGAGATTCTCGCTTTCGAGCCGATCGTGGATCGCTGGCAGGCCTTTGGCTGGTATACGCAGCGGGTTGATGGCAATGACATTGCGGCTTTACAGGCAGCCTTTGATGCCGCCTGTAGCTGGTCGGCGCCGTAACCCCGGGTGATTATTTGCGATACCCGGATGGGTAAAGGCGTCTCCTTTCTGGAGAGTCGTGAGAAAACACACTTTATTCGGGTCGATGCCGATGAGTGGGATAAAGCCCTGACCGCGCTGGAGCAAGGAGTCTGAGATGAATTCACAACCACAGAAAAAACGCCTGACAACCTCGGCAATGATTGCGTCGATCGCCGCCGAAGGTCAGCCCACGGTCTTAGCACCGTTTGGACATGCGCTGGTATCGCTGGCGCAGCAACGGTCTGATGTGGTCGGCATGACGGCTGACTTGAGCAAGTACACCGACCTGCATCTGTTTGCTGATGCGTTTCCTGAACGTTTCTATCAGATGGGCATGGCGGAACAATTGCTGATGAGCGCGGCGGGCGGGATGGCGCGCGAAGGCTTTACCCTGTTCGTCACCACCTATGCGGTATTTGCTTCGCGCCGGGCCTACGATTTTATCTGTATGGCTATTGCGGAAGAAAATCTGAACGTCAAAATCGCCTGCGCGCTGCCCGGCCTGACCACCGGTTACGGTCCCAGTCATCAGGCCACCGAAGATCTGGCTATCTTCCGTGGAATGCCTAATCTCACCATCATCGATCCCTGTGATGCGCTGGAGATTAGCCAGGTGGTGCCAGCCATTGCCGAGCATGAGGGTCCGGTTTATCTGCGGCTGCTGCGCGGTAAAGTCCCGCTGGTGCTGGATAAATATGACTATCGCTATCAGCACGGTAAAGCTCAGCGTCTGCGTAGCGGTAAACATGCGGTCATCATCAGCAGCGGATTAATGACGATGCGAGCGCTGGAAGCCGCCGAGGCGCTGGAGAAACAGGGCATTGAGGTAGGCGTGGTCCATTCCCCGGTCATTAAGCCGCTGGATGAAGCGACCATCCTGCGCGAAGCGGGGGAAGCGGTCGGCGCAAATCGGCTGGTGATCACCGCTGAGAATCACTCAGTGGTAGGCGGATTAGGCGAGGCGATTGCCGGAGTACTGATGCGCAACAATGTCACGCCGCGCTTTAAGCAAATCGCACTGCCGGATGCGTTTCTGGCGGCCGGTGCTTTGCCGACGCTGCATGACCGTTATGGCATCTATACCGAGGCGATGGTCAAACAAATCACCGCCTAGCTGGCGGGATAATCTGTATAGAAACCGGGCCTAGCCCGGTTTTTTTCTTTCTGATTTCTGCAATTTTCTTCAGCCCATTATGTCCGAATCCGCGTTCCGCCGGAGAAGTACTAATAAACGCCGATCACCCGAACCCTCTCTACTGATTGCAGTGGGCAGCGAGTTTCTGACAGCAAAACGTAATCTGAATGCCGCGCAACCGTGGGCGACAGCGTTTGTTCTTATCTGGGTCAGGCGACGGCGTCCGGTTTACCCTTCGAATGGCGCAATTCACTGTAAACAGCAAACGGAGTAGTTATCGATCTGCTGCCTGCGAGGATGGGCGATGAATGAGAGAGCGAGGCTGGAACAGTGTTATCCAAAGCACCGTTACCGATCGCAGTGAACGTCATCTTCCGAAGCCGGTTTTGATAGCGTCGCGCTGGACTATGGAAAGCCCCTAACGGCAAAGCGTTTCGTTAGGCTGAGCCAGCAGCCTGAAATTACAGGAACGTCCATCGGCAAAATAGCGGGCAGAGATTGAAGTTTATTCATCAGGAAAAAAAGTTATCCACTTTTTCTGTGGATAACTGAGGGATACTTTCTGAGTATCTTTTTTCAGCGTGCTTACACGGCTTCGCTGCTGACCAAAAACGCGTATTTTATGTGCCAGTCGCTTCACCTTATGGCTGTAAATCAGGGTATGAAGGAATAAAATTCTGGCGATTTCAGGCTGAAATTTATGATAATTAGATAAGATAAACAATTACTTAGGTGTTAAGTAACCCTGGACATTAATTTGTTGCAGGCAGAGGCTTTTACAGTAGCCTGTTTGTCAGGGACTGAACCGGCTTCAACGAATGTAAAGTTAAGGTTAAGTGGTTACTAATGAACCAGCCATCAGGATTCTTTTATTGCAAAGCTGTCATTGTTTTGGGCCGGCTGGCTTGCTGAACAAAAGCGTGCAGTAATAAATCTTATCTGCGGCTTTGGCTTTGGCTTTGGCTTTGGCTTTGGCTTTGGCTTTGGCTTTGGCGTTTGCTTTGGCTTTGGCTTTGGCTTGGGCTTTGGCTGTGGCTTTGGCTGTTGCTTTGGATTTGGCTTTTGCCTTGGCTTTGGCTTTGGCTTTGGCTTTGGCTTTGGCTTTGGCTTTGGCTTTGGCTTTGGCTTTGGCTTTGGCTTTGGCTTTGGCTTTGGCTTTGGCAGGGAAGTCTGCCATTTCGCTGGCGATGTGAAATGAAATCTGGCGATTTCAGCCTGAAATTCGCCTTCAGAGCAGGGCGCAAGGTCTATTTGCTGCCTGAAGACATAAAAGAGCCAGCGATGAGCGCTGGCTTGATTGTATGAAGAGTGATTAACGAGAAAGATATTTTTTCAGTGTCTCAGCAATGACTTTATCCAGCTCTTCCTGCAACTCTTTCGACTGGCGATTAAACTCATAGCTAAAAATCCGACCACGAACCTTCTTACGGGCAAAACGATCTTTGTCAGCAAATGACCAAAGCGTGGTCGCCTGCGTTTTATCTTTTTCCGGTTCTTTTATTAATGTCTGGCTGCCCTGGCGAATCAGACGCAGAATATGATTTTTAAGCTCATCCTCAGCCAGACCTTCGCGCGCACAGATCACATCAATTTCCATTGAGATCGAATCAATTAACGCTTCAACCGTTTGTCCGGACTCGCTGAGTTTATCTGCAGCCTGCAACAATGCCTTGTAGTCTGGATAGGTCAGCTCAGAATGATTGGGGAACAGCGAAATCAGATCAGCCGGAACGCTGGCCGCCTGTAATGCTCGCGTCACTTTAGCCTGGGATAAACCCTGATTCTGGGCAATCTCTTTCTGCGACAGGCCGCCATCTTTTAGCGCCAACAGGCGCATACCGACTTCACGCAGGTTGTGTTCACGCGCGGTCTGAATATCCTGCGCCAGACGACACGCCTCGTCGGCACTAATTTCGGCATCGCTGATCAGGACATCAAGACCGGTTTTGCAATAAATCGCCGCAGCACGACGTCGCGATCCATCGACAATCTCAATCCGATCGTTTCGCATAATCCCGATAGCCGGAAAGAACTGCTGCAGTTTGATGGTGCGAATAATGTCACGCAGTGAATCCAGCGTCAGCCCGGCCTGGTAGCGGCCGTTAGTTTCCATCGTGACGAAGGTTTTAGTTTCGACTTCATTTGCAGCAATGCGCTCAAAACGAAACAGCGCACGTTTGCCGGTTGCCAGCACAAAGGTCTGGCTATGCTGGTCACCCTCTTTGTTATTATCCAGCGGAGTCTGGCTGAAGGTTCTGCCAATCGTAATTCTTTTTGCGCTCATATAAACCTCAGTTCAGGCGAATAAATTCGATACGGTCAAAAACCGCTTTAGCAAAATCCTCAGCAGCCGAGCGCGCACTTTTTAACGCTTCGCTACTGCCGACGTAAGTCGAGGGATTTGCCGAGATCACGGTGTCGAATGACTCACCGCATCGTTCGAAGCCGTCAAGGCGGGGGAGGGCCGCGTCCAGCATGTCTCCACCAAAGATTTCTTTGGCAAGGCTGTGACACAGTTTGTGGTCCGCCTTGTTAGAGAGTTTCGACATAAAACCAATGTTGCCTTGCAGCCGGCAGGTTGCACCCGAGTCTTCAATGATGCCGATCAGCTCTGGCAAACGGGTCAGATACTTCAGAGTTGAATGGAAATCGACCTGAGCAGGCGGCACCGGCGTCATCAGCAGGTCTGACGCGGCAATGGCATTCTTCAGGAAAGCGTCCAGATGGGGACCGCTATCAATAAAGATGAAGTCGTAATCTTTATTCAGTTTAGCGATGACGTTGTCATACAGCACCGAATGGATGTTTTGGCCTAGCAGATGCTCAGCGCACAGTTCATCCCAGCGCGAGGCTATAAAGGCATCGTCGATTGACGCCGGCAGCACATCAACACCCGGGATGATCGATGAGACGATGAATTCATTCACCAGCTCATCGCGGCTGACGTTCTGCAGCATGGCCTGCGCCGCAGTCGCTTCTACCAGGCCGACTGAACGCTCGTGATTCAAAAACATGGTGGCGGATGACTGCGGATCGAGATCAATCACCAGAATGCGCAAATCTTCAAATAAAAGATGAGGATGGGCGCGCAGCGCGTGTGCCAGCGAAACGGTGGAAACAGTCTTGGAGACGCCACCTTTCAGATTACCTACGAACAGGGTATAGGCATCGGCGTGGCGGTCACGGTACTTAGGTACGCCACGGTGGTGGTAAATGTCAATTATGTTCTGAATCGACATCGCATACTTTACGGAAGAACCGGCTGCTCGTTTATCAAACTGGTAGCCACTCTCTTCCATCTCATTAACCGCGTAATCCACACTGGCGCGCGTCAATTTTGGCAACTTGGCTAACGCCGCTTTGGCATAGACCTGGTAATACGTGTTTTCGTGTAACTCTTGTTTTTGCGCCTGAATTTGCTCGGTGAGGCTTAGCAGCATGCGTTCTGAACGCTGCGCCACCTTCATTACCTGCTTATCATCGTTAGCCATAGTTTCTCCAGACATGTAGGATTTATGACTTTATACAGAAATCCTGCACAGGAGGCAATAATTTATCTCCTCAACGTAAACCCCGTATTTGTGTAGCCAGGCTGGTTTTGGTGAGCTTCATCACATTATCAGCGCTATGCTGTATTGGCTAAAGCCTCTGTATTAGGCTAAACGTTCACTACAGTCAGTAGATTGGGTTCAGAACATTCACTGTAATCAGTAGCAACGGTTAGTGCAGACGCTGCGAAAAGAGAAGAAGCCCGTAAGCGGCTGCCACTGCGAAGACATTACTCACTTTTTTGAGCAGCGATTCTTACCTACTCACCGTGGTAAAGCCGAGCCACACCTAGCACCTAGCACCTAGCACCTAGCACCTAGCACCTAGCACCTCAGCATTGCGGCATTGCGGCATTGCGGAAAACGATTAATACAGCGTTCACTATAATCAGTAAAGTGCACCCATAGAGGTTTGCAGCATGACACGACTGGGAACGAAACCCGCTGAACGTTCACTGTAGTCAGTAAACGGGTGACTTCAGTCGCTCATGCGGCAGAAAATTCCGACAAACATTCACTGTAATCAGTAAATTTCAACGAGAGTTCTGCGAGCTGTTTAATCATTGAGCGCAGGCTAACTTATCCACTCTGAGGCTGAGAGAGGTGAATGGCCGACATTGCGTCAAACGTTCACTATAATCAGTAGCCCAGCCTTATCCTGCTAACTCAACATTCACTGTAATCAGTAAACCGTCTTCGGCAGAGCTGCGATCTTATTTGAAGGGACATTAGATCTGCTGACTGTCACCGACTGCCATCCAGCGCAATGCTGGCCTTCAGGCGGCGGCGTACAGCCCTGAGCACAGACTTGACCAGAGTCCTGAGTTTTAGAGCGGCTGACGTTGAATCTGATTCAAAAGACGTGAACCCTAACCTGAGCCTTTGCCTCGCGCCTTAGGCACTGAGTCGGCGGGCAGAACCCTGAGTCTTAGCCGCGCGCTTTAATCACTCAGGCGGCGAGCAGAACCCGAACCTCGAACCTGAGTTCGAACCGTTGCCGTGCGCCTTAAGTTCTGGACCGGAATGCAGAACCCTGAGCCATTGCGATATGCTTTAAGCATTAAACCGAAGCCCGGAGCGTTAATCCTTACACTTCAATCCAGAGCTTCAGCGTTACGCCTATGAAGCAACGGCAGCCATGCGCTGACTGCCGTTTGTGTAGCAGCAGAGCAGCACTATCTGCCTTACAGCCAGTTACAGCGCGCTCAAACACATCAACCGACTACCACGGGTGGGGGCCGATCAGCCCACTAACCACACTCAGAATCACAATCTAACGTTCACTGTAGTCAGTAGTCCGATTAGCTCGCGGGTTCTCAGCCACCACAACGCCACAAACATTCACTGTAATCAGTAATGCACTGAGGTAAAGGGTTCACTGTAATCAGTAGAACGGGTAAACGCAGCGGCTTGTGATAACAGTAAAAAATGAATCGAGCGATTACTAATCTATAACATACTGTTATAGAGCCGATTTTATTAATGTACTGGAAAGGGTAGCTATTAACCTGAGCGACGTTTGCTGATTACAGTGGACGTTACTGATTGCAGTGAACAGTATCGGAACAGCGGAGAAGAGAGAGGGAAAAGACGCGGTGTCACGTTTCGGCCGAAAGTGACACTGCAACGCGCAGTACTGATTGCAGTGAATGTTGGATCAGTCGTCGAATTCAATCTCATCAAGCGAATCAATACTCTCCAGATTACTGATGCCATCAAGTTTCGGCGTACGGCTGTGGATGATAAAGAATACCGAGCGGCCGCGTTTCACCTCCGAATAATCAAGGTAACCAATCTCTTTAAGCTGCTCCATCGCGCGACGCACCACGTGATTCTGAGTGGTCGTTTTGGAACCGAGGTTCAGACGCATCCGCAAACGGGCGAGGGAGATGGGTGCAGGATTGGTCGGCAGACTTTCCAGGAAAGTATAAAGCGCCTGAGCAGACTCTTTACGCTTTAGCCGTGAGATGGCCCGCAGCTGCAATAACACCTTGTGATCGAAGTTATACAGTTCGAACAGCTTGGGATCCGCCTGAATACGAACGATATCTTTCTCACGGTCATAATAGGCTGACTGCACCAGGTGAGTATGGTACGCCTTGCCGTTGCCTTCAAAAGAGAGGGTATTGGTAGCAATACGGCGCAGAGACGCATCCAGTCGCTTACGCAACGCGGCGGAGGAGTTGGCAGAAGGAATGCCACACATTTTCACAAAATCGATAAACGGCAGCGTTACCGTGTCGCCTTTGGTCGGATAACGCGAAAAAGACTGGATAATGCCAGCCCAAGTTTTAAAGTCGTTATCCATATCCAGTCGCGCGCCGGTGATGGTAATCTTTTCATAGCCCTCGGCTTTCACCAGCGAGAGATTTTTCAGCTCTTTGGTCGCATCCGTTGAAGCCATCGCACCTGATTTACCGCGCGCAGTCGATTTCAGCGTTGGAACAAACAATCCTAACCGCATTAAAGCAACAGGCTGAACCGTATTGTTCTTGTTGGGATGAAGCTGAATAACTTCACCACTGTTTTTGGTCACCGACAGAAAAGGTTCTAGTAACGCTTTGTTTTCACTATCTTTATCTGCCATAGCTTGAGATCTTCATTCTGTGGATGAAAGGGATCGTTTTCTGACTACAGTGAACATTAGCACTGTTTATAGTGAACATTCTACCTAGTACAGTGAATAAAGTACTGATTAGAGTGAACACTTTACAGATTATAGTGAACGCGATCACCCTTTCAGCCCTTGTGGGGTGTGGCCTGCGACGATCGGGGATCTCTTAGGATCTCTATATGATCTCTTTAGGATCGTTATATAGGAACTAATCACTGTATAAGTGGATAACCGCAGTCGGACCTTATCATTATGCCTAGTAAATCGGGGGAGTCAGGATCATTATCATTATCACGATCGCTGCCAGACTAGCGATCTTCAGAATATGGCAAACTGCATCAACAACGTATAATTCTCAAACCCTAAAGAACTTCCTCACTATTATTCATTTTTCATCACTAATGGCTGGGCGTATGATGGTGACACTGTTTTCTGAATGAGGAAAGTGCATCACGACTGACTATGCCATCTCACGTAACCCTACCACTGGCGAAGAAATTGCACGCTATCCACTGCTGACTGCCGCTAGCTGGAAAAGAGCCCGAGCCGCAGTGCTGATGCTTTTTCACAATGGCGACACAGCACAATGGCAACGCGGGTCGCGGTTCTGCGTCAGCTGGGCGAACAGATCCGGCTGCGCGAAGCGCAACTCTCACGCACCATCACCTTCGAAATGGGTAAACCTATCGCTCAGGCGCGGGCTGAAGTGCTTAAATGCGCCAACTTATGCGACTGGTATGCAGAGCATGGCCCGGCAATGCTGGAAGACCAGCCAACTCAGATTGCCGGTGCGTGGCAGCGTTTCCGTCCGCTCGGCGTGATCCTAGCTGTGATGCCGTGTAATTTCCCTCTGTGGCAGGTTCTGCGCGGCGCAGGCAGCATGCTGACTCGGGCGGCTTTAACCTGATCAACGTCGACAATGACGGCGTCTCCGCCGCGATCAAAGACGATCGGATTGCCGCCGTCGCGGTGACCGGTAGCGTGCGAGCCGGTGCTGTTTTCGCTGCTGGGTCTGCTGGCATGGAGATCGCGTAAATGAGCCACCAGACTATGGTCATCACCGGTATAGCCCTGCTGGCCGCCGGTACCTAGCTGATGCGCTTCGCCGGTGTCAGGCTGGGGAATCGCTTACCGCTCAGTGAACGCAGTCAGCAAATGCTGTCGGACGCCGCCACGGTCTTGCTGTTAGCCGTTGCTGCCACCACCACCTTGTTTGAAGGTTAGCATTTTTCCGGCATGGCACGGGTCATCGGCGTTGGTTTTACGCTGCAGCTGGCATGGCGTCGTGTGGCGCTGATGACGGCGTTATTACACTACTTCGGGGTGCCTTAATCCGGGATAACCCCAGCAACAGCGGGATTTTATTGTGGCAGATATTTGTTAGCATGCCGGTCAGTTAATTTTTGTTGATGAGTAAGAGTAAACAGGCGCTGCTGAATGAATTCTGCCCGTAGATCCCTCCGTTATTGCTTTCCGTTGCTGCTCTCTATGGCCGCAGTCTTTTCGGTCATGCCCGCCGATGCCCGACCTGACCTGCGCCCGTTGGGCGCAAATATCGCCGACAAAAGCTCGGCGTGGTACCGCTTCGAAAGCAGAACTTTTGACTCGCAGGACGGTCAGCGGCACTATCGGGTCTGGCTCGGTATTCCGAAAACGGCGGCTCCGCCCTCGGGATATCCGGTGCTGTATATGCTGGACGGTAATGCGGCGATGGATCATCTGACGGAGAGCCAGCTAAAACAGCTGCGCAGCGGCAACGTGCCGGTGGCGGTTGGCTATAACACTCGGCTGCCGTTTGACGTGGTGGCACGCAACTACGATTACACCCCACCCAACCCGGAGGTGGTTCAGCCACACGGCCGTAAGGGCGGCGGCAGCCAGCAGTTTCGTCAGCTGCTGCTGGAACGTATCGTCCCGTGGGTCGAGACTCAGGCCGCCAGCGATCCCCATCAGCGTGGCCTGTGGGGCCACTCTTACGGCGGCCTGTTCGTGCTGGATACCTTTTACCACGCCGCCTAGTTCAGTCATTACTTTTCTGCGGCTCCGTCGCTGAGCTGGAACCATCAACGCATCATCGGACTGGCGCGACGAGCCGATCCGCGTGCGCTGCAGCCGCCGGGCAATCTCGTCGCGACAGTCCTGAGGCGGGATAAGACGCATTGCGCGCATACAATAAGCTCCTGAAAAATGAGGCAGACCATCGCCTGCCCCTGTCATCTGCTTAATCCCGCGAGCCTGCTATTATGGCATCGATATCCTGCGGGCGCCGGCGGATCTCTGCCGCACGACGGTGTGCCTGCATCCCCTCGGTGCGGCTCTGACGGATGGCCGGCTCCGCGATGGCCGGTATCACCTGTTGGTCAATCCACTGATGAGTACAGACTTTGACATACGCGCCGACCCACAGCCCGCCAGTGTAACGCGCCGCTACCATTGTCGGCAGCGTATGGTTCGTCCCGCAGCATTTATCCGAGAACACCACACTGGCATTTTGTCCGATAAACAACGAACCATAGTTGCGGATTTTCGATGCGGTAGCGTGCGGATCGCGGGTATGCACCTGCGAATGTTCGGTGGCCATAAAGTCGGCAAAGGCCACCAGCTGTTCTTCCGTTTCGCATATCACGATTTCGCCCTGACGACGCCAAGTCTCTCCCGCCGTGGCGGTGGTCGGCAGGGTACCCAGCTGACGCTCGATCTCGGCAAGAGTACGCTCTGCGATCTCGCTGATGGTGGTCGCCAGCCCGACACGGGTATGAATGTAATGCTCCGCCTGCGCCAGCAGATCGGCAGCCAGAATGCGCGGGTCGGCGCTCTCATCTGCCACGGTGAAGATCTCGCTTGGCCCGGCAAGCGCATCAATCCCCGCTTACCAAAGACCTGACGCTTCGCTTCGTTTACAAAGGCGTTGCCGGGACCGACGATTTTATCCACCGATGGAATGCTTTCCGTACCCCAGGCCATAGCGGCGATGGCTTGTGCGCCGCCCACTTTGAAAATACGATGCGCCCCTGCTAGGTGGCAGATGGCGATCATTGCCGGATGCGCACCCGGTGGCAGACAGGCGATAATCTGCTCACAGCCCGCAACGGTAGCAGGCACAATCGACATCACCGGCGCGGAAAGAATCGGGTAGCGCCCGCCCGGCACGTAGCAGCCTACCGTCTGAACGGGAATAATGCGGTGCCTAAGGTGTACGCCCGGAAGCGTCTCCACTTCCAGAGGCAGCATCCTGGCGAACTGTGCCTGGGCAAAACGGCGAACCTGAGAAACGGCAAATTCGCTGTCACGCCGGGTCTGCGGATCCATGCCGGCCAGTGTCTGTTCAATTTCAGCAGCGGTGACTTCAAACTGCTGGGGCACTACCTTATCGAACTGCTGTGAAAAATCCCTCAGCGCCGCATCCCCTTCTTGTCTGACTCGCGCAATAATGGTGCTAACAGTATCGGTCAGGGAGCGATCGGCTTTCTCATCCTGGCCCAGAGGGCGTTTAATCTAGGTGACCTGGTTTACGATCGTTGCTGCAGACATTATTTTTCTCCATCTGACCGAGTTTGATTTGCGCCAGCAGCGCCAGGTGATCGTAAAGCGTCCACTCATCGATAATTCTGCCGTTACAATGTGATAGTGAGACATCCCCGTCACGAACAGACGTTCTCCGGTCGGTTTGCCAAGCTCGCCATAGCCCAGGTGATAGCCTTCCATAATCCAGCGAATCGCCACCTTCACGCCGCCTTCATCGCAAGGAGTAGAACAGATGTGCTGCGGCAGCCATGCTGCCGTACGGGATCATGCCGATCCGTGCCAGCGTCTGGTGTGTCACCGATGCCACGCCATACAGTTATTTCATCAGCGGGCCGTGGTACTGCACGTTGGGGGCATACTCCTGTTTAATTTTGCCCAGCATCCGGCGGTTATAAATCTCGTGCATCCAGCGCAGGCACTGCTCCTCCGTATCGTTATGAGCGATGGAGATGTCGCACGCCATCTCGGGCGGATACTGCCCCAACATACGCCCATTCTCACCGATATCGGTGATGCGGAAGCCTTTATCGAATTGCTCTTTCGCCATATCGTAGGCGATTTTACCGGTATTCAGCCCCACCTGTTTCATCAGGGACATGTTGTCACTGACCACCCACTCTCGATAAATCTTGTTCTCGTGAATCATGCAGTTGGCCACGGTGCGCGTGACAAAAGTGCGGTTGGTGGGCTGACCAAGGTGGCTGAACTGTGTATTACGTTCGCTGCCGGTCACCAGATGTGAGGTAGAAAAACCGTCAACGTCATTTTCGTTCCAGATCATCTGAGTTGCCATGCCCCAGCGTTCGGGGAAGGTCACCAGTCTTTTCAGCGTGTCCTGCACCACTTCTTCTCGGGTATAGTGCGTGCCCAGCGCGTTATAAAGCACGCAGTTATGAGTATAGTGGGTATAAATTAATCCCATGTCGCGTTCATCCCATATTTTGTGGGTACAGCGAACAATGTAATCAACAATATCCGTACAGCACTCATCAAAACCTCTTAAATATTGCGCACGTGGTCGTTTCTCGGGCACTAAATCGATAAAGTCGCGGCGTTCAATCTGTAATACCGATTTGTCACGTTGAGTTTTATTTTTTTCAGGTGCTGCTGGGGCTTTATTTGTTATTTCAGTTGAAGACATGCGACCTCCCGCATTGATGTACAGAGTGTTTTCAGACAATAAGAGTTCTGTCCCCATGGGTAAAGGAGCGAAGGTTGCCGCAATATAAATTGCGGCAGATTATTAATGTCGGGCTTTATTGATTAACGATTTGCGACCAGATAGCTAATTCATCGATGCCAAGATATTCGCGAATAATTAATCCATCGCGTAATTCAAGCTGGCTGATACCGGTAATAGAAATGGGCTTGCGCGTTGGTGCGCCAAATTTACCGTAGCCGTCATGCCAAGTTAACAATGACCAGCGCAAAGAAATACGGACAGGCTCATTAACATCTTTACGCACAATTAAATGATGAAGCTGGGTTTCGCTGTCGGCAAACGAGGCGCGGTAGCCAGAGAGCAGGGCGTTGATTTCCGCTTCGCCGGCTCCCACACAGTGGCCGAGTGCATATAAGGTGGCGGCCGGATGGTATAAACTGGGCACGATACCGCTGTTACCCCCTGCCCACATCGTCAGGTAGCGTTCAATTACCCCCGTAATGGGGCCTTCAACATCATCCCCTTCAGGGCCACCAGCCCAGCGTGCATCGAGCACTTCGGCAGACGCATTTTCCAGTCCCAGTTGCTCACGGGCGCTGTTCAGGCTAAAGGCGAAATCACGCACGTTCAGCCCCAGTTGTGCAAGTATCGCCGAGCGATCCTGCAACAGCCACTCCTGACGTATCGCACCGTCAGCGCAGATGCGATCGGCCCAGGTGCGTACCCAGACGCTCTTGCCGGTCGGCGCACTGAAAAAGCCTTCACCCTGGTGGCGAATAGAGGCCACGGTACGCTGTGAAACGTAATAATCGCTGTCGGTCGTAATATCCTCAGTCAGTACGCTGCGCTGCGGGAAGCTGTACATCGCCTCCAGGGTGTGGCGCATAAACTGCGACAAATCGGTCAGCTGGCCGATATCCTTTTCTTCCCAGACGACGTGAGTCAGCGTGGTAATAAACTGCTGGATAGATTCAAACTGGGGAGGCTGAAGCCAGGTAATCTACTCATTTGAACTCCTGAGGCTGAAACAGGGATACACCCTCTTTTTCGATGATGCCGCTCTGCGGTCGTCGGGCCGAGTGGTGTACTACCATCATGCCCGGCACGATAATCTGCTCGGGTTCAATAATGCCGCTTTCAATTTGCTTCATCAGCAGCTCAATCGCCGCTTCCACCATCTCCTGAACCGGCTGTGATACCGAGGTCAGGGCATATGAAGGCCAGCCGGAGGGACCCGTGTCGTCGTAACCGATCACCGACACTTCCTGAGGAATTTGCAGGCCGAATTCGTAACGGGCAACGTCCATCACCGTTATCGCCATATGATCGTTGGCGACAAAGATGGTATCGGGCACCGATGGCGCTGAAAACAGGCGATAGGCGGCACGTATGGTTTGCTTCGTATCATAGTTTCCATTAACCACCTGAACATCGTTAATGCCTTGTTCTTGTAGTGCCGTCAGGTAGCCATGCTGACGGATAATGTTCGCTGGGGAGTCTGCCGCGCCACCCACGTAGGCGTAACGCTGGTGTTCTCCGACCATCAGAAACTCGGCAATCTGCCGTGCTGCCGCTTCATTAATTGCTGTTCACGCTCGAGGTCATGCCGTTCTCCTGACTACGGTTAAACAGTACCACCGGGATCCCTGCCGCTAGGCACTCTTCGGAGAGATCCAGCGACAGCGTGACCGACGCCAGCGTAATGCCATCGACCCGGTATTGCATGATCTGATCGAAAATCCGATCGACATTGCCCTCCCGGTCGCCAACAAACAGCAGCAGGTGATAATTGAGGGTATCCAGCTTCTGCGCCAGCGCCTCCAGCACCTGGGGATAGAACTGATTATCGAAATAGGAGATCGCTACGCCGATGATGCGCGAGCGGGCGGTAACCCAGTTCCCGGGCAGCCTTGAGCACTTTTCCACGGGTCGCCGGAGAGATACTTGCTCTAGGCGTAAAGCTTCGTGATACCGCTGACTGCGGTACGCCTGCCAGCTGTGCCACCTGCTGCGAGGTGACTGCTGCAAAACTCTTTCGTTTCATGATCCCGCTTCCTATCGTACTGATGCCGCCGTCAGTAAAGAGGGCGTTTTTTATACTTACACCATCTTTGCATGCGTATGCAACCAGCGAAATTAATTTTTGAACAATGTTAATCAGGTCACTTTACAAACATGAAACCTTTTCATAACTCAAATTTTGAATACGTATTCATGCCGTCAACGATACCGTGCAAATGGAGTTACAACCAGAGGGAAGCGCCGATAATGCCGTTCTTGATTGGTTAAAAACCATTAATTTTTAGAGGTTCAAACCATGTTCCGAGCACTACTCCGCCGACTTGAAGCCCGGCTGTTTTTTATCATCAGCATTTTGTTTTTTATCTGTATTCACAGTATTGACGCCTTTCTCGCTCCCATGAGGCTTGCGCAGGGCATAGAACCGCAGGTGATGGGAATTATCATGGGGGCAAGTGGGCTCGCGACGCTGCTAATCCGTTTTCCGCTGGGGATCATTTCGGATGTGGTAAAAAGCCGCAAAATCTTTATTCAAATTACCCTGCTGGTGCCGGTATTTACCTGGCCTCTGGCTTGGCTGGAGCCGAATGCGGTCACGCTCTATCTGGCGAAGGCAACGGATGGCGTAACCGCTGCCGCCTGGGTTTTGTATAACATCCTGTTTATACGCTACTTTGACCGCAAAGAGGCCCCGGCTGCCGTAGCACTACTGGAGCTGGCAGGACCGGTCGGCGTGTTTATTGGCAATTGCATCGGCGGTTTATTAATTCACTATTTTGACAACAACATCGCATTTTTACTCTCCTGTGTCTCCGGCTTACTGGCGCTGATCCTGACCACGCGGATTAGCGACGCACACGATTCGGTACAGGCTCCCACGCTCAAGACGTGTATCAGCGGTGCGCGTAAACAACTTAGCGATCGCTCGGTGTGGATGATCGGTATTCTGGCGACCATTGTTATTCTGGTGCCGTTTGCCACCCGCGATACCCTGACGCCCATTTATGCCGAAAAGCTGGGCGCCAGGGCAGGGATCCTGTCGCTGTTAAGCAATATCCATCTGATCTTCTATGCGCTCGCTATCGCGTTATCCAGCGCGGTTTTTTACCGGCGTCTGGGCGTAATGAAAACGGCTGTGGTGGGGATTATTTTGCAGGTACTTTCCACGCTCGGCATTCCCTTTACCGATAATATGTATCTCATCTATGCCCTGCAGGCGCTGGCTGGTTTCTCCTTTGGTATGGCGTTTGCCGCGTTTATGTCACTCAGCGTGATAAATACCACCCCGGATGAGCCGTCCACCCGTATGGGGCTGTTTCAGACCATTTACTCGCTCGGCATGTTCATTGGTCCGGTAATGATGGGCGTCATGCTGCAACACGTTAATCTGTCGTCTGGCTATTTTCTGATTGCCGCGCTTTCCATTATTGCCGTCGTTATTACGCCGCTCTCGGTGCGTTGGGTGAATAACCGTCAGGTAAACAGGTCCTCTGAATTATCCGCTAACGGGTAATTCGCTTCAGTACGCGACCAGTAATATATACGGCTAAGCATTTAATCCCGGTTTGCCGGGAGGAATTCCCATTACAATTTAACAGGAGTACGCCATGCCACATTTTTTAAAAACCAGTAAACCCATTCAGGAACGCCAGCAATCTCAGCGCCAGATTAGATAAACGGTTGAACTTATTCTTGCGGATATTGAACAGCGCGGGAATAAAGCGATCCGTGAATTAGCAATTAAACAGCTGAGCCGCCAGGATATTGCGGATATCGAATTTGCGCAGGAACAGGTGTTTAATTTCGCCCGACTGCAAAAAGCCTGTTTACTGGATCTGGCAGTGGAGACCCGCCCCGGCGTGATTCTCGGGCATAAAAATATTCCCATCAATGCCGTAGGCTGTTATGTGCCGGGAGGGAAATATCCGCTACTTGCCTCGGCGCATATGTCGATCACCACCGCCAACGTTGCTGGCTGCTCGCGCATTATCAGCTGCGCGCCGCCCTTTAACGGGCAACCGGCACCGGCGTTTGCCGAACAGCGCCCTGTGATTAATGGCTGGCTATCCCTTCCAGCTACAGCGCCGAGATTGCCGGACATCAAGGGTACGATGCCGTGACGGTCGATTTGCAGCACGGCATGATTGATTTTGCCAGCGCGCTGACGATGTTACAGGCGCTCTCGGCCACGCCCGCCGTGCCGCTGGTGCGCGTTGCCGATGATACCCCAGCGCAGATCATGCGACTGCTGGACGCGGGCGCCTACGGAATAATCTGCCCGATGATCTCAACGCCGGAACAGGCACAGCACTTCGTTTCGGCCTGCCGTTATCCGCCGCTGGGGACACGATCCTTCGGCCCTGCGCGTGGCCTGCTCTACGGGGGAGCCGATTATCCGTAACATGCCAATCGCGAAATTCTTACCCTGGCAATGATTGAAACCCGTGAAGGGCTGGTAAACATTGATGTGATCCTGGATACCGACGGACTGGACGGGGTTTTTATTGGGCCAAACGATCTCTCTCTGAAGCTGACCGGGGCCGCAAGCGCCGAGTCCGCGCATCCCGATATGCTCTCCGCGATTGAGCGGGTCGTCAGCAAGTGTCGCGAAAAACACAAAGTCGCCGGTATTTTCTGCACCTCCGGTGCCGCGGCAGCGCAGCGTATCGAGGAGGGATTTCACTTTGTCACGCCCGCTAACGACGTTATGCAACTAGGCCGCGCCTCGCGCGAAGCGATCGCGCTCGCCCGAGGCAACGACATCCCGACTACCGGCGCGTCCGGTTATTAGCAGGAGCTGATATGAAAGCCATTACCTTAACCTCAGAACAAGCCCGCAGCCGCCTCGTTGCGCCGGAAGGTATGGTCTCCTGCAATCTGGCCTTTATTGACTGCAAGCTGCCGGGTTCGCACCTCAAGCAGAACTATTCATTCATCGGGCTAGGCTTCACGCAGTCTACTTCGCAGGTGGTGAATATTCCCGAGCCGCACAGGTTTAACATCGGCGCAGCGGCAATGCCGAAGGGCGTCACCAATAACCTGCATCTGCACTTTACTGCCGAGGTATTTTTACTGCATGAAGGCAGCTGGCGCTTTCGCTGGGGGGCGAACGGCGAGGCGGCTTTACAAACGTCAGTAAATGAAGATACCTGCGGCATGGTCTATACCGTGCTGGGCGGCAATAACACCGGTGGGATCATCTGGCACCCGTCTATACTGGCGGCGGCCAGCGAGCATGGGCTTTATCTCAGCAAAGATAATATGCTTATTGATGTGAATGCGGGCGATACGTTCCCCGGGACTCGGCCCTGTTGCCGCCGTTGGCCGCAGAGGAGATTGCCGCTCTGCGTGATTACTGCGTAGAGGAGATGCGCCATCGGGCCGTCACGGGCGAAGAGCGTCAGTGGTCGTCAGAAGGGTTGTTAGATGCAGTCCTGCCGGGCCACGGCGGTGAAATTGCCCCAGTTATTGGCTATGGCATATTACAGGATCGCCACAGCGCTCCGCCGATCGTCCAGCCGTACGGCTTTTCCGTAGAGTTGCTTCGCCTGCGGGACGAGCATCGGGTCGGGCGCCACCTTTATCCGGACATTCAGGTCATTATGGTATTTAAAGGCACGCTGGAGGTTACCTGGAATCAGGACGGTGAAGAGGTCAGCATAATCGCCCCTGATCGCTCGGTGGTCTCTGTTCCGGCCAACAGCTGGCGGCGCTACCGCGCAATTGACGGCGACGCGGAGTTTATTCTTACCACGCAAGGCGATCAGCGCAAACGCCTGTACTGGGATGAGAGGATTTTGCCACAGGCCAGAGAACGCAACCGCGGTCTTGATCCTGATGACTATGTTAGCAAGCTGGATATTCTGCCGGTCACTGCGCGCTGTGCGGGTGCCAGAATAGAGAGCCTTTTTGCGGAAGGTTAATGAACAGGCCGGAGTGTCGAGTCCGGCGTTCAGTTTTATTGTTAGCCTGGGTCTGCCTCTGGAATACAACGGACTCTCTTTTTTAAGAATAATTATGTGTTCAGCGACACCTGAGTCTGGCACCGCGTCTGGCGCAGAGGCGACAGTCCAATGTGAACAAAGCGCCACGTCGAGACGTTAACTTGATACTTACAGGCTACGCGATTCCGGAGGGGCCGGAGTGGGTGAGGTGTCGGAAATTTTAAGCGGGTTATGTCCGTTACAAATGAAAAAGAACTTTTATTCACATTCTTGATGAAGTTTATAGGTAAACAAGTAATTTGACGCCGGAGGGTTATGTCAAATATCCCTCTGGTATTGATTTCCTTTATAATGCAGACATACAGCCTCATATGTCGCAACACTATCTGCATTATATTTTCCTCACTACTAAAACCGAACAACAGTGCCGTCAGCAAAGCACCTGAATGGCGTGTCGGGAATTTTTGCACGCCAGCTATTTCTAAGCGTGTCAGGACCATTTATTTCTGTCTTTTATAATAATGAGACCTGAATAATAGCAGCACTACAAAAATGAGGAAATTCTCAAAAATTAAGATGCGGCCTGAATACGGGTGAAAAACTGAAACACTACCGATTCGCTTAAACAAAAAATAATTTATAATCAATAGTATATAAGGATTTCCAGGCAGCGTAAATTTCTCATTATTTGACGCTCATCAAAATTAGCGAACAAAACCCTCAATTTCACTTAACTCAAACTGGTGAATTATCAAGAAATTGCTAACGTTAAAAAAATGTTAGTAATTATTGCTATTCCTTAACTGTCGATGCCTGCTCTTCATGCCGGGTGCTGTAAACACGTTTTTATTTTCGCTGTACCGAATGCAGTTTTCATTCGTCTGAAATCCCGAGGAACCCATGAAATTAACACCTCTAGCCCGCAGTCTGGCCCTGGCCGGCTTACTCTCTACCGCTTCGCTTAGCGTATTTGCTGATGAGGCACAGAAGGACGCCGCGCCTGCTACCAAACAGGCCAATGATGCCCTCTATCAGCAATTACCTTTCGATAACAAAAGCCACTTTGCTGATGCCCATAAAGGGTTTATTGCCGCTTTGCCTGATGCCGTCATTAAAGGTGAGGCAGGCAATGTTGTCTGGGACCCGAAACCGTACGCCTTTTATCAAAGAGGGGAAAAGGCACCGGATACGGTCAACCCGAGCCTGTGGCGCCAGTCTCAGCTGATTAACATCAGCGGTTTGTTTGAGGTTAACGACGGGATTTACCAGATACGTAACCTCGACCTCTCTAATATGACCATTATTGAGGGCAAAGAAGGTATCACCGTTGTTGACCCGCTGGTATCGGCTGAAACCGCCAAAGTCGGCATGGATCTTTATTTCAAAATCGCGGTAAGAAACCTGTTGTCGCGGTGATCTATACCCACAGTCACGTTCACCACTATGGCGGCGTGCGTGGCGTTGTCGATGAGGCTGACGTCAAATCGGTCAAGGTAAAAATCTATGCGCCGGCCGGCTTTATGGAATCTGCCGTTTCTGAAAATATCATGGCAGGCAATGTGATGAGTCGCCGCGCCAGCTACATGTACGGCAACCTGCTGAAAGCCGATGCTAAAGGTTAGGTCAGGTCGGGGCGGGCCTGGGTACCACCACCTCAGCCGGCACGGTAACGCTGATTGCACCAACCGATTACGTGACCAAAACCGGTGAGAAACGCGTCATTGATGGGCTGACCTACGATTTTATGATGGCCCCTGGCTCGGAAGCCCCGGCTGAGATGTTGTGGTTTATCGAAGAGAAAAAGGTCATCCAGACAGCCGAAGACGTCACCCATACCCGGCATAACACCTACTCGCTGCGCGGTGCCAAAATTCGTGAGCCGCTTCCCTGGTCCAGGTATATCAATGACGCGATTAACCGCTGGGCGACAAGGCAGACATACTGATGGCGCAGCATCACTGGCCGACCTGGGGCAATGAAAATGTTAACAAGCTGCTGAAGAGCCAGCGCGATCTGTATCGTTATATTAACGATCAGACCCTGCGCATGGCTAACGAAGGGCTGACGCGCGATGAGATTGCCGCGCAGTTCAAGCTTCCGCCGTCACTGGCCACCATGTGGGCCAACCGCGGCTATTACGGCTCAGTCAGCCACGACGTGAAGGCGACCTACGTGCTGTACCTCGGCTGGTTTGATGGCAACCCGGCAACGCTTGACGAACTGCCGCAGGAAGATACCGCCAAAAAATACGTTGAGTACATGGGCGGTACCGACAGCATTCTGCAGAAAGCCAAAACGGATTACGATCAGGGGAATTACCGCTGGGTCGCTTAGGTGGTCAGTAAGGTGGTGTTTGCCGATCCGGATAATAAAGCCGCGCGTAATCTGGAAGCCTATGCGCTGGAGCAGATGGGCTATCAAGCAGAATCGGGCCCGTGGCGTAATTTCGACCGGTACGCAGGAGCTGCGTAACGGCTTGAAACAGCTGCTGACGCCGAATACCGCCAGTCCGGACACGGTCCGTGCAATGACCCCGGAAATGTTCTTCGATTACCTGGCACTGCACATTAACGGTGAAAAAGCCGCCAATGTGAAAGCGGTGCTGAATGTGGACTTTGGCGGCGATGGCGGCAAGTACAAACTTGAGCTGGAAAATGGCGTGCTTAACCACACGGCAAATTCAGAAGCGCAGAACGCGGATGCGACCCTGGCGCTTTCCCGTGAAACCCTGAACAAGGTGATCCTGAAAGAGGAAACGCTGAAACAGGCGCAGGATAAAGGCGAAGTGAAAATCACCGGCAACGCCGATAAGGTCAGCGAGCTGCTGGGCTACATGGATAAGTTCGACTTCTGGTTCAACATGGTCACGCCGTAAAAACCTAGCCGGTAGCGTAATGCTACCGGTTTTTTTTAAGCGACTGAAACTCTGGGGTGATTTTCGATGAAAACTGCAAAGATGAGCGCCGCGTGTCTGCTTTTTTCTTCCCTTGCAGGCAACGCTTACTCAGCCGATCCGCCGGCAAACGCCGCATGGGCCAATAACCCGCTGGCAAACATGACTGCATTTAACATGCAGAATTATTGTATCGGTGACGTCAGCGAAAGTGACAAATACGCCAACCAGTTATGGTTCCGCTACGCGCAGCCTTTCTCACTGGGTGAAAGCAAATGGCTGCTGCGCGCCTCGCTGCCTGTCAATACCTATCCCTCTCCGCCTACCGGCGGACATCAGACCGGATTGGGCGACCTGAACCTCTTTACCGCGTACCCGATCGACACTGGCAATCCGGCCGTCAGCTTTGGTTTTGGCCCACAGATCACCGCACCTACCGCGACAGAAAATTCACTCGGCAGCGAGAAATGGTCCGCCGGGCTGGTTAACGTGCTGTTTGATGCCAGCTCACCGAAAATTCAGTATGGCTATCTGGCCTCCTGGCAGCACAGCTTTGCCGGCGAGGGTGACCGCAGCGACGTTAACCTGGGCGCTTTCCAGCCGTTCGTTTTTTATCAGCTGGGCGGCGGCACCTACCTGCGTGTCGCGCCGATCTGGAATTATAACTTCCAGAACTACAGCTATGGCGTGCCGCTGGGGCTGGGTGTTGGGCAGGTCATTAAACAGGGTAAAACGGTTTATAACTTTTTTGTTGAGCCGCAGGCATCGGTCGCTTACGACGGGCCGGGACAGCCTCGTTGGCAAATTTTTGCCGGCCTTAACCTGCAGTTCCTGAACTGATAACCGAGGATTTCCCCGGCATTTTTACCGGCGCAGAGAGAAGATGATTAGCGCCACCGGCCTGATTCTTTAACGGAAATCAGGCAAAAGTTCACCGTTTAGCGGAGCCCGAAAATGAACCTTGCCACAGCCGCTGTTTGCTCACTGTTACTGTTATCAGCGCTGCCGGCTGCGTCATAGCCGTACCAGAATCTGGAATATGCGCTAAAGGAACAGAAGATTATTGCTAACCTGCGGACACACTGCACCCTTGGAAAAAATATCTTGGATGAAAAGATCCGGTCAGCATTTCTCAGTAATGAAAACAGCCATAAGCTGATCCTTACTGCGGCTGGTGCGCTCTCTGCGGGTAACCAGCAGGTTTACGCAGAATCTGTAGAAAAGATCCCGTGTCCTGACATCAGATAAGCCGGCCACAGCCATCACCTTCAGGAGGCATTATGCTGCCAATCACAGGGCTGCTGGCGTTACTTGTATTTTCCGCTTCATCACCGGCCAGCGGGCTGTACCTTTACGAAATTGTCACTGAGGATACCGGTCTTGCCGGGGCCGGTCAGGCAGCCCGCGCACAGGATGCCTCCACGCTGGTCACTAACCCGGCGGGCCTGACGCGGCTGCCGGATCGGATGCTGACCGGTGGTCTGCAGGCACTCTACAGTGACACGCCTTACACCCTTGATGATAATGCTGCGCTCAGTGGAGAGGGTCCCGGCAATACCATCGGCTGGTTTCCCGGTGCAAGCGTCTTCTATCACCAGCGCCTCAGCGAAGCTGTTTCAGCCGGCATCGGCCTGTACGGCAATTACGGGCTGGGGCTGGATTTTGGCGACTGGGCAGGCGAGTGCTTAATCAAAAAGAGTATGCTGGTCGGTTTGACGCTGAGCCCGGCCGTGGCGTGGCAGATAAACGACCGTCTTTCATGGGGCGTGGGCGTCGGGATCAACTACGGTTTTTTATCTCTTACCCGGAATGTGGACGGACAGGATGAAAAAGCCAGCGATTATGACTGGGCGCTGAACTTCCGCACCGGATTGCTGTTTGACGTGACGGAGGCAACCCGCATCGGCCTCGCTTATACCAGCAAGACCGAATACCACTTCAGTATTGATGCCACGGCGCGCTTTCCGCAGTCCGGTAACGCTGAATATACGCTCCCTCTCTCCTCGCAGATCAATACACCCGCGCAGCTGATGCTGAGCGTGGTGCATGACCTGAATGACAGCTGGTCGGTAATGGGCGATCTGGGCTGGCAGGACTGGAGCGTGTACGGCGGCAATCAGATCTACGTTGCCGGACAGCAGATTGAGCGCACCAGCCGCCTGCGGGACACCTGGCACACGGCGCTGGGGCTGCAGTTCCGGCCGGATGAACGCTGGCGTCTGAATGCCGGTATCGCCTATGACAGCAGCTTTTATAAAAATCAGGAGCATACCGCCATGACGATGCCTTCTGGCGACGCGTGGCGGTTTGGCACCGGGGCGCAGTACCAGCTGATGCCGTCCAGCAGCGTCGGCGCAGCGTTTGAGTATCTGAACATGTCTTCGTCCGCCGTTTCCTCACCGCTGCTGCGGGGAGAATACCGCGATCCGGATCTGTACTTCTTCAGTATGAATTACAGCCACACCTTCTGATAACGCCTCTCCGGGAGTGCAGATAAAAAAAGCAGGGTGCCGAACTGCCGTCGTGATGCTTTTTGCTCTGACCGGTACCGCCTGGGCAGCATTCATGAGCGAGCAGGATGATCCGACAAATGTGACCAACAGAGCAGGTGTCTTATGGTCAGATACCTATGACATGGACGACAGCAATCTCTCTTTTTCCGGCTCGGTGGCGCTGGATAAAGTGAAAACACTGAATGCGCGAGTCAACAGCGATGCCAGAGCATAGTGGGTTGGCGGTTCTTGGCTGTTTCTGGTGGGAATTATCAACTTTAACTTTGGCAAATAAGATTCCAGTAAGTAGCCATGATCGAGCGGATTTATATCATCCACCGGTTACGGCCCTGCTGTTTTGCCCGATAAAGCGCCTCATCTGCTCTGGCAATCACGTCGGCTACGCTATCACGGCTGCCTGAAAGCGCGATGCCCATGCTGACGGTGACCGTTTCGCTAACCGCAGAGGCCGCGGGCAGCACAACCACAAACCCTTCTCCCCCGTAACGCGCCACAAGATCCGCCGGTGTCCGAACTGATGATTTCAAAATATCGGCCACTTTCGCCAGGCATGTATCACCCGCCTGATGTCCGTAGTGGTCGTTGTAGCGTTTGAAAAAGTCCACATCAAGCATGATCAGCGCAAACGGTAGTGCCTGGCGAAAAGCGTCATCAAGAAACTTTTCCATCAGACGCCGGTTAGCGGTCCCGGTCAGCGTATCTTGGTGCGCCAACACGTCGAGCCGGGCGATAAGCATCCGGTTCTCCTGATAACGTAACCAGGCTTCATCAAACCATCACTGCAGGATAACGCGGCCATAAATTAAGAATGGCGGTAAGCGTAAGCCAGACCAGTAAAAAACGGATATTCATCCCCTGGTTAAGCTGCACACTGTCTAACAGCGAGGTCAGTCATAAGGGGGCGATAAAAAGTAATAAGGCAGGAGGATAATAATAAAGCGCGGCCAGCGCGGTGAGCATGAGAATACACTGAGAGGCCAGGCAAAATGCAACTGCCACCAGACAATAAAGCAGTAGCTACAATAACTCCACATCACACTGAGGATTAGTAACAGCGCCGCGCTTAACGGTATTAAGCGGGCAGGCAGGCGGTAAACAAGAAGGAGTAACAGGAGCGACAACGCGATAATAGCGCCCGCTGTAAGGTCTATTAACGGCAATATTTTAGTGTGCGTGCCGATCGACCGGTCAAAGTCACGGATGAGAACATGGCGAAACAAAATGACCAGAGCAAAGCTGATATTCACAAATGCAAACCACGGAATGCTCACTGATAGCGCCTGTCTGACCATATCCTGATGGTCCCGCCACACTCTTGCTGTATTTTCAGTACGGCGCCTGTTACCCGAATTCTTCACCATCCCTGATAGCCTTAAAAAATGAAGTATTACCCTCCAGTGTAATAGACAGATTTCCTTCAAGGGAAAATGTCCGGGCTGGCAGGCTAAGCAGTAATGCACGATAAACGATGCTGGATGTTGACACAAAGCGGACTGACATACAGGTCATGTCCGCTTTTAATTGTGAGTTCAACGGGTCGATGCAGCGCTATCCTTAAACGAGGAGGGCGTTGCCATGAAACGAAGAACGCGCATTAACTACACGCCGGAACAGAAAGCGATTATTTGGGACAGATATAAGCAGGGTGATTCCCTGCATGACATCGCCAGAATGTTCGACAGATATCACTCTTCTGTTATGCCCACCTTCCACCAGACTGGTGGATATCGTCTTCCAACCCGAAAACGGCACCGGCTGTCTCTTTCGCCTGACGAAAGGGAAGATATATCCAGAGGGCTGGTAGCAAAAATCAGCATCAGGGAGATAGCCAGAAAATTACCAAGAGCGCCCTCGACTATCATCCGCGAGATCCACAGAGACGGAGGTTTGAAACAATATCGTGCAGCCCATGCTGACAAAACAGCATGGGCTAATCCCTGCGGCCTGGACCCTGTAAGTTAATTGAATGCCCCGCATCGACCAACAGCCGGGGAAATAAGCGGAAATATTAACGGATTTCGTTAATTCTTCAGACCAGTAAGCGACTTTCTGCACCTGATAAGTAGTGAAAGTAATTACATGTGGCGGATTATTAATATTATTGTTGATCCGCCTGATTCTCATTCAATCTTCCTATATTTATTATTATGTAATTGATTTTAAAGTGATTTATTCCGGCTATTGTGCGTTGCTTTCTGCGCCGTGCTGTGAATAAATAAACGGTCGCAAATAGCACAAATCATGATCACATAAAAAAGAGTCTGCATTACGATGCAGACCCAATATTGCCGGGGCTGCTATGAATCAGGATAAAGCACTGCTGGCCAGGGAAATAAAAGCCAGAACAGAACAACTGGAATCCCATTTAGTGGCAATTCGACGTGATATCCACGCCCACCCGGAATTAGGTTTCGATACGCTGCGTACCGCCAGCCTAGTGACGCAACAGTTACAGGCACTGGGGCTGACGCCACAAACCGGTATCGGCCGCAGCGGCGTGATGGTGGATATTCAGGGCGCTGAGCCGGGTAAAATCCTGCTGTTGCGCGCTGACATGGATGCTTTACCGATCCATGAACAGACCGGACTGCCTTTTGCCAGCGTCTGGCCCGGCAAAATACACGCCTGCGGACACGATATCCACACCGCCACTCTGCTTGGCGTGGCGGCGATTCTGCCGCATTATCGTCAGCAGCTGAAAGGGAAGGTGCGGCTGATCTTCCAGCCAGCCGAAGAGACGCCTGACAGCGGCGCGCAGGCGATGATCGCCGACGGAGCGGCAGAGGGTATCGACTGGGCAATCACCCTGCACAACAAACCGGAACTGGCGGCCGGGGAAGTGGCGCTGACCCGTGGCGCCAGCACCGCCTCCAGTGATGAATTCGACGTGACGGTGCATGGCGTATCGACTCATGCCGCGCGCCCGCACATGGGCAGCGATCCGATTATCGCTACCGTGCATCTCATCAGTCAGCTACAAACCATCATTTCGCGCGAACGCGATCCGGCCCATTCCGCAGTGTTAACCATCGGACATATTCAGGGCGGTACTACCCATAACATTATTCCCGATAGCGGCCTGTTTCAGGGCACCATCCGCACTAAATCGCCTGTGGTGCGTGCCGACATGGAAGCGGCGTTTAAGCGGATGTGCGAGGGCGTGGCGCTGGCCCAGAATGTGCGCGTCGAAGTCAATTTCCAGCGTGGCGTTCCGCCGCTGATGAATGACGATCGCCTGATTGATGCGCTGGAACAGATCCTGTCGCACCAGTTCGATAAGCCGATTATCGCGCAGCCCAGCGACAGTTTTGGCGGTGAAGATTTCTCGCTGTTTACCGAACGGGCTCCGGGTTGTCAGATCCACATTGGTTCTGCCACGCCGGGCCGTGACGATCACCTGCATAACTCCGACTATCAACCGGATGAACGCAGCATTGCCGCCGGGACGCAGGCGCTGAGCCGCCTTGCGATTGATCTGCTCTCTTAATAATAAAATGAGGTTTTATGATGATGCACAACCGTCTGTTTGCGGCTTCCCTCACTGTGGCGCTGCTGGCAACCTCTGCGGTCAGCTAGGCAAAAGAATTCGGTACCCTGAAATTTGCTACCGAGGCAGCCTATCCGCCGTTTAACCAGACTACGCCGAGCGGCAAAATTGTCGGTTACGAGCCGTATATGGTGGCGGAACTGGCGAAGCGCGCCGGTTTTAAATATGAAATCATCGCCCAGAAATGGTCAGGTATGATCCCAGGCCTGATCGACGGTAAATATGATGCGGTGATTGATGCGGTAGCCGTCACGCCAAAGCGTGCCGAAGCGATCGACTTTACCCATCAGTGCACCGTCAGCGTCTCCAGTTTTGTCACCTCTAAAACCTCGCCGCTGGCCACGCTGCCAGGCAGCGGCACGGTGGTCACTGCAGATGATGACGCGGGCATGAAAAAAGCGATTGAGGATCTGAAAACCAGCTTCAAGGGCAAGACTATCGCGGTGCAGGTCGCCACCATTCAGGCCGATTTCCTGCAAAAATATCTCGGCGATGTAGCCACCATGCGCACCTATCATGGCTGGACCGGAAACGTTCGCAGACCTGATGAATGGACGGGTTGATGCGGTGATGGCCTCACGGACCAACCTCAACGCCTTTGTGAAAAAACACGCAGAGGCGATCAGCCGCAGCGGCTACTGCTTCTCCGGCGGCGTACTGGGTGCGGGATCGGCTATTGGCTTGCGCAAAGGCAACAGCGAGTTGCAGCAGGTGCTGAATCAGGCGCTTGAATCGATGATCAAAGACGGCACGCTGAGCAAACTATCGATTAAGTGGTTCGGCGAAGACGTCGCACCCAAAGCGTAACCGCTGATGTTGATGAATATCGACCGGCAGATACTGGGCTTTGGCGACGAAGGATGTGGCGGGGTGCTGCTTAACGCCGCCGCCGTTACCGTCACGGTATCACTCTGTGCCTGTCTGCTGGGCGCGGTACTCGGCGGCGTGCTGTGCTGGATGCAGATTGCCGGCTCGCGCTGGCAACAGCGGCTGGCGGCCAGCTACATCACCCTGTTTCGCGGCGTGCCCGAGCTGCTGGTGATCTACCTGTTCTATTTTGGTGGGCGACAGGTGGTCTCAACCGTTGGCACCGTGCTGGGTTTGCAGGGCCCGTTTGACGTGAACGGCTTTGTGGCAGGCGCGATTGCCATCGAGCTGATCTCCGGGGCCTATCAGAGCGGCGTGTTTCGCGGCGCGTTCTACGCCATCCCAAAGGGTACGCTGGAAGCGGCAACGGTTACCGGTATGGGACGCTTAATGATGTTCCGCCGCATTATTGTGCCGCAGGCGTTGCGCACCGCGCTGCCGGGAATGGGTAATCAGTGGCAATCGGTGATCAAAGAGTCAGCGCTGGTGTCGGTGACCGGGCCGGTAGAAACCATGAATCAGGTTTCTACTGCGGCCTGATCTACCTGATCATCACCACCTGTTCTGACATGGTTTTCCGCTACGTGGAAAAATTTGCGATGCGCGGTCAACAGCGCGTAAAGGAGTCCACGTGGATATCACTTTTTACAGCAAACGTTGTTGGCGCTGCTGCTCAATCTGCTGCGCATGACGCGGGTCGGCAGCCTGTTCTGTCGTTTCTATATGTCTGGCTGTTTCGCGGTACGCCGCTGTTAATCCAGATTTTCATGGTCTATTACGGACTCGGCAGCTTACCAGCGGTAAGGAAAAGCCTGTTCTGGCCGCTGTTGCGCGATCCTTACTGGTGCGGCTTGCTGGCGCTGATTCTCAACGATGCCGCCTATACCTCTGAGATTTTGTGGGGCGGGCTGCGCGCCGTCAGCACGCAGTCGCTGGAGGCGGCAAAAGTTTCCGGTACGGCATCACACAAAATCTTCACCCGCATTACCTTACCGATCGCCATTCGCCAGGCGTTACCGGCCTACAGCAACGAAATTATCTCGATGATCAAAGCCACCTCGATGGTTAGCACCATCAGCCTGATGGAAATGACCGGGATTGCCGATTCGATAGTTTCGTCGACTTTTCGGGCGCTGGCGCAACAGCCGAAAGCGATTCTGTTTGATGAGCCCACCTCCGCGCTCGATCCGGAGTTGGTGGGGGAGGTGCTGCGGGTGATCCGTAGTCTGGCAGAAGAGGGGCGCACCATGATCATCGTGACCCATGAGATGGGCTTTGCGCGGGAAGTTTCCAACAAAGCGATTTTCCTGCATCAGGGCATGATTGAAGAGTCCGGTGCGCCGGAGCAGGTGTTCCTCGATCCAATCTCGCCGCGCTGTCGCGCCTTTGTTAACAGCCACTTTGAGCGTAATGCGGGTTAAGGACGTTTAGTCTGAACGGCATCGGGTCAGGGCGACGATAAGCATTGCTCAGGGCCCGATGTTTTTCTGTCACTATTCTGAAACGGTGAGATTTTTAACATCGGCGGCGTTGCTTATTTCGGCAGGATCATTACACCATGCGGAATAACTAAAAGGAATAAATCAAAATTAGCCGTCCCACTTTTATGATGAGTGTTTTGTTATCACTGGTTAAGCGACAATTCTAATTGTCCGTTGAAAAATGACACTTAAATCCCCTGTCTGACAGAGGGAGCAGACCTGAGAAACCATCTGCCGCGTATACATCATTCTTAGTCGGATCGCTGGGGGATAATATCGAAGGTCAGACATCAAAATAAGTTTGATGAAATTATAAGCCGGGAAAATCAACTCGCTCTCGCTATTACTTACTTGCCTTTCAGTTTCAATTCCATCATTCGATTCATTTAATTAATTTAACGCATTCCATTATTGAATCATGAAGCAAATGACTGAGTAAAAGGTCCGGATTATGCCGGGATAAATTTTCCCGGAGTTTGTTACCCTTAAACCTTTATATAATCAGTTCAGGATTAACTAGTATCGCCAACCCAGACGAAATGTAGCAGATCAGGTACGGTAATTTTGCTTTCGTTAGAAAGATTGATGTCCGGAAGTTTGTATTTCATTATTAAATCCATTTAATATTAAGGGAAGATAATAATAACGCAGACATTGCAAATGTTTTACTTTAAGAAAGTAGCTATAAAAACATTCAAATCACCGCTTTATTGATTTTTTTTGGCGTGAGGTACATTATTATTAATAATGGGTCTTGCAACGTATGGATTCAAATTTAGCATGATTCTTACCGAGGTTACCATGTTCTGATTATGTATATTAAAGCCATTAAAATAACAACGGCAGCAGAGATAGCGAAACTTCCTGAATACTCTCTGAGTGATTCCAGATACCCACTATTGAAATTATTGAATCTTACCGCTGCTTCCTTTTCGTTTTCAGCTTCCACTTCAACATGGTGTTTTTTTGAAACCCTGCTGTTTCATTTTTTTTATGAGTTCAGTAGTGGCAGTTTCTTTTAGAGATGATTTTAGATTTGTTGTTTCCTACAAAAATTAAATATTTACGCATTGCTTTTTTTCCTGAGAGTACGGAAAGAGGCTTCTGTGCTTAGTTTGTCAAATCAGAGATTAATGGTTATCACCGGCATGGCGTGCATTCGCATTGTAACCATGGGTGCCGTTTCCGCTGTAGCCATTACCGGGGGGTGCATAGCTAACAGGTCCTCTCCAAATACCACTCGCGCTTGAGCCGCTGCCATACGGGGAGTTTTGCGAAAGAAAAGACTGTAAACTGTGATTTCCGCTATTGCCACCGGTGTGGGTTTCGCCTGAACGAGAGCCTTCATTAGTAGCTGAATGGTGCCCGCTTCCATCTGAGTCTGCCCATGCCGCTGCTACCGAATCTAACTGATGACTTAAAATCTCTTTCATGTAAGTTCTCCATAACTTTTTAACAAGACCCTTTTTGGTCGAAAAAATAGTCTACCCTGAATATTCTTTAAAAACATTTTAATTAGTCATGTTGTGGCTTACCTCTCACTTTATTATTAATTTAATCTCTTTTAATCGATGTTGAAGAAATTCAATTTTCATTGAAAAACCTTGTTTCGCCAATTTTAATTTTTATTAGAAAATAATACGCTATCTTGTCTGAAGAAAGATACGACGACTTCACTGTTTCATTAACATCAATAACTAACGGAGTAACCGGTGTTGCGTGAAGATGGCCTGATATACCAAAAACACTTGAACACCGAAAAATCAAATGATCTGGCTGTTTTTAAATTTTATCGAATAGTATGGGTCAACCCCCGAGAAAATATCCTGTAGAACCTGATGGTTATTTTTTAGAAAAGGTTGGTTTTTGCCTCAATTATCAGAGTGAATAAAGTGGAATTTCAACTCAGAATGGCTATTTATTTCTGTTAATTAATACCTGTTTTTGCCACAAATAGGCCAGAAAATCTGGTTCGGATCGTTTTTTAACCGATAAATTCAATAACTAACCGCCATTAATCAGCAGGGCGGCGTCAATTCAGTAGCGACTTCGTTTCAGCAGCACCTCCACTTGACGAACCTGCCCGCTTAACTTAAAACTAGAACCCGTCAGGGGAGTCTCGCCAGAGAGACTGAGAGGCTAATAGCGCACTGCGCGGCTTAGCGACCCTTCGAACCTGACCCAGTTGATACTGGCGTAGGAAGACGGGCATCCGAATCGCTGCAGATGCTTGCCGCAAGGGCATCTCGATTAACGCTCTCGCCTTTTTCCCTTCTGGTATCCCGGGTCTTCGCGCAGTTACGACGAGGCCACTATGAACCATCCTATCCTGAATGACGTAACGCCCGCACTGTGGTCAGCATGAGCCGCTGGTCGGTACTCGGCAGCGGCGTAGCCGGGCTGTGTGTCGCCACACTGCTGGCAGAGCGGGGCGAAACGGTTGAAGTGATTACCCGGCCTGAAATTCGTACAGCCTCACACTGGGCGGGCGGCATGCTGGCACCCTGGTGTGAAGCGGAAAGTGCGCCGCCGCAGGTGATTGAGTGGGGCCAGCATTCTGCGGCCTGGTGGGCGAAACGCGTTGACGGCGTGGCGCAACACGGGACGCTGGTGGTGGCACCGCCGCGCGACAATCGCGAGTTGGACCGCTTCGCCAGCCTGACCCTCAACCATCAGTGGGTCGTGCCGGGAGAGATCGAACCGGCGCTGGAAAATCGCTTTGCACGTGGCCTGTTTTTTGCCGCCGAAGCCCATCTTGATCCGCGCCGGGCGCTGCGGCAACTGGAGCAACGTTTACGCCAGGCTGACGTGCCGTTTCATCACGGTACGCCCGGCGGTCAGATTATTGACTGCCGGGGTATTCATGCCGCTACGGCGCAGCAGGCGCTGCGTGCGGTGCGTGGCGAAATGCTGATCCTGCACGCGCCTGAACTTGATCTTTGCCGACCGGTCCGCCTGCTCCATCCGCGTTTTCCCTGTTATCTGGTACCGCGTGCCGACAACATTTTTATGCTGGGCGCCACCATGGTTGAGAGCCACGACAGCAGCCCGATCAGCGCGCGCGCGATGATGGAATTGCTCAGTGCCGCCTGGTCGCTGCATCCGGCGCTGGCCCAGGCGCGCGTGCTGGAGAGCGGAACCGGCCTGCGTCCGGCTTACCGCGATAACCTGCCAGAGGTGCGCTATGAAAACGGGGTCTTCTCGCTCAATGGACTCTATCGCCACGGTTTTCTGCTGGCGCCGCTGATTGCCGAACAATTAATGCAGCAACTGACTCAGGATGTGATTCATGCGGATTGAACTTAATGGACATGTCATCGATACCGCGGCGTGCACGCTGGACGAACTGCTGCAGGAGCAGCAGTTCGATCCGGCCACGGTCGCGACGGCGCTAAACGGTGAATTTGTGCCGCGCGCCCGCTATGCCAGCCAGCGTCTTGAGGCGGGTAACCAGCTCGAAGTGCTGTCACCGATGCAGGGAGGGTAATCATGTTTTATCAATACGCACCATCATCACGATTTTTGCTGGGCACGGCAGGTTATCCGTCGCCCGCCATCCTGCAGCAGGCGATTGAGACCTCAGGCGCAGAGATTATTACGGTGAGTCTACGGCGCGAAGGCAGCGCAGGCGGCGCTTTCCGTGAGCTGTTGCAACAGCTCAACATCCCCATTCTGCCTAATACCGCCGGCTGTCACACCGTTAAAGAGGCGGTGACCACCGCGCAGATGGCCCGCGAGCTGTTCGGCACGCCGTGGATTAAGCTGGAGGTGATTGGTCACGCCGATACCCTGCAGCCCGATCAGTTCGCGCTGGTTGAGGCGGCACGTATTCTCTGCGCTGACGGTTTCCAGGTCTTTCCCTACACCACTGAAGATCTGATTGTTGGCGAAAAGCTGCTTGAGGCTGGCTGCGAAGTGTTGATGCCATGGGGGGCGCCGATTGGTTCGGGGCAGGGACTGCGCAATATCGAAGGACTGCGCAGCATGCGGGCCTGGTTTAAAGATGTGCCGCTGATTATTGATGCCGGCATCGGTGCGCCTTCGCAGGCCGCGCAGGCGATGGAGATGGGCTTCGATGGCATTCTGCTAAATACCGCCGTGGCGAAGGCGCGCGATCCGGTGCGCATGGCCGCCGCGTTCTCAGCCGCCATTGATGCCGGACATCAGGCGTTTCAGGCAGGTTTAATGGAGCAGCGAGATATGGCCGCCGCGTCCACTCCGATTTTCGGGCTGGCACAGTTCAGCTAAGGAGCCGTGATGGATCGTTATCAGCGACAAACCATGTTGCCGGAAATCGGTGAAGCGGGGCAGCAACGCTTATGCGCGGCGCGGGTGCTGGTGGTCGGCGCGGGGGGACTCGGGTCAACCGTGCTGCCGTTGCTGGCCGGTGCGGGCGTGGGTTTTATTCGTCTTTACGATGGCGATCGGGTTGAGCTGCATAATCTGCATCGCCAGACCTTGTTTGGCATGGCGGACATCGGTGAGCCAAAAGTTTTAGCCGCCCGGCGCGCGCTGCTTCAGCGTAATCCTGACTGCGAGATCGACGCCCGGCCGCAGGTGCTGAGTGCCAGCCTGCTGCCGGATGCGCTCGACGCGATCGATCTGGTGATCGATGCGGCTGACAATTTCGCTATTACTTATCAGCTGTCGGGCGCCTGTCTGCCTCGCGGTCTGCCGCTGGTCTGTGCGTCGGTGCTGGGCCGCAAAGGCTACGTCGGCAGTTTTTGCGGCGGTGCGCCAGGCTATCGCGCGCTGTTTCCACAACTGCCGACTGCGGCGGGCAACTGCAACACGGCCGGGGTCATGGGACCGGCGGTTGCAACGCTGGGCGCGTTGCAGGCGCAGATGGCGCTCAGCCTGTTGCTGAAACTGACGCCGTCACCGCTTGGCTGCATGATCCACTGTGACTTCATCACCTGGCATCTGCGGCAGTTTCGTTTTGATGATGCGCCTGAACCAGAAAGGACTGGCGTGCCGTTTATCGATCCGCCGTTGCTGAGCGCCGATGACTGTATCGTGGAGTTGCGTAGCCGGGAGGAAGCGCCGGTCAGCGTAGCAGATGCGGTGCAGCGGATCCTGCCGCAGCAGATAGCGGACTGGCAGCCGCCGGCGGATAAACGCATCGTGCTGGTGTGCGCCAGCGGGATGCGCGCTGCGCAGGCGGCTGAGATCCTGACGGCGCGCGGTTTTTCACGGCTGGCACTCATGGCGGCAAACATCCTGTAGCGCGGATTGGCCGGGGCGGCTCAGAGCACTTCGACCAGCTGGAAGGTTTCAAACACCAGTTCCATCTCCGGATGGAAATAGCCTTCGCGCTGGAAAAAGCGCTGATGCTCCTGCTGCCAGTATTCCAGGCTGAGATCGCCTTCGCCTTCCAGCATCGCCATTTCAGGCGTCACGCGGTCAAAGCGCGTCAGGAACAGCCCGGTGGTACGGATTACACACACCGGCCGCTGCTCACCGTTGAGGATAATGCTGTAACGGCCCGGTTCAGGTTTATCTTCATCATCCTGCCAGCTGCGCAGCGAACCGCAGCTGGCTGGCGAGTCCCGGGGAGTCACCGAGCGCAGCCACGCCATCATTCTGCAAATTGTTGTACAGCTTAACCGGCATCATCTGCGGAAAACAGGCAAAAATCATCACGATAGCGAATTCGCCAGACGCCCCGTCCTGAATCCATCACGCTCCCGATTAAAACCGACTCAATAGCGTTACTGGCCTGAAGATGCGGGATCCTTACAGACGCGCCGCGATTTATTACATGGGTGCCGCTATCGCTATATAAATTAATCTATAGCGAATATTGGATCTGAAGTCCCGGCGGATCAGCAACAAATAGCCTCTCTCTGACCATCAATACCTGCAGCTGACACTGCTGACTGTCAAATGACGCTAAATTTTTACGCTGTGGCTAAACTTGGCGTCGATCTGCTGCGAAGCTTCCAGAAAAGGGCGGGGTAATTGTAAAATGCTCGTCACATCAGCCAGTTAACAACGCGGCGCAATTGTTAAAAAAATCGACAGTCAAACGCTTCGGGCGGATTAAAACGAGACAAAAATGGCTAAAAACATTTAAACTTGTCGGCTTTTAGAATTCTGACGGTGTCGCCCGGCGCAAGTGTTCAGAAACAGCTATAGTTATCTCCAGACTTTAGAGCCATGACGTTGAAGACCCGTTGCTGCGATAATTTCCGTAATCATTGTCCGGAGCCGATGAGCGTTAAAAGAGGTTAATTTTGCAGACAGATCTCTCCTGGAAAACACTCCACCACATTATTAATCAGACCATCTCTGACATGCTGGATGAACAGCAGACGATAAACGTCCTCTCTTTACGGGCGAGGCTGCGTGAACTGGCTGAAAAAGAGGAGAACGAGACGATGGTGTTGTGTTACTGGCAGGCGAGTAAAATTCTGATGCGATTACCGACCACCGTAACGGCCAGCCAGCTGATGTCCGCGGCGCGCCACGCCTTCCGTACACCTCTCAACCACGATCCGCTTTAGCTGACACCGCGCAGCATCCGCTGTGCGGCAGTAATATTCCGCATTTAACCGATGAAAGCCCCGCATTTACAGCAACTTATGACCGCTGCCTGTTGTTATGCTGCCGGTTACGTTGCTGTTGCGATCACCTGGCGACGCCTTCATCCGTTGATTGAGGAATGCGAATGGGTATTAAAAGTTATGCCGCTCTCCAGCCCGGCGAAGCGTTACAGCCTTATGAGTACTCTCCCGGTCCGCTGCAGTCAGAAGACGCTGAGGTTGCTATTGAATATTGTGGCATCTGTCATTCCGATCTGTCGATGATTGATAATGTCTGGGGCGGATCGACCTATCCGCTGGTGGCGGGACATGAGGTCATCGGCCGTATCGTGGCATTGGGCGACTGTGCGCAGCACAAAGGGCTGCATATTGGTCAGCGCGTCGGCATCGGCTGGACGGCAAAAAGTTGTCATTACTGCGATGCCTGCCTGAGCGGCGATCAGGTTAATTGCCGTCGCGGCAAAGTCTCCACCATCAATAATCACGGCGGATTTACCGAGCGACTGCGGGCGAACTGGCAATGGGTGATCCCGCTGCCGGAAGCGCTGGATGCCGCCACCGCAGGTCCGCTGCTATGCGGCGGCATGACGGTGTTCAAACCGTTGCTGATGCATAACATCTCAGCACTCAGCCATGTCGGGGTGATTGGTATCGGCGGCCTGGGTCACCTGGCGATCAAAATTTTGCGTGCGCTAGGGGCTGACGTGACCGCATTCACCTCAAGCAGCGATAAAGAGGGCGTCCTTACTGGCGCTGGGGGCAAATCAGGTGGTCAACAGTCGCGATCCTCAGGCGCTTGGTGCGCTGGCGGGGCAGTTTGATTTAATCATCAACACCGTTGCGGTCGGTTTGGACTGGCAGCCTTATTTCAGCGCGCCGGCCTTTGGCTTGATTGTTGGCGATCGCAGCCTGAGCGGCTCTTCCACCGGTTCGCCGGTTCAGCTACGGGCGCTGTTAAAGCTGGCGACCCGCGCCGATATCGCCCCGGTGGTGGAGTATTTCCCGATGTCGCAGATCAATCAGGCGCTCGATCATTTGCGCGCCGGAAAAGCTCACTATCGCATTGTACTGAAGGCGGATTTTTGATTGTTATGCGTTAGTTTGCGGCTGCCGGGTTCAGGCGCCACTGTTTTTCCTGAACTCTGTTAAAATTAATCCTTTACGCCACTTTGCAGGATGCAGGTTCAGGAGAAACTATGTTGTGGATTTGGAACGCCCTGATTGTTCTGGCCACCGTTATCGGAATGGAGATAACGGCTGCGCTGGCGCACAGATATATCATGCATGGCTGGGGTTGGGGCTGGCATCTGTCACATCACGAGCCGCATAAGGGCTGGTTCGAGCTGAACGATCTCTACGCGGTGTTGTTTGCCGGTCTGGCTATTTTACTGATCTATCTGGGCAGCGTTGGCCTCTGGCCGCTGCAGTGGATTGGTGCCGGGATGACGGTTTATGGCCTGCTCTATTTCATGGTGCATGACGGGCTGGTGCATCAGCGCTGGCCGTTCCGCTACATTCCGCGTCGCGGTTATTTCCGCCGACTCTATATGGCGCACCGGATGCATCATGCGGTGCGCGGTAAAGAGGGCTGTGTCTCGTTTGGATTCCTTTACGCGCCGCCGCTGTCAAAGCTGCAGGCGACGCTGCGCGAACGGCACGGCGCTAAAGCGGGCGCTGCCAGAGATGAGCAGGACGAGGAGCATGACGCGCCAGCCGGGAAGTAATCGCCTGGCCTGAGGCCGCCACCAGCAGCGCCAGTTTCTCTGGGGTGCTGGTGGACTGACGTTGATCCCACGCCTGTTGACCCGCTTCATCAACCTTCATGCCAATCTTACGATAGACCTGCTTCGCCGTGGCAATTGCCCATGCCGAGCGCAACGGTAATCCGGTCAGGCCCGCCGTGGCTGAGTGATAATAGGGTTCGGCGTGCTGCACCAGCCGCCGGGCAACCCGGCTCAGGGCTTGACGATGTTCAGGTGCGGCCAGATTTTCAGGCGTCAATCTCTCTTCAGCCAGCCAGGTCGCCGGCAGATAACAGCGTCCCACTTGCGCATCGTCGACGATGTCGCGCGCAATATTGGTCAGCTGAAAGGCCAGACCCAGATCGCAGGCGCGATCTAAGGTCGCGTTATCGCGCACGCCCATAATCTGCGCCATCATCAGACCCACCACACCCGCCACGTGATAGCAGTAGCGCAGGGTATCATCCAGCGTCAGATAACGTGCGCCACGCACATCCATCGCAAAACCCGCCAGATGATCGAAGGCGTAAGCAGGCAGGATATCGTGCGCCATTGCCACCTCCTGAAAAGCGGCAAACGCCGGTTCATGCATCTGCGAACCAGCATAGGCTTGGCATGTTTTCATCTCCAGCTGGGCCAGCCGCTGCTCGGGTGATTGCTGCGAGGGGGAATCGGTGCTGAAACCCAGCTGCTGATCGTCAATCACGTCGTCGCAATGGCGGCACCAGGCGTAGAGCATCAGGACGCTGCACCGGGTTTTGGCATCAAACAACTTCGAGGCGGTAGTGAAGCTTTTCGAACCCACCTCCATGGTTTCTACGGCATGATCGAGTAATGACGCATTATTCAAGCCAGATCCTCCAGCATTAAACCTGCGGTTGCTTTAGCCGAACCTATCACGCCGGGAATGCCCGCACCAGGATGCGTCCCCGCGCCCACCAGATAGAGGTTGTCGATGTGCTTATCGCGGTTGTGCGGCCGGAACCAGGCGCTCTGGGTCAGAATCGGTTCGACCGAGAAAGCCGATCCCTGATAAGCATTCAGCTCATCGCGGAAATCAAACGGCGTGAACATCCGATGGGTCACCAGCTGGCTGCGCAGGCCCGGCATATAATGCTGCTCAAGATAGTCAAAAATGCGATCGCGCAGCCTCGGACCCTCAACGGCCCAGTCAATATTGGCGGTGCCGAGATGCGGCACCGGCGCCAGCACGTAGTAGCTGCCGCAGCCCGGCGGGGCCAGCGACGGATCGGTGACGCACGGCGCATGCAGATAGAGCGAAAGGTCGTCAGCCAGCGCATCGCGATTAAAGATCTCGTCGATTAACTCGCGGTAGCGCGGGCCGAAGCAAACGGTGTGGTGGGCGAGCTGATCGTGGTGATGATTAAGGCCGAAGTAGAGCACAAATAGCGAGTTACTCATTCGTTTGCCCTGCAGCGTCCGGCCCTGTGCGGCGGAGGCCGGGTGCTGACTCAGCAGATCAAGATAGGTATGCACCACGTCAGCATTGGAGGCAACGGCGGTGGTCGGGAACACCCGTCCATCCTGCAGATGTACCGCGGCAATGCTGTTATCCTGTGTCTCCAGCCGCGCCACTCTGGCGTTCAGCTCCACTTCACCGCCCAGATCCTCAAACAGTTTCACCATGCCCTGCACCAGCGCGCCGGTGCCGCCGCGTGGGAACCAGACACCCCATTCGCGCTCCAGCGCATGAATCAGGGTATAAATCGACGAGGTGGCAAACGGATTACCGCCGACCAGCAGCGAGTGAAAAGAGAACGCCTGGCGCAGATATTCATCTTCGATGTAGCTCGCGACTTTGCTGTAAACACTGCGCCACGCCTGCAGTTTAGCCAGCTGTGGCGCGGCGCGCAGCATATCGCGGAATGATAAAAACGGCACGGTACCGAGCTTGAGGTAACCCTCGGCAAACACCGCACGTGAGTAGGCCAGAAACCGGCGGTAGCCTTCAACGTCGCGCGGATTAAAGGCGGTAATTTGCGCCTCAAGCGCTGGCTGGTCGTTGTCATAGCTGAACGCCTTGCCGGATTCCCAGCACAGGCGATAAAACGGTTTCACCGGCAGCAGTTCAACGTAGTCGGACAGCTTTTTGCCAGCCAAGGTGAACAGCTCTTCAATCGCGCTGGGATCGGTGATCACTGTCGGGCCAGCGTCAAAAGTGAAACCCTGATCCTGATAAACATAAGCGCGGCCGCCCGGCTTATCGCGCTGTTCCAGCAGTCTTGTCGGAATACCTGCGGCCTGCAGGCGGATTGCCAGCGCCAGGCCACCAAAGCCTGCACCAATTACTGTGGTTCTTTTCATTGCATCGCCTGTTGACGGTGAGGAGTCATAACAGCCTGTAACGCCGCCAGTACGGGAACCGGCGGCTTGCCGCTTAAAATGCGCAGCCGATCAGGCAAAGTGAGTTTTCCCGCGTAAAAACGGGCAATCAGGTCCTCGGGCAGGCCGTAAAAGCGCTTCATCGCCTGCCAGCGACCCTCGGCTGGACCGGCCAGAAACAGCATCCGATTCAGCATGCGAAAGAAGCGTTGCTGCTGCCATGTCTGGCTGGCGAAGTGCTGAATCGTGGCGTGCAGGGTATCGGAATTAAAGGTGGTCATCTGCGATAGCCGATCGGCCAGCGCCACCGCCAGGGGTAATGAATAACCGGTGGTGGGATGGAACAGACCGGCGCGTAAGCCGCTGCACGGCAGATCGCGCTGTTGCCAGAATGCGTCAATGTCACCGGTCAGGGTAATCGGCAGCGCCCCCTGTTCTTCTCGCAGCAGCCGCGTTAACTGCCAGCCCTGGCGCTCGGCGTAGTCGCGGATATTCTGCCGGGCGCGATCGGCGCTCAGCGTGGCGTCCTCAATATAGTGGGTATCTTCAATCAGTAAGGTGTCGGCTGAAAAGGGCAGGCTGTAGACGAATCGATAGCCCGCCTGTTGATCGACCGTCGCATCCATGATGATCGGCGTGGTCAGGCCGTGCGGCTGACTCAGCTTCCACTCCTGTCCGACAAATGCCTGAAATCCCATGCGTAGCGCTGCATCCGGCTGATAACCCCGACCGTCAATCACCGCGCTGGCCTCCAGCATCCGGCCATCGGCCAGCGTCACTGACCGTGAAGCAACGCTTTCCCCCCGGATGTTCAGCATCAGGTCCTGTTGAAAACGGTCGTGCATCACCTGTGCGAAACGTTCAGCCGTGACGCAGAAGTAGGCGCTGTTCAGGCTGCGGGTGCGGCGCGGAAAACGAACCTGATAACCCGGCCAGCGATGAACCACCAGCGGGGCGATCCAGCGGTGCTGGGTTTCGCTGAGATCCTCGGCGTGGAACGACCAGGTGTGTCCGGCACCCGGCTGGCGCTCTGCATCTATCAGCAGAATGCGCAGCGACGGATGTTGCTGGCGCAGGCGCAGGGCAATTAAGCCATTGGCCAGACCGGCGCCGACCAGAATCAGATCATACGACGGCATACTTCCTCCGGGTCAGCACGGGTTTGCGGGTCAGCACCGCCTGCTCAACAATCTCTGCCGCCAGCGCGCTGCCGCCGGCTTCGGCAACGGCGTTGCGCATCCGGGCCATCTGCTGCCGGTAGCTGTCGCCATCCAGCAGCGCCTGCAGCTGCCGCGCCATGGCATGGCTGGTGGTAAAGCGGGAGGCGCGACGTCCCACGCCGTGATAGACAATGCGTGCGGCCACGCCGGGCTGATCAAAGGCCAGCGGGACCGCCAGCAATGGCGTCAGATGATTGATGGCATCCAGCACGGTATTCATGCCGCCGTGAGTAATTGCCAGATCGGCCTGCGAGAGCGCCGCTGCCTGATCGGCGAAATCCACCACCTGCGTCTGGCTGGCGCGTGCCAGCTTCGCCGCCTGAAACGGCGTCAGGCGACCGCAATGCGCCAGCAGCAGCTGAGCATCCAGCTCCTGACAGGCCCGGACGATGGTTTTGAACAGGCCGTAACGGTGTCCCTGCAGCGTGCCGAGCGAGGCGAAAACGCGCGGCTTATCGCCGTGTGGAAGGTAGCGCGGCGCAGAAGACGACGACGGCTGAATGGCGCGTAGTGGCCCGACCGCGTGAAAATGGTCCGGCAACGCCTTGCGCGGAAAGTCGAACGCCGGGATCAGCTGGCTGATCTGTGCCAGCGGGGAGAAACAATGGTGCAGTTTTTCCCGCGGCGCCAGTCCCAGCGCATGGAAATTTTGGGCGATAACCCGGTCATGACGGCGCATCAGCCAGTCATAAATTTTTTCACTGGCGCGATATTGCTCCAGTGCCGCATCGCTGGTGCCATAGTCAAACGGCATCACCGCCAGCGGGAAATCAGCTTCACGGTTGAGCGGCAGGGCGCAGGCGACCGAGACATAGGTCAGATCCAGCGCTTCCGCTGCCAGTGCCCCGGCAGGCTCCATCTGATCGACGATCACCCCATCGACCGCCAGCGTATTAAGCACCACCGGCAGCTCGCGGCACAGCATATCGCTGGTGCGGGCCATTTCGTTGATCAGCTTCAGCATTGACGGACCCAGCGGGTGCGCTGCCAGTTGCAGAGTATGCGCCAGGCTGCCGGCCGGATGGCTGGCTAATCCCAGCGGGAAAAAACCGATGTTGCTGTCGCTCAGTAAGGCCTTAACGTCGATCTGCTGGATAAACGTCACGCGATGGCCGCGTGTGATCAGGGCCTGGCTGAGATGCTGAAGCGCGCGAACATGGCTGAAGAAAGGCGGCGCAATCACCGCAAAGTGGCTCATGCAGCATCCTTAACTGACGGCAGCGAGTTTTTTCTCAAACCAGGCCTGAATGAAATGTTGAGTGGCATAGCCATCCTGGCACGCCAGTAAAAGATGTTCACTGGCGCAACGCAAATGGTCGCGCAGACGATTTTCCACCTCCTGGGCACCCAGCAAATTCACCAGCGTCGATTTACCGGCATCCTGGTTACAATCCTTTCCGGTATCGCTCATGCCATCGGTTAAATCGTCCAGCAGCTGAAACGCTTGGCCGAGATTAAGTGAGAAGCGGTGCAGCTGTTCTCGCACTTCATCCGAAGCGCCGGCGGCAATCGACGCCATCTGCATTGAGGCACAGAACAGGGTGCTGGTTTTAAAGTGATTGGTCATCAGAATGGCGTCAGCGCTGCGCGGTTTATCCCCTTCCGAGAGATCTTTAAACTGTCCCTGCACCAGCCCCTGCATGCCAATCGCGTGGGAAAGCTCGCTCACCGCCTGGGTTCTGGCGTTGGCGGACAGGCTCTCTGCCGTGGCAATCACGCCAAAGGCTTTACTCAGCAGCGCGACCGCCGCCAGAATCGCCACGTGTTCGCCATACTGGCAGTGGATGGTGGGGCGTCCGCGCCGCATTTGTGCGTCATCCATGCAGGGCATATCATCCAGAATCAGCGAAGCGGCGTGGACCATCTCCACTGCACAGGCGAGATCCAGCAAGCCGTCCGGACTCGCCTCACAGCCCAGATCGCGGGCCGCCAGCAGCAGCAACATCGGACGAATACGTTTACCCGGCGCCAGCGCGCCTTCGCGCATTGCCGCACCGACAAAATCACGTTCACCTTCAACCGGCAATAAGGAATCGAGCCGTTGTTCAATATCATTCAACAGGTTTGCTGCATCGCTGTGGGTGGAATTGACGTGTTTTTCTGCGCAGACCGTCATTAAGGCTGTCCTTATCTACAGAGGAATTCACAGCAGGTCGAAATTATTCGATGCCATCTTTAATAATCGTCCCAGGCTGCCATAGCATAGTTGGCAGGTTTTCAAAGAACGGCGGGTCAATCCATTCAAACAATAATAGTTGAGGATCGGGAAAAGTTGGGCAATTTAGCAGCATTCAGCGTTTCTTTACCTGAATTTTCATCGTGAATCGTCGCCTGACGCAGCCTGAATTATCCGAGTAAACTGCGCAACTGGCTGATTATTCTGGCAACCTCATCAGCGCTTAATGCGCCATCTTTAGCAAAGCGGACAATGCCCTGACGGTCAATCACCGCCACCGCTGCATTGCACGGTTTGAGCTGCCAACTGTGTGCCGTCACGCCGCTATTATCAATAATAAACTGCTGCCACGGTGCCGCTTTTTTGCTGGCTGCGATACTGCGTACCACAAACAGGCCGCTGCCGGGCAGGGCATCATCGGTATTGACGATGGTGGTGGTCTGGAAACCCTGCCGCGGCAAATTCGCCTGCTGGATGGCCTCGATTAATCCCGCGCTCTGCTCTTTGGCCGACAGGCGTCCCGCGACATGAATAATTAACCTGACTTTGCCGGTCAGGGTCTGGCTATGTCCAGCGCTGGTAATTCACATCGCCCTGTTCAATCACCATTTCGCCCTTATCGGCAATATAAACCGAAGGCACGGGTTGGCCGGGAACCAGAGTATGTGCGCAACTCAACGCTGAAACCAATAGCAGACTCATCAATCCATAACGGTGCACGGTATTCCTCACTTCGTTGTCTGTTTGCGGTGGGCAGCGCATATAATTTCATTAGCAGGCAGATGATTAGTAACACATCTTTGTTTCAAATCAATAAATGCCTATAAGAAATGGACCAAAAATGCAGGCTGGTATTTTGTTCAGGAGGTTGGAAATGATTACAGCATTAATGACATTACCTGAATTTGCCCGTTATATCGGCATCGAAACACCCACGCTGGATGACGCGCCTCTGACCCAGCGTCACTGGCTGTGAGACGATGTGCGCCAGTTTGATCATGCGTTTCAGCGGGTTAAGGCGATGCAGCAGCAACGGGCGCAATAGCAGAAAGATCAAAGCCACAAATCAATGGCGCGGGAAAGGTTCCCGCGCGTTGTTACAGCGCGCTGTCAGGTTTGATCAGGAAGCAGATCAGATTGGCGTCGCGATCGCCGACAATTTCCATGTTCTCATCCACGCCGCTGACCGCGTCACCGCGCGACAGCCGTTCCTCACCCAGCCGAATCACACCTTCCAGCACGGTGATGTAAGCGACAAAACCAGGCAGCGACGGCACCTCAAGCGTATGGCCACGCTCCAGCAGGGCGTTGTAAATATAGGCATCCTGCCGCAGTTCCAGCGGCGCGTCAGAGGTTTCCGGCCCCGCCAGTTCAGTCCAGCCGTTGGCCATAATGCCCTGGTCACGTTCCAGCACCTGCGTCATACCTTCACCGCCGCGCTGAGCCGGTCGGATCACTGCCTGCAACAGTTCTGCTTCATACAGCGGAACCGACTCTTCGTACTGCACGCCATCGCCGGCGTTCACCAGCATCACCCGTTTCGCGGAGAGTGAGGTGCTTTCGCCGTTGCTGTCCTGATGGCGCATTGAACCTCGCCACAGATAGGTAAAGACCTCTTCATCGCGATGTTGCTGAATCGGAATGCGCGCATCGAGTTTCAGCGTCATCAGGTCAACGCTGACCAGCGGGCTTAAGGTCTCGCTTGGCCGCTGGCGGCGTACGGTAAAAGGTCCGTACTCAAACAGTTGTTCAGGATTCGCTCGCACGATGTTCATGATTTGCTCTTTCATCAGGGGGTCAATGATAACGATCATAACCGTTACGCCGGGAATGAGAAGCCGGCAGTTTTGCCGGGCCTCGTCAGTTAATTTGAATAACAGACTGCCCGCCGGGAAGGCGGGCAGGGCTCTTTACTTGCCTTGTTCGTCGCTTTCGCCAAGGAAGAAATACCACAGCGGAATGGATAACAGACCGGTAAACACCGTGGAGTAAAGCAGGATCATCATCGCCTGGGTGATGTACATGGTCAGCGACCAGTTACTGAACGGGATCTGATACTGATCGATCACCCCGCCGATCATCGCATTTGCCATCACGGTAATCACAATCAGCGCCAGCACCGTCACGCTGCGCAGAAATAGCGCATCTCTTTGCGTTTGACCGCAAAGCGCGCCTGAATAATCGCCAGCGGTGAGTGTTTATCCGGCGCTGCGCTGCGCACTACGCCAGCGCTGAATATCGAGCAGCACCAGCAGGCTAATAATCCCCATCAGCGGCAAGGCATAGCCCAGCGCCACAATCAGACTGACACCCTGCCTGTAACGCGGTAGCGCCAGCCAGGCTGACAACAGCGTTTGCGATGGGCTGAGCTGCGACACCGCGGGACGGCGTATCCACCACATGCGGCAGCCCAGCACGATCATTGCGCACAGACCGAAACCAAACAGCGCCAGAATCAGCTGGTTCGGCAGACCAAACAGCACGCCCATATGCGCATCTACGCCCCAGCGGGTCAGTTTTGCAACCAGTGGGAAATGGGCGAACTCTACCCGATCGACCACACTAAAATCGTTGGGATTAATCGAAACTGCATCGACCTGGCTCGGCCAGCTGCGATCAATCTCAGAGACGGTCCATGCCTGATTGGGGGCTTTCGGCTGACGTAACTCCAGCTTGCTGGCGTGCAGACCGGCGTGACGCGCGGCGTCCAGCGCGCGATCCCAGTTGCCGTCCGGCTGATTTGGCATCGCGGGCGCGGCTTTTCGGGTCGGCATCGCCATATCGGTCATGGTCATGCCTTCATCGTTGCCGCGATGGTCAGCATGCGGATCGGCCGGCGCTGCCGGTGCGTCACCGTTTAGTGCAGTAGTGACCTGCGGCGTCATCCAGCCGAGATCGCTGCGCATTTTCTCAATATTATTGCCCGCCCACTGCGACCAGGTCAGCCCGGTAACCGAAAAGAACACCAGCCCGACCGCCAGTACCAGCCCGAGCGTAACGTGCCAGTGACGCAGAGCGGTAAAACCAAGGCGCGGTTTTCTGGCGGCACGGCGTGGCCGGCTGCCGAGCCATAACACCACGCCGCCGAGTGCCGCCACCCACAGCCAGGAGGCGGCCAGTTCGCTGTAGTTGCGGCCGACGTCGCCTAACAGTAAGCCGCGGTGCAGCTGATCGAGCCACATCCGCAGCGGCAATGCCCCGCTGGTGCCATAGACAGTCATGTCACCCTTTGCAGGGTATAGGGATCGATAAACAGTGAGCGCGATTCCGACGGGCCGAGGTCGCGATCGGTAAATTGCACCCGGGTCGTATCCTGCGGACCCGGTGCCGGACGAACGGCATAGATGCGCACGTTTTCACCGGCACGCTGGCGGGCTGCGGCGATCTGCGCCGACAGCGGTTTCGCCATGCCCTGCGCGTCAGTGGTTAAGGCATCATGGTAGATCGCCTGCTCAATCTGCGGCGTCAGAACGTAGAGCGTACCGGTCAGCGCGGCGACAAAAATAAACTGCGCAATAAACAGGCCAATATAAAAATGCAGGCGGCGAAACAAATTTAACACCGCGCCGCGCGGTGCAGGGGACGTTTCCTCATAAGAGGACATAGCATTCCACACTTTTCAAAAGACAGGACGAAGCTTCTGACGCCGTAACGCGTAAGAAGTACAGGTCAAAAAAACAGTGAGGTTTTACGCCATCAGCGGGGGCGCACGCGGACGATGCGTGCGCAGAGAACGTCGCCGCCGCGGTGGAGCCGTGGCGGGAGGTGGCGGTGCCCGGGAGATCAGGCACATCCACCAGATGAACGGGATAAACACCCATAACATCAGCGGAACATGAATCAGTAAATCGCAGTAGCCGCAGGCAAAACCGGGCGCCATCATGTCATGGCCGGCCATCGGCATGTCGCTGTGATGGTCCATCATCGGCATATCGCCGCTGGTGGCGGCCAGGCGCTGCAGGCTGGCGTGATGCTCCGCCAGATTTTTTGACACCATCGGCGCAACAAACAACAGCAGCACGGCCAGGATCGCAGTACTGGCGGTGAGTCGTTGTCTGTCGGCGGGTGTTCGCATGATTTACATCAGGATAATCGGTCAGAATTCAGGGCGGCAGTGTAACGCGAAGGGGATAAAAGGGTTAAAGAAAGTGGCGTAAATTCTGAAAAATTTCGCACAGTTTGAACATATTCACTTTAATTCTGCTGTCATTTAACCTGTTTGTTACTCTGGAAATGCATAAGGCTAACATTGTTGCGCGCTAGAAGCGGGTCGGCTGCGTTTATTGCTGTCAAAAAGGATGAAAAATGAAAATTGTGATACTGGATGGGGCCACTTTACCGGTTCCGTTGCCCGCGCTGCGGGGCTGCACAGACTGGCAGGTGCGGGAGCATACTGCGGAAAACGCCATCGTGGGCGCGCTGAAAGACGCCAGCGTGGCGATCACCAACTAAAGTGCCCCTGCGGGCGGGCCACCCTTGAGCAATTGCCGGCGCTGCGTTTTATCTGCGTTGCCGCGACCGGTTACGACTGTATCGATCTCGATGCCTGTCGGGCGCGTGGCATTGTGGTGAGCAACGTGCCGGGTTATTCAACCCAGAGCGTGTCGGAAGGGGTGATTGCGGCTATTTTGCCCTGCGTCGTCAGCTACTGGATTACGCCAGCAGTAGCCGGGCGGCGTGGCCAGCAGCGCAACATTTTTGCCTTCATCGTCAGCCGATTCAGGATATTGGCGGCGCGACGCTGGGCATTGTTGGCAAAGGCGATATTGGTCAGGCGGTAGCAAAACTGGCGCAGGCGTTAGGCATGAAGGTGCAGTACGCCGAGTGCAAAGGCAGCACGACGTTGCGTGACGGCTACGTTAGTTTTGAGCAGATGCTGGCCACCAGCGATATCATCTCGCTGCATTGTCCCTTGAGCGAGCAGACCCGACAAATGATTGACCGCGAGGCGCTGTTGATCAATACCGCACGCGGCGGGCTGATCCACGAAGCGGATCTCGCTGCGGCGCTGCAGCAGAGCCAGATCGGCGGGGCAGCGCTCGACGTCCTGAGCAGCGAACCGCCGGCCGCCGACAATCCGCTGCTAAGCCGGCTTAGCGAATCTGCTGCTCACGCCGCATATCGCCTAGGCCAGTCAGAGTGGGGTGCACAATCTGGTCGAGGGCATCACCGCTAATCTCACGGCCTTTCGCCACGGCCAGCCGATCAATGTGGTGAGCTGACTCAGAAAATTGAGCGGCCCGGTTTATCGGTCAGACACTCCAGCGCGGCGGTTCCGGCCAGCGAATTGCCCGCGCTATCCAGACCTGGCGACCAGACCGCGATGCTCATTTCGCCGGGGATCACCGCAATAATTCCGCCGCCAACGCCCGATTTGGCCGGTATCCCGATGCGCCAGGCAAACTCACCCGCGCCGTCGCACACGCCGCTGGTGATCATCAGCGCGTTAATCTGCCGCGCCTGACGCGGCGTGATAATCCGGCTGCTATCCATCGTCAGCCCCTGGTTCGCCAGATAGACGAAACTGCGCGCCAGCTCATACAGTTCATCGACAGCGAGCAGTAGTGGAAATAGGTTTGCATCACGCTGGTGACGTCGTTGTCAAAATTGCCAAACGATTTCGTCAGCTAGGCGATGGAGGCGTTACGGGCGGAATGCTCGAACTCGGAGCGGGCGACGTGGCGATCGTAATTAATATCCGGCTGCTGACTGAGCTGACGCACAATCTCCAGCATCCGCTGGCGCGGGGCGGTCAGGCGGGTTTCCAGCAGGTCGCAAATCACCAGCGCACCGGCGTTGATAAACGGATTACGCGGTTTGCCCTGTTCCAGCTCCAGCTGTACCAGCGAATTAAACGGCTGACCCGAGGGCTCTTTGCCGACCCGCTGCCAGATTTCACTGTCGTCATAGCGGGTCAGCGCCACCGTCAGCGACAGGGCTTTGGAGATCGACTGAATCGAAAAACGCGTTTCCGCATCACCTGCCTGATATAACGTACCGTCGTGCAGACAGACGGCAATGCCTAAATGATCAGCCGCGACCTCCGTCAGCGCCGGAATGTAATCGGCTACTTTTCCCTACTGCACCAGAGGACGTACCTGGTCCAGCACCTCCCGCAGCAGCTCATTACTCAGTTCGGACACGCACGCTTCTCCCGTCAATGAAAACTGGCCGGATGATGCGTGTCAGCGGCCAGCGAAACAAGGCTAATTTCTTGCCATTGTGAGCCCTGCAGAACCGCAGGGTCAGCTGATGGGCTTTGACTGGGCGGCCAGCGTCAGCCACGCCACCGCCGCATGGGGTAACAGCAGCAGGCCGAGCATGCCGAGGAAAATGGCGGTTGAGGCGATAAAGGCGGTCAGCCGCGCATCTTTCACCCGTTTCAGCGCCACCATACAGCCGAGGTTGGCGACGATCGCTATCGCCTGATACCAGAACAGCAGCCAGCCAGCGCCGCCTGGCTAAAGCCACTGGCCTGGGCATATAGCGTGAACCAGTCAATCAGGGTATAGAACGCCAGCGATTGCAGCGCCATGAACAGCGCAATCTGCCAGCCGCCGGGTGAGCGCCAGGGATGACGATGCGCGACCGTCTCTGACGAGGTCGGCAGCGTGGTAACGTGACGGCGTAACAGCGGCAGCCAGGCAATCAGCGCTACCAGACCCGGCAGCGCCCAGACCACCAGCGACAGTCGCCAGCCCGCCGGTGACAGCTGGCTGAGCGGCACCGCAATGCCTGAGGCTAGGCTGGCGGTAATCGACATAGTGGCGGCATAGAGGCCGATATATTTGGCGGTGTGGGCGGTGAAGTCGCGCTTAATTAATGGCGGAAGCAGCACGTTGGCCGCTGCGATGCCGGCACTTAGCAGCAGGGCAAACAGCATCAGCGGAATGAAGTTAAACAGGCCCGCTTCACCGGCACTGAGGCCGAACGTCAGGCGAATGTCCTGCAGTACCGGGCCAACAGCGGTGATCGGTGCGCGCAGGTTGGCTGCGGTAAGCAGCAGTACAAACAGAAAAAAAGCGGTGCCGGAAAAGCGCGAATGAGATTTTGCAGGATGTTGAGCAGGGGTCATTAGGATGATCATCACAGGCAGCAGGGCTGCGGGGCGTTGGTTGACGGTTAACGCTTACGCATCAGATTTGATGTCTGGACGCTACTCTACTGACCCAGCCGTGAAGAGTAAAGCCTTGTTATCCATTCATATTTGCGCCGTCACGCTTTGGGCCACCTGCAGGCCATGTGATGCAGCAGGTAGCGACGCAGCGGTTCAGTGAAATTCAGGCTCTGGAAAATGACCGCAGTCGTTTTGGTTGGGGTTACTGCCTGCTGGCAGGTTTCTCCGGAGGGAACCGGTTTTTCAGTGCCCCACGGTGAGTTGCAGGCGGTTAAGGAAACCACAATTATCAGGCTGAGAAAACGCATATCCGCTCCTTGTTGGGATTATCATGAGCAAACAAACGTCCGGTGGCCACGCTTAGCTGGCCAGAGGCGTACTACCTGAGTGTGGTGGCAAAGGCTAAATTGTCAATTAAAACAGGGCAAACATCAGTGCGACCGGGAAACCCATCGGCTAGGTAGCTCCGACTAAAAATGCGCTCAGCAGTTTGATGCTCAGCTTATCTTTAGCGATTAAAGAAGGTGATCAGCGTAGCTGACCAATGCAACAACGGCATAAAAAATTAGCATACCCTGGTACAGTGTCATTGATATCTCCGCAGCGTCATTGAGGTTTTCGCTGCGCATGATGCGGATTTTTGTGATCCAGATCAAGTTTGACGCTGTTAAAAATTTAAAGTAATTACCTGCTGTGGCTGATATTTTGCGGGCGGCGGTTGTTCACCCTGCAGGCGCGCTGGCGAAACAGCTGGCCCGGTTAAACCGAGCGGCACAGTATTATAACCGTTCGCTGCCCGCCTCAGGAGTCAGCAAGGCTGCAGACGCCGCGCCATGACGTCTTGCAGGCGGGATTGACGCCGATGCCGGAATCGTCCAGCGCGCCAGTTTGTATAACCTGCAACCTCATTCGATATATGCAGAGCGGTTGCCAGCCGAACTGTCTGATTTCTGCGTATAAAGCGGCGATATTCCCCACAGCGCCGATTGCTGTGCAACACTTCGTGATGAGCAAACTGACCCATTCAGAAGAGGAAAAGCCATGACCCGGTTCGTAATGAACAAAAAGGATGACCTTGTCGACAGCGCAGTGGATGGCATGATCTATGCCAGTCCGTGGGAAAATCTGGTGCGGCTGGCGGTTGCGCCACGGATCCGTATCGTGATGTGTAAAGACTGGAAAAAGCAGCAGGTTGCACTGATTTCCGGCGGCGGATCGGGCCATGAGCCGGCGCACGTTGGGTTTATCGGTAAAGGCATGCTGACTGCGGCGGTCTGCGGCGATGTGTTTGCCTCGCCCAGCGTGGATGCGGTTTATAACGCTATCATCAATCTCACCGGAGATGCGGGCTGTCTGTTGATCGTCAAGAATTACACCGGCGACCGGCTCAACTTTGGTCTGGCGGCGGAGAAAGCGCGCAAGGCTGGCTTTAAGGTCAATATAGTGATCGTGGGCGATGATGTCGCGCTGCCCGAGAATCCCCAGCCGCGCGGCGTGGCCGGCACGCTGCTGGTGCACAAAGTGGCAGGTTTTGTCGCCGAACGCGGTGACGATCTGGCGGCGGTGACCGCGGTGGCTGAATCAGCCAGCCAGGCGATCTCGACCATGGGCGTGGCGCTGTCGAGCTGTCATCTGCCCGATGAGCAGACCGCACAGCGGGTGCCGGAAGGCAGTGTCGAAATGGGGCTGGGTATCCACGGTGAACCGGGCGTGGACGTGCTAAAAAACCAGAACAGCGAGCAAATCGTCCGGCATCTGCTGGAAAAAGTGATGCAGAAGGGCGATGCGCAGCAGTCACGGGCGCTGCTGGTGAACAATCTGGGTGGCATGTCGGCGCTGGAGATGAGTCTGGTGACCCGCGACCTGATCGCCTCGCCGCTGAGCCAGCAGGTCGATTATCTGATCGGGCCTGCGCCATTGATGACGGCGCTGGATATGAAAGGTTTCTCGGTGACCAGCATGACCCTGACCCCGCTGTTTGAGCAGGCGATTTGCGCGCCGGTAGAAGTCTCTGGCTGGGTTAACGCCGTCAGGCTGAGCGCGCTGCAGCCGGTGACTGCCGAAAAGCAGGTGACGGAACATCCGGCCACGCCGTCGGAAAACCCGGCGGCGGCCCTCAGAGTGAATACGATATGCGAAACCCTGATCGCCTGTGAAAGTGAGCTGAACCAGCTGGATGCGCAGGTGGGCGACGGCGATACCGGATCGACTTTTGCCGCCGGTGCCCGTCAGATCCAGCGTGAATGCGCTAATAACCAGTTACCGCTTAATGCGTTACCCGATCTGCTGGCGGTTACCGGTGAGCGACTGGCGACGGTGATGGGCGGCTCCAGCGGCGTGCTGATGGCGATCTTCTTTACTGCCGCCGCGCAGCAACTGGCCGCGGGCGAGGCGTTGCCATCCGCCCTGCAACAGGGACTGGAAAAAATGAAACAGTATGGGGGCGCGCAGCTGGGCGATCGTACCCTGATCGATGCATTGCAACCGGCTATTGAGGCGATGGTTGCCGGCAGATCACTGGCCGAAGTAGCGGAAGCGGCGCAGCAGGGCAGTGATGCCACCGCCAGCATGGGCAAAGCCAAAGCGGGACGATCGTCCTATCTCAATAGCGATAACCTCAACGGCGTACCCGATCCGGGTGCCGTGGCGGTGGCGCGGGTGTTTGCCGCCCTGAGTAACGGTTAACGCTGCCGGCGCGGTTAAGCAAGCAATCGCGCCTGTAAATAGTTCAGAAACTGACGGTTTACTTCGCTGCGCTGACGGTGCTGCGGGTAAACCGCATTCAGCGCCAGCGACGGCGGATGAAACGGCTCCAGCACCGTTACCAGATCACCAGGCTGCAGCGCCGCGTCACGCAATACTTCACCGCTATTACTCACCATCGGTCCCTGCACCGCCAGCAGTTTACGTTTTCCGCCGACCTGCAATTCCCAGCCATTCTGGCCTTCACGACCATAGCGCAGACAGGCGTGTTGCAGCAGCTCGTCCGGCTGTTGTGGCGTTCCGGCCCGGGCTAAATAGGCCGGGCTGCCACAAATTACCCGTTTCAGTTCGTCTAACGGACGGGCAATTAGCGTGGAGTCAGCCAGCGCGCCGATGCAGATCGCCATATCCACCCCTTCGCCAATCACATCGACATAACGATCGGCCAGTTCAATCTGAAACTGCAGCGCCGGATGCTGACTGAGAAACTCGGCGCCGTTAATCTTTCTGGCGGTGGCAATCATTCTCTGGGCCTGTCTTCGTAGCACCGACACTATTATGCGGCTGGTCGGCAAAAGCGGTATTGATGCCATATCCGGCCTGATGGGATTTTTGCTGGTCTGTATGGGCGTGCAGTTTATTATTAATGGCCTGCTTGAGATTGTTTCCAGCATCCGCTAACCCGGCTTTATCATGCCCGAAAATATTGTGACTTCAGACATCAGCATAGTGATTAATAAGTCCCTGTTTCTGTAAAGGCCTGTACAGCTACTACCTTACCGGCGGCTTTTCTGGCGCGTAGAGCGTATCAATGATCCAGATAGAGATAATGGAGCCAGCTGGTCATTCGCAGCAGCACTTTACGCATTACTGAAACATGGGTGAAATGGTCTGAATAGACCGCAACCTGCGCAAAATACCGTCTGGTAAGGCGTCCACGTCGATGTTCGGGTCTAGCTCGATGGTGCCCAGCACCCCATCGGTACCGGCAGCCATAGTCAGCGACTGCAGCGTCCCCTGCGCCTGATAAGCGCCACCCGGCACCACCGGCAGGGCATTAAAAACCACTTCTGCTTCGTCACCCTTCTCCAGACGCAACAGCGAATTCTGTCTGAACTGGGCAATGATCTGCCGCTTCTGTTGGGATATAAAAATCATCACCGGCCGTAAAGGCAGGGCAGCGGCATACGAGCCTGGCCGGATCAGTACCTGAGTGACGTAGCCATCACCGGGAGCGCGTACGATGGTTTGATGAAGATTATATCGGGCTTCAGCCAGCTGCGCCCGCAGACTGACAATCTGCGATTGCTCGCCGTTCACCACGCTGTCTAAACTGGTTTTTATCTGTGCCTGCTCAGCGACCGACCCTTTAACCAGCGCATCCTGCGCATAAAAGTCTTGTCGGGCGTTATCAATATCCCTTTCAGAAAACGGATTTACTTTGGCCTTACTGCCGGCCAGATAGCGCTGGTAATCCTGACACAAGCGATCCCGTTCGGCGGAGACATGTGAGGTATTGGCAATCGCTTCGTTCAGCTGTCCTTTTGATGCCTCAACATTATGGATCGTGGTCATTAAATCAGCCTGCAGTCTGTCAACCCGCGCCTGATAACGAGTATTGTCTAAGCGAAAAAGCAATTCACCTTTTTGGATGCGCCTGTTCTGCTTATCCGTCACTTCAACGATCACGCCGGTTACCGAGGCGTAATCGGAATGGCGATCACCGCTTTTTGCGCCAGAGAGGTATAGGGATGGTTGTAATTCATTAACATAATCAGGGCACCGATCAAAAAAACGCCGCCCAGTGCTGCGGTTGGCACCGTCCATTTATTGATCGGTATCCTGAAAATTTTAAAAATAGCCTAGGCAAACGCGACATAGGTGAGAATGATCAGTAGATCCATCGCCTTGTTACTCCGGCTAGCGTTCGTTTCGATTATTTAGTTGCTTTTCAAGCTCCGTCACGCGTTGCTCCAGCGCGGCATTGGTATTCATTCCCCAGCCCCGTTCCGGCCGGTAGAGCGTCGCCCAGATCCATAAAAACGGCCATATGACATGTAAAGTGAATCAGCTGACCCAGCCTGCGACATGAATTGCATCAGCGTGCGGATGGTTGCGGGACTTTGCGATGAGATAAGGAATGTCATGAAGAACAATAATGCCATAGAAAATAATGATAAACACCGCGAACAGCACGCCCAATGCAAAAATGCAAAGTAGTTAAGAAACATAAATGCCTCGAATTAAATTTGCAGCATGATTTCAAGCATAGGCTTATTGCTGTCGCCCGGCAATAAGGACTATTTGATAAAAAATAAATCATCTTAATGAGTAGGCTGTGGTGGTCCTGTTTTCAGGTCTGCGGTGAGTGTTCTTACGTTTTTTATTGTATGAGCGAAAGGTAACATGCTGATTGTAAGCTAAGTTTCAGTTTTTTTAAGCGGCACTTTAGCGAGAAATAATAAAATGCTGTGTAACTCCCCTGAATTGCGTCGCTTTTTATCCTTTTACTGATGTCCTGATTTTTTAAATATTTAACCAGATGTGACTTCAGTGACAAAAATTACAGGTGTTTGTGTTGCTATTCATCAGGATGACTATGCTTATTTTTCCGGTAAGTAAAGCGGCGGCTTTTCATGCGCAATTAGTCCTGAGTAAAATTTAATTGCCTCCTGCGTTGCCGTTATAACTGTTAAGCATAATACTAAGGTTAGTGGCGGAGGAATAAAGGGGATTTGTTATAACCGGGCGGGATATGAAAGGAACGGGTAATTTTTTAGCAAAAATTTTAATTCCTGGAGGTCGGGCAGATTATTTCCCGTTCGCCGCCCCCGATGAATGCAGAAACTGTCAGCTGTATTCCTTTTATCCTTATGGAGTCACAGTGAGATAAAAAATTCTGATGCCAGTACTGTGACGTTAACGCCTTCACGCAGGTGGGTCATATGGATTATTCCGCCGTTACTGGTTGCTGCAGCAATAATTGTTTATCACTTCGGCCATCAGGGAGCGCGAATTACGCTGATTGCGGGTACGGCTGAAGGGATTAACGCCGGCAAAACGCCAATTAAAAACCGCAGTATCGTTATCGGAGAGGTAGAAACGACCACGCTGGCGGAGAATCTTCGACACGTGGAGATCAACGTTCGTCTGCATCCTTGTATGGAGAAGTTGTTACACCGCAACAGCGTGTTCTGGCTGGTTAAACCGCACAGAGGTTAGCAAGGGATTACAGGCCTCAGCACGCTGATGACTGGCGCTTATATCGCATTACAGTCTGGCGATGCAGGTAAACCCTTAACGCGCTACTCGCTGCTGGATGCGCCACCGCTGGCACCGGTCAATGCGCAAGGAGTTCGTGTGATTCTCAACAGCCAGAAAAAGGGGCAGCTTAATCCTGGCGACCCGGTGATGTTTAGCGGCTTTCGGGTCGGGACGGTTGAAACCAGCCGCTTTAATGCTGAGCGGCGAGGCATGACCTATCAGCTGTTTATCGCATCGCCTTATGATCGTCTGGTGACCAGCAGTAGCCGTTTCTGGCCGGAGAGCGGAGTTACCGTTGACCGGTCGGCGTCAGGCTTGCGGGTTGAGTCAGACGCAATCGTCTCGCTGTTACGCGGTGGCGTCAGCTTTGCGGTTCCGTCAGGGTGGGAGCCGGGGCGGGTAGCGCGTAATAACGCCGAATACCTGCTGTTTGACGACCGGCAGAGTATTGAGCGGTCTCACTACACCCGGCATGTTCCGTTCCTGCTGCTGTTCACCGATTCTGTACGTGGCCTGAAGCCGGGCGCGCCGGTTGAGTTTCGTGGTATTCGTCTCGGCACCGTTATCCAGGTGCCTTTTGTTTTACCGGGCAAAACGCAGAACATGGCAACGGACTACCGCGTGCCGGTATTAATCAACCTTGAGCCGGACCGCTTTGTCAGGGAGATGCCGGATTTTAACCTGGTACAGAGGCTGAAGAGTGGCATAGCCCGTGGAATGCGCGCCACGCTTAAAACCAGCAGTCTGTTGTCTGGCGCGCTCTATATTGATTTGGATTTTGTCATTGATGCGGCGGCGTACAGCGGGTCGCAGGTCATCGCCAGCTATGAAGTCATCCCGACCGCGCCCGGTGGCCTGAACCAGCTGCAACAGAAACTGGTGTCGGCGCTGGATAAAATCAATCATCTGCCGCTGACTCCGCTGGTGATGCAAACCAGCGCGACGCTGAAACAAAGCCAGCGCACCATGGGTGCGTTACAACAAACAGTGAAAGATTTGAATCAGCTAACTGCCAGCCCGGCAATGGAAACTCTGCCGGTTGAGCTGCAGCAATCATTGCGTGAGCTGAACAGCAGCCTGAAGGGACTGCAGCCGGGTTCGCTTGCCTACGATCGGCTGGTGGGGAATATGCAGCGTCTTGATCTGGTATTGCGGGAGCTGCAATCCTTACTGACGTTACTGAACCGCAAAAGTAATGCACTGGTTTCTGATGCGGCCACGCAGGCTGACCGTTAACGAGAGGCTCATTGACTAAAGTCGCCTGCATTCCACCAAATCTAAGGGATCATCGGATCAACGCGTGGCTGGCAACGGGGTCACTGAGTGAAGTTGATGCATCGCTAATAACCGCGCTTTTGAAGAGAGAAGAGAAGGGGTCCGGATACCCAGCAATGTTTCCAGCTGGCAGCCAGCAGACTTCCTTTTGCACTTTACCAGTTCTGCCGGACAGGCAAGATAATCAGGTCATTAACCGTCACGTTTTTCGGCTGATTAAGTGCATGCACCACGGCGCCGACCACATCCTGCGGGCTGATGGCTATGTTGTTCAGCGCCTGCGCCACTTTGCGACCTTGCGGATCGCTGACCTTATCGGCCCAGCCGGTGTTGATGACGCCGGGGCTGATGGTGTTGACGCGGATGCCCTTGTTCACGCCCAGATCCTTGCGCATAGACTCCGTCATCGCATGGACCAAAAATTTGGTGGCGCTGTATACGCCCGCGCCCGCGTCGACCTGATGACCCGCAACGGACGCCATGTTCAGTATCTGGCCATCTTCCCGCTCCAGCATTGTCGGCAGCACTGCCGCAATGGCGTTCAGGTAACCCTTAATATTGACGTCGACCATTTTGTTCCAGTCTTCCCATACCACGTCGCTCCAGCCGGAGAAAAGCATCAGGCCGGCGTTGTTGATCAGAATATCAACCGGACCAAAGGTCTCAATGGCGTATTTTACCAGCGCCTGTGTCTCTTCCAGACGTGTCACGTCGGTAACCAGGCCAACAGCCTGACCGCCTGCTGATTTGATGCTCTCCACTAATCGGTCGAGGCCATTCTGGTCCAGTTCGGCCGCAACGATATTCACGCCGTGACGTGCAAGTTCCCGCGCGGTTGCAGCGCCAATGCCTGATGACGCGCCGGTAACAACTGCCGTTTTGTTCTGCAGATGATTAATTTCTTATCCTTTTTTATCCGGTACCGGCGGCAGGAGGATCCCCCGCCGGACGCGATCAGTAATTGCCTTGCGGCCAGTCAGTAAAGCCCTTCGCACCGCCGCCGTAATAGGCTTCTTTCGGCGCAATGGTCAGTTCTGCACCGTAACGCAGGCGCTTCACCAGATCCGGGTTGGAAATGAACAGGCGGCCAAAGGCGACGGCATCAATAATCCCCCGCGTTACGGCGGCTGACGGCCATCTCAAGGTCGTAGTTGTTGTTACCGATAAACGGACCTGTGAACTGCGCGCTGAGCGCATCCATATACACATCGGCGGGCACGTCGCGCGAGGTGGCCGTTGCACCCTCTACAAAGTGCAGGTAGGCCAGGTTAAAGCGGTTCAGCTGCTGGATGAGGTAGCCATACATCGCCATCACGTTGCTGTCCGGCGGGGTATTTCCGGCGTCAGGCGGATACCGACTCTGTCATTACCCCAGATGTTAACGATGGCTTCGGTGACTTCCAGCGTCAGGCGCGCCCGGTTTTCGATGGAACCGCCATAGCTGACGGTGATTGGTGGAGTCCCGCAGGAACTGGTCGAGCAGGTAGCTGTTGGCTGAGTGCACTTCGACACAGTCAAAGCCTGCCCGTAGGGCGTTTTTGGCGGCGTGTTTGTACTGTTCGATAATGCCGGGAATTTCTGCTGTTTCGAGCGCACGCGGTGTGGAGACCGGCACAAAACCGTTCACGGTGTACGTCTTGCCCTCGGCTTTGATGGCGGATGGAGCAACCGGACGCGCACCGTCAGGCTGCAGCTCCACGCTTGAAAAGCGGCCAACGTGCCACAGCTGGCAGACGATTTTTCCGCCCTGAGCGTGCACCGCGTCAGTGACTTTTTTCCAGCCAGCGACCGATCTTCATTCCAGATCCCCGGCGTGGCGGCATAACCGCGGCCCTGAGCAGAGATATTGGTGGCTTCTGAAATAATCAGGCCGGCGCTGGCGCGCTGCGCATAGTGGGTCGCATGCAGTTCATCAGGCACGCCATCCTCTCCGTAACGGCTGCGGGTAACGGGTGCCATTACAATGCGGTTAGCCAGCTGAAGGCTGCCCATCGCGACGGGGGAAAATAAATCGGTACGGGTACTGTTGTGAGTCATGTAAACCTCTTAATAGTTGACCGATCGTCTAGTAAATGGATAAAAAAACACGGCTACCCGAGCAGCCGTATTGTTGCCTTCATTGCTTTGCCGAAGGCGTTGTCTGGATCGTGGATTTTTGCCATCAGGGAGGCGCCGAGCCAGAGCTGATAAAGTTCTTCAGCCAGCTCATCGGCATCGCTCACCGCAGACAGCGAACCGTCTTCCTGTCCCAGCCGGATACAGCCGGCGATTTTGTGCACGATCTCCTGCGTGCCGGTCGCCAGCACCTGTCGCATGCTGTCATACCGATCGCAGACTTCTGCACCGAGCTTGACCACCAGACATTTGTTTTCCGGCAGGTCCGCGCCCTGAGTGGTCTTCCAGAAGGCGAAGTAGCGCAGCAGCCGCTCTCTGGCCGTTCCGGCACCGCTCAGCTGGTTGTCTACTTCCTGCAGATAGTGGCTGAAGTAGTTCTCCAGCAGCGCTTCTGCAAACTCTTCCTTGGATTTGAAGTAGTAGTAAAACGAGCCCTTGGGAATACCGGCAGCCTGGACTATCTCGGAAAGCCCGACGGCGCTGTAGCCCTTGTGGGTAATAATCGCCCGTGCCACATCAATGATGTGCCGGCGTATATCTGTCGCGTGTTTTTTCATAATGCGCATACTCTATTCAAGCACTGACCGGTCGTCTAGTAACGCCTGCTGCATTTTGTGCGATCGGTTGCTGAGCGGCTGCAGCAGCCTGACGGCATGGTGGCCGATGATTTTCAGGCTTTCAGGCTTTCAGGCTTTCAGGCTTTCAGGCTTTCAGGCTTTCAGGCTTTCAGGCGTGGCGCCGTCCTTCGCTTCAATCGACATGCCCTCCAGCAGGGTGTTCAGCACGGTAGCCAGCGCGGCGGTATTTGTTTCCGCAGGCAGCTGTTGTTCCTGCACCGCTCTGGTCAGCCGTTTTTCAAACAGATCTTTTCCCTTCTGCCTGAGAAGACTGACCGCCCTGACCACATCGGCTGATTCGGCAGAGAGATTGATCGCCGCCAGAACCACCATGCAGCCACAGAGTGCCGAAGGGGAGAGCAGGATATCTGCAGCTTCACTAAAGAACCTGTCAATGGCCTCAGTGATCTCCTGTGCCTCTTCAAGCCGCGCCCAGCTTGCCTGCCAGTAAACCCGCTCTTAGTAATTTACGGCTTCCAGAAACAGGCTGGCCTTATTGCCAAAGGCGGAATAGAGGCTGGGCGGGTTGATCTCCATTGCGGCACAAAGCTCGGCAACCGATGCCGGCTCAAAGCCTTTGCGCCAGAAAAGATCCAGCGCCTGGCAAAAGCGGCGCGTCATGTCAGCGCCCGATCAAGATGGGTGTAACCGCCATCGACGGTCAGCCATTGTCCCGTGGTGTGCGACGCGCGCGAAGAGAGCAGGAAGACCACTGTATTGGCGATTTCCTGCGGCGTGGTCATGCGCTGCCCCAGCGGAATATGCGAGGTGATTTTTTGCAGTTTCTCTTCGTGGTGATCGAAGCTTTGGATCCAGCGCGCGTAGAGCGGCGTCATCACTTCAGCCGGGATAACTGCATTCACGCGGATACCCTCGTCCAGCAGGGCCGCCGCCCATTCACGGGTCAGCGCCAGAATGCCGCCTTTGGCCGAGGCATAGCCGCTGGTATTGCCCTGACCGGTTAACGCGGTTTTCGAACTGATATTTACGATCGCGCCCCGGCTGGCACGCAGCGCATTCAGGCACAGGTGCGCCATCAGGTAGTAGTGAATCAGATTCTGTTCGAGTGACTGCACAAAGGCGGCGCGTCCGGCATCCAGACCCACGTTGTCATTGGCACCGGCGTTGTTCACCAGGCTGTCAATCGAGGGATAACGGGTCAGGATCTGGTCCAGCGCGGCCTGGCCGCTCGCTTCGTCGCGCAGTTCGGCGAGCACAAAGCTGGCCTGCGGCGAGAGTTGTTGCAGCTTATGCATCAGCTCATTAGCCGGTTCGGTATTGCTGACGATCACCGGAATGGCTCCTTCTTCGGCCAGCGTCAGCGAGATTGCCTCACCAATGCCGGAACCGCCGCCGGTGACGATTACCACTTTATTTTGCAGATACAGATTCATTGTGTGTTTCCTGTAATCGGTAGAGAGAGCAGGCATTGCCGCCATAAATGGCTGCCTGTTCGGCGGCACTGAGTGTTGCTATCGCCGATTGCCAGAGTTGCCAAGGATTTTCATCGGCAGCGGTCAGCAGCGAGACCGGCCAGTCGGAGCCGAACATCAGCCGATCGCTGCCGAAAATCTCCAGTGCGGCATCGAAAAAAGGCAGCAAATCGTCAGCTGACAGCCCCGCCGGGCGCGGCTCGGTCAGCAGACCGGAGAGCTTACAGCTGACATGATTAAGCGCTTTCAGCGGCGCAACCTGCTGCTTCCAGTGGCTAGCCCCAAGCGTCAGATCGGGCTTGCCGAAGTGATCGAGCACCAGAAAATGTTGGTCATGGCGCGGCGCAAACCAGCCACGGACCAATCGGACCGAAGGTGTCGCAGCCTTTACCTTTGTCCCATGTTCCGCCGCGCTCAATCTGGAACTCCCGTTCAGAGACGTCGTTAATCACGCAGTAACCGGCGACGTGTGCCATGGCGTCGACTTCGCTGATATAGCGGCCGCCGGTGCCGATCACCACACCCAGCTCAACTTCCCAGTCGGTTTTCACCGAATCACGCGGGATTTCGACGTCATCGTTCGGGCCGACAATGGCGCTGGTCCATTTGCTGAATACCACAGGTTCTTTGGGGATTTCAGCGCCGGTCTCCACCGCGTGATCGGCGTAGTTCAGGCCGATACAGATAAATTTCCCGCTTCTGGCAACGCACGAGCCCAGACGGGGTTCACCGCTCACCAGCGGCAGGCTGTGCGGATCGAGCTGGCTTAATGCGTTCAGCGTGGCCGGTTGCAGGGCATCGCCGTCGATGTCGGCGACGTGAGCACTGAGATCGCGCAGATTTCCGTTGCTGTCGAGCAGCCCAGGGCGTTCGGAACCTGCGTTGCCGTAACGTAGTAGTTTCATCGATCACTATCCTTCTGTGAAAAAGTCAGGGAAGCAGAGCGGCTGCGGGATCAGTTACTCCAGCCGCCGTCAATAATCTGCACCGTGCCGGTGGTGCAGGAACTGGCACCAGAGGCGAGATAGAGCGCCAGCTGGGCGATCTCCTCTTTTTTACCAATACGGCCAATCGGCTGGCGGGCAACGAACGCCGCATAAACCTCAACTTCGCTGCGTCCTTCCGCCAGTGCCCGAGCGGCAATGCGCTGGCGCAGGGAAGGCGATTCCACCGTGCCCGGACAAATCGCATTACAGCGGATGCCGCGGGTGACGTAATCTGCCGCCACTGAACGGGTCAGGCCAATCACTGCCACTTTGGAGGCGCTGTATGCAAAGCGGTTTGGCACGCCTTTGATGCTGGAGGTGACCGACGACATGTTGATCACCGAGCCGTGGTTGCGCTCCAGCATCGCCGGCAGGAAAGCACGGATCATGCGGAATATCGCGGTGACATTGAGATCCAGCGCGAACTGCCATTCACTTTCGCTGCAGCTGAGTATGTCGCCGCTATGAACCACACCGGCGCAGTTAAATAGCACATCGAGCGGACCGGTGGTTTCTGCCAGCGCGGCGATCGCCTGAGAATCGGTGACGTCGAGGCGCTGCGCTGTGATCCCCGGTATCTGCTGTAATGCGCTGATATTGATATCGGTGGTAATCACCTCTGCACCTTCGCGGGCAAACAGTGCTGCGGTGGTGAAACCGATGCCTTGTCCAGCGGCGGTAATCAGTACTTTTTTCCCTGCTAGGTTCATGGTGACTCCCAATAAAGGATCATTTTTATGGGACTAATGGTCATGCCATTAAGGATGAAAAAAATGCGTTAAAACCAGTGCTTTTTGCTAATATGTCCAGTAAGCTTCTGCTTAAAACGCCATTTCGGTTAACCAATTTTTTACATGCATAAAACAAAGCAGCAAGATTTTTGTCTGGAAAATGCTAGCTGAATCACTTAATGACAATTGATCTCAGGTGTCTGATGCCGATAAAAAGATTAGAAAAAACAAGGATTTACAGGCAGATAGCTGACCAGCTAAAAACATTAATTGATAACAAAGAGTTTCCACCCGGCAGCCGGCTGCCAGCCGAACGTGAATTAGCCAGTCTGCTGCAGGTCAGCCGCGCGTCGGTGCGGGAAGCATTGATAGCGCTTGAAGTAATTGGGCTGGTGGATGTGCGGGTCGGCAACGGCGTGATTGTGCGTCAGCCGCCAGCTCAACCGGCTGCGCCTTCGCAGGAACCGGTGATGTCGCAGGCCGGACGCAATCAGTGGGCCGACGTCGATGATGAGCTGAACATTGAACTGGACTTTACCGCTGAGATACCGCCATTTTCGCTGTTACAGACCCGCCGACTGATCGAACCCGAAACGGCTGCCCTGGCGGCAAGAAACGCCACTGATGAAGAACTTGCTGCGATCAGGCAGGCATATGAGCAAAATTGCTACGATGATCGCAATGGCTCGGCGACCCACCCTGGCGATCGTCTGTTCCATATCCGCATTGCCCAGGCCAGCGGTAATCCCGCCTATGCGTTTATCATCGGCCACCTGCTGGGCCACCGTTACGGCACCATGTTCCGCAGCTTACAACTACACTACACCCCTCAGGACATGCCGCACCGTTCTGAGATCGAACATCTCGGGATTCTGAATGCGCTGGAAGCGCGTGACAGCCGTGCCGCGAAGAAGGCGATGAAAGAGCATCTGGATGCGGTGATTAAGATTTTCGGTCAGGGGTGAAATAGCAACTGCCATGACAGCGCGTTTGGGTTATCCGCTGTCTGCGGCATCGCCGTTTTTGGTGCGGAATGATAAAGCCTGCCATCCTGCCATCCTGCCGTATTGGCGCCTGCAGACCAGGTTTCGTATTCAGAATTTACGCCGATCTGCTGGCGGCTCACGTCCCACTGTTAGCGGTCGCAGCGCTTTACCGTCACAATTTTTAATCTGCGTTTGATCACCATCCGATACCATTAATCAGGGAACAGAGAGAATGCCAGACCGCAAAAAGATCCTGCTCACCGGTGCCAGTGAGCCGCATTGGCCGCACCTGCTTCAGCGCTCTGAGTGAAGCCTATGATTTCATCCTGACCGACCTGAAGGTGCCGGATTATGAAATCCCGTCGCCGCATCGGTTTATCGCCGCCGATCTTGTACAACCGGGCGCGGCGGTAACGCTGCTGGCCACCGCGCAGCCTGATGCCATCGTTCACCTGGCCGGTATCCCGCATGCGGATGCCCCCTTTGAACAGCTACTGCCAGCGAATATTCTTGCCATCACCTGGCTGCTTGAAGCGGCTGCCGCCTCCGCCTGTCGTCGTTTTGTTTTTGCCAGCAGCGCCCAGACCATTGAGGGTTATCCGGTTGATGTGCAAATCCAGCCGGGGATGGCAGTGGCGCCGGCTAATCTGTATGGCGTCACCAAGTGCTACGGCGAGGCGCTCTGTTCTTTTTATGCCAGTCAAGACGGCCTTTCCTGTGTCGCGCTCAGAATCGGGGCCTTGAACCAAAACAGGCCGGCGTGCTGAAAAATGCCCGCGACTACAGCGCGTGGCTGAGTCCGCAGGATGCGGTCAGGCTGATAACCTGCGCGATTGAGGCGGAAAATATCAGCTTCTTTATCGGCTATGGAATTTCAGATAATCGGTTTAAGCGTTTTGACCCCACCGCACCTGAACAGACTCAGTCCGGACGGTATAATCCGGCCGTTTTTCGGAGATCATCCGGACCGAGCTCTCATCCGAATCTGCGCCGTTTTAGCGGCTGGTAAAAGGGTCTTCTGCAAAACGGATTATTTTTTGACCACCAGCTGCTTCCATTCCTGGTCACGATAGTCGTTATATTTATCTGTCATTTCCTGTCTTTTATGACCCAGCAGCGTACGGGTATCGACACCCTGTTTCCGGTAAAGCCGTTCAGCAAGCGAACGCTGTTCATGGAAGGTGGGTTGCTGTATCGGTTATTCTCACCGTCAGAGAAGCGCTGTCATACCATCTCCGTTCTTCATCTGTTGCCGCGGTTTACCTCAACTACTAATCAAATTCAGCTGTTGAAGAAGCGTATGTCGGCAGGCTTCAGCCTATAATTTTCACCAGACAACTGGCGCGGGGATAGTCTATGTTTGAGGGATTTACGAATACGCAAGTCAGCCTTTCAGAAGCGGTGCTTAATGTACGATATGGGGGAAATGGTTCTCCGGTTCTGCTGCTCCACGGACATCCTCGTACCCACCCAACTTGGTCAAAAGTGGCGCCGGAGCTGGCGAAATCTTTCACCGTGGTATGCCCCGATTTACGGGGTTTCGGCCGCTCTTCCAAACCTGCTGACCAGGCTGATCATGCTGACTCGTCTAAAAGAGCGAAGGCAAAAGATTGTATTGAGTTGATGAGTCAGCTGGGTTTTGAGCACTGGTTGGACATGACAGAGGGAGCTATACAGCTTGCCGTACTGGATTGCATTCCAATACTCGAAGCCCTGAACCGGTGTAATGAGAAGTTTGCGCGGCAGTGGTATCACTGGTTCTTCTTTGCTCAACCTGAAAAACCAGAGCGGGCAATACTGGCTGACCCGGACAAGTGGTATGGAGGCCGGCCCGAAACCATGGGAGACGAAGAATATAGTGAATTCAGGCGAGCCATACACGATCCGGAAACTGTACATGAAATGATTGAAGACTATCGCGCCGGTCTGGGTATAGACAGAGAACACGAGCTTTATGACCGCCAGAACGGACGGCTGATTGAATGTCCGATGCTCTGTTTATGGTCAAAATACGATGATCTGGAAGAGATATACGATGACATCTTGGTCATCTGGAAAAATTGGGCACCGAATGTAACGGGCAAAGCAATCGCCAGCGGACACTATATGGCGGAGGAGGCGCCATAAGAATTAACCGCTGAACTGCGGCATTTTCTGTTACAGCACAGCAACCATTCGCCTTGCTGATCAATACCCATGCAATAGCCTGTATGAGCCTCTGTGACACATCATCGTATGATTGTCACTATTGCTGAGAACGTTGCAGATCTGGTAAGAGGAGGAACAGGCTCAGCTTCTGACTGATGGGCATTGATGCAGGGGATAACCGACCGTCTCAACCGTAACTTAACGCGTTATCCGACAGACAAGATGAGCTGTCTGAGGTGCCGAAGAGGAGGGTCTTGTGCGGGTTTTAAGGCGGCCTTAGTTCTCTTTTAGCAACCCGGGAAAATAACCTGACACAATATAATCCGTGTGCCGCAAGCGCCTTAAAAGCGAATGGCTCGTGCTAAGGCTTTACGTCGGTTTCTAGTGCAGCCAGGATTGCGGTTTCCATTTTCTGCGGGGTGGTGATCGGTGCAAAACGCTTGATCGGTCTGCCGTTACGTCCGATCAGGAACTTGGTGAAATTCCACTTGATCCGATCACCCAGCACGCCGGGCAATTGGTCTTTCAGGTACCGAAACACCGGGTGCGCTGCGGCACCGTTGACCGCCACTTTCTCAAACATCGGGAAGCTTACACCGTAGTTGATATGGCAGGTCTGCGCGATTTCGTCGGCACCGCCGGGTTCCTGCTTGCCGAACTGGTTGCAGGGAAAGCCAAGCACCACTAAACCCTGGCCAGCGTATTTCTTATACAGCGCTTCAAGGCCCGCGTATTGTGGTGTGAATCCACAATGGCTGGCGGTGTTAACCACCAGAACAACCTTGCCAGCGTAGTCGGCCATCGAGACGGACTGGCCATGCAGACGGGTGGCGGTAAGTTGATAAAAGGGAGTCATGTCGGCATCCTCAGAGCAAAATTATCCGGCGTCGGCATTGTAATGCCGCGCCGTGCTGCATGGGCACATGCTATAAGGCGTGGCGGGCAGATCAGTCCGTGTGATTTCAGGCTTGATGGCGAGGGCGGCGGTTGTGGTGGCCTCAGTCTGGTAGAAAGCCTTCATGGCCTGGCCCCTCTACTGTCTTCACGTGATCAGACTGTATACGATAGCTATCGGAAGAGCCAAAAAAGGACGCAACTTGGCGACCGTTGAGCTGCGCTGAACTGTGTTGATTAACGCACCATCATGTTACCGGAGCCTTTTTTGGCATGAAATCTGTTGCAATCATGAAATTGCGATAAGCGGACCTGAGTTTTTCAACGCTGGCAGTTCTTGGTTACTGAGTTGACGCAGCGCTATCGCATCCGAATAGTCTTACAGAGATATCCTTAGGCAACATTGCTCAGTATCTGCCTGGCCTGAATATAGTCGTAAGACGTAACTTCAATCTTGTTGTTACTGAGATCGTTAAAGTATACCGACATCGATACATAGTGATCACTTACGGTGTAAGGGATTTAATTGTATTTGAGCAGGGGTAATAGCGTGCTAAAAAAGGTTGGCTCCACGCCGAAAGCCATCGTATGATCAGGATGCTGAGATTTTCTGAGGAAGAGAGAAAGCGATTCTCCGTGATTCCTTATGACCAGCGGTCCACCCTGGTTGAACCAGAAGGTGAGCGCGCTATCGCGTGAAAATCCGAGAATCTCTTTATACCATTTTTCTGCCTGCTCAATATCCTCAACGTAGACATGTATATGATCAATATTGGCTATCTGCATAATGTGCCATCCCTGATGGTTATTATCGACAATACTCGCTGGAGCAACGCTTTAATCACCCGTCAAAATCCGCCTGACAACGAATAATTTTTTTCAGTAAGAATTTAAATCACCGGGGCTTAACCATAGCCATAACGAAGCCATCCCATCCCTTTTCACCGACAGTCTGTATGGCGGTGGCTTCCAGACGCTGATCCTCCGATATCATCTGAATAAACTTGCGAAGCCCTTTTACGTTAGGATCTCCACTCTCGCTATCAATGATTTTACCGCCGCGCACCGTATTATCGCCGACAATAACCGTACCTGGCTTCGACAGTTCGAGCGCCCATTCCAGATAATGTGGATTATTGACTTTGTCGGCATCAATAAAAATCAGGCAAACGGGCCTTCAAGCGTGGGTAAGATATTCGGTGCTGCACCCGTGAGCAGCTTAACGCGCTCAGTAAGGCCCGCTTTCTGCATTATTGGCGAGAGCACATTTTAAGTCTTGATCCTCAGGGGCAAGCTTTTCAGCAAACCAGGCATCGACTTGTCTCCGTCTATCAAAATCTTGTGAAGGATAATCAGGGGTTCGCATAGGGCATCTTTTCTTTTTTAATGAACATGTAAGAAGTGTAGATGAGGTTTGTTACCGTTCCTGGCATAGCAACCTTTTGCGGACATCAAAGTTTGCGGGGCGGGTAATATCCGCGTCTGGCAGCAGGCGGACATAAATACGCATCAAAGTTTTGCTCTGATTACTGCTGCTGTCATGACTTGTATTTACAGACGCCTTCCGGCATCGATATCCTTTTTAGCGATACGGCAGAACGCATTTACTGGATCAGTGGCGCGGGTAGGGCCCTGAACCGGTGTAAGGAGAAGTTTGCGCGGCAGTGGTATCACTGGTTCTTCTTTGCTCAACCCGAAATACCAGGGCGGGCGATCCTGGCCGATCCGGACAAGTGGTATGGAGGCCGGCCCGAAACCATGGCAGACGAAGAATACGTTGAATTCAGGCGAGCCATCCACGATCCGGAAACTGTACATGGGATGATTGAGGACTATCGCGCCGGTCTGGGTATAGACAGAGAACACGAGATTCATGACCGTCAGACCGGACGGCTGATTGCATGCCCGACTCTCTGTTTATGGTCAAAATATGATGATCTGGAGGATATATATGGCGACATATTGGGGATCTGGAAAAGCTGGGCACCAGATGTCAGAGGTAAAGCCATAGCCAGCGGTCACCATATGGCGGAAGAGGCACCAGAAGAATTAACCGCTGAACTCCGCATTTAGTCCCACCCTGAAATAGCAGGTATCTGCGTTTGCGATACATAATTGTCTGATCGCTCGCTCTCACCGCGAGGGGGAATGACTTACCCTTCCAGGTATTATTCAACAATCAGGCTCACCGACTAAAGCGGCGAGCCTGATTGTTATTAACGCGTCACACTAACATTTTCTAGTTTTACCGGGCTTTCAGGCTTATCACCTATTTGCATAGCCACCGGGACGAAAATATTGAGGTCCTGCAGCCAGGCAAGTTTATCACTGCTACCCGGTTCCCCTTCGTCAGTTTCATCACACTTGATTAACAGATATTTCCCACTAAACTCAGGGGCAATTTCGTGTGCATTCCCCTCTTTAGTTACGTTGCAACGTAACGCTGAAGCAGTGACTTTCTTATCGGTATCAATATTGTTCCATTTCGCATGGTAGCGTTGTCCCGTCACTAACGGGAAACGCAGATCCGTCTGCAACGTGTTGAGCCGCGAGGAACCATTACTGATGGACATAGTGAACTTCAGCTGTAGCTGATTAGCCAGCGTTAAACGTTGCACCGTCCAGATACCATAGTCTTCCAACTTGCGTACATAACCATCTGTTTGTGCATCCAGCTGTACTTTAACCTTACCCAGCGCGCTGACTTGTGTATAACGAACCTGTTTAAAGCGCGGAAGAGCCCAGGGTTTGATTAGTGACTGTGCCTGATGCTCAATTGCCGCTGAAAGAGGGTATTTACTCAGCCACTGCGGATTATTATTACTCAGATCGGGCATTGATGGCCCCATCAGCGTTGATGCTGGCTTATGAGTCGCGGGGACAAAGTGTCCTTCGGCTTTGAAGTTTTTTCCTGCGGGTAACTGGCAGAGTTGCTTAAAGTGTTGTGCCATTTGGCCGTCAAATTTGAAGCTACTCTTGCGGCGAACGATATCAGCAGTGATGAGTGAGTCGGTAACGCGCCCCTCACTGTTGACGTTCATTGCAGCAACAGCAGCACCCTGATGGGTTTTACAGTTATACAGGTAATGCTCAATCTTTAATTCAAGCGGTGCGTCATAAGGCGGTTCCCCAGGTGATATCTGCAAAGTCATATCCCATGTACACTGATAAAATGTCACCAATACGCTCAATGCTATTAACATCGACAAGGTTGGTCATACCGTACTCAGACGTGGCTGATAATTTTTCCCAGCGTTTATCTTTTATGGGTAACTGGCAAACCGTGCGAATATCCTCTGCCGTCATTTGACGGTCATCCTGTGCCGGCGCATAGCGGAGATAGCTGTTGCCGTAAAAGCGAGCTTTAGTAAACCCGCTCTCATTTAGTAAATCTTCGTACATAAGCTGTGCCGTGCTTACAATCAACGGATCGCCATTGCTGAGCTGTTTTTCCGTTGTTGAAGTTTAATGACACCATGTAATTCACGCGATCGTGGATTTTGATGACAGGGGGTTAGTGTTACCCCCTGTCAATACAGGCTTATCCGCAGCCTGAACCAAAGAAAAGGGCAGCAGCGTCAGAAAAAAAGTGGCCGCATTAAAGGGCGTACGCAGTGCATACATGTTCCTTCATATAGAGTAGTAAAGGGAGTTATCAGCATCAGGAAGTTGATCGTTAGTCTTATTTGCCAGGCAAAACATAGCGTGAGGTTAGTGCTGCCGCTTCTGCACAAAACTGACAGCTGCGTGTCGTGCAGCGTACTACGAGTAAAAAGGACTTCATTCCGGGTAACAAACGGAGTACGTCATCAACTTAATTGCTTAGTTCCGGTGCTTATCATGTCAGTCAGAACGATAATTATCTGTTCGCCCAGCTAAGTGAAACCCTACAGCTTTACGTCTGTTATGAATATACCTATGGGCGTCCGCGTCTGGCATTAAGCGGACGTTAATACGTATCAAAAATTTTCTCTGATTACTGCTGCTGTTATGACCTGTGTTTATAGACATATTCCAGAATTAATACCGTTCTTAGCGATACGGCAGAACGCATCTACTGGATCAGTAGCGCGGGTGGGTGAGTGGAATACCTTCTGTCCGCCCTTCACTTTAAATTCCGTCTGGTGCGATTCCCGCTTTTTGCCTTCGTCATTTCCTGCCGTCCCGGTTAAAGAAAATAGCGCATCCAGCTGGCTCGAATCGTTAATCCACTATACTGACCAGTGAAGTTGTTATTCAACGACGAGACTGTTCAAGGTAAATAAATTAACACCGACTTTAACCATCACGATAAGGAGAACAAAATGCAGAACAGTAAAACCCTGAAAGGGCTGCTGGCCGTATCGGTACTCGCAGCGATGTTCAGCGCTGTCGGCGTGCAAGCTCAGACGACGTCAAGCGCCGCGCAGAATGGCGCTGCAGTCCAGAACGGATCGAGCGCTAAGCTCAGCGCCGGCGATGAAAAAGCGTTGAAGGACATGGCTCGGGCCAATATCAATGAAATTGCCGCCGCAAAGATTGCTCTGAGTAAGGCGCAAAGCAGCCAGGTCAAAGTATTTGCCCAGCAGATGGTCAAAGACCATGGCGATGCCCTGACTAAAGTACAAACGGTCGCCCAGCAAAAGGGTGTGACATTGCCGACCGAGCCGGACGCCAAACATAAGGCTACGGCCGCCATGCTGGAAAAGCAGAGCGGCAGTGCGTTTGACAAGATGTACATGGAAAATGCCGGCACAATGGACCATAAGATGGTGCTGTCGACGCTGCAGAGTGATGCCAGCAAGATCAAGGATCCGGATGTGAAGGCGCTGGCCGACGCGCACACCCCGGTTGTTGAGCAGCATCTGAAGTCCGCTCAGCAAATGTCGATGTAAGCAGGCATAGCAGCAGATAAGTTAACAGGTTGTCCGGTGGGCGCTGTGTCCTGCGGGCTGGACAACCTTTGTTCAGCGAGATACAGAAAGCCACGGCGTTAAGGTCAACGTTGTTAGTGTTGAAGAACGGGGCGGGTCGTGACTCTGAGCGTGTCGATTGATATTGTTCATGTGCAGTCTAGGCTGTCGTTCACTCTGTGTGTTGATGCCCGGAAGTACGGGTTCGACTGTTAGTGGGGCGCAACCATTGCAAAGAGCAGGGCTGTTGCTGGCACAATGTGGACTATGGATTATCCTCCGGAGAGAGGCGAACGCATAGGGGGAACCCGAACTGGCATTGCGGCTGTCGATGAGAGGTCTATAATAGGGCGAAATACGGTTACGCCGGCGAAATCGTGTGAAACCTGATGCAAGCCTGGTCATGCCGGAAAAATTCCTGAGAGATAAGATGGGGTTAATGCCCGCTTTGAGCGAGAAGCAGACATCACAGCATTGTAAAATGAGCGAGTCTGGAAGCTGTGCTCTGTTAAAGCGCTGTCGATCCGGCAGCAAAGAAACATTTCCAACCAGTGAGACCAAACGCCTTTAAGTCTCAGGACATACTTTCTGCTAAGTCTATAATAACCAAGGTGCCAAAACTGCCAGTTTCAACAGCATGAGAAATGCCCGCTCTGGCCACGTACAGCTCGTCAGACGCGACAGAGATTTTTTCGCCAGATATACGCTCAATTCAAGACGTCCGTCAATGACCAGTAACCCCTCGTCATATTTCGTGCACCTCTCCGATTACAGAAGGCTCATCCATACGTAAAACTTTAAGATTAACCCCTCCAATGCTGCCCAGGATGCGAGAGCGGCATGCCTCCGGTAATGCATATGCTTCGGTGTGAAGATTATAAAGCGACATAAAGATATTCTCCCTGGGCTTAATTTAATAATCTATTGCCATAAAAGTCATTTGGCCGGCCTGCATCTTACAATCGAGAAGAAATGAGTGATAAAAAATATCTTCTTATTTGATGTGGCTGTCAATTATGACGTGCAAATGACTGCTAACCGATAGCTGTCTCAACGCGCCGGGATCATAATCCCGTCTTTTTCTGGCACAAAGCGCACCGTTGTGCATTATCACAAATATAGCGAGGCCTGAATATATTCAGCGGCAGAACTTTATTCCGTGAAATGGATGAGGTTACTCTCACGATAGCCATGAAGAAAATCTCATCCCTGGTTCCCAACAAAATTTTGATGGTTAATTTTTATATAAACAGGAGAGGCATTCATGACAAGGCCTGGCGTAGGTTTCCCGACATCTGGCTACCAGTAAAGCATCATTTTCATGATAAAACGTCCCCAGAAATACGCGATTAGTAATGTCAGGTAACGATCTACAGCATGCCTTGTGCAGTAATATAATTCCACTGACTTCATTCTCTTTTGCAAGAGAATAATATTCTTCCATACTAAGCCTCTTACAGTTAAATAATTTAACCCCGCGCAATTGGTGAAATTCATTTCAGCTTTATAAGGGAGGAACTGGAACGTCGGGGAATTTATCAGGCCGTTCATTTGTGAAATTTTAATTTGAGATTTTGCTAAATTTCAAAATAATGAGTGCCAGAAAGTTCCTGTTTATATATAGTTTCTTGCATCTTAGTTTTGCCGTGTTTTTCCTCACGTTCGCACTGCGTCTGGCATACATAATGACAGCCATCCATCTTGGGTCAGCAGTTTTATTGGTAAATAAAAGCAGGCGGCGTGAAATGTTCTCCCAATAAGCCACCTGATTTTCAAGGTCATAACGCACCCTGAAATCTATTGCTTTGATAATGTCTTCAATGTGCTGTTTAAATTCCTCAAGATTTCCCCCCTGTTTGGTACCTTGCTGCTAGCCTTCTGATTTCTAATACATAAAATTCGTTATCATGACTGACCGGAAACATATTTACCTCAACAAATTTTTTACAGTGAATCTGTAATTTCTGCTCTGCTCTGCGAAAATCATCTCACTCATTGTCCGATGAGTCGGCAATAAGCTGCGTAAAAATGCGGAAAGTTATAACGTTATCCTTAATCAACCTTTCTGTACCTTTTATATCACTTTAACATGCAGATCAAATGTATATTTAAGGCGCTTTATGCAGGTCGGCTGATTGTCAAAGTAGTTATGAAATTAACTTGATGAATCTAAGGGCTTTTTTGATATTGACTGGATCATCAAGGTTAATGTTGATCTGTAGAAATGTGATATAGACTTTAACCAGCCTGACAGGCAGGAGCTTCACATTCAACTTTCTCATCATTAAATGTGTTTTTAATTGATTAAGCTAAGCGTATTTTTTCCCAAGCCCGTCTTTTGCTGATCAATATTAATGCAGATGAGCCTGTCATTTTTTCAGCCAGCAAGGCTCAGCCACTGTAAGTGGAATGATAACAGCGTTAAACTCGATAGAGTGGCTGAACTTATGAGATCGATATTTTATAGTTTATGGGTGCTTACATCTCAATTCAACCGTCAATTCAACCGTCAATTCAAACGATTATCTGGTCTTCCTCCGTTGGAAGAAATTAAACGCAGGGAACATAATGTCGCCGTGCCGCCTGTACAGCAAACATCACCGTTCGTTTCGTCGCATTAATGTTGACTCTTTATTAACTAATCTGCACGTTGTGCGCTTGCGGCCGCCTCTGGCACGATATCGACTTAACATCAAACTTTTATCGCTTTTCCAGTATCCCTGCGCTCATAGATCAGATGACGTACTTTCAGAGTGACCTTTGCAACGGGCCAGCAGGCGCGAGTTGACTAATCAAAAAGACGCTCAGCCGCTTAGAGCAGCGCTGGCAATGACGCCTCAGGTGTTCACGCCAGCTGGCACGGGTGGCTCCGGTCTGTCCAGCACCCTAAAGCGGTTACGCCAGAAGTAAAGCCCGGTATTGATCCTGATTTGTACCCTGTGTAATGATGCCGAAAGATCGTACCGATCTGAAGTCGGTGACATTATTTACCGATAAGGCGGAGAAGGCGACATTCCTGTATTACCTTCATCTTTCGCATATTATTCACAGCGAAAAGCCAACAGATTCAGTTTAAATTTTGAGACATATTGATACCTGTAATATTAAAACCGTTCTTGCTATACAGTGCTTTTGCTGAGGCATTCTCCGGTGCCACCCTAAGCCCAACTTCATTGATGCCCATTTCTTTTAACCTCCTTTTCATCTCGTTTATGGCCAGGCTGCCAAACCCACGACTGCGCCATTTTGAATAAATTTAGAAATCACTGATCCAGGCCGAAGGTGTAGTGAGAGATAGCCACAGGTAACCGATAATCTCATCGGGTTCATCAAACTGTTGAATGCACCATAGTTGAGACGCTGGTGTCGTGACACCGAGAGGTAATGAAACATCAATAGCTTCTGTCGTTTTCAAACGCGCTTTTTCCCGGGAATACCCGCGATTTTTTTTGCAGATCCTGGGTGTATTCATTGATGAAGAGTAAACGATAATATTCGAATTATTTTTTTCATGCATGTTTCTGAGATTAATCATGCTGCCTTGCTCGTTTAACCGTGATAGGGCGAGGATAACACTAAAAAAACGCTTTTCAATCCTATCTGGTGTCAGGAAATAACGCTTTCAATATGAACCGCAACGGTTCATCCAGATATACCCTGCTGCGCTTATATAGCGATACCAACTGAATACACAGCTAAAAATTGCGCATTCTGATTTTATAGATAATCTCATCCCTGCGATATCGGCACCCCGGTTGTCCACTCTCTGTTGCCGTCCCCGAATTTGCTGACTGCGATAATGCCACAGGGCAAAATGCTGAATGACTGCAACGTTATCTCTTATCATGACAGACAATAATAATTGATCCGCTAGCCGTAGGGCGTCATGGATTATTCCCTACGGCGTGATCTGATTTATTGCCGCATGCACCACTCATCACGCGTAATTTCCCACAGCTGATAATCAAGCAGACCGGCGACATAGGCTTTTTTACCGGTTTCGATTAGCCGCATTCCGGAATGACGCGATATCGATACCGAACCGGCGTTGATTGCGGCTTTCGGCACTCGCATCACCGGCCGGCCCAGCGTCCTGAACCAGAAGTCGTTTACCGCCTGGCACGCTTCCGTCATCAAACCGTGCCTTTGCCATTCAGGCACCAGCCAGAAACCGCGGTTATCATTTTCCTGATCGCGCAGTTCAATCAGACCGATGAGTTCCTCAGGTTTTTCCTGCCGCCTGATGGTCCAGCACCAGGCCCGTCCGGCCTGCATCGCCGGTAGCGCGATATTATCGACATAATGCTGCGGGCGCCGTCGGGGTAGGGCCAGGGCACGGCAGCCGTCAGATAACGCACAATTTCCCACTGCGGGAACCGCACCTGAATAGCGGTTGCATCGTGGCGCTGAATCGGTTCGAGCAGCAGCCGTTGAGTCTCAAGCTGTGGCGTCATGCCTCCTCCGTATTGCGGTAAACCTTCACATTGATGTTGCTATGGCAGCACGCGCGTTTCAACCTGTCGTGATGATTATCGGATACCCGTAACCGACAGGCTACGCTGCCAGACAGCGGCCTGTCAGCGTAGCCTCACAGCCCAACAGACTGCACGGCTCAGCTTTAGCGATCGCCTGCTTCGTCAGCTGAATTTTTGATTCGTATCTGAAGCCCCGAAATCTGGCTGGTGATATCAGCGGTTCTTTCCTCCAGCGTGCGGATTGCACTGGCAATGACCGAGAAGCCCCGCCCGTGAACGCCTGCCCGGGCCGCTTCAATGCTGGCGTTTAACGAGATCAACTTAATCTGGGCGGCGATATCGCCATTTTCAGTCACCAGACCGGCTATCTCGTCTGCCATGCCGACCGTCTGCGCGCGGCGACAGCCGATCGGTTTCAGATTGTTTTTTTAATAAGTTACGGAACATTTTTTTCCTAGCATACGTTACGTCATAAAGGCAAAGTTGCACAGGGTGTTATGGGCAGGCGGACGGGAACTGTGATTTTGCGCACAGCCTGCCGAGCTGACTTTATTCAGCCGTACCCGATCGCGCAGGATTTGCCTCGCCGCTGGCGGCGAAAAGCGGACTTACTTTGTAACTTAATGTACCCTGTTAAGCAAGCTGGCTGGCTCAAACACTCCCCAAAAACCTCTTGTTAACAGGTAACATCGGTAATGGCTCTGATCCCGAAAAACTATACGCGGCTGGAAAGTGGCTATCGTGAAAAAGCGTTAAAAATCTATCCGAGGGTGTGTGGACGCTGCTCACGCGAGTTCGTTTATTCGAACCTGCGTGAATTAACCGTTCACCATATCGATCACGATCACACTAATAACCCGGAAGATGGCAGCAACTGGGAGTTATTGTGTCTCTACTGCCACGACCACGACCACGAGCATCCGAAGTACACCGAAGCCGATCAGTATGGCACCAACGTGGTGGCGGGTGCTGATTGGCCCAGCTACTCAGCGCGCCAAGCTGATCGACCACCTTCAGCGCGGTTTGCGGATAGCTTTCAGCAAATTTACGGCTGGCAAGATAGAAGGTGTAATGCGGCACCAGCCCTTCGGCATTTTTTACCAGCGCGGCGATCACGCGCGGATAGATCGGGCTGTCGCTCTGTTGCATTTGCTGGCGCAGAAAACGACTCATCGCTTCTTCGCCCTGCGGCATCTCGCTGCTGGCAACCGGCCTTAACCGCAACTGCTGCGGGGTGATCAGGGAGGTGGTACTCAGCGGCACGGCGTTATGCAGGGTGTTTTCCAGTTCGCGGATGCGGCTCCGCCTCGCTGTTTCTGTCACGCATACTGTTGGGCATTGGGGAAGGCGCAGCGCTGCCTTCCCAGGCGCGTGCCATGACCTTCTGGTTCTCCAGCGAAAAGCGTGGTTTCGTCCAGGGCATCACCCACTCCTTTTCCCGATTCGGTAATGCCGTTACACCGTCACTGGTGGCGCTACTGGTGATGCTGCACTCTTGGCGTTTCTCGTTTATCGCCTTATGGGTGATCACCGCAGTGTGGCTGGCGTTCTGGATCGCCGGCTTCCGCGATAATCCTCATCTGATTGGCGACATGAGTGAAGAGGAGCGCAAAATCCTGCCGAAACCGGATGCCAGCCTGACCGTAAAAGCGCCCACGCCGTGGAAGGCGCTGCTGAAACGTATTGGCCCGACGATGGGCGTCTATTTCTGCTACGGCTGGACCGGCTGGCTGTTTTTTACCTGGCTGCCCACCTTCTTTATGAACGGTCGTGGCATGGATCTGAAATCGTCAGCGCTGTTTACCTCGGCGGTCTTTCTCTCCGGCGTGGTCGGCAATACGGTCGGCGGGGTGGTCAGCGACCGGATCCTGAAACGCACCGGCAATGTGGTCGCTGCGCGGCGTAACGTGATTATCTTCAGCTTTCTTTCCGCCGGCTTACTGCTGATACCGGTGATCGGCTCCACCGATATGACCGTGATTACGATCTGCCTCGGCCTGGCCTTTTTCTGCCTCGAACTGACGATTGGTCCGATCTGGGCGGTACCGATGGAGATCACCCCTAAATATGTCGGTGTCGCCAGCGGGCTGGTGAATGCTGGTTCGGCGGTGGCGGGCATTATTTCACCCATTCTGTTTGGCATCATCATCGACAAAACCGGTAACTGGAGCCTGCCGTTTTACGGTTCGGTGGTTCTGCTGATGGTGGGCATCGTACTGACCTTCTTTATGCGTCCAGATATTCCCTTGTCTGAAGATGCTCCTTCTCGCGGCGCGGTTGAGCCGGTTAAGAATGCGTATCACTGAGGAAATCCTGATGAAAAAACCTTCTGTTGCACTGGTGCTGGGCGATCCGGCAGGTATTGGTCCGGAGCTGGTGGCGAAAGTATTGTCACAACCGACGCTGCGCGCGCTGACTAACGTGATTATCATCGCAGACCGCCATGAGCTGGAAATAGGCATGGCGATTGCCGGTCAGCGTTTTGACTATGACGACATCACCGATACCGCAGCAATTGCGTTCACGGCCGACAGGCCCTTGCTGCTCAATCACGACTGGTCCCGGCGCACGCCCTTCCTTTATGGCAGCGCCAGCAAACAAAGCGGCGTTCATATCCTGGAGACGCTGGCCCGTGCCGTCGAATTAACCCAGCAGGGTATTACCTAGGGGATCTGCTTCGCGCCGCTGAATAAGCAGGCGATGCACATGGGCGGGCTGAAGCATCGCGATGAGCTGCACTGGTTTGCTGAGCTGCTGAAGTTTGACTACTTCTGCTGTGAGGTTAACGTAGTCGACGACCTGTGGGCGGGACGCGCGACGTCGCACATTCCGTTCCGCGATATCGTGAAAAACCTCAGCGTTAAAGGCGTGGTGGAGACGATTTCACGATGGATCGTACGCTGCGGCAGGCGGGCATCGCCGCGCCCAAAATTGCGGTGCAGGCGCTTAACCCGCACGGCGGCGAGAATGGCCTGTTTGGCGATGAGGAGCAGACGATTATCCAGCCCGCTATGTCGCAGGCCAGAGCGCTGGGGATTGACGTTTATGGCCCTTATCCGGCAGACACCACCTATAAAGCGGTGGAAACCGGCAAGCTGGATGCGGTGGTATCGATGTACCACGACCAGTTCGCCACGGCGCTCAAAATGCTGGGCTTTGAGCGCGGCGTAACGGTGCAGGGTGGGTTGCCGGTCCCGATTGCCACCGCCAACCACGGCACCGCCTGCAACCTGTATGGGCAAAATCTTGCCACGCCCTCGGCGTTTGAGAATGCCTTCCGCCTGCTGGTAAAAATGGCCGGCAGTGCCGGTTAAGACGACGCGGTTATCCCGGCTTACTGCCGGGATCTCGCCTGCTTATCCGGACGATGGCGACGGCAGGCAGAGGTTAATCGCAGCTTCAGACCCGCGGATGCGCCTGCGTATTGCATCTGGCCTTAGGATTGCGGCTGGTATCGGTTATAACCGGTCTCCGTGATCAAACCGGCAATAAGGCGTGGCGCGTGGATAATCGCTCGCCAGCCGTGCTGTTATCCACGCGCGGACGAATCCCACCGCTATCCGGGCGAAACACTCAGTACAGGGTGTTTTTCAACCGCTCCGGCAGGGCTTTATCATACGCCTCGCCATCGATCTCTTTACCGGCGATCTGGTTCAGGATACTGTCGGTGCTGGGCAACTGCTGACGCTCAATCTGTACTGCCGGGTCCCATAATCTGGCGCGGATAATGGCGCGACTGCACTGGAAAAAACCGCTCTACAGCAAAATGCGCAAGACGGTTTTGGGGGATTTATTATTGACGGCGAAGCGCGCAATCAGCGTTGGATCGGTGCTGATTGTCGCTCTGCCGTTGACCCGCAAGGTCTCGCCAATCCCTGAGATGAGAAACAGCAGCGCCACCCGGTTGTCGTGCAGAATGTTACGTAGGCTATTGATTCGGTTATTGCCTCGCCGGTCGGGCAACAGCAGCGTGCGGTCATTTTCTATTTCAATGAAGCCCGCCGGATCGCCGCGGGGTGACACGTCCAGCCCGTCCGGACCAGAGGTCGCCAGCGCCACAAAAGATGAGGCTTCGATAAACGGACGATAAGCCGGATGAATATGGTCAGTCACCTTGGCCAGTGAAGGTGTAGCCACCGCGCCGTAAATCCGCTCCAGTTCTGCCAGCTCAGTAATCGAGGTTTTCTCTTCAGTCATCTTATCCACTTCCATTTTGATCAGGGATGCCCACTACAGATTATGGCTAACGTCGCCCCGGTTCCACACTTCACTCCGGGTCACTGTCAGCACGTGGCGGGTCGCGAAAGAGTGTAAGTAAGCATGAGCGAAGCCTTTAATAAAAATACCGTATTGATATAAAAACAGCGGGACGTGTCAGTTGTTCGCAGAACCAGAATAAAAATGTCAAAGGGGATGCCAGATGGTAAAAAAAACCACACCAGAGCAACGGCGTGAATTAGGGGCTTTTTTGATTAGCCGGCGGGCGAGGTTAAATCCGCAGGAATATGGGCTGCCGAAAGGAACGCGCCGGACGCCAGGCTTACGGCGTGAAGAGGTGACGATTCTGGCTGGCGTCAGCGTCAGCTGGTATACTTGGCTGGAGCAGGGCCGCGAAATTAAGCCGTCTGCCGACGCGCTGCAGCGAATCGCCAGCGTGCTTAAACTCAACCGGGTCGAATCATCCCACCTTTTTGCGCTCTCACCCAGAGAACAACCGGTGCCGCGTCAGGTCGATTCGGGGGTAACGGAAGGTCTCGATATGCTGGTCAGGGCCATCGATCCTATTCCGGCCTACGTGCGCAATGCCCGGCTGGATATCCTCGCCTGGAATGATGCGATTGCCGACCTGTTCATGGACTACGGCTCGCTCAAGCCGCACGAACGAAATACGCTGCGGCTGCTTTTTCTCTATCAGCCGTATCGCACCCTGATCCTCGACTGGGAACAGATGGCGCGCGGCATGATCTCGGTTTTTCGCGCTTCACGGGCGCATGCCCAAAACAAAGCCCCGTTTGATGCGCTGATCAAAGAGCTGTCAGAAAACTCACCGGAGTTCTACGAATGGTGGCAGGACACCGACGTGCTGGGCATGAGCGAAGGCAGTAAGCGCCTGATGCACCCGGTTTCCGGACACATCGAATTCACCTACGTGGCGTTAACTCCTGAGGGCAGACCCGACCTGTCACTGGTGACCTATATCCCCCGACACGTAGCCAGTGACTGCCAGTAATAGGATAACAACACGCCTTCCTGGGTTGAAATGAGATGCCTAAGATGGATTTAACGCAGCACAACCGCGCTGCATTTTATCTCTCAGGAGGCAGTCAATATGTCATCTCAATGATTCCGACCCGATTCAGTTTCCGCTCCGCTGGCGGTATCACGCAATCCCGCAACCGATGAGCTGATCGCGACCTATGCCGGCCAGACGGCGCAGCAGATAGAGCAGCTGCTGGAGCAGAATGCGGCTGCATTCTGCATCTGGCGGGCCACACCGCTGCGTGAGCGGTGCCGCCGGCAGCTGAACAGGAGGTGTATCGCATCGGTTACCTGGCCCGCGGTGCGGTGGCGTCAGTGGATCAGCGCGGATAAGGCGATAGCCAGCAGCACGGTTCCGCCGAGGGTGTTGATATATTTACGCAGCGTGGCGGTGCTGATGGCGCGGGTTGAGGTCATCAGCAGCTGGCTGGCAGCGCTGAGCCAGCCGGCCATGATCGCGTACCGTAGCCAGCAGCAGGAAGTCGCGTACATTGCCGCTCTGGCCGGCAAAGCGCGACACTACGGTCGGGTAAAGCAGTACGGCTTTGGGGTTAAGCAGGTTGGCCAGGAAAGCCTGTGACAGTGTAACCGGTTGCGGGGCGGGGCTGACAACTTGCTGGCGGGCTCGCAGGCCGCTGATAATTAACTGGCTACCCAGCCACAGCAGATAAACGGTGCCGGCAATCTGCAGAAAGCGCATAGTCAGAATTGCTGCCTTCGATTATCTGTTGCATCTGGGGCAGCAACTGTTGGCTATCATGATGATCGATGCCGCAGAATACCGCAACTGTAGTATGCTTTATCCTCGCTGCTGAAGTGCGGAATCAACCACCAACCCGCCAGCGCCAGCACCGCCAGCAGCGGCACTATCCATTTGAGTTTAACCTTAACCAACACAACCCGCTGTTATCTGCAGAAGAGGCTCGCCAGAGAATCGCCGGACACAGGGCGCGTATCCTGCCATATATCCGGCTCGCCGTTAACCGATGCTGTCAGGCGGTTGAGTTCAGGTTCACGCGCTGGTGGCGTCAATCAGGCGTGCGTCGATAACGGCATCCGGCATCATCTGTTGCAGACCCGAGATCAGATCGTCACTGGCCTGTTGCAGCGCCGCCAGCGGCATTGCCGGCAGGCTTTCAAGGATAAACCACATCTGACGCGCCTGCGCATCCAGCCGGGTGCGCACCCCCTGACGCCAGTTCCAGCGGCGGCAGGTAACGCCCCGAGCGTCGCGCCAGATCACCTCTCCCGGCTCCGGTGATTCAAACACCACGTCGCCTTCTTTGACCGTATCAAACGGCTCGCTGCCATCGGCGATCGTCAGCCGCGGCGCGCCTACGTAGGCGGCAATGTTTTCACCGCCAGCCGGCAGCGCATACTGAATGCTGATGGCGTTATAGAGATCGACCACCGGATCGATAGCCGGCATGACGCCATCGTGAAATACCCGTTTGCGCAGCGCATCAGCCGAGCAGGGAGTGCGTTTCGCTTTCGCGCCAAACGCTTTGAACACCTCCCCCCACGCCGCAAGATGGGCGTCGGCCCACTCCACATCCTGCTCCAGCACCTGGCGGCAGGCCCGTTGCAGCGCCTGTTCGGCAACCTCCGGTCGGGTGAGTGGCGCGGCCTCCACCACAATGCTGATGGCACGAAAGCCGGGTGCCAGCGCAAAGATGGCCGGGTCGATTGATGGATCAACAGATAAAATTGGATAATCTCTCAGTGACTAATTTATTGCATAGTAATGACCGATGACCAAAAAAGTCAATATATCGACCGATGCCGGCGCTGACGTGTCGAGCGTCAATCAGGCTGTCTCTGACAGCATTAAAAATTGGCGTAAAAGCCAGAAACTGTCGCTGCATGCGTTATCCCGCCGGGCCGGAGTCAGCAAAGGAATGCTGGTAGAGATTTGAGAAGGGCGAAGCCAACCCCAGCATCGCGATTTTGTGCAAAATTGCCGCCGCGCTGGGCGTGTCGGTGGCGGATATCGTCAATGTGACCCATACGCCCGCCGCCTGGCTGATTGACCAAAGTGCGATGCCGACGTTGTGGCAGGGCGAACAGGGCGGTCACGCGCAGCTGCTGGCCGGTACTCGCAGGACAGACATGATTGAGCTGTGGCGCTGGCAGATGTTTGCCGGTGAAACGTTCCGCTCCGAAGGCCATCCGGAAGGCACGCTGGAACTGCTGCACGTTGAGCAGGGCAGCTTGGCGTTAACCGTCGGTGATCAGACGATGGTGGTCGGGCCGTGCTGCGCGGCGGTGGCGCGAACCGATATGCCGCACGCCTATGCCAGCGCCGATCAACAAGCTGGTGATATTCACCGTGACGGTCGCCGAACTGCACCGTTAATCTTTTTCCGCTGCTGCGGTAACCGCTTCACCGGGAAACGGCAGCAACAGCGCTTTCAGCATGCTTTCCAGCGCGCTGCGTTCCGCCAGCGAAAGCGGTGCCAGTATCGCGTTCTGGGTGGCGGTATGAACCGCCAACGCCTGCTCAATACAGTGCTGACCCTGTGCGGTCAGCCCCACCAGCATACTGCGTTTGTCATTGGGTGACGCCACGCGCGCAATCAGGCCTCGTTGTTCCAGCCGCTTGAGGCGATGGGTCATCGCGCCGGAGGTGACGAGCAGCGAGGTATACAGCTGGGTCGGTGACAGACAGTACGGCGTCCCGGCCCGGCGCAACGTCGCCAGCACGTCAAATTCCCCATCATGGAAGTCAAACTGCTCCAGCGCCTGACTGCGTGCTTTTGCCAGATGTTTCATCAGGCGCAGCATCCGGCCGACGATACGCATAAGAGGATGCATCCAGCTCTGGCATCGCACTGTCCCACTGGCTGACGACAAAATCGATATGGTCCTGCATCATTCACCTGTTAACTCTGTGGCTAATTTGTCGGGTTGTGCTTAGCCTCTTAACGCCGTTCGCCATTTATCTTAACATTAAGATAAATGGCGACAGCCTGCTGTCAGCGTTAATCCTGTCCACGGAGCCGGCTATGCAAAACACCCGCTTATTACCCGCTATCTTCGCACCGATTGTGTCGGGCTGAATCTGCGCCCGCTACTGGCGATTATCGGCCCGCTGTTTCCGGCATTGCAACAGCAGGCCGGTTTGTCGGCAACCACCTTTAGCCTGCTGACCACGCTGCCGGTCGCCATGATGGGGCTTGCCGCACTGGCTGGTCCGTGGCTGCTTAAGCGGTGCGGCGCGCGGCATTGCGGCAGGCCTGCTTTGCTTGGTTATCGCCTCGCTGTGGCGCGGCTTTTCGCTCTCGCCGCTGTCGCTGATCCTGACCGCGCTGGCGGGCGGCGCGGGAATCGGCGTAATGCAGGCACTGATGACGGCGCTGATTCGGCAGCGCTATCTCCATGCCGCCCCCACGCTGATGGCGTTATTCAGCACCGGGATTATGGCGGGTGCGCATCCGCTCTTTTCGCTGCTCGGTTTACCCGCAGCGCTCGCCATCGTCGGCGGGCTGGCGCTGATTACCTTGCTGGTCTGGCAATCAGCGAATCCGGATTGCCCGACGGACCGCGCGCCGTCCGCCTCGGTGACAGCGCTGCCCGCGTCGCGCACCTTGTTACTGTTTTTCGGTATTGGAACCGGCGCCTGCACCCTGGTGCTGGCCTGGCTGCCGCCGTTTTATATCCAGGCTGGCTGGAGCGCCCGCAACAGTGGCTTCCTGCTCGCCGGGCTGACGCTGACGGAAGTGTTTGCCGGACTGATCGCATTGGTTGTTGCGCCGGGTGCCATGCCGCTGCTGTCGCTTGGCCTCGGGATCGGGGCGCTGTTTCCGCTGTCGCTGATCGTCACGCTCGATCATGCCCGCAATGCCACCGAGGCTGGCGTGCTGTTGTCGCGGGTGCAGGGCGGAGGCTATCTCATCGCGGCCATGATGCCGCTGCTGGCGGGCTGGGTGCGTGACAGTAGCGCATCGCTGACCAGTGGGCTAATGATGAGCGTCGGTGTGGTGGTGCTGATGGCGATCGCCTAGCGGTTCAGACCGCAGGCAAACTGAATAATCAGTCGAAAATGCTGACAAACTGATTGCTGATACCGGGTTATCTGGCATGCTGCAGATCGGACAAATTTTCAGTAGCCGCAATGAAAGTCATTGGTCTGTTAGGTGGAATGTCATGGGAGTCGACCGCGCTTTACTATCGCATCCTCAATTAGCAGGTTAAACAACGGCTGGGTGGCCTGCACTCGGCGCAGCTGGTGCTTTACAGCGTTGATTTCCAGCCGATTGAGCAGCTACAGGCGGCGGGCGAAATGCTGGCCGCGGCGGCGCAGAATCTGGAGCGTGCCGGCGCGGAGTTTATCGTGCTGTGTACCAATACCATGCATAAAGTGGCCCCGCAGATTAGCGCAGCGGTTTCCGTGCCGCTGTTGCACATCGCTGATGCCACCGGGCGGCGTATTCAGCAGGCGGGATTACGCAAGGTGGGGCTGCTGGCGACCCAGTTCACCATGGAGCAGGCGTTTTATCGCGGGCGGCTGGAGCAGCAATTTGATCTGCAGGTTATCGTCCCGGAGGAAGAGGATCGCGCACTGGTTCATCAGGTGACTTAACACGAGCTGTGCCTCGGCACGATCAATCAATCCGGCTTCGCGCCAGCGCTATCGGCAGATTATGCAGCAGCTGGTGGAGCAGGGGGCAGAAGCGATCATTCTGGGATGCACAGAGATAACCCTGCTGGTGGATGACAGCGATGCCAGCGTGCCGTTATTTGATACCACGCTGATTCACGCCGAAGAGGCGGTGATCTAGGTGCTGGCATAGATCTTTTCAAACCGGCAGCAGACTCGCTGCCATTTCCCCCGGAGCAGGCATGAAAATTGATAATTTGCCGTTTGGACTGACGCAGTGGGAGCAGGTGGAAGAAACGGTCCATCCCGGCGAACGGGGCCAGGTGATTTGGCGGACCCTACAGTTCAACGATATACGCGTCAGGATGGTCGATTATTCGCCGGGTTATCTCGCCGATCACTGGTGCGTTAAAGGCCACATTCTGCTGTGCCTCGACGGGGAACTTCATACCGAGCTGGCCGATGGACGCCGCTATCTGCTGACGCTAGGCACCAGATGGAAGACAATGCTGAACCGCATCGTTCTTCAACGCCGGTTGGCGCCCGGCTGTTCATTGTTGATTAACCTGCTGCCAGCCGACAGCGCCGTCCGGTGTGGCGCAAAGAGTCACGTTGACACTTATACAGGTAAACTGAAGCTGCTTTATAAAAAGCAGCAAAATTAATGGCTTATTTGATCAGAGTAATCTGTTTCTGACAGGATAATTTCTTATCAGGTTGTATGCTTGAAGCGGTTAAACCCGTTTACATCCACCTGATTTGGGGAATCTGTGATAATAAAAAAAGAAGAAAGTCAGATCGCATACTGAAGATGGACTGCTGGCACTGGTGCTGGCCACCACCGCGGGCATCCTTAACGCCACGGCGTTGGGCGCGTTCGGTTTTTTTCCGTCGCACATGACCGGTAACACCTCACAGATATCCACCGAAGTCACCACCAGCGACCTGCACACGTTGTTGTTCCTGCTGGCGCTGATTACCGCCTTTGTCATGGGCTGTACCGTCGCCCTGACCGCGGCATCTATCTTTGAAACCATGTTCTATACGCCACGCTTTAACGGCGAAGTACTGGTGATGCTCGGTTTCCTGATGGGAATTCATAATGCCACCTCCACCCAGCTGTCGAACGGACGCGTCAGATCCACCCATATTACCGGTACCTTAACCGATGCCGGTATCGCGCTGGGATCGTGGTTGTCCTCGCATGTTTCGCACGATGAAAGCGCCGATCGCCGTTTCTTCCAGAAGGTGCTGCATACCCACCTGACCACGGTGTTTTCATTCCTGGTCGGCTGTATTGCCGGTCTGCTGCTGTTCAAAACCCACGGCTTCAACGCCATGATCGGTTTAGGGCTGTTTCTGATGCTGGTGGCGCTGACCGCCATTGCCGTCACCGTGCAGCGTAGCCGCAGAAGCTTCTACTGATCGGTGTTTACCGCGGCCCGATGCCAGCACGGCATCGGGCCGGGGCTTACTGCTGGGTGCGGGTTGGCCGCACCACAATCTCATTCACGTCCACCTCCTCCGGCTGTTCAATGGCGTATCGTACCGCGCGACCAATGGCCTCCGGTTGCAGGGCGATGGCCCGATACTGCTGCATTGCCTGCGCCGCGGTCGGGTCAGTAATGGTCGCCGCCAGTTCACTTTCGACGACGCCAGGGTGCACACAGGTGACCCGAAGCTGACTGTTCTCCTGTCGTAACCCGTCTGAAATCGCCCGCACCGCAAACTTGGTGGAGCAATAGACCGCCGCAGTCGGAGATACCGCCAGTGCGCCAATCGAGGCGATGTTGATGATATGGCCGGATTGCCGGGCCAGCATCGGCGGCAGCACGGCGGCAATGCCGTACAGCACTCCCTTGATGTTGACATCGATCATCTGATCCCACTCGTCGACCCGCAGCGATGCCATCGGCGATAGCGGCATGATGCCGGCGTTATTGATCATCACATCGACCCGACCCCACTGCGCCGGTGCGAACCCGACAAAGTCCGCCAGCTGATCGCGCTGCGTGACGTCCAGCGCCATTAAACCGCGGTTCTTCGGCCAGCGCGTTAAGCCGCTCTTCACGCCGGGCACCGAGCAGCAACGTCGCACCGGTTTTCGCCAGTTCACGGGCGATGTCCGCACCAATGCCGCTGGAGGCACCATAAATATAATCCTCCCACTGCTTCATAGACTGGTAACTAAAACTAACCAATGACTGCTGATAAAAATGCGCTGGAAGTGTTTGTCATCGTGGCGCAGACGCGTAATTTTCGTCTGGCGGCCGAACAGCTGGGCGTCACCCGTTCAGCAATCAGTCAGACCCTGCGACGACTGGAGGATCGGCTCAACCTGTCACTGATGCAGCGCACCACCCGCACCATTCAACTGACCGAAGCGGGACAACGGCTGTATGCTGAGGTGGCACCGGCGATTAATCAGCTGAACCGGGCCATTACCGATATCGCTGAGCTGGCCGCTGAGCAGGGGCGTGAATTTGATGTGGCAGTCAATCCGCAGCTCACCACCAATGATATGGGCGTGATGATTCGTACCGCCTGCGCCGGTGGTGGGATCAGCTTCGGCACGGAAGAGACATTTCAGCCCTACATTGTGCGCGGGGAACTGGTGACAGTGCTGGACGCGTGGTTGCCGACCTTTGCGGGATTTTATCTCTACTTTCCCAGCCGGAAAAACTTCGCACCCAAGTTACGGGCGCTAATCGATCACGTGAAGCTGTAGTGCCTGGCGGTAGCTGCGGCAAAGCTAAGTGGTCATGTTGTAGCGGGTGATAATGTTGATTTTTGAGTAAGGCGCCAGTGGCTCCGATGCAGGCAGAAAGCCGTGAAATTCCAGCAGCGTTCTGAAGGCATGCTGAGCATCAAGCTGTAAATTATGTTCGATCAGCGCATCAATTTTGCCCGCCTGCATCAATGCGCGATTTTCGCGATCCAAATCGTGACCGATAAAAGCGTCAAAGCGTCAATTGGTCGATTTTTCTCTTCAAAGGCGCGCAGGATGACTGGATTACCGACACCGACGGTGTAGACCGCATCTGTTTCGGGATGGGCCTGTAAAAATTGCTTAAGCGACTGATACATCAATGGGTCAATGCCGTAACGTAACCTCCCGCCACGTAACCTCCCGCCACCACACTGACCCGATGCTGTGGCGCAAACTGCTGCATCGCACGTTCAAAACCTCAATGCGCTCCTGCTCACCGATAAAGTCTTTACTGCCGGTAATCGCCACGATGTGCGATTGCGCCGATCGCAGCCATTTTGTCATTAAGAAGGCGGCGACTTTACCGGCATCAAAATTATCCATACCAATGTAGCGCAGGCGCGTACTGGTCGGCAGATCGCTCATTACCGTCACCACCGGTATCCGCTGCTTAAGCAGCATGTCGATAGTCGGATTCAGCAGGTCAGAATGGGCCGCCTTGAGAATGATGCCGTGGCTGTGCAGCGTGCTTTTACTTAACAGCGCGTTAATCTCCCCGGCCGTTAACGTCTCGCTGAAGTGAAAGCGCAGCTGGAGCTTAAAGCTGGCTATCTGACTGCTGAACGCCTCCCGCACCAGCTCACGAAAGCGATCGGGCGTGTGCATGATGACATCGAAGTAGAGCGTTCTGCCTTTTGCCAGCGCGGTTTTCTGTAGCAGCTCAAGGTCAGCAATCGCCTGGCGGATACGATGCTGGGTTTGAGCATGCACCCGGCCACGCTGATACAGCGCCCGGTCAATCGTCGCCAGGCTTAAGCCGGACTGGGCAGCAATCTGTTTTAAGGTGAACTTAGCCATACGTCACTCTTCAGGCGGGAAAATAATCTTAGTTTTATCACACTGCTGGCGCTAAACCGCATCGCTTTGCCTGCCGGGATAGGTTCACCGGCGTGCTGGCAGGTCAGATAAGGGAGCCGGCGGTTGGGCAGGTACGGGTTGCTGGACAAAAATGCATCAGACGATACCGATAAAGCATCCGTCAGCCACCCGGTCTCATGTGGCAGCGCCGATATGTTTCACAATATGAATATATTTAACCGGCTGCTTCAGGGCGGGATAAATATACTGCAGCAGTTCCCACGCGATATCTGGCGGTTATATCTTTGCCGTAACCCCGGTGACGAAGACGAAATAGTACCAGATATTATTCTGATTCAGTATGAATAATAACCTTTTTTTCCGCTTCGCTTATATTTTCCTGAAATGGGCACTTTTGTTTTTTGCCGTTCAACGGTGTTAAACTGTATATGCATACACCGTCTGGAAATCGTGTGAAGTACGATGAAGAAAAAGATATTCGCGCGGTGGTTGGCGCAATTGTCAGCGATCTGATCAAGACAGGGCAGCCTGTTCATTTTCATGATATTACCGACGCGCTGTTTCGCCTCAGCGAAGAGACGCGTGATAGCCGGCTGAAAGCGCTATGCCATGAAGCGATCGGCTTTTTTACCCGCAAGATGCACTAAGGCCAGTGGCGTTGAAAATAAACGCCCGCCTTGCTCAAACCTTTATTTTATTTATCCACCCTGGGCAGCACGGATTTTTCCGTGGACTTTGCTTAGGTGTAGAACGGCGGCGCTTAATAATTACGGTTGTCAGCGGAGAATTATTCAGTGTGTCTGTCGGGACGATTATTATTATCCGGACAACACCCGCGCCTCTGAAAAAGCATCGTGACTTGCAAGACCCTCCCTTACCAGATAAGACTATTCTTACTAAATGGGGAGGGCGTGATAAGTCGGTTATTACAGGCCAATGGCGTCAGTAATGGGTTAAGGTCCCAACGATCGTTTTCGGGCCTGGCCAGAGATATTAGCTGGACGTTAATTACGGTCTGGCGCGGCACTAGAAATCAGCGTTCAGGCTCGACTCAGGGTTCAGGTGGCAATCATGCCCGTCAATGCCCGAGTGGGGACTGGCATGCTGCGCCCGGCATCAGCCTGGCGACAACGGCAGAACAGTGAAAATGTTTCATTGCCGGGCGCAACGCGTTATAAAGATTCTTCGCCGAGGTAAACCCTGAACGGCCTGCAGTCGGGCTGTTGACGCTGCGAGACGAAACGAGACGAAATTACGCTGCATCACCTGCCTGTTAAGCAACAGCAGGTGGATTAACCGGGGTCAGCGCAATTTAAGGATATGACCATGATCTTTTCGGAAGTTGAAACACACTATATCAGCAGCAATTCAGGACAGTCGGCTGGTGCGATACGATGTTATTAAGATCGATGATGATACTTTTGTGGTGAAAGTGATTGATAAAAAAGCACATAATAACACTCAGCGTGACTATTTCACTGAAATTGCGACCTTGATCATTACCCGTGATGACTTCAATCTGGAAAACAATATTGGCTCAGCTTCGGTGGTCAGAAACCGTATGCCGACGACCTTCAATGGTCATGTGCTGGTGAAATGTCAGCAGCATCGGGATTCACTGGATTAACGGCTGTATTGGCTGACGATAAGGGTTTTCTTCGGAGTGTCTGGCTGGCAGACAGACTGAGCAAGGCGGGTGAGGGGAGACCGTATTATCGTTGATGCCGGCTGGATCTTCCTGCGCAATCATAACGTTGACTGCGCAGGAAGCACGCATCAGATACCGGCGTCGTCCGGCGTGCGGCCAACAACGATTTCCAGCGTTTTGCGTAACACATCCAGCTTAACCATGTCTGAAGTACTCTCCAGCTCGGCGATCAGATAAAGGATGATGGCTTTATTAGTTACGCGTCCCTGGTCGGCCACGATATTTCGGATGATCCCGCCCAGTTATTCGGTTTCCGGAGCAAGCTGGTCGCCTGCACTGCGAAAATAGTCAATGAGAGTTGAATCTGAAGATGAGTGTTGCATGTTTTTCTTTCTCTGCGGAAAATTCGGTAGATGCATCGACTGAAGTCAGAATCGAGTGTAGTCGCTGTTACTGTTTTGCCCAGTGCGACCCGCAAACTTTTTTCTGATAACCCTCAGCGCTTCGTTAACACGTAAATTATGGTAAGAAGTTCCGCAAAAAACGGATCGTTTAGTGTTTTTTTGAACCTTCAGGCGGACCATCATTGTTTAAACGGTGTGAAGCATTCTCACGATCGGCAAGCGTGCTGTTGGCTCGCTTACGCGCCGCGATTATCCCATTACGCACTTCGGTAATCGCCTTGCGGATCGTCGTCACCTTAGCTTCTTCGTCCGTCTCAGCGGCCATCAGCTCCAGCTGATTGATCATGGCATTGCTTGACACCGGTTTGTCTGACTTAAGCAATGTCAGTACGGCTTCGCCGATTCATGACATCTGTCAGTTTCTCATCATCACTTCTGTACATACTGGTTTCTCTGATTTACGAATTAATGGCCACGTTGCGGCTCCTGATGTAGAAACAGGCGCCGTTGAAGGGGCGCCTGAAACGGGACAGCAACAATCTCACCCAGCGTCTCCTGCTGTGGAGGCTTACTGGCTTGATTGAAGTAACCGGCAATGTCGCTGATGGCTTGCGGTGCATGTCCGTTCTGACGCATAGTGTTGTCCCCAGATGGTTAAAATGTATCGCGCTCTGGATGCGCAAGTTATACATCTTTAAAAAACTTGTACAGAATTTTGAATTCCCGGGACGATTTTTTTGTGCAAAAAAATGCTATGATTTATTAATCAGTCTGTTACGGAGAGTTTACTGCGGGGTTAAAACGGTGTTCTGGCGGCTTTTTCAGCGTTTAACGAATCCGGCCTGTACAACACCTGCACAGGCCGACAGTCTGGAAGACTGTGAAGGTCAACCTTTAAATACAATATCATCAGCAGAATCAGTGCTCATTTTGTCAGCGTTCAGCGGCTTCGATAACCAGCTGGCCTGCTCAGTGTTACGTGCGCCAATCGTTTTGAAACCCATTAACCATTGTCGTACCTGATGCAGCTGTTCCAGACGGTTTTCATCCACTTCTGATGCAGATCATCAGCAGAATCAGTGCTCATTTTGTCAGCGTTCAGCGGCTTCGATAACCAGCTGGCCTGCTCAGTGTTACGTGCGCCAATCGTTTTGAAACCCATTAACCATTGTCGTACCTGATGCAGCTGTTCCAGACGGTTTTCATCCACTTCTGATGCAGACATCGACAGCAATTCACCCATCAGCAATTCTACATTAACCTCCTGACTGTCCTCGATCAGGCTCATTGCTGCTTCGCCAATGATGACATTCGCTTTTTCGTCGCTGGAAAAATACAAATTATCCTCCCTGGTTTTGTTGCGGTAAGTAACATTCACTGCATACTGTAGCAGCAAAATTCGCTAGATTTAATTTATACTGACTATCAATAAGTGTCTTTTGATAGCCATGATCCTGAGTGGTCAGCGTAACGTCCCGCCTAACCGCACATTTTTCACTTTCTCGCCCCGCCTTTATCTCCTTATCCGACGATGAACGAGGATTCTCAAGACAGTTCTGAGTGTCCGCTATCAACCCGGTATAAAGCATCATTCAGCCGATGTCGCGAATCAACAGAGCAGATGCCCGGGTAAATAACCTAACTGAAACAATGAACAACAGCGCTTGTTTACACAACTTCGCATTCCGACGCTGACGTTTAAGAAACTTCACAAATGAAGCCTGTCGCAAAGTTATAGCCTGTGCTATAAAAAATAGCACAGGCTAATTATGTTTTAATTTTAATCATCTCTGGAGATCGTGCGATGGCCCCGATAAAAAAAAGCGTAACGCTCATTTTCAGCCTGCTACTCAGCGCGGTGATGTCCACCAGCAGCTATGCAGCAGAAAAATTTAAGGTCGTTACCACCTTTACGGTGATTGCTGATATGGCAAAAAACGTGGCGGGCGACGCGGCAGAGGTGACCTCAATTACCAAACCGGGTGCCGAAATTCATGAATATCAGCCGACGCCGGGTGACATCAAACGTGCGCAGGGCGCGCAACTGATTATGTCGAACGGGCTGAACCTCGAGCTCTGGTTCCAGCGTTTTTATCAACACCTTGAAGGCGTACCAGAAGTGGTGGTGTCGCAGGGCGTCAAACCGATTGGCATTGGTGAAGGCCTGTATAACGGCAAGCCCAATCCTCATGCTTGGATGTCTCCCGATAATGCACTGATTTACGTCGATAATATCCGGGATGCGCTGGTGAAGTACGATCCCACTAAAGCCGAAATCTACCGTCAGAATGCTGCTGCTTATAAGCAAAAAATCACCGCGGCGCTGGCACCGTTGCGCCAGCAGGTGGCCGCGATCCCGGAAAATCAGCGCTGGATGGTGACCAGTGAAGGCGCGTTCTCCTATCTGGCGCGCGATCTCGGCATGAAAGAACTTTATCTCTGGCCAATCAACGCCGATCAGCAAGGTACGCCACAGCAGGTCAGGAAAGTGATCGATCAGGTGAGGAAGCATGTCATCCCGGCGGTCTTCAGTGAAAGTACCGTCTCTGACAAACCCGCCCGTCAGGTGGCACGCGAAACCGGCGCTTATTATGGCGGGGTGCTCTATGTCGACTCATTAAGTCAGGCGCAGGGACCGGTGCCGACCTACCTTGACCTGCTGCGGGTCACTACCGCGACGCTGGTTAAAGGCATTAATCATGGGAGGAGCGCGCCATGAGCGACACTATCGTGGTTTCCGACGTGAATGTCACCTACCGAAACGGCCACACGGCGCTGCGTGATGCCAGCTTCAGCATTCCCGGCGGCTCAATCGCCGCGCTGATCGGCGTGAACGGATCGGGCAAATCGACCCTGTTTAAAGCGCTAATGGGCTTTGTCCGGCTCTCCGCCGGCACGATTTCGGTGCTGGGTATGCCGACCCGTCAGGCGCTGCGCCAGAGCCTGGTGGCTTATGTTGCCCAGTCCGAAGAAGTTGACTGGTCTTTTCCGGTGCTGGTGGAGGATGTGGTGATGATGGGCCGCTACGGCCACATGGGCCTGTTACGTCGGCCTAAACGCCACGACCGCGACATCGTTGATGAGGCGCTGGCGCGGGTCGATATACTGGCGTATCGCCAGCGACAGATCGGCGAGCTTTCCGGCGGGCAGAAGAAACGGGTTTTCCTGGCACGGGCGATTGCCCAACAGGGCAGGGTGCTGCTGCTGGATGAGCCGTTTACCGGCGTTGACGTCCAGACCGAGGCGAAAATTATTGCCCTGCTCGGCGAACTGCGTGATGAAGGTAAAACCATGCTGGTCTCGACCCATAACCTCGGGTCGGTCACCGAATTCTGTGACTACACCGTGATGGTCAAGGGCACCATCCTCGCCAGCGGTCCGACCCGCATTACCTTTACCACTGCCAACCTTGAGCGGGCATTTAGCGGCGTGCTGCGCCACGTGGCGGTCAACTGGCTGGACGATCAGATCATTACCGATGATGAACGTCCGTTTATCGCGCCGAGCACCTCGCTTCACGACGGGAACTGACCATGAATCTGCTACTGGAGCCGTTCGGATACCATTACATGCTCAACGCGATGTGGGTTTCTGCCATGGTCGGCGGACTGTGCGCGTTTCTCTCCTGCTACCTGATGCTCAAAGGCTGGTCGCTGATCGGTGATGCGCTGTCGCACTCGATCGTGCCCGGCGTAGCGGGCGCTTATATGCTCGGGTTGCCGTTTGCGCTGGGCGCGTTTCTGTCGGGCGGACTGGCGGCCGGCAGTATGCTGTTGCTCAATCAGCGCACTCGCTTAAAAGAAGATGCGATAATCGGTCTGATCTTCTCCTCGTTTTTTGGCCTCGGCCTGTTCATGGTGTCGCTTAATCCCACCTCGGTGAACATTCAGACTATCGTGCTGGGCAATATCCTGGCGATTGCGCCGGCAGATATCATGCAACTGGCGCTGATCGGTGGCATATCGATGGTTATTCTGCTGTTTAAGTGGAAAGATTTAATGGTGACCTTTTTCGATGAGAATCATGCCCGCGCTATCGGCCTGCGGCCGGAGCGGTTAAAGATCCTGTTCTTTACCCTGCTGGCGGTTTCGACCGTGGCGGCACTGCAAACCGTCGGGGCATTTCTGGTGATCTGTCTGGTGGTGACGCCCGGTGCCACGGCCTGGTTGCTCACCGATCGCTTCCCGCGGCTGCTGATGATTGCAGTGGCGATTGGCAGCATTACCAGCTTCCTTGGTGCCTGGGCGGGTTATTATCTCGACGGCGCAACCGGCGGCATTATTGTGGTGGCGCAGACGCTGCTATTCCTGCTGGCGTTTGTCTTCGCACCGAAGAATGGCCTGCTGGCGAGCCGGCGGCGTGCCCGCGCTAATCCGGATAAGGGGAGCCTGCCTGATGTGGATGTTTGAACCTTTCCAGTTCGCTTTTATGCAGAGCGCGCTACAGATCGCGCTGGTGGTGGCGATCCCCTGTGCCTTATTGTCAGTCTTTCTGGTGCTGAAAGGCTGGGCGCTGATGGGCGATGCGATGAGCCATGCGGTGTTTCCCGGCATTGTGCTGGCCTGGATGCTGGGCATTCCGCTGGCGATCGGCGCCTTTGTAGCGGGGCTGTTTTGTGCCGTGGCCAGCGGGTTTCTGCAGGACAACAGTCGGATTAAACAGGACACGGTACTGGGGATTGTCTTTTCCGGCATGTTCGCAGTCGGGTTGATTCTTTATATCGCGGTGAAGCCTGAAGTGCATCTCGACCATATTCTGTTCGGCGATATGCTCGGCATTACCCGCGCCGATATCATCCAGACGCTGATTATCGCCGGGCTGATTGTCGCTGTGATTGCGCTGAAATGGCGCGATCTTATGCTGTTCAGCTTTGATCCGCAGCAGGCGCAGGTGTGTGGCCTGCCTGACCGACTGATGCATTACGGCCTGCTGTGTATTGTGTCGTTAACCATTGTGGCGACGCTGAAAGCGGTGGGCATTATCCTGTCGATCTCGCTGCTGATCGCGCCGGGTGCCATTGCGGTCCTGCTGACAACACGTTTTTCCCACGCGCTGCTGATTGCGGTGCTGGTGTCGGTGCTGGTGTCACTCAGCGGCGTCTATCTCTCTTTCTTTATCGACAGCGCACCGGCGCCGACTATCGTGGTGCTGTTTGCGCTGGTGTTCATCGTCGCGATGATCGTCTCCGGTCAAAAGACGCGGCGGCTTGAGCGCCAGCCACGAACACTGCCGTAACCGCGCGGTGCGTTATTGCCGCCTACTCGCCACGATAGCGCACCGCCTCAATCAGCCGGGCAAATGCCCGGGCGTGCTATTTGCGGCTGGGATAATAGAGGTAGTAGCCGGCAAACGGTTCACACCGGTCGGCCCGACGCAATGTGCTCATCGACACTGTCCTGCGGCACATAATAGTAGATGCCCATGTCGGAGAGCGCCGCATCAATGCGTGCCGCCAGAGTATTAAAGATCAGCTGACCTTCGACCCTGACCCGAATCTCCTTGTTGTCGCGCATGAATTCCCAGCTGTACAGTCCGCCGCGCGTCGGTAACCGCATATTGATGCAGTTATGGTTTTGCAGATCGTACGGGGTGGCGACCACGCACGTATTCCAGTCCGGACCGATGCGCAACGCGACCATATCTTTTTCTTCGACCTGCTCACCGAGTCGCACGCCCGCGTCGAAGCAGCCACTGACGATATCAGTCAGGGTGTTATCCACCGAAAACTCAATATTTACCGCCTTATAGCGCTGCAGAAACGGCTTAGTCAGCGGCCACAGCGTCGACATCAGCGCATGTTCACCGGCCGTAATGCGGATGTTGCCAGCGATCTCTCCCTGCGTATCGGTGACGCTGACTAGCTCGGACTCAATCTCACTGAATAAAGGCGCGATATTTTTGATCAGACATTCGCCCGCCTCAGTCGGGGCAACGCTGAGGGTGGTGCGGGTCAGTAAGCGCAGGTTAAGACTCTCCTCGAGTCCACGGATGGCGTGACTGAGCGCCGATTGCGATACGCCCAGCTTCGCTGCCGCTCGGGTAAAGCTGCGCTCTTGTGCCACCACCACCAGATACATCAGGTCGTTAAAATTTTCTCTTAGCATCGTCTTTCTGGCTCGCTAAACCTGCTGCCACAGCCTCCGCAGGTTGATTCGATGATAGTGCGGGCAAGGGACCGCGCGCGCTGGCCGCAACAGAATAGGGCAAATTCCCTCGCAGCATTGATGAATTCTGTGCATTAAAGCTGTGAAGGTTATTCATAAGTGCAGTTGTTAAATAATCTATATCTATCATAACGATAGAACAATAACCGAATAAATTCACGGCATCTCAGTGGATCTGTCTGTCCCGTTAAAAGGGGGCTTTTTGCCGGCTGCGCCAGTGGATGGCTAAAAAGTTGCTAAAACTAAAGACGTGCATACGCGCGCAAAGATTAGGATTATCCGGATTATCCCCGATTTATACCCTGTCCGAAACTAAAAAATTACACTTTTTAGCCCCCAACAATGGGAAGCAGACAATGTCAGAAAAAATATCGCTAACAATGCAGGTCAACGGCCAGCCATATCCAATGCAGATCGATCCCCGTGTCACTTTGCTTGATGCGTTACGTGAGCATCTGAACCTTACCGGCACCAAAAAAGGCTGCGATCAGGGTTAGTGCGGTGCCTGCCCGGTACTGGTTAACGGTCAGCGGGTGCTGAGTTGTCTGACGCTGGCCGCTCAGGCTGACGGCGCTGAGGTTACCAGCATTGAAGGACTACAATCTGCCAGCGGCGAATTACACCAGGTGCAGCGTTGTTTTGTCGAAAACGATGCACTTCCAGTGCGGCTACTGTACGCCAGGCCAAATTATGTCGGCCGTCGCCTGCATTAAAGAGGGCCATGCCGGATCCGATGATGAAATCCGTGAATACATGAGTGCCGCTGCGGTGCCTATCCGCACATTGTCGATGCCATTAAACAGGCGGCAGAAGAAATGGCGAAGGAGTCCGCATGAACCCATTCCACTGGAAAGTCGCGCAGTCAGCCACCGACGCCGCAGCGTTAAAGCAGCAGTCAGGCAGTCAGATTCTGGCGGGCGGCACCACTCAACTCGATTTGATGAAATGTGGCGTGTTTAACCCGCCGCAACTGATTGGCATAAACGGCCTGACTGAACTCCGCAGCCTGAGTTTTGACGAAGACAAAATCAGCGCCGGCGCGCTGACCACCATGAGCCAGCTGGCCGATCATCCCGCCTGTCAGCAACATGCGCCCGCTATGTGCGGCAGCTTATGGCAGGCCGCGTCGCCGCAAATCCGCAATATGGCCACGCTGGGCGGCAATTTACGTCAGCGGACCCGCTGTGCCTACTATCGCGATCCGGCGACTTTTTCCGCCTGTAATAAACGCAATCCCGGCTCCGGTTGTGCCGTACGGGTGGGCGTCAACAGTAACCACGCTATTCTGGGTGCCAGCGACAGCTGCATTGCGGTCTATCCGGGAGACCTGGCAGTCGCGCTGGTGGCGTTTGATGCGGTAGTGATAGTACAGAATCAGCAGGGCGAGCGTCGCCGGATCGCTATTGATGATTTCTTCCTGCTGCCGGGTGAGACACCGGATCAGGAACACGATCTGCGCGATGACGAGATCATCGTGGCGATTGAAGTGCCACAAACCGCTTCCCTGCAACGCTCTCACTATCTCAAAGTGCGCGATCGCAGTTCCTATGAGTTTGCCGCCGCCAGCGCAGCTGCCGGTTTCACGCTGGAGAATGGCGTGATGCGTCAGGTGCATATAGCGCTGGGCGGCGTTGCCACCAAACCCTGACGCGCCACGCGGGTTGAACAGGCGTTAGAGGGACAGCCGTTCAACGAAGAGACGGTATTCCAGGCCGCGGAGCTGATCAATCAGGAAACCCAGGCGCTGGAGCATAACGCCTATGAAAGGTGAAGCTAGCCCCGCGTGTAATAGCGCGTGCGCTAATGGCAGCAGGAGAGATCGCATGAGTGAAGTAAACCACAACGCACGCTAGGCTGAACACGCGCTGTCGGCAGCAGAGATCCCTGACGCCACCACCGGTGACACGGCGACGGCGGAAGCCAGCAGCCCGATTGAAGGATTGGGTGCAGCCCGATCGCGGGGTGACGGCCGGGTTAAGGTGATCGGTGAAGCGCGTTATGCCATCGAACATCAGCCGGAAAACCCGCTGTATGGCGTGGTGCTCCAGTCAACCGTTGCCAGCGGCCGCATTTCCCGCCTGTCAGCCGAAAAAGCGCTGCAGGCTAGGCTGACGGTGTGCTGGCGGTCTATACCCATCTGAACTCGTTAAAGATTAACAAGCCCACCGCGATTGCTGACGGCGGCGCAGCGCAGTCCACTTACACCCCGATGGACGATGTGATCATTCACATCGTCCTGAATATCGGCATCGTGATCGCCGAAACCTTTGAGCAGGCCACCTAGGCCGCTTCGCTGGTCGAGATCGACTATGAAAACACGCTGGCGCAGGTGTTTGCCACCGACGAGGGCGTCGAGCATAAACCGATGTCGGCACAGGATATTGATCTGGGCGATGCGACGACCGCGATGCACAGTGCCGAGGTGCGTATCAACCAGCGTTATACCACCCCGCGCGAATACAACATGCCTATGGAGCCGCATGCCTGCATCGCGCACTGGCATGAGGGTCAGATCACGGTCTGGGAACCCAGCCAGTGGGTGGCTGGCGCGCAGGTTGAAATCGCCGAATGGCTGGGGATTGAGACCGAAAAAGTGCGGATCATTTCACCGTATGTCGGCGGGGGGTTTTGGTTCAAAACCGGTGCCTTATACCCACGTTGCGTTAGCCAGCGTCGCGTGCCCTGAACCGTCCGGTTAAAGTCTCGCTGACCCGGCCACAGACCTTTACCGGTCTGGGTGGTCGTCCGGCGACTTCGCAGCAGCTAGAGCTGGGCGCTTCGCGTGACGGTAAAATTGAGGCAATTATTCAGCGCAGCTTCAGCGAAACCTCGCTGATTGATGTTTTTGCCGAGAACTGCAGCAAAGTGACCGCCCGGATGTGCGCCGTCAGCAACGTGTCGGCACAGCATCAGGTCCGGCCGATTAACACCGTCACGCCTGGCTGGATGCGTGCGCCGGGCGAGAATCCCTGTGCGTTTGGCCTTGAAGTGGCGATGGATGAGCTGGCTTATGCGCTGGACATCGATCCGCTGGAACTGTGTCTGCGCAACTGGGCAGATAAAGATTATCAGCTCGATCTGCCGTGGAGTTCGCGCCGTCTGAAATAGGCGTACCAGAAAGGGGCGGAAGCGTTTGGCTGGGATAAACGCATCATGACGCCGCGTTCAATGCACGAAGGACGTGAGCTGATTGGCTGGGGCATGGCCTCCGGCACCTATCCGGTCAACCGGCTGCCGGCAGAAGCGAAAATCATTCTGACGCCGCAGGGCCGCTTCGTGGTGTAGTGCGCGGGCGCAGATATCGGAACCGGCACCTATACCATTCTGGCGCAAACCGCTGCGGATCATCTCGGCGTCCGGTCGCAAACAATTGAGGTCGAGCTGGGTGATACTGCGCTGCCGCGCGCAGGCGTGGCGGGCGGATCGCAGCTGGCCGATAACCTGACGGCGGCGGTGAACGATACCGCGAAGAGAATGCGCTAACGGCTGCTTGCTCTGGCCAGTGAGCTGCCCGCGTCGCCGCTTAGCGGCCTGCCGGTCTCGCAGCTCTCCCTGAATGAGGGCACGATTCAGCACAGCGGCGGAACCAGCGTAACTCTTGCCCAGCTGGCGAAGCTGGCTCCTGCCGACAGCCTGAGGGTGAAAGGCGGAACCTTCCCGGACGACATGCCGCAAAACGAGCGCGACAAAATCGTGCGTAACCTCAACGACATGAGCCGGCCAGAGGCGTTTTCCGCCCACAGCTGGAGCGCACAGTTTGTTGAAGTGCGGGTCGATGAAGATTTCGGCACCATCCGGGTGAAACGCATGGTGGCGGCACTCTACAGCGGTCGGCTCTACAACCCTAAACTGGCGCGCAGCCAGTGGATTAGTGGGATAATCATGGGTGTCGGTCAGGCGCTGATGGAAGAGGGGATTATCGATCCTCGCAATGGCCGGGTGATTAACAATAATCTGGCGGACTATCTGGTGCCGGTTAACATCGTTGGCGTAGCGGCGGCGATCAGCAATGCGGTATTCCATGCGACCGGCAAGCGGGTACGTGACCTGCCGATCACCCTCGACAAAATCATCTGAAGACTGCGGAGGCCGCGCCTGCTGCGATGGATACAGCAGGCGTTGAGATGACATTTGCGGGCGCAGAGCCAATCCTGCGCCCGTTTTCATCGCCAGCGGGAGAAGCTTTTTTGAAGATAGCGATTGTGATGATGGCGGCAGGCTTTAGTCGCCGTTTTCATCAGCAGAGCGGTGAACACAAATTGCTGGCCCAACTGAACGGCAAGCCGCTGTTGCAGCATACCCTGCAACAGGCGACGGCCAGCGGTCTGGATCTGTTTGTGGTGACCCGACCGGACCAGACGGCGATTCGGGCGTTGATTGCGCCGGCGACGGCGGTACTGTGCGACAGCCACGGGCTGGGCGATTCCATTGCCGCCGGTGTCGCCGCCAGTAGCGGCTATGACGGCTGGCTGATCGCACTCGGTGATATGCCGTTTATCACCACCGACAGTTATCAGGCCGTCAGCGCGGCGCTGGCCGATGCGGCTGATTGAACACCTCTCCCAGCAGCGTCATGCTGCGCTCACTGTTTTTCAGCAGATGAACCCGCAAATCAATCTTCAGCACCGGAATCTTTGCCGCTTTTAGTATGGTTTCCAGCTGCAGTCCGGCATCGCTGTTGCGTGCCAGCTGCGGCAGTATCACCAGGTCGGGCTTCAGCGCGATCACCTGTTCTGGATTGATGTCATTCACGCCCTGCTGGCCGAGGGCCGGAATGGTCAGCATCTGAGGAAACTGGCGGGCAAAAATCTGCCAGGTCTGCGGATCGTACTTCTTCAGATTGCTGCGGCCAGCCGACAATCTGCTGGAGCGGATTACCGGGCGTCAGCAGCGCGATGCTGTACAACATCCGGCTCTCGTCCAGCACAATCCGCTGTGGATGATCCGGTACGCTGACCGTTTGCCCGGCGGCGATCATCTCTGCCGGGTGAGACGCCGAATCTGACCAAATTTTCCCGCTTTGAGATCTTGATCGCGGCTTTTCCGTGGCCATTTTCTGCTGCCAACTACGCTTACTTTGCTTTGCAAGATTGAGCCTGTTTTTTTCTTCTTTTGATGCTTGTTACCTTGTGCGGAGCCGATGATGACATCCTTTCATGCGCGACACCTGCTCTCCGGTGCGGCGATAACCACCCTGAGTCTTCTGTTGCCGCTGCTGGCAGCGGCCTGGAGTCAACTCACCGTCTTTGGCGATAGCCTGAGCGACAGTGGCAATGTAGGCCGTTTCACCTACGACGCGGCGTCCCATCCGTTATATGACGAAATACTGGCGCAGCATCTGAATCAAACCCTGCTGCCGTCATCCCAGGGTGGCAGTAACTATGCTGCCGGGGGAGCGGTGGCGGTGCCGGCGCTTAATCCGCAGTACAACAGCCAGGATCAGGTCGACCGTTATCTGGTGGCCGGTGGCGGTCGCGCTGACGGCAATGGCCTCTATATTTACTGGATCGGCGGTAACGATCTGACTGCCGCCGCGGCCGATCCGCTGAATGCGGTGCAGGTGATTGATAACAGTGCTCGCTCAGCGGCCGACCAGGTCAGCCGGCGGCTGGCGGCCGGAGCGGGTACCGTAGTGGTGCCAACGGTGCCAAACGTCTGGGCGACGCCTGCATTGCTGCAGGCCATCCTGCAACCGCTTGGCCCGGTGGCGGAACCGGCGATGGCGGCGCTGTTCCAGTCGTTAAGCAGCGTCACCGCCTCCGATCGGGCGGCGCGCGAGCAGGCTATTGAGGCGGCATTCCGCCAGGCTGCAGATCAGATCACGGCCATTCCGCAGGTGCGTGAAGCGATCGCGCGACAGCTGTTTGCCGCCTGGCAACTGTTAAGCGACACCGCGGCGACGCTGACCGACCGTTATAACCAGCTCGAAGAGCAGGGGCTGGTGGCTACCGGCGGCTAACGCTCTCTTCCACCCCTAACGCCGCCAACTTTTACCTACAGCATGGCTTCGAGCTGCTGGGAGAAAGTGTTTATCCTTCAAAGCTGGCGGGTAGCGGATTGCGCTGTATGGATATGGTTATTGACCTGTCAGCGCCGTCTGACTGAGCCACGCCGTTAAGCCGGGCCGGGCTTCAGACGCGGAAAAGTTTCACGCGCAAACACTCCGCAAGCCCACGCCGGTAAGGTATAGTCCGCGTTTTTTGGAGGAACCATGCTGACTCATTCATCAACTCGTCTCAACAAATACATCAGCGAGAGCGGAATCTGTTCTCGTCGCGACGCCGATCGTTATATCGAACAGGGCAACGTTTTTATTAACGGCAAACGCGCCACTGTGGGCGCGCAGGTTTTTGCAGGCGATGTGGTGAAAGTGAACGGTCAGCTTATCGAACCGCGTGATGAAGATGATTTAGTGCTGATTGCGCTGAACAAACCGGTCGGCATTATCACCACTATGGAAGAGGGTGAGCGCGACAACATCAGCGATTTCGTCAACCACAGTAAGCGGGTATTCCCGATTGGACGTCTGGACAAAGATTCTCAGGGGCTGATTTTCCTGACCAACCACGGCGATTTGGTCAATAAAATCCTGCGTGCTGGTAATAATCACGAAAAGAGTATGTGGTTACCGTTGATAAGCCAATCACCGACGAGTTTATCGCCGGGATGGGCGCGGGCGTACCGATGCTGGGTACCGTGACCAAAAAGTGCAAAGTCAAAAAAGAAGCGCCTTTCGTGTTTCGTCTCACCCTGGTGCAGGGGCTGAATCGTCAAATCCGCCGCATGTGTAAGCACTTCGGTTATGAAGTGACGAAACTTGAGCGTACCCGCATCATGAACGTCAACCTGAAAGGCCTGCCGCTGGGTGAATGGCGCGATCTGACCGATGACGAACTGATCGAACTGTTTAAACTGCTGGATAACTCCTCTTCAGAAGATAAGCCGGCAAAGAAAGCGCCGGCAAAAACCGCAGAAAAGCCCGGCCCGTCCGGCCGCGGGCAAAGCCGAGCCTGACAGCGCCTCCCGCAAGCGGTTTGCGCAGCCGGGACGCAGGAAGAAAGGGCGCTAACCATCACGCCGCGCAGACAGTGAAGCTTTCCTGTTTCGCTGTCTACATATGCCCGTCACGTTGTGGCCGTCAGGGAATAATTCTGGCGGCGCGAAAGCGGGCAAGCAGATCGCAGAACATCCGGTCGGTTGCGCGGTAATGATGAATCCCCCGCCTGACGGATTTTGCTGCCGTCGCCAAACATATCGTAGTGCCAGCCGAAGACGAAATCGGCAAAGCTGCCGTCACTGATTGCCAGAATATCGGACTGAATCAGCGCGTTGGCCGCGGCGATATTTCGCCAGCTGTGTCGATAATCGCTGAACAGTTGCTGCAGGGATAAGGAAACGGGCGGCGCAATGTCGAGATCAAACCACGCCGCAATTACCGGCCACAGCTCACTCCAGCGCCATAAATCACCATTATTCACATTAAACGCCTGATTGCGGGCGCCTGACGCCTGCCCGGCCCAGAGCGTGGCGTCGGCCAGTAATTCAGTGTCGGTAAAGTCAACCAGGCTGTGCCAGGTCTGCGCCTAACCCGGGAAGCGCAGTGGCAGCTTTTCAGCGCGACAGAGCGAGGCATAGAGCGCCAGACTCAGCGTCAAGTTCATGCTGTTGCTAGGCCGGGCGCTGCCGACTACGCTGGGACGCAGCGCGCTCCAGTGCCAGGCTTTACCCTGCTGCCGGTCGGCCAGCCAGCGAAGTTGTTCGGCATTAAATTCAGCACCCGGTACGCCAGCATCGCTTTCCCGCCCCGGCGTTTTGAACGGTCCGAGATCAGCACCGTAGACCTTATATCCCTGCATCAGGCTGACATGCTGCAGCGGCGCGACCGGCTCAATGCTGCTGACCAGATTTTGCAGCATTGTCACGTTGGGTTTCACCATCGCGGCCCAATATCCGGGGCGTTGAGCCAGGCACTGTAAAAAATATGCGTGACCTGAGTCAGAGCAGAGAGCACCCGGTTACTCTGCTGCTGGTCGAGCAGATCAACCGACAGCAGGTCACTCTGACCTTGGTCTGGCTGTCGCTGGCGGCTCAGGCTGATGACCTGCCAGTGCTGTGCAGTCAGCGCGCGAATAAGTTGCTGGCCTACGATACCGGTCGCGCCTGCCACCAGCGCGACGTTTGTTTCCTGCCTGTTATTCATGATAGCGATCTCATCTGGAGTGAAATCACAGTCTCACCTGCGCTTCTTTATGATTAAATCCCCCCTGTACCGATAACACTTATTAAGAAATCCACTAAATGCAGAATAAACTGACGGCGATCCAGTCATTCATTCGAGTTGCCGAAGCGGGATCGTTTTCAGCAGCCGCACGACAACACGGCATGAAACAGTCGGCGATGAGAGTCAGCAGGTGGCGGCGCTCGAAGCCGATCTGGGCGTGGTACTGCTGCACAGAACCACCCGCGCGATGGCGTTAACCGAAGAGGGACAGCGATATCTGCAACAGGTCAGGCAGTTGTTATACGCCATGGAGGAGCTGGAACAGCAGTTACGACCGGCGTCGCAGCCGCTGCAGGGAAAACTGCACATCCAGTTACCCAGCGGGCTGGGCCAGCGCTTTATGCCGCAGCTGTTAGCGTTTCAGCAGCATTCGGCATTACGGCTGGAGGTGGCGCTTGACGATCGCTTGTCTGATCTGATTTCTGAAGGCGTCGATGTCGCCATCCGTCTCAGTGAAGCGCCGCCGGCCAGCCTGGCTGCCCGCACGCTGGCCAAGCAAGATTGAAACGGTGCTGGTGGCCTCCGCTGACTGGGTGGCGCGGCACGGTCAACCGTTGACGCCCGCCGATTTGCAGCGTCATCCTCACATTCGCTTCAGTGGCCATCAGCCGGATGCGCCGTTGCGCCTGGTATCAGCAGGGGAGAGCGTTTCGCTCGCGGTGGAATGCATCTTTCGCTCGAATAACAGTCACTCGCTGAGAAAGGCTATTGAAGCCGGGCTGGGAATTGGCGGCATACAGACGTTAATGGCCAGTGAGGCGCTGGCATCCGGTAAGCTGGTCAGGATATTGCCAGACTATCGGCTGCCGGGGCAGATGCGGTGATTGTGTTTGTTGGGTCATGGAATACCGAAGGTCAGGACCTGCCCGATCTGGCTCTGCAGGACCAACAGGACTGCCTGATTAGCACGGCGGCGCTTGCAAATCCGCGTACCATTGTAGTGATTGAGTCGGGCGGCCCGGTTAAGATGCCCTGGCTGGAGGAGGTCAGTGGCGTGCTGGCAGCATTTTATCCCAGTTTGGGCGGGGGGAAGCGATTGCCGGAGGGCTGTTTGGTCGGGTGAATCCATCAGGACGCCTGCCGGTAACCTTCCCGCGTGATGGAAACCAACTGCCGCGCCCGGCGATGACCTATCCGTCAGTTACTACCTCCAATCCGGGTGAACCGCTGCGCGGTGGCGTGTTTCACGTCGATTACAATATTGAAGGCGCTGATGTGGGCTACCGCTGGTTTGATCGGCAGCGACTGAGTCCACTGTTTCCTTTTGGTTACGGTCTTTCCTACACTACCTTTACCGCCGACAGCCTGCAGATAACCCAGCAGGATGAGCAACTACACGCCAGCGTGGTGGTAAAAAACAGTGGCGAGCGAGCCGGCGCAACGGTGGCTCAGCTGTATGGCCGACGGATTGATGACCCCGGCCAGACGTGGCGTCTGGTGGGTTTTCACAAAGTGATGCTGGAGGTAGGTGAAGAGCGGACGATACCGATCGGGATTGAACCTCGTTGTCTGGCGGTGTTTGACCCCGCAAGCCGAAACTGGCAACTCACCTCTGGCGACTATCAGTTCAGGCATGGCTGACCATGCGCTTGATGACGGTATCAGCCAAGCCATCACCTTGTCAGCGTGGCGCAGCCACTAGCCGACCGGCATGATGCGGCGGTATTGACTCAGCAAGCGGGGGACGGGAGAGCGGCGGTTTCATCGCCGTAACGCATTGACTTTTAATCCCGGTCATCGAGAATGTCCCTTTTGCGACCTGACCAGAGTTTACTGGAGTTCATCATCGCCGTTTATCACCGTCCCGGCCCGACCCGGACCTTTATCAGGCGTGGCGCTGGCCACCGCACTGCTGCTAATCGGTTGTGCCTCGCAACCGCCGCGCTCGCTGATCACTCCTTTACCACCGGTCACCAAACAGCCGTTGCCGGTTACCCCACAGCCGCAGAGTAAACAGCCGGTGCGCGGCGTCTGGATTGCCACCGTTTCGCGTCTCGACTGGCCGCCGGTCGAATCGGTCAACGGCAGTGAGCCCGCGCTACGTATCAGCCAGCAGCAGCGCGCGCTGATCGCTAAGCTGAAAAGCCTCGGCATCAATACGGTGTTCTTTCAGGTTGAACCCGATGCCACCGCGCTCTGGCCATCAAAAATTCTGCCATGGTCAGATATGCTGACCGGCAAAATCGGTGAGGATCCCGGCTACGATCCGCTGCAGTTTATGCTGGATGAGGCGCATAAGCGCGGCATTAAGGTGCACTCCTGGTTTAATCCCTATCGCGTCGCGGTGAACACCAAATCTTCAACCGTCAGTGAGCTGAATCGCACCCTGTCGCTGCATCCGGCCAGCGTATTTGTGCTGCACCCGGACTGGATACGTACTGCCGGCGACCGTTTTGTTCTTGACCCTAGCATACCTGCGGCGCGTGACTGGATCACCAGTATCGTGGCCGAAGTTGTCGCGCGTTATCCGGTGGATGGCGTGCAGTTTGATGACTACTTTTATGCTGAATCGCCCGGCTCGATGCTCAACGATAGCCAGACTTTCCGCCGCTACGGCCAGGGTTTTGCTGCTAAAGCAGACTGGCGGCGTCACAATACGCAGCTGCTGATTGAGCAGGTATCCCGCACCATTAAGCAGCTGAAGCCAGATGTCGAATTTGGCGTCAGCCCGGCAGGCGTCTGGCGCAACCTGTCACACGATCCCGCTGGTTCGGATACCCGTGGAGCAGCCGCCTATGACGAAGCCTATGCGGATACCCGCCGCTGGGTGCAGCAGGGACCGCTGGATTACATCGCACCGCAGCTCTATTGGCCGTTCTCGCGGCAGGCCGCGCGTTATGACTTACTGGCTAACTGGTGGGCTGAGATGGTGAAACCGACCAAAACCCGGCTTTATATCGGGCTGGCGCTATATAAAGTGGGCGAACCGTCAAAAATTGAACCTGACTGGACCCGTCAGGGTGGCGTGCCTGAGCTGAAAAAGCAGCTCGACCTGAATGAATCGCACCCCAATATCGATGGCACCATTTTGTTCCGTGAGAATTACCTCAATCAACCTCAGACACGCCAGGCGGTGGAGTATCTAAGAAGCCGATGGGGCCGGTAATAGCGGGCGCAAGTGTAAGGCCAGTGCGGTTAAGTTTTTCCCCGCAGTTAACTGTTATTCTTGATCTTTACAAGGGGGAACCATGAGCAATCTGATTGATATTTTTACCAGCCACAAAAGTGAACGCAGTTTTACGGAGCAACCGGTCGATGATGCGGTTCTGGATCAGATAATCAGTACCGCTTATCGTGCTCCGACGTCGGTGAACTTGCAGCAGGTGTCTGTGGTGGTCACGCGTGATGCCAGCCGACGCGCTCAGATCGCCACGATAGCCAGCGGCCAGCCGTGGATTGCCAAAGCACCGGTATTTATTACCTTCGTGCTCGATATGCATAAATCGGATCTGGCGATGTTGGCCATCGATCAGCAACAGATTGCCCATCAGAGCATTGAAAGTATTGTCTCCGGCTCCACCGATATCGGCATTGCGCTGGGCTCGGTAATGGCAGCAGCGCGGGCGGAAGGGTTGGGTATTGTGCCAATCGGCGGTATTCGCCGCGATCCGCAGGCGATGATCTCGCTGCTGGAATTGCCGCCTCTGACTTTCCCGATTGCCGGTGTGGTTATCGGCCACGTTGATCAGCCCGCGCATCAGAAACCGCGTCTTCCGATGGCGACCTTCCGCCATGAAGATACTTACCGGACTGAGCAAATGGCGCAACACATCGCCGCCTATAACGATGAAATGGTTCAGCACTGGAAAAACATCGGACGAAGAGTGATGGCGAAAGCTGGAGCGAAAGCGTCAGCGGTTACTATAAAAATATCTACTTCCCGAACGTATTGCCAGCGCTGCTTAAACAGGGTTTCGGCAACGATAAATAAGCCGCTTAGCTAAAGCGCGGCAGGCAAGAATCTGCCACTCTCAGGTCCATCCGTATGCGATTTACTGCTGGCCTTTTTCATTTTGTTACTATAACCTGCCGTAACTTTTCTGGCGCTAAACCATAATTTCACTTTTAAACGAAGCGCAAACGCGTGACTTCGCTTTCAGGGAAATTTTATGTCTCAGCATTCTCTCACCGCCCTCTGTCTGATGAGTTTTTTTCTGGCCGACGTACGTGACGGCCTCGGCCCGTTTTTGGGTATCTTTCTCACCGAACGCCACTGGCGGCCCGACGAGATCGGGCTGGTGATGACCTGTGGCGGCATCGCCGGACTGCTGGCCACCTTGCCTGCCGGCATTGCAGCGGATTCCACCCGGCATAAAAAATCATCGTGCTGCTGGGTTGCTTGGTAATTACGTGCGCAACGCTGCTGCTGTGGTACAGTAATCAGAGCTGGGTAGCAATGGTGTCGCAAATCGTGGCGGGCATCGCTGCAGCGTTTATCGGCCCTACGGTAGCAGGTATCACCCTAGGATTAAGCGGCCAGCCAGGTTTTAACCGGCAGATGGGGCGTAACGAAGCTTTTAACCACGGTGGTAATACCGTCGCCGCGCTGCTGGCCGGTTTTTCGGCTTGGTACTGGGGAATGGGCGCGGTGTTTATCGTGATGACGATGATGGCGATATTCGCGGCTGTCGCCACGCTGGCAATCCGTGGTGATGAGATCGACCATCAGGTGGCGCGCGGTTATGAAAAGCAACAACAAGCGGCTCAGGGTTTGTGGGTGCTGATGCGGCAACCCGCGCTGTTGATCGCCGGGATTACCCTGCTGCTCGATTGTTGGTGTTCGCTTCGGTGATTTTGTACTGTGCGCCCTGTTCCTGTTCCTGTTCCTGTTCCTGAGCGGCGATTTTCCGCTTCTGCGCCATCCAGAGTTGAAGAGGTCACAGAGACGCTCTGTGCAAAGCTGCCGAATGAAATCAGCGAAAGAGCGGCGAGGTCGGCAATAGAAGTAGCTTTAATGGTTTTCATGGTCATATTCCTGTTTGTTAGAGAGGAGGTTGCTGCCTCCGATGGGAATATTGATAACAATGGTTACCATATCAATACTAACAATTAGTGCGGTAATGATGATCGCGCTAACTAAGATGCTGGCCGGAGGAGAGCGTCTGCGCCACTTCGATCAGATCATTAAGCCGCGCAACCAGCGGTGAGCCGGATCGTCGCGGTAACGCGCGTGCCAGCCCATTTCAACTGGAAATGGTGCCAAGGTCGACCGGAGCAGGTAGCACTTTCAGCCGCGGATCTTTTGCCAGCTGCTGACAGATCAGCCGGGGCAGCGTCGCGCAATAGTCGGTCACCGCTATCATTTCCGGCACCGCCAGAAAATGCGTGACTGATACCGCAACCTGACGGCGCAGCCCTCGCTGTTCCAGCGCCTGGAACAAACCGGCTCGCATCCGGCCGGGCGGCAGCACATTGACATGCCTGAGCTGCTCATACTGTTCCGCGCTCGGCCTGTCTCTGTGACATCAGGATGATCGGCCCGGACCACGCACGCCAGTCCTTCATCCATCAGATGCTTTACCATCAGGTTATCGGGCGGTTCAACGATGCGACCCAGCACCATCTCCGTGTTGCCGGAGATGACGCCGGTTTCGGCAATGTCGTTGCCAAACGGCGTCAGTCGCAGACGAATGCCCGGCGCGGTGGTGCGCAGGCGTGCCACGATGGTTGGCATCATGACGAATTCAACGTAGCTATTAGGGGCCAGTGTAAAGAGCCGGGTGGCGTGGGTCAAAATCCTGCTGGCCGAGGATAACTTTGTCGATAGCGCCGAGCGAGGCTGCAACCACTTCGGCTAGCTGTTCCGCCATCGGCGTTGGACGCATGCCGTAGCGCTCGCGAATAAACAGCGGATCGTTGAGCGTTTCCCGCAGCCGGTTTAACGCATTGGAGAGCGCCGGCTGGGTAATCCCGAGCCGCTCCGCAGCGCGGGTGACGTTGCGCTCCTCCATCATCACCAGCAGGACAGGCAGTAAATTCAGCTCGTATTTCATTGAGCTATAATGCTATGTGAATAGCTAAAATTGAAGAAATAAATTTCAGGAATATGTCCAGCCAGGTAATGATGGTCCGGTCAACAGAGAATACGGCTGAACAGCAGCCGGTTCCGAACCCTAAACTTTAGCCTGAACCGATACACAGAGACGGAGCAAATATGAAAATTTTAATGGTACTCACCTCGCATGATCAACTCGGCAACACTGGCAAGAAAACTGGCTTCTGGCTGGAGGAGTTCGCCGCCCCTTATTACGCTTTTATCGATGCGGGCGTTGACGTAACGCTGGCATCACCGAAAGGCGGCCAGCCGCCACTCGATCCAAAAAGTGATGAGCCTGATTCACAGACTGAACAGACCCGCCGTTTTCATGGCGACAAAGAGACTCAGGCGGTACTGGCTTCTACCGTTCGCCTCGATTCAGTTTCGCAGGATGCGTTTGACGCTGTGTTCTATCCTGGCGGTCACGGATCGCTGTGGGATCTGGCCAACGACAAAAACTCCATCGCATTAATTTGAACAGACTCTGCAAGCGGGTAAACCGGTAGCGCTGGTCTGTCATGCGCCGGGCGTGCTGCGCGATGTCAAAAGCGCTGATGGCGAACCGCTGGTAAAAGGTAAGAAAGTTACCGGCTTTACTAACACTGAAGAAGAAGGTGTCGGCCCGACCAATGTTGTGCCGTTCCTGGTGGAAGATGCGCTGAAACAGCATGGCGGCATCTACTCTCGCGGTGATGACTGGCAATCTTATGCGGTACAGGATGGTCTGCTGATTACCGGTCAGAACCCAGGTTCTTCGGTTGAAACGGCTAAACTGCTGCTGACCCAGCTGGCGGACTGATACGCTAAGTGTGTTAATACAGATTGGTTGATACAGATTGACCGCTAAGAGGCACAGTAAAGGTGCCTTTTTTCTGGCGTTTATCGGATCATTTCTCTGTCCGGTTCTCTTATCGTTCTGGTGGTCAGCATGGCTCAGCGCGTAGTCGTCACAGCGAGGCCATGTCGACGGCAGGCGTCCGAGGATATACATTGGATATTGATATAATCACCTGGCTAACTATTCAGGATAAATAGATTAGAACTCTATTTTTAGCCGCAGTGATAATAAAGCAGTCAGGATGATCCTTCTGCCTGAGAAGGATTATTAACGCTATTGCTAAGCTACTGAATATATGAACATGTTTTTAAAAACAGTGTTGACTTTAAAATTTAAAACCGTAAAGTAAGACACATCATCGGCAAGCAAGACGTCACTGATAAAGTAATATGAAGTTGAAGGTTGAGTTAAATAATTAAGCACTCCTGTTAAATTGAGTTATGTATTAATAGCACTGTTGAATGGAGTATCGTTAGTAACAAAGCAGTACGTGTAGTAAGTAAGGCAGTTTTAGTAAGTTGATGTTATTGAAGTAAAAAGTATTCGCGATGATGGATGATGGATGATGTAAGGCCTCGTAGTTCTGAACGTTTACGTTACGACAGGATACAATTGCGGTTTAAACGTCGTAATGAAAGTAAGGCAACGCATCAAAGAGTATATATCGCGATGGGGGTGTGCAGGTTTATCCGGGCCTGACCTGTCTTTGTCTCATAAAAGACTATCAGGTGGTGAAAACCGCCAATGATAATGAGTGACTTCAGGTGTTCATTATTATACGCAGGACCTGTTCATAAAGAGTAGTACCGAAGCAGTAAATCTCAATTAAGTTCCTTAATGCTTAATGCTTAATGCTTAATGCTTAATGCTTAATGTTAAATCGGTAGTACCTTAAAAGCCCTGGCTATCTCAGTCAGGGCTTTTATCATTGTGGACAGGGCGGAAGCAGGAGGGCAGACGACATATTTTCGATTGGTGGGTTAACGCCATGCAGGGGAATCGCCAGCAAGACAGGAAAAGATTTCTCTTCTTTAATACTACTCAGCCACTCAGCCGATCAACCAACTAGCCAGCCAATCTAGGCATTCCAACAATCCAATCCAATCCAATCCATACCAGCCAGCCCAACCAGCCAACGAATCTATCCGGCAATCCCACGTCATTTCTTTGTCATCAACTCTCATATCAAAACAATTTCTGCAGGTGGGTTATCAACCGAATCCTGTTATCGCTGCAAAACCTATAGCCGCAGCCTTTGGCGATGAATCCCCGAAACCGACAATTGCACCTTTTAATGTGGCATTTAGCGAGCCTTTCTGCGCGGTACCAGTGCGGATAAACAGCTTAAGAACGGCTTTCTTCTTCGTTTTGTTAGCAGGGCAGACTGATGATTTGCCGGTTAACAGGCTGATACCGATGCAGATTTGCGCGTTACCCACCTAAGCCAACCGCTGAAGGTCATGCCGCTGTGTTTTACATACCATTTAAATTTTTAATCAAAAGTAAAAAAGTGTTAAGCACTGACCAAAGGGACGATAATTGTTCGACTTGGGTAAGTTCTTAGCATAAATATATTTTTCTTGTTTACCGTTTTGCTTATTAGCAGCGCTGTCTCGCTTCGGTTAAATATAAGTAAGGGCCAGGCGGTTGTAATAGACTTGCGGCCCGAAAAGGCCCGGCTAGACTTATCACTGCAACACGAAAACGGCTGGCGTAATAGAATTATGCTGGTTGCCATTAATCAAATGACAATATGTTCAGGAGGAAATTATGGCCGAACATCGTGGTGGTTCCGGTAACTTCGCAGAAGATCGTGAAAAAGCATCTGAAGCAGGTAAAAAAGGCGGACAAAACAGCGGCGGTAACTTCGCTAATGACCGTGAAAAGGCTTCAGAAGCCGGTAAGAAAGGTGGCCAAAACAGCCATGGCGGTGGACGTAAGTCCGAATAAGAAGGCGCTCACGCGTACTTTTTAACCATCAGCCCCGGCTTTATGCCGGGGCCTGTTAAAGTCAGGATTAAGATTCAATTCTTCCTGAATTAATATCGAGTAACTCAGACTTAGATTCATTTTCTTGATCTCAAATCCTGTTGTATATTCCCGCTGATTTTACCCTTTATAATATAAATCCGCTGCAATAAGAATAATCATGCGCAGCTTTCCTTATCTGATTCTTTAATAACAAACGTCCTGCCTGGGCTTTAATTTATTCGTTTGCTGATTAGCGCCAGCGTCCTGCCCGAGCGGCCTGTCTGAGTGATTACAATACACTGCTGGCCCGCTCAGTTAATCCAATCAGGGCAGTCATGTAACAGAATGTGTCGCCTCGCAAGCGATGGAGATTAATAACTGGCGCAGCCATTGATGGCCTTTGTGCCGATGGGTTCGTTGATGCCATGCCAGAATTTTGCTAAAGCCGGGTATGGTTAGCGGCGGCGGCAGTTGAGTCAGGCCCGCGCCAGGGATCGCCAGACGACGCGGCACCACACTGATTAAATCACTGACGCGCAGGATCTCGGGTAACAGCAGGAAGCTGCATATTGACAGCGTGACCCGACGGCTGCGGCCAAGGGCAGCCAGTGCTGTATCAGTCACCCCGCTGAAGTTACCGCCGGGATAGGAAACCAGTGCATGGTTCAGCGCACAGAAAGCATCCAGCGTCAGCGGTCCGGCGCTTGCTAGCGGATGATAGTCGCGCAGCAAACAGACATACTCCTCATCAAATAAGTGGCGGGTATGCAAGTCCTGAGGCGTGGTGTCAGGCGTCAGCAAAGCCAGATCGACCGCACCGCGTTCAAACTGATCCTGCAGAGTTTCATTATTGATTGACCGGGACCACCGCCACCCGAATGCCGGGGCCTCGCGCCTTAAGCGAGCCATAAACGGGACGATCACCGCGCGCAGCGCATAATCTGTCGCCGCGATGTGCAACGTCATCTCAGCCGTCAACGGATCAAAATGTTGCGGTTGCAGCAATTCCTCTACTTCCGCCAGTATCGCTTTAACCGGCGGCAGCCATTTCAAGTGCCCGTAAAGTTGGCACGATGCCGCGCTGGGCCCGGGTAAACAGCGGATCGTCAAAACTCTCACGCAACCGGGTCAACGTGCCGCTCACCGCAGGCTGGGTCAGCGATAAGCGCTCAGCAGCGCGGGTAACGCTGCGCTCATCCAGTAAGGCGTCCAGCGTTTTCAACAGATTTAAGTCTACGTTGTGAATGTTGCTGCGCATTTTATTCTCGAGGCTGACCAGTCTGACAAGGGGTTTCTGATATTAGCTACGATGATATCATGCATTAAATATCGCGATTGGCGTTATTTCATTGTCGGCCTGATACTGCCTCTGTTCGCTGCACAGGCGCGATGTACCCCTTAATCAGATAAGGCAGGATAAAATGAAAATGAACGCGATTAACTGGCCGGAAGGTTTTGTACCGGGCTATACCGATAATTTTTGCTCAAATGAAATGATTGTCGCCGACCTGACGGTGCAGGAAATCTGGTGCTTGCTGAGTGAACCCGCACGCTGGTCCGACTATTACGCCAATTCAGCCAATGCACGATGATTTTACGATAACAAAGGCTCGTTACTGGAGCAGGGAGTACGCTTCTATTTCGAGACCTTTGGCTTCCCGGTTGAAGCTCGGGTGACAGAGTGTATTGCGCCCGCAGAAGGTGAGGCCGCACGTCTGGGCCGGTGAGACGGGTGCAGCCGATCGCCTGGATGTCCTGCATGCCTGGCTGATTGAGGCTCTGCCAGGTAACCGGGTGCGGATACTGACTCAGGAGACGCAAAACGGACAACCGGCACGCCAGCTGGCGGTTACCAAACCTAACCCAATGATCAATGGCCATAAGGACTGGCTGGATGGGCTGGTAGCTGCAGCAAAAGCGGCCAAATCCTGAAGTGAACAGTTTGGCACCGCAGGGTGCCAGACCGCAAACATTGCCCGCCCGATTGATCAATCCAGCACTACGCACTGGGCTGATCGTTGTCATGCGCGCTGAACGGGTCATGACAATGCTCCATCATCTGCCGCAAGGCTTTACCAATGGCCGCATACTCATATTTGTTGAGGTTAGCCAGTGAGATTCGGCCCGCCGGTTTTTGGATGCCGAATCCGGTATCAGGTAACATCACGATGCCGGTTTCCTCAGCAATATGGAACAGCAGATCGGTGGGATTAAGGCTAGCATTGGCCCAGTTGGCAAACTCATCGCCATACACCTGACACGAAATGGCCTTCAGATCCAGTGACATAAATGATGATGGCGTCGGGCGAACCAAAAATGTACGTCACGGCGTAACCGACGGCGACCTTTCCCTGCATTTGCTGTAACCGGGTGGGGATCATGGTTAAGTTTGGCGATTGCGGCGCTGACAGTGCCGATAATCGCTGACTGGGTCACTGCAGCAGCGGCGATCCCGGCAGCAATCCCCTTGTTTAGCGAGAACATTCGCGCCATCACTAACAGCGTTGCCAGAGAAGTGACCACCAGAATCAGCGCCAGTGCGATTTCGCGCAGCGTAAGGCGTAAGGCGTCCCAGCGAGGAGAAAAATTCAGGACCTTTTCAAAACCAACAGCATTAAGAAATACCGCTAACAGCACGTTTTAATACCACTGTCGATTGTTACGCCTGCCCGACTAATTAATACGGCAATCAGCCGCGCGCCTGCGATACCAGTCTGGCTGGAACGCACCCAGTCTGAATATACCAATCCAGCTCCCTATCGCGCCAGAAAGAAACAGAGCCAGTTCAGGCGAGAGTCGGAAGATTTCATCAAGCTAATCCATAGAGACCTATCCTGACGTCCGATTGAACGGACAGCAAATCCTGCTGCATCGGTATGAAAATTTTGCACACGTCATTTCTGGAAAAACCATAAAAAAGTCTGGCTATAATCGTGATAAATGCAAATTAAATTAATAAGTATTTGATCTGTATATATATTTTAAGCACGGAGATGGCGGAGTGGTCAGCGGCGAGTGATAGCATTCAGGTGTAATATAATAAATATATCATTCAAAAAAATGGGTTAAAATAGCTTATTTACTGCGGAATATGTTTGCAGAAATAATCTGACAACTGTTTTTCTGCGGTTTTTACGGTTTCGCATGGTAAAAAAATTCCTGGTCCATATTAATTACTCGGGCCAGACGGCCAGTTTTATGACGTATGCTTTTTTCTTTCCTGTTATTTTCTAAATACCTGATGATATAAGGGACTAAGATGACCAATGAATCTGTCAACGATATATCCAACGATTTATCACAGTTCATCGGTACACATTTTGTTTATACCTACGATAATGGCTGGAAATATGAATGGTATGCGCGCAACGAAACCACCTGCGATTACCGCATTCATCAGGGGCTTGTAGGGGGGCGCTGGGTCACTAATCAGAAAATGAACGCGGTACAGTTTGCGCCGGGCATTTATAAGGTCGACTGGCACGAACCGACCGGAACCTGCGTCATCCTGCTGTTTGATCTGTCACGTAAAATCCTCCACGGCACCATCTTCTTCCCGCAGTGGATTGCCGGCGAAGGCCAGCATCCGGAGAAGACGATTTGCTATCAGAACGATTTTATCGAGGATATGCACCGTTTCCGTGATGAAGGCCCGGCTTATCCGTATGTAATCATTCCTGAATTCGTCCAGGTCACTTGTATGAAAAATGAGGGCGCGGATAACGACGCGGTAATCGATAAAGCGCCGGGCCAGTTGCCCAGCGATTTTTTGACGGAAAATAACCGGTCAGGTTATCCGCCCCGCTGTGGGCGGGTAGCCTGTTGCTGACGCGCCAGGGTACGGGCGAGGATTGAAGAATAGAGCGGTTTGCCACCCAGAAACTGGGCCAGCAGCGTGGCACCGAGGCAGGTAATAACCATTGGCAGGATCAGCTGACAATTATCGTCGTCTCCAGCACCAATACGATGCCGGTCAGTGGTGCACGCACCGATGCAGCAAATAGCGCACCCATACCGGCGATAGCGAAGGTGCCTAGATCTAGTTGATAGAGCGGAAAAAGCTGGGGCATCGCCATGCCAAATGCGGTACCGAGTAACGTGCCAAGTGCCAGCATCGGCGCAAATATTCCGCCAAGCGCGCCGGAGCCGAAGCAAAGTAGGGTGGTTATCAGCCGGACGATAAAGATCAGCAGTAGCAGGGCGAGAGGGAACATGCCGTGTACCGCCTGCGGTATCAGTTCTGAACCGCCACCCGCACCCGGCGCAAACACCAGCGACAGCACCCCACATCCACCGCCGGGCAGAGCACCTGCCAGCACCATGCGAGCCGTTTTACCGGCATACAGGCGGGCAAAGAGATCCTGGGTCAGGAATATCAGGCGGTTGAATAACACCCCCACCATGCCAATAATCATCCCCAGCATCAGATAGAGCCACAGCGTCTGAACCGGCGCATCAGCCAGGTTACCGACCGAAATGACCGCCTGCTCACCGTTAAAACAGCGATAAACAATACTTGCCATGATCACGCCGGTGAGGTGGCGCTGTCGCAGGCCGAGGTAGACCGGCATCCGGTGGGCGTGGAGTCGTCAGCGGATCTGCAGGTCATCATTGAGCAGCCTTACGGCAACACCACCCGCCCGGTAACCGCGCTGAAAGACCCG
>SZZY01000011.1 GCA_009830035.1 Pantoea sp. Eser
CGATGACTGTTCCTTGTTTCACATAGTGAAACTTGATTACTGTTACCTGTCCCAGATAGATCCAGTTTGTCCCAGGTAGATCCACATTTATCGCACGTTTCCCTTTTAAATATCTCACGTCCTATCAGCTGGTGATGGCTAAACGCATCAGAAGCGGGTATTCACACTCATATAGTAAGTACGGCCCGACTAGTTAAAAGTGTTGGCACCGTACAGATAAGCGCCGGTGGTGGCGTTACCGGTAGTCTGGGCATTGCCTTCGCGGAAGTGGCGCTTATCGAACAGGTTGTCGATCCCCACGGTGACGCTGGCATATTTGTTGACGTCATAGGTGCCGCTCATGCCGACCACTGAGTAAGGACTTACCTCATCGGTGGCGCTGCCGGTGACCGGATTGCCTTTATGGTCATACTTTTTCAGTACCTGTTTGCCGTACCAGGTCAGCGTGGTTTGCAGCGATAGATCCTGCGTTGCCTGCCAGCTCAGCGTCGAGTTAAGAGTGTATTCCGGGATGACCGACAGACGATCGCCGGTATCTTTGTTCTTACTCTGCAGCATGTAAGTGAAGTTATTGTTCCAGCTTACGCTGTCTGAGAACGGCACGTTAACCGTCCCTTCCAGCCCTTCCACCACCGCTTTCGGCACGTTTTCCCACTTAATAGATGTCAGTCGTACCGTTCGAGGCGGTACCGGTTGGCAGCGTGCCTGCCTCAATCTTATTGCGGTAATCGTTGCGGAACCAGGTCAGACCGGCCTGATAACCTTCATGCTTCCACTCCAGCCCCACCTCTTTATTGATGCTATTTTCCGCTTTCAAATCGTCGTTGCCCATCAGATAACAGGCGCCGGCGCTAGAGGCGCAGCCCTGGCCGTTACTGTACAGCAGATAGTTCGGGTTGGTCTGATACAGGCTCGGCGCTTTATAAGCGCGGACGATGCCCATTTTCAGCGTGAAGTCGTCGCCTAATCCCTGTGACAGGTTGAGCGACGGGCTCCAGTTGTTGCCAGCGATGGAGTGATGATCGAAACGCAGGCCGGGCGTCAGCGCGGTGCTGTCGGTCAGTTCAATGTTGTCTTCTGCAAACAGTGAGAAGATTTCAGCCTGAGAATAGGGGCTGCGACCGGTAGTGGCGATGCCCGGAATTGAACCGTAGCTGGTCGCCTGGATGGTCGATGACGTGTCCTTCATCCGCTGCTGGTTCCACTCGGTGCCGAGGTCGGCCGTCTGATTGACCAGCCATTCAAACGGAATGCTGACCTCACTGTGCAGCAGCACATCGTCCAGCTGAATGGTGTTGAGTTGCTGTTGGAGAAGATCCCTTCGGTACCGCCTGCCAGCCCTTCATTCAGGCGCGAGCTACGGGTGTTCTCATATTGCGCATAGGTGTTGGTACTGATGCCGTTATCCCAGGCACCGGTCCACTTCAGCGAGAAGTTCTGCCGATAGAGACGGTTGGTCTCATCACCATATTTACTTTTTACCAGTGCGTTGTTGTTGGTGTTCTGTGTATCACCGGCATACAGGTTGCCCTGCCGACTGTAACCGGCACCAAACTCAAGTGCCTGCATCGGCGCAAAAGCCCAGCGCAGTAAAGCATGGACATCTTTATTGACCGATCCTTCACGGCCGGCCGGATAGGAGCCGGTTCGCTGGGCAGCATGCCCTTCATTAAATGTCGTAAGCATCGGCCTGGGTTTTTGCCAGTCCGCCATACAGCCGGAAGCTGAAGTCGTCGCCCAACGGCCCTTCGAGGCTAAAGTTAGTGCGTCGGGTTGCGCCTTCATCTTTATGCTGCGGTACGTTGTAATAGGCGCTCCACGAGCCGTGCCACTGATTATCCAGCTCTTTTTTGGTGATGATGTTCACCACCCCGCCGGCCGCGCCGTTACCGTAACGGGCCGCCGCCGGACCGCGGATCACTTCAATATGATCAATCATCTCAGGCGGAACCCAGTTGCTGTCGCCGCGCCAGCCCAGACGCACCGAGTTGCGGCTGGTCACCGGCAAGCCATCAACCAAGATCAGGGTGTTTTCAAGCCCCATACCGCGGATATCGATCTGACGGTTATTCCCGCGCTGGCCGCTGGTGGAGTTACCGGTCAGGTTAACGCCGGGCATGGTACGAATGATTTCAGAGACGTCGCGAGCAGGCGGATGTTTTTTGATTTCGTCTGCGGTGATGGTCGACACACCGGGTGCCTGAAGCGTTTGCTCGGCGGCGGTCACCGTCATGGTGCCGTCGCTTGCCTTATCGGAGGTGTTGCTGGTGATGTTCGGGTCAGTAGCGGCTGCTGCGCCGGTAGAGCCGGTAGAAATGAGAGAGGTGGTGATGCCAAGTTCAATCATAATGGCTAACGAAAGCCGGGATAACTTTTTCATTTTTTTATTCCTGGATTGCCAGCGAAAGGCCACTGCCGGCGCGCCGGTGAAAAAGTAAGTACCTTGCCTGCAACGCATTCCAGTTCTCTCCGGACCACTTTCAACAGACCCTCGTCCCGGTCTGAAGCCCGATACGGTAGAGAGGATGCGCGCGCTCCCTGTAGAGCGGAAACATCCTATTGCAAATGAAAATAATTATCAATAGTACTTTTCATAACATGCATCACCCTAATCAAGTGTAGTGATCGACTGATGGCGCGTATGACGTGGTTAAATGAAGTAACCGGCAGTGACGCCTAGTGGCAACAGCAGCAGGGCATTCCCTTGATTGAACCCGGCGAAGAGGGCACCTGTCAGGTTACCTTCTTCTGGCGTGATCCCCACGGCGATGAGTCACAATCCGCGATCCGCCGCGTCTGGATCAACATCACCAGCGTGACCGATCACCATCAGTCCGCCGCCCCCCTCCTCCTTAATGCGCGTTCCCGATACCGATGTCTGGTGGTGGCAAACCACCCTGCCTGCTGACTGGAGCGGCAGCTACTACCTGATACCCGATCGCCAGGCGGAGAAATTCGACGGCCAGACTGACATGCAGACGCTGCGTCAATGGTGGAGCGGCAAATTCCCATCAGCGCAGGCGGACCCGCTCAACCCATTGCGCGGCTGGGCCGGTGGACGCAGTATTCGGGTTTCACCGCTGCACCTGCCTCAGGCGCCCGATCAGTCGGTGTGGCACAATGTTGATCGCGGCCAGCCGGCGGCAATTCCGCTGCAACCGCTGCTGTGGCGCAGCGAACGACTGGGTAATTAGCGCACGGTGTGGCTTTACTGCAGTGGCGAGGCCTCTTCCGCCGACCGTCCGCTGGCGTTATTGCTGGATGGGCAGTTCTGGGCGCAGACCATGCCGATTGCCGGCCCGCTGCGGCAACTCACCGCGGCAGGCGAACTGCCCCTGGCGGTCTATGCGATGATCGACATTATCGATCGCGAACACCGCAGCCGGGAGCTGACCTGTAATCCCGAATTCTGGCTGGCGGTGCAGCACGAACTCCTGCCGCTGATTAAGCAAACCGTCTCCTCCCGGGTGCAGGGCGACAGCACGCTGGTGGCGGGACAAAGTTTTGGAGGACTTTCCGCAGCTTACGTCACCTTAAGCTGGCCAGAGACCTTTGGTGCCGCCATCAGCCTTTCCGGCTCTTTCTGGTGGCCGACGCGCGGCAATCCCAACGGCTGGCTACCGCAACAACTACAACAAGGTTTGCTGCAGGCGCCGCCGCGCCGCTTTTATCTCGAAGCAGGACGACGTGAGCGGCTGATTCTGGCAGCGAATCAACAATTTGAGCGTGATTTAATCGCGGCCGGACATCAGGTCAGCTATCAGCAGTTTGAAGGCGGTCACGACGCGCTCTGCTGGCGCGGCGGCCTGCTGGCCGGATTAAAAGTAATGTGGCAATACCCGTAATTCGCCTATCGCCCCTCTTTCACGCCCCTGGCCGATCGCGGTCAGCGGCGACGTGCAGGATGAGGGCGATATCTCGCCTGGATATCACGGGCAGGAGACCAACATGCAACATCTCAATCCGTTCGACGATCCGCAGCAGGATTGTCATGTACTGATCAATAACCAGCAGCAGTACAGCTTATGGCCCACCTTCCGAGCGATTCCTTCTGGCTGGCAGCCGGTATTTGGTCCCCAGCCACAGGCGATCTGCCTCAGCTGGCTGAATGAAAACTGGCACGATATCCGCCCGGTCACCGCCAGCGCCAGCGCCAGCCGGAGCGACGATGTCTGAGATCACCATGAACCCGAATCTGACTGAACAGAAAACGTTACCGCTGGTTGCCGCTCAGCCCGGCATCTGGATCGCAGACCAGTTACCCCCGCACGCCAATGCTTACGTGGTAGCGCATTTTGTCGAACTGCGCGGTGCGCTCAACAGCGCGCTGCTGGCTAAAGCCATCTTTGCCGGCATGCAGGAAGCGGATACGCTGAATATGGCGTTTGGCGAGCAGGACGGTGAACCGCAGCAGTGGCCTGCGCCGCAGGTGATTGACCTGCGCAGTTCAGCCGATCCGGTCGCCGCGGCACGTGCGCTGATGCAGCAGGATATGTCTGGTGACCTGCGGGTGATCAGCGGCGCGCCGCTTTACCATCACAGCCTGTTGCGGCTGGATGACGAACACTGGTACTGGTATCAGCGTTATCATCATCTGGTAGTCGATGGCTTCAGCTTTACCGCCCTGACCCGCCGTATCGCCAATCTCTACAGCGCCTGGCACCGTGATGAAACGCCTGAGCCAACCCCGTTTACGCCATTCAGCGAGGTGGTCGAAGAGTATCAGCGCTACCAGCAATCTGCTGGCTGGCAGCGTGATGCGCAGTTCTGGCGCGAAAAAGGGGCACAGCTTCCCGCGCCCGCATCGCTCTCCGACCAGCCGCTGGTGGGCTAGAGCGCCAGTACCGATCTGCTGCGTCATACCTTTGCGCTGGACAGCAATAACCTTCAGGCCCTGCTGGCGCATACCCAACAGCAGCAGGTCAGCGCGGCTGACACCACGATTGCGCTGGTCTCACTGTGGCTGGCACGTCTCAGCGGGCAAAACGACTTTGCCGCCAGTTTCATCTTCATGCGCCGCATCGGTTCAGCCGCGCTATGTGCCACCGGCCCGGTGATCAATGTGCTGCCGATGGCGATACACAACGATCCAGCCCAGCCGCTGAGCGCGCTGGCCGCGCGACTGGCGGGCGAAATAAAAAAAATGCGTCGTCATCAGCGCTACGATGCCGAGCAGGTGCAGCGTGATGTGGGCCGCCTCGGCGACAGCGATCCGCTCTACGGACCGGTGATCAACCTCAAGATGTTTGATTACCAGCTTGATTTTGCCGGCATTGAAGGCGTGACGCATCAGCTCGCCTCCGGCCCGGTACGCGATCTGGAGATTGCGATCTACCTCAGCGAACAGGGCGACCTGACGCTGGAGCTGCTGGCGAACGCGCAGCGCTACAGCGAAGCAACCCTCAGACAACACGCCAGCCGCGTTGATCTGCTGCTGTCGCAGCTGGCCGCCGATCCCGATCGCCCGTGTGGCGAGCTGGATATGCTGACGCCTGCTGAACATCAGCAGTTAGCCACCCTTAACCAGACGGCGATGCCGCTGCCGGCAGAGACGCTGAGCAGCCTGCTGTTAAGCGCCATCAGCAGCGCACGCACGCTGATGCCGACAATGATCAGCCGAAAAGTCTCAACACCGTTGCGCCAGCTAAACAGCCAGACCACGCCCGCCGTCAGCAATCCGCCGATCAGCGCCGCCAGCGTCATGCCTTCCATGTTCTGCTGGAACAGCACCAGCGCCACCAGCACTCCGCTGTAGGCACCGGTATTGAAACCGAGAATGTCCGGGCTGCCGAGCGGATTGCGCCGCAGCGATTGAAAAATAGCGCCGCTCACGCCGAGCGCGGCACCAATCAGCAGCGCCATCATCACCCGCGGCAGACGCCACTCCACCACGATCGGCTGTATATTGCGCGCCGCCTCGCCGTTGATCACCTGCCATAGCTGTGCAGCAGTGATCGGCAAAGTGCCGCGCGTCACGCCGAGAAAAGCCAGACGCCATTAATCGTTACGCGTCTCATACCGCACCTCTGCCGATCTTGCGGCGCACCAGCACAATCAGCATCGGTGCGCCGAGAATCGCGGTCACAATCGACACGCGTAGCTCGCCCGGCACCAGCGCCCGGCCGAGAATATCGGCCGCCAGCAGCAGACAGGGCTTGATAAGAATAGTGCCAAGCAGTATCCAGCGATGATCGTTGCCGAACAGCCAGCGTGCCAGATGCGGCGTCATTAATCCGACAAAAGCAATCGGCCCCACTGCGGCGGTGGCGGCGCCGCTAAGCAAGGCAATCGCCAGTAGCCCAATAAGCTGGGTACGGGCAACGCGGGTCCCGAGTGCGGTTGCCATTTCACCGCCCATGCTGAGACCGTTGAGCGAGCGTGCCAGCAGCAGCGCCCCGCTAAAGGCAAAGCCCAGCCAGTCGGCCGGCGAATCGGCACCGAACAGCGCAATGCCCAGCACCACCGCGAAGCTGGCCCTGGCATTAATACCGAGAATCCCGGGGTCGGCCAGCGGATTTCGCGTCAGGCTTTGCATCAGCGCGCCCGCCGCGCCGAGGCCAACACACGCCAGCAGCCCGGCGAGGGTGCGCGACAGTCGGGCGTCACGCACAATAATGCAGTCAGCGCTGGAGCAGCGGGTCAGCAACGCCTGGGTGACATCATGAAAGGAAATGGATTTGGCACCCAGCATCAGACTGAGCGCGAGGAGCAGCAACAGCAGCATCCATGAACCTTCTATTACACGGAATTAACGCATGACGTTTAAACCTTTACCAATTCAATGGTATCGCGGCGGATACCTTTATGATAATGATACTTGTTATCGTTCTTACGCGTTTTTGGTATGTTACCATGACTCGTAAACTCAATGACGAGCAAAATGGCCGTAAAAAGGCGACGTTATGAACAAACCCTCCCACTTTATCGATCTCAGCCTGCTGAAAACCCATCCCGCCTTCCGCGCCGTGTTTATCGCCCGATTTATCTCTATCGTCGCGCTTGGCATGCTGGCGGTGGCGGTACCGGTACAGATTCAACAGCTGACGCAAGCCCCGCTGCTGGCCGGACTGGCGGTCACGCTGGCCGGTGCCGGCATGTTTATCGGCCTGCTGACCGGTGGCGTGCTGGCCGATCGCTACGAACGCCGACGCCTGATTTTATTTGCCCGTTCAACCTGCGGCCTCGGTTTTGTCGCGCTGTGCATCAATGCCCCGCTGCCTGCGCCCTCGGTGATCGCGGTGTTTGTGCTGGGCCTGTGGGATGGCTTTTTTGGCTTTGGCGCGATTGGCGTCACTGCGCTGCTAGCCGCCACTCCGGCGCTGGTCGGACGCGAAAATATCATGAAAGCGGGCGCTATCACCATGCTGACGGTACGCTTTGGCGCGATCCTTTCGCCGGCGATTGCCGGACTGGTAATCGCCCATGCTGGCGTGGCCTTGAACTACGGTCTGGCGGCGATCGGCACCTTGCTAACGGTGCTCACCCTGCTGCGACTGCCTACGCTTGCCGCACCACCGCAACCGCGTGAACATCCGTTGACCGCGTTATCCGCCGGGATTGGTTTTCTATTCACCAGCCCGATCGTCGGAATGGCAGCGCTGGTTGGCGCGCTGGTCACCTTAGCCAGCGCGGTGCGGGTGCTCGACCCGGCGCTGGCCCCTCACTGGCAGGTCGGGCTGGAGCAGCTGGGGCTGATGTACGCCGCCGTGCCACTCGGGGCGGCGGTCGGTGCTTTGACCAGCGGCCGGCTGGCGCAGTCGTCGCAGCCGGGTCGATTGATCCTGGCCAGCGCCATTGCCGCCTTTATGGCGCTCGGCCTGTTCAGCCTGATGCCGTGGTTCAGCCTGAGTCTGGTCTGCCTCGCCGCGTTTGGTTATTTCAGTGCTATCAACAGTCTGGTGCAGTATGCCCTGATCCAGACGCTTACGCCGGATGCGCTGCTTGGGCGGATCAACAGCCTGTGGACGGCGCAGAATGTCACCGGTGATGCGATTGGCGCGGCGCTGATCGGTGCGATGGGGTCACTGCTGATGCCTCAGCAGGCGGCAGGCCTGTTGGGTCTGGCCGCCACCGTGCTGGGCGGGGTGATGTGGCTGCTGATGGCGCGTCTACGCCGTTATCAACCGCCTGCGCCTGTGCAGGCGGAAACAGCATCATGATTTAACGAACAGCGCCTCCAGCCGGTTCAGCAGATTGCTGGCGCTGTAGTAATCCAGACGGAAGGTATCCAGCCCCAGCGCGTAGACCGCTTTGCCACGTACCGCCGGGGTCTGGGCCAGGAAAGGATTATTCATCACCTGCTCTGCAGTTTTCGGCTCGGCGGCAAACAGCAGATACGAGTGGCCATTCAGTGCGGCGGCCAGATTTTCCCCTGACAGCTGAATAATGTCTTTACGCTGCCCCATGCTGTGACCGTGCTGCATGTCGACAGGTGGCGTGGCCAGAGTGAATCCCAGCTGTTGCAGCAATTTGCCCTGCGCGGACGCCTCAGTCCACAGATTAACTGCGCGACCGTCACCGTTCCAGACCATGGCGGAAACCGGCTGCGGCGGCAGCGTCAGCGCTGAGCGAAGCGCTTTTTCACGTGCATCGAACGCGCTTACCCGGGCAGCGGCTTGTGCTTCATGGCCGGTTGCCTCACCCAGCAGCGTCACCAGCTGCTGCCAGCTTTTATCGTCTTAGTTGATCACCAGTACCGGTGCGATAGCCGTCAGCTGATCGACCAGTTTGATCGCTGAGTCATTGCCGGTGGCACTGACTACAATCAGGTCCGGCGCTTCCGCCGCTATCGCTTCAGCACTCGGCTCGCCAATATAGAGACGTTTTACACCGCGCTGTTTTGCCACCTCGTCCCACTGACGAAAGAACCCTTGCCCATCGGCCAGCCGGCTGTTGGGTGCCGTTGCGCCGCTGGCAATCACCGGCGCATCAATCGCCAGAAGCGAGCCGGTCAGGGTGACGCTGGTCGAGACAATGCGGGTCGACGCCTGGGATAACGTCACACTGCCTTTTGCGCCCGCCACCGTGCGCGGCCAGCCGTTCTGTGCTGCCGCCGCAAAGCTGATACAGAAGAAAAACACCGCTGTCGCCGCCTTTACACCACGTTTAATCATAAATTCCAGTCCACTTTTATGCTGGCTATTTGCCCTGCTGTTTGTGCTGATTTAGCAGGAAAACGCAGCCGAAACACCGCGTATTTATTGACAATTCCGGCTAATCAACGTAGGTTACTGGGCCACAATGCAAATGATAATCATCATTAATTATCTTATCATTTATATATAGATAGGTGAAAATTATGGTGGAATCGTTGACGTTTGAACATCCCTTGTTGCAGGATTTCTCCGCGTTGTGCCGCGGCTTCCTGTTTACTTCTACCTGGAAAAGCCTGACCACACAGGGCTGCTTCACCACGCTCACCACCCCGGTAACCGCAGGTGATGCGCTGACAGGGGATTTTCAGCAACAATTGCAGCACCATTTTGCCTCAGCCAGAAAACAGGGCATTACCCATCCTATTCTGGTGGGTGCGATCCCGTTTGACGTCAATCAGCCGTCGGCACTGTTTATCCCCGAATCGTATCAGACCTTTAACCGCGACGATCTGCATGCGGTCACCTCACCGCCCGAAGCCACTTTGCCGCAGGTGCGTCACCGCACGGCCGTGCCGGATCATGACATTTTCACCGATATGGTGGTGCAGGAGGTAGCCGCAACGCAGCGTGGCGATCTGGATAAAGTGGTACTGTCGCGGCTGATGGATATCACGGCTGAACAGCCGGTGGATACCGCAGCGCTGATGCAGCGCATCGTGGCGCAGAATCCTAACAGCTATCACTTTCATCTGCCGCTGCCGGAAGGCGGTGCGCTGGTCGGGGCCAGCCCGGAATTAATGATCCGCAAGCAGGGTCGGGATTTCAGCTCCTGTCCGCTGGCCGGATCGGCCCGCCGTGATGCCGATCCGCACCGTGACCAAGCCGCAGGCGAGAGCCTGATGCGTTCGGATAAAGATCGCCATGAACATAAGCTGGTAACCGATGCGATGCGCAACAAGCTGCAGCCGCGCAGTCGGATGCTGTCGGTGCCGGAGGTGCCGTCGCTGATCATCACCGCAACCTTATGGCATCTCGCCACCCTGATTGAGGGTGAAGTGCTCGACCCGCGCGAAAATGCGCTGTCGCTGGCCTGCCTGTTACATCCGACGCCGGCACTGAGCGGCTTCCCGCATCAGCGCGCCCAGCAGCTGATACAGCAACTCGAACCGTTTGAGCGCCAGCTGTTTGGCGGCATCGTCGGCTGGTGCGATGACCAGGGCAATGGCGAATGGGTGATGACGATTCGCTGCGGTACGGTCAATGGCCCACGCGTGCGGCTGTTTGCTGGCGCGGGCATCGTTGCTGACTCACAACCAGAATCAGAATGGCGTGAAACCGGTGTCAAACTTGACACCATGCTTCGCGCTTTTGGACTGCAATAAAGGAACCTGTATGACCATTTCCTACAGCCGCTGGCCTGACGATCTGACCGCGCGTTACCGCGAAAAAGGCTACTGGCTCGATCTGCAGATGACCGATGTCCTCGAACGCCACCAGCAGAGCGACAACGTGGCGGTGATTGATGGCGATCGGCAGTTCAGCTACCGTCAGCTGGCCCGCTTAAGTGACAACCTTGCGGCAGCGTTGCAGCGTCGTGGCCTCAAATCGGGTGATACCGCACTGGTGCAGCTCGGCAAAGTGGCCGAATTTTACCTGACGCTGTTTGCGCTGTTTAAAATTGGCGTCGCGCCGGTTAACGCGCTGTTCAGCCATCAGCGTACGAGCTGACGGCGTACGCCAGCCAGATTGCGCCCCGCCTGCTGATTGCCGATCGCAGCCATGCGCTGTTTGCCGATGACGGTTTTATCAGCCATCTGTGCCGCGATCATGACCAACTGCAGCAGGTAATCCTGCGCGGTGATGCTCAGGCTGAAAACAGCCTTGAAAGCCTGCTGGCCGAACCGGCGGGCGATTTCGTCGCTACACCGACCGGCGGTGATGAAGTGGCCTTTTTCCAGCTCTCCGGCGGCAGCACCGGCACGCCGAAACTGATCCCGCGTACCCATAACGACTACTATTACAGCATCCGCGAAAGTGACGTTATCTGTGGGGTGACCGCTAAAACCCGTTACCTGATCGCCCTGCCCGCTGCGCATAATTTTCCGATGAGATCACCGGGCGCGCTGGGGGTCTTTTACGCGGGCGGACAGGTTATTCTGGCGGCCGATGATCCCAGCGCTACGCTCTGCTTCCCGCTGATTGAACATCAGGTAACCGATACCGGTCTGGTCCCGCCAGCCGTCAGCCTGTGGCTGCAGGCGATTCAGGAATGGGGCAGCAATGCCGCGCTGGCTTCGCTGCAACGCATTCAGGTCGGTGGCGCGAAGCTGCGCGAGACCCTGGCGGCACGCATTTAGTCAGAGATAGGCTGCAAACTGCAGCAGGTGTTCGGCATGGCAGAAGGCCTAGTGAACTATACCCGGCTAGATGATGAGAAACCACCATTCTGACCACCCAGGGCCGCCCGATCTCGCCGGATGATGAAGTGTGGGTGGCCGATGAACAGGGCAATCCGCTGCCGACCGGCACCATTGGCCGTATGATGACGCGCGGACCTTATACCTTCCGCGGCTACTACAATAGCACGGAACGTAATGCCGCCAGTTTCGATTCGCAGGGCTTTTACTGCTCTGGCGATCTGATTGAGATCACTCCGCAAGCCAACATCATTGTTCAGGGGCGTGAGAAAGATCAGATCAACCGCGGCGGCGAAAAGATCGCGGCGGAAGAGATCGAGAACCTGCTGCAACGCCATCCTGATGTGATTCACGTGGCACTGGTGTCGACGAACGATGAGCTGATGGGTGAGAAGAGCTGCGCCTTCATCGTGGCCCGTCAGCCGGTGAAACCGGTGGCGCTGCGTCGTCACCTGCGTGAACTGGGGGTAGCGGAATTCAAACTGCCCGACCGTATTACCTGCGTAGATGCCCTGCCGCTGACCCACGTCGGCAAGGTGGATAAAAAACGTCTGCGCCAACAACTTGCCGATCAACAAGCGCAAGCCTGATCTGTCCGGAGATTTTTCTATGGCTATTCCAAAACTGACCTCTTATCCGCTGCCAGCCGCCACTAAGTTGCCGACCAACAAGGTAAAATGGGCGCTGGAGTCGTGCCGTGCGGAACTGCTGATCCACGATATGCAGCATTATTTCCTCAACTTCTGGGGCGAGAATAGCCCGCTGGTGCAGCAGGTAGTCGACAACATTGCCCGCCTGCGCCGCTACTGCAAAGCGCAGGGGATTTCGGTGTTCTATACCGCGCAGCCGAATGCGCAGAGCGATGAAGACCGTGCGTTGCTCAACGACATGTGGGGCCCGGGCCTGAATAAGCATCCCGATCAGCAGAAGATCGTGGACGCGCTGGCACCGGATGCCGACGATCATGTACTGACTAAATGGCGCTACAGCGCCTTCCATCGCTCACCGCTTGAGTCGATCCTGCAGGAGATGGGCCGCGATCAGCTGATCATTACCGGCGTCTATGCCCATATCGGCTGCCTGACCACCGCCACCGACGCGTTTATGCGCAACATTCAGCCGTTTATGGTGGCCGATGCGCTGGCGGATTTCAGCCGCGACGAGCATATGATGGCGCTGACCTACACCGCTGGCCGCAGTGGCAAAGTGGTGATGACCGCCGACCTGATGCCACTGCCGCTGAGTAAACACGATCTGCGCGCGCTGATTCTGCCGCTGCTGGAAGATGACGACGTGCCGGAAGATGATGAAAACCTGATCAATTACGGTCTGGATTCGGTGCGGGTGATGGCGCTAGCGGCGCGCTGGCGTCAGGTGCACAGCGACATCGACTTTGTCAGCCTGGCCAAAAATCCGAGCATTGATGGCTGGTGGGCCTTGCTGTCACGGGAGCCTGCACAATGAGCCATTCGTTCGACTTCAGCGGAAAAATTGTCTGGATAACCGGTGCTGGCCAGGGAATTGGCTATCACACCGCGCTGGCGTTTCATCAGGCAGGTGCGCGGGTTGAAGCTTTCGATCAGCGTTTTCACGGCCATGACTATCCGTTTCCCTGCCATACGCTGGACGTGTCCGATCCTGACCAGATGAAGACGCTCTGCCAGCGTCTGCTGGCAACGCAGCCGAGTATTGATGTGCTGGTTAACGCGGCCGGTATTCTGCGGATTGGCGCTACCGATGAGCTGTCGTTTACCGACTGGCAGGCCTGCCTTAACGTCAATGCCGGTGGCGCGTTCAACCTGTTTCAGCAAACCCTGCCGGTGTTCCGCCAGCAGCGGGCGGGCGCGATTATCACCATCCCCTCCGACTCAGCGCACGCACCGCGGATTGGCATGTCCGCCTATGGTGCCTCAAAAGCCGCCCTGCGCAGCCTCTGTTTGACGGTCGGACTGGAATGGCGCCGTATGGCGTTTCGCTGCAATATCTTCTCCCCCGGCTCAACCGATACCGATATGCAGCGCAGCCTGTGGCATACGCCGACCGGTGAGCAGGAGATGATCGCGGGCTTCCCGGAGTCAGTTTAAACTCGGCATCCCGCTAGGAAAAATCGCACAGCCGCAGGAAATTGCCGCTAACGTGCTGTTCCTCGCCTCCGATCTTGCCAGCCACGTGACCTTACAGAATATCGTGGTGGATAGCGGCGCAACCCTGGGAGCCTGATCATGTCAGCGATCTGGAAACGATCCATCGATCTTGCTGCCCTGAATGCTCTGGGTGAAAACTCGCTGGTGGCGCATCCGGGGATCATTTTTACCGTAATTGGCGATGATTATCTGGAAGCGACTATGCCGGTCGATGCCCGAACGCATCAGCCTTTTGGCCTGCTGCACAGTGGCGCGTCCGTGGTACTGGCGGAGTCGATGGGATCGATTGCGGGCTATCTGGTCGTTGAGGAAGGCAGCAGCGTGGTGGGCGTGGAAGTGAATGCGAGCCATCATCGTGCGGTATCAAGCGGTGTGGTACGCGGAATTTGTCGTCCGCTGCATCTTGGTAAGCGCAGCCAGAGCTGGCAGATTGAGATTCGTAACGGTCGCGATCAGTTGTGTTGCAGTGCACGGCTGGGCGTGGCGGTAATGAGCTAACGCCGCTGTGATGCTCCCCTTTCAGGGCGAAAAGGGAGCATCGCGCATCAGCGGTGATTCGGGGATGCGCGCAGAGCGTTAGCGCTGATAGATAATTTCGACGCCTTCGTCGTCTTCATCATCCCAGTCGTCATCCCACTCTTTATCTTCCACTTCAACCGCGTTTTCAATGGCTTCTTTGTGGTAATCATCCCACATGAACTCCACTTTCTCCGGCTGTTTCTCTTCGAGCTCGGCTTCTTTCGGGTTGGCGTTGATGAAGCTCATCACGTCCCAGCAGAGTTCGTTGACACCGGTACGGCTGGCAGCCGAGATCAGGTAATACTTCCCTTCCCAGCCCAGCGCGTCAGCGATCGCTTTGGCGCGCGACTGCGCTTCTTCTTCGCTCAGCAGGTCAATTTTATTGAACACCAGCCAGCGCGGCTTGTTGAACAGCTTATCGCTGTATTTTTCCAGTTCGCCGAGAATGATGCGCGCGTTTTCAATCGGATCGCTTTCATCGATAGGATCGATGTCGATCAGGTGCAGCAGCACGCGGCAGCGCTCAAGGTGCTTCAGGAAGCGAATACCCAGACCCGCACCTTCGGCTGCGCCTTCGATCAGGCCAGGGATATCGGCCACCACAAAGCTCTGCTCGCTGTCCATACTAACCACGCCAAGGCTCGGGACCAGAGTGGTAAACGGATAGTCCGCCACTTTCGGTTTGGCTGCCGAGACGGCACGGATGAAGGTCGATTTACCGGCGTTCGGTAAGCCCAGCATCCCGACGTCGGCCAGCAGCATCAGCTCCAGCTGCAGGTCGCGTTTTTCACCGGGCGTACCCATGGTTTTCTGACGCGGACTGCGGTTAACCGACGATTTGAAACGGGTGTTTCCCAGGCCATGCCAGCCGCCTTTGCCGACCATCAGTTTCTGGCCGTGACGCGTCATATCGCCTAAGGTCTCACCGGTACCCTGGTCGATCACCCGGGTGCCGACCGGCACTTTCACTACGATATCTTTGCCGCGTTTGCCGGTACAGTCACGGCTCTGGCCGTTCTGCCCACGCTCGGCGCGGAAAGACTTTTCGAAACGATAATCGATCAGGGTGTTAAGGTTTTCGTCAGCGATCAGGTAAACGTCACCGCCGTCACCACCATCACCCCCGTCCGGGCCGCCTTTCGGGATATATTTTTCGCGGCGGAAGCTGACGCAACCATTACCGCCATCACCGGCGACGACCAATATTGTCGCTTCATCAACAAACTTCATTTTCTATCTCCGTCACACAATCGTCTGCAGCACTCTGCAAACGGGTACGCCAGGGTCTTCTGCGCTGACCAGCGGCGGATAAATCAGGATTGGCTTTCGCCAGTGCGTATATAAAGTGTACAGCAATCTTTTGTGATGCGTTGCCTTTACGGCAACCGAGCGCAGAATGTAAAAAGCCCCGCAGCAGTTGCGGGGCCTTTAATTCGTGCGTTCAGACGTTAAACGTCTGCGTCACGACAACCTTACTCAGCAACGATGCTGATGTATTTACGGTTGTTCGGACCTTTGATTTCGAATTCTACTTTACCGTCTGCGGTAGCAAACAGGGTGTGGTCACGACCACAACCTACATTGTTACCGGCGTGGAATTTGGTGCCACGCTGACGAACGATGATGCTACCCGCCAGAACGGATTCACCACCAAAACGTTTTACACCCAGACGTTTTGCGTTGGAGTCACGACCATTTCGAGTCGAACCACCAGCCTTTTTATGTGCCATTTGTCAGATCTCCTCTTAGGCAGTGATGCCAGTGATTTTCACATCAGTGAACCACTGACGGTGGCCTTGCTGCTTACGGTAGTGTTTACGACGACGAAACTTGACGATCTTAATTTTCTCGCCACGACCATGAGCAACAACTTCCGCCTTGATCATACCGCCTGAAACCAGTGGCGCGCCGATTTTCACGTCTTCGCCATTGGCAATCATCAGAACCTGGTGAAACTCAATGGTTTCACCGGTTGCGATGTCCAGCTTTTCTAGGCGAACGGTCTGACCTTCGCTTACTCGGTGTTGTTTACCACCACTTTGGAAAACCGCGTACATATAAAATTCCGCTTCTGCGCTTGCCTTTTAGTTCATCAGGCGGCGCGCTAAATATTCACAATAGGGCACGAATTCTACGCAAAACTCCAGGAGAAGACAAGAGCACTTTGCATTCTCTTGCAGAAAAAAAACACAGGCCGAACGCAAACGTTCCTCAACCAGAAAATTCAAGTACAATCAGTAACAGATTACCTGAACGCTGGCTGGGTAAAAGCACTTACCATGGCAGAGAAACGAGTCATAGCTGAAAAGACGAATGAACTTACAACAGATTAATGAATTAACCGCACAGGATATGGCTGCCGTTAACCAGACCATCCTCGACCAGCTGAATTCAGATGTCTCGCTCATCAACCAGTTGGGCTATTACATAATCAGTGGTGGGGGCAAGCGTATCCGCCCCATGATCGCCGTGCTATCCGCACGCGCCATGGGTTACAAGGGCGATTTGCACGTTATCAATGCGGCGCTGATCGAATTTATCCATACCGCCACGCTGTTGCATGACGATGTGGTGGATGAATCCCATATGCGTCGTGGCAAAGCGACCGCCAATGCGGCGTTCGGCAATGCGGCAAGCGTACTGGTCGGTGATTTTATCTACACCCGCGCCTTCCAGATGATGACCAGCATGGGCTCATTGCGCATTCTGGCGCTGATGTCGGAAGCGGTGAACGTGATTGCTGAAGGCGAAGTGCTGCAGCTGATGAACGTGAACGATCCTGACATCACGGAAGAGAGCTACATGCGCGTGATTTACAGCAAGACCGCGCGCCTGTTCGAAGCGGCGTCGCAGGCGTCCGCGATTCTGGCTGAAGCTACACCGGAAGAGGAAAAAGCGCTGCAGGATTATGGACGCTATCTGGGTACCGCTTTCCAGTTAATTGACGATTTACTGGATTACAGTGCCGACGGTGAAACGCTGGGTAAAAATACCGGCGACGATCTGAGCGAAGGGAAACCGACGCTGCCGTTGCTGCATGCGATGCAGCACGGATCGCCGGATCAGGCGAAGATGATCAGAGAAGCAATTGAACAAGGCAATGGCCGGCATCTGCTGGAGCCGGTGCTGGAAGCGATGAATCAGTGCGGCTCGCTGGAATGGACGCGCAAGCGTGCGGAACAGGAAGCTGATAAGGCCATTGAAGCATTGAAAATCCTGCCGGAAACCCCGTGGCGCAGCGCGCTGGAGTCGCTGGCGCACATGTCCGTTCAACGCGATTTCTAATCCCTGACGGAGCCAGAGCTAGCTCCGTTTTTGTTTATCCGCTCTCACTTTTTTCACGCTTCTTTCTCTGCTTGCACCTCTTTTGCGTAGGTTGACGCAGATCTGGCTTAAGATCCAAATATTACCGGAAACATATGGAATCTATTTGCTATAAATCCCATTAACTTTCCAGATAACATTGCAAAAAGGAAAGCCGGCACCCGTGTGGGTGACGTAATAACACGGAAAAGGAGAACAGGTTTATGCAGAAAAGGATTGAAGACTGGCATCCCGCCGACATTATCGCCGCCTTACACAAGCGCGGCACGACGCTGGCCGCTCTGTCACGTTCGGCAGGCCTGAGTTCATCTACCCTGGCCAATGCGCTGTAGCGGCCGTGGCCCAAGGGTGAGTGGCTGATTGCCGAGGCGATTGCTATCCATCCGGCGGAGATCTGGCCCAGCCGCTACTACGATGCCGATACGCACTGCCTGCTGGATCGTAAGAAACGGATCCGATCCCTGCCCGATCAACCCAACGATCACAGCGATCTTTAGCAGGCGAAAAAAAACCAGCTCCGGATGCCAGATCTGGTTCATCGTGTTACAGCAAAGCGGGATTGCTCGTCGCCGCTTACGCGCTCAATGTTTGCACCCATCGCTTTCAGTTTATCTTCGATGTGTTCATAGCCACGATCGATATGATAGATACGATCGACCAGCGTGGTGCCTTCCGCGATGCAACCCGCCAATACCAGGCTGGCAGACGCACGTAAATCGGTGGCCATCACCTGCGCGCCAGACAGCGTTTCAACGCCGTGGCAAATCGCGGTATTGCTCTCAATTTCAGCGTGCGCACCCATACGGATTAATTCAGGGATGTGCATGAAGCGGTTTTCAAAGATGGTTTCGGTGATCAGGCCAGTGCCTTCCGCGACCAAGTTAAGCAGCGTGAACTGCGCCTGCATATCGGTTGGGAAACCCGGATGCGGTGCGGTGCGGACGTTAACCGCTTTCGGCCGCTTGCCGTGCATATCCAGGCTGATCCAGTCGTCACCGGTTTCGATATCCGCACCCGCGTCACGCAGTTTCGCCAGTACGGCATCCAGCGTATCAGGCTGCGTTTTATGACAGATCACTTTGCCACCTGAAATGGCGGCCGCCACCAGGAAGGTGCCGGTTTCAATACGGTCCGGCAGTACACGGTAAACTCCGCCACCCAGACGTTCAACGCCTTCGATGGTGATTTTATCGGTGCCTGCGCCGCTGATTTTTGCGCCGAGGGTGTTCAGGAAGTTGGCGGTATCGACAATTTCTGGCTCACGGGCGGCATTCTCAATCAACGTCGTGCCGGTCGCCAGCGTCGCGGCACTCATGATAGTGACGGTCGCACCGACGCTGATTTTATCCATCACGATCAGCGCGCCTTTCAGACGGCCGTTGACTGACGCTTTAACGTAGCCTTCTTCCAGTTTGATCTCGGCACCCAGCTGCTCAAGGCCGGTAGTATGCAGGTCGACCGGACGCGCGCCAATTGCGCAGCCACCCGGCAGGGAAACCTGTCCCTGACCAAAACGCGCCACCAGCGGACCCAGCGCCCAGATCGAGGCACGCATGGTTTTCACCAGGTCGTAAGGGGCACAGAATACGTCCACCGCGCTGGCATCGAAATGCACATAACCGTTGCGCTCCACCTTTGCACCCAGCTGGCTCAGCAGCTTCATGGTGGTATCGATGTCGCGCAGCTTCGGCACATTCTGGATCTCGACCGGCTCTTCAGCCAGCAGGGCAGCGAACAGAATAGGCAGCGCGGCGTTCTTCGCCCCGGAAATGGTTACGTCACCACTTAAGCGGGTGGGGCCTTGCACACGAAATTTGTCCATTAACACGGCTCTCAATTAACTAGCTAAAGGTCGGACTCGCGCACCGCGAGTTCACCAGGCTGACGGATCAGAAACCGTTGATTTTACGGTCACGCGCCCATTCAGCGGGAGTATAGGTTTTGATGGAGACAGCATGAATGCGGTTATCCGCGATGAACTCCATCAGCGGCGCGTAAACAACCTGCTGCTTCTTAACGCGGCTCAGCTCACCAAACAGTTCGCCTACGGCGATAACCTGAAAGTGGCTGCCATCATTGCTTATCACATGCACTTCATCTAAAGGCAATGCTGCCATCAGCACGGCCTGCATTTCACTGTTTTCCATTGCGCTTAACTTCACCTGATAATAATAAGGGAGACATCTTAGAGGAAAGCGGCTGACTCTTAAATACGCAGAAGCCCCTGTGTAAAACAGTGGCTTAGCGTAACGACCGGAAATCAGGCGCTTTTATCCGCAGAAACAATAATCTGTTGCAGATTGTAAAGGGTAATCAGCGACTGCAGTTTGTCGCTGATGCCGGCGAACCGGGGCGTAATGCCCTGGGCCCGGGCGATTTCACGCAGATGCACCAGCAGGGCCAGCCCGGAGGAGTCGACCCGCTCCAGTGCGGCGACATCAATAATATCAACATCTTTAATCAGCGTGTCGCGCTGCTGCCACAGGCTGAGCAGCGTATCGCGGTCCAGCTCGCCTTTCAGTAATAGCGTGCTGGCTTCACGCTGCCAGCTTAACGATTCGCGCATTATTGCTGTTTATCCAGCGTAATCGGCTGCGCCGCGGATGATTTCAGCTGCGCGGTCAGGCCATCGATGCCTTTGGTACGTAGCAGATCGCTCCACTCATTTTGCTTGGTGGTGATCATGCTGACGCCTTCGGCGATCATGTCATATGCCTGCCAGTTGCCGGTCTGACTGTTCTTGCGCCACTGGAAGTCGAGGCGAACCGGTGGACGGCCATTCGGGTCGATAATTGAGACGCGGATCGCGACAATTTTGGCGTCACCTAACGGCTGTTCAGGCTGAATCTGATAGGTCTGACCGTGATACAGCGCTAAGGCCTGGCCGTAAGCCTGCGCCAGATAATCACCAAAGGCGCTGAAATAGGCTTCGCGCTGTGCAGGCGTAGAGTCGCGGTAGTAGCGGCCCAGTACCAGTGCGCCGGCATATTTAATCTGCACATACGGCAGCAGTTCCTGACGCACGATGTCACGCAGATAGTTCGGGTCCTGCTTGATTTTCGGCTGCTCATTCTTAAGACGGGTGAAGGTCTTCTGCGCCGCTTCGTTCATCAGTTTGTAGGGATTGCTCTGGTCGGCCGCCGCATTGGCCGTCAGCGGCACCGCCACCACCAGCATGGCAATCATCAGTAAACGTTTAAACATAGTATACCCTCTTGTTTTAAGGTTGAGCCGGTACCGCAGGCGCGGCATTCTCGCTGCCCTGCGTATCCTTACTGTCATTATTTTGTTTGTTGTCGCCGCTCTTGTAGAGGAACTGACCAATCAGGTCTTCCAGTACCATCGCCGACTTGGTGTCACGTAGCGTGTCGCCATCTTTCAGCATCGACGAACCCAGTTCAGGATCGTCAAAGCCTAAATTGAGCGCCAGAAATTGTTCCCCCAGCAGTCCCTGCGTGCGGATCGCCAGCCAACTGGTGTCTGAAATTTTGTTGGCGTACTGATCGCTGATGTCCATGGTGACACGCGGCAGCAGCGTTTTCGGTTCCAGCTCAATATCGGTTACCCGGCCAATCACCACACCGCCAATTTTTACTGGCGAGCTGGCTTTCAGGCCGCCGATGTTGTCAAAGGTCGCGTAGAGCTTCCATGTCGGCTCGGTGCCCATCGACTTTAAATCGGCGACGCGCAGCGCAAGAAACAGCGCGGCCAGTAACGCCATAATCATGAAAATACCAACCCAGATTTCGCTTTTTTTGCTTTGCATTGCATCAATTCCCAAACATCAGTGCTGTCAGCACAAAATCCAATCCGAGCACCGCCAGTGACGCGTGCACCACGGTGCGCGTCGTCGCACGACTGATCCCTTCAGAGGTTGGAATCGCATCATAGCCGTTAAACAGCGCTATCCACGTTACGGTGATAGCAAACACCGCGCTTTTAATCAGGCAGTTAACCACATCGGTATGAAAATCAACGGCATTCTGCATCGCCGACCAGAAGAAACCGAGATCAATCCCTTTCCAGCTCACCCCGACCAGCGCCCCACCGGCGATACCTACCGCGGTGAAAATCAGCGTCAGCAGCGGCATGCTGATAAAGCCGGCCCAGAAACGCGGCGACACCACCCGCCGTAACGGGTCAACCGCCATCATCTCCATACTGGAGAGCTGTTCGGTGGCTTTCATCAGGCCGATTTCGGCGGTCAGCGCTGACCCTGCCCGTCCGACGAACAGCAGCGCGGTCACCACCGGCCCCAGTTCACGCAGCAACGACAGCGCCACCAGCATACCGAGACTGGTTTCCGCGCCGTAAGTTGTTAAGACCAAGTAACCCTGAAGGCCGAGCACCATGCCGATAAACAGACCGGAAACCACGATGATCAGCAGCGACAGCACGCCGACGCTATACAGTTGTTTAATCAGTAGCGGCGTGTGTCTGCGGAACGCTGGTTTGCCCACCAGCGCATGAAACAGCATTAATCCTGCGCGGCCAAAACTGGCGCACGTTTCAATTCCCTGACGTCCAAATGTCGCCAGCGCCTTCAACACCATCAGTTTAGTTACTCCCTGAGCCGGTTAAATCAGCGAGATAGTCGCCGGCAGGAAAACGGAATGGAACCGGACCATCCGCTTCTCCATCAATAAACTGGCGGACACGCGGATCGTTATTTTCTCGCAGTTCCGACGTGGTGCCGTGTGCGATAATTTTCTGTCCGGCCACGATATAGGCGTAGTCCGCAATACTTAACACTTCCGGTACGTCGTGTGACACCACAATACAGGTCAGTCCCAGCGCGTGGTTAAGTTCATCAATCAGCTTAACCAGCACGCCCATGGTAATCGGGTCCTGTCCGACAAAAGGTTCGTCGAACATAATCAGTTCAGGCTCTAAGGCAATGGCACGCGCCAGCGCAACGCGTCGCGCCATTCCGCCCGACAGCTCAGCCGGTTTCAGCTGGGTAGCGCCACGCAGACCGACCGCTTCCAGCTTCATTAACACCGTGCTGCGCAGTAACGGGTCCGGCAGGCGAGTGTGTTCACGCAGCGGCCAGGCGACATTTTCATACACCGTTAAATCGGTAAACAGCGCGCCTGACTGGAACAGCATGCTCATTTTTTTACGCGCCTCATACAACCTAGCGCGTGATAATGACGGGATGTTTTCGCCACGGAAAAAGATTTCGCCACGGGTCGGCTGAAGCTGACCCCCAATCAAGCGTAGCAGAGTGGTTTTACCGATCCCCGATGGTCCTATTATCGCTGCCACTTTGCCTTTCGGTACGGTCAGCGAAATGTCATCGAAGATTTGGCGATCTCCGCGCGAAAAACTCACGCCACGAACCTCAACCAGATTCGTCTGCTGCTGGATCATTATTACCTCTTGTAAGGATCGGGCGTAAACATGGGTTACGATGATAGCCTGTTCGGTCCTAATTCACGATAGCTTTACAGAAACTTATCGCTAACATTTGGCGAAAACGGCCATTAAATTTACTTTTGCCTTTCAGACGGTCAAAATCAGCGCCTGTTATATCGCACAGAACCTGAAACCCGCCGGACAAGGCTTACCGGACTGGGGTTTTTACGCAAGGATTTTTTCATGTTCGTAGCTTCTGCACTGCTGATTATCGGTTTGCTTTTACTGGCTTATGGTGCCGATCGTCTGGTGTTTAGCGCCTCGATACTCTGTCGATCGTTTGGTATTCCGCCCTTGATCATTGGCATGACCGTCGTCAGCATCGGCACCTCGTTGCCAGAGATGATTCTCTCCTTCTCCGCCGCGCAGCATGGCCAGATGGATCTTGCTGTTGGTACCGCGCTGGGCTCGAATATTACCAATATTTTATTGATCCTGGGTGCCGCTGCGTTAATGCACCCACTCAGCGTACACTCTAATCTGATCCGTCGTGAACTCCCTTTAATGCTGCTGGTGACGCTGCTCAGCGGTTTTATGCTGTTTGATAACCAGCTTAGCCGACTGGATGGCATTGGGTTGATCGCCATCGCCGCGATTTATCTGATGGTGGTGATCCGCATCGCAAGTAAAGCGGAACGCGATAACAACGACACCCTGACCCGTGAGCAGCTGGCGGAATTACCGCGCGAAGAGAGCGGCAACACGGTGGCGTTTCTCTGGCTGGTCGTCGCCCTGATTATCCTGCCGATGTCGACCCGGATGGTGATAGACAATGCCACGGTGTTTGCCGACTATTTTGGCGTCAGTGAACTGGTGATGGGTCTGACGCTGATTGCGGTCGGGACCAGCCTGCCCGAGCTGGCGACGGTGATTGCTGGCGCGCTGAAAGGCGAAGATGATATCGCGATCGGTAACCTGATCGGTGCCAACATTTATAATATTGCTATCGTACTCGGCCTGCCGGCGCTGATGCATCCTGGCAGCATCGATTACCACGTGTTCGCCCGTGATTACTGGGTGATGCTGGGCGTCAGCGTACTGTTCGCCCTGCTCTGCCTGTTACGTCGCCGACGCGTTGGCCGTACGGCAGGCGCACTTTTACTCTGTAGTTTCTTCGTCTGGGTTACGCTGCTGTGGGTACAGCCAGCGTTCATGGACGGCTAACAAGGACAGACTGACCATGTCATATCAGCAACCGGCAGTTTTTGATTTCCAGCGCGCAGGCAAAGCGGTATTGCGCATCGAGCGCGAAGGTCTGGAGCAGCTCGATCAGTACATTAACGACGATTTCGCCCGCGCCTGCGCCCGGATTTACGCCTGCCAGGGGAAAGTGGTGGTAATGGGGATGGGCAAGTCAGGCCACATCGGCAAAAAAATGGCGGCCACCTTTGCCAGCACCGGCACCCCCGCCTTTTTTGTTCATCCGGCGGAAGCCAGCCATGGCGATCTGGGCATGGTCAGCAAGAATGACGTGGTGATTGCCATCTCCAACAGCGGCGAGTCGAATGAAATTCTCGCGCTGATCCCGGTGTTAAAGCGGCAGAATATAACCCTGATCTGCATGACCGGCCGGCCAGAAAGCGCAATGGCCCGGGCTGCCGATGTGCATCTGTGCGTCAGCGTCCCACAGGAGGCGTGCCCGCTCGGTCTGGCCCCGACCAGCACCACCACCGCCACGCTGGTAATGGGCGATGCGCTGGCCGTTTCGCTGCTGGAAGCGCGCGGCTTCACCGCTGAAGACTTCGCGCTCTCCCATCCCGGTGGTGCACTGGGGCGTAAACTGCTGCTGCACGTGGCCGATATCATGCACAGCGGCGATGAACTTCCGCACGTCACGCGTGATGCGTCGCTGCGTGATGCGCTGCTGGAAATTACCCGCAAAAACCTCGGCTTGACGGTAATAGTCGACGATCTGATGAAGATTGAAGGCATCTTTACCGATGGTGACCTGCGCCGCATCTTCGATATGGGTATCGATTTCCAGCGCGCCACCATTGGTGAAGTGATGACGCCAGGCGGCATTCGCGTGCGGCCAAACATGCTGGCGGTTGAAGCGCTCAACCTGATGCAAACCAAAAACATTACCTCGATCCTGGTCGCCGATGACGACCATCTGCTCGGTGTGGTACATATGCATGACATGCTGCGCGCTGGCGTAGTCTGAACAGGAAAAGACAATGCAACTGGCAACTCCCCCGATTGAAACCTGCTATGGCCCGGTCAGCGCCGATGTGATGGACCGCGCCAGCCAGATTCGCCTGCTGATTTGCGACGTCGATGGCGTAATGTCCGACGGGGTGATCTACATGGGCAGTAATGGCGAAGAGCTGAAAGCGTTTAATGTACGCGACGGCTACGGCATCCGCCGCCTGCTGACCTCAGATGTGGAAGTGGCTATTATTACCGGCCGTAATGCCCGCCTGATGGAAGATCGCTGTAAAACGCTCGGCATTCGTCATCTTTATCAGGGACAATCGGATAAGGTTTTGGCCTATATGGCGAACTTCTGGATAAACTGTCCCTTTCCGATCGGCAGGTCGCCTATATTGGCGATGACCTGATCGACTGGCCGGTGATGGCAAAAGTCGGATTAAGCGTGGCGGTTGCGGATGCCCATCCGGTGCTGTTGCCGCGCGCGCACTACGTGACGCGCATTGCGGGCGGACGCGGCGCAGTACGTGAAGTTTGCGACCTGATCTTAATGTCGCAGGACAAATTTGAGGATGCCAAAGGGCAATCAGTATGAGTAAAAGCAGGCGTTGGATAACGCTGATTCTGACCTTGATTGCACTGGTTTTAATCGGCTGGAATCTTACCAACCAGGATGAGGATACGCCGGTTGCCACCAATAACCAGGCACCGACCTATACCAGTGCGGATTCCCACACCGTGGTTTACAACCCACAGGGTGCGCTGTCGTATAAACTGGTTTCCGATAAAGTGACCTACTTTTCGGATCAGGAGCTGAGCTGGTTCAGCAATCCGGTGATGACCACATACGACGAAAATGAAAATAAAGTGCCGACCTGGACACTCCGTGCGGACAAAGCAAAGCTCACTAAAGATCGTATGCTTTATCTGTATGGTCATGTTGAACTGAATACGCTGACGCACGACTCCCAGCTTGACCGGGTCAAAACCGACAATGCGCAGGTTAACCTTGTCACTCAGGACGTTACCTCTGACGACCAGGTGACGCTGTATGGCCGCAGTTTTAACTCCACCGGCATGAAAATGCGCGGCAATTTACGGACAAAAAACGCCGAGTTAATTGAAAAGGTCAAAACTTCTTATGAAATTCAAAATGAACAAAAATAGGCTTAAGCTTTTACTTGCCAGCATGCTGCTGGCGAGCAGCGTGCCTGCGCTGGCCCTGACCGGTGACTCGGATAAGCCCGTCAATATTGACTCGCAGAACCAGGCGCTGGATCTGCAGGGCAATGTCGCGACCTTTACCGGCAAAGTTATCGTCACCCAGGGTTCGATCAAAATAACCGCTGATAAAGTGGTGGTGACCCGTCCGGGCGGCGACAGCAAGAAAACCATCGTCGATGCGTACGGTAACCCCGCCACCTTCTACCAGATGCAGGACAGCGGCAAACCAGTGCAGGGCCATGCGGCAAAACTGCACTATGAACTGGCTAACGACTTTGTTGAGCTGACCGGCAACGCCTTCATTGAGCAGCAGGACAGCAACATCAAAGGCGGTCGCATTACCTATCTGGTGAAAGAGCAGAAAATGCAGGCGTACAGCCAGGGCCAGAATAAGCGCGTCACCACCGTGCTGGTGCCGTCGCAACTGCAGGATAAAGGTTCGTCCAACAGCGGAAAGAAGAGTAACTAATAGCTATGGCCACATTAATCGCAGAAAACCTGGCGAAGGCATATAAAGGCCGTCGCGTGGTAGAAGATGTCAGTCTGCAGGTAAAGTCCGGCGAGATTGTCGGCCTGCTGGGCCCCAACGGTGCCGGTAAAACCACCACCTTTTACATGGTGGTCGGGATTGTGCCGCGCGACGCTGGCCGCATTATTATTGATGATGAAGATATCAGTATCCTGCCGCTGCACGCCCGAGCGCGTCGCGGTATCGGCTATCTGCCGCAGGAGGCCTCTATTTTCCGTCGCCTCAGCGTCTACGATAACCTGATGGCGGTTCTGCAAATCCGTGACGACCTCATCGAAGAGCAGCGTCAGGACCGCGCCAACGAGCTGATGGAAGAGTTTCACATTGAGCACCTGCGCGACATTATGGGTCAGGCGCTCTCCGGCGGCGAACGTCGCCGGGTCGAAATCGCCCGCGCGCTGGCTGCTAATCCTAAATTTATCCTGCTGGATGAACCCTTTGCGGGTGTTGACCCAATCTCGGTCATCGACATCAAGAAAATTATCGAACATTTGCGTGACAGCGGCCTTGGCGTGTTGATCACCGACCATAACGTGCGCGAAACCTTAGCGGTGTGCGAACGGGCGTATATCGTCAATCAGGGCCACCTGATCGCACACGGTACGCCGAATGAAATTCTGGCAGATGAGCAGGTTAAGCGGGTTTATTTGGGTGAAGAGTTCAGACTCTGATAAGGTGTCGTAAATACTGATGTTTACCTGGGAACTACCATCCTGTCTATGAAGCAAGGTTTGCAACTCAGGCTCAGCCAACAGCTGGCGATGACACCGCAGTTGCAGCAGGCGATTCGTCTGCTGCAACTCTCTACGCTTGAACTCCAGCAAGAGTTACAGCTGGCACTGGAAAGTAATCCGCTGCTTGAACAAACCGATCTGCATGATGAAATCGACTCTCGTGAGGCTCCCGAAGGCGAAGCGCTGGATACCCGTGAAGCGCTTGAGCAGAAAGAGATGCCTGACGAGCTGCCGCTGGACGCGACCTGGGATGAAATCTACACCGCCGGCACGCCATCCGGCACCGGTACCGATTACCAGGATGATGAGTTACCGGTTTATCAGGGTGAAACCACCCAGTCGCTGCAGGATTACCTAATGTGGCAGGTTGAGCTGACGCCGTTTAGCGATACTGACCGCGCCATTGCCACCTCGGTCGTTGATGCGATCGACGATACCGGATATCTCACCGTTTCGCTTGACGAGATCCTCGACAGCATTGGTAACGATGAGCTTGAGGCCGATGAAGTGGAAGCGGTGCTGAAACGCATTCAGCGCTTTGATCCGATTGGCGTCGGCGCGCGCGATCTGCGTGACTGTCTGCTGGTGCAGCTGTCGCAATATGCGCCCGAAACGCCGATGCTGACGGAAGCCCGGCTGATCGTCAGCGAACATCTGGATCTGCTGGCTAACCACGATTTTCGCAGCCTGATGCGGGTGACGCGCCTCAAAGAAGAGGTGCTGAAAGAGGCGATGACGTTAATTAAGTCGCTGGACCCGCGTCCGGGTCAGTCAATCAATACCGGCGAACCAGAATATGTGATTCCCGACGTGCTGGTGCGTAAAGTCGGCAGCCGCTGGACGGTTGAGCTAAACGCTGACAGCGTTCCGCGCCTCAAGATCAACCAGCAGTATGCCGCCATGAGCGGGGCGACGCGTAACGACAGCGACAGCCAGTTCATTCGCAGCAACCTGCAGGAAGCGCGCTGGCTGATTAAAAGCCTGAAAAGCCGCAACGATACGCTGCTGAAAGTGACACGCGGTATTGTCGAGCAGCAGCAGGCTTTCTTTGAACAGGGCGAAGAGTTTATGCGCCCGATGGTGCTGGCCGATATAGCCCAGGCGGTTGAGATGCACGAATCGACCATTTCCCGCGTGACCACGCAAAAGTATCTGCACAGTCCGCGTGGTATTTTTGAACTGAAGTACTTTTTCTCCAGTCACGTTAATACCGAAGGTGGCGGCGAAGCCTCATCGACGGCCATTCGCGCGCTGGTGAAAAAATTAATCTCGGCGGAAAATCCAGCCAAACCCTTGAGCGACAGTAAACTTACCTCCATGTTATCTGATCAAGGGATTATGGTGGCACGTCGTACCGTCGCCAAATACCGCGAGTCTTTATCCATCCCGCCATCGAACCAGCGAAAACAGCTAGTTTGACAGAAATGAGAAGGAAGACCTATGCAGCTGAACCTTACCGGGCAAAATGTTGAAATCACTGCACCACTGCGCGATTTCGTCAGCGGTAAATTTGCCAAACTGGAACACTATTTCGAACATATCAATCAGGTTTATATTGTGCTGAAGGTTGAGAAGGTCACCCAGGTGGCTGACGCAACGCTGCACATAAACGGTGGCGAGCTGCACGCCACGTCCGAAGCGGAAGATATGTATGCGGCGATTGACGGGTTGATCGACAAGCTCGCCCGTCAGCTGACCAAACACAAAGATAAACTGAAAAAACACTAACCTTTACGCTAGCTACGCGCGCCTGCCGCGCAGAGCCGACAGGATGGGGCGGATAATCCGCCCCGTTTTGTCATCTAAGCAAGCGCCATTTACCGCCAGCATAATGATACGCTGGAGGTAAATGGCTAGGTTAACTCGCAAGCGAAACGATAATGAACAACGATCTAACACTGGAATTGAGCACAGTGCTTTCGCCCGACTGCACCCGCAACGGCGTACACTGCCAGAGCAAAAAACGCGCGCTGGAAATTATCAGCGAACTGGCCGCTAAGCAGCTCAACCTGCCGCACCAGATGCTTTTTGAGGCGATTCTCACCCGTGAAAGCATGGGCAGTACCAGCATTGGCAACGGCATTGCCATTCCGCACGGTAAACTGGAAGAGGATACGCTACGTGCTGTCGGGGTGTTTATCAGCCTTGAACAGCCGATTGCGTTTGATGCCATTGATAATCAGCCGGTCGATCTGTTGTTTGCCCTGCTGGTGCCGGCTGACCAGTGCAAAACTCACCTGCACACCCTTTCACTGGTGGCGAAGCGTCTGGCGGATAAAACCGTCTGTCGTCGTCTGCGCGCCGCGCAAAGTGATGAAGAGCTCTATGCCATTATCACAGAAGGCCAGTCAGAGCAGTAAAGCGTCTTTACCGGCCGCGTGTCGGTTTTAAAACGGGAGAGAAGGTCATGGTGCTGATGATCGTGAGCGGTCGGTCAGGCTCGGGGAAGTCAGTGGCGCTACGCGCGCTGGAAGATATGGGTTTTTACTGCGTCGATAACCTGCCGGTGGTGCTGTTGCCCGAGTTGGCGAACTCGCTGGCAGAACGCAACATCTCGGCAGCGGTGAGCATTGACGTACGCAACATGCCTGAATCCCCTGAGATTTTTGAAACCGCGCTGAATAACCTGCCCGACTCATTTTCGCCCCAGCTGCTGTTTCTTGATGCCGATCGAAATACCCTGATTCGCCGCTACAGCGATACCCGCCGTCTGCATCCGCTCTCCAGTAAAAATTTGTCGCTGGAAAGTGCCATTGATGAAGAGAGTTATTTGCTGGAACTGCTGCGTTCGCGCGCCGATCTGATCATCGACACCTCGGAAATGTCGGTTCACGAACTGGCTGAGATGCTGCGTACCCGGCTGCTGGGCAAGCATGAACGTAAACTGACGATGGTGTTTGAGTCGTTTGGCTTCAAGCATGGTATCCCGATTGATGCCGATTATGTGTTTGACGTGCGTTTCCTGCCGAATCCGCACTGGGATCCTAAGCTGCGTCCAATGACCGGCCTCGATCGCCCGGTGGCTGCCTTTCTCGATCGTCATACCGAAGTGCACAACTTCATCTATCAAACCCGCAGTTATCTGGAACTGTGGTTGCCGATGCTGGAAACCAACAACCGCAGTTATCTCACTGTCGCTATCGGCTGTACCGGCGGGAAACATCGTTCGGTCTACATTGGAGAACAGCTGGCGGACTACTTCCGTTCACGCGGCAAGAATGTACAGTCACGCCACCGTACGTTGGAAAAGCGTAAATCATGACCGTTAAGCAAACTGTCGAAATAAAAAATAAACTGGGTATGCATGCCCGACCGGCAATGAAGCTGTTTGAACTAGTGCAGAGCTTTGACGCCGAAGTGCTGCTGCGCAATGAAGCCGGCACCGAAGCCGAAGCCAGCAGCGTGATTGCGCTATTGATGCTCGATTCGGCCCAAGGCGGCCACATTGAAGTTGAAGCCAGCGGGCCGGAAGAGATCCCGGCGCTGGCAGCAGTCATTGAGCTGTTTGAAGCGGGTTTCGATGAGGATTATTAACCCTTAGTCCAGCCGGTTACGCTGTAAAAATCCTTCCCCGCCCAGCTGGCGCATCTGACGCAGGATCCACTGCTGCCGCTGCCGTACATAGCCAGACGGCGCTGCGGCACGGAAGCGGATAGGATTAGGCAGCACCGCCGCCAGCAACGCTGCTTCGGCAGCCGTTAACCGGCTGGCCGGCTTATGGAAATAGCGCTGTGACACCGCCTCCATGCCAAACATCCCCGGCCTGAATTCGGCAATATTCAGATAGACGGTCAGAATACGTCGTTTGTTCCAGACCGTCTCAATGCCAACCGCCAGGCCCGCTTCCAGCCCTTTACGCACCCAGCTACTCCCATCCCAAAGAAACAGGTTCTTTGCCGTCTGCTGCGACAGCGTGGATGCGCCTCGCATCCGGCTATCGCTGTTATCCAGTACTGACTCGATCGCCGCGACGTCAAATCCCCAGTGCGTCGGAAACTTTTGATCTTCTGACGCAATCACCGCCGGTCCCATCCACGGCGAAATATCATCGTGCCCGACCCAGTCCGAATGGGCAACATAGCTGAAGTCACCGCGCAGCCAGGCACCCAGCTGGCGCTCAACCATAACCGCGGAGAACGGCACCGGCAAAAATGAAAACAGCAAAATCCCTGCCAGCCAGATGCCCAGCCACGCCAGAATGATACGCCCAGCAATCCGTTTAATACGTTGCCCGGTGCTTCCTTTATGCTTACTCATGCAATCTTCCCCATACTTGTTTCAGGCGTTAATCAATTACTCGCGTAATCACTACGCAAAAAAATCCTTTATCGCCTTTATCGGTGAAAACGACGATGCAGTTTCCAGACATCAGACATCCATTTTGCATTAAAAATGCTGCAACAGATCGAAATAGTTCAAGCACTTCTGTCAGAAAGGAATCGGTTCCATTCGCCACCACCGTTAATCTCCTTTCCAGATAAGCACTTAATAATTTGTGATAAGCATTAATTTGAATGATTTGTGATCATTAACTATCCTGCTTTTCTGCCTTCGCTTTTTTTCACTAATTGGCTGAATTTGTGTTGATAACAGGTAAATTTTTTACCAGAATCTTGCTGCCATCTACCGCATATTGCTTAAGCTTTCGCCGCCGTTTCAGCCCCGGTCTGCTGGACAGCAGCGTAAATAAGCGAAATCTTTTTTCTCTTTTTCCAAAACGTTTTGGATAAATCACGCCATTTTAAGCGGGTGATGAGCAATATCAGCGCGTTAGCAGCAGTAATAGCCCTGATTCACCTGCCGCTTCGTTTTAACCGCTGACGGGCTCAGTGACCCGGCTCGCGACGGGTTAAAAGCGTACAAAAAGTGGGATAACTGGTTAAAATATCCGCAATACGACTCGGAAAATGATTCCTTGCTTGACTGTGTTGCCAAATTAATGTTTTTTGTATTTAAACGCTGCTCAACATCACACATTTTAATGAATCTTGTAACAAGTCCAGATGAATTTGCTAAGGTGATGGCAGAGTTAACCAATACCACGCGGCTGCATTTATTACTCAAAGCATAGCAGCCGCAACTTTTTCCTTGGTGTTGGCGCAGTATTCGCGCACCCCGGCCTCGGCTGGGGTCATTTTTTTCTGGCGGACGACGCTTCCTGCTCCGCAACCCAGTCGCGCAATACCTGCACATCGTGTCGCCACTCATGCTTCAGCTCATCAATCCATTCAACCACGTTATCCCACCAGGCTGGCAGTTCCGGGCTCTGAATCTGTTTCGCCAACAGTTGCAGATGCTGTAATCCTAACGATCCCGCCGCGCCTTTGATTTTGTGCCCCTCTTCAGCGATGCCTTTCTGATCGCGCGCCATCAGATTCGATTCAAGTACCTCAAGATAGCCCGGCATCATTTTTTCAAACATCGTCAGGCTTTGAGTAATCAGGCTCGGCCCGACCAGATCGAGATACTGTTCCAGCATCGGGATATCCAGCAGCGTCTGGCTTTTATCTGCGGCTTCACGCGGCGTCTCCTCCTCCGGCTCCGCCTGATAATCCCAGAATTTTTTGATGATGGCGGTCAGCGCCGGTACGGCCAGCGGTTTACTCAGCACATCATCCATTCCGGCATCAAAGTACTCGTTTTTGTCTTTGAGCACGTTGGCGGTCAGCGCCACCAGCGGCGGCAGCGGCATGTTCTGATGCTGCTGGCGAATCGCCCGTGAAACGTCCAGGCCGGTCATATCGAGCAGCTGAATATCCAGCAGCACCAGATCGAACTCCAGCGGTTCAAACATCGCCAGCGCGTCGCTGCCGGTCATCGCCACCTCCACGCTGCAGCCCAGCTTCTCCAGCACCGAGCGCGCCACAATGACGTTCAGTTCAATATCCTCGACCAGCAGTACGTGCAGCGCCGGCAGTGGCAGGCTGTCATTCACGCCTTCGTCTTCCACTTCTTCCGCTATGCGTGGCGCTTTGATCTCAACGGTGAAGCATGAGCCTTGCCCCGGCGCGCTTTGCACCCGGATATCGCCGCCCATCGCCTGGGCCAGCCGACGGGATACCGCCAGCCCAATGCCGGTGCCGGTAGCCGGTTTGCCACCGTGCTGATCCTTCACCTGATAATACATGGCAAAGATTTTGTCCTGCTCTTCCTGGCGGATGCCCATACCGGAATCCTGCACCTCAAAGCGCAGCGTTTCACCTGGCTGATACGCCACCCGCACCACGATCTCGCCCTGCTGGGTGAACTTGACGGCGTTACCAATCAGGTTCCACAGAATCTGCCGCAGGCGGGTGCCGTCGGTAGAGATCATGTGCGGCAACGGTAACTGTGGCGCGAGAACAAATTTCAGCCCTTTTGGCTGCGCCAGCAGGCCGGACAGGTTTTCTAAATCGGCGAGGAAGCTGGTGAAGTCGAGCGGCTGATTATCCAGCTGCACCTTACGCCGCTCAATTTTGTCCACTTCAATCACGTCATTGAAGATGTTGCCCAGCGTGATGGCAGAGACGTGGATGGTTTTCAGGTATTTCAGCTGTTCCTGATTCAGATCGGTATCGAGCAGGATACGGCTCAGCCCGACAATGCCGTTAAGCGGCGTACGCAGCTCGTGGCTAATAGTAGAGATAAAAGTGGTCTTCTCCCGGCTGGCGTTCTCTAACGCATCCTGGTAGCGCTTACGCTCGGTGATATCGCGACCAAATCCCATCAGCCCGCTGCGTTTGCCGACGCGGTCGTAATAAGGCACTTTGCGGATCTCAAAACAGGCTTTACGCCCGTCCGGATATTGCAGCCACTGTTCATAGGTCAGGGAGACGTTGTGGCGGAACACTTTCTCATCGGTTTCCAGCACTTTGGTGGCGGCTTCATCATCGTAGATATCGCGTGGCGTCAGACCGATCAGCTGCTTTTCACTTTTGCCGGTGAGCAGTTCCATCGCGCGGTTACAGCCGGAGAACTGTTTGTCGATGTTGCGATAGAACACCAGATCCGGCGACGCATCGAGAAACGAACGCAGGAAGGAGGATTGCTGCTCCAGCTCAATCTGCGCCTGTTCGCGCCGGGTAACTTCCTCACGCAGCTTATCCATCACCTGCTCACGCGCCTGTTCCGCCTTTTTACGGTCGGTGATCTCCTGATTCAGCTGGGTGATGGTCTCTTTCATCTGCTGATTCAGTTCCAGGTCGCGGGTGCGCATCTCTTCCAGTTTATCCACCAGCCTGGCCAGCCGCTGTCGCGACTCCTCCAGCTGATCGACCACAACCGACAGGAAATAAACCGCCCACGGGGTGATCAGCAGCCCGAAGAACACCGATCGCACCATGTCGATGCTCTCAACGTGCCCGCGCAGCACCATGGTGACCGCCATCTGGACAATCATCGCCAGCACCACCAGCGCCGAGGCCAGCAACAGCGAGAACCGCACCAAGCCGAGCTTCACCATCAAATCCACGTAATATTGTGCCAACAGCCGAATTTGTTTCATAAAAACTCCCTGGAAGAGAAACAGGCTCATGATAGCGTAATTAACGGGCCGCGACGTCGCAGCCACGCAGCGGAAGATAAGCGATGTAATGCGCTGTTATGGTGCATCGGTCCGGCCGTTCGACGACGTTTATGACAACCGGCTTAAAACCCTTAACTGCGTGTGCCAAATGAATAATCTGTAAGGCCGCCGCTAAAAACGGCGCCTCCTCTGCCCGGTGTTTTTTCAATATCCTGTCCACGTTCTGTTGCGCAGGTTCATCTCTTTTTTATGAATACTCATTCATTTTTAATGGTGTTTTAATCACATCCAGCCTGATTAATTTTTCTTATAACCCCCGGCTGTTTCATTCAAATAATCGGACATAAGAAAAACAGATACATGCTGTGCAACACCGGTACGGAACAGCATTAAATGCTGTTAAAGCCCTACTCACCAGCATGGTGCAGAGATCTGACGGCTGCACTACAGTAAGTGAGTTAACATTTATCGCGCGATCGCTACTGGCTAAAGCACCGCAATTTAAACCTTATTATCTTTTAAATTCAAATACTTATAGACAAAAACAGCACATTAACCTCGGCTGAGGGCCTCATTTGACCTGATTACGCTTTCCCGATAAGTTGGAAATCCGCTGAAAGCTTTCCTGACGGGCCAGTGTCTCGGCATATCTATGCAACAAGAAGACTCCCGCGTGGTTTAAGTCATCTCTTTTAAGAGACCGGAAATCGAAGAGCAGCTCAATTAAGGACGTTTCACCGATGTCTGGAGAGAAATGCTCAGGGCTATGACGCGCGCTCGACAGAGCATGGCGATGAAAATGAAGTGCGCCTCAGTAGCGCTCAGACCCTGAAACAGTACAGGTAATGTCAAAAGCAGTTTAAGGAGACCCTCAATGTCCACTAACAAACCTCATTCCTATGGCTTGTATGATCCAACAGCCGGCAGTGATAGCTGTGGTGTAGGTTTCATAACGCGTAAGGACGGCGAGCAGACCCATGAGATTCTGCAGATGGCGCACAGCGCCCTGTGTACCGTACCGCATCGCGGCGGCATGTCGGCTGAAGGCGTGGGCGACGGCGCCGGGGTCAACATTGATCTCTCCCTGCATTTCTTCCGTAAAATTACCGGCCGGCCGCTGGAAGCGGGCCGTTTCGGCGTCGGCAACTTCTTCGTGCCGAAAGATGCCGACCTGCGCGCTAACGCAGAACGTCTGGTCGATGAAACGCTGAGCAGCTTTAATCTGCCGGTGATCATGAAGCGTGACATGCCGCTCGACAGCAGCGTGACGCGCCAGGCGGCAGTGCAGTTCCAGTTACCGATTCTGCAGTGGATTTTCACTGCGCCGCAGGACGTGGCCGATCAAAACGACTTCGAACAACGCATTTACCGCGCCCTGTTAACCATCGAAGCCCGGGCGTTTACCGAGAGTGAATTCGGCGGTCTCTATCCGCTGTCGCTCTCTTCACGCACCCAGGTATTTAAAGCCCGTCTGAATTCCAATGAAGTGATCACTTACTTCAAGGATCTGACCGATCCCGATCATCAGGTACGCGGGCTGTTTTTCCATACCCGCTTCTCAACTAACACCGATCCGCATACCACCATGGCGCAGCCGTTCCGCCTGATGGCGCACAACGGTGAACTGAATACCGATCGTAAGAACCGTATCGCCGAATCCGCACTGGCGCTGGCGCGTGGCAAGAAAATTGTGCGGTCGAAAGGCCAGTCGGACAGTTCGCGTCTCGATCAGAGCATCCACAGTCGCCTGATGGAAGATAACCTCGATCTGATCACAGCGGTGGTCTCGATGATGCCGCCTGCCTGGGAAAACGACAGTGCGTTATCGCCGGAAGTGCGCGCGATGCTGGAATACTTCTCGCTGTATGAAGAGAAGAACGACGGCCCGGCCGCGTTAATCTTTGGTAATGGCGAAGTTATTGGGGCGCGTCTTGACCGTCTCGGCCTGCGTCCGCTGCGTTCAGTGGAAACCGCAGAGTATATCGGTGCGATGTCTGAAGCGGGCCAGATCGCCTTCCCGCCGGAAAGCGTGCTGCGTCGCGGCCGTATCGAAGCCGGCGGGATGCTCTACTTCGATCATCGCGAAAAACGCAGCTATACCACGGTGCAGGCGCTGGAAAAACTGGCTGCCGAAAAAGATTATCCGGCTCTGCTGCGCCAAGCGCGCGTCGGACTGGAAGACCTGCCCGCCATTCCGGCTGAGCAGCAAGGTTCACCGCTGCGCTATCGCGGCGACCTGAAAACCTATCAGCGCTTTGTGGCCTACTACTACAACCAGGAAAGCTTCAAGTTCATGATGGACCCGATGCTGAACACCGGCGCAGAGAAAATCTCCGCCATGGGTTACGGCAACGCGATTAACGGTCTGTCCGATCATGAAGGCGGCATGGCGCACTATTTCTCTCAGCGCTTCGCCCAAGTCACTAACCCGCCGCTGGACTCTATCCGTGAAGTGGATGGCATGACGCTGCGGGTCGCGCTGGGTGCCAAACCGCATCTCGGTCGCAGCAAAGGCCGCCAGATTGTGGTTCCTTCGCCGATTCTGAGCCATCTTGATATGCTGCGTTTACGTGAGCAGGATGTCGCGCCGTATGCCCGCTTCGAGATGCTGTATGAGCCGGTAATTGGCAAAGATCTGTTGAGCACCACCGCTAACGCCAACGCGCTGGAGAAGGCGATTGACGATCTGGCTCAACAGGTGGTCGATTTCGCCCGCAGCCAGGGCGGCATCGCGGTCCTGACCGATCGCCACATCTCTTCTAAACAGGCGGCAATTCCGATGCTGCTGGTGGTGTCTGCCATCAACCAGCGTCTGGTGCAGGAAGGTCTGCGTCTGGATGTGTCGCTGGTGGTGGAGAGCGGCCAGAGCATTTCGTCGCACCACATTGCCGCTACGCTGGGCTTTGGTGCCTCGGCTATCTATCCGCTCGGCGTGCAGATGCGCGCTGAAGAGAAGTTCGGAGAAGGTGAAGAAGGCAATAAAGCCTTTAAACGCTATGCCAAAGCGGCTGAAAAAGCGTTGATGAAAACCATGGGCAAAGTGGGCCTGTGTACCGTTGAAAGCTACAGCAGCGGCGAGTTCTTTGAGCCCAACTTCCTCAACACCGACGATCCGGTGCTGAGGAAGTACTTCCCGAATATCAAAACCCCGGTGGGCGGCGCGGGTTTCGCCACCATCGCGCAGATGGCAGTCGACTGGCATCAGAGCGCCCTGAAAATTCAGGGTGAATCTGAAGTGCCGTTGCTCGGTCTGTTCAAAGAACGTGCCGAAGGCGCTGGTCACTCGTACGGCACCATTGCGGTGCGCACCTTTATTGATATGACTGAAGAGCCGATCCGCTTCGCCGATAAAGCGCGCGAAGAGGATAACTTTATCCGCCTGATGACACTGGCGAAGCTCGACAACGCCTTTGGCATCAAGCCTGAAACCTTTAAAGACAGCAGCTTCGAGCGCATCCCGGATGAAGTGATCAACAATTTCACTATAACCCCCGATTACCGTCAGTTCTCAAGCCTGATGTATGAAGAGCGTAAACGTCGCCCTGCGGCGCTGCGCGATATTCTGACCTTCCCGGCTGATCTGACCCACATCGACAGTGAAGCGGAGTTTCGCCGCAAACTGGGACGCTACTCGCTGACCAACAACGGCTTTGCGATCCGCGGCCTGGCCTGTGAAGCGGTGGATGGCAGCCTGAATCACTTTATGCTGCGCCTAACCGATGCGATTGCCGGCCTGAAGCCAGGGCATGAGCGTCTGCAGAACCTGTCACGCGCATTGAAGTTGCGGTTTAACGACAATATCGAAAGAAGTGAAGTGGTCGATGGCGGCCTGAAAGTGACTGCTTACGGTAAAGCGGCCGATTATCTGTCGCGTATTTTCACTACCCTGCCCTCACTGCCGCTCAGCGAGGTTCAACCCGCCTGTGAAATAACCCGCACCTTTGCTTCCGGTGCGATGAGTCACGGTGCTCTGGTGGCCCCAGCCCATGAGGCGGTGGCACACGGCACCAATATGGTCGGCGGCATGAGCAACTGCGGTGAAGGCGGCGAACACTATTCGCGTCACGGCACCATCCGTGCGTCGCGCATCAAACAACTGGCCTCGGGTCGCTTCGGCGTCTGGGCGGCCTATCTGGCAGATCCGATGCTGGAAGAGCTGGAAATTAAAATTGGTCAGGGCGCCAAGCCTGGCGAAGGCGGCCAGTTACCGGCCGCTAAAGTCACGGTGGAAATCGCCGCGGCCCGTGGCGGCACGCCGGGTGTTGAGCTGGTCTCACCACCGCCGCATCACGATACCTACTCGATTGAAGATCTGGCGCAGCTGATCCATGACTGTAAAGCCGCGCGGGTACGGGTGATCGTCAAGCTGGTTTCATCCGAAGGCATTGGCACTATCGCGGTTGGCGTCGCCAAAGCGGGCGCGGACGTCATCAACGTGGCCGGCAACACCGGCGGCACCGGCGCGGCCTCCGTTACCAGCCTGAAATACACCGGCCGCGTAGCGGAAATCGGTATCGCGGAAGTGCATCAGGCACTGTGCGCCAACGGCCTGCGTGACAAAGTGCTGCTGCGCTGTTCAGGCGCTCAGCAAACCGGCAGCGACTTAGTGAAATCAGCGCTGCTGGGCGGCGACAGTTTTGAATTCGGTACCACCGCGCTGATGATGCTGAAATGCGTGATGGCGAAAAACTGTAACGTCAAATGCCCGGCCGGCTTAACCACCAACGCCGAAGCCTTCGATGGCGATCCACGTCAGCTGGCGCAGTACTTCCTCAATGTCGCGCATGAAGTGCGTGAGATTCTGGCACGGATGGGATTACGTTCGCTGCGTGAAGCACGCGGCCGCGCTGACCTGCTGCACCTAATGGATCACCCGCTGGAAGTGGGCAAGCTCGATTTGCGCGCCATGCTGACCGTGGTGCCGGAGCTGAAAATCGAACATCCGGTTTACTTGGAAAAAGATTTCGAGCTGGATGATGGCTGGGTAGAACAACTGAAACTGGCGCTGGTTGAACAGCGTAAGCCTGACGTCACGCTGGGCGGTAACGTGGTGCTCAACAACCGCAACAAGAGCGTCGGTGGCCAGCTGGCGATCGATATTGAGCGGATGCTGAACCATCAGCTGAGTGCAGAACAACTGCAGGCGATGCCGGCGGTGCTGGCCGACGATCGTGGCCGTCACTACCTGGCTCCGGAGAGCGTGAAAATTTCCACCTCCGGTTCCGCCGGTCAGTCGTTTGGCGCATTCTGCAACGATGGCATGCAGATGCGGCACTACGGCACCTGTAACGACGGCGTCGGCAAAGGCCAGTGTGGTGGTGAACTGGTGGTGATGTCGCCAGGCGGCGGCGCACAGGACGGCGATGGCAACGTGCTGATCGGCAACTTCGCGTTGTTCGGTGCCACCGGTGGACGCCTGTTTGTGCAGGGTCAGGCCGGTGACCGTTTCGCGGTGCGTAACTCTGGTGCCACGGCGGTGGTCGAAGGGGTTGGCGGTTTTTGCTGCGAGTACATGACCAACGGCGCCATTCTTAACCTCGGCACCTTCGGTAAAGGGTTTGGTAATGGCATGAGCGGCGGCTTTGCCTATCAGTACGATCCCTATGGATCACTGGCCAGCCATTCTGCCGGCGATTCCGTGCTGTTCGGTTCAATCGCCGATCAGGATGAGATGGCGCAGGTCCACAAGCAGGCAGTACTGACCATGCTGCACTGGCATCTGGAGGCAACGCAGTCCCCGCGTGCGGCGTGGCTGCTGGAGAACTGGGAAACCGAGTGTCACCACTTTGTCTACGTCATGCCACGCTCGCTGCTGCTTTACCAGGACGGCGGTGAAATCCTGAAAGCCAAAACCCGCAAAGATTTGCTGGAAGAGCTGTCGACTGCGCTGGCGGGCCATCAGGTGGCGAAGTTTAAAGCCGCCTGGCGTCAGGGTAAAACCATCGCCAACGGCGCGGTACCGGCTTACGGCGCGACCGACACGCTGGAGATGTTTGTCCTGCTCAACAACTACACCGTGCTGAGCTTCGCGCAGCAGCTGGCGCTGGGCAAACTGCCAAAAGGCACGCCGGTTGAAGATCCGGCCATAGAAAAAGCGGTTCGCAACCTGCTGATGACCGAAGATTTTTCGCTGGTCAGCAAGCTGCAACGTCATGCCCGCTCAGCGATTGAAAGCTACAGCTATGATGAACTGGCTAGCCTGATCGGCACCAAACGGATGTCCGATTACAAAGCTGCGCTGACGCAACGCAACATCCGCTCGATGGACAGCCTGGCAACATATGGCTGGATCATGTATCAGGACGCCTGTAACCGCGAAGTGCTGGGACATCTGCCTGATTTTGAAGAGCTGTTTGCGCGTGCAGCATTGCCTGAAATTGCCGCAGCGGTGGGAAAACTGTCCTGACAGGGCGACTGACCTGATTGAACCTGAATATTATTCATTGATATTACCCGGATTAAGCGTGGTAACACGTAGAGGAAGTACCACTCTTCCCGCCGCCGCGTCAGGCGGCATGGATAGTGAAGCGGCTCTCTGCGATAGCGGCGTCGCTTATGACGGGTGAGAACGGGATTGAGTAAAAGTACCCATGAAAATTCCTTGTATTCCAGAAGATGCACCCTTTAATGGCGATCAGAAATACTGGCTGGCGGGCTTCCTCGCCGGTCTTCACTCCCGTTTACTGGTGTTAGAAGACAAGCAGCAGCCTGCGGCAGGTACCGGCGCCGCCGCCACCACCCAACTGCACATTCTCTACGGCTCGCAAACCGGCAACGCGGAAGCACTGGCGCAAACCGCCGCCAAATCCGCGCGCGCCAAAGGGCTGGTGCCGGTGGTTCAGGCGCTGGGCGATGTGGATCTCAACGTGTTCGCCACCATGCGCCACGTACTGATTGTCACATCCACCTATGGTGAAGGCGAAATGCCGGACAACGCCCAGCTATTCTGGGATGCCATCTCCGCCAGCACCGCCCCGCGTCTGGAGCAGATGCACTTTGCCGTGCTGGCGATCGGTGATACCGGCTACGATGGCTTCTGCCAGGCAGGAAAATTCATTGATATGCGGCTGGAGCAGCTGGGCGCGAAACGCGTGGTCGATCGTATTGATTGCGATATTGACTACGAAGAGCCGTCCAGCGAATGGCTGAACAGTTCGATGCCGCAGTTTGCCGCCAGCGCGGGCAGCAGCGGCACGGTGCTGGAAAGCGCACCAGAAGCGCCGGTGATCCCGGGCAGCAACAAGTCGAATCCTTACGCTGCGGCGCTGATCACCAACAAGCGTTTGTCAGGCGAGCAGTCGGCGAAGGATATTCGTCACTTCGAGTTTGATCTTACCGACAGCGGCCTGAAATATGAAGCGGGCGATGCGCTGGGCGTTATCCCGGTCAACGAACCGTCACTGGTCAGCCTGCTGCTGACTCAACTGAATGCCGATTATCAGACGCCAGTGCCCGGTTTTGACCGCAGACTCGGCGATTTGCTGACCTATCAGTTTGAAATCTCAGAACCGTCGCGCAGGCTGATTGAGTGGGTCGGGCAGAACACCACCAACCAGGAACTGCGTCACGTGTTGCAGCACGACGATAAAGATGCGCTCGGCGTGTGGCTGTGGGGCAAAGATACGCTCGACCTGCTGCAGCTTGAGCTGACCCGCTCACTGACGGTGCCGGAATTTGTCGCGCTGCTGCGTCCGTTGCAGCATCGTGCGTACTCCATCTCGTCAAGCTCGAAGGCGCATCCTAACCAGGTACACCTGACCGTCGCCTCCGTCCGCTATCACAGCGGCGGCCGTAATCGTGGCGGCGTCTGTTCAACCTATCTGGCCGAACGCGTACGCCGTGGTGAGAAGCCAGCTATCTTCATCTCGCCAAACAAAGCGTTTCGCGTGCCGGCCAATAACAGCGCGCCGCTGATCATGGTGGGACCGGGCACCGGTATCGCCCCGTTCCGCGCCTTTTTGCAGGAACGTCAGGCAACTGGCGCGCAGGGTAAAAACTGGCTGTTCTTCGGCGATCAGCATCAGGAACATGACTTCATCTATCGCGAAGAGCTGACCGGCTGGCACGACAGCGGTTTACTGACCCGGCTGGATCTGGCGTTCTCACGCGATCAGGAGAAGAAAATCTACGTACAGACCCGCATGCTGGAACAGGGCGCAGAGCTCTATGCCTGGCTGCAGGAAGGGGCTTATTTCTACGTCTGTGGTGATGCGTCACGCATGGCGAAAGATGTCGACAGCGCGCTGTATGAAGTGGTGCGTCAGTTCGGCGGGCTGTCCAGCGAACGTGCGGCGGATTACATTGATCAGCTGAAGAAAGAGAAGCGTTACCTGCGCGACGTCTATTAATTCGCGCGCGCCAACGCAAAAAAATCCGGCTTGCGCAGGCAGACGGACTTTTTATTGCCCTTAAACAACCGGCAAAAATACCCGTCGTGAGGACGGGTATCGGATGTTATTTTACGACGCGCAGTGAAGGGCGTCCGCCACGCGGTGGTGGATCATCATCAGGCGGCGTCTCGTCATCGCCGGCATCGTCAGGACGATCGCCATCAATTATGGACATCATTGTCTCTTCCTGACCGTCTGACGTCTCCTGAGAGGCCAGTTCGTAAGCCGGCTCAGGTTCGAACATCGTTCCAGCGCCGTTTTCACGCGCATAGATCACCAGAATCGCCGCCATCGGCACGTTAACCTGACGCGGAACGCCGCCGAAACGGGCGTTGAACGACACCTGATCGTTAGCCAGATCGAGATTGCCCACTGCGCGCGGCGCAATGTTCAACACAATCTGACCATCGCGCGCATACTCGAGCGGCACCTGCACACCGGGCAGGTTAATGTCGACCACCAGGTGCGGCGTTAATTGGTTATCGAGCAACCAGTCATAGAAGGCGCGCAGCAGATAGGGGCGACGTGCGGTAAGTTGCGACATTTCCATAAATCAGCCCCGGGCTTGCAGGCGCATTTCACGTTCAGCTTCAGTTAATGAAGCGAGGAAAGAGTCACGCTCGAAGACACGATTCATGTAGCCTTTCAGCTCTTTTGAACCGGAGCCGATCAAATCGATGCCCATTGACGGCAGACGCCATAACAGCGGTGCCAGATAGCAATCGACCAGGCTGAACTCTTCGCTCATGAAGAACGGTGTGCGACCAAACAGCGGCGCAATCGCCAGCAGCTCTTCACGCAGTTGTTTGCGTGCGGCTTCGGCTTCCTGACCGCTGCTGTTCTTAACGGTTCTCATCAGGCTGTACCAGTCCTGCTCGATGCGGTGCATCATCAGACGGCTTTCACCACGGGCAACCGGATAGACCGGCATCAGCGGTGGATGCGGGAAACGCTCATCTAAATATTCCATGATGATGCGTGATTCATACAGCGTCAGCTCACGATCTACCAGCGTCGGCACCGTGCGATACGGGTTGAGGTCAATCAGATCCTGCGGCAGGTTATCCATTTCGACCTGCTCGATCTCTACGCTGACACCCTTCTCCGCCAGGACAATACGTACCTGATGGCTGAAAATGTCAGTAGGACCAGAAAACAGCGTCATTACCGAACGTTTGTTGGCAGCGACAGCCATGAAAACCTCCAAGTTTGTTCACAAAAAGTTACTGCGAATAGCCAACAATCCGGCGACTCACTTGCTCATAGAACTCGCACGCAACCCACGTTAGCTGCGTCGTATACTGATATCCCGACGGCGGGGAGACGCATAACGCACCGGCCTGCGGGCGCAAATTGACACAGAGTTTACCAGATTTTAGGCAGCTTGTGGGCGTGGAATGAATCTTTGCGGGGAAATTGGGAGCGCCGTTAACGTTTTCCCGCCTGCATCGGCGGTGCGGCAGAAAGCAAAAAACCCGCCGAAGCGGGTTTTTTGTGCCAATTGTCGCTGCCGAAGCAGCAACAATTAACGCTTGGAGAACTGAGGACGACGACGTGCTTTACGCAGGCCGACTTTCTTACGTTCAACCTGACGCGCATCACGGGTAACGAAGCCAGCTTTACGCAGCTCCGCACGCAGAGATTCGTCATATTCCATCAGAGCGCGGGTGATACCGTGACGGATCGCACCAGCCTGACCAGAAATACCACCACCTTTAACGGTGACGTACAGATCGAATTTACCAACCAGGTCCAGCAGCTCAAGCGGCTGACGAACTACCATGCGGGCAGTTTCGCGACCGAAGTACTGTTCCAGAGAACGTTGGTTGATAACGATGTTACCGCTACCCGGCTTAATAAATACGCGAGCGGTAGAGCTTTTGCGGCGACCAGTGCCGTAGTTTTGAGTTTCAGCCATTGCCTTTAATCCCGATTAAATGTCAAGAACTTGCGGTTGCTGTGCCGCATGGGTGTGCTCGTTGCCTGCGTAAACTTTCAGTTTACGGTACATAGCACGACCCAGCGGGCCCTTCGGCAGCATGCCTTTAACCGCGATCTCAATCACACGCTCAGGACGGCGAGCAATCATCTCTTCAAAGGTCGCCTGTTTGATACCACCGATGTGACCAGTGTGGTGATAATAAATCTTGTCAGTACGCTTGTTGCCGGTTACAGCAACTTTTTCTGCGTTCAGAACGATAATGTAATCACCTGTATCAACGTGCGGAGTGTATTCCGCTTTATGCTTACCACGCAGACGGCGCGCCAGTTCAGTCGCCAGGCGACCCAAAGTTTTGCCCGTTGCGTCAACTACAAACCAGTCACGTTGGACGGTTTCTGGTTTAGCTGTAAAAGTTTTCATCGGAAAGCTTACCCAAATTAAGTTACACGTTGGTGAAATCCCAAACGCTCAAGTAAACGATTGAGGCTCACACGACCATTTTGACCAGCAAGCCACCCCCTTCGGATAGAGTTACTGGAACACAGAGGATTTGGGAAAAAAATCCTTTGCTGTAACGTGGGGTTGCAATATTATAGAGAAGTGGGTTACAAAAATCGAACCCTATTTCACTATTTTATCTGCTTTATTCTCACGGCAGGTGCGGCAGGCGCAGATACTCTTCGCTCTGCATCTCCTGCAGACGCGATAAGCAGCGCTGGTATTCAAATTTCAGCCGCGTGCCCTGATAAATCTCGGTCAGCGAGGTTTCCGCTGCCACCACCAGTTTCACATGGCGTTCGTAGAATTCATCGACCAGCGCCAGGAAACGGCACGCCTGATCCTCGGTCTTGTAAATCATCACCGGCACATCATGCAGCAGGACGCTGCGGAAGCGACGCGAGAGTGCAATATAGTCATGCTGGCTGCGACCTTCGCCGCACAGCGTGGTGAAGTTGATCGCCAGCACCCCATCGCTAACGCCCAGCGTCGGCATCTGGCGGTGGTTGATCTCCAATACCGGTGCCTGCTCCGGTTTGCCGCCCGCCAGCGCCTGAAACATCCGCCCCATTTCAGCGTGGGTCTTGTCATTCAGCGGGTAGTTCCACAGATGAGCCGAGGTCAGCGTGCGCAACCGGTAATCGATGCCGGCATCGACGTTCATCACATCGCAGTGGGTTTTTATCTGCTCAATCGCTGGCAGGAAGCGCGCCCGCTGTAACCCGTTGCGATAGAGATCGTCTGGCGGGATGTTCGAGGTGGCAACCAGCGCGATACCGCGTTCAAACAGCGCTTCCATCAGGGTGCCAAGTAGCATCGCATCGGTGATGTCAGAAACGAAAAACTCGTCGAAACAGAGGATATCGGTTTCGGCTTTAAACCGGTCGGCGATGATCAGCAGCGGATCGCTCTGTCCCTGCAGTTGCGTTAGCTCTTCGTGCACCCTCAGCATAAAGCGGTGAAAGTGCAGCCGCAGTTTGCGATTGCCAGGAATAGACTGAAAAAACAGATCCATTACCCAGGTTTTCCCGCGACCCACACCGCCCCACATGTATAAACCGCGCAGCGGTGGCAGGACGTCGTTTTTCTCTTTGCCGATCAGTTTAGACAGGCGGCCCAGCAGGCCAGATGTCGCAGGCGCAGCAGTTTGCTGACGTGCGGCTAGTGCTTGCTGGAGCGCGTCTAACCGGGTAATGGCTTCACGTTGTACGTCATCGGGCTTGAATTCGCCCTGCGACAGCGCCTGCTCATAGCGGGCAAGCGGAGATGAGGTTTGCATTGTTCTCTCAGAGTCCCTGAATTTTGTCTGATTCATACAGCAGTTGTCGAAAAAAAGGCCGTTCTATACTAAGCCATGCCGCTCCAGAGTTCCACATCCATAAGATTAACGGGTATAGTGACTACTATTGGAATGATGCAATGCCCTACGGAACAACGGAAATAACACGGGAGTCATTATGACCTGGGAATACGGGCTAATTGGTTTAGTGGTAGGCATTATTGTCGGCGCAGTAGCCATGCGTTTTGGCAACAGGAAATTGCGCGAGCAGCGCAGCATGCAGTACGAACTGGAAAAATCAAAAGCGGAACTGGCGGATTACCGTCAGGAACTGACTAACCACTTCGCGCAAAGCGCGGAATTGCTGGACAACATGGCGCGTGACTATCGTCAGCTCTACCAGCATATGGCGAAAGGGTCGAATGACCTGCTGCCTGATCTGCCAGGTGAGAAGAATCCGTTTGCTTATCAGCTGACTGAGGCTGAAGCCGATAACGATCAGGTCCCGGTACAGATGCCGCGCGACTATTCTGAAGGGGCATCCGGTTTACTGCGCGGCGAGCGCCCTGCCCGCGACTAATCTTTTTGGGGCGCAGCCAGTTTGCGCCCACGGTTTTTGCGGACCCTGACCTCAAACGACTGTCACACTGAGTAATTCCCCCCACTTTTTGCAGCGAGAGCGTTGTAGCAATGAAAAAACAAGCACGACTGTTTAGCGCATTAGCCTTGAGTATTGGGATGAGCCTTGCCGCCGCGCCAGACGCGATGGCGACGCTGCCAGCACAAATTGCCGGCCAGCCGCTGCCAAGCCTGGCGCCAATGCTGGAGAAAGTGCTGCCCGCCGTGGTCAGCGTTCACGTTGAAGGTACCGAATCAGCCGATCGGGCGCAGGATATTCCTGAACCGCTGAAACGCTTCTTTGGTCAGATGCCCGGCGGCAATAATCAGCCACAGCCTTTTGAAGGTCTGGGGTCGGGTGTAATCATCGATGCGGCCAAAGGGTACGTGCTGACCAATAACCACGTGGTCAACGCCGCGGATAAGATCATCAATGTGCAGTTGGGCGACGGCAGTGAATATGAAGCCAAACTGATCGGCCATGATGAGCAGACCGACATTGCACTGATTCAGATCCAGGGCGCAAAAAACCTGACGCAGGTAGTAAAAGTAGCCGATACCGATCAGCTAAAAGTGGGTGATTTTGCGGTAGCGATCGGCAACCCGTTTGGGCTGGGTCAGACTGCGACCTCCGGTATCATCTCGGCGCTGGGCCGTAGCGGTCTGAATCTGGAAAGGCTGGAAAACTTCATCCAGACCGATGCTGCGATTAATCGTGGTAACTCAGGCGGCGCATTGGTTAACCTCAACGGCGAGCTGATCGGGATTAATACTGCGATTCTGGCCTCAAGCGGCGGCAATATCGGCATCGGCTTCGCCATTCCCAGCGACATGGCGATCAACCTCGCACAGCAGCTGATCAAATATGGTGAAGTGCAGCGCGGCCAGCTCGGTATTAAAGGCACCGAAATGACTGCCGACATGGCCAAAGCGTTTAACGTCGATGCGCAGCGCGGTGCGTTTGTCTCTGAAGTGTTGCAGCAGTCAGCAGCCCAGAAAGCGGGCGTGAAATCCGGCGATATCATCACTTCAGTGAATGACAAACCGATCACCAGCTTTGCCGAACTGCAGGTGAAAATCGGCACCACCGCGCTAGGCGAGCAGGTTGAACTCGGCTTGCTGCGTGAAGGTAAGCCAGTTACGGTCACCGTTACGCTGGAGCAAAGCGCACAAACCACCGCCAGCGCCCAGTTGACGTCGCCTGCGCTGCAGGGTGCCACCCTGAGTGATGGCCAGACCAAAACCGGTGATAAAGGGGTTAAGGTCAATACCATCGAGAAAGGCACGCCGGCTGAACAGGTTGGCCTGCAAAAAGATGATGTGATTATTAGCGTTAACCGCAATCGCGTTCAGTCGATCGCTGAAATGCGTAAAGTGCTGGAAGGGAAACCGCCGGTACTGGCACTGAATGTGGTCCGCGGTGATGAAAGTATCTATCTGTTGTTGAGATAAACCTCGCATTATGGCGGACACAAGCACGTGTGTGTCCGCCGCTCTCATGCTATTCTGCCCAGCGATCTCCCCTAGCGAGATTTAACACCATGTTTCTTAAACTTTTGCGTGCCGTGGTGCTGGGCCTGATTGTGGCGGGTATTTTGCTCGCAGCACTGCCTGCACTACGTATGGGCAGCGACGCCCTTTATAACCACGATGACAGTAACGACGAAACACCCTTTAGTTTTAATCAGGGGGTGCGCCGCGCCGTGCCTGCGGTCGTCAACGTCTATAACCGTAGCGCGCACGGTAATAACAATCGTGGCATCACCACCCTGGGTTCCGGGGTGATCATGAACGCAAAAGGTTACATCCTGACCAATAAGCACGTCATCAACAATGCTGACCAGATTATTGTGGCGCTGCAGGATGGCCGTTTCTTCGAAGCAACACTGGTCGGTTCAGACGCAATGACCGATTTGGCGGTGCTGAAAATCACCGCCTCCAGCCTGCCGGTTATCCCGATCAATCCTAAACGTCTAGCCCACATCGGCGATGTGGTGATGGCGATCGGTAATCCCTACAATCTCGGCCAGACGGTTACCCAAGGCATTATCAGCGCCACCGGACGAGTCGGCTTAAGTTCGTCAGGCCGGCAGAACTTTCTGCAAACCGATGCTTCGATCAACCAGGGTAACTCTGGCGGCGCGCTGATCAACTCGCTGGGCGAATTAATGGGCATCAACACCCTGACCTTCGACAAAAGCAATGACGGCGAAACGCCGGAAGGCATTGGATTCGCTATTCCGACCGCGCTGGCCTCAAAAATTATGGATAAGCTGATTAGTGATGGCCGGGTAATTCGCGGCTACATCGGCATTACCGGCGGCGAACTGCCGCCGCTGCACTGTCAGGGCAGCAATCTGGATCGGGTACAGGGCATTATCGTTAGCGTGGTGACCCCGGATGGTCCGGCCGATAAAGCCGGTATTAAGGCCAATGATGTGTTGCTGAGCGTCAACGGCAAGCCTGCGGTTTCCGCCCAGGAGACGATGGACCAGGTGGCTGAGATTCGCCCGGGTTCGGTGATTGATGTGCGGGTACTGCGAAATGATCAGAAGCTGACGCTGCCGGTAACGATTCAGGAATTCCCGGACAGTAGCCAGTAGCACACCACGCGGCGTGCCAGCCGCCATGACGTAGCCTGACAGGCAGGACTGGCCCAGCTGAAGAGCAAAGTGTCCGAGCCAGGAAGGCGAGGCCGACCTACAGGGAAGTAGGTCTCCTTTGCGATCGGCTGGGCCAGTCCTGCCCTTTCCACTCTCTTCCAGCCAGATAATTAACAGCGATCGACCGGGAAGGCGATTACTTCACTCAGTGATTCCGCTTTCAGTGCCAGCATAATCAGTCGATCCACGCCCAGCGCCACCCCGGAACAGGCTGGCGTGCCGTGCGCCAGTGCATCCAGCAGGTAGGTATCAATTGGGTGCTGCGGCAGCCCGCGCGCCGCGCGCCGGCGGTTATCCTGCTCAAAGCGCTGACGCTGTTCGCGGCTGTCAGTCAGCTCACGGAAACCGTTCGCCAGTTCGATGCCCTTGTAGTAGACCTCGAAACGTTCTGCCACGCGGTGATCCTCGGTGCTGATCTCCGCCAGCGCCGCCTGGCTGGCCGGGAAGTGATAAACGAAGCATGGCTTATCCTGACCAATCTTCGGTTCCACGCCCAGCATAAACAGCAGCATCAGCAAGGTATCGCGATCCTCTTCCGCGCGCGCCAGTTCGCCTTCGCCCAGCTTTTCCGCCACTTCACGCAGCTGGGCCTTGTCCGCAGAGAGCGGATCAATCTCCAGATGACGAATAAACGCCTGTTGATAAGAGAGTGATTCCGCGCTGTCGCACTCCAGCACCTGCTGCATCAGATCGTCGACTTCGTTCATCAGACGATACATGTCGTAGTGCGGCCGGTACCACTCCAGCATGGTGAATTCCGGGTTATGGTGACGGCCCGCTTCTTCATTGCGGAAGCTGCGCGCCATCTGGTAAATCGGCCCGCTGCCGGCGGCCAGCAGGCGTTTCATGTGGTATTCCGGGCTGGTCATCAGCCAGAGATCGCGCCCTTGCGCGGCACCGGGTCCGACAAACCGCGTCTGGAACGGTACCAGATGAATATCGGTGATGGTCGCCTGACTCATCGCTGGCGTATCGACTTCCAGTACGCCACGATCGGCAAAGAAACGACGCACTTCGGCTAAAATCGCCGCGCGTTTTAACAAATTGGCGATGGATGCGCTTGGTTGCCAGCTTGCCGTTTCGCTCATGGTGATGACTCCTGATACAAATAAATAAGGGATGGAAGTCTACCTGCAATGCCTGCGGCAAACAATCTCGCGCCCGCGCTGCCAAAAACAGCGTTTCGGCTTCGATACTTAAGCAGTTAAATCACAAAGGAATCCCACTATGTCTCCATGGAAAACCGTTGTTGCCAGCCTGAGCGCCTTTCTCTCTGTCGCCTGTAGCACTACGCCGCCAAAGAACGTCACGGTGATCGAAAACTTTGACAGCCAGCGCTATCTCGGCCAGTGGTACGAAATTGCCCGCCTGAATCACCCTTTCGAACGCGGCCTTGAACAGGTGACGGCGAACTACAGCCCGCGCGAAGATGGCGGCCTGAAAGTGATCAATCGTGGTTACAACGTGAAGAAACAGCGCTGGCGGGAGAGCGTCGGCAAGGCCTACTTTACCGGCGACCCGCAGCGAGCGGCGTTGAAAGTCTCCTTCTTTGGCCCCTTCTACGGCGGCTATAACGTAATTGCTCTCGATCCGGACATACCGCTATGCGCTGGTATGTGGACCGAATCGACACTATCTGTGGATTCTGTCGCGCACGCCGCAGCCGGGCGTGAAAGAGAAGCTGGTCGATCAGGCGCGTCGGGATGGTTTCCCGGTTGATGAGTTAATCTGGGTAAAACAGAAATAGTGCGGACGCAAGCAGCCGGTACGAAACCTTTTTCGTACCGGTTGGAATAGCGGGTTACTTCGTGCTGTTTTGAATCGCCTGACCACCCGCTTCTACGTCTTCGCCCACGCCACGTGTGGTATTACAAGCCGTCAGCAGTGAAGAGAGCACCAGTACAGAGAAGAAAGTGACAATACTTTTCTTTAACATAACAATGTCCTTTTTGATGGATGTAAAAGTACAGCGCTTTAAGCATAGCCGGATTTCCGCCGACTGCCGCTGACGAGTCCACAAAACAGACGAAGGTTAACAGTCAGTTTGCCGCACGCGAAATGGCACCACCTAAGTGGGAGACATCTTCGCCAAAACCGTGGAAAGTGTTGCAAGCGCTCAGCGCAGAGGAGACCAGCAACGCGAATGCGATTAATTTTGCCAGTTTTTTTCATTTTTTCACTCACACAAGAAAAAGGCGCATCTGAGATGCGCCTGCGGCACTTATTTTACGCGTGACACGTATTCGCCAGAGCGGGTGTCAACTTTGACCACTTCGCCTTCTTGCACGAACAATGGCACTTTCACCACTGCACCGGTAGACAGCTTGGCTGGCTTACCGCCGGTACCTGCGGTGTCACCTTTCAGGCCAGGATCGGTTTCAACGATTTCGGCTTCGATAAAGTTCGGCGGCTGAACGGCGATTGGACGGCCATTCCACAGCGTAACGATACATTCAGCGTTATCCTGCAGCCATTTTGCGGCATCGCTGACGGTTTTCTCTTCAACCTGGAACTGCTCGAAGCTTTCCGGGTGCATGAAGTGATAGAACTCACCGTCGTTGTACAGGTAGTTCAGGTTGGTATCCATCACGTCTGCGCCTTCGGCGGAGTCGGTGGATTTGAAAGTTTTCTCAACGCGAGAACCCGTCAGCAGGCGACGCATTTTAACGCGTGCGAATGCCTGACCTTTACCCGGTTTAACGAACTCACTGGATTCGATGGCATACGGCTCGCCTTCGAACATGATTTTAAGACCGGGACGGAAATCGTTGCTAGAATAAGTCGCCATTAAGGCCCTCTACGAAAATTGATACTGGTACTAAGCAAAAAAAATGGCACACATTGTAACCCTAAAAACACCTTCCAGAGAAGATTGGTTGCAGCAACTTGCTGATGTTGTCACTGAACCTGATGAATTACTGCGGATTTTAGCCCTGGATCAGCACACTGAGCTGGCCGACGGGGCGGATGCGCGGCGTCTTTTCGCCTTGCGCGTTCCCCGTGCATTCATCAACCGGATGAAGAAAGGTGATGCGCACGACCCGCTGCTCCTTCAGGTACTGACTCAACGCCAAGAATTCATCGATGCGCCAAGTTATAGCACCGATCCGCTGGATGAACAAAGCAACGTTGTACCTGGTTTGCTGCATAAATACCAAAACCGCGCCTTATTGCTGGTGAAAGGCGGCTGTGCGGTCAACTGTCGCTACTGTTTCCGACGTCATTTTCCTTACCAGGATAATCAGGGAAATAAGCGTAACTGGCAGGCGGCACTGGACTATATCGCCGATCATCCGGAGCTGGATGAGATCATCTTCTCCGGCGGCGATCCGCTGATGGCAAAAGATCATGAAATCGCCTGGCTGATTGCGGCGCTGGAGAAAATCCCCCATCTGAAACGGCTGCGCATCCATAGCCGTTTACCGGTAGTGATCCCGGCGCGGATTACCGACGCACTCTGTCAGATGCTCAGTGAAACGCGGCTGCAGGTGCTGATGGTGACGCACATCAACCACGCGCAGGAGATTGACGACGCGCTGCGTGAGGCGATGAGCGACCTGAAGCGGGCGGGCGTAACGCTGCTCAATCAGAGCGTGCTGCTGCGCGGCGTTAACGACAATGCCCGGACGCTGGCAACGCTGAGCAACGCGCTGTTCGATGCGGGCATTCTGCCCTACTACCTGCACGTGCTGGACAAAGTACAGGGTGCCGCCCATTTCTACGTATCAGACGACGAGGCACGGCAACTGGTGCGGGCGCTGCTGTCGCAGGTTTCGGGGTATCTGGTGCCTAAGCTGGCGCGGGAGATTGGCGGAGAGCCGAGTAAAACGCCGCTCGATCTGCAGCTGCGGCAGGAATAAAAACGGCCGGCGCAAGGCCGGCCGTCTAGAAGAAGGCATGATGCCGGATTCACCTTACGGGCACTTGTAAACCTGGCCGGTCATTTTACTGTCGAGGGGCGCGAACGCGGACAGCAGGTTCTGCGTCGGACTGGTTGCGCCGTAAATCACGTTGCCGCCCATTTCCGCTGCACGGTTGCGCAGGTCATTTGCTGCACCGCGCAGGGCGCTGGTTTCACCGCCTGCCCCGCTCAGCCAGTTACTCTGTGAACCGGTAAGCTTCCCCAGAAGCTGACACTCACTGCCGGGCTGCTGATCGGTAAAAGTCACGCGCTGGCCTGCCGAGGAGAGTTGAGTAGAGCTGCTACAGCCCGCCAGCAATAACGCGCCAGCCGTCAGCCCGAGCAAGAGGTTAATCCGCATTGTAATCCCAATTTATTATCATCAGAGTCGGGTGGCAGCGTAGCAGAAAAATGTTTTTTCTTTCTGCACATTCATTGCCCTTATCCCGTTATATCGTCTCAATATTTCATGCCGCTTGCAGGCTGGCAAGCATGCCGATCCTGATGGGCTGGTTTAAGCCAGTGGATCCGGCGGCGCAGCAGCAGACAGCGTGACATATCAAGAGGAAAGACGAACGATTGCGCCACTACTTATACTATTTTCCGCCCCAAAAGAAAAACCCCCGACCGTTTCCGATCGGGGGTTCCTGATGACTTAAGCAGTCAACGGCAGATTACATCATGCCGCCCATGCCACCCATACCGCCAGCGCCGCCGCCTAAATCAGGTGCGTCGCCTTTTGGCAGGTCAGTGACCATACATTCGGTGGTGATCATCAGACCGGCCACAGAAGCCGCGTACTGCAGAGCAGAACGGGTCACTTTGGTTGGGTCCAGGATACCGAAGTCGATCATGTTGCCGTACTCTTCAGTCTGCGCGTTGTAACCGTAGTTACCGTTGCCCGCTTTCACGTTGCTAGCGACTACAGATGGCTCTTCACCGGCGTTAGAAACGATCTGACGCAGTGGAGATTCCATTGCGCGCAGCGCAACTTTGATACCGACGTTCTGATCTTCGTTCTGACCACGCAGATCGGCCAGCTGGGCTGCAACGCGAACCAGCGCCACACCACCACCAGCAACCACACCTTCTTCTACCGCAGCACGGGTTGCGTGCAGGGCATCTTCAACGCGGGCTTTCTTCTCTTTCATTTCAACTTCAGTTGCTGCGCCCACTTTCAGAACGGCAACGCCGCCTGCCAGTTTAGCCACACGCTCCTGCAGTTTTTCTTTGTCGTAGTCAGAGGTCGCTTCTTCGATCTGCTGACGAATCTGGGCAACACGGCCCTGAATCGTCGCTTCTTCACCCACACCGTCGATGATGGTAGTGGTGTCTTTGTTGATCACAACGCGTTTTGCCTGACCCAGATCTTCCAGAGCTGCTTTTTCCAGCTCCATGCCGATCTCTTCAGAAATCACAGTACCACCGGTCAGGATAGCGATATCCTGCAGCATGGCTTTACGACGGTCGCCGAAGCCTGGTGCTTTAACTGCAGCCACTTTCACGATGCCGCGCATGGTGTTGACCACTAGGGTAGCCAGCGCTTCGCCTTCAACATCTTCCGCGATGATCAGTAGTGGTTTGCTGGCTTTCGCCACGGCTTCCAGCACTGGCAGCATTTCACGGATGTTAGAGATTTTCTTGTCAGCCAGCAGGATGAACGGAGATTCCAGTTCAATCGCACCGGTTTCTGGCTTGTTGATGAAGTAAGGTGACAGGTAACCGCGATCGAACTGCATACCTTCTACCACATCCAGCTCGTCCTGCAGGCCGGTGCCTTCTTCAACGGTGATCACACCTTCTTTACCCACTTTCTCCATCGCCTGAGCAATCAGCTGGCCCACGGTTTCATCGGAGTTAGCAGAGATGGTACCAACCTGCGCAATCGCTTTAGAGTCTGAGCAAGGTACAGACAGCGCTTTCAGTTTCTCAACCGCAGCAATAACTGCTTGGTCGATACCGCGCTTCAGGTCCATCGGGTTCATACCCGCAGCAACCGCTTTCAGGCCTTCGGTGATGATAGACTGCGCCAGTACGGTTGCAGTGGTGGTACCGTCGCCCGCAGCGTCGTTCGCTTTAGAGGCAACTTCTTTCACCATCTGCGCACCCATGTTCTCGAACTTGTCTTCCAGTTCGATTTCACGTGCTACAGAAACACCATCTTTAGTGATGGTGGGTGCACCAAAAGATTTATCCAGAACCACGTTACGGCCTTTCGGGCCCAGGGTAACTTTTACTGCATCTGCCAGTACGTTCACGCCACGCAGCATTTTTACGCGTGCGTCATTACTAAATTTTACGTCTTTAGCTGCCATTTTAAATATTCCTTAAATTCGTTTCGTTCAGTGAATTACGCGAAAAAATTACGCTTCAACAACCGCCAGAATGTCGCTCTCAGAGATGATCAGCACCTCTTCGTTATCGATTTTCTCGGTTTTCGCGCCGTAACCTTCGCTGAAGATCACGATTTCGCCAACCTTCACGTCCAGCGGCTTAACGTCACCGCTCTCAAGGATGCGGCCGTTGCCGACAGCCAGCACTTCACCACGGGTGGATTTGCCGGCTGCAGAACCGGTCAGCACGATGCCGCCAGATGATTTAGCTTCAGCTTCTTTACGCTTGACGATAACGCGATCGTGCAATGGACGAATTTTCATTTGATAGCTCTCCTTTGAGAAGTCCAATCATTCAGTTTTGGGGTTGAACACCGGGCTGCATGGCTTCCAGCCTCGTGACCTGAGAGATAGGGCCACCACCACCTCCTTTCAAGGGGCAGACAACAAATTTTTTACGCAGATGTGATAAGTGATGGCTTTTTGAGCAATCGACAAAAAGATCGCCATCAGCGATCTTTCGGATCGTCATGGTGCTCAAGGCGATCGCTGTTTTTGCGCTCGAACTCGCTATCCATGGTATAGCCGCTGTCGGGCCCGGCACCCGGACCGCGCCAGACACGCAGATGTGGCATCAGCTTCAGCGTCAGATGCTTCTGCACCGGCGGCGGCGGCAGAAAAACGGCAATGATCAACGACACACGCTCTTGATCATCTCTTTCGCCGGGCTCTCGTTACGCGCCAGCTTCTCCTGCATCAACATGAAGTTCTTCATGCCCTGATTTTTGACCAGCGGCACCCCGATATGCAGGAGGTGAAGACCACCAGCTGCATAGGCTGCATAGTAAGCAGCACGCCCATGACGTGGGCGACCTGAATAAACAGTGAAATTTCAATCCAGGCTAGGACAAAAAAGACTAATAACGGTATCTAGCGCACCGTACTCTCCTGTAAGTGTGGGCCGATCGGCAGCGTGCCGCTCAGCAGAAAGCGTTCATCTTAGTGATGATAAGAAAAGAGATGGGCACCCGTGCCGCCATTTTCAACCGATCCTGTCAAATTTATCCCGCAGGGTTAATTTTTTAGCCTGTTTCACATATCGTTAACCTGACGGCAGCGTTAAGTGATCTGCATGCGTGCTTTTCTGATGCATCAGAATATGATCGTGCTCACCAGTAGTATGAAGACGGATAAAATGTCGGTACGGGTACACCACGACAAAATAAACACATCATCTGTGATGGTTAGCGGCAACAACAAGAAGGTTATCATGGCGAACAACATTCGTATCGAAGAAGACCTGTTAGGTATGCGCGAAGTGTCGGCGGATGCCTATTATGGCGTTCATACTCTGCGTGCGATTGAAAATTTTTACATCAGCAACAGTAAAATCAGCGACATACCCGAATTTGTCCGCGGGATGGTGATGGTAAAAAAAGCGGCGGCGATGGCCAACAAAGAGCTGCGAACTATTCCCCGAAACATTGCCAATACCATCATTCAGGCCTGCGATGAAGTGCTCAATAATGGCCGTTGCATGGATCAGTTCCCGGTGGATGTCTATCAGGGCGGTGCCGGCACCTCGGTCAACATGAACACCAATGAGGTGCTGGCAAACATCGGTCTGGAACTGATGGGCCACCAGAAAGGCGAATATCAGTACCTCAACCCTAACGATCACGTCAACAAATGTCAGTCGACCAACGACGCCTACCCGACCGGTTTTCGCATCGCGGTTTACAGTTCGCTGCTGAAGCTGCTGGATGGCAGCAGCCAGCTGGCCGACGGTTTCCAGCGCAAGGCTGACGAGTTCCAGACCATCCTCAAAATGGGCCGCACCCAGTTACAGGATGCGGTGCCGATGACGCTGGGTCAGGAATTTCACGCCTTCAGCGTGCTGCTGAATGAAGAGACCAAAAGCATTCTGCGCACCGGCGAGCTGCTGCTGGAAGTGAACCTCGGCGCGACTGCCATCGGTACCCGCCTGAATACACCGGACGGTTATCAGCACCTTGCCGTACAGCGTCTGGCGGAAGTCAGCAACCTGCCGGTGGTGCCGGCGGAAGATCTGATCGAAGCGACCTCAGACTGCGGTGCCTACGTGATGGTGCACTCGTCACTGAAACGCCTAGCGGTGAAGCTCTCTAAAATTTGTAACGACCTGCGCCTGCTCTCCTCCGGTCCGCGCGCTGGCCTGAATGAAATCAACCTGCCGGAGTTACAGGCCGGTTCGTCGATCATGCCAGCCAAAGTCAATCCGGTGGTGCCGGAAGTGGTTAATCAAGTCTGCTTCAAAGTGATCGGCAACGACATTACCGTCACCATGGCTTCCGAAGCCGGTCAGCTGCAGCTGAACGTGATGGAGCCGGTGATTGGCCAGGCGCTGTTTGAATCGATCAGCATCCTCACCAGCGCCTGCTACAACCTGCTGGAGAAGTGCGTCAACGGCATTACCGCCAACCGCGCGGTGTGCGAAGCCTACGTCTTTAACTCAATAGGTATCGTCACCTACCTTAACCCGTATATCGGTCACCATAACGGCGATATCGTCGGCAAAATTTGCGCCGAAACCGGTAAAAGCGTACGTGAAGTGGTGCTGGAACGCGGCTTGCTGACCGAAAGCGAGCTGGACGATATTTTCTCGGTCCAGAACCTGATGTATCCGGTTTATAAAGCGAAACGTTATACCGACGAAAACGAGCAGTAAGGTTTAACCGACGCTGGTTTACTAAAGGCACACCGCGATCAACACGGTGTGCCTTTTTCTTTGGTAAACAGCACAACTGATTATCTTAGGTTAAATTCTCAGGAGTTATGCATGTTTGTGGTTGAGCTGCTGGTCGTCTTACTGGCGATCTGGTTGGGTGCGCGCCTTGGCGGCATTGGCATTGGGTTCGCTGGCAGCATGGGCGTGCTGATCCTGACGCTGGGCTTTGGCCTGCCGCCGGGCATGATCCCGTTCGACGTGATCGAAATTATCATGGCGGTCATTGCGGCTATCGCGGCCATGCAGGCGGCTGGCGGGATGGATTATCTGGTCAGCCTCGCCGAACGGCTGCTGCGTCGACATCCGCGTCACGTCACGCTGCTGGCACCGCTGGTGACTTATCTGATGACTCTGCTGGCGGGTACCGGACATACGGCGTTCTCGACGCTGCCGGTGATCGCTCAAGTGGCGAAAGAGCAAGGCGTCCGTCCTTCACGTCCGCTGTCGATCACCGTGGTCGCCTCGCAGATCGCCATTACCGCCTCGCCCATTTCAGCAGCGGTGGTGTTCTTTGCCACCCTGCTTGAGCCGCGTGGCATCAGCTACATTACGCTGCTGGCTATCGCGATCCCCTCGACCATGGTCGGCCTGTTTCTGGCCGCGCTGGTGACCAACTTCCTCGGCAAAGAGCTAAAGGATGATCAGGTCTACCAGGCGCGACTGGCGAAAGGCGACGTCACGCTGCGCGGCGCCAGCGTCTACCAGCCCACTCCGGGCGCGAAAAAATCGGTGCTGCTGTTTCTGCTCGGCATCATCGCCGTGGTGGTCTATGCCACTCTCACCAGCGCCAGCCTTGGCCTGATCGCCAACCCGCTGCTGCCGCGTAATGAAGCGATCGTGGTGTTTATGCTGACTATCGCCACCCTGATCAGCCTGACCTGTAAGCTGGATACCAGCGAGATCCTCAGCGCCAGCACCTTTAAGTCCGGCATGAGTGCCTGTATCTGCGTGATGGGTGTCGCCTGGCTGGGCGATACCTTTGTTAAAGCGCACCTGGCAGAGATCCAGATGGTGGCCGGCGATATGCTGAAAACCTATCCGTGGATGCTGGCGCTGGTGCTGTTCTTCGCCTCGATGCTGCTCTACTCGCAGGCCGCGACCACCAAAGCGCTGATGCCTGCCGCCTTACTGCTGGGCGTGTCGCCGCTCACCGCCATCGCCTCGTTTGCCGCGGTTTCGGCGCTGTTCGTCTTGCCGACCTACCCAACCTTACTGGCGGCCGTGGAGATGGATGACACCGGATCGACCCGGATTGGCAAGTTTGTTTTCAACCATGCCTTTATTATTCCCGGCGTGATCGCCATTACGCTGTCGGTGATGGCAGGCTTTGTCTTTGGCGGGATGCTGTTATAGCCCGATAATCTCATCGCTGACTGAGCGTGCTATCATCGAGGGCTCTTTTAAACAGGAGCATTACGATGAATGCCATCGTTGTCCTTTGCACCGCGCCCGATCAGGCGACGGCGCAACGTCTGGCCGCACTGGCGCTTGAAGCCAGACTGGCGGCCTGCGTTACGCTGCTGCCGGGTGCCACCTCGTATTACGTCTGGCAGGGCCAGCTCGAACAGAGCAGCGAAGTGCAGATGCTGCTGAAATGCGATAGCGATCACCAGCAGGCACTGTTCGAGCTGCTCAGGCAGGCGCATCCCTACGATGTGCCTGAACTGCTGGCGCTTCCGGTTCAACATGGAGACAGTGAATACTTGTCATGGCTGCACGCATCTCTCGCTTAATTACGCTGCTGCTGGTGCTGTTTATCAGCCTGCAGGCGCACGAATCGCTTTTTTCCAACCCCGCCAGCAGCCGCTTTGTCCCGGTCGATCAGGCGTTTGGTTTTGATTTCAACCAGCAGGGGGCGCAGCTCAACCTGCACTGGAAAGTAAAATCGGGCTACTACCTCTATCGTCAGCAGATCCACGTCAAGCCGGCCAACGCCACGCTGGCGCCGCTGACGCTGCCCGCCGGTCAGCCGCATGAAGATGAATCCTACGGCAAGAACGAGATCTATCCGCGGGATCTGACGGTGCCGGTGACGCTACAGCAGGCCGCCCGTGGTGCCACGCTCAGCGTCACCTATCAGGGCTGTGCCGCTGCCGGATTCTGTTATCCCCCCGAAACCCGTACCGTTCCGCTGAGTCCGGTGGCGGCCAGCACTGCTGCGCCGCAGGTGAATACCTCACCTGCGCCAGCCACTCCGCTGCCGTTTTCACCGCTGTGGGCGTTGCTGATCGGCATTGGCGTCGCCTTCACGCCCTGCGTGCTGCCGATGTACCCGCTGATTTCCGGCATTATTCTCGGCGGCCAGCGTCACTATTCGATCGGCCGGCTGTTTGCGCTAGCAATGGTCTATGTGCAGGGTATGGCGCTGACCTATACCCTGCTGGGTCTGATCGTGGCGGCTGGCGGGCTGCGTCTCCAGACCGCTCTGCAGCATCCGTGGGTGCTATCGGCGCTGTCGGCGCTGTTTATCGTGCTGGCGCTGTCGATGTTTGGTCTGTTTACGCTGCAACTGCCGGCTAGCCTGCAAACCCGCTTAACCCTGTGGAGCAATCGCCAGCAGGGCGGCTCGCTGCCAGGTGTATTTTTGATGGGTGCGCTGGCCGGTTTAATCTGCTCGCCCTGCACCACCGCGCCGCTTAGCGCTATTCTGCTCTATATTGCCCAGAGCGGTAATCTGTGGGCCGGTGCCGGCACCCTCTGGCTCTATGCGGTCGGGATGGGCTTACCGCTGATCGCCGTGACCCTGTTTGGCAATAAGCTGCTGCCGAAGAGCGGGCCGTGGATCCAGACGGTAGAAGAGGGCTTTGGTTTTGTTATCCTGGCGCTGCCGGTTTTCCTGATGGAGCGGGTGCTGGGCGACCTGTGGGGGCTGCGGCTGTGGAGCCTGCTTGGCGTGGCCTTCTTTGGCTGGGCGTTCAGCGTCAGCCTGCGCGCCAGCAGCGGCAAATGGCGCGTGGTGCAGATTATCGTGCTGGCTGCCGCACTGATCAGCGTCCGTCCGCTACAGGACTGGGTCTTTGGCGGCCCGGCGGCGCAGCAGCAGGCTGTCGCACACCTGCCGTTCCAGACCGTTCAGACCCCGCAACAGTTGCAGACGGCGCTACAACAGGCCAACGGCCGCATCACCATGGTCGATCTGTATGCCGACTGGTGTGTTGCCTGTAAAGAGTTTGAAAAATACACCTTTAGCGACAGCGCGGTACGCGATAGCCTGAGCCGGGTGCAGCTGTTACAGGCCAACGTGACCGCCAATAGCGCCATCGATAATGCGCTGTTGCAGCATCTTCAGGTGCTGGGATTACCGACCATTTTATTCTTTGATGCGCAAGGCCACGAGATTGCTGACTCGCGCATCACCGGGTTTCTCAATGCCGCCGATTTCCGGGCGCATTTGCAGAAACTCACCCCGTAAACAACACTGGAGTCAGGCTTGTGCCCGGTGAACAGCCGGGCCTGCATACCAGAGGAGAGTCACTTGCAGCGTGAACAAATACTGGAGCATGCACTGAATGTGCTTGAACAGAACGGCCTCGCCGCCACCCTCTCATTGGAAACCCTGGCGGGCCAGACCGACCTTTCTCTCGATCAGCTCCGGCTATTCTGGCCCGATCGTGACGCCCTGCTCTATCACGCCCATCAGATCGATACCTGGCGGCGTCAGATCATACTGGATGAGACGCTGTCGCCGGAGCAGAAGCTGATGGCGCGTTATGAAGTGTTAAGCGAACACGTCAGCAAAGGCTGCTTCCCCGGCTGTCTGTTTATCGCCGCCTGTAGTTTCTATCCGCAGCCGGATCAGCCAATTCATCAACTGGCGGAACAGCAGAAGCGCGCCTCCTAGCAGTTTACGCATGAGATTCTGCTAGACCAGGCGCTGGACAACCCGAGCATAGTGGCCGATCAGATGGAGCTGATTCTGGAAGGCTGCCTCAGTAAACTGCTGGTTAAGCGCAACGTGCAGGATGTCGCCACGGCTCAGCGGCTGGCGGAAGATGTTTACAGCATTGCTGTTGTGCCGTAAAAACGACGCGCTGTCCTGAGGTTTTACCCGCTTTGACTGAAAATCAGGCAATCAGTCACGTTTCCCATGGTTTTTTGGTAAAAGCCGTTGACGCCCGGCGGCCTTTACGGTTTAATGCGCCCCGTTGCCCGAATAGCTCAGTCGGTAGAGCAGGGGATTGAAAATCCCCGTGTCGGTGGTTCGATTCCGCCTCCGGGCACCACTATTCGAAGCACGCTGGTCAGAAGATGAGAAAACTGACGGGCGTTTAACGGGAGCGGTATTTCTTGATTAGGGGCCTGTTACAGCAGGCTCCTTTTTCTCGATCACTGTGAATAATTACAATGACGTGACTGAATGTAAACCATTGTAAAACATCAGCCTTATCGGTGTAAAGTGCCATTTCCTTTTCCAGCATCTGGCTCACAATATCCATACTGATATCAACATATTCCATTGTTATGCTCACGTTACGGTGCCCAAGCAACCCCTTGACCAGTTGCAGGTTTCGTTCAGGCGAGCTCATTAATGTCGTGGCAAGGGTATGCCTGAACCGGTGGGGAGAAACATCAAACCCGCACTCTTTTGACAGCCTGCGAAAAAACGAGCGTAACGGTTGCAGCGATGGTTTTTCGGAAAGAGACGCCCTGTCTGCAGGCGAAGAGACGAACCGCTCATAGTTAAAAAGCGCATCATTATTTCCGGCACCGCATTCCCTTGCGCGCTGAAGCAATGCTTCCAGTCTCGGTCGTAAATGGCTGACAACGGGAACCCGCCACTCCCGGTATGTTTTACTGCCTTCCGCTCTTAAGTCAATCCCCCCATCGTCAAGAGACACATCTTTCAGACGTATATGGAGCAGTTGATTCTGCCGCATACCGGTGTAACGTAATGTGTCCAAGACAGCCCGCCAGTACCATACTGGCCGCAGGGCACATTTACTCAGTTCTGGGCTCAGAAGCAAACTGCTGCATAGTTGGCCAGGTTGTTGTCATCTGGTTTTTTGTCAGAGTCTTTTTACGCTTCCTGTCCTGTTTGACCGATACACCATTAAAGGGGGTTTTACTTAAGTTCATTAGTTGAGAAGTGATGGCAAAATTGTACAGGGCACGCATATGGCTGACCTTATTATTCCAGGTATGTGCAGAAAGGCACTGCTTCTTGAGTACATGCCTTCTCCACTCAAGCACATCGAGACTGGTTATGCCGTAAGGCGGACAGGCTTCCCCGATATGCTTTCTGAAACCCCGAACAACCTTCTTATAACTCCACTCGGTATCTTCGCGCAGCGATTTACAGAAAAAGTACTCATCCATAAGTTCCTGCCAGAGCCAGTCAGCACTATTTTCGTTCATTTTTTTCCATTCCTCTCTTAGTAACAGTAACGCACCAGATGTCAGACCTACGTTGCGGTCAGGGGAACAAAATGAACTGACTGTCCTGAGGGATGGTCTTTCTGTATACCTGTCTGCTTTTCACCAGGTAGCCTTTTACCCTTTTGAACCTCCCGGATTTGTCGGGTGTATCGTAAAGCTGAGCAAAATAAAATCTCCTGTTATCGCGACGCTTATGCAAGTTAAGTCGCTCAAAAGAAGCCTGAATGCTTTCCCGGTGAATAGTCGAATCAGTAGCCTTAAGGTAGTCGAAAAAGATACCGGGGACGGGTAAAAAGACATAGCCGGCAAGGCAATAATATGGATTTTGTCTTCTTTACCATTGAATCTAATATCCCCGCGGTTGAGTCCCTCCCGGAGCCAGTCAAAAAACTGTTCTCCTTCCGCTACGTCAGTACCGGAGACTGCTACGGGTACGGAATCTGATCTTTCATCACATTTGTTAACAATTGCAACCTGAGAATTATCCGAGTTTCCCTGTGGAGACGGGTCCTTTTCGTTTGGTGAGGCTTATTTCTTTTCAAGGGGTTCTGATGATTGATGTTCCTATGGAATCACTACGGACACATCTGCCTTTAACTCTTCTTCATTTTCGTCAGCTTTAATATCTCCTGACAGGTCGAATAGAGTCAGGAGAGCATCAGTATCATTTCCATTAGGTAAAGTGTCTGAGCCAGTACTTTTTACGGTTTCGCTTAATGCACTATCTCCTTCATTTCCTTCACCGCTTTTAACTGGTGAATCGCTGAGCTGAGAGGGGTTATCAATATCTGAGGAAAGTGCAAAGATTGCAGGGGAAGATGAGTCAGTTGCCACGTTCAGAGCTGATTGTTCTGATTACGTATCTGTAGATAAAACCGTAGCGGCACCCTCCTGTAAAGGAGCTGTATCTATTAGAGCATCACCTACATGAGGACTTAAAATTTCCGCAGTTTTCCTTTCAATTAAAGGAGATTCTGTTTTCTCTGCTGCTTGTTTCATCAGGCTTCGGATCAACGGCATTGCCGGATGCTGGTTCCATAAGGCACCGGCAAGATTGCCCAGTGCTTCGGGATTTTCTGCCACCCAGCCTGTCGCCTCTGCCGGCATAAGTTGTCCGGCTGCCAGCGCCGCAAAAGCTGAGGTATTATCTGCTTGCCGAAAGCGAAATCGAAAAGGCGAGTCCGGAACGGTTATCCCTGGAAGCCAGCTTTTACCGTCAGGCAACTCCCCTTCCAGAGGCGCCAGGAGCGGCAAATGCCAGAACAGGGCACAGACCAGAAAAGGACCGCATTCCACATCACGTTTTGCGCTGCCTGCTCTTCTGGCGCTGCCCCCGGTGCAAACATGTATCCTTTGGCCAGTCTGAACGCACAGGTTGTGAACTGTAGCGTAAGGTCACCGAAGCTGTCTGAATGCGCCCACCTTCCCTGCTGTGTTGCCGGCACATTGTGTACCTTGGCCAGTAAGCCATGCAGTGGCGTTATGTAAAACCGGTGATACACATCCGCTGGAAGTGAGCTGTTTTCCCATATTTGTTGCAGGCAGGTTTTTCTTAACGGGCTACGGCACAGCGTGTCTACCGTACTCGGAGCGTGGTAGCCGGCAGGTGTGATAACGGATATATGATGTGTTGATTCCGGTTCACCTTTTGAAAACTGAGACCTCAGGGTTCTGATTCTGTCGCGCATGATTTTATCCTGGTATAAGGCTGCCCAGTGTTGTGACATTCCCCCGCGCTTCACCATAAAAAACCAGTTACTCAGTCTCAGAAGTTTTTCCCGTTTCTTCATTCCTGTCAGCGCCCTCTCCCGCAGTAAATAAATCATTGAGCCCTGGGGCCGGCCGCTCGTTACCCCTCTCTCCATTTCCGTACGGTAAGGTTTCGTGCGCCGTCTCGCGGTTTTTCCCGCCTTCATTGCTCAGCCAGCGCATCAGCTCATTGAGCACAAGCGTTCTTCTGGCCCGGGTGACTGCCACCATACAGCAGGTTAGTCTCATCCTCCCGCTCCTCCTGCGAAAGAAGCGGATCGGTAATGTCGGTAAAATCCTCGCTGAGCACGACCACAGGCCACTCAAGCCCTTTGCTGCGGTGTGCGGTTGAAACCGTGACCTGAGGGTCTTTTTCATGGGTGACGACCTGACGGCGCATAATGGCCAGCTTTTGAGGTAGCGGGAAAAAGTCATCGAGCAAACGAATGGCCTGGTTCATCTCCACGTCCTGTGTGGCCTTTGCTATTGAGCAGTATTCATTAAAATCCCGGTAGTCCCGGCTGAGGCGCGGGGACTGCATACGTTCAGGCATGTCGGCCGAGAACCAGTACAGGTCTTCTAGCTCTTCCGTTTTGTAGCCTTCAATCCCCCCGACCCAGAAGACCTTTTTCTCCATGAGGCTCGCCGTTAAGGCGCTGCCAATCACGCCGGACACCGTCCGGCTCAGTACAGCAATGTGCTCAGCCCCTGCCGGAATGCTGCTGACGACAGCATCCTCCGTTACCCGTAACGCGCTTTTCCTCTCCGGCACGATCCAGCAGGATGTTGGCCATACGCGCGACCTCAGGGCCAAATCGAAAACTCGCCGTTAGCCACAACCGGTCTGCCTGCGCCAGCTGCGGGGCACTGAGTGCGTTATCCGCCCCGCGAAACCGGTAAATCTGCTGGTAACGGTCGCCGACAAGTATGACCCGGTAGGGCTGATTCAGTACAAACGCACTGGTCACCGGATTGGCGTACTGAGCCATCATCGAAGAGGATGGTGTCCCAGCGTTTTGACAGGTCAGGATGAGAAAGCTGGAACAGTTTGAGGTAGGTATCGTGCGTAACGGGAAAGGTCGAACCGGTCCGGCTCATTTCATACCAGAGGATCTGAATCGCCCCAAGATTTTACCTGCATCCAGACCGTGGCGATCATCCTCTGCGGGCAGATGTATCAGTCCCGGCTCTGGGTCGACGCTACAGAGGAACATGTTCAGTCCGCTGAGCGCCAGCCGGGCCAGCGGCCAGTGGTGGGTGTTGAGTTTGCGGGCCACGTCAGTAACGCGCAGACTGGCTGTCAGCCGGTCACAGAAATGTTTGCCGAAGCGGGCCCACGCCAGCTGATGCGACGTTTTACACTCAACGTTATAGGCGAATTTGCGTTCAACCTCATCCCGCACGGCGCGGTTATAGGCGAGGTAAAGCATTTTACTTTCCGGGTTGGCTTCAGCGTAATTCACTAACGTGGAGGTTTTTCCTGTGCCGGCAAAAGCGTTTACCACGAGATGACTGCCCTTCCACTCGATGATGGCATTTTGCTCGGCTGTGGTTTTCCAGGTCATGGGGTTCTCCGGCAACTGCAGATGAAGAAGCCAGACTGGCAGCGGTAAGCGTTAACTGCGATAAAAAACCAGATACCCTGCTTCAGAAATAAAAAACGCTCCCGGTCGGGAGCGTGAAGATATGATTATGCGGCCTGACAGTGCCGTGAATCCAGACTAACAGGCCAGCTCCCGAGGTAGTGCCCAGGGGCGTACGGTATCCGGCGTCGTTCATTAGCAAGGGTGTTACCTACCACCACTTCGCCGGCAATCCCGCACAGGGACAGCTGTATGTAAGCCATTCCGGCCGCAAGCGGATCGATATCTGTCGCGGATACCCACAGATACCGGTGCGGTGGCCAGCCCGCTCGGCAAATGCCAGCACCATGCAACCGGCACCGCACGCGGGTTCACTCAGGGTGATAAAGGGCCTGTCCCGGAACAGGGTTTCAGTGTCACCCAGTTGCATGGCAGCCATCATTCTGGCCACGTCCCAGGGCGTGAAAAACTGCCCCCTGTATTTGTCCCCCAGCTCCAGCTGCATGAAGACGCGCCCCAGGAAGTCTCCTGACGCCTCACACAGCCCGTTAACAACGTGGGCCAGCAGCTGCTCCATGCGCGTGACGTCCTCCTTTTCGTATCCACGGACTATACGCAGATACTTTTTCTCCCGCGCTTCACTGAAACAAAGCCGGTTTTCAAGCGCGATGACGCTGCAGCTGATGAAGTCTTCAAACACCTTGAACCGGTGATTATACCGGGCCGTCTGACTGAACAACTTAACAAAGGCTTTTTCGTGGTTAATCATGCCGGGCATGCGTGTTCCCCATAAAAAAAGGGGGCACGCACCCTGACCAAGGGACGTGTCCCCTGAGGGTAAAAAGCCACGGCAGAGCCGTGGCTGAGTTAACAGAGGAGCAGGCTTTTAACCCCGCACCTCACGATACGATGCAGCTTCCTGAGCCTGTGACGCTGGCTCATCGCTGACGAGATAAAGCACCTGACCGGGCAGAGGCGCTCCGGCCACACCTTTTTGTCCGTCGACATGCTCACCACCGTCGTAGCAGTCGTAACCGCTGAGCCCGCTCACGGGCTCGCTGTAGTTGTGACGCACCTCGCAGTCAAACACCGCTGATATTTCCCCGACAACCTCACCTGACGGCGGGAGCCAGGGCTTATCCATCTGCAGTGTAAGGCTGTTTGGCGTATGACGCTGCCAGTTAACATTGTGCCCGGCCGGCCACTCCATGCCGTACTGCCGGCAGTAGAGGTTGGTTGTGGTAGACACGCCTGACATCAGTCCACCGGCACCGTTCAGCTCTGCAGCAAGCCGCGTGGGTATGATGGCCAGCATGTCGCAGGGCTGGGAACGTTCAGGATACTGGCTGAGCCGTTCCCAGGCAGTTGCGGCATCAGACTCATCACCGGCGCTGACCAAGCCAAACCAGTCGGTGTATTGCCGGATAATCAGCTCTGCCACAACGTCACGGGCTGAGACGAGAATGATCTCCCACTTCAGCGCGCCCAGTCCTGACTGGTGATACAGCCGGTCAATGGCCCTGATGGTTTCCCCATCGAGGACGGCATCCTTCAGCAACAGCGCCAGCCAGCTTTCAAACGCCTGATTGGCTGCGGTGGACAATCCTGTTCCCCCACGGACCAGCCCCTGAAAAGGCGGATACGACGTGGTGCGCACCGGCTTGAGTATCCCCGCCGCGCCGGCCAGAAACAGCTGTATGCTCTGCTGCACGGCGTGGCGGTGACGCGGGACGTCAGTGCCGTTTATCCACTGCAGCAATACATCGATACAGACGGACTTACCGGTGATTTCCAGGCGGTTGTGACACCATTCGGACATAGTTGATACTCCTCTTCTGATAAAAAAGAGGACACAGCCCGTGAGGAGCGGTGTCGTCACGGGACGGTGACAGTTACGGAATAACCGCCACCGGATAAGTCAATTACGCAGCTTCAGCCTGACTTTCAGGCAGAGCCAGAAGGGATTCCGACGCTTCCCGGGCATACCGGCAGGCGCGGAACAGGGCCCTTTTGTCAGATTTCAGCACCTTCAGCCAGTGGTCCACATAGCTGTCGTGCTGAACCTCACCGAACACTCCGAGATGAGCACACAAAAACGCACTGCCCATTTCAGCGATGAGCTCCTCAAAGGCATACACCGGGTCCCCGAACTGCCGGGATGAAGAGGTTATACCCTCCCGGTTAAGCCGCTTCGCATGACCGGTACTGTGTACCAGTTCATGCAGCAGCGTGGATCAGCAGTCCGCTTCCGTAAAAAACTGCTCAGCTACCGGCATCACAATTTCATCCGTCAGCGGGCGATAATAAGCCCGGTTCTGAGGCAGCATCCGGTGTTTAACCCCTGTGGCGTTAAATATCCGGACCACACTGTCCATCACGTCCGGACTGAGTATGCCGTCCTCATCCACCGCAGGAGGCTGTTCAGGAGAAACCGCAATCTCTGCCGGCACCCCCTCACACTGCTCATCGTTGAACAGCTGCAGGGGTTTAAGCATCGGCACGGTTTCCATCAGCGGTTTGCCGTCACTGTCATAAAGGCAGTTGCCTTCGCGGTCCTCCGCCTGTTTCGTCCAGTCCTTACAAACCACCGCCAAGGTGGCTTTCTCACCCTTACGCACCTGCCCGCCAGCCTGCTGCACCTGCCGGTAAGTCATCCAACGGTTATTGCGAAAACCCTGCTCTTCCGCTGACATCCAGAAAAGCAGGACATTCACGCCGCTGTAGTGACGTCCGGTTGAGGCATTCAGGGGCAGATCGGCCAGACCGCTGCCGGCAGCCGCGCGCCACGGCTTACGCCAGGGCGGGACACCATTTTCCAGCGCGACAACAATGCGGTCGGTTATCTGGCGGTAAAGGTCAGTCTGTTTTGCCGGGCGGCGGGCCGCCTTACATGAAGTCGTTTTTTTCATGAGATATACCTTTAATCAGAGGTATACCCCTGCGCCGGCAGGCGCAGAGATACGCCCGTCGACGGGAAATTCAGAAATCAGTTACCATGCGGCATAAAACCACAGGTATTCATGTTCAAAGTCAAAATCACTGAGCAGGCTTTCCAGCCTGTCACGCAGGATGAAAACGTACTGCAGCCGGCGCAGAAGAAGCGGATTATCCTCATTACCTTCTGTCAATGTCGCAATCGCACAGTCCAGCCTCTCTTTCAGTTGCTGAATATGTTCGCGTGACAGTTCCAGACAGGCCGAATTTTCCACCTCACCGACGTACTTATCCACCCAAGTAACCAGTGAAAAATCGCGGCTCAGTTCACAGACCGGATGATACGGTGCAGCTACTGCGACGTTCTGCCGGTGCTGGCTGTAGAGAAGAATATCCAGTCCCATACGGGCCTCCTTCGGTTCAGAAAGAGGCAGGAACCTTTCCGGCAGGAAAAGTCCCTGCCGGGGTGAGTTAACGTCCGGTTATTCGCAGCGCCCCCTGCGGGGTCACCTGCGATAACCTGGCCTGCAGCCTGCCACAGGCGTTCAGAAAGGTTTGATGATCTTCAGGCTTCGTCCGTTTACAGCTGATGAAGGCCGCCTGCGTCAGCAGACGCACAGCATTTTCACGCCAGCGGCAGAGTTCATCAGGCCCGACACAGGCACTGAAGTGACAGACAGCACTCGCCAGCAGCTGATCGGCCTTCTGGCGGTACTGCGCGACTTTCACCTTGTCAGTCTCAGGATCCTCAGGTCCGTCCTGCCGGAAAGTACCGAAGTGGCCACCGCGTCGCTTATCGTCAGCGATTCTACGAAATCATCGCCGCCGGCAAGCAGGCGCGCCGTGTGGTACCAGTCCTCATTTTTCTGAGGGTGACACCCTTCGGCATACGCAATACGCGGCACCGGGTCGTTGCCCCGCCAAGCACCGGTGGCCGGCATAAGATAAACACCTTCATCCTTTGCCAGATGAAGCTGACCTCCCTGCATGCGGGCGGTCAGTAAGACGCTGGTCAGGTCTTTGTTGTTGAAAAACAGCATGGGGCTCTCCTGTAAAAAAGGGGGAGCCGCCCCGCCGGGAGTGGTCTCTCCCGACGGGGTTAAAGTCAGTAATACTTACAGCGCGTCAGTTTTTTCCGCGACCCGCTTCAGTTGGTACAGCTGAAATTCCGCCTCCGTAAACGCATTCCAGTCCTCATTGTTCAGCACCCGCTCACCACCGGAGAGCAGCTGCAGCAGCAGGGAATCTAATGCGCCGCCACGCACCGGCGCCTTCAGTACCGGCTGAGGCGTGGTCAGCGTCGGCTGCTCAGGCAGTCCGAGATGTTTTTCAATCCAGCGTATCGGTAACGCCCAACTGCGACCTTCGTCAGAAGAATATATCCGGAAGCTGCCCGGACACAGGTTATGCAGCAGTACCATCACTATACGCGCGAAAAAATCACAGGACTGATGTTGAAAATCCATCTACTGAATACTCAGCGTGTTGCGGTTGCGCTCCCGCTCAATGGTCATGTTAACCGGCCAGAAACAGCCACCCATATCGCCACAGAACGCCATGACATCTGCAACCGGAAACAGATCAGCCGCGCGATTAAGCGACGGCAGATAAGTATTCCCTGGACGCAGGCGCACCGGCAGTTGCCAGAAGGTCTCTGTTACGGCCAAGACAAAAGCATGCCAGTGACGCAACGGAACCGTGCTGACGTGCTCGATGGTGTAGACAACCGGCATGAAGGCCGGCGAAGAAGACAGGTTTCTCATTGATAAATCCTCCGCGAATAAAAAAAGGGGGATTTATCCCCCGGACGGGAGTAAATCCCCGTCCGGGTGTGTTCTGTCTGTCTGATTACATCATTTCGAGGGCCGCGATAGCCTTGTCACCACAGGCCTCATCCTGCCCGCGGGTCACAGCCTGCTCCCGGAAAGGACTGTTAATTTCTTTACCGAGACGGTCCAGTGTGCAGAGAAGTTCTCTGGCAGTGGCAGGCAGCGGCGGAATATCACCCTCCCTGAGAAAACAGACAAACCAGCTATAGGCTGTGCCGGCGTTAACGATGGCATCTTCCAGATACGTCAGTTCATTGGGTTCATCCCGGTCCATATGAAGATCGAAACGCTGAAATGCCCTGATGCTCAGGAGTTCACTCTCAAGCAGGCAAAGCCAGCTGAGTGTGTCCAGTGGTGTTTTAAGCTTATAAACGTCTGCATACATGGGTATATCCTCAGTTAAATAACGGGATACTCCCTCCGACGTAGAGATGTCCCCGTCAGGGTCCACAACATTTGCTGGCTGAAAGTTATCAGCCGTTCAGTTCAGTGCATATGAATCAGACTGCTGATCAGATTCATATTCAGGATTAAAGCAGAGGCGTTGCAGCACAGCTAACGACAGTGGATCAGCGAAATTCATGCCTGAAACGGCCACGCCATCCAGTATGTCGCCGGCCTTAACCCGGGAAGAATACACGTAATACTGACACCAGACACAGAGTTCGGGGTCAGCCGGATCACAATCACCGAGTGGCGCGACAAAAACCTGTTCGCCACAGGAGACGTTATCCCAGAGGATTTCGGCCCGGATAAAAACGCCACTTACGGGGCTGTAGTGAGCGGGACATACATCTCGTCGGGCCTCAGAAATCGACAGAATACGAAAAGTGACATCGTGCCCTGCTTCAGTCATGAGAAACACCTACGGAAAGAAAACGATAGCGCAGGTGTGCCAGGTGCTGTGCCTGAAGGCAGGCATAAAAGGTATGCGTCTCGACGACCTGTTATTCCCTTCGGAAAGGAAACCGGCAGGCGGTGAAAAACATACTCGGCGCGGTGGCAGCCTGTACGGACGGTAAGAAAGACGTTAACGCCCTGGTCTTTGACAGAAGTGATATGCGCACGGACGGCATAATTGCCCGAGCCGTTGACATACCAGCCGCTGTTGTGATGCAGATAAATGAAAGATTTTAATCTCCGGACAGCTGCGTCAGCAGACGGCTGAAATTGTATTAAGAAGGTGTTCAGGGAAAACCTCAGAAGAAATGACAGACATTTTGTTTCTCCATAAAAAAGTGAGACACCTGCCCGACCAGGAAGTGTTTCCCGTCGGGGAGTCAGAAAAAATAACATTCTGACTGTCTGATAAGTTGAAATGACCTCAATCACTGTTCAGTGATATCCGTTTCCAGAGGTTAAACGGATCTACCACCCGAAGGCATCCTCTCTCAGGCCACGAGGATTTTTCGGTCACCCGAAGGGCTCCTCTCAGACTGCCAGAGCATTAGCTGGTTGCACGAAGCAACGGGTAAGCCTGTTTATTTTCAGAGCAAATGGTGTGTATGTGAATTGATGAAGTGGTTTGTTGACCAGTGTTTTTTCGATTTAGCTAACGCTCGGCTGATAGTGACCCACAGCAGAACATCACCAAATCCAAAGGTCCACTTTGAGCGAGTAGCAGAGGGTACGTACCGTAATCAATAACTGGAGGTAATTAAAAAGGCAATTCCCCCCCAACAAAGCATGCCACCGCCCGACGTCATTTCGGCCACAACCTCCTCGGTGATGAAAAAGGACCCGGTTCGAAGGTCCTCGCGGAGTGCTGTCAATCCTTTATTCTCCGGACAATCCTGGCCTACGGCCAGGATTGTTTATACATTTTCGCTGCCCTATACCTTCCTTCGCCAGTTTCGCGGTCATGGGGTCATAGACATACTCGATAATACTACCGTCTTTAATGCGTGCAACTGCCTCATCGATGACAAACAACGGAACAAGGAACCATTCTTCGGGCTGCACAGGATGGTCGAAACGATCATTGATAGTGATGTTGAGCCGTGCGGGAGCGAACAGCCTGTGAAACAGGTTTTCCATCCTGGTGCGGTTGATGCCTGCAAGCTTGTATGAAGCTACCACTTCGACTTTTGCCAACACGTAGGTGGAATCGTGTTCAGCATTGGCAATACGCGCCTCTACCTTGCCGCCGGTCACACCAATCTTGTGAATGACATCTCGATGCTTGGACACATAAGGGTCATCAGATAGCGAGCGCAACACATAAATGGTGCCACTTTCTACATCGCTCTCTTCAAGAGAATCGCTGAACAAAGGTCCCATGTCTGGGTCAGTAATTCGACGTGCTGTTTTGTCTTTGTACAAAGCACGAGCCAGTGAAAGCCGCAGCAGATTATTTTCCGTACCATTCGAGAAAATGACACGTAGCCGAGCATCCTTTTTCCCTTGTGGCGAGTGAAACTCTTCACCTTATTCAGCCACATACGCCGTCTGACCTTCAAGGATGAACCAATGGCCCACTTCAATCGTGGCGTACTGCCCGAAAGGCCTAGTGACTCTCAAACCTGAACTCAGATCACTGCGCACCTGATCTAATAGTGGTTTAAACGCCTCAAAATCCTCACATGGCTTGCGATCCGCAACCCCTTGAGCAGCACGCTTTTCGGCGCTGGAACGAACATGACGCAAGACTGTGATATCGTCCTCGCGGTTAACACCCTCCAGTTCGGCAGCCAAATCGTCAATGTCAATAATTTCGGCCTTTGACACCGCCACGGCTGTCCCCTCAGTCAATAAGCCCTGATGATCCAAAAGCTCAAGCAAAGCACGGCAGTATGAAAGTAAGCGGAGACGATCGAGCCGCATGGTATACAGGCGTTCGAAGATATCGCGATCTTCTGCATGTTGCGGGGCACGTCCATGTTGCTTAGTGAAGCGCTGAATTTCCTCAAATCCAGCGATGACACGCTCCTCGCTGACTGGACGTCCTTTTTTCTTCTCAGGTGGAGCAAAGTCGGCAAGTTCTGTTGCTAAATCATCTAAATCAAAGTTACTCATAACGCCCCTCCGCCCTGAAACGCATAAACGCGGCTGCGCCTTCGGCAAGGCGCTCTTCCCAAGCATCCGACGAAGTTGCCGATGGGAGCCGCCCACGCTCACGTTTGAATTCTGCCGCACGCCTAGCGATCAATTTGGCGCCTTCAGGGGTGATCGAGGTACGCTTGGCCGAGATGGCCGCCGCGACCGGCTTCAAGCTGTCTTCGCTCATCGTCTTGGCTAGGATGGTGTAGGCTTCGCCGAAAGGATTGATGCGACCGACAAGGTCTATGTCTAACTCGCGCACGTCTATAGCAAAGCGGCGGACACCGTCGATCAGGGCAGTATTTAACGACCTATCGTTCTCTCCTTCCGTGACAAACTGCTTGCCCTGCTGCGTTAAGTTGAGAGCGGTGCTGGCGTACAGCCTCCTGATCTTCAGCGTCAAGCTCTGGGTATTTTTCCTTGATGATCTTGCCCATACGAACCTGCGTCAATTCTTCAGGAATCAGCTCTTCGTCGAACAGACCTCTTTCGATGGTAGGTTTATCCTGCACGAAGGCCGCGATAACTTCGTTTAAGTCTTCCTGATAGATGCGCATAGCCTCTTTGCTCTTGGGCTCGGCAAGTCCCTTGATCTCGATTTGACGGGTACCTGTCAGCTCATTAATACCGAAATTGCAGCGTTCTGGGTCATACCCCCCGTCGCCATAGTCAAAGCCTGAGGTCGGGCCACTTTCTGGGTTCTTGGGCTTGAACTCGAAGCGCGGAGCCAGTACCTGCTCCATCAGCAGGCTTGCCGCGATGGCTTTTAAGGTATCGTTGACGGCTTCGGTGACTGCTTCCTCGACAGCATCGGGTTCGGCAATCAGGTTAGTAAATCTCGCACAGGTCTTACCCGGGGCGTCGCGAGTGGCCCGACCGATGATCTGCACGATCTCGGTTAAGCTGGCACGGTAGCCTACGGTTAGCGCATGTTCACACCATATCCAGTCGAAACCCTCTTTCGCCATACCGAGTGCGATTATGATGTCCACATAGTCACGGTCTATCTTCGATTGCTGCTGCACGAAGACTTTCCTGGATTTTGCCTTGGTTGGTTGGGTCCACAAGGTCAGCGATACGCAACATTCGGCCATCAAGGCATTTTACCATTTGAAAACCAGTCGCAGGGTCTATACCTTGCCAATCACCCAGCTCTCCTGGAATGTGCTCAACCTCCTTGATCTTATCCTTGGTGCTCTCACGCGAATTGACGTTGGGGATATGAATGATGGTCTTCTCGGCTGGATCGAGGACATTAAGGATGTCGTCGATGTAGGAGCCACTGTAAAAATAGTAACCAATGTCAAGCTTCTTAAGGTATTCGTAACCATTGAGCTGTTCGTAGTAGGTGTAGGTGACGGTATCGAATCTGGATTCATCCTCCGGGGCCAACACGGCCTCCGCATCTCCCCGAAAGTAGGAACCGGTCACATCAACGATGTGCGTCTTGTCCCGCTCGATGAACTGTGCCAAATGCTGGCCGAGCTTGTTGTCCGGATTGGCTGACACATGGTGGAATTCATCTATGGCGTTCAGGCGGTCATCAAACGCTTCTACGCAGTAAGTATCCACCGCGAAGCGAAAGGTCGCGTGTGTGCAAACCAGCACCTTGTCGATACCGTTAAGAAAGGTTCCAAGTGATTTAACTTTGCCGCCATTATCATTACCTAGTGCGTTGCACAGATTCCACTTAGGTTCGACATGCCAATCGGCCCAGAAACCATACCGCGACAGTGGTTCATCATTGAAGCTCGCGCCGATTGATTTCTCCGGCACGACGATGGTGGCCTGATTGATCCCTTGGTTTTCGAGTTTGTCGAGTGCAACGAACATCAGCGCGCGACTCTTGCCCGAGGCGGGCGGTGACTTGAGGAGGAGATATTGCTCTCCTCGCTTCTCATAGGCACGCTCTTGCATGGGCCGCATCCCAAGGGCATTGGCCTTGGTCGAAGCGCCGTTACGTGCGTAGGTAACTGAAACGGAAGGTACTGACTTGATCTTAACGCTCATGTGTTGGCTCCCGATTTGCGCTTCTTGCCTCTGGCCGGTGCAGCTGAAGCGTTCATCTTCGTATAGAGGTCAAACAGCTTTTCCAGCCGCTCAGTGTCGTTCTTATAACCTACGGCCGATGTAGATTCGCTCTATCACTTCGTCGTTGCGATCATGGGCAGCACGCAGGTCAGCGGGCATATTAGCGGGGTCATATAACTCTGCGATAGTCGCAGGGAAATGATGCTCTCTCGCGAGCAGAATATTCTCTGCACAACGTATAAGGTCAGCTTTGTTTTTCTCCGTGAGCAATGGTACTGGAAAAGTATTCCAGCTGAGGGTATTGGAGTAGCGATAGTCAGTTTTGATGCGCCCGCAAACGTAGCCACCCATACCAAATGCAACTTAGAAGCGATAAGTGCCATATTCCAAAGCGGGGTGTCATAAAGAGCAAGGTTTGGAGCAATAACAATTGAACCGGCATCGAGATAACCACATGGTAGATACTCTCTGCGTTCGGAACTAACACTCGGAACAATAATGACTCGCTCATTGCCGTCTTGCCGAACTTCACCAAATCTAAATGCAATATCAGCCAACTTTTGTGTCGTCGCCCTTGGACTATTTATTCTAGCCTTACGTGTGCTCTCAATTCGGCCTGCAATCCAGGGATTTAGGATTGCCTTCTTTGCACTATCCTTATTTAGCCACAAGCAGACCCTAGGAGTTCCTGAGATGAATTCCTTCGCACCCCAAGCCTTTCGGAAATAAGAAGCATCGACGCCATATTCATTAAATGCACGATTGAAATCGGAGATATCAAAAAGAAGTCCACCACCATCATTCGCCATGGAACTAAAGTCCATTTCGCTTACGTCAGATTAAGGGGAAGCTTCGCTGAGCAACAATAGTGCTTTTCCCCGCGACAAGATGTGCATTGATTCAACTTCTTTAACAAGGGCATCCGTATTCTCACTTATAGAAAATATTTTCCTGGCCCCCGTAGCGTGATTCGAAATTCCTACCACAATAACGGTCACTCCCGCATTGTGGCTGGCAAGATTCGCCCATTTAAAGGAAGTATAAGCGAAGACGATTTCATGCTTGGCTGCGAAAATCAGGGACCGAAGTGTTTCGACCTGTCTACCTTGACAGATTGAATTGGTGAAGACAAAAGCAGCAGACGAATTAGCCTGATTACCATAGTCGACAGCCTTCATAAACCATCAGGCTACATAGTCCAAAGATTTCCAGTTCTTAGTGCGCTTATCGAAGATGGCTTTTAGATCGTCTTTGTGGTCATCAGTCTGAGTTTGACTATCTTTGTATGGAGGGTTTCCGCAGATAGCAGATATAAGTCTCTCCCCCTCATTATTCTCAAAGTCGATCTCTGCCTGATCTAGTGGAGAACCAAACAAATCATCACGATGTAACTTCACATCAGTTCCAGTCGGCGGACAAATTCTCAACCAGTCAAGCCGCAGCGCATTACCACAGGTGATCCAGTTTTCGTTGCGTAAAGGTAGAAACTCGGCCAGCGCCAGCTTTAGTCCTCGGTATAACACATCGCACTGGTACTCGGCGATGACCAGCGCAAGGCGAGCAATCTCCGCAGGGAAGTCACGTATTTCAATACCGCGAAATTTAGTAAGAGGGATGTCAGAAGCACGATCCGGCTCGCCGCGTCGCCGATTGATTTCCGCCTTGATGGCGCGCATTTCCTTATATGCAATTACTAAAAAGTTGCCCGAGCTGCATGCAGGGTCGAATACGCGGATGTGGGCCATGCGTTTACGCAGATTGAGTAGCATGCGCGAGTTATCGCCGGCCTCCTTCAGTTTTGCCCTCAGTTCGTCGAGGAAGAGCGGGTTAATTACCTTGAGAATATTGGGGACACTGGTATAATGCATTCCCAACTCACCGCGTTCTTCATCTTCGGCGATAGCCTGAATCTCGAGCCGAAGATGTCAGGGTTAATCCTTGTCCAGTCAAGATTGCCAACGTGCAGCAGGTAAGAACGCGCGATGCGGCTAAAGCGCGGCACCTCGTCACTACACGAGAACAAAGCACCATTAACGTAAGGAAACTCTGCAGCCCAGCGAGGAATACCGACATAAGCACGTTCATCCCGCGGGGTGTTCATAGTGCGAAACAGCGTGGCAATGACATCGTGTATATTGGAAGCGTCGCGCTCACTCATCTGCCAATGGTGTCTGTAAAGCGCCCTTTGCCGATGAAGATATCGGTGTCTTCGGCAAAGAAGCAGAAAATTAGTCGCGCCACGAATTTGTTCATGCCGTGACGACGCCCCGCCGTACCCCATTCAGGATTGTATTTCAGCAGTTCGACGTACAGACGGTTCAGACGGCTGGTAGCCCGAATATCGAAGGCGTTTTCGCTGATCTGGCGAACGGTGCTGATACCTGCCAGAGGCAGAAAGAAGCCAAAGTGATCGGGAAAGTCTTTAAAGGCGCAAGCGATCGTCTGGCCGCTTGCGAGATCTTCGGCTTCGAAATCTTTGCCATCCGTTGCGAGGATGAATTTCACCTTGTCTTTAGCTGTCGCCGAACTGGCCTTCAGCGCTGCCAGCATTTGTGTCGCCTGCCCTGCTTCGCAGGCCAGAAGGTGGATGTTGCTGGTCTGGAGAACACCGCCCAAGTCAGACTTATTCGAAGCCCCGGCACGCAGGCGTTTTATAGTCGTTGCCTTATTGCCAAAGGCCTCAAGGAAAGCATAAGGAAAATCTACGGGGTCAAATGGGTGTTCCGCAAGATCCGTGATAGCTTTTTCGATTACTACTGCGTTCATTGGCTTAGAGCTCTCCATTGAAGCGTGGCTGCCTTGCTATTGTCCTTCTGCAGTAAACTCATGTCTTGTCCTGCATTTTTTTGGCCATTTTTGACGTCAAGTTTAACAGAATAGAGCTAAGCCCTATAGCAGATTCAACCTGCCACAAGAGTGTTCCGCATAACACACTGTTGCAAGTTTCTGGTGAGAATTGTTGCTTCAAGAAAAGGCTTCGAACTAATATTAAAGCTTCATGGTACTTGGGGGCAACTGATCTCATGACATATGAGGTAGCTATACGCTGATTCCTTCCGTCAATGTTCATGACTATCTTGCAACATCTGACCTGCTCCCCGTCCGTCGAGCCAAATGAACCATCTGATACTAAATAACTGTGCCTAATACCGCTACACCTGCCATTTACTGGCATGTGGTAGCTGCGGAAAAGCAACACATCGCAAGCCTGATGTAGCGCAGTCTAGTTGAGAGAACAGCACCAGTCCCTTGTCACGCAAGGGTTAGCCAAACATGGAGCACCATTTCGAGCAGCTATTTAGTCTTGAACAATCAATTCAGCACCACTCCCGGTTATATCTTTAGTGATGAACTGATTCTAGCTAACTAAAATAGGTGTGAAATGCTCGCCCTAACACACTGCGGACGGAAATGCGACCCCGAAGATCGGCTATAACTTATTAAAAATTAATTTTCTAATAAAATACACTGGCCGAAACTCTAAGAGTTTGCAGCATGAGCACCTGCTGCTCGCACAATTTGAGTATACCTATTAATTACCTTTCGATTCATTGACATATTGTAAGAATGTTACCATTCAAAAGATACGCAAATCGATGTGACTATTTAAATATTACCGCCGGAGGAAACTTATTCATATTTGGATATCTTCGTGTATCTAATAAGAAACAGGCCATAGGATAATGCTTTTTGTGTTTCCCGATTAACGAGAACTATTCAGGGAGTCTGACATCAAGAATGTGGTAGCTTTTTTAGTATTTCATACTCAATTTCAATACGCCGTAGCTTTTTCTTCAGCTCACGTATTTCGGGCTGTTCCGGGGAATGGGAGGGGCTTTGGGCGTTTTCTCCTGTCGTTCATCAAGCAACTGTTTTATCCACAGCATCATGGTAAAAAGACCAACATCCATAGTACTTGCCGCATTTGCAACGGTGTAGTTCTGGTCAAGGACCAGTTGAGCAGATTCGCGTTTAAACTCTGCGCTGAAATTCCTTCTTTTCATTAGGACACCTGGATTGTTCTGAAATTAGCAGATCACCTCTGTTCAGGTAGACAAAATCAGTGTGCCACTACAGAGTTACACATAAACTCGGCTTCATCTTCAATATGCGTAATGCTTAGGAGGTTACTGGCCTTGAGGTGCTTTCTACCCTTCTAAATGAACAACCAACTCATCCAAAAGCGACTTTGATGAGGCCGTGAGGAAGCTACCGCCGTATAATAAGTCAGTATCGATACCATTTATATTGGCACAGGCTACACCCGCCTCTCTCATACAGGGTATTAATGCCGCGATATCCCAAGGCTTCATAATAGTATCAATAGCCGCATCAATACGCCCCATAGCAACCATAACGTGCTGATAGCAGTCATTGATAAACACAGTATCTCTTGCTGAATTAACTACATTAGATAAATTATAAGCTTTTATGCCCTCTCGGCTGTCAAATGTAGTACTGTGAATACCTGAGATTGAAACTACGGCACTCGCTAGATTTTTCTTTGTAACCGACTCTGTCCATACCCTGACCGGCTCTTCATCCCCATTTTGTAACCAGCACCCACCATTTTTGGAAGCAAAAATTATCTGTTTTAATGCAGGAAATGAAATCACGCCTATGATCGGTTCGCTGTTTTCCACATAAGAAATGAGAGTACTAAAGAGGGGAACGCCATAAAGAAACGCTCTGGTCCCATCAATTGGATCAATGACCCAACCTGTTGTAAAACGTTCATGAATTTTTGAGCCAAATTCCTCGCCCATTATCGCGATATCAGGTTTTTTAGACATGAGAAACTTTCTGATTTCTTTTTCCACAAACAGGTCGGTTTGGGTCACCAACGAATTATCGGCCTTAATGTCGAAGGATTTGGCGGTCACAAATGCTTTAACCGTATGAGAACGTGTCATTTTGACGGCCTCCAATGCAATATCTAACATATACGCTCCAAAGAGGCTGGATCACGTACTATGAACCAGCCGATAAAGTCAATTAGCCTTGAGCACTCTAAGCATAAAACCGTCAAGATTATTTAAAAAAGTGTCTATCCTTGAGAATATGTATTCTGAATGCTCATCGCTTAGCTGCACATCTCCGCTACAGCGTACCCTGAAATTTAGTTGCAAACATTTATTATCCTTTGCAAGATAATCAACGGCACTTACAAAATCGCCAACATCAAAAACCTCTAAATTGGTCTCTTCATTAATTTCGCGCTTAAGCGCTTGAAGCATAGACTCGCCCTCTTCAATGCCCCCTGAAGGTATTTCCCAAGAGTCAGGCATAAACTCATGCTTAGAGCGTTTCAAGAAAAGAACTCTATCGTCATTTCCGGCGACGCTAATTATACCGCCGACAACGATTCGATCATATTTGTCCATAGAGTCTAATATGTCATGAGGAACTAAACGCTCAATCATTTCCTATACAACTCCGCGACCGAATTAATGATTGATAAGTAGTTATCAATAAAAGCATAGCGCTCCTCACCATACCAAACGTCTAACTTAAACATGCTGTTATGGAATTTAATAGCATTCTCAAAATTGTGTTTTTCAACACGCACCTTATCGGAATACTCCTGCGATATTTTATGTGGAGAGTGAAATAAGAAATATCCATTAATTGGACAGGTCGATCCCGGAATATCGGCTTCTACAGCACCCAGCTCATTCAATTTCTTGACAAAATCGTGGAGATTAACAGTAAATTTAGTCTCATCAAACATAACTGGCAATGCATACCATGCTGGGTTGGCTTTGTCAGGAATACGTGCGACCTTCAAACCATCGATTGCCTCGATACCTTTTTTCATCAACATTGCCGTTTCTCGCTTTTCTTCCATCATTTGCTCAAAATGAGCCATCTGCGGCATAACAACAGCAGCTCCCAGAGGATGCATACGCAAATTCAGGCCGGTACCAGTAATAGCAAAATCCTTTAAATCTTCGTCATGCACTTCTTTTTTGGCACGTTTGTTGAAATGCCCAACCAAGACAGCCCTTTCATACATTCTACGGTGTTTGGTTGCGAAGAAACCACCTTCGCCTGAAGTAAGGATCTTTTTACCCTGGAAACTCCAGGCCGAACCATCGCTGAAACTACCAATCATTTTACCATCCCAGGTCGCACCGTGGGCATGTGAACTGTCCTCAAGGAGTAGCAGGTTATGGCGTTTACAAATATTGATAAGCGCATCCATATCACATGGAATGCCCCACATGTGAGTAACAACTACAGCCTTTGTTTTGCTGGTAATTAAGGCCTCCACGGCCTTAGGATCAACATTACCATTATCTCCGCAATCGGCGAATTTCAGCTCAGCCCCAAGCTGATGAAGAGGTGAACAGGTTGCAAAAAAAGTATAACTCGGAACGATAACCTCATCTCCATGAGCAATGCCAGCACCGTAAAACATCGAGAATAAAGCAGTTGTACCAGAATTAACTGCGATGGCATTTTCTACGTCAAACTTCCTTTTGAACTCTCCTTCAAGACGCTCATAGATACCTCCATTATCATAAATTGAGATATCCTCAAGAAGCTGACTTTGCACACTAGATTTTATTTCATTAGAAATTTTTGGATGTGAAAATTTAGAGTATTGAGTATTCATGATTATATCTCCTATTATGCAGCAACATTAAAATTACTATTTTTAAAAGCTTTTTCTAAAATACGCATCAGTGACATTGAGCTACTTAGATTCCTTTCAAACCCTGCCTCGCCACTGTTAAAGAGGAAATCTTGATACATTCTAACGAACGGTGAGGTGTGATCAACCTCAAGAGACTTAACAACTACCTGATTTTTATTTTTGATGGTGACGCATTTTTTATCACAATGAAAAATTTTATTTTTACCATAAGCTGTAATGTCTTCATGCTTTTCAATTTCTACGCATGAGATATAGGCAAAAATAATTACACCGTCGCACTCGAGCTCAACAAAAGCTATATCATCTACGTTGTAATTATCTCCTGATGAATTTATTAAACGTGCATGATTTATGGCTACATCTTTACCATCAAACAAATAATTTACGATATCAACAACGTGGTATCCCATATCTAGCCAAACACCACCTCCCGATGTTGAGAATTGACTTCGCCAGTTAGCATTGGGATTTTTACTAGGGATTGTATATCTAATCGTTAACTGTGAAATTTTTTCACCTGACTCATGAATCTCGTTCTTGAGTAACTCATAGGCAGGCGTATATCTCTTCTGACAAACTGTGAATATCTTAAAGTTTTTACCGCGAGAATAGTCGCTAAATATTTTTGCTTGTGTTAGAGTAAGAGCAAAAGGTTTTTCCTTGATTATTTTTAAAGGATAATCACTGCAGTATTCTAAAACTTCATGATACATATTATGGGGCAAAGCGATGACTAGCGTATCAGGCCGAACTTTCTCTATCAATGCTTTATAGCAGTTATAAGCAGGAACTTCATAGTTAAGTATTTTTTGTGCGCTATCTATATTTACTGAAGATATATCGCACAAAGCATGTACTTTGATGCCTAGTGAGACCATGGCAGGTATATGTTCCTTAAGCACAATATTTCCACATCCGATCACAGCAACTTTCATTGTATACTCCTTGTCTTGTCGAAAAACATGAACCACACATATAAGAAAATGCATGTATTTTAATCAAAAACGAGAAGAAAAAGAGTTTTGTATACATCCCCTAATTATCTCATTTTTAATATTATATTTCATGCGTTTATGATAAAGAACGACATATAGCACCTCGATTCTTTTAAGAATATTGTCAGAGAGAGGAATATCCAGCTTAACCATATTTTCTAAATTATTAATTATATATGGCCAGCAATAGGTTGGAGCTATCGCGATTCGATGTTCATCAGGATTTGCTGCTAGCTGAACAGCATGTATAAAGTTCGCGACAACCAGTGTTATTTTTCTTTTATAACCAATCTGATTTAAGCATGTATCTAGAACCCATTCTTTTTTATTTTCCCAAGAAATACCTATATGTTCATACTTGATAAAAGAATTAAAACACCATTCCTCAGATAAAATAGGGTGATCTTTATGTACATATACAGATGGTACATCACGAAAAAGAACGTCATAACAAATATTAATCGGCAATTTATCTGGGTGATACCTTGATTCTATACATGACTCTAATCCACATACCCCAACATCAGATTTTCCATGTATTATCTCTGAAATGGAATTATAATTCCAATTCGATATATTAATTTCCAAACATTGAGCATCCATCAGCTTATGTAAATCTGATGATATATTAGTAAGTAAAACTGTTAGAAAGTGCTCTTCCAATATCAGGTTAATCCTTTCTCCATTCCAATCTGGCATACTTTTCATTTGACTGATGAATTTTGCAGTAGAAAGCAAATCTTCGATCATCGGATATAATTGTTCTGCAAACGGAGTAGGTATCAATTCATTTGGAGTTTGAATAAAAATCTCATCGTCATACCAAGATCTTAACTTAGCTAAATTTTTTGAGATCGTTGAAGGATTGACACCAAGTCTTTTGGATGCCCCCCTGACTGAACGCTCCACGTATATAACAGAGAAACTTTCAAGCATCTTAAAATCGAAGCCTTTCAACAACGAGTCCATCACAATCACCATTTTTTATTAAAAACCCATTGGCGATATTGTATAACCACAAAAGAGATTAAACCACCCGGTGTTAAAATATACATTAAACTTTCACCAACATAATCGCCGACCCATGACACAATTAAAATACAGATACCAGTAAATATTAACTGCACTGTATGGAGTACACCAGCAGCTTCCCCACCATTATCATCAAATGGTTCGAGTGCATAACCTAGACTAATTGAAAATATAACTGCGTTCATCACACTTAATTACTGAAAAGCTAAAATAAGATACTGAAGCAAACTTTCATAACCAATCATATAAATACTTCAAGCACCTATTGTAAACATTAAAGAAGCCGATACCCTTAGCAGGGTAAGGTCAGAAAACATTTTTCGTAACTGTGGCAAAAGCGATGATGTACAAACGCTCAATAAAGCTAAAAGACCCATCCATACTCCGTATGCACCAACTTTTATGTTCAATTCACTAATAAGTATGACTGAGCTTGAGCTTACATAAAAGAATATGCAACCAAGGCTAATGGAAGAAATTATCGCCATAGTGATAAAGTTCACACTAAGATAACCCGCCTCTTCCCTCTCGCCCCTCTCGCCCCTCTCGCCCCTCTCGCCAAAATTCTATCCTTTTTTGTCATCGATGAAATAGTAGGAAAATATTAATAATACACACGAAAAAAAAGATATAAATAAAAAAATTAACGACCATCCATTCGTAATCAGCAGTGCCCCAAGGCTGGGAGCTATAATAGGTACTGTACAAGAAACCCCATTTAGCCTTGAATAAGCTTTAATTGTTAAACTCTTGTGTGATAGTTTTTCCTGGCTAGAGATTGAGCTATGATGTAACATACTCCGCTTCCAAAACCTTGCCATAAGAAAATTACTAAATTCCCTTTCAGTAAAATTAGCACAATACAAAGATGCCAAAAAACATAACATGCAACCGAAGACGCAAACATATCTACTTTCAGTGACGTCTGAACATTTACCTGCGATAACTAAGCTTGTAGCTACGCCAATTAAATAAATAGCAAAAATCCATCCTAGTTTTTTCACTGATTTGTAAAAAACCAGCTATTTTATTTCGGGAGCAGCAACTAAATATAAGTCCAGTCCTAGTGGATAAAGCATCACTAAAAAACATATCACTATATGTATTATCACTAGTATTTTTTTATTCATATAATGATTGACTCCTTTTAATGAAAGTTACCTTAGCCCATCAAATGAGACATTTCAACGCATCATTAAGGAATTCATGTATTTCCAAATTGGCAACGCTCTACCTTACAAAAAAACCGTCTTTAACTCATGGCTGTTCTTATAATTTTATCTTCATAATCACCATCTATGATCACATAAAAAATGTATGACACCTGTAATTTAATATACATAAAATTAAGCATTTATGAGTTAATGAGCTTGTTGGATTTAGCGAAAAAATCCCATATTCAGGATTACCATCACAAATTTCATACACCTTTGGTTAGTTCATCCTTTAATTATCAAATTCGGATGTAAGCCACTTCAAAGTATGGAATTTCGGTATCTAGAAAAAAGAAATCAGAATTGATTTCCTCCCAAAATAGGTGCGAGATCAAAAAAAGCACCCTAGCTTTTTTAAGGCTTATAATATATTCCTCCTAACCTTGGTTATTCAACGAATAATGGGGTCTCTGCTTGTTATATTGCTGCCACCAGTATTCGACCTTTTTTTTTGCATCTTTCAGTGAAAAAAACTAGTGTACATTCATGCGCTCGTCCCGAAAACTGCCATTAAATACTCGATTAGCGCATTACACTAAATAGTATGATTCTGGATATGTTAGCAGCCATTGCCCGTAAATATTATTAGGTCATTAAAATAATGAAGATGGAAGGGATTACAATCGCTAAGATGAAAGGTAAGTACACGGGAACAAAAGCAGATGAGGAAAAGCACAGAATAATAAGAATACTTTTTTTAAAATGTAAAATCTTTAAACAAAACAGGAAGATTGGCTGGGTTTCCCAGAATGCCAGTTATTCGCTTGTCTAGAGGTACGGTTCAAGAAATTTAAATAAGCCACAGCCCTGATTGTGCTGTGGCATAACGTAAGCTATGCGGTGCATTTTTACCATTCATTCCGGCTTCTCTTACAATATTTCGGTAGCGTTCAATCGCGGTATTCAGGGAGGGTTTATCAATCAGCTTTCCGTTATGCTCATTCACATACCCAATTGCCTTGTCGAGAATTGACAGAACTTTCTCACGATTAAAGACTGTCGTTTCTCTCGGTCGTCCACCTTTCGTGCCAAAAACAACTCGTACATGCTCCTGATTATTAATTAATGCTTGCCTCCAAGTTTTTAAGGATTTTGCAGACTGAACAGTTTCTTCTGTCCTCACCCCAAGGTATCTGGAAAAAAGTTGTACCGCGAGAGCAACTCCTTCATCTTTTTTTAGCGCAAAATTAACAACTGTATTAAGTTTTTCATCTGTAATAGGGAGTTTAGTGCCTTCCCGGTTAGCACCAGATATTTCGAGTGCCTGATTGCTCAGGCTGTTATGATTTTGATCGGCCAGTTTATTTCTTCCTGCTGATAACAAGATAGATCTGATTGCGGACATTTCATTCTGTAGCGTCCTGAGAGAATGATTGTCTGCTTTCTTGCTCGCCATGTATTTTTCAATATGGGAAGTTTTAATATGTTTTACGTCCCTGATCTGGATATTCAGTTCAGACAGCCGTTCAGAAAACCGTTCTGCAATTCTTGATCGGTCGGCCACTGTTTTATAACTTCCCCGTCCCTGACGAGCAAGTGTGACAAGTTGTTGCTGAATCTCGACATTTCAATATCTCCAAAGGCATACACGTCCCTGTGCTTGTAAACGAAGCAGACGGATCTGCCACAGTCGATGGCGAAGGTGGCCCGCAGCTTTTCGCCGTTGTCGCAGCGGAACTCGAAGCCATCCGAACTCTAGCGGCGATTGCTTCCGGCCACCGCCACCCGGCCTGTGTGACGACGGGTATCTGGTGTGGGGCGGGGTTTCGGCTGTAACAACAAGCCGTTGTCACGCATCACGCGCCATACCCGTTTGGCATTGGTGACCGTCAGACCTTCCTGCTCCGAACGGCGGCGCAAATTAGCCCAGATGCGTCGATAACCATAACTCGGCAGGTCGGTAACCTCGGCATCAAAATCAGTGACAACAAGACCATAACCGTTATATCTGCGTTCATCAAACAAGCCAGATAAATACCTGTTGAGCTTTATAAAACATTAAGATGGGATCGGGGGGCCGAAATGACCGGCCACACCCAATTTACTGTAGCGACAGATATTCAGATTTATTTCTGTGATTCACAATATCCCTGGTGACGTGGCTCAAATGAAAATACGAACAGATTGCTCAGACTATATTTTCCAAAAGGAACTGACTTATCGGTTCACAGCCAGCAAAGACTAAACAGTGTTGCCAGAAAGCTCAACGAAAGGCCGTGAAAAACACTAGACTATGAATTACCCGCAGAGCGGTTCAATCAGTGTGTTGCATCCATCGGTTGAACTCGCAGCCAAAAGCGGACGCACAAGGCGGGTCATCAAGACCGGTGTCCTATTTTTAAATTACATTGGACTCTTAAATGGGGAATGAGAATTTTTGTAACGTGGTTGCTCATGCTTCAGACTGTAAGTTCTTGCATGTTTATCATAACTTTACATCCAAGAGTATCTCGAGCCTCTCCTAACGACCATACGGTTGAAATATAATGAGTCAAATTTCGATAGGCGGCACGAAAACCTCTAGGTTTCTTAAGATCATAAAAGAACTCAGGGATTTTAACTTTGAAGTTAAAAGCTGGTAGTTTTGGCAAAGACTTAAGAGCTGCAACACTTTTGTAGACATGTACAAGCTTGGTTACAGGCACACCTTGTCTAGTCTTAAGTTCATAATTAACTCTCATATCATTCGATTCTTTTGATACTTCTGTAATTAATGACAACACTGATTTATTAGCTTGAGACAATTCATTTTCATTAAATAAGCATCTTATTTCACGCATTTTCTCACGAGCCTCAACAAATTCGTTATTGTTCCTTATGTTATAAGCTGCCTCAACGATACGGCTTGGATCACCAGTTTCTTTCGCGAGCCATGCAGAGAATACAGGAAGTGCAGTTGCAGTTGCAGTTGCAGTCGTTTTACCACCAGAGTGAATATCAATTGAATCATGGCTAAGCGATGTGGAAAAATGTTCCACGATATGTTTAGCATAGTCAAAACCATACTGACAGTGTTGGCTTAAATAAGTTTGTTGATACGCCTGACGTATTGGGTATAAAAAAGTATCTGCCTGAAGGCGCTTAGCTGTAAGGAAATAAAACACTGAGCGATTAGCCATCCATGCAACCGAGGCAACGAATGCCTTGATTGCATCTGCTGCTTCACCAGCAGATGTACCATCACCCCATCTTGCTCCGGGAACTTTGTAGCCTTTGCTAATAGGGGTACCAAACCGATCTATAAGAGTTCAACATCTCCATTTGTTCTATTACCAGACTCAGCTGCATACCCAGGTTCTGAAAAAATAGCGGCAGCTATATTACCATATTTTTCAAACTCCTTACCTCCATCAGAAAGATTCTTCAATGTTAGATTGATAAACACTTGAACTAATGTCTCATCTACATATGATATGTGTTTGAAGAAGTTCAATTAGTTTTTTAAAATCGTCATTAACAAACGCACCACCTCGAAGTTGAGGTTGTAATGCATCAGAGATTCTTTTTGCTTCAATTTCAACCAAACCATAGTGCGTTTTATCAAGAAATGATATTTCTTTGAAACTTGAAATTCTATTTTCAAGATACTCTGGGATATAATCATCAATTGTAATTACACGATCATAGAAAAAAATTGACTGTATGTAGTTCTCGAAAGAAACCATATCCGTATCTACCGAGTCCTTCGATTTTGTTTTAACATGCCCCTCGATTCTTTGGACTGCAGTCAAAGTTGAATTATCAATCAGTGCGTATGTCATTTTAACCCCTCAAATCGATATAACTAATGATGATTCCCTAAAAAATAACATTTCAATAATCTTATTTCATTACAATCAATATTTAGTGTATGTCATTTTATATAAATGAGAAAAGTGCTCACAAAAAATGGTATTTTACCATATTATCAGAGTGTATTTCGAAGGAAACAGGGAACTTTGTCGGTAGCAGATATTGTAAGATTGTCCGCTTCTCGCTCATTTCATTCTTAATAAAAACTTACCAGCCATAAAAAACCTGCCCCAGCGGACGGTATCCAATATGTTATTTTCTGTTTATAATCATGACCCTGTTGAAGGCAAGTCTGTAGTTACACTTCAAACCCGTGAATCCACAGCATCAAGATACACCAGATCGGCCGAATCCGGCACCGTGATATACCAGCGGGGATGCGCATACTCCTCTTTCCTGCGGCCAGTTCGTCTGTCCCGTCACGGTGATAAGAATATTAACCGCCTGCTTCAGCTTTCCCTCAAGGTAGATGGCCACGCTGCTGCTGAGCCCCACCCGGTGCGGGTGACAGGTCATTTTTACCGGCCCGGTCAGACGCTACTTTAGCATTGCCCGCAGCCTCACAAGGTGCTAATGGGTCGCTGGGAGCACGCCGGGCTCCCCCTGAGGCGACAGGGTGAAAAGCGCGCCGCCACTGTGCTCATGAATGGCGGGTTCAGGTTACTTCAGTGTCATCATACCGTGGCAGGCTCCTGTTGTTTCTCCGTCAGACCGCGCAGACGGTCCAGGTTCTGCGCGACTCGTTTTGCCGCTTCCAGCTCGCTGCAGTGAAATTCATTCATCAGCGCCCGGCGTTCGGCTTTCTCTTCTTTTTCCGTCATTCCCAGTGCCAAGAAGAGACTGGGCGGCACGGCACGAAACAGCGCTTCAATCCGTTTCGCCAGCACCACGCCCTCCGTATAACAGCCAGTCAGTTTACTGGCGGAAAGCAGCACCGATTCCTGCTCCGGCGTGAGCGCGCGGAAACGGCTGATATCTTTGACCTCTTCCGGGGGCATGGTCAGACAAATCCACCATTCCGCCATGTTCAGCATTTTTTCGGCAATATCCGGGTAATCTTTAAGGTTCTGGGTGGCGAGCCACAGCCAGGCACCGAGCCTACGCCACATCTTGACCACCTTGGTCTGTAGGGTGACAGCAGCGGGTTGACCGTGACGATATGCGCCTCATCCACCGTGAAGACAATATCCTGGCCTAGGAACTGGTCACGCTCTGCGATGTTGTTAATCATGTTGGTCATCGAGACCATGGTCAGGGCCATCTGCGCCTCGTAGCCCTTACGCGCCAGATGCCCCAGGTCAACCAGCGTCACGTCCGCTTCCGGCCAGAGTTCCCCTTCGCGGTTGAACAGCTCCGCTTCAAAGCTGCCGGTCTGGGTAAACATGCCCAGGGATTCCGCCATCTCCGCTGCTTTCGCCTTGCGCTGGGCATTGCGGACATTGATGACGCCCTCATCATTGTCAGAGGCAATAGCGTACAGCGCCTGTTGCAGGTCGGATGGCAGCATCTGCCGCTCTTCTTTATAAGTTGCGTGGGCTGCCATCAGTAGTGCTTCACGTATCATCGCTCTGTCGGCACGTTTCAGGTCGGCCTCTTCTTTCGGATCGCCGCCGGTGATCATCATGCGCGCAGAAATTTCCATTTCACCGAGAATGTCACGCCTGTCATCCTCGTCATCGTCGTCCGTGTAGATATCCGGCAGGTCGCTCTCATCCACGGCCTGTACGGCCAGGCCCTCTTCCACCAGTTTATGTGCGTATGCAAACGGCGGCAGGCTGACGCCACTCCCGGGTTTGACGCTGATTTTGTTCACCGTCAGCACGAGGCTGTCAAAGAAGTCGGCCAGCAGGCCGAACGAGTTCCCGGCCTCCGCAATAAACAGCCGCGGACGGTGGACGGCCATCAGCTGGGAGAGCGAGGCACACAGCGTGGCCGATTTCCCTGCCCCGGTCGGGCCGAACAGCAGCAGATATGCATTCTGGGTGCGGTCGAGCTTGTTGAGGGGATCGAATGTCAGAATATCCCCGCCGCGGTTGAAAAAACTGAAGCCGGGATGCCCCGTACCGGTTTCACGACCGGTCACCGGCAGAAGACCTGCCAGGTGCTGAACCCAGGTCAGACGGGTGTACCAGTGTTTTTTGTCACTGTCGGGGTCAAAGCACATCGGCAGCGCCCGCAGCCAGCTGTTCAGCGGCCCCTCTTCAAACTCCGGACGTACCGGCTGCAGACCGGCCCCGAGCAGCACGGTGGACAGCTCCAGCCGCTTGCGCTTCAGGCTGGTCATGTCATCCCCCCGCAGCAGGAAGGTGATCCCCGACCGGTACAGCTTGTGCCGGTTGCCCAGATATTCTTTTACCGTTTTCACATCCTGACGGACGTGACCTGACTCAGTATTTTCCCCGACCGTATTTTTCGAAAGCCGGTTGAACTGCTCCTCAACTCGGTCCTGGGGCTGTACCACCACGGTCATGCACAGCATGGCCGGACGATTTGAGTTCATACGCACCTCCAGAAGGATTAATGGGTGCGTACAGGATGCGGAAGGGTAGAGGTCGGGTCAGCGATAAACTCTATATGCATATGCGTTAATAGAAGTTTTTATCCAGTTACGACTGGCATAGTGCATGTCTTATGTGCGAGTCGGACTCATTTATTGAACTTCGATGCATTTTTCGCTAAAACTCATAAAGGATAGTTTAAGATGTTGATTGACATACTGACCAAAATTGTATTACCCATATGTGCTCTAATAATCACGGTATTAGGCTTGAAGTCCAGATGGATTATTCAGACTGACAGATTATTTGAGAGATATTCAAAATTGAGCAAACTTGCATTCGAGTTATCAGAACAATTTGGCAATAAAATATTGCGAAAAATTTCAGAAGAATACGGTTATGCTGCAATCACAAGAGAAAAAACTATCACATGATGAAACACGTACACTTCTTGATATGGTTAATCCAGTTCAGGGAATCGAAGAATATCATGTTTGCGTTGATTATCTCAAAATTGATGTCGTGGAAAATGGTTTTTCATGGAAGAAAAGAAGATACAACACAATATATCGCTCATTCTTAGGGTCACTTCTGTCCATTCAATATTTCATCGGTGCAATAATGTTTTTCTGCCCTATATTCTATGCTGCACTACAAGATACATTCATTGGTTCGATCTTCAGAAAATTAAAATCTGACTTACAAGTCGGCCTGCAATTTATGTTATTTGCACTAGTGCATTTCTTGCATTTCCCAGCCTGAATAAGCTTTCACGGCTATATCGTTCAGCTAAGCTTATTGAGACAACCGAGCAGAAACATCAAAGATAAATCCATTGCACTGAGGCGCCAGTAACGGTCGTTTCATGGCTTATCGGCTGGACGGAGGCAAACCATAGACAGTTAACCTTTCAGATTGAGTCAGCTTTCCAGTTACCAGGATTGTGCCGCACAAACGGGCTGTACTCCGGAGAATGGGGTCTTAATGTTTTGTCCTCATTGAAATCCTCTTCTTTATTGAAGAGAATAATGGGCCAGCCATTGATATTGATAAGCCTGCTTTCGAAATCTCTCACTTTTTCATCGAGAAATTGCTGCTGTTTTTCTTTGGCTAATCCATCAAGGCCGCCGCGTACGCCATGAATGAGGTAAGGTTCCAGCATGCTGTAACCTATGTAGTGCAGCGCATGTATGGACGGCCATAACATAAACCGCATGTCGCCATGGCGCCCGTTATGGCCGCAGGCATTTGCAGGTGCACCGGCCGTTACTGTAAGTAAAGCCCGTTTACCTTTCATTATGCCATTTTCGTGTCGATGTTTACTGTCGTATATTCCGCCATACACAAATACCCGATCCATCCAGCCTTTCAGGATCGCCGGCATACCAAACCACCAGAAAGGAAAGTGCAGCAGCAGTAGATCAGCGTTTTTTAATAACTCAATGTGCCTGAGAACATCATCAGGCAGATTATGCATTTCCCAGTAATGCCGCTGTTCCAGCAGGGCATCAAACCTCTGAGAGTCCTGCCTGTCAGGGTAAAAATTTTGTCCCTCACACGGTTCGAAATTTTTACTGCATAAATTGACTGTCTGAACCAGTGAGCCCTGTTTTTCAAATACATGAGCGGCTCTGGATGCCAGGAATGAGTTAAATGAATCCGCCTCAGGATGCGCAGCGATAATCAGTACCTTCATGAAGATTCTCCCTAATGACTTTTCACAGTCATAATGTTTTATTTTAGTTTTGCATTCAATTACGCACTTTGAGGTAACCACTCATGGCATATCCGGGAAACGTTTACTCAGTAAAATGTTCAGCGCGCGATGCTCTTGCGCTTATTTCGGGGAAATGGGTAATGCTTATCCTTCCTGCACTTGCAGAGGGGCCTATACGCAACGGCGAGCTGATGAGAAAAATTGAAGGAATATCCCAAAAGGTTCTGACCCAGACTCTGCGGCAGCTAGAAAGACATGGACTGGTGTCCAGAATTGACCACGAAGAGAAACCAGCCTGCGTGGAATACATCCTGACAGGTGTGGCTGACTCACTCGTTAGCACACTCGCTGCTCTTGACCGCTGGGCAGAGATCAATTTCCCTGAACTTGACGCTGCAAGGGTCAGATACGATGAGGAAAACGGCAGTATTTAATCAGGCATGAGGAGTCTGAAATGAAACCTATGCCGGTCGGTGTCGACATTGCCAAGAACGTAATGCAGGTGCACTTTATAGATAAAGCTACGGGGAAAATTTTCAACAAATCCATCAAGCGCGATAAATTTCTGGAATTTTTTACTAACCGCTCCTCCTACCTAATCGGTATGGAAGCCTGCGGGGGAGCACATCACTGGGCAAGGCAGCTGATCCGTCTCGGTCATACGGTTAAACTGATGCCGGGCGAGTTCGTCAAGGCCTTCAACATCCGCAACAAGAATGATACGGCTGACGCGCAGGCTATCTGGCATGCGGTGCAGCAACCAGGTAAGGCTGTTGCGGTAAAAACGGAGCAGCAGCAGGCCATGCTTGCCCTGCACCGGATTCGCTCACAGCTGATGAAGTTCAGACTGATGCAAACCAATGCCCTACACGGATTACTGGCAGAGTATGGTGAAGTAATGCGTAAAGGACATGCCAGCCTCGTTAAAAACGTCCCCGAAATACTTTGCCGCCTGTCCGAACGTTTACCGGTCGTTCTTATAGACACCCTGCGTGAACAACTAAAAGAAGTGGAAAGAACGGACAGTCGTATTACAGATATTGAACGACGGATACGCGAACTGAGTAAAAACGATCCCGGCGTAAAAGCCATCAGTGAAATCCCCGGCGTAGGTTTACTGACCGCTACCGCAGCGGTAGCGTCTATGGGCAGTGCGGAAGCGTTCCGTTCAGGCCGGGAGTTTGCCGCATGGGTGGGACTTGTCCCCAGGCAGACCGGGACGGGCGGGAAGATCCAGTTGCTGGGAATTAGTAAGCGAGGCGACAAGTATCTGCGAAAACTGCTGGTCAACGGTGCCTACAGCGTCATACAGAATGCCCGCGAGTCGGGCCCCTGGATCACCGACTTGCTGAAGCGGCGTCCGATAAACGTCGCCTCCGTGGCGCTGGCCAACAAAATGGAATCATATGGGCTGTGCTGGCGTACGGCAGGCCCTACCAGAAGGAAGCTGCTCTTGACTGAGTACTTACATTACGAAATCACAGTGTATAAGCAGAACGTCAACAGGTTGCGCAAGCAGTGTATGTAATCACAGAGCAGGTCAGACCGGGACTCACCAAACCCGAAAGAAGTACCGAACTCCGGGTTCGCAGAGATAATTGAGGCGTGGGTCAGCGGATTCCATTAGGGTCAGCAGCCGCTTTCGCAGCTGCTCAAAGACAGGATATATAGCCGCAATCGTCCTGTCCGTCATGAAGTACAAAGCCTGGCAAACGGGAGGCGCTCATATATGCTTCTTGAATGAGGTAGTGGTCACGGTAACGGCGATACCCAGCAGGACAGCCGCCGGCAACAACAGCAGATTGGGGTAGACTGCAGTGGGCCAGGAAAGGTACAGCATAGCGGGCACCACTGCTGCAGGTTTTACCAGCTTCTTGGCATGGTGATAGACAAAGGAACTTTCATAACCCGCACCATAACGCCGCAGCCCCTCAACCAGCGCCACCATCACGACCAGCACAAACAGCGGCACTGACAGCACCAGGATGGTGACGCGTACCAAGGTGATAATGCTGATCCATACCGTGGCCAGCAGGTATTCAAGCAGATAGCCGGCAAGCCAGCCGCTCCAGCTGTTGATTTCCCGTGTGACGGCATTGTCACTGTGCATCTGATGCGCATACTGCTGCCGGACCTAGTCAAGGAAGCCACTGTCCACGAAGGCCCACTGATACGGGGTGGTCACCCAGCGCACAACTGTTACCGATGGCTCAGAGAGCAGCAGGCTGCGGGTGAACTCCGTCGACAGCCAGCCCAGCTCGGTGTTCATCACGGCTTCACTGTGCGCCGCCCCGGCTTCCGGCCAGAAGAATGCGATGCCGATATATTCAATTAGCAGGCTCAGCAGCAGCGAGGAAAGCACCACGCCTACCAGGGCCCACGGCCAGCCCCAGAGCAGATTGTACAGAATCCCGTGTTTACGCTCCGGCAGTGTCTGCTGCTGCGGGGGACGTTTTACCTCAGCCATTCTCCCCTCCAGTTACCGGCACGTTCAGGGCCGGACCGTCCCGCCACTAGGATTCGCCGCTGTGATAGCTGCGCCGCATCTCCTCCGCTATTTTCTCAATGCTTTCTGGCATCAGCACATCATCAGCATCCCCGGCAGGCAGCGGCATGCGGATTTTCCACAGCTGCCCGCCTTCCAGCAGGGCGAAAGCCTGCCCTTTCGGCAGCGTCACGATATCGGCCGGCTCCATTAGCGGTACTTTTACCGTGCCGACGCGGTCCTGGGTACTTGAAGTAAAGTCCTGGTCTGCGTTGACATCCGCCGTATCCTGGTGCCCGGAGACCAGCGTTTTGGTGTAGATTTCCACCTGAGGGAGCTGCGTAGTCAGCAGTTCGGCGGTGCGGTTCTCCCTGATGCGCAGCATAATCAGGTTGTTAAAGTCACCCTGTACTTGGGCCGTCTTGGCCGCACTCCCGATGCGGGCCTCAATATTCAGAAGACGTCTGGGTATAGGCCGTCACATGCATGCCGGCACCGCCCCCTTTGTTGATAAGCGGAATGAACTCATCGCCCATCAGCTCATTAAACTCATCAAAGTGCAGGTTAATCAGGGATTTCCCTTCTTTCCCGCCCGGCAGACCCGCATTGATACCGTGTTTGTAAATGTGACCGGCCACGCTCACCAGATCGGCAAACATGGAGTTACCGACCGCGCTCGCCACCTCACTGTCACTGAGCGCATCGAGTCCCACATACACCACGGCTTTTTTACGAATGATTTGCTCCCAGCCAAATATCGGGCGCGTATCGTCAATATCCTGATAATTCGGCGACAGTAGCTCAGCGGTCTTCCCGGTGTTCAGTTTTTCTAGCAGCGGCAGCAGAAATGCCACTATTTTGTCAAAGTAAGTACGGTCATAACGTACCGCTGAACGCAGCCCGTCGAGGATGTGATCATAGAGCTTTTTGCCTTCCTCTGAACTCAGTGCGACCTCGATGGCCCAGATACGTAAAGCATCCGGCTGCCCCTGCATGTTACGGGGCACGTCGTCCTCTCCCAGCACCTGCTAATTATTCTCAATCTGCGTCTGCAGGCCGGGCAGCTACGCCTGGATGATTTTCTCCGCATAACGGATATAGAGATCGGCGATATTGTTCACGTAGCGCATGATCAGCGTGTAGTCAGGGCGTTCCCCCAAGGTAACCAGCGCACGGGCGATGATGTTGACGAACCGCCAGGCAAACTCAAGGAATGCCGCGCTGTTTCCTTCTCCCGACAGCTGACCGGCCACGCGGGACGCCACCTCTGACACGCGACCAAAACGCCCAACGGCATTATAACGGGCCGAAATTTCAGGCCACCCGAGATGAAAGATATACAGCTCATCCCCGCGCCCGGCCCAGTGGGCCTCAGCCCAGACGCGTTTCATCAGGTCTGCCTCACCTTTCGGATCAAAAACGATGGTGACTTCCCCCCGCCGGATATCCTGTGTGACCAGCAGCTCTGCCAGCCGGGTCTTTCCGACGCGCGTGGTGCCGTAGACCACCGTATGGCCAACGCGCTCCCCCAGTGCCAGGGCGACAGCCCAGGGTGCCTGCACACAGACATACGCCCCCATGCCCGACACCACGGCGGTATTCAATTCAACGGCCGGACGCAGCAGGGCTTCAATGACGTAACGGTTACTCATCGTCTGCCTCCTTTATTATTTTATTACCGTCGGCCCTGCGGATATACGCCCCCCTTCCGGAAGAGGCTTCCCTTTGGGGCAGGTAGTGGTAACGCAGAGCATTCGCCAGTAAGCGCCAGAGCACATACAGAACATTCGACAGAATGAAAAAAATGAACCATACGGCCCGCAATGACAGCAGGTGTTTATTCACAGCAGTTTCTGTGGAGACGGCAGTTACGGTGCATGCTGCCTGATGGGCGGCAGCGGGCTTAGCCTCAGGCGGAACCGCATTATCAGGCACCGGGCATTACTCCCACATGTAGTGTCCTGGCGGTGCGGTGCGCCATGCCGTTGCCTCCTTCTGCAGTAAGTCGTTCAGGTCACTGACCGGATGGCCCAGGACAAGCCGGGCGAGCAGAAGAACACCGCCGAAAGCGGCAGGCAGGAAAACGACATGACGGAAAAAACAGAACAGAAGCCACAAAGCGTAACGCAGGCTTTTCAGGATGATGTGCATAAGAGATTCTTCAGAGATACTGCCGGACGTCCTGACCGGCAAGAATGGCCAGAAGGCGTTGCCCACTGATGATGCGCAGGCGCGGTGACGCCGTGAGAATGGTGCGGCTCATTTTTCCGGTACGCCCGGTATGGATAAACAGGCCGCGGCGGGAGTACTGCAGGAGAAGGCGGTCAAAGTCCTCAACATGTCCGGGCGAGACTGCACGACTGTACCGTTTGGCCTGAATCAGCCAGTATTCCCTGTCGATGATCACCTGACCATCAAGGCCGCCGTCACCGCTATAGGAATCATTGCGCACCACGGTCAGTCCCTGACGTTCAAAGGCAAACAGCAACAACTCTTCAAAGACATAGGGGCTGATTTTGCGCAAATAGGTCAGACGCTGCGCATCTCCCGGCAGGCTGGTCAGTTTATCCATTACCCGACCGGCCGTTGCCCGGTAACGCCGGTGACGGCGGGTGCTGGCTTTCTCCCGTCGGCGCAGGTTGAGAAAGGCCATCACCACCAGGAACAGGATGACCAGCATGACGGCCTGGAGGGGGTACGCCATCAGCAGCCCGTTGAGATTTTGCGCGATCATTACGGCTTAACCTGCTGCGTCAGGCCGGTATCGGTGATAAGTACCGGATAATGCTCAATCTGCAGGCGACGGGCCAGCTCGCTGCCGGAAGCCGGTGCCAGACTGGCACCGGGTGCCAGCTCGCGCACGGTATCCATGTCCGTGAAGTTGACTATTATCCCGGCCGCATGCTGTTCAGCCAGTGCGCCGGCATTGGCCTTCAGCCATTCACGGGACAGAGCATCATCCCCGACCAGAAACAACGCCCCAATGCCGGGCAACTGCAGCGGCCGGTCTGCTGTATTCCCCGGACTCAGTTCAGGCGTGGTAACGGGTAAAATACCCGCCATCCAGTCAGCCAGCGGAACACCATGGCCCGGCTGGAGTGAAAGCGGCGCGTCATTGACGCCGGGCATACCGGGCTGTTTATTAACGGCCTCAAAATACGGCGCAGCATCTTCACCGCCTAGGTCAGCATGGCCGGTCAGGGGAAGGAGGGTAAAAAGCAGTAAGGACAGAGTTTTCATCATGGTTATCTCTCGGGTTCAGTCCAGACGAAGCCTGGATCGGGGGTGAGCGCAGCAACCGACCGGGGCGCTTCAGCTGCCGGCGCAGAAATGCGCGGTGAAGGGCTGATTTTTGCCAGATGTCCTCTCACGATGGCGCGGTAACGGGCAGCCGGCTGCCGGGCTTGCGTGTCCAGCACTCACGCAGAATGGTGGCGGCGGCGTTCAGGTTGGTGTAAGGGTCAAACGCATCCCACGTCGAGGCAAAATGATGACCATTCCAGCCCAGATTCACCTGGGCGATACCGACATCGATGCGCTTAAGCGGGTGACGCTTCATAAAGACCTGCAGCGCGCCCGGATACAGACGCTGCCAGGCCGCGTTAACCTCACGCTGGAAATCAAGCTCCTTCTGGGTGCGGGCAAATTCTTCCTTCACCCACTGTTCAGCAAACTTACGTCGCTTTGCCGGGGTCTGCGCCTCAATACCAAGGGTGGAAAGCGGATCGAGGCCCGGCGACTGAATACCCCGGGGGCCCTTCATCAGCTGCTGATAACGCTGATAATCGTCGGCACTGAGTCCCCGCTGACCTGCCTGCTGCTGCAGGTTTTGCTGTGCGGAATCCGCCCGTTGTGTTGATTCCTGCCGGCTGACATCAGTCTGTCCTGATGTGGTCGCGGCCTGGGTCAGGGGACTCAGCAGCATGGCGGCTAAAAAGGTATGTTTCAGTTTCATCGTTCGCTCCGTTATTCTGCTCTGAGCACGGTCAGGCGGCCGTTAACACGAAACGTCGCCTCACCATAACCGGCACTGACCAGCGTCCAGCCGGCAACGGTTTCGCCCGTCCCGACCAGTGTCACCTGCGACAGGCTGCTGTAACCCCGGGGCACTGATGGCAGCCCAGGAATCTGCCCCCCGCTTCTCCACTCCCGACAGCACAAAAGACGCGCTGCGGGCCACGCGAAGTGACGGAGCAGCGCGACGTGTGTCAGCAGGACGGGGCTTTGCAGCAGGTTCAGTTTTTTTAACCGGTGCGGCGACGGGTGCGGCGGGTACGGTTGCCGGCTGTGTTTTCAGCGCTGTCAGCTGCTCATTCAACGCACTCAGGCGGGTTTCCAGCCCCTGCTGGGCGTCCTGGAGGGAGTGTAATGACTGACGCAGGGCTTCGTCGCTACCGGCCTGTTTCGCTGCTGCACTCAGCCCCTGCTGTACCTCTCCGATTTTTTTCCGCGTGTCCTGCAGACCGGTTTTGAGCGTGGTCACATCTGACTGCAGGGCCGCGACTGTCTCAACAGTGGCCGCAGTACTGCCCTGAGATTCAAGGCGCGTAAGGCGCTCATCGAGGTTCGAGATGCCCAGACTGAAGGCGGTGTAGCCCAGCGCCAGAATGCCGGCCAGTGCCCCAGATGAGGCGGCGGCGGGGACGCCAGCTGAATCTTTTACGGGCCGGAGCGGGGTCCGTATGGAATGGTTGCTGTTCGCTCATTTTCTCAGAAACCCTCCGCTGACAGGTTTAACCGGTACTGACTGAGGTGCGCTGATGGCCGGTTGTGACAATGCTGACGGCGCAGGCGTGGACCAGGTGCTGACCGGCGGCGGAAGGTGGGAGACCGGCAGCTGGTAGCCATCGCGCAGGCTGTGGCAGACAACACGCTGCACATCGTCCACTTCCAGCTGCCAGGCCGGACCGGCCATGGCCTGCAGGGCAGTACGCAGGCGCATCGGGCCCAGCTGGTACTGGACTGCCGGCAATGCCTGGCGGTAAAGCACGCCGTTGGCGGAGCCCGTCGCGCACAGGGAATAACCGGACTGGCGTAGGGCGTAACGCAGCGCATCCGCCACGGTAGGATGCAGGGATGACGGGATGCGAATATCAATAATCTGCGAGAGAGGGGCGCGCTGGGCCGCCTGCGGATCGGTACTGACCAGCATATAACGATCGTAGCGCACCACTTCCGGCGTCCGCGCATACTCGTCCGGAGAGACCGGCTGAACGTTGCGGGTGACGGTGGTGCCGGGTGTCGGGTCGGCAGGCGCGCGTTGTTACAGCTTTTGCGGCTGGGAAACACAGCCCGCAAGGAGCAGCAGGGGAAGAACAGTGGCAAGCCTGCCTGGTGAAAATACTTTGTGAGAGGTGTTACGTTTAATCCGGAATTTTCCTGTGCAGTGATAAAATAGCCCTCACTGTGCGGAATCGGTCCGGTTTTACTCAATTAACAACTGATTTTCCGTTGATGAAAAAAAACGCCACCCGAAAGGATGGCGTTGCGATGAAACAGATAGTAATCAGTCCGGGTAAAATTCGTTGCTGAGAGTAGTATCTGTTGTCCAGATGCTGTCTTCAGGAAAGATATCCAGACCTATGCCGGTTTCTTTGGAAGAATCGGCGCGGGCGTCAAACCACACATCCGCAAGCCATTCAGGATCAGAAAGCGCATTTTTCAGGCTCGGCGTCTTGTTCAGACGACGTACAATCAAATCACGGTGTCCTTTAATGGTTAACTCCCAGCTTTTACCACGATGGGTTGGCTGAAACTTCCATTTAAGAAGGTGGGCCAGTAAGACAGCCATACGGCTGGCCAGCTCACGCTTTTCACTTTTGCCCACGTCTTCAATCTCCTCGGCGATGTTCTTAATATCAATCTGACTGAGCTTTCCGGCACGCAGTAAAGCTGCCTGTTCACTGGCCCAGGCAACAACGTCTGAATCGTAACGTGCTCCCATACAAGCCTCCGTTAGTCAAAAAGTGAAGAAACCGCCACAAAAGATATGCTCCGGGGATAACAGTAAGATGCAACATAAAAAGTTGCTTCCTGAAGTTTGTCAGAGACAGTCATAACAGTCAAAGCTCCATTAATTCAGAGGGCGTGAATTGCCACTCTGGAACAGTCATACCTGAGGCCAATGAATGGTATATCATCGTCAAAGTCCATCGGTGGCGCACCTGCACTGCTGCCGGACTGCCGGCCGCCAAGCATCTGCATGGTGCCACCAATATTGACCACCACCTCTGTGGTGTATTTCTCCTGGCCGGTCTGATCGGTCCATTTGCGTGTGCGCAGCTGGCCCTCGAGGTAAACCTGGGAGCCTTTGCGCAGATATTTACCCGCAATTTCTGCCAGCTTGCCGAAAATAACCACCCGGTACCATTCGGTCACTTCTTTCTGTTCACCGGACTGCTTATCGCGCCAGCTCTCAGACGTGGCCAGAGAAAGGTTGGCAACTGCACTGCCGTTGGGCATATAACGAACTTCAGGATCCTGGCCGAGGTTTCCGACAAGGATAACCTTGTTAACGCCACGTGAGAACATAATCATTTCTCTTGTAAGGAATAAAGACACACCCCGCGAACGGGGTGTGTCAGGTGTGCATCAGAATGAGTTTTCTGCGTAGTCGCGTTGTGCGGCAGAGCCATTCTGTGGCGGCACGAAGTCAGGTTTTTCAGTCTTATAAACCATTTACTGGCCTATTTTGATCCAGTCCACCTTTATCAGGCGGGCTTTCAGACTGACGCGCTGTTCGCCGGCATGGTCGCCTTTGTTCAGCGTAAATATGTCCTGGACGGGTTACTCAGGTTAAAGCCCAACAGGACTTTCTTGTCTTCATTGACGGCTTTCTGGCAACGGGCGATAAGGCTTGTAGCCTCTTTACCTGCGACAGAAATGTCAAAACGGGCGTAGGCCGGATTATCAGTCGGACCACTCAGTGCATTGATTACGCAGCTGAGGAACGAGCCATTCTGATGGTTAACCTGGCGGATGTTGCTGAGATACCCGATGCCTTTGATAGTCAGGTTGAAGTACTCAGATTTTGCAGATGCAGAAGTGTTGTTTGTAGACATGATGTTTTCTCCATGGCGGTAAAAAAAGGTATGACGGAGAAACCATCCGCCCTGACGGGAGTGGTTTCCCGTCGGGGGTCAGGATCAGCTGAATCCTGTGAGTCTGATATGTTGAAAGGACCTCAATCACTGTGCAGTGATATCCGTTTCCAGAGGTTAAACGGATTTACCACCCGAAGGCGTTTCTCTCAGACTGCTGAAACTTTAGCTGGCTGTGAAAAACAGCGGTAAGCACTGTTGATTTTTAAACCAAACAAGCCTTGTGTCAACCCATAAAACCAGAAATGAAAACGGCGCTGCATAAGCAACGCCGTGGGGGCTGTACCAGACCTTAAAGTATCTCACTACTCCGGGGATCCGTTCCCGACGCGATTTTCACGGAGAGCATGCGTCTTACAGTTACTGCCAGATGTGCGATGGCAGACCGTCGTGCCGGTTGCCAGATTAATCCCGTTAAAGTTAATCTGGCTGCCTCCGGCAATGGGGTACATATCGAAGCGTAGTCACATTAGCAGAAACCGGCCCGGGGTTGTACAGTGAAATAACTCATCACTGTGCGGATGATTCTGTTTTTGCCCCTGTTGCTGCTTTTTCGCGCTTTGTGGTCTTTTTCCCGTTGGTGTTAATAATACCTTTGCAATCCGGGTAACGCACACAACCCCAGAAATCCCCTTTCTTACCCTTGCGTTTACGCGTGGGTCCTTTGCATAACGGACAGGGAGGCGTGACGGGAGCGGTGATTTTCACACGGTCCTGGCGGCCTTTTTCAACAAGGTGGCGCGTCCACTGCAGCTGCTTTTGCATAAAGACCGCAAGCGACATTTTTCCCTGAGAAATATCATCCAGCGCCTGCTCCCATAATGCTGTCATACCCGGGCTCGTCAGCGTTTCCGGCAGTGCCGCAATCAGCTCCCGAGCACATCTGCGTTGAGTGGATGTGCTTCCCTTTTTTCTCCAGATAGTGTTGTTTGAAGAGGGTTTCAAGCACGGTCGCACGCGTCGCCTCTGTGCCAAAGCCTGCGTTATCACGCAGCACTTTCTTCAGCTTCGGGTCACTGACGAAACTGGCCGAGTTTTTCATGGCAGCAATCAGCGTCCCCTCCGTGAACGGTTTAGGCGGACTGGTTTTCATATCCTTAACGTCAGCACCGGCGACAGCGCAAACATCCCCTTTCGCCAGCGCCGGCAGCGCCATACTTTCACCGTCGACGTCCTCTTCAGCGTCGTCATCTTTGTCAGCCTGGAACAATGACTTCCATCACCACACTGACTTTCCCGCGTGTACGGAACAGCTAGCCGCCTATGCTGAAGGACGCCTCAGTCACGTCAGATTCCTGCAGCGGAAGGAACTGCCACCAGGGCTTTGGCACGAAGGACGTAATTTCATTATCCCGGTTAACGACCATGGCAAGCGTTGGCGTCTGTACACGTCCGACGGACAGCACTTCTGAAACCCCTGAGTCACGGGCCTTAAGGGTATAAAGACGCGTCAGGTTCATGCCGATAAGCCATTCAGCCTGGCTCCGGCCTTTGCCGGCATCATGCAGCAGGGCTGTTTTTTCCCCGAGAAGAATACTTCTCAGCGCTTCTTTCACACTGGCTTCATCCAGTGCTGAAAGCCAGAGCCGGCGTACCGGGCCACTGTACCGGCAGTATTCCAGCAACTCACGCGCAATAACTTCTCCCTCGCGGTCGGCATCGGTTGCGATGACCACCTCAGACGCCTTTTTGAGCAGCTTACTGATAACGGTGAACTGCGATTTTGTCGGCTCTTTGACGACCATTTTCCAAGTCTCAGGCAGCGCAGGCAGAACATCTGCACGCCAAGGCCTGCCATACTGCTCGCCATAGGCTTCAGGGCTGGCAGTTTCGAGTAAATGGCCGACCGCCCAGGTCACAACGGTGTTACCTCCGCTGATAAATCCCTTTTCACGCTTGCTGATGCCCAGCACGCGGGCAATGTCCTTTGCCTGTGAAGGTTTTTCACACAGAAAGAGTTGCATGCGTTGCCTCCCGCATCAGCGTTTTTCACCCGCCGCAACAGCGCGGACATCATTCATAAGTTTCCTGACGCCGGAACCGGTCAGACGCTGGGATGACTATGAGCGATAGACGACATAGAGCCTGCTGCCGGACCCGTTTTTCTCGATTTCAATATCAAGGTGATCACGACCGTTCCAGTCGGAGCCCATTTTATAGTAGCTGCCCTGCATGGCGTCCCAGACGGGATGCGTATCATCTTCAGCCGCCGCTTTCCAGTCCCCGTCATTCGACGCCTGGCGCATAGATTCAAGCTCCTGCGAGGAAAGGAGTTTATAATGCCGTTTTAAGCGGGCCGCCGCCGTATCTACATCAACCGGTACGGAGAATGTTTTATCGACGGACTGCATTGCCTGTTGTCCTGCCGGGCTCATCAGCGGCATCCCGCCACTTTCTCCGCTGTCGTTGCCGCCCAGCGTTTTTGTCAGGTTCGCAGCGGTATCGCTGACCTGTTTATTAATAGCTGCCCAGTCCATTGTTGCGCATCCACTCAGTAAAAAGAAGGAGGTGGGGAGGAACACAGGGCGAATTATATTATTTCTCCTCCTGAACGGCTTTTCTCAGAGGTGGAGAAAAGGAAGAGCGTTTCTTACCAGTAAGAATGTCAGGATCGGGCATGCCCAGTTTTTCTGTTGCCTGTTGTGCTTCTTTCGTCTGGAGTGCTATGTCAGCACGATTAACCCTGACGGTTCGATAAAGGCGTAGCACACCATATACTTTTCTGATTAAGTGAGCGCAATGGCTCAGTAGTTCATCGCGACGGTTGCGGGATATGAGACCGTAATGAGCCGCCTGGAATGCTTTAATGTGGCCATCTGGTCATATCCGACAAGCACCCATACACATCTGTAACCCAGCGGAGAACGACTGTTATACGCCTATACTAGGTGGAGACGAGGAGGCAATGTCAGAAAATGAAACAGCAGGGGGAACTGATTTCAATATAACCTCAAGTTCTTCTACCCGGCTCTTGATATGATCTCCAGCTTCATTCAAAAGCGTTTCAACCCTGAACATAGCCTCATCTGCCCATGGGTTATCCGCCAGGGAATCCTGATAAATAATTCCTGAGCGCTTAATAGCCTGGGGCATGCTCATGATGGCATGCTTAGCTTTACTTTACACCTTCCCTCGCCTGAGCCTGCGGGCGGCCTTCCCAGAGACGGATAGCATAGTTTGAGTGGACCTCGATTTTCAGGGAAGATGTGAGTCCGCCCGGTTTATCGCTTCGCGTTTCATTTTCAGTGGTCATGAAGTCATCTCCTGTAAGATCCCGGTCAGGTTCGACCTGAGTCAGTGATACTCTTCAGGCAGGAGCTTGCGGACAACCAGAAACCAGATCCCTAATCTCGGAAATTCACTTATATGGCTTCATAGCGGGCTAGTTCAGGGCGTTGAAGTAGTCAGTTATATAAAATGACACCTCAAACTGATTATAAATCAATAGCTAAATTCCTTTCATGTTTTACTCAAACTAGACATATGCAGCACTGTACATTTTTCATCCACCGCTACCACTCGCAGCAGTGATTGTTTTTTAACCGCCAGTGCTAGAAGTAGCTACCTATCGTTTAGCTTTCTACGAATATCTCTAACCAAATTTCGTATGTTCTCTTCCGATACAGGATGGACAGAAGAACGTGGTTCTGGCTTCCACAGCTGTTGTTCAGGACGCTGAGCGTTTTTTTGCCCAGCACTCTCAGGCGAATTATCAGCCTGACGGGGCGCGTATAACCTGCCCTCACGGGCCTTTTTCATCACGGCCAGCAACCAGCCAGCCGGGTTGCTGAGCTGCTGGCGTGCCATCACCTTTTGCAGGCTGAGCAGGACCCTTTTTGCCTGCTCCTCAGGCAACGCCTGCAGTTGGGCAGTCAGCATGGCAATATCTTCTGCCGGAACAAGTTCATGCAGAGTGTCGGGAAGCACAGGTTTATCCGGTACGTACGTATTTTTATTCACACTGTGTGATACTACGTACGTAATGGTTCGGTTTCCGAACCCGGTCATAACTACCTGTTTTTACTGGCAGTACGGATTCCGAACTCAGTGAGTTGTTGTACCTTTCTGGACTGAGTTCGGTTTCCGAACCCTATTTTTTGGCGGCGTTTCTTTGACGTTTATGACTGAGTTCGGTATCCGAACCCGGTGCGGGACAGGGTATTCGGTGATGATGTTTCGCCATCTGGCTGGCCGTCTGTGGGCTGTCCAGACGCGATTCGATCAGCGCAAGATGGCTGCGATAATGGCGCATGGTGGGGTCGTTTTTTATATCGTCGAGCACTTCGCGGGCGGTCTGGTCTGGCTGATAGTCCGGTTTTTACTCAGGCAGGCGTCCGCCACCGTATCAAGGAAGCGGGGGTCGAGCGTTTCCGCATCGCTGAACGTCAGGGGCTCATCGTGCTGAGCATAGATATTCCCCCGCACCCGGCCTTTATCATCACGCACGCGTTTGCAGAGGCTGAGCCAGACGGTTATTCGCAGCATCAGCAGGACGCAGTTACCGTTTCCCTTGAGGCTTTTTCCTTTCCTGGTGAGGCAAGCTGCAGCTCGTCATAGCTGGGGAACACCGCCCCCTCATTACTTTGTGCATACAGCCGGATCATCATCCAGCCCATCTTGTCCAGTGGTGACAACCGCGTGTCAAGCAGAAGGCGGCGGGGAATGGAATCATGCACATTTCCGGTAAACAGCAGGCCGTTACGTATCCTGCCATCATCCCGCCGGGGATTGGCCGCAAGGCGGGCATTCATTTTATCCAGAGTATAAGCAATCAGGCTTTCTGCAGGCAGACTCATTATTTTTCCTTTTCGGCCACCATCACAGCCGTTCTGAACTGTCAGTATGCTTAGTACTGCACCCGCGTACGGGTGCAGGGTAAACAGGCTGCCATGCTGCTATTTCCGTATGGCGCTGTTATAGCGTTCGTGGCTGAGAAGAAGCCACGTCCGGCCTTCGTTGCGACTCAGCAGACGCCAGAACGGGCCGAGATCGATTTTGTAGTAACCGCAGCCTTTCTCATCGAGCCGGGTGTAATTAGGCTCCCCCTGGGAAACGGTGACCCTGACGTAACGCCTTCTGACAGCATTGCGGCGGCGTACCATGGGGAGCCCGCAGGCCCGGCGCAACCATCCTGTATTTCATACTGCGGCTTTCCAGCCAGTGGCTCATCACCTGCTGCTCTTCGCTGCTGATGTCAGTCGCCGATATCACCTCACGCGCACCCCACATACCCAGCCGTCACGAAACTGCTCCGCTCTCGCCCGGCGTGTGGCCAGTTTCAGCCGCTTACTCTGGGTTTTGAGATAAGAATTTGTGGCATCTTTCAGCTGGCGCGTCAGCACATCAAAGGCATAGGCTGCTATCTCAGGTTTTTCACTGAATCCGTAAAAGGTTATCGAACGGCGATACCCAGCAGATGTCTGACGCCATGAGTAATAAGCGCGGCAACCAAAGGCATGACAGACGCCCCAAACAACGGTCACCATCCATTCCGGAACTTTTTCAGCATCCGAAGCGGCCGTGCGGGAAGACGCTTCCCGGACAGATGTAAGTCCGGCGTCAAGCTCGCTGATACCGTATCTGGCCATCAGCTTCTGGGCACGCTGCAGGGCCAGCCCTGCCTCATGGGCATTACTGTTGCTGCGGCCCAGCTTCAGCAATTTCCTTACAAGATTCAGCAGTCGCAACTGTCGCTGTGAGTTATTCATCACTGTTATCCTTCCCGTACGTCAGACTGCATTGCAGATCCCGAAGACGGCGCATAACACGCATCAGGCGCAGCAGTTTCAGGGCGTCTTCATCTGTCAGTGCAAGTGCTTCCCCCTCACCCGGTCCGCCAGTGAAAAGCTCCGGCAGACCACACATCCCTGCCGCAGGATGCAGCGCAGGCGCTTCGCCGGTCAGGCCCAGCAGAAATGCGGCAGCTTCAGAACACACCTCAGCTGCCGCGCCGTAACCGGCAGACATGTCGTTGTCGCGTTGCGGAAGAATTTCATCTTCGCAGCCAAGGACCTCACCCAGCTCCCATGCCAGACGAAAGGCGGTATTCTGGAGGTGCTCGATATCGTCCTGATGGGCCGGTACATGCCAGATGCTGTCATTAATGACCGGCGCGTCATCCTGTAGGACAACTTCAGGTTCTGGTGTTAATAAAAGGGAAAGCAGGCCATCCTCCCCATTATCCTTTTCTCCACCATTCTCTTCTGTGTACCCATCGGAGAAGGTAACCAGCCCGCTAACATCCCCGCTCTCACCTGAAATGACCGGCGCGGCACCGTACATATCTGGCTGAACCTCATGTCGTGGGGACTCAATAATCGGTGTTTCAGAAGGAAGAAGACGCATCACCCGGAACGGGCGTTACAGCCCCTCCTGAGACCTCAGAACGTGAACTGGAGACAGGTAGCGGGATGCTTTCAAGCTCATCTGACCCTGTGGTATGCAGGGCGGGATCAGCATTAACAGGCTTGTTTGCGGCGGGAAAGGCAACCGGCTCCGGCTCGCCAAAGTGATGTCTGCGGTTGCGTTGTTTAGGATCAAGTTCCATTATCCAGCGGTCATAGTCCAGTTCAGGATGGAGTAACGCCTGCAGTAAATCACCAATAAATTCATCGCGAAACATCTCCTGAGACCACAATTCCGGCGAGTTGAAACGCCCACAACACTGGCCAAAAACGTCGCTGAAGGATTTGTCGCCTGCGTCTGAAATCAGGCAAAACTCATCCCACACACGTTCCGCATCATGCCGGAGCGCCAGCAGTGCCGTTACCTGCGGCCTGCCGAGCCCGGACTCAAGCAGGTCTGGGATCCACGGATAAAGATATTTCAGCGCATCTTCCATACGGCTGATAGTTGAATTATGTACCGGCAGACCTTCACGAGTGAGAAGCTCTGACAACTGACGCAACGAAACCGTCTTTCCCATCTGCTCTTCATATATAGAGCAGGCGTTGTGGATGCCTTTCGCCTTTTCAATAAAGCTCAGGTCACCGCGTACTTAATTCTCTGCCAGATGGCCGGTAACGCACTGCAGCCGTCCCGGCCACGGCTTCAACAGCACATGGATCCGGAAAAAACGGTCTTCTCCGGTCTCCTGCCACAGTTCTGACAGGATCTGATATCGGGTATTTCCGCCGTCGCTGAAAATGTAGATATCGGGCTCACCATCCGGGTCACGGGTCACTTTGGGCATAGTGTCCAGCCCGCGCGATCGGATGGAAGCCTTGATATCGTCATAACGCGGATTGCGTGACGTCCGGGGATTATCAGGATTCGGGCTTAACTGGTTGAGCGTCAGGACCATGGGCCTTTCAGCCGCCGGCATGACGCTGATATTGCCGGCCGCCTGCGACTGGCGTCCCGACTGCAGCATGGCAGCCCCCACATTAGAACTTTTACGGCTCATGCCTGTTTCCTCCCGCTGCGGTAAACGAAGTCATAGCTGCCTTCCTGAAACTCCGAAAACAGCGTGTAACGCCCGTCAAATTTGACTTTCACCGTGCCGGTTGGCCCCTACCGCTGCTTGCCGACAATGATGTCAGCCACCCCGGCATCAGAAGTTACGGGGTTATAAACCTCATCCCGTTAAATAAACATGATGAGGTCTGCATCCTGCTCCAGCGCACCGGAGTCACGCAGGTCACCATTGTTGGGGCGTTTATCGGCCCGCTGCTCCACCAAGCGGTTGAGCTGGGAAAGCGCCAGTACCAGACAGCCCAGCTCTTTGCCGAACGCCTTGAGCGAGCGGGAAATTTCCGCTATTTCCTGCGTGCGGTTTTCCTGCTCGGGGGAGCGGACAAGCTGCAGATAGTCCAGCATGATGAGAGCGGGCGCGCAGTGTGGCCGGGGTCTGGTAACTGGTATCATTAATGATTAGACGGTTTTTCCACTCAATAATGCGACCGGTTGCCTCGGACACACGAGCCCAGTCTTCATCATCCATGTTGCCGCTGCGAAGCCGGGACAGTTCTACCCGGCCTTCTATCGCCAGCAGACGCATCATCAGCTGTTCTGAGGGCATTTCAAGGCTGAACACAAACACGTGATCGTCAGGTTTTGCTCCCACGGCCGCGGTGCAGGCGGCCATGGCCAGAGACGTTTCGCCCATGGAAGGACGGGCGGCCAGAAGTGCCAGATCGCCGGGCTGGAGACCACAGGTCATCGCGTCCAGTTCACTGAAACCGGTCGGTGTCCCAGTGAGGCCTTCACTTGCGGACATGCTTTCCAGATGCGTCAGCAGTTTATCCAGCGCCTCGTTAACGCCGGTCTCACTGTTGAGCTGCATAGCTCCCTGTTCGGCAATGTAAAACAGCTTACCTTCGGCCGACTCAAGAATGCCCGCTGAGCTGGCTTTTGGGGCCTGCACATCGGAAAGAAGACTGTTCCCCACCGTCATCAGCTGCCGCAGGCGGCTTTTCTCCGCCGCCACCCCGGCGTAAGCTAGGATATTGGCTGCAGACGGCGTGTTTTTACTCATTTCAGCCAGATAAGCAAAGCCGCCATACTGCTCAAGGTCGCCTCTGTTCTCCAGCTCTCCAGCCGTTCCGTAATAGTGATGAGATCGAGCGGTAGCCCCTCCCCGGCCAGTTCAGCCATCACACGGAAAACCATACGGTTCGGCCGGGAAAACAAATCTTCCGGGGAGATTTGCAGTATCACCTCATCCCACCGGTCGTTATCAAGCATAAGTCCGCCCAGTAAGGCCTGCTCAGCCTCGTAAGAGCAGGGCATCATCATCTCACACATAGCGCACCTCCCGGGTCAGAACGTCACTGAAACGACTCTGCCACTCAGGGAACAGTTCACAGGCGAGGTCGTGCATGGTGACAGCTGCGGCTGGACCTTTGCGGCGCGTTTTGTGTTCCAGACGATGCACGGGCTGCTGCTTGACGTGCCCCAGTTTGAAAATATCCAGCGCCTCGATACGGGTATCGAGTAAACGATAAACGTCACGGTAGCCCAGCGCAGAGGCGTCGTAGTGTTTTTCGTTAATGATGGCGGCAAGACCGTCCATCGCTTCACGGTCAAGCAGGGTGTTTTCGATACAGTTGACGAGAATGGAAATATCAGGAGGGTGGATACCGTAATTTTCATAGGTTTTCAGGCGGGTAAGGATATGAAGGGAGCCGCAGATAAAATCACGGACATCCGGAAGGATGGGTTTAACAACGCCCATCACATTATCGGTAGAGGACAGGAGGGAAAGCTCGGTCATGAAGCCTGTTGCGCCTTTCAAATCCACAATAATAGCGTCATAACGGTTAAAGAAAGGATGCTGAAGTATGTTACGCAGGCGCAGACGGCCGTCTGCAGCGTGGAGCATCGCGGTCGGCAGCAGCTCGTCCGGGTCGTTAGAGTAGATGACATCTAGATTTTTTATGGCGGTCTATGAACTGCTGATGCGTATGGTCAGTGACCATACGCATCAGCAGTTCATAGAGGCCGAAAGGGGATTCATGCTGCAGCGCGAAGATACTACTGGCTGTGGGCTGAGAATAGTATGCATCCACAAGAAGGGTGTTCAGGCCGGCATCGGCAAGAAAACCGGCAAGGTAAGCAGCAAACGTGGATTTGCCTTCTCCACCTTTGGGAGAGATAACGGGAAGTATATTCATATTGCACATTCAAATCAAATGATTAGATGTATGCACGAGTACCTAGATCACATCTGTCAGAAAATAAACTAAACCATTAACATTTCAGCGATGGGATTGAAAACCCCCGTGTCCCTGGTTCGATTCCGGGTTCGGGCACCATATTTAAAGAACCCGCCTCTGGCGGGTTTTTGCATTTCAGGACGGCGAACCCGGGCCCCGACGGTTCACTCCACTCCTTGCCTCAGCACTCGACCCACACCGCGCCGGCATCCGCCGATTTGACGCACTGCGCCACCCAGCGCACGCCCATCAATCCGGCATGCACATCGGGATACCAGAAATCCTGCAGGAAGGCGCTGTCGCCACGATCGCTGGCGTCCATTGCCAGCGCGAAGCGACGGTAAAGGTTCGAGCAAGCTTCGAACAGCCCTTCGCTATGACCGCCGCCGATGCGATCCTCCTCCAGTGCGTGCGGGCTGAGACACCCCATGCCGCGCTCCAGAATCCGCACCGGTTCGCCCTGCACTTCATAACGCAGTTGGTTTGGCTGTTCATCCCACCACTCCAGGCTGGCTTTAGCGCCCACCACCCGAATCTTCTGGCCGTGCATTGAGCCGGCATTCACCGCCGAGGTCCACAACGTGCCAACCGTGCCGTTGTCATATTCCATCATCACAAAGGCGTTATCTTCCAACAGCGCGCGGGTGGCGACAAAACTCTGACGTGAACAGAGCAGCCGCGTCACTTTCAGCTGCGGCAGCATCGTTTCCGCAATAAACAGCGGATGCGTGGCGAGATCGCCCAGCACATAACTCGGGCCGACAAAGCGCGGATCGACCCGCCAGCGGGTGCTTTCATTCTGTAACTCCACCGCCTCATTGTGGAAGCCGTGAGCAAACTGCATATTGACGATGCGGATCTCGCCCAGCGCACCAGCGGCGATAATCTCGCGTGCCTGATGAACCAGCTGATGCCCGGCATAGCCATAGGTTACGCCGATCACCTTCTGCTTCTGCCGGCTCAGCTGTTCCAGCTCATCCGCCTCTTCGACAGTAAAACAGAGCGGCTTCTCGCACACCACGTGCAGTCCGGCGTTCAGCGCCGCCCGACAGATAGCGAAATGGGTATTGTTGGGCGTAGCGATTGAGACCGCTTCAATCCCGTCTTCCCGTTCGGCTTCTGCGGCAAACAGGCTGGCGTAATCGGGATAACAGCGTTCAGATGCCACGCCAAGCGCATTGCCAAATTCACGCCCGCGTGCGGCATCAATATCAAACGCGCCCGCCAACAGCGTAAAGTTGCTGTCGCGCACCGCCGGATAGTCGATAGCGCCCTGCCCCAGCAGACACAGCACGCCTTCAGCGCAGGCGCTAAAGAAGTCGAGTCCACGCGTAATGGCGTGGCGCCACCGCTGATGATGGACGTCTTTGAAATGCAGATAGTCTATGCGCGTCCAGTAACGTTGCAGCTCGTCAATCGGGTCCATGCCGGCATAGTCAGAGATGGCCGGTGTCGAGACATAAACCGGCCACCTGATGCGGAATATCGTTCACCAGCCGCGCCAGTTCATCGGCGAACTCAATACAGCCGCCCGCATGCGGATGGATCACCGCCCGCACGCCATACTCCTGCCAGGCGATCTGGCTCAGAATGGTGATGTGCTGCATCATGCGTTGCCACGCCTCATCGTCGAGCCGCGGCGACTTCTCCGACTGACCGGCATATTTGGCCCGCTGCGGATTACCAAAGTCGATGATCACCAGATAAGGCGGCGGCGCGTTCACGCCTGCGGTTTTTGTTGCAGTCGGGACCTGCGCCAGGTTGCGGCACAGGTTGTGGGTCAGCGTCACCAGCGCCGGAAAATGCGCTTCACTGACTAAATCATCAAAAATGGTGCCCGCCACCAGCGACAGTTGATGGGCATTAAGCTGCCGGGTCAGTTCATCGGGATCGGTTGGCAGTTAGCCCCAGGGCCCCAGCTCGATACTGCGGTAGCGCGCCTGCACGGCCTCCGTCAGCACTTTCTGGCAGGGCGGCAGCCACGGATTATTCGGATCGTCTACGCCCCAGCTGCAGGGCGCGTTTGCAATGTGTAGGGTCATGAGACCTGCCTGTGCGATGAGAACTGCTGGCAGTATCAAATAAAAATTTCATCACAGACAACAATGAAATTTTCATTTTTTGATAGCGATCGCGTTTAATCGCTTCATTTATGATAGATTTCTATCATAAATGGATTAACTCTGCCGTTTTACAGGTTTTCCCGCGTCATCAGCTCGAACGGTACGGTCACCTGGGCAAAGTGATCGCGCTGTTCGCTCCCGCCGTTCAGGCAGGTGGCGATTACCGCATCGGCCATCACATCAATCCGGTGCCGCAGCATCAGCGGTATGGTGCCGTCAATCAGCGCCAGCTCATCGCCAAGCAGCGGACCGTGGCACAGCAGATCAATCTGACGGCGGCCGCTGTCTAGCAGGGCCTGCACCCCCCCCTCAATGCCGCCGCAGGGCGCATAAATCATCACCAGATCAGCATGCTGCTCCAGTAACTGGCGGGTAGCCTGATAGCCGCCTTCATTTGACTCATGGGTTTTTAACGGCTCAAGCACTCGCTGGCTGACGCCCGATTCACGCAGGTAGGAACGGAAGCTGATCTCGCTGCTCTCCTGACAGGTAAAGCGGTGGTCGCCAAGCAACACGCCGACGCAGCAGATGTTGCGCCATCCAGGCGGCAGTTCGCCCCGCCTTCTGATTATCAATGCCGATAAAACCGGCGTGCTCGCAGGGCGAGAAATCGGACAACAGGGCGTAGACCCGGATGCCCAGCCGCGACACATCCTGGATAGCGTGACGGACTAAGGGATGATCCAGCGCCACCAGCCCAATCACATCGTTACGCTGAGCGAGCTGGCGCAGAGAGCGGGCAACCGCCTCCACTTCATGAATGTCGTGCCAGCAAAATTCGGTTTCGCTGCCCGCCGGCTGGTGCCCCGCGCCCGCTGTTCCAGCGCTTCACTCAGCTGCTGATAGAACGAATAACGGGCCGGCAGCAGGATAAAACCAAAGCGTAGTTGAGCCGCAGCGGGTTGTGCTGCGGGCCGCCGCCAGCACCTTCTGCTCGGTTACGCCGCGCACCGGTGCCCGGCGGTTCAGCACCCGATCGACCGTCGCGACCCCTACGCCTGCCGCGTCGGCAATTGCCATCATGGTTACTTTTGACATAACCCTTCTCCCGCTATCGATCCTCATTTGCCGAAACGGGCGGTTCCCCTTCAGCGTTTCCTCTGCCATTGCACTACAGCAGTCAATCCTGTCACAACCCGGCGTATTTTCTCTCATTTTTATGAGAGAAAATATGTCATTACTTTTATCACCTTCGTAAAATGAAATTTTCATTCCTTTTTTGATTCTTTTTAAAACGGGAATTTGCTAAGATGGGCAAAAATCTGGCGTTAACTTCCCTGATGGAATCGCATCATCAAATGATTAGAGCGGTGGCAGCAGGCTTTCTATAGTGGGGTTCTGACTGGACCCTGCACGCAAAAAGAAGGAATGGGTATGTTTCCCTCAACGCTTCCCACCCCACGCTTACCCGATGCCCGAACCCTGCCGTCGCTGCGCTGGGGAATTATCGGTCCCGGCTGGATCGCCGACCATTTTGCGCATGCGCTGCGCCACCATACCGACCAGCAACTGACGGCCGTGGCGGCCTGTAATCCGGCCAAAGCCCAGGCGTTTGCCGAAACGTGGTCAATTGCTTATGCCGCCAGCAGCATGGAGGCACTGCTGGCGCGTGAGGATGTCGACGCGGTCTATATCGCCACGCCGCATAATCACCATTTTCCGGATGGCCTGCGCGCTATCGCAGCGGGAAAGCACCTGCTGATTGAGAAACCGCTGGCGCTGAAATGCGCAGCAGGCGGCCGCGGCCCGCAACCTGCTGTGTATGGAAGCAATGTGGTGCAACTTCGCACCGAAATATGACGTTATCCGGCAGTTACTGGCGGATGGCGTGCTCGGCGAGGTTCACACCCTGATTGCCGATCACGGCGAATTTTTTACCGCGGATCACCGCATCTTTAATCACGATCTGGCGGGCGGGCCGATGCTCGATCTCGGCAGTTACCTGGTGGCGCTCAGCGTGTTTATCGGCGGTGGCGCGCCCGACAGCATCATCGCCAGGGGTCAGCCGGTGCCCGGCGGCAGTGTAAACGGTCAGACCTCAATGCTGTTGACGCATCGCCATGGCATGCATTCGCTGCTGAATACCACCCTGTTCAGCAACACGCCTGGCGGCGCGGTGATTGCCGGCCGCGATGCCAGCCTAGTGCTGGAGGGCCAGTTCTATGCGCCAGGCAATTTTCGCCTCACGTCCAGCGATGGTCGCCACAGCCTGTACTGGGAAGAACCCGCCAACCGCTATCTGCAGCTGTGCCATGAAATCAACCACTTCGCCTGGTGTATCGGGCAGAACCTGACTGATTCGCCGATCCATCCGCTCGACCAAGCGATTACCACCCTGGCCACGATAGACAGCGTCAGGCAGCAGATCGGCGTCACCTTTAATGAAGAACAGTAAAGTTAATGTTTCCGGAGCAGACAGATGAAAATCGCTTTTGATGTGGATGTGATTAAAGACCTCGGCATCACCCGCATGGTCCATCAGGTGGCTGACTGGGGGTATAAATATATCGAACAGTCGCCGCATCCGCAGATCAACCCGTTTTACAAGCATCCTAAAGCCAGCCGCGAAATCATCACTGAATATAAAAACGCGCTGCGTGCCACCGGGCTGGAGATCTCCTCGTTTATCGTGGTCTATCGCTGGTCCGGTCCGGACGAACTGCGCCGCCAGGCCGCAGTGAAGAACTGGAAACGGATGATTGAGATCGCGGTTGAGATGGGCGTACAGGTGATCAACACCGAACTCTCCGGCACGCCTAACGAGCCGGAAATCTGTGAAGAGATGTTTTATCGTTCGATGGAAGAGCTGCTGCCGATTATCGAACGTGAGGGGATCCGGGTCGAGATTCAGGCGCACCCGTGGGATTTCTGCGAAGAGAACAACGAAACGGTGGATATCGTGAAGTCATTCCGCAGCGATAACGTCAAGTATATCTACAGTTCGCCGCACACCTTCTTCTACGACAAAGGCAGAGGCGATGTAAAACCGATGCTGGAGTATGCCGGAGACGATCTGTCGCACATGCTGATCGCTGACACCATGAACCACACCAAACATTGCCGCTACATCGTTAACCCACCCGGCGTTGATGCCACGATTCACCAGCACGTCGGCGTCGGCGAAGGCGAAGTCGATTTCGATACCCTGTTCCAGACGCTGCGTGACACCCACTTTGCCACACGCAGTTACAAAGTGGGTGGCGAGCCGATCATCACCACCTCACTGTTTGGTTACCCGGAGAAGATGAAGGTTCAGGCAGTGCAGACCCGCGAACTGATCGAGCGCGAGTTACTCAGCAAATAACCTCGCCCGGCCGCGCTTTGCCGCTTCTCTGCCCGCCTCGCCGTCTGCGCGGCGGGCATGGTTTACCTTTCGTCTATAGCAATTCCCGCAGCCGACAACCCGCACGGCCGGTCATTCGCCAGGCCGTGATCACCGCCAGCAGAGTTAAACCGGCTTTTATCCACCTGCTACACTCCAGGCAAACATCACACCACAAGGCGAACCTTCACTATGTCGGAAAATGCATATCAGCCCGCAAAAGTCTGGAGCTGGGATCCCGAAGCAAAAGGCAACGGCGCTAAAACCAATCGCCCGTTCGCTGGCCCTATCTATGAAAAAACGCTGCCGGTCGGCAAGCATCCTTTGCAGCTCTATTCGCTCGGCACGCCGAACGGCCAGAAAGTGACCATCCTGCTGGAAGAGCTGCTGGCGCTTAACGTGATTGATGCCGAATATGATGCCTGGCTGATCCGCATCGGCGAAAGCGCTCAGTTCTCCAGCGGTTTTGTTGAGGTTAACCCTAACTCCAAAATCCCGGCGCTGAGTGACCACTCCGCCACGCCGCCGATTCGGGTGTTTGAATCAGGCAATATCCTGCTCTATCTGGCGGAAAAATTTGGCTACTTCCTGCCAAAAGATCTGGCGCAACGCACGGAAACGCTGAACTGGCTGTTCTGGCTGCAAGGCTCTGCGCCTTATCTCGGCGGCGGTTTTGGCCATTTCTATCACTATGCGCCAGAGAAAATCGAATACGCCATCAACCGCTTTACCCTTGAGGCCAAACGTCAGCTCGACGTGCTGGATAGTCAGCTGGCTGACAATCGCTATCTCGCCGGTGAGGATTACACCATCGCCGACATCGCGACCTGGCCGTGGTACGGCAATCTGGTGCTGAATGACCAGTATGGCGGTGCCGAATTCCTTGATGTGCAGTCCTATAAAAATGTGGTGCGCTGGGCGAAAGAGATTGCTCAGCGTCCTGCCGTGATCCGTGGCCGCAAGGTCAACCGTGTAATGGGCGACCCGGCCGATCAGCTGCATGAGCGTCATGATGCGTCTGACTTTGATACCCAGACCCAGGATAAAAAAGCTTAAGGGACACCCTGTGAGTGCTTACGTTGTATTTATTCGTGATAACACCCCGAACGAAGATGAAATGGCGATCTACGCCGAGAAAGCGGGCCAGGCACGCGGCGATCACCCGATCAACCCGCGGGCCTTTTATGGCGAACTGGAAACGCTGGAAGGTCAGGAAGCGGAAGGTGTAGTCATTCTGGAATTCCCAACCCGTGAAGCAGCACATGCGTGGTATGACAGCCCCTTTCAGGCGGCAGCCCTGCCGCCTGCGTCGGTTATTCCAGCCCGATCCGCACCACGCTGTCCGCTCCCTGGCTGCTGTGATCCGGATTAAAGCCTTGCTTCACCGTCACATACAGCGTCTGGCCATCGGGTGATACCAGCAGGCTGTTGGGATGACTGTCGAACGACCAGCTATTTTTACACCGCATAGCTGGTGCCATCCAGCTGTAGCACCTTCTTCGACTCACGCTGACTGATGTAGATCTCATTGCGCTTGCCGTTAAATTTAATCCCCAATGAATCCCCGAGATCCAGACGCTTAATCACCTTGCCGCTGCGCTCATCAAACACCAGCGTATTTTTCGCCTTTGAATTATCGGTGACAAACAGCCGGCCGGTTGCCGGATCGATCGCCGAGATGCCGCCATCCAGCGAATTGGTGGCGTAGAGCGCGCTGCCATCAGGCGCACTGGCCAGACCGAAGTTTTTCAGGTCGTAATGTCCTTCGCCGATGGTCTTCAGCGTGGTGGCATCCAGCCGATAGATCATGCCGCCGCTGACGTCTTTAAAGCCCTGAGCGCTGGCCACATACAGCGCGTTTTTTGCCGGCAGGTAAGCCATTTCATACAGGCCTTCACCCAGTTCACGCTGAGTCAGATGGCCCTGGCCGGTGGTTTCTACCTTAACCGGCGTGCTGGCGTCTGCTTTTCGGGCCGGCAGCTGACACGCGGTCAGGCTGAAGGTGGTGACAATCGCCAGGGCGAGTGCCGCTTTGCGCGGGCTGAATAAGGTTTTCATTCTTAACTCCAGTAAGGGGCGAGCGGCTTCCATCAGGCCGCAGCACGGCGGGAAGACACAGAATAAAAAGAATGAGAATCATACTCATCAGGAAAAAAGATGTAAACGCAGCGGTGAATACATGGCTGCTCAGCGCGCAGTGTCGCAGGCTATACCCGGCGGTCGACGATAACGCCGTCAGGGATTACGGCCCGACCTGCAAATGCTGTTGCAGAAACGTGACGAAGGCGCTGATACGTGCGGGCAACTGCCGTTGCGCCTGCCAGACCGCAAAAATATCGCCATCCGGCGCCTGCCAGTCGGCCAGCACCGGCAGCAGATCGCCTGCGGCGATGCTGTGCTGCGCATCCCACCACGAACGCAGCAGAATGCCGTGTCCATCCATCGCCAGCCGCATCGCCACTTCGCCATCATTGGTAATCAGACTGCTCCTCACCTTCTGGCTGATACTCTGCTCACCGCACGTCAGCCGCCACAGGGGGAAATAGCTGTCGTGCCGGCGTAGCAGAATGCAGTTGTGCTGCGCCAGTTCGCGCACCGTTTCCGGCAGGCCATGCCGGGCCGCGTAGGCCGGAGAGCAGCAGAGGAGCGTGGATTGGTACGTAACTTGCGCGCCACCAGGCGGTTCGCCGACCCGGATATCGATGTCCATGTGCGCGTCCAGAAAATTAAGCGGCTGACTGGTGAGCTGTAGTGACAGGGAGAGCTGCGGATGCAGCGCGGCAAATGCCGACACGCAGGGAGCAATATGACGACGGCCAAAACCAAACGAGGCGTTAATGTTAAGCGTGCCGCGCAGCTGCGCCGTTTCGCCGCTCACCGCCTCTTCCAGCGCCGCCAGCTGGTCCAGCAACGGACGCGCGCCCGCCAGATAGCGCCGCCCTTCCGGCGTCAGCTCCAGCCGACGGGTGGTGCGGCGCAGTAACTGCACGCCGAGCCGCTGCTCCAGCTGGCTCAGTCGTTTGCTGACGGCCGCCAGAGACAGCCCGAGTTCACGGGCAGCGGCGGTCAGGCTTTCCGGTGCGGCAAGCCGTACCGAAGAAAGCGAGGTCGTCGGTTGAGGTGCGGGATTCTCTACTTTGATTCAACACTGGATTGCGTTTCAGGCTCATTATTTCCCCGGAATCGACAGTTATACTGCGTACACAATTCGAACATCAACCGGAAAAGTGCCCTGTGACTGACAAAATCCATCGTATTGCGGTAATACCTGGCGACGGTATCGGCAAAGAAGTGATGAGTGATGCCGGAAGGCGTGCGCGTGATGAATGCGGCGGCGGAAAAATTCAATATTCCGCTGCGCTGGGAGTGGTTTGACTACGCCAGCGCCGACTACTGGCAGCAGCATGGCAAGATGCTGCCTGACGACTGGTTTCCGCAGCTGAAAGCGTTTGATGCCCTCTACTTTGGTGCGGTTGGCTGGCCGGATGTAGTACCCGACCACGTTTCCCTGTGGGGATCGCTGTTGCAGTTACGCCGCGAGTTCGATCAATACGTCAATCTGCGTCCGGTGCGCCTGATGCCGGGTGTTAAAGCGCCGCTGGCCAACCGTCAGCCGGGTGATATCGACTTCTGAGTGGTGCGCGAAAATACCGAAGGCGAATACTCCAGCGTGGGCGGAACCATGTTCCCCGGTACCAATCGCGAGGTAGCGATCCAGGAAACGGTGATGACCCGCACCGGTGTCGATCGCATCCTGAAATTTGCTTACCAGCTGGCACAGAGCCGCCCGAAAAAACACCTGACCTCCGCCACCAAATCGAACGGTATTGCGATCACTATGCCTTACTGGGATAGCCGGGTTGAAGCGATGGCTGGCCAGTTCCCCGAGGTGAAGGTCGACAAGTATCATATCGATATCCTCGCCGCCAATTTCGTGCTGCATCCGGACTGGTTTGATGTGGTGGTCGCCAGTAACCTGTTTGGCGATATCCTGTCGGATCTCGGTCCGGCCTGTACCGGCAACATCGGCATCGCTCCCTCCACCAATATCAACCCGGAAGGCCACTTTCCAAGCCTGTTTGAACCGGTGCACGGCTCTGCGCCAGATATTGTCGGTAAAGGCATCGCCAGCCCGATTGGACAGATCTGGTGCGGCGCGATGATGCTGGAGCATCTGGGCTATAAAGCGGCGGGTGATGCGGTGTTAGAGGCGATTGAACGCACGCTGGCCGCAAGTGAACATCTGACGCGCGATCTCGGCGGCAGCGCCAGCACCGAACAGCTCGGCAGTGCCATCGCCGCCGCGCTCTGAGTTATTCCGGCAGCTGCACCACGCTGTCGGGATGCCAGCCTGGCGGTAACGGCTCCGGCCGCACGATCGCCAGGTTGTGCAGCTGTAGGTTCTCCACGCCGCGCGCAAACAGTCCCGGCAGTCCGCAGGGATAGCGCTCAACCCCGTACACCTCTCCGGTTTTCGGATCGAGCTTATAGGCGTTATCCAGCCCCATGCCGGTCGGTGAATCGGGGTTACACGGCGGCCGGACGTCATACTGCCCCTGCGCCACCGACGCCACGCTTTGCCGCAACTGCACCTGACTGATTAACACATCGCGGATCGCGCCCGGCTGCGCTGCATGCAGGTTAATCGCCCCTTCCGCTACGCCCGTCACGTTAGTGAACCGCACCTGCTCCACGCGGCTCGGCGCGATCGCCGGATCGCGACTGCGCACCGAGATAAACAACGGATCGGCTTTGCCCCAGTGGCACGGTGGCGCATGGTGGCAGGCAAAGGTCAGATTGCTGAACAGCAGACGCCGCATCGCCCCGCCGTCGCGTGACAGAATGCCGATGGCACGGTTGGAATCGAAAATGGTGCAGCCGGTCACCGTCACATCTTCCACATCATCCCAGCTTTCGGTGCCGATTTTAAAGGCGCAGCTGTAACTGCGCAGCAGACAGTTGGTGATCATAATCTGGCGGGCCGGACGTCGCCGCGCCGCAGGCTTGTGGGTGGTTTTGATGCAGATAGCATCATCGGCGGCGCTAAGGTAGCTGTTACTGACAAACACCGCCTCGCAGCTGTCGATGTTCATCGCATCGGTATTCGGCATGGTCATGGCGTTATCGATGGTGAGATGGTCGATGTGCACATGGCGACAGCTCACCAGATGCACGGTCCACATCGGGGCCTGCACGATGGTGAAATCTTCCAGCCTCACCTGCTCGCAATCTTCAAAAACGATGATACGCGGACGGTCGGCGCGCGGCAGACGATAACTCTGCTCATCACGTTCGGTGGCAAACCAGGCTTCGCCATCGCCATCAATTCGGCCGGTACCGCTGAGGGTGATATTGCGCTGGCCGAGGGCGTAGAGCAGCACGTTGTGTGACTTCTCGGCGCTGCTCAGCGCCTGTACCGGCTAGTAATCGGTAAGGGAAAGGTGCATTATGCGTCTCCCGCAAGAGTGAGGAGGAAGAATTGCAGCACGTTCCGGTGCTGCAAGCCTTTGTCTGGTCGCCACTGCACCGTTGCGTGCCGGCGATCACAGATTATTTCACGGCGCCTTCGGTCACGCCGCTGATAAACTTGGGCTGGAAAATCAGGAACACCGCCACCAGCGGCAGGATGACGATCATTGCACCCGCCATCAGCACCGGAATGTCGATGGTGTTTTTATTCTGAAAGAACATCATGCCGATCGGTAAGGTACGCAGCTCATCTTTGTTGACCAGAATCAGCGGGATTAAAAACTCATTCCAGGTCCAGATAAACAGCAGCAGCCCGAGCGTCGAGAGCGTCGGCCAGATGGCCGGAACCAGGATGCCCCACAAAATTTTGACCCGCGAGGCGCCATCCATCACCGCCGCTTCTACCAGCTCTTTGGGCACCTGCTGAAAGGCACTGGCGATCATCAGAGTGGTAAACGGCAGCGACAGGGCAATCCGCGGCAGGATCAGCGCCAGAGAGGTATTGGTCAGCCCCATCCAGCGCAGTTCATGATAGAGCGGAATGATAAACGCCTCGCTCGGCAGCACCATGCCGAGCGCCAGCATCGCCGCGATCGCCTTTTTACCGGGGATCTTCAGCCAGGCAAAGCCAAATCCGGCCAGAATCCCCAGCAGCACGCTGCACAGCACCACCGGGATCACCACCAGCACCGAGTTGAGGAAGTAGACGTTAAAATGTCCCTGCTGTCAGGCGGTGAGGTAGTTTTTAAAATTAAGCGAGGCGGGCAGCGTGAACATCCCCTGGAACAGCTCCATCTGGGTTTTGAACGAGGTCATCAGCGCCACCATCCAGATCAGTGCGAGTGAAATCACCGGCGTACTACGCATCAGTACCGCTCCTTTAAGGCCAGGTGAATCGGGTAGTTAATCCCTAACACAATCAGCATGCTGAACACCGCCACTGACGACGCATAGCCAAAGTAGTGCAGGTCAAAACCCTGCTTATTACATAAAGATATTGGTCACCATGGTGGAGGTGCCCGGTCCCGCCCTAGGTCATCACATAGACCAGGTCAAAGGCTTTCAGGCTGGCAATCACCGTCAGCAGCAGCGCGATCCGCACCTCAGGCCGCAGGGCCGGCAGAGTAATCCGCATAAACTTCTGGCGACGCGACGACCCATCCAGGTCGGCCGCTTCCAGCAGCGAGGGGTCCATTCGCTGCAGGCCCGCCATAAACAGCACCAGACAGAAGCCGAAGAAGTACCAGGTGGCGACTAAGCCGACAGCCGGCAGCGCCCAAGGAAAATCGCCCAGTACCGCCATCGGCATGATATAGGGCAGAAAGAAGAGTATGCGCAGCACGCTGCGTTCGCTGTTGTTGCGCGTGTCATACAAAAAACTGCACAGCAGCAGACCGATGCTAATCGGCAACATGGTATAGAACAGCATCAGGATGGTGTTATTGCCCAGCGCTATCCAGAACACCGGATCGCTGAACATTCGCAAGTAGTTGCTGACGCCGCTGAACACCGGCAGCGAGGTGCCGTCCCATTCGGTAAAGCTGATGCCGAGCGAGGCCAGCAGCGGCAACAGCAGAAATACCGCATAGACCAGCACCGCCGGCAGAACATAAAGAAAATTACGCCAACCGCTTAAATTCAACATAACCGTACTCGTGGCTCAGAACGACGCTCAGGCCCGGCGATGCGCCGGGCCACCGGCTTAATGTTTCAGGGTTTTCAGGTAACGCTGATAGTTGTTGTCAAAATTGGTGACCATCTGATCGGCAGTCTGACGACCGGCCAGCAGCGGATTATCCGCCGGCATTTTCGCCGCTTTGTTGGTGCTGGCCGGCAGGAAGCCGACCTTCAGCCAGCGATCAGCCATCGCATCTGACACCATATTTAGTTGATGAATTTCGCCGCCGCATCCTTCTGCTCTTCGCGGTGCTGGTCACCGAGAAGGCCAAATCGGTGCCGCCGACCATCAGCGTTTGTTTCACGCCCTCGCCGGCCGGCATCGCGGCAAAGTGGATATCTTTGTTATCTTTAAACCGGCCGAGATACCAGGTGCCGCTCACCAAGAACGCCGCCTGATTGTTCTGGAACAGCGTGGCGGCATAATCGTGACCGATGCCCTGGAAGCCAGGGAAGAAGTAGCCCTTATCGGTCCAGCTCTTCATCATGCTGGCGGCCTTAACCAGTTTGTCATCTTTGAAACTGCCGCCAACGTCGTAAATCAGATTATCCAGCGTCTTGCGGTCATGGCTTTCAATCTGCGCCTGCCACAGCGTGCTGAGCAATTGCTGGCCCATGTTGCCATCCAGCAGGCCGAGCATCATCGGCGCGGTGCCCTGCTGCTTCAGCTTCGCCATCGCACTCTCCGGCTCGGCCAGGGTTTTGGGTACCGCAATGCCGGCTTTATCCAGCAGGGCCTTGTTGTAGTAAAGCCCGACCATCTCGCCGAGACTGGCAATGCCGAACTCGCCGCTGTCTGACCAGCGGTTACGCTTGAGGATCGAGTCGGGGAAGCGCGTGGTCCAGCCCTCGGCGCTGGCGTAGCTATCCAGCGGTAGCAGCAGCTTATCTTTTACCAGCGACCCCATATCGCCGCCGCCCTGATTCACCTGGGCGATCTGCGGACCGTCGCCCGCGGTCAGCGCCAGCTTGAGCGGAATACGCGTATCTTCAAACGAGTGAACCGAGCGGTTAATCACGATGCCCGGATTCTGCTGCGTGAACGCTTTGATCCCCTCATCCACCGCCGCGGTCTGCTGCGGATAGTTATAGATATCCCACTCATTCAGGCTAACGGCAGCCTGCGCGGCGTGGGCAACGCTGCCTGCCAGCAAGCCCGCCGCCAAAAGCCGACCCAGACTGCGAACCCGGAACGAACCAACTGAGGAAACAGACATTATGCTCACCTTCTCCAGACCAGCATCGGCATCCCTTCATCTCACCGCCTGCCATCACGCAGACTGAAGCTGCATAAAAAATGCACTCACTCGTACTTACTTTAATAAAAAAAGTAAACCAGCCCACCGGTGAAATTGCAACGCTGTGAGCACGCGAAAATAAACAGCGGCCTGCGGGTAAAAACAGCAGACTCCGCTGGACAGATGGCCGGTCACCGCGGCGGCACAGCCTGAACCAGCGGTTCCGCAGCACGATCTGCCAGACTAATTGGCGAAAAATAACTGACTGATAAAAAACACGAAAATCCTATCACGCTCATAGTTTACCGTTTTTTCTGGCGGTCAGGAGAGAGGCTAGCGGCGTGCGCCGGGCGTGTTGGCGATCACAGTTGTGAAGCGATAAACCGGTAAAGATTGCTGAAGCGGCGGGGTTAGTGCGATAAGGTACTTATTCTATCTTGAAAAATAAGCCCACTTTCATTAACACAACTTTTCATCGGCGGACCGCGTCACTGACGGTCCCCTTCATCCACTCACGAGAATTCACCATGGCGAATCAAGGTGTCATTCGTCCGGCGACCCCGGCGGACTATCCGGCGCTCTACCGCATCTGCCTGGAAACGGCGGATGCCGGCGAGGATGCCCGTGCGCTCTACTCTGATCCTGACTATCCCGGCCAGCGGTTTGCCGTGCCCTATGCACGTTTCGCACCGGATTTTGCTTTTGTGCTGGAGATCGACGGTGAAGTGCTGGGCTATGTGGTGGCCGCGCCGGATACCCGCGCCTTTGAAGCGCAGTTAGCCGCGCAATGGTGGCCACAATTACAGCAGAAATATCAGCAACGCAGCGCCGACGCGCCGCTCGACGACAAGATACTCGACGCCATTCGCCATCCTGACTCTGCAGCTGAGGCGCTGGTGACCCGGTGGCCGGCTCATCTGCATATCAACCTGCTGCCGGCGGCGCAAAAAGGCGGCTGGGGCCGCAAAATGATTGAGCACCAACTGGCGGCACTGCGGGCTGCAGGCGTCCGCGGCGTTCAACTTGGCGTCAGCCTGCAAAACGAGCAGGTCTGCGCCTTTTATCAGCGCATGGGATTCACGCCGATCCTGCGCAGCAACGCCATTTACATGGGCCAGTCACTCTGAGTGAGGTAGCCGATGACCAGCCTGCGCTTGCAGAATGTGAAGAAGTTTTACGAGCACGTTAACGTGATTGATGGCATCGATCTGACGATTAACAGCGGGGAATTCGTGGTATTTGTCGGGCCATCCGGCTGCGGCAAACCGACGCTGCTGCGGATGATCGCCGGTCTGCAGGAGATCAGCAGCGGACAGTTGCTGATTGAGGAGCAGGACATGACCCGGCAGCCCGCCTGCATCTGACCGAACTGCTTGACCGGCTGCCGCGCGCGCTGTCCGGCGGGCAGCGTCAGCGCGTAGCGATTGGCCGGGCGATTATCCGTCATCCGCGCATCTTCCTGTTCGATGAACCACTCTCTAACCTTGATGCCGAGCTGCGCCTGCAGATGCGGATTGAGATCGCCCGGCTGCACGCTTCGCTGGGCAACACCATGATCTATGTGACTCACGATCAGCTGGAAGCGATGACGCTGGCGGACCGGATTGTGGTGCTGCGCCAGGGCCGGATTGAGCAGGTTGGCGCGCCGCTGACGCTTTATCACGATCCGGATAACCTGTTTGTTGCCGGTTTTATCGGCTCGCCGAAGATGAATTTCCTGCAGGCGGAGATCGCTGCGGTCGGTGAAGGTGAAGTGCAGCTGCGGCTGCCGGAGCTGAAGATTGACGGCCTGGTGATGAAAATTGCCGCCCCGTGCCGCGAGGGACAAACCGTGACGCTCGGTATCCGCCCGGAACACTTCCAGTCCGCCAGCCAGACGCCGGAAGCGCTGCGTTTTCAGGGTGAGCTATCGTTTGGCGAAATGCTCGGCCACACCAACTATCTCTATCTCGATATTGGCCGGGAGCAGATGCTGGTAGTGGAGGAGCGTGAAGCGCATCAGCGTGAACTGGGGGCGCAGGTCGAACTGGGGATTTCTGCCGCGCACTGCCTACTGTTCGATCAGCAGGGATTACGTCTGCGTTAGGGCGCGGAGGTTAAGGTTAGCGGGCGCTTCGGCGCCCGTTTTGCTGGCAGGAGAATTCAGGTGACCGGCTCTTCATCCGCCTGGGCGGCCAGCAGATCCAGCAGACGGTTAACCGCAAAGCCCGCCGCGCCGAGTGCCCACATCCGGTTTGATTCGGTCAGAAACTGCAGCGGCGTCATGTGCGGCGTCAGTTTCAGCCGGTAAGCCTGAAAGCTCTGGGTGATGCGATCGAGCAGAATGCGTGACGCCATATGCGGCTCCATCGCCAGATAGACCACGTCCGGATCGTAGGCCACCGACAGGTTGGCCAGTGAGATGCCTAGTTCACGACCCGCCTCTTCCAGCGCCGCCAGCACCTCAGGCTTCGGACGCCGATCCAGCGCCTGTAAGGTCAGCGTTGTCGGTTCGTCTTCCGCCACCCGCTGCAAAATAGCGCGCGAGGAAGCCACATCTTCCAGCAGGCGCAGCGAGCCATCACCCACCAGCCCGTTGCCGATCTCACCCGCTTTGCCGTGGCGACCGCGATAGAGCTGGCGATTGAGGATAATCCCGGCGCCGATCCCTTTACCGTAGGTGGCGATCACCGCCGACTGGGCGGTGCCAAGCTGGCCAAACACCAGCGCCGCCATCGCCATCGCGTTGGCATCGTTTTCGATAAACACCGGCAGCGAGAAGCGATCCTCCAGCTGGCGGGCAATCGGTACGTTATCCCAGTCGAGCACCTTCGAGCGGATGCAGTAGCCATTTTCGGCGTCCACCAGCCCCGATAAGGCCAGCCCGATGGCTCCGACCCGCTTCTCTTCCACGCCGCGCAGGAATTTCGCCAGCGCATCGCCGAGCTGACGTGGCGTCATGGTGCCCGGCGGCATCTGCTGTTCACCCAGCAGGTTGCCACTGAGATCGGTCATGACAATCAGGTTGCGTTCAGCGTTGAGCTGGATGCCGATCACGCTGGCGCGATCGGGATTGAGTCCGAGCAGGGTTTTTGGCCGCCCCATCGACACGCGACGCAGTCCCAGCTCCTGCACAATCTCTTGTGCCAGCAGGCGATTGGTCGCTTGCGAAACCGTCGACATACTCAGTCCGCTGCGTACTTTCAAATCGGACTGGCTAATCGGCGCGTTTTCAACAATCAACCGCAGAATGCGCGCGGTCACGTTGGGAGCGGTCATAAATTCCTCGGGTTGACGCACTGACGCTGGGCTACAGGCTTCAGGTCAGTGACGGGATAAAGGGATCGGGCTGGGCGTCGGTACACCTGCAGCCTGGGTCCGGGCGAGCGTCAGTGCCCCGCTCAGCGCGTCACCCAGCGGCGTGACCAGCCGGGTCTGAATATCGGCCGCCAGCCAGTGGTAAATCGGCACCGCCAGTCCGCCCATCAGCGCCACGCGCCCACTGCTCAGCGCGGTCAGACGACGCACCATCATGCCGATATCGGCCGCGGTCTGTTGCAGCAGCGCCTGCGCATGGCCGTCACCGGCGTCGGCCGCAGCAAACACCTGCGGCACCACGCGCGCCCAGTCAGCAGGCGCGGCAGTGCGGGTCCACAGCAGCATGGTTTCCGGGCTGTGATCAAACTGCGCCATGAGCTGATGCGTCAGAGGGCTGTGTTCGACCATCGCTTCATGGGCCAGCAGCGCCAGACGCAGCGCCCGGCGGCCCAGCTCAGCCCCCGATCCCTGATCGGAAAGCGCAAAGCCCCAGCCGCCCAGCAGGGTAAAGCGCTCGCCATCCCAGGCCGCGCCCTGACTTCCGGTGCCGATGATAAATACCGCACCAAGCTGGCCCGCGTGCGCACCCGCGCAGGCGATTTCCACATCGCTGACCACCTGCAACGCCGCACAGGCCGGTTGCCAGTCAGACAAGCGCGCCTGCACCGACGCGACGTTGGCACCGGCTAATCCGGCCACCAGCGAGGTCTGCGCCAGCGCCTGCGGTGCTAAGCCGGACTGTAAAAACACCTGATCGATCAGCTGTGTGACGCAGCTCAGCGCCGCCTCATACTGCGACCAGACGTTGGCGGGCCCGCCAGTGGCTTCCGCCAGTACCGTACCGTGAAGGTCGGTTAACCGCGCACGACACTGGGTGCCGCCGCCATCAATGCCAAGGAGATAGTGTGATTGCACGCGCTTCCTCCCGCCTCCACTAATTCAGAGTTGTCGCCATAATCAGCGAACGACAGGGTAAAAAAACTTAAATCGCAATAACAAATAAATATGGCGATAAAATATAGCCTTTTTGCGTTTTTTTACATAAAGATAACAAAAATCACCTCCGCAAAACATGCAGGCTGATATTGACATTAGTTTTTCCATCGTAATAAGTTGGTGGTCAGATTATCAACAGCCACGCCTGGCTTTGGGCGGGTTATGCGTTATCCGATTTCAGGATCAGGGGTTTAACATGAAAGTAGGCATTATCGGTCTCGGCTTTCGTCTGTCCCACGTTATCAAAGAGTTCAACAACGACGACGCCTTCTCCGTGGTAGGTTATTACGATCCGGCCCCCGCCGGATTGCCCAATCTGCACAGTTTTGCTATCGATCCCGGTCAGTCGTTCGATTCGATTGAGGCTCTGCTGCAGCACGGCGGCATGGATGTGGTGCTGGTCGGCTCACCCAACTTTTTGCATACTTGATGCATGTCGGCCAGGCGCTGGCTGCAGGCTACACCGTGTTTACTGAAAAACCGGTGGTGATCAACGAACAGCAGACCATGGAGATGGCGAAGCTGGTGCGGCAGTATGGCGAGGCGCGCATTCTGGTCGGTCTGGTGCTGCGCTACTCACCGCTCTATCACGATCTGCTGGCAGCGCGTGACGCCGGTCGGCTGGGCGAGATCACCTCAATTGAAGCCACTGAACACATCAAGCCTTATCACGGTGCCTTCTTCCAGCGCGACTGGCGGCGGCTGGAAAAGTACGCCGGCCCTTATATTCTGGAAAAGTGCTGCCACGACATCGACCTCTATCAGGGCTTAATGCAGCAGCGCCCGGTGCGGGTCGCCAGCTTTGGCGGCCGCAAATCCTTCACGCCGGCCCATGCACCACAGGGCGCGGTGACCGCCGACTCAGAGGTCTATCACATTAAGCCCAGCGGCTGGTCCAGTACCGATGCGGTATTCGACAGCGATGCCGACATTGTCGATTACCAGACCGCGCTGATTGAGTATGCCGGTGGTGCCACCCTCGCCTTTCACGCCAACCTTAACGTACCGGATGAGTTCCGTCGCTTCTGCGTGATCGGCACGGACGGCATGGCTGAGGGCGATTTCGTACGTAATTACTTCCGCGTTCACAATGCGCGCAGCGGCGAGAAAGAGGTCGATACCGCCTACAGCGGCAATGCGTACGATGGCCACTACGGCGCTGATGCGTTGGTGGCGGAAGAGATCGTGAAACACATTAACAGGGAACGCCGCTGAAAGTTTCAGTGGTGGACGCGCTGGAAGCGGGCCTCACCGCCATAAAAATTGATGAGGCCCGCAAAACCCGCAGCGTAGTGGATATGAGTGAAAGCTGGCAAACATTTGACGCCAACCTAGGAAAAACCGGGGCCTGATGGCCCCACCTGAGGGTCGCCGTCCCCCGTCGCCCCTCAGGCTGTAACTCGCAGTATGACTGGTTCTTCACTCTGACCGGCCTTCAGGCCGGTTTTTTTATGCCGGATCAACCTCGTTTTCCAGCTTCTGACGCCGCCGCAAATGCGGGAACAGTTTCATCCGCAGCGCCACCACCACCAGCGTGCCGATACCGCCAATCGCCACCGCCGGCACCGCCCCCAGCCAGGCCGCCAGCAGCCCCGACTCAAATTCGCCCAGCTGATTAGAGGTATTGATAAAGATGGCGTTGACTGCATTAACCCGCCCGCGCATCGCATCTGGCGTATCGAGCTGCACCAGCGCTCCGCGGATCACCATGCTGACCATATCAAACCCGCCCAGCGCCAGCAGCGACAGCCACAGCTGGCTGGAGAGCGCGAACACCAGCGTAGCGACGCCAAAACCGGCCACCGACCCGAACATAATCATCCCGACATGCTTATCCAGCTTGTGGCGACTCAGCCAGATACCCACCAGCAGCGCGCCCACCGACGGCGCACCGCGCAGCATGCCTAATCCCCACGGGCCGGTATGCAGAATGTCTTTAGCAAAGATCGGCAGCAGCGCGGTGGCCCCGCCCAGCAGCACCGCAAACAGGTCAAGCGAGATCCCCCCCAGCACATTTTTACTCTCACGGATGAAGTGAATCCCGGCAAACAGGTTCTTCATGTTCATCGGCAGCCGTGTCTGACTGGGGCGCTGATAGCGCAGCAGGCTGACCAGCGCCAGCGAGATAAAGTAGAACAGCCCAGAGACGCCATACACCACTTCCGGGCCCGCCACGTAGAGAAGGCCGCCAAGGGTCGGTCCAACAATCACCGCCGCCTGCCCGCCCTCCTGCCGAATTCATCGCCATGGCGCGCGCCAGAATGGCGGGCGGCACCAGTTACGGCAGCATCGAGGACATGGCGGGCCACTCCAGCGCTTTGGCGAAGGCAATCATAAACACCAGCCCCCACAGGGCGGTTTTATCGACTGAATGAAACAGCGTCAGCACCACCAGCGCCAGCAGGGCGGCAAACTCCACCAGCTGGCCGAACAGCACGATACGACGCCGATCGTACTGATCGGCTAGGTGTCCGGCAGGTAATGCCAGTAGCACCGAGGGCATAAACTGCATCAATCCGATCATGCCTAACGCCAGCGCACTGTTGGTCAGGGCGTAAATCTGCCAGCTGATCGCCACTGAAAACATCTGAAATCCAAACGACGAGTAGGTGCGCGCCAGCCAGAACGCGACAAACGTCCGGTGTCGCCACAGCGACTCTCCTGCAGCAGGTGCCATAAATCCCATGTTCTGTTACATTTAAAGTGATGATTCCCGCGTCGTTGCGCGGTGTTGGGGGTGCCGTCAACCTGGCCTGACTGCGCGATGGGCTTCAGGGTGCGGTGACTGACCGTGCCGGCCTTCGCTGCCGGTGTGGCCAACGGGTTGAGCCTAGCGACAGTCCGTAGGTACGGGCCTGATTATTACCCGCCTATTGGTCCTGACTGATGAATATATTCTAGGAAATCGTCAAAGGGGTGATTTAGAATATGCAGTTGATCTATATTTATTCCCGCATTCAGAAAAGTGCGACTTTTTATATCCCTAATTATCAACAACACCTTTTATATTTCATTTCATAGAGATAATGAAAAACAGTTTATATAACCCCTATGTTACTGAACCTATCCATCATATTAAGCAACACGTCGCGGGCATTTGCTATAGTGTTCCTATTTTCAACACAACCAGGACAGCAGCAATATACTTAATAGTCACAACATTATTTCATTGCACAATCAAATTGCCACTGAAGCAGTATTAATGGTTATTCCGGTAGAGGATATTCGATTACAGGGAATGATTGCAGTGCCAGATGCGTATTTGCATTTACAGGATGCGCGGGTACGGGTCGGAATTAATTATCGCAGTTTAGTGGCGCACGGTGCGGAATTGCTTGAATTAGCAGAGAAATTTAGTTTCTGGCTGTATGACTTTGCCTCACCCGGTGCCAACTGGCGATTAATGGAATCGTTCCCATTTTCCGGTATTGTTTTAAGCGAAACGTTCTTTAACGACAACTATCAAAAATTCACCTTTCCTTATTTTATGGCTGCGTTTCGGGCAAAAGGCGCGGAAGTGATCGTGCGGAGTGAGTCGCCTTGTTTAACTACGGAACAATTTGCTGAAATAAATATCAGCGGCTGGCAACAACGACGCTCGGATGGCGAACTTATTAGCTGCTGATGCACAAATCCTGCCTTCCGGCGTTAAGGGCATATATCGTATGAATTAGTGGAAGAGTGATTTAAGAACACCCTTCATCATTTGTACCTGATAACTGAGAACAGCCTATCTGGTTGTTTTCGTGTGTTTTATGGCAACGAAACGAGGTCGATATTATTATGGGGAAAAACTCCTCATCTTTTGGCTTAATTCGTTTCCTGACGGTGCTGTTCGCAGTGCTGACGGGCGCGTTTATGCTGATTGGCGGTATTTGGTTAGCCGCCATTGGTGGTTCCTAGTATCACATCGTCGGCGGTGCAGCGATGCTAGTCACCGCTTTCCTGCTGTGGCGTCGTAACAGCGCTGCGCTGGTGGTTTACGCCCTGCTGCTGCTGGCGACGCTGGCTTGGGGTGTCTGAGAAGTCGGTACTGACTTCTGGGCACTGGCACCGCGTACCGATGTAGTGGTGATCTTTGGCGTCTGGCTGGTGCTGCCGTTTGTCTGGCGCAGCCTGCACAACGTGGGTAAAGGCCCACTGGGTGCAATGGCCTTGGCGCTGGTGGCCAGTGCTATCGTCCTGGCTTACGCGGTGTTTAACGATCCGCAGGTCATCAACGGTTCGCTGCCAGAAACCGCTGACAACGCGCCGCAGGCACAGCCACTGAGTAACATTCCGGACGGTGACTGGCCGGCTTATGCTCGCGATCAGCAAGGGACCCGCTTCTCTCCGCTCAAACAGATTAATCACCAGAACGTCAAAGAGCTGCAGGTCGCCTGGCAGTTCCAGACCGGCGACTTAAAAACCGCTAACGATCGGGGTGAAATCACCGGTGAAGTGACGCCAATTAAAATTCGCGACACCCTCTACCTCTGTTCGCCACACCAGATCCTGCTTTGCACTGGACGCGGCCACCGGCAAGCAGAAGTGGAAATTTGATCCGGGCATGAAGGTCAACCCGACGTTCCAGCACGTCACCTGTCGCGGTGTCTCTTATCATGAAGTTCCGGCCGCCGCCGATGCAGCCAACAGCCAGCCTGCGCTGTGCTCACGCCGCATCTACCTGCCAGTCAACGATGGTCGTCTGTTTGCGCTTGATGCGGAAACCGGCGAACGTTGCCCATCCTTCGGCGTTAACGGCGAGCTGGATCTGCAACACAAACAGCCCGTGACCACCCCAGGTCAGTATGAGCCGACGTCACCGCCGGTGATTACCAACACCACCATCGTGATGGCGGGCGCAGTCACCGATAACTACTCAACCCGCGAGCCGTCAAGCGTGATCCGTGGCTTTGATGTGAATACCGGTAAACTGCTGTGGGTGTTCGATCCGGGCGCGAAAGATCCAAACTCGATTCCGGCCGATGAGCACACCTTCACCATGAATTCCCCGAACTCACGGGCACCGGGGCGGTCTACGATCCGAAATTGGATACGGTCTATCTGCCTATGGGCGTCTCTACGCCGGATATCTGGGGCGGTAACCGCACGCCAGAACAGGAACGTTATGCCAGCAGCGTGCTGGCGCTGAACGCCACCACTGGCAAGCTGGTATGGACTTATCAGACCGTTCACCACGACCTGTGGGATATGGACCTGCCGTCGCAGCCGACGCTGGCTGATATCACCGATAAAGATGGCAACACCGTGCCGGTGATTTATGCGCCGGCGAAAACCGGTAACATATTTGTGCTGGATCGTCGTAGCGGCAAACCGGTTGTTCCGGCCCCTGAAACACCGGTCCCACAGGGTGCAGCGAAAGGCGACCACGTCTCTGCTACTCAGCCCTACTCTGAGCTAACCTTCCGTCCGAAACAGAATCTGACGGACAAGGAATGTGGAGCGCGACGATGTATGACCAGCTGGTGTGCCGCGTGATCTTCAAGCGCCTGCGCTATGAAGGTCCGTTCACCCCGCCATCTGAGCAGGGTACGCTGGTGTTCCCAGGTAACCTCGGCATGTTCGAATGGGGCAGTATTGCCGTCGATCCACATCGTCAGATCGCGATTGCTAACCCGATAGCGCTGCCGTTTGTCTCGAAGCTGGTACCACGTGGTCCAGGCAACCCGATCGAACCGCCGAAAGGCGCTGAGGGTGGTTCCGGTACTGAAACCGGTGTTCAGCCGCAGTACGGCGTTGAGCTGAATCCGTTCCTGTCACCGTTTGGTCTGCCGTGTAAACAGCCAGCGTGGGGTTACATCTCTGCGGTGGATCTGAAAACCAATGACGTGGTCTGGAAACAGCGTATTGGTACGGTGCGTGACAGTGCGCCAGTGCCACTGCAATTCAAAATGGGTATGCCAATGCTGGGTGGTCCTATCACCACTGCCGGTAAAGTGTTCTTTATCGGTGCGACCGCTGACAACTACCTGCGTGCCTTCAGCACCGATACCGGTGAGCTGTTATGGCAGGCCCGACTGCCAGCCGGTGGCCAGGCAACGCCAATGACCTATGAAGTGAATGGCAAGCAGTACGTTGTCATCGCAGCCGGCGGTCACGGTTCGTTTGGCATCAAACTGGGTGATTATGTGATTGCCTACACCCTGCCAGACCAGAAATAACCCCGTCCTCAGGGGCTGACATCAGGCGGACTTCGGTCCGCCTTTTTTGACCGCGCTACTTTTTCATGGCGCGCCAGTTGAGCCATCCGCACAGCAGCATTACCGCGCTGGTCGCCAGAAACACCGGCCGCATGCCAAACGTTCCCCCGACCAGGCCGCCGAACAGCGGGCCGGTTACCTGGCCGATATACCGGGCCGACGTCGAATAGCACAGCATCCGTCCGACCTGCGATCCCGGCACGCTATGCCGGATAATGGCGGTGATGCACGGCAGCAGCCCGCCCAGCGCCATTCCCATCAGAAAACGCAGCAGCACCAGCTGCCAGGCGGCGGTAATAAAGGCCTGCGGGATCAGCAGCAGCGTCATGGCCACAATGGTACTGAAAGAGCCCAGCACACAGACCCATAAGTTGCGCTTCCAGTGCTGAAATTCTGCGCTTTCTGCTGTCTGTTGCATAAAGATATCCCGTCATTAATCAGGGATACAGGCTAACCAGGCGCGTCAGATAACAACAGTGGCGGCGCGATAGTTACTTTGTGGCGCTGATTGTTGCCGTGTCGCATAATAAACTGACCGGCGAAGCAGGTTGCAGCGTCTCACGCAGCAGCAGATCGTGACGCGGCAGCATCTCAGGATGGTCGATGGCAGGCCGCTGCGCCAGGTAACCCGGTGCAGCATACAGCCCCCACTCAATATCGCTGAGCACCCGGAAGTTGCCCTGCTGCGATGGTCGGGATCGAATGACGATCGCCACATCAACCTGATCGTCCAGCGTATCCCGATGACGATCGGTCAGATCCAAATCGACATTGATATGCAGGTGGCAGCGCAGAAAGCGATTAAGCACCGGCACCATGCACTGACAGCCGTAGGTCACCGGGGCCTGTAGCCGCACGTTACCGGCCGGTTGCTGATGCAGCTGCTGAACAAACGCATCTGCCCGCTGCACTTCCGCCAGCATGCGTGTACGCAGTAGGGATAGTAAGCCTGGCCGAGTTCGGTCAGTGCCAGCTGCCGGGTGGTGCGCTGCAACAGCCGGATGCCCAGCCGCAGCTCCAGACGGGCAATTTCCCGGCTGACATGGGATTTGGACCAGCAGAGCGCCCGCGCCGCCTCACTGAAACTCTGGAGTTCCACCACCCGCGCAAACACCAGCATGGCGGTTAAATTGGCACTGTTTTTCCATGCGTTACCGCTCCGATAGCCTGAAGATTCAGGCATCAAACTAGCATGTTCGGGGCAGCTTACGGCGACGGATCGGCAAAAAAGAAGGGGGGAAATCAGACAGCGGCGCGGCGCGCATCGACCTTCCCGCACTTTTCACCTGGCGGGAAGGTCATCGCGGGCCTCAACTGGCCATCGCCAGTGGAAACAGTAACCGATCCGGCTCCACCCGCCGCTGGCGGCGCAAGTGGCCTGGCGTCACCATAAAATAGTTTTTGAAGGTGCGGGTATAGGCTTGCTGGGTATCGAAGCCATAGTTCATGGCGACCTGCAATATCGCTTCATTGCTGCTCAGCAGCGTCAGCGCAGATTCAGTTAAACGCCGCTGTCGGATATATTCAACCAGTGAAAATCCGGTATGCTGGCGAAACAACCGTTGCAGATGCCAGCGGGAATAGCCAGAGCGACGCGCCACCTCATCCAGATGCAGATCGTGTCCTAGATTGTTCTCTATCCATTCCAGCAAACTGCGAATAAACTCGCGCTGATTCATGGGTTCCTCCTGGTTTACGCTGATGTGCAGTGAAACCACTTTACCCGGTTAAATTTATCCCTTAACTAGCAGAAAATTAGCGCAGAACTAGCAACAGCCAGATTCGGGTCAGCGCCTGCCGTTTATCCACTAGGTAATGGCAGCAACGCGCCTGAATAATAAGCGTTAAGTAACACCGGCCGTACGGTAAAATAATTTGTGTCAAGTCACGTCAGAATCTGCCAGGCAAATTTGTGTTAAATAACACCCGGATTCGCCAATATAATTCACGTTACAGTACGGCGGCGAGTCGCAACCAACGCCGCTGTAGCGCGAAGTATGAAGGCGGATAATTCTGTGCTAACTATCCGGGCATAAACTGCTCCCATCTTTCCAGAGGAGATCAGCCATGCGCGTGTTATTGGTTGAAGATGATGAAATGATCGGCGCGAACCTGCAGCAGGCTTTAGAGGGCGCGGGCTGGTCGGTGGATTGGGTACGCGATGGTGTTTTTGCCCATAATGCCTGGAGCGAAGGCGGCTACAGCTGCGTGTTGCTGGATCTCGGCTTGCCGCGTGATGACGGATTGCAGGTGCTGCGACGGACACGCGGGCGCGGCGATTCCACGCCGGTGCTGATTCTGACGGCCCGCGATACCGTGGCGCAGCGGGTGCAGGATCCGGCGGCGCTGGCCCGCTGTCAGGCCGAGTTCAACCGGGTCCGCGCCACACAACCTTATCACTACCCGATCCCCGCAGGGATCACACCAACAAAACTGGCCGAATGAGCCAACGGCCGCGTCACCGGCGCGGACCGCTATAAAAAATATTATTGCAAACACCTTCTCTGATTCCGCCGTGCCGCAGGTGAATGTATTGCCGGACGCCCCACTCAGCGTCCGGTATCGCGCGCGCTACCGTGGATGACGGGACACAAGACGAGACCAGAAACTATGGAAGCAACATCAGAGAACCTCAGCCCTGAGCGACTTTTTAGCTGGGTTGAGCGGGTGGGAAATAAAGTCCCCAATCCGTTTTTACTGTTTGTCTATTTGATTGTGGTGCTGATGGTGGCCACCGCCATTATCAGTGCGCTGGAACTGGCGGTAAAAAATCCCAGCAACGGCGAAATGGTGCGGGTGGATAACCTGCTGAGCGTCGCCGGCATTCAGTGGATCCTGCCGAATATCATCAAGAATTTCAGCAGCTTTACTCCGCTGGGATCGATTCTGGCGCTAGTGATTGGTGCCGGTCTGGCGGAAAAAGTCGGCCTGTTGCAGTCGCTGATGGTGAAGATGGCGTTGCGCGTCAGCCGTCGCTACGCCAGCTACATGGTGCTGTTTATCGCCTTCTTCAGCCATATCTCCTCGGATGCAGCGCTAGTGGTGATGCCGCCGCTCGGCGCGCTGATCTTTCTGGCGGTCGGCCGTCATCCGGTGGCGGGACTGCTGGCGGCGATTGCCGGCGTGGCGTCATCAGGCTTTACCGCCAATCTGCTGATTGTGACCACCGACGTGCTGCTCTCCGGCATCAGTACAGAAGCGGCCAAAGCGGTCAGCGATACGGTACACGTCAGCGTCATCGATAACTGGTTTTTTATGGCCACCTCGGTGATTGTCCTGACCTTTGTCGGGGCGCTGCTGACCGATAAATTTGTCGAGCCGCGCCTGCCGAAGTGGCAGGGCAGCGGTGAAAGGCTGGCCCCGCTCACCCCGCTGGAGAACCGTGGCCTGCGGGCCGCCGGGATTGCTGCGCTGCTGGCGCTGGGCGGCTTTTTCGAAATCTACGATCTGTTTGAAATCGGCTATATCAGCTCCGGCCTGCGGGCGGCCGGGCTATTTCACACCGGCAGCGCTGGCGTGTTCGGGTTTTCCGATCGGGCGGCGTTTGCCTCCGCCACCTTTCTCGGTCTGTTTATCGGTGCCAGCCTGCTGGCTCCTTACGCCGACCGTTTTGCCGCCGTCTGACCTTTATGTGCGCGCTACTGTGGTACGGCCTATTTTCACTGCTGATGGCGTTTCAGCAGAGCGCGGAGATGGTTATCCTGTTCCGCCTGCTGGTCGGTATCGGCCTCGGGGTCGAGCTGGTCACTATCGATACCTATCTGTGGGAGTGGGTTCCCAGCCATCTGCGCAGCCGGGCGTTCGCCTTCTCCTTTTTTGTGCATTTTCTGTCGGTGCTCGCCGTGGCCCTGATGTCATGGTGGCTGGTGCCACAAACGCTGCTGAACCTCGAAGGCTGGCGCTGGCTGGCACAACAGGGCCGTCATCAGCAGGCACACTAGGTGTTATCCACCATGGAAAAACGCTGCGGCCTGACGCCCGGCGCGCCCTTTCCGCCCGATGACGCCGCCGCACAGTTGCCAAAACTGGGGTGTTTCCGTGAGATCTGGTCACCCGCATATCGCCAGCGTACCCTGATGCTGGTGGTGATGAACTTCTTCCAGGCGATCGGCTTTTTTGGTTTCGGTAACTGGCTACCTGCGCTGCTGTCTGGCAGCGGCACTACGGTGACCCACAGTTTGCTGTATGCCTTTTTTATCACCCTAGCCTACCTGCTCGGTTCGCTGATCTGTAGCCGCTACGCGGATAAGCTGGAGAATAAATGGCAGATCGTGCTGTCGTCGCTGATGACTGTGGTGTTCGGTACGCTGTTCGCCTTCCAGACCAATCCGCTGTTGTTGATCGCCTGTGGTTTCCTGATCACCTGGTCTAACGCCTGGCTGACCTTCAGCTATCACTCCTATCAGACCGAGATTTTCCCGACCCACATTCGTGCCCGTGCCGTAGGCTTCTGTTATTCGTTCAGTCGTCTATCTACGGTGTTCAGCAGTATTCTGATCGGGGTGATTTTGCAGTACGCCGGCACGCCCTGTACGCCAGATCGCCAGCGGCCACGGAATGTCGCTCTCTTTATTCGGCTGCTTCACCGCCGCCACGCCGTGCATGAAGTAAGCATACAGCGCCTTCATGTCCTCATCGCTGACCACCGCGTAAGAGTGAAACGGCATCGCCGGATAGAGCGTATCGCCATTTTTCGCCACGCCATGACGGACGGCTTTCTGGAAGTCGTCGTAGCTGTAGTCGCCAATGCCAGTCGCCGGATCGGGCGTGATGTTGGTGAAGTAGATGGTGCCAATCGGCGTGGCCATAGGCAGGCCGCCAGCAAACGCCGCGCCGTCTTTCGCGGTGTGGCAGGCAACACAGTCACCGGCACGCGCCAAAT
>SZZY01000012.1 GCA_009830035.1 Pantoea sp. Eser
TTCCGCATTGTCAGTCAAGCGTTTATTTCTGCTTAACTCACTGGTTCGTATGATTTCGAACCTACTTACATTACACCCGGCGCTTCGTAAGCCGGTGTGCCGTGTCAGTGGAGGCGCATTATAGGGAACGCTTCAGATAGCGCAAGTGCTAATTTCGAATAAAATTCTGAGTGCTGATTTTTTTCAACTAAAAGCCGTTAAACCGCCAGTTTTTCCAGCAATGGGAAGCCATAACGCTGTAAAACGGGTGATAACTGAACAGCTTCGCCGTCCAGTTCGGTACAAAACGCCACATTCTGTTGCGAAGAACGCACTTCGGGCGCTTCGTGTTCCAGCAGCCATACCGTACGGCGCGCTATCGCCGCACCTGAATCAATCAGGCGGGTACCTTCCGGTAATACCTGCTGCAGCTCTTCGCGCAATAAAGGAAAGTGGGTACAGCCCAACACCACGGTATCCGGCGGCTCCGCCATTCGCAGCCACGGCTGAACAATCCGGCGTACTGCTTCCAGTGCAACCTCTTCGCCATGCAACTTGGCTTCTGCCAGTTCCACCAGCTCCGCCGACCCCAGCATTTCGATGTTGCAGGCACCTGCAAACTGCGCCACCAGCTCGTGATTATAAGGACGACGCACCGTCGCGCGCGTTGCCAGCAGGCCCACCACGCCATTACGCGTCATACGCGCCGCCGGTTTAATCGCCGGTACTACCCCGACGACCGGAAAAGCAAAGCGCGCACGCAAAGCTGGCAGGGAGACGGTGCTGGCCGTATTACAGGCGATGATGACTAAAGAGGGCGGATAACGCTGGGTAATGGCATCAACAATCGCCACCACGCGTTCCACAATAAAGGTCTCGCTTTTCTCTCCATAGGGAAAGCCGGCGTTATCGAAGGCGTAAAGATAGTGAAGATCCGGCAGCAGTTGCCAGACCTCATCATAGACGGAAAGCCCACCGACGCCGGAGTCGAATACCAGGACGGTGGGTCGCAAATCAGAAGCTGTAGCTGCCGCTGAGGTAATATTCTCGTCCTGGGGTTTGATAGCCATACACTGTCTCGTAATCTTTATCGAACAGGCTGGCAATTCTACCACGAACCGTGAGTTGTGAAGTGAGCGGATATGAGACCGACACATCCCACAGGCTGACACCGCCCAGCTTCACCCGGCGGCTGGGCGAACTGTTGAAGTCGGTATCATAACGGTCGCCCAAATAGCGATAAGTCACTGACCAATCGAACTCATACAGCGTCCAGTCGAGTTGATACTTCACCTGCTGTTTAGCCCGACGGATCAGCGGCTGATTGGTGCTGCCATCACGGGCATCGACATAATCGTAAGAGAGCTGGTGCGCCAGCGGCCCGGTATCAAATGAAGCGGTCGCTTCCACACCTTTAATACGCGCCTGCTTAATGTTGTAGTAGCGATAGGTCGCCGGGTCGCTATCAATCAGGTTACCAATGTCATTACGATAGCCGGAGACCCGCCAGTTAAGCGGCCCGGTCAGGCCTTCAAATCCCCCTTCCCACTGCTTACTTTTTTCCGGATCGAGATCGCGGTTACCATAAAAAGGACTGTAGACCTGAGAGAGGTTCGGTGCCTTAAACGCGGTACCGTAAGAGGCAAAAGCGCGATACACGGAGATAAATTCCCAGGCAGCCGCCGTCTGCCAGGTGTTATGCCAGCCAAACTGGTTGTTATCGTCACCGCCCACGGCACCTTCAAGCGTCACGCTGCCAAACTGCTGCTGGCCGGTCAGATAAAGCCCGGTGTTACGCTGTTCATAACTGTCTGCCAGATAGTTGGTCCCCGGTTCCGTCGTCTCTTTCTGCCAGTCAACCCCGGCGCTGATCGCCCCCTGCCCAATCTGCACGCTGTTGCCCCATTGCAGATTGTATTGGGTCACTTCGTCGAAGGTCGACGCCGCGCCGTAGCATTCCGTTGCGCGGATCGTAGTTGATGTCTTTGGTACGGCCATAGCTGGCGATAAGCTGGGTCGAATAGACATCACGATTAAAGCGCAACCCCGTGTCCCAGGTCTGGCTATACAGCTGACGGGTATCAGCCAGGCCGATAATGTTGCTGTAGCTGGCATCATAACTATCTGACCCGTCGTAGGCGGTACGGTTATCAAAACCGTATCCACGCACAAAGCCGCTGGGTTCATCACTGAACTGATGCTCAAGATTACCGTACAGGGTTTTGCTCATGAACCCATCGCGGTCGTGCTGTGCCGGACCATACGCGTTGGGATAACCGGCCACCACGTCATACCCTTTGGTATAGGTATAGTTACCGGCCAGGGTCAGCTTCGTCGCATCGCTCAACTTCTGCTGGGTGGAACCCTCGTAAGATTGATAACCGTTAGACCCGACGCCAGCCGTCAGGGTGGTTCCCGGTTGCGCACGGCCAGTAATGATATTGACCACGCCGCCAGTCGCATCCGAACCGTAAACCGCCGAACCGCGCACCGCGGATACACTCAATTCGCTGCACCAGCGAAAGCGGAATCTGGCTGAGATCGGATGAGCCAGTAATACCGGCCTGATTAAGCCGGATACCATCAATCAGAATCAGGACGTGCCGGGACTCGGTGCCGCGGATAAACAGCGAGCTTTGCTGTCCCATGCCGCCGCTTTGGGTGATATCGACGCCGGGCAAACGGCGCATCACATCCGTCAGGCTTTTGGCTTGCCAGCGGTCAATCTCGTCACGCGTCACCACCGTGACAGGGGCCAGCACGCTGGATACCGGCTGAGCGAAACGATTGACAGTTACTATTTGCGTATCATCATTCCCCTGAGCAAAACCGTTTTGCGCCCACAGAGAAACCGCCGTTGCACTAAAGGCGAACAGCGATGCGGTCGTTTTAGTCATTTTTTTATCGCATCCAAAAAACAAAGCAGGATGCCGCAGGCATACAATCAATAGCACGCGATGATTGTACGAGTAGCGACGGACACCGGCAGGTCTTCGGGCTGGGAACCATAAGTGGTGATGACTTCCCATCCCGCAGGACAGTGTCTGCAAATGCACTCACCACGACATTCCTTACCGCTGTGCGTCAGCTCCAGATTCACACTGGATTCCCTATTAACTCTGGCTGAGGCCGACGAACGCAGTCTACGGAGTGGCGCTACGGAAGTCCAGACTTCCAAAATTCTTATCGCTGCGGGACTGGACATCAGCAAGTGAATCCCTACAATTGCCCGCTGGTAAGCTATTAATCAGGACGGAACATGACACCCGAACATCTCCCTATTGGACAATATGACGCGCAACTGGCGGAAAAAGTCAGTCGTTTAGAGACGATCATGACGCCGTTTGCTACGCCCGAGGTGGAGGTGTTCCGTTCACCGGTCAGCCACTATCGCATGCGTGCGGAATTCCGCCTGTGGCACGATGGCGATGACATCTATCACATCATCTTTGATCAGCAGACCCGCGAGCGGATCCGCGTCGATCAATTCCCTGCCGCCAGTGAATTGATCAACCAGCTGATGCCAAAAATGATCGCGGCGACCCGCGACAATCGTACGCTGCGCCATAAGCTGTTTCAGATCGACTATTTGTCGACCCTGAGCAATCAGATTGTTATCTCGCTGCTCTACCACCGTAAGCTGGATGACGCGTGGCAACTGGCCGCCAGCGAACTGCGCGATCAACTGCTGCGCGCCGAAGGCCTGGATGTGCAGCTGATTGGCCGCGCCACCAAAACCAAAATTTGTCTCGATCGGGATTATGTGGATGAACGTCTGCCGGTGGCGGGACGTGAGATGATCTATCGTCAGGTTGAGAACAGCTTTACCCAGCCAAACGCAGCGATGAATATTCAGATGCTGGAATGGGCGCTGGATGTCACCCAGGGTTCACAGGGTGACCTGCTGGAACTTTACTGCGGCAACGGCAACTTCTCACTGGCGCTGGCGCGTAATTTCCGCCGGGTGCTGGCGACCGAAATTGCCAAACCGTCGGTGGCGTCGGCGCAGTACAACATTGCCGCTAACCAGATTGATATTGATAATGTGCAGATCATCCGTATGGCCGCCGAAGAGTTCACCCAAGCGATGACCGGCGTGCGCCGTTTCAATCGGCTGGAAGGCATTGATCTGACCAGCTATGAATGTGAGACCATTTTTGTTGATCCGCCGCGCAGTGGACTGGATGACGAGACGGTGAAGATGGTGCAGGCTTACCCGCGCATCCTTTATATCTCCTGCAATCCGCAAACGCTGAGCGTCAATTTACAGACGCTGTCGCAGACGCATGACGTGACGCGGCTGGCGCTGTTCGATCAGTTCCCTTATACCCACCATATGGAATGCGGCGTACTCCTGACGCGCAAAGCCTGAAAAAAAACGGGAACCCTGAGATTCCCGTTTTTTCATCTGTCGCCCTTACTGATTGCGCTGATTGCGATTGCGCTTAAAGCTAAAGCGCGTCGCAATCCAGAACACCAACGCCACCATCAAAATGGTCGGGATAAAGTTCGAGCCGATATCCGGATATTCCGCACGCACCAGTGCGCTATAGACCAGAATCCCCAGCAGGAAAAACGCCGCTGCTAGTCCCGGCATACCGTCAGGCATGTTGGTGTTCAGATAACGCTGATGCAGACACCAGGCAGCCAGGCCGAGCGCGATCAGCGGAAAAATCGAAAACGGAACAAAAGCGCTGAACAGCACGGAAAACGAGCCGTTAATCGCTAAACCGGTAATAAAAGCCAGTAACAATGTGCCTTTATCGCGGGAACTCGGGTGGGTCATGGCCTGATCCTTATTCATTGCTCTTCGGGTTTTTCCAGGGTGACCGCCAGTCTTTCTTGTTCCCGGCGGTACCAGTAATAGGCGCCTTTGGCGATCATGCGGAGTTGCAATACCAGACGATCTTCCAGCTTGCGGCGCTGTTCGGCATCGACATCCAGCGCTTCTGCCCCGGCGCTGAAGACGATAGTCACCATCGCTTCGGCCTGCGCTTCGGTAAAACTGCGCGGCATGCGGTTTCCGACCTCAAGATAATCCGCCAGTTCAGCGATAAAATGCTGAATTTCACGCGCGACCGCGGCACGGAAAGCGGCAGAGGTGCCGGAGCGTTCTCTCAGTAACAGACGAAAGGCATTGGGGTCATTGCCGATGAATTCCATAAAGGTGGAAACCGAGGTTTTAATGATGCTGCCGCCCTTGGCAATCCGCTGGCGCGCCTGGCGCATCAGCTGTCGCAACATCAGCCCGCTTTCATCCACCATGGTCAGACCCAGCTCATCAACATCCTTAAAATGACGATAAAACGAAGTCGGGGCGATGCCCGCTTCACGGGCAACCTCTCGCAAACTCAGGCTGGCAAAACTGCGTTCGGCGCTGAGCTGACTGAAAGCTGCTTCAATCAGTGTACGTCTTGTACGTTCTTTTTGTTGCGCTCTGACGCCCATTCTCTCTGCCTTTTTCGGTGTTGAGGGGGCACTATAACAAAATTTTCAGCGTACAGAGCAGCAAACTTTGTCACTGCCTGTGAACCTAACTCTTTGCCAAACTGTGATGAAAATCGCTGATAGAATTCAGAAGTGCGCGGCTAGATGTTAGAATATCGTTGTAAAAATGTATAAATAATAGGACGTATCGGTATGCAAAAGTATTACGATCACGATGCCATTGTGATTGGCTAAGGACCCGGCGGTGAAGGTGCGGCGATAGGGCTGGCGAAGCAGGGAGCGTGCATCGCAGTGCTCGAACGCTACCACAACATCGGCGGCGGTTGTACGCACTGGGGCACCATTCCTTCTAAAGCACTTCGCCACGCCGTCAGTCGCATCATCGAATTCAACCAAAATCCGCTCTACAGCGACCACACCCGACTGCTCCGCCCCTCTTTCGCTGACATTATTAATCGCACTGAAAACGTGATCAGCCAGCAAACGGCGATGCGTCAGGGTTTTTATGAGCGTAACCGCTGTGAGCTTTATCAGGGTGATGCCCGTTTTGTTGACGCTAACACCATCGAGATTGAACAGCCTGACGGCACGCGTGAACGTCTGACCGCTGAGAAGTTTTTCATCGCCTGTGGTTCGCGTCCTTATCATCCCGATGACGTCGACTTTACCCATCCGCGAGTCTACGACTCAGATTCAATTCTTAACCTGCATCACAAACCGGGCCACGTGATTATTTATGGTGCCGGGGTGATTGGCTGTGAATATGCGTCGATTTTCCGCGGCCTCAACGTCAAGGTTGACCTGATTAACACCCGCGATCGTCTGCTGGCGTTCCTCGATCAGGAAATGTCCGACTGCCTCTCTTATCACTTCTGGAACAGCGGCGTGGTGATTCGTCACAACGAAGAGTTTGAGAAGGTTGAAGGGGTGGAAGATAGGGTGATTATCCATCTGAAATCGGGCAAAAAGGTGAAAGCAGACTGTCTGCTGTACGCCAACGGCCGTACCGGCAACACCGATTCGCTGTCTCTCGGACTCGAAGCGGATGGCCGTGGCCTGCTGAAAGTGAACATCATGTACCAGACCGCACAGCCGCACATCTATTATTATTATGCGGTCGATGACGTGATTGGGTATCCGAGCCTGGCGTCGGCTGCTTACGATCAGGGCCGGATTGCCGCACAGGCCATCATCAAAGGAGAAGCCTCCGCGCACCTGATTGAAGATATCCCGACCGGCATTTATACCATTCCGGAAATCAGCTCCGTGGGTAAAACCGAGCAGCAACTGACGGCGATGAAGGTGCCTTACGAAGTGGGTCGTGCGCAGTTTAAGCATCTGGCGCGGGCGCAGATTGTCGGTATGAACGTGGGCAGCCTGAAGATTCTGTTCCACCGCGAAACCAAAGAGATTCTGGGTATTCACTGCTTTGGCGAGCGCGCGGCCGAAATTATCCACATCGGCCAAGCGATCATGGAGCAGAAAAACGGTGGCCACACGATTGAATACTTCGTGAATACCACCTTTAACTACCCTACCATGGCCGAAGCCTATCGCGTGGCCGCATTAAACGGCTTAAACCGCCTGTTTTAACGCCGCGTCGAAATGATGTTGCATGTGGGTTTTGATTGCCTCTGCCAGCTGTTCATAACGGCTGCGCAGAGGTGAGCCCGGCCGGTAGACCAGCGCGATAGTGCGCTGAGGGACCGGTTTGTAGCAAGGCAGATAGCACACGCCATCGCGAGTACGTTCTGGCGGTACCGCCAGCGCCGGAAGCAGCGTAATGCCGCTGCCTGCTGCCACCATATTGCGCAGCGTTTCAAGACTGGTGGCCCGGAAATGGGTATCTTCATCCGCGCCCGCCTCAAAACAGAAGCCCATCACCTGGTCGCGCAGACAGTGACCATCTTCCAGCATCAGCAGTTTCTCGCCGGCCAGATCGGACACCGGTACCCGATCGCGATCGCGCCACGGATGATCGGCATAAACCGCCAGCTTCATCGGCTCATCAAACAGCGGCACCTCGATAAAGGCTTCACTCTCTTTGACCAGCGCCAGAATCGCGCAGTCCAGCTTGCCGCTGTCGAGCTGCGCCAGCAACTGCTGGGTCTGCGCCTCGTGCAGATACATTTCCAGTTTTGGAAACGTCTGGTGCAGCATCGGAATAATTTGCGGCAGCAGATAAGGACCAGTGGTTGGAATGAGGCCCATATGCAGCGGGCCTGACATCGCTTCCCCTTGCTGACTGGCCATCTCTTTCAGCACTTTCACTTCACGCAGCACCGTGCGTGCCTGATCCACCAGCAGCAGGCCGGCCTGAGTGAACAGCACTTTACGGCTGGTGCGTTCCAGCAGTATCACACCCAGCTCATCTTCCAGCTTACGGATCTGTCCGCTTAACGTGGGCTGGCTGACATGACACACATCCGCAGCACGGCGGAAATGACGGTGTTCAGCAAGCGAAACCAGATATTCAAGATCACGAATATTCATTATTACCCTCCAGACCACGATAGTCCGTGGCGATAGATAGAATAGCAATGAACGATTAGCCCTATCAAGGGTGAGCAGGAACAATGCCCGCATCAAAATAAGCGGTCCGCCAGTGAGGAGAAAAAATGTTTGCAAGTCAGGAAGGTAAAGCCGTTCCGCAGGTTACTTTTCACACCCGCCAGGGCGATCGCTGGGTCGATGTGACCACCGATGAGTTGTTTAACAACAAAACGGTGGTCGTTTTTTCTCTGCCGGGCGCATTTACCCCGACCTGTTCATCCAGCCATCTTCCGCGTTACAACGAGCTGTCAGGCGTTTTTGCGCAGCACGGCGTGGACAGCATCCTGTGTGTCTCGGTTAATGACACCTTTGTGATGAATGCGTGGAAAGCGGAACAGCGGGCGGAAAACATTACCTTTATCCCTGATAGCAACGGTGAATTCACCCGCGGCATGGAGATGCTAGTTGAGAAAGCCGATCTCGGCTTTGGCCCACGCTTATGGCGTTACTCGATGCTGGTGCGTAACGGCGTGGTTGAGAAGTTGAGAAAATGTTTGTTGAACCGAACAAGCTAGGCGACCCGTTTGAAGTGTCAGATGCCGATACCATGCTGCGTTATCTGGCACCGGAATTTAAAGTGCAGGAGTCAGTGTCGGTCTTTACCAAGCCGGGCTGCCCGTTCTGCACCAAAGCAAAACAGTTGCTGATGGACCACGGAATTCAGTACGAAGAGATCGTGCTGGGACAGGATGCTACCACCGTTAGCCTACGTGCCGTCTCCGGCCGGGCAACGGTACCACAGGTGTTTATCGGTGGCCGTCATATTGGCGGCAGTGATGACCTGGAACAGTTCCTGCTGTCAGCGTAAACCTATCTCTGTGTCAGCCGGGAGTGCTGGCCCTTTGATGATGTGCCTATAAAAAAAGTAGTAATTCTGAAACTAGAGGTTGGCGGGCATGAACCATGCCCGCTTTTTTTGCCTTGCGATCATTCCCTGGCGGCGGATATCAGGCCCCAGGCATTCCCTTCATTAGATCAGCAAGCAGGCCCTCTGCCATAACCAGTCCCTCATCGTAACCAACATAAGTGCCATAAACAGCGCCTGCCAGTGCGCCGGTTATCGCTCCGCCGATCATGCCGAACAGCGCGGTAAAAACCGCCACCGATACCGATCAAATCTGAGGAAATTGCGCCACGGCCGCCTAAAATGGCTAACGTCCACGCCCCAATCACCGCGCCGCCAATGGCGCATACCGCACCTTCTGCGATATTAGCCATAAAGTTATCGCCATAAGCACCGGAAATAATCGTCTCCGCCAGCAGATTAGCCAGAGGTAAACTATAAGAAAGCGAAACCAGTGATCCACCAATAACACCGCCTACTCCGCCAATTAGTGCGCCACCAATAGCCCCTACCATCTGGCCAATGAATCCTAGCCCGAAGACGCCCATCGCATCACCGCCGTGCAGGTAGCCAATAGCTCCGCCTGCAACTGCAGCAGCTACGCCGCTAAGAATTGCGCTGGCCAGATGGTCGCCAATGAAAAACATAACGTCATTGCCCGTTGTTGTAGCACCTGAAATAGCAAAAGTCTCATCAATCGTTAATTCACGCATAAGCCCTCCTGGCTCAAAAAATATATTAAATAAACATCTTTTAGATGCATTGATAAAGTAACGTCATTTTTTTGCTTAAGAAATAGTAAAAACTCCATAAGATATGGCAAATATTATTTTGAGTGCTACAAAAGAGAGTTCATACGCAAAAGACTCTACCCTAGCTTTCGGCTAAATACTGTCCCGGGCTTGCGTTGCAAGCGTGATGATAATATGCAGACAAAGGATATGGGTTTTGACCAAGTATGAGAGAGGATTGGCTGCTACAGAAGCTGGCGAAGCAGGCGCTTTGCCAGCACATTTTTTATGCCAGGCGCTGCTTCGCCTCGCTGATGGCATGGGCAACCTGCTGCGGTGAAACGCCACCCTGCGCATTACGCTTATCCAGACAGGATTGCAGCGCCAGAATCGGATAGACATCCTCTTCAATCACCGCGCTAAACGGCTGTAACTGCGCCAGTGACAGCGCTTCCAGCGCCACGCCCTGCCGGATGGCTTCGACCACCACTTCCCCGACAATTTGGTGCGCTTCGCGGAACGGCACCCCTTTGGCTACTAGATAATCAGCCAGTTCAGTAGAGTTGGCGTAGCCCTGCTCGGCCGCTTCCTGACAACGCGGACGCTTCACCTGCAGGCCATCCAGCACCAGCACCGACATATGCAGGCAGTCGAGCCAGGTATCGAGCGCGTCGAATAATCCCTCTTTGTCTTCCTGCATATCCTTGTTGTAGGCCAGCGGCAAACCTTTCAGCGTCATCATCATGCCGGTCAGTGCGCCCTGCACCCGGCCGCATTTGCCCCGGATCAGCTCCAGCGCATCCGGATTTTTCTTCTGTGGCATAAGCGATGAACCCGAGGTCACCTTGTCGGAGAGTTCGATAAAGCCCGCTTCACCGGTGTTGAAGAAGATCATATCTTCGGCGAAGCGCGACAGATGGACCATGCCGATCGCGGCGTCAGAAAGCAGCTCCAGCACATGGTCGCGGTCAGAAACCGTATCCAGACTATTGCGGGTCGCTGAGGCGAAACCTAACCAGCCCGCCAGCTGCTGACGATCGATTTCGTACGCAGTACCGGCCAGTGCGCCGCAGCCCAGCGGGCTGACATCCAACCGTTTCAGGGTATCCTGCAGGCGACTTTCATCACGCGCCAGCATTTCGACATAGGCCAGACACCAGTGCGCAAACGTGACCGGCTGCGCCCGCTGCAGATGGGTGTAACCCGGCATCACTGCATCCTGGTTCGCTTCTGCGGTCGCAACCAGCGCCTGCTGCAGCTCACGCGTTGCGCCCAACAGCGCCTCGACCTGCATTTTGCACCACAGCTTGAGACCGGTAGCGACCTGATCGTTACGGCTACGGCCCGTGTGCAGTTTTTTGCCCAGCGCACCCACTTTGTCGATCAGCTGACCTTCAACCCAGCTATGGATGTCTTCGGCGTCGCTCTGCAAAATCTGCTCAGGATTGGCACGCACCTCCGCCAGCAACGCATTCAGTGCCGCTTCCAGCTGCTGCTGCTCATCCCAGGTCAGGACATTCACCGTCACCAGCGCTTTGGACCAGGCGACAGAACCCATAATGTCCTGCTCCGCCAGGCGGTAATCGAAGCGCAGCGAGTCGTTGAACTGTTTGAAACGTTGATCTGCTGCCTGGGTAAACCGTCCACCCCAAAGTGCCATGGGAAACTCCTTCAAATCATTAAACAAAGGGCGGCATAAATGCCGCCCCTGAGCTCAAACGGTGAGGCGAGGCGTACCTCGCCTGAGAATTACTTCTTCTGCTCGTTCAGGGCGCGGATCCGCGAAGAGAGCGAGAACAGACGGATAAAGCCGCCAGCATGACGGTGATCGTAGACTTCGTCTTCGCCAAAGGTCGCGAACTCTTCCGAATAGAGGCTGTTCGGTGAACGCTTCTGCGTCGCCGTTGCCTGGCCCTTGTAGAGCTGCAACACCACTTCGCCATTCACTTCTTCAGCCAGTGATTCTGCCGCGGCCTGAATTGACTTACGCAGCGGTGCGAACCAGCGACCGTCGTAGACCACGTAAGACATCTCCTGGCCCAGTTGCTCACGCCATTTGAAGCTATCGCGATCCAGTACCAGCTGCTCAACCGCACGCAGCGCGTTGACCATGATGGTGCCGCCCGGGGTTTCATAGCAGCCACGTGACTTGATGCCGACCAGACGGTTTTCAACGATATCGATCCGGCCAACACCTTGTTTCGCACCGATCACGTTGAGTTTTTCCAGACACTGGAACGGGCTCAGTTTCTCGCCGTTCACTGCCACTACACGACCTTTCTCAACGGTCACGGTCACTTCTTCCGGCTGATCAGGTGCCTCTAAAGGATCGACGGTCCAGACCCAGCAATCTTTATTCGGTGCATTGGCCGGGCTTTCCAGCACGCCGCCTTCGGTGGAGATGTGCCAGGCGTTTTCATCGCGGCTGTAGATTTTTTCCAGCGACGCGGTGGTCGGAATATTGCGCTCTTTCAGGTAGTCCAGCAGCGCTTCACGCGAACGCAGGTTCCATTCACGCCATGGCGCCACCACTTTCAGCTGCGGGGCCAGCGCGGTGTAGGTGGTTTCGAAACGCACCTGATCGTTACCTTTACCGGTTGCGCCGTGGCAGAGTGCATCCGCCCCGACTTTCAGCGCCAGCTCAACCTGGGCTTTGCCGATGATAGGACGCGCCATCGAGGTGCCCAGCAGATAGGTGCCTTCATACAGAGCACCGGTCTGCAGCACCGGATAAACGTAATCGCTGATGAACTCTTCACGCAGATCAACCACGTGACACTCAGAGGCACCGGACTGCAGCGCTTTCTTCTCTACGCCTTCCAGATCGCTGCGCTCCTGACCGATATCGGCCACAAACGCCACCACCTCACAGCCGCCGTAGTTCTCTTTCAGCCACGGAATGATGGCGGAAGTATCAAGACCACCGGAGTAAGCCAAAACGATTTTTTTGATGCCTTGCGTTTGCATTTCTTAATCCTTGAATCAGAGTGGTTAAGCGAGAATCCGGGTGCCAATCGGCACGCCGTTAAACAGGTCAGGCAACCGCTCAGCGTGACGCCAGCTGGCGATATCCACCGGGCGGCCCAGCGTACGCGCCGCATCCAGCGCAGCGTGCACCTTCACAATCATGCCATCGGTAATAATGCCCTGGGCAATCAGCTGTTCAGCTTTGTCGGCGGTCATCTCTTCGATACGCTGACCTTTGCCGTCGAGAATACCGCTGACGTCCGACAGCAAGACTAAATCAGCACCGAGGGTCAACGCCAGCGCGGTCGCAGCCTGGTCGGCGTTGACGTTCATCAGTTCGCCGTCATCAGTGATCCCGATAGAACTGACCACTGGCATATAACCGGCGGCCAGCAGGGTGTTCATCAGCGCCGGGTTACCCGGCATAGCGTGACCCACGTAGCCCAGTTCTTCATCAAACGGGGTGACGTTAACCATGCCAGCATCGCCAAGGCAGAGGCCAACCGCGTTGATGCCGGGTTTTTTCGCCCACGCCAGCAGGGTTTTGTTGGCGGTTCCCGCCAGCGCACCGGTGATAATGTCGATCTGATCGGCTGGCGTGACGCGCAGGCCGTTCTTTTTCTTCACCGGCAGCGCCAGCTTTTTCATCAGCTCATCCACCAGGCAACCGCCACCGTGGACAATAATCAGCGGACGCTGATGGGCGCTGCGATACGTCAGCAGCGCATCAAACAGACGGGCCAGCGCTTCCTCGCTGTCTAACAGCACACCGCCCAGCTTGATAATCAATGGGTTAGTCATGGTTTACTCGTCCGTTACGTCAGTGACGTGGTTTCAGGGAAGCCGAAGCGGATATTCAGACACTGGACTGCCTGCGACGCGGCGCCTTTCAGCAGGTTATCTTCGGCGACCACCACAATCAGGTGCTCGTCCTGGACCTCAAAACCGATGTCGCAATAAGGCAGACCCACCACCGCTTTCAGTGCCGGAACGCCGTGCTCGTAGAGCCGGACCAGTGGCTTATAGTGATACGCGCGCTGGAACACTGCCGCCACGTCTTCGCGGCTCACGCCCGGATTTAACCGGCAGGTTATCGTCGCCAGAATGCCGCGCGGGAAGTTGCCCAGATGCGGCGTGAAAATCACCGGCGTGCCAAGATGCGCCACGATTTCCGGGTGATGACGATGGTTGAACAGACCGTAAGGCTGCAGGCTGACTTCGCAGAAGCTGGTACCGACGCTGGCTTTACGCCCTGCGCCGCTTACGCCGCTGGTGGCGTTGATCACCGGCCACTGTGCCGTATTCAGCAGGCCCGCCTCCACCAGCGGTTTCATCGCCAGCTGGGCCGCCGTCGGGTAACAACCCGGCACGGCCACCAGCTGCGCCTGCTTAATCTGCTGATGCTGATATTCCGCCAGGCCGTACACCGCTTTATCCAGCCAGTCGCCATGCTGATGGGTGAAGCCGTAGAAGCGGGTATAAAACGCGGGGTCATTGACGCGGAAAGCACCGGACAGGTCGAATACCACACAGCCGGCCTTGAGAAATTCCGGTGCTAGATCGTGGCTGACTTCATGGGCCGTCGCCAGAAAGACCACATCCACTTTATCTGCCCATTCTGCCGCATGGCTCAATGGCTGCAGCGGCAGATCCACCACCCCTTTCAGGTGCGGATGCAGATTGGACAAGCGCTTACCCGCATCGGGACTTTGCGCCGAAACCGCTAAAGCGGTTATGTTGATATCTGGATGGCGATTCAAGAAGGTGGCGAGCTCTACGCCAGCGTAACCGCTGGCACCCACGATCAGCGTATTCAACATCAGGCTGTAACCCTTTTTACAGTCACACGTTCCGGGTCGCGGCCTTGCCCCGTTGCCCACAATGTCGTTTGCAGCAATTTAAGGTTCACATGCAGACGACGTTAATGTATTTTTATTCACTATTAATGCATGAATATTGATACATCCTAACTCAAGGACCGTCAACAGTGAAGACAAAATTACCGCCTTTTATCGAACTCTACCGCCAGTTGATCGCCACACCGTCAATCAGCGCAACCGATGCCGCACTGGACCAGAGTAATGAAACTTTAATCAATTTGCTGGCAGGCTGGTTTCGCGACCTTGGCTTCAGCATTGAAGTCCAGCCGGTATCCGGCACCCGCCATAAATTTAATATGCTGGCCCGCACCGGTGACGGCGCAGGCGGGCTGTTGTTAGCCGGGCATACTGACACCGTGCCGTTCGACGATGGCCGCTGGACCCGCGATCCCTTTACCCTGACCGAGCACGACAACAAGCTCTACGGCCTCGGCACCGCCGACACGAAAGGCTTCTTCGCCTTTATTCTCGATACGCTGCGGGATGTGGATGTGACGATGCTGAGCAAGCCGCTCTACATCCTCGCCACCGCCGATGAAGAGACCACCATGGCCGGCGCTAAATATTTTTCTGAATCGACGCAGCTGCGTCCGGATTGCGCCATCATTGGCGAACCGACCTCACTCAAGCCGGTTCGGGCGCACAAAGGGCACCTGTCGAACGCGATCCGCATTGAAGGCAAGTCGGGCCACTCCAGCGATCCGGCGCGCGGCGTCAACGCGATTGAACTGATGCATGAATCGATTACCCATCTGATGCAACTGCGCAATAAATTCAAAGAGCGTTACCATCACGACGGCTTCGCCATTCCCTATCCCACCATGAACTTCGGTCATATTCACGGTGGCGATGCGGCTAACCGCATCTGCGCCTGCTGTGAACTGCATATGGATATCCGGCCGTTGCCGGGCTTATCGCTCAGCGATCTGGATGGACTGCTGAACGACGCACTGGCACCGGTCAGTGCGCGCTGGCCTGGCCGTGTGACGGTCGCAGAGCTGCATCCGCCGATTCCGGGTTACGAATGCCCGGCGAATCATGAACTGGTCAGCGTGGTCGAGAAATTGCTCGGCACGCCAACCGAAGTGGTGAACTACTGCACCGAGGCACCGTTTATTCAGCAGCTCTGCCCGACGCTGGTACTGGGTCCAGGCTCGATCAATCAGGCTCACCAGCCGGACGAATTTATTGATACCGCATTTGTTAAGCCGACGCGGGCGCTTATCAGTCAGGTTGTGCAGCATTTTTGTCACTGATTAACAGCAAATGGGGCATTTCACTGTGTTATCAGTAAAATGCCCGGTCATTCTGCGGGATTTAACAATAAGAATAACTTATCCCGCTCCGAATAAATTCCATGAATTTCGGTTATTTAGCCGCACGTTCGCGCCACTTTAACGCATTTGACGTGGGCAGGTTTACGTGGCTAGATAAAAGACGTTGTTATGCCCACCGGGTAACTATCCAGATATTTTCAGATTGCAGGCAGGCGGTAACTGAGCAAATTTCCCGTACATTACCGGGAAGATAAAGTTGCTGCTTTTTCTGCTGCCTGAAAAGGGTCGGGTGTAGAAGTTTTTCAAGACGATAAGGGTGTCAGGGTCCAATGAACGAACAATATTCCGCAATGCGAAGTAATGTCAGTATGCTCGGCAAACTGCTCGGGAATACGATTGAGGATGCGCTGGGCGAGAACATCCTCGACCGGGTGGAAACCATCCGTAAGCTCTCCAAGTCATCCCGTGCAGGCAATGACACTCATCGTAAGGAACTGCTTAATACGCTGCAAAACCTCTCCAATGATGAGTTACTGCCGGTGGCCCGCGCGTTTAGCCAGTTTCTCAACCTCACCAACGTGGCTGAGCAATACCAGACCATATCGCACAGCGGTGAAGGCGCAAACCATCCTAAACTGCTGAAAAAGACCTTCGAGACCCTGAAACAGCAGAAAGATATCAGCGAAACCGCGATCCGCGAGGCAATTGAGTCGCTGTCGCTGGAGCTGGTGCTGACTGCGCATCCGACCGAAATCACCCGCCGCACGCTGATTCACAAGCTGGTGGAGGTCAACAGTTGCCTCAAGCAACTCGATCACAGTGACATTTCCGACTACGAACGTAACCAGATTATGCGCCGTCTGCGCCAGCTGGTGGCGCAGGCCTGGCACACCGACGAGATCCGAAAATATCGCCCGACCCCGATTGATGAAGCCAAATGGGGCTTTGCGGTGGTCGAGAACAGCTTATGGGAAGGCGTTCCGGCCTTTCTGTACGAACTGAACGAGCAGGTCGAAGAAGCATTCGGCATTAAACTGCCGGTCGATTTCGTGCCGGTGCAGTTCACCTCATGGATGGGCGGCGATCGTGATGGCAACCCTAACGTCACGGCCGTCATTACCCGCCACGCGATGCAACTGAGCCGCTGGAAAGCGGCCGATCTGTTCCTGCGCGACATTGGCGTGCTGATCTCTGAGCTGTCGATGTCGGAGTGCAGCGAAGAAGTGCGCCAACTGAGCGGCGATCCGGACGCGCTGGAACCTTACCGGATGATCCTGAAACGTCTGCGCAGTCAGCTGATGACCACGCAGGCATTCCTTGAGCGTCGTCTGAAAGGCGAGCGTCTGCCGCGTCCGGCGGATCTGCTGGTCTCCAACGACCAATTGTGGGATCCGCTGTATGCCATTTATCAGTCACTGCAGCAGTGCGGCATGGGCATCATCGCCAACGGCCAGCTGCTGGATACGCTGCGCCGCGTGAAGTGCTTTGGCGTGCCGCTGGTGCGTATCGACCTGCGCCAGGAGAGCACCCGTCATACCGAAGCGATTGCGGAAGTGACCCGCTATCTCGGCCTCGGCGATTATGAAAGCTGGTCCGAAGCGGACAAACAGGCCTTCCTGATCCACGAACTGAATTCAAAACGTCCGCTGCTGCCGCGCGGCTGGGAACCCAGCGACGAGACGCGCGAAGTGCTGGAAACCTGCCGCGTTGCGGCTGAAGCACCTCAGGGCTCGATCGCCGCTTACGTTATCTCAATGGCGAAAACGCCGTCTGACGTGCTGGCGGTCCATCTGCTACTGAAAGAAGCGGGCATCAACTATGCCATGCCGGTGGCACCGCTGTTTGAAACGCTCGATGACCTGAATAATGCCAACGATGTGATGAGCCAGCTGCTGAGCATTGACTGGTATCGCGGCTTTATTCAGGGCAAACAGATGGTGATGATTGGCTATTCTGACTCGGCGAAGGATGCCGGCGTCATGGCCGCCAGCTGGGCGCAGTATCAGGCGCAGGATGCACTGATCAAAACCTGTGAAAAGGCCGGGATTTCGCTGACCCTGTTCCACGGACGCGGCGGCACCATCGGCCGTGGCGGCGCACCGGCGCATGCGGCTCTGCTGTCACAGCCACCGGGTAGCCTGCGTGGCGGCCTGCGCGTCACCGAACAGGGCGAAATGATCCGCTTCAAATATGGCTTACCGGAAGTGACCATCGCCAGCCTGTCGCTCTACACCGGCGCGATTCTCGAAGCGAACCTGATGCCGCCGCCGGAGCCGAAACGCGAATGGCGCGACATCATGGATCAGCTCTCCGCCGACTCCTGTGCGATGTACCGTGGCTATGTGCGTGAGAACGAAGATTTTGTACCGTACTTCCGCTCAGCGACGCCAGAGCAGGAGCTGGGCAAACTGCCACTGGGTTCACGTCCGGCCAAACGCCGTCCGACCGGCGGCGTAGAGTCGCTGCGTGCGATTCCATGGATTTTCGCCTGGACGCAAAACCGCCTAATGCTCCCTGCCTGGCTGGGTGCCGGTGCGGCGCTGCAACAGGCGATGGCGGCGGGCCATCAGGATCAGCTGGAAGCGATGTGCCGCGACTGGCCGTTCTTCTCCACCCGCCTTGGCATGCTGGAGATGGTGTTCTCGAAAGCCGACCTGTGGCTGGCGGAATATTACGATCAGCGGTTGGTCGAAAAATCACTCTGGCCGCTGGGCAAACAGCTGCGCGACCAGCTGGATGCGGACATCAAAGCGGTGTTAATCATCGCTAACGACTCTCACCTGATGGCCGATCAGCCGTGGATTGCTGAGTCGATTGCGCTGCGTAACGTCTATACCGATCCCCTTAACGTGCTGCAGGCGGAACTGCTGCATCGTTCACGTGCTCAGGAAGCCCGCGGTGATGAGCCGGATGCACGCGTAGAGCAGGCATTAATGGTGACCATTGCGGGTGTGGCAGCCGGCATGCGCAATACCGGTTAAGCCGGTGCCGGCGCGGAATTCGCGCCTGGTACTGATAATAAAAAAGTCGGGGTAATCCCGACTTTTTTATTGGCTGAAGCGAACGAATCAGGCTGCCGCGGCGGCGGGACGCACCCCAAGGGTGTGACAAATGGCATAACTCATTTCGGCACGGTTCAGGGTGTAGAAGTGGAAATCTTTTACCCCTTCGCGCGACAGAATTTTCACCATATCCATCGCGATGTTGGCGCCAACCATTTTGCGCGTCTCGGCATCATCATCCAGCCCGGCAAACATCGTATTCATCCAGCCCGGCACGCGTACATTGGTCAGCGTGGCGAAGCGTTGCAGCTGTTTAAAGTTAGAGACCGGCAGAATACCAGGCACGATCTCTACGTCGATACCGGTCGACACGCAGCGATCGCGGAAGCGTAAATAGCTTTCGACATCGAAAAAGAACTGGGTGATCGCCCGGTTCGCGCCTGCATCGATTTTGCGCTTCAGGTTAATCAGATCGGCCTGCGTGCTTTTGGCTTCCGGATGGACTTCCGGATAAGCCGCGACCGAAATATCAAAATCACCGACCTCTTTCAGCAGCGAGACCAAATCGCAGCCATACATTTCTGGCTTACCACCGCCTGGCGGCAGGTCACCGCGCAGCGCCACGATATGACGGATACCGTTGTTCCAGTAATCCTGCGCAATGGTGCGTAACTCTTCCCGCGTGGCATCGACACAGGTCAGATGCGGCGCGGCTTCCAGACCGGTGCGATCTTTAATCCCTTTGATAATGCTGTGGGTGCGATTGCGCTCGCCAGAATTCGCGCCGTAGGTAACAGAGACGAATTTTGGTTTCAGGCTACTCAGGCGATCGATTGAGGACCACAGCGTCGCTTCCATTTCGCTGGTACCAGGCGGGAAGAATTCAAATGAGACGTTAATTTGCCCGTTCAGCTCGGCCAGGCTCTGGTTTAGCGCTTCGCGCTGATTGGCATGAAAGAAACTCATCCTGCATCCTCATCGATCACATCGGTTAGCTGTCGACCTGTAAACATCCATACTTTTAGACGTCCAGATGCTCAAAATGACCGAATCCGGCACCAGCGTCAACTAAAAAATGAGCAGCGGCGGTGATAAATTTTCAATCAACCTGAAGGAAATTCATGATGAGGGAAGATAAAGATGAAAACAGGCGCCGAAGCACCTGAAGGAGAGGATTACAGCAGTTGCGCCAGCCGATTGATATCTGACTGAATAGCACCTGCGGTGACATCACGTCCGGCACCCGGACCGCGGATCACCAGCGGATTATCCCGGTACCAGCGGCTTTCAATGGCAAAAACGTTATCGCACGGCAGCAACGCGGCGAGCGGATGCTCCGGTCGAACGGCTTCGACGCCAACGCGGGCTTTGCCGTTGCCATCAAAACGGGCGACGTAGCGCAGCACTAAGCCCAGTTCCTGCGCGGCTTCCAGTCGTTGCAGCATCTGTTCATTCAGCTCTTCACCATTTTCAAAGAAATGGTCGATCGAACCCTGCTGGCAGTTATCCGGCACCAGCGATTCAACCCGAACCTGATCCGGCTCGATGTTATATCCCGCTTCACGCGCCAGAATCACCAGCTTACGCATCACGTCCTGTCCGGAGAGATCAACCCGCGGATCGGGCTCGGTTAAGCCCTGCTGCCACGCCTGGTCCACCAGCTCGGTGAACGGTACCGTGCCGTCAAACTGCAGGAACAGCCACGACAGCGTGCCGGAGAAGATGCCGCTGATTGCCAGGATAGTGTCGCCGCTGTCGCGCAGATCGCGCACCGTGTAGTTAATCGGCAGGCCTGCACCCACCATGGCGTTATATAACCAGTGACGCCCGGTTTTAGTAAAGGCATCGCGGATTTGCCGCCATGTCTGGCTGTCGGACGCGCCCGCCACCTTGTTGGCACTGATGACGTGAAAACCGTGGCTGGCGAAATCGAGATACTGTTGCGCCAGCGGCGTACTGGCTGTGACGTCCAGCACCACTAAATCGTCAAACGGGTGCGCCCGCATCCACAGGAACAGCGACTCTTCATCACGTTCCACCGCTTCATCATCAAAGAAAGCCAGCGCCCGGCTGGCGTCCAGTCCGTCATAACTCAGCAGGCTGCGGCGGCTGTCCGCCACACCGGCCAGCACAAATTCAAATCCGGTGCGGGCCGACAGGTTTTCGTGGTCACGGGCGAACAGTTCCAGCCAGCGCGAACCGATATTACCTTTACCAAACAACATCAGGCCGATGCGCTTTTCCGCCCGGAACAGCGACTGGTGTAATCCCTGGATCAGGTGCCGGGTCGGACCGATGCGCAGCACCGCCACCACGCTGATGTGCTCTTCTGACTGCCAGATAAACTCTACCGGCTGGTCTTTTAACTGCTGCCAGAAACGGTGGGTATGCAGCGGGTTGCGGGTGACGCCTGCGCCCACCAGCGCCACCAGCACCAGCCCGTCACGCAGCTGCAGATGGCCCGGCAGACCGGCATCATGGAGCAGCGTAAAGGCGCTGTTGACCACTTCTGAGGTGTAGCAAAGCTGCAGCAGCTGACGATCGGGATGCACGCCCACCGCCAGCGGACGCAGCTGGGCGCGTTTCAGCAGCAGGTCGATCTCTTTATGCAGCAGGCTGAAATCGTGCTGTTCCGGCAGCTGAATCTCAATCAGGCAAACGTCATCGTGACTGGTCACGATGCGGGCGCCGGTACCGGAAGCCAGCACGCGCTCAATGCGGGTTGATCCCTGCTCCGGCTGGTAGCTGCAGCGCAGTTGCAGATCAATGTCGCTGCCCGAGACCGGCTGCAGCGTACGGGTATGCAGCACCGGGGCGGCAAGACGCGCCAGTTCACTGGCTTCATCCAGCCTTAACAGCGGCAGCAGACAGGCATCGGAAACCTTACGGGGATCGGCACTGTAGACGCCGGCTACATCGCTCCAGATCGTGACGCGCCCGACGCCAGCTAGTGCGCCAACCTGCGTCGCGGAATAGTCGGAACCGTTACGTCCGAGCAGCACCGTTTCACCGGCGTCGTTACGGCTGATAAAACCGGTCACCACAATGCGCTTGTGCGGATGTTGTGCCAGCAGGGTTTGCAGCAGTGGCCACGACTTGCCTTCATCCACCTGCGGTTGCGCGGCCCGTTCAGCACGCAGAAAATCGCGCGCATCCAGCCAGCAGGCCTGCATATCACGCTGGCTCAGCACCGCTGCCATCAGGCGGGCCGACCAGATTTCACCGTGCCCGACCACTTCGGCATACACCGCGTCGGTCAGCGTGCCATCCAGCAGGACGGCCAGCTTCTCCAGATCGCGGATGAACGCCGAGACTAACGGTTCAGCGATCTCAGCAGGCAGCAGCGAGCTAATCAGCTCGCTTTGATAACGCCGTAAAGCCTGTTGCACCTGGTGCGCAGACAACCGATCGCTCTGGCTGAGCTTCAGCCAGCTAATCAGCTGGTTGGTGGTCGAGCCCGCCGCCGATACCACCATCATGTCGCCCGGCTGGCTGTAGTCCGCCATAATGCTGGCCACACGCTGATAGCAGCGCGCATCCGCCAGGCTACTGCCGCCAAATTTATGCAACTGCCTGATATCCGGCGTTCCCGCGCCTGCTGAAATCGTCATGCTTAACCCTCGGCTGCGATCCGGAATGCATTATCCAGATCGGCAGTTAAATCTTCATGATCTTCGATGCCGACAGAAACACGCAGCAGCGTGTCGGAAATGCCGGCTGCGGCCCGCGCTTCTGCCGACATTCCCGCATGCGTCATGGTCGCGGTGTGGGAAATCAGACTCTCCACTCCGCCTAGTGATTCCGCCAGCGTAAATAGCCGCAGCGCTTTCAGGAAGCGGCGCAGCAAAGCCTCATCACCGTCGACCTCGAAGCTCAGCATCGCGCCAAAGCCTCGCTGCTGGCACACTGCATATTCGTGTCCGGCGTTTTCCGGCAGCGAAGGATGATACAACTTTTTCACCAGTTTCTGTTGCTCCAAGTAATCAACAATAGCTAATGCGTTGCGTTGCGCGGCGGCCATGCGTGGCGCTAAGGTCCGGATGCCGCGCAGCAGCAGATAGCTGTCAAATGCGGAACCGGTGACGCCAATATTGTTGGCCCACCACGCCAGGTCGGTCGCCAGCTGAGGATCTTTAGCGATGACCGTGCCCGCCACCACGTCGGAATGACCGTTGAGGTATTTGGTGCAGGAGTGAATGACCAAATCCGCGCCCAGCGCCAGCGGATTCTGTAACGCCGGGCTCATAAAGGTGTTATCCACCACGCTCAAGGCGCCGGCAGCGCGTGCAGCCGCGCAAATCGCTCTGATATCGACCACGCGCAACAGGGGATTGCTGGGGCTTTCAATCAGCACCAGCTTCGGCTTTTCATCCAGCGCCGCCTGCAGTGCATTCGGGGCACCCTGATCGACAAACTTCACCCGATAAGCGCCGCGCTTGCTCAGGCTGTCGAACAGCCGGTAGCTGCCGCCATAGCAGTCGTGTGGTGCCACCAGCAGATCGCCAGGCTTCAGGAACACCGTCGTCGCCAGGTGAATCGCCGACATCCCGGTATTGGTTAATACCGCACCCGCCCCGCCTTCCAGTTCGGCCAGCGTCCGTTGCACTACATCACGGGTCGGATTGCCGCGACGTGAATAGTCATGTGCGCGTGGCTCATTGAAATCCAAGAAGTTATAGGTGCTGGAGAGGTGAATCGGTGGGACAACGCAGCCATATTGCTCGTCATCATTCAAACCGCTGCGTACTGCGATGGTTGCCTGTTTGCGCGTCATGGGGCTTATTGTTCCTGAAGTGTGAAATGTTGAGGCACAGGATATCACCCTCTAATTAGACGTCAATACATCTGGACATCTAAATGTCTTTGCGTATAGATTGAGCAGAAACGCAATAACCGCTAAAATTATGCGTCATCGCCTGGCGCTCAGCCGATAATTCAGACGCTGTGAGCGAAGAAAACCCGCCATATCAGGGGGGCCAGGCAGGGAAAAATCAGGCATAATTCGCTGATTTCCTCACTTTTAACGTTTATTAATTAAGGTATCCCATGGCTGAATGGAACGGCGAATATATCAGCCCGTACGCCGAGCACGGTAAGAAGAGCGAGCAGGTCAAGAAGATTACGGTTTCTATCCCATTGAGCGTGCTGAAGATTTTAACGGATGAGCGTACACGTCGTCAGGTCAACAACCTGCGTCACGCCACCAACAGTGAGCTACTGTGTGAAGCGTTTTTGCATGCTTTTACCGGCCAGCCACTGCCAGATGATGTAGACCTGCGTAAAGAGCGCAGCGATGAGATTCCGGAAGAAGCGAAAAAGATCATGCGCGACATGGGTATCGATCCTGATACCTGGGAATATTAATCCGTCAGGCCTGTTTCGCTTAACATCGCTATATTTCAGATGAGCAGACTCCGCATAGAGTACTGCTCATCTGACCTTTCTATGCGGTCATGCCTCTTTATCCTCCTCCTCTCCCGCGATTTTGACCTCTGGCAGAATAATTTATTCAGACAATTATTAATATCCATTGTATTTTTATCAGGATAATTCCATTCCCGTATGAGAGTGTATTCAACGCCTTAATGGAGGAATTACTATTGTTCCCGATTAGTTGACTCCGTAAGATTTCCGCAAAAGCAATGAGTTTGCAGGAAGTATAATGGCAGTAAAATCTATAACAAAAAACAAAAGCACTTATTTTTAATTATTAATCTTTTTTGCCCTTGCGGCCTGTTCCTTTTCCGGCCGGGCGGGTGCTGCGCTACCGGTGACAGAAAAAAAATAGCGAAACCCATGCACTGTTACAGGACCAGGTTCGCAAACAACAGTTAATTCCTAAACCGCAAAAAAGCGCGTCTGAGAAAAAAGATATTGAGCATACGGAGATCGATTTTCCTGATGAATCAAAATACTACCGAATCGATAAAATTCATTTACGCCAGGATAGCAAAAAACTTGATCTTGAAAATTTAAAATATTTTACCTCTCAGGCAGAAGGTAAATGCCTGGGCGTTGCAAGCATAAATTTGCTGGCAAAAACGTTACGGAATGAAATCATCAGGCTGGGTTATATCACGACGCGGGTTAATTTACCCAATCAGGATCTTTCAGGTCATGCATTAACATTTGAAATCAATGCCGGTAAAATTGGCAATATCGTTATTAATAAAGCGATTGGCGATTATATCAATCTCCGCAATACCCTGCCGCTAAAAGCGGGCGACATTCTCCAACTTAGCGATCTCGAACAGGGTAGCTTTAATCTGCAGCGCGTACCGGGTTCACAGGTCAGGGTCAATGTATTACCTGGCAGTGAGAAAAATGAAAGTGACCTTTATATCCAGCGCGAACAGGATAAATACTGGCAGGTAGGGGCATGGCTCAATGATGCGGGTTCGATCACAACCGGTCGTTACCAGGGCGGCGCAGCACTCTATTTAAATAATATCACTTCACTCAGTGACACGTTATATGCTTCATATGGCCATAATATCGCGCCAAAACATACTGTAAAAGGTAACAGCAATAAATATATTATTCTCTGCCATGGGGTTACTGGTGGCTCGATCTGTACGCCAGCCGGAGTCAGTATCAGCAATACATGACCGGTAACTGGGCCAACTGGCGACTGAATAATAAAAACATCTACTATAGCGCGCAACTTAATCGCCTGATCTCGCGCACTAAACATCAGACAACGACCGCTGGCCTGCAAATATTCAATACCGAATCCCGCTATGCGCTCAATGATTTCAATCTCGTCAGCATGCATAAAAAAATGCGGGATGGAAAGCCGTATTGCAACATCAGCTCAGTTACGATAATGCTGGTCTGGGGGCCAGCCTGAGTTATCAAAAGAAGATGCCATTTTTTAATAGTCATCAGACTGTTGAGCAGGAATACAAGCTTATTGATAAAGAAGGCCGGATTGTCACATTAGACCTGGAAGGCTCAGTGAACTTCCTTTTTTACGGTAACTGGCTGAACTATTCCCCCCATTTCAGCCTGCAATATTCACCCGATAATCTTTCTTCGCTAAACCGTTTTTCGCTGGCAAACCGCTGGACAGTGCGCGGCTTCGATGGCGAAAGTTCGCTTCAGGATAATAAGGGATGGTTCTGGCGCAACGATATCAGCTGGATATTGACCGGCAAGCCGGTACAGCCTTATATCGGGGTTGATACAGGCCAGGTCTACGGTAAAAAAAGCCAACAATATTATGCAGGAAAGACCGTCGTCGTCAGCGTGATTGGTTTACGCAGTCAGTATCGGAAAACGAACATGGATATATTTTCTGGCACGCCACTTAAAAAGTCACAGGGCTTTCACACGGATCCTCTTACGCTGGGTTTCTCGCTGCAATGGAAATACTCAGAAAAGGAGGATTATTTTACGATAACCACAGATACACAGCATTTTAAACATCAACACTTTAAGGGATGAAAATGAAAAAGCATAAAATGAATGTATTATTTCTGGCTACTCTGGCTATTTTCAGCTGCCAGCCTGCCTTTGCTGCACTTCATAGTTACACGCATGCAAACGGTTCAACAGTCGTTAACATTAATAAAGCCGATGCGAATGGTCTTTCGCATAATATGTACCAGAGTTTCAAGGTCCCCTCTCAGGGCATGATCATTAATAATAGTACAAAAGATTTGATCAGTTAAAGCGGTAATATTGCGCATAATAGTAATCTCGAGGGTTCTGACGGCCTGATTATTAATGAGGTCATTTCAAAAAATCCGTCGTTACTCAACGGCTTTATAGAAGTTGCTGGCCAAAAAGCAGATGTGATTATCGCCAATCCTAACGGCATTAGCTGTTCTGGCTGTGGCTTTATCAATACTGGCCGGGCCACGCTCACCACCGGCACGCCAAAATTCAGTGAGGGCGCATTAACCGGCTTTAAAGTTGAACAAGGTACGATTAATGTCAGTGTTAATGGCCTGAAAGGGGCAGATTATACCGATCTGCTGGAACAGAAAATTAATGTTATGGGGCTGATTGAAACCAGCCAGTTGAAGGCTATCGCAGGTAGCTATAATTACGACATCGCTTCCGCACTGGCGACGACTGAGGGAAATAGCCAGCGTTACGGTAACAGTATCGATGTAAGCGCGCTGGGTGGCGTAACGGCGGGCATCATTCAGCTGCAAACCACTGAGGCGGGTGCCGGGGTAAATAATAACGGCACACTAAACGCCGGCAGCCTTTTTATTAACTCAAATGGCGCGCTGATCAACAATGGCACCGTTGAAAATAAAATTACCAGCGTTAACGCTCTCACCGGGATAACCAATAATGGTGATCTTTCCTCTTATCTTACCGTATTGAAGACAGCCGGTTCGTTCACGAACAATGGTACGATTAAAGCCACTGCTTCAGTTGATATTGTCAGCGGCGGGGCATTCTCTAACAGCAGCAATGCACAAATCGATGCAGATGGCGATATCGGTATCGTTTCTTTCGCCGGTAACATGGATAACGCCGGTAAAATCAGTAGTGTGAAAAAACTGGCACTGCAGACTGGCTTTGCGCCGATTGACGGGGTAATTTCGCCTTTCGCCAACACCAGCGTATTTAATTCAGGCTCACTGCAGGCTGATAATATCAGCCTGAACGCAGTTAAAGAGATTAATCTCTTGTCAGGTGGAAATGTCACCGCGCAAAGCGCAGCGTATATTTCTGCTGAAAAATTGTCCAACGACGCGACCATAACTGGTCAGAACGCTTATATCGTTGCCGATGAGGTGCGGAATAGCGGGGTAATGCAGACCACCGGACTGTTAAGTGTATCTGGCGAAAAAGGCATCACCAATACCGGCACGCTAAAAGCAAGAACCTTAGCACTGGCAACTAATGAGAAAATCAGTAATTCATCCTGTGTATGGTGGATATTTTGTACTTCAGGCACTATGGAGGCGGATAAAATCACCATTACTGCACCTAAGATCGCGAATCTCCGTGAGCTGGATGGTAACTACAATACGCAGACACTTGAGCTAAATAAACCTGCGGCACTATCAGAACCGGGCACCAGTCTGTAATAAAAGCCCCGGTCTGTAAGAAAGCCGACATAAAAAAACCCAGCCGAGGCTAGGTTTTTTTATGTCGGACCCGCAGGCCCGAATGCCATTTGATCTTATTTTTTGGTGCCTAGCACGCTGAAACGCTTGTTAAAGCGGTCAACACGGCCACCAGTTGCAACTTCACGCTGCTTACCGGTGTAGAACGGGTGGCACTTACCACAAACGTCCAAGTTCAGTTCGTGAGTCAGCGTAGAACGCGTGTGAATCACGTTACCGCAAGTACAGTTGATGGTAACTGCTTCGTATTTCGGGTGAATACCTTGTTTCATGGGAAACCTCATATAAGGCCGTGTCGCTCTCCGTGCCAGGTCGTAACCCGCACAGCACCACACGCGGTTGAACAATAAATAAAGGGTGGGCTCCGGCAAGATCTTTCTCACCGAAGGCGCAACATTATACAGCTAACTTCTGATTGCTGCAAATCTCTGCTGAGATACCCGCCACCGGGGCCAGCGTGTACACTATCTTCCCCCAATGATTGAGCCGCAAAGAGATTGCTATGCCCGTTGTTCAGGTTGCCCTGCCCGTCCCCTTGCCCCGCCTGTTTGACTATCTGCCCCCAGTGGGTGCGCAGCCGGTGATTGGCGGTCGCGTGAGCGTGCCGTTCGGCAATCGCAAAATGATCGGTATCGTTGTTGCTCTGCGCGACAGCAGCGATCTGTCGAAAGCGCAACTGAAGCGCGTTGCGGAGGTGCTGGACAGCGAATCACTCTATCCGGCGTCGTTGTGGCGTATCCTCAACTGGGCGGCCAGCTACTATCATTCGCCGCTCGGCGAAGTGCTGAGCCATGCGATACCGGTGCTGCTGCGTCAGGGTAAACCGGCTCAGGACAATCCATTATGGCAATGGGTGGTCACCGATCAGGGTCGCGCCACGGCTCCCGAGAGTTTAAAACGCGCGCCGAAACAGCAGCAGGCGCTGGCCGCCTTGCGTCAGCGGCCGCTCTATCGTCATCAAGTCAGCGAACACGATCTGACGGATGCGGCGATGCAGGCGCTGCGGGCTAAAGGCCTGTGCGATTTGCATGAACACCAGCCACAGATGCATGACTGGCGCACCACCTTCGCGATCAAAGGCGAACGCCTGCGGCTGAATACCGATCAGGCGATGGCGGTTGGCGCAATCCGGGCAGAAGATGAACAGTATGCCGCCTGGCTGCTGGCGGGCATCACCGGATCCGGCAAAACAGAGATTTACCTCAGCGTGCTGGAAAATGTGCTGTCGCGCGGTAAGCAGGCGTTGGTGCTGGTACCCGAGATTGGCTTAACCCCGCAAACCATCGCCCGTTTCCGTGAGCGCTTTGATGCGCCGATCGATGTGCTCCACTCTGCCTTAAATGACAGTGAGAGGCTGGCGGTATGGCTGCGCGCGCGACGGGGCGAAACGGCCATCGTGATCGGCACCCGCTCGGCCCTGTTTACTCCGCTGGCGCGCCCTGGGATGATCATTATTGATGAAGAGCACGACAGCTCTTATAAACAGCAGGAAGGCTGGCGCTACCAGGCACGCGATCTGGCGGTATTCCGCGCGCATGAAAAAAACATCCCGATAGTGATGGGATCGGCGACGCCGGCACTGGAGACGCTGCACAACGTGCGCAGCGGTAAATATCGTCAGCTCAACCTGACGAAACGCGCCGGTAATGCCCGACCGGCCCTGCAACAGTTGATCGATCTGAAAGGCGTGCAGTTGACTGGCGGCCTGGCACCGGCACTGATTGGCAAAATGCGTCAGCATTTGCAGGCTGACAATCAGGTGCTGCTGTTTCTGAACCGCCGCGGCTTTTCGCCCGCCCTGCTGTGTCACGATTGTGGCTGGATTGCCGAATGTTCGCGCTGTGACCGCTACTACACGCTGCATCAACATCACCGCCAGCTGCGCTGCCACCATTGCGACAGTCAGCGACCGCTGCCCAATCAGTGTCCGCGATGCGGTTCGACCCATTTGCTGCCGGTTGGCGTCGGCACCGAGCAATTGGAACAGCAGCTCGGGACGCTGTTTCCCGGCATCCCGGTATCGCGCATCGATCGCGATACCACCAGCCGCAAAGGCGCACTGGAGCAGCATCTGGCCGATGTTCATCGCGGCGGCGCCCGCATTCTGGTCGGTACCCAGATGCTGGCAAAAGGCCACCACTTCCCCGACGTCACGCTGGTCTCGCTACTGGATGTGGATGGTGCCCTGTTCTCCGCTGATTTCCGCGCGGCTGAACGGTTTGCCCAACTCTACACCCAGGTTTCCGGTCGCGCCGGTCGCGCTGGCAAACAGGGTGAAGTGCTGCTGCAGACCCACCACCCGGAACATCCGCTGCTGCAGACTCTGCTGCATAAAGGCTATTTCGCCTTCGCCCAGCAGGCGCTGCTGGAGCGCCAGGCGGTGTTCCTGCCGCCATGGAGCCGCCACGCGCTGTTCCGGGCGGAAGATATGGATAATCAGCAGGCGGCGGAATTCCTACAGCAGCTGCGAAATCTGCTGGAGTCGAGCCCGCTGAATGACAGCGCGATGTGGTTTATGGGACCCCTGCCTGCCCTGCAGCCGAAACGCAGCGGCCGCTGGCGCTGGCAGTTGCTGGTCCAGCATCCTTCACGCCAGCGTCTGCAACAGTTACTGAGCAGTTCATTGCCGCTGGTTTCGACCCTGCCCGCCGCGCGCAAAGTAAAATGGACTCTGGATATCGATCCCACCGAGAGCTGATGCGGCTGACACTGCGAGCCCGATCGAAAAAAGTAGCATAAGTCACAATTTTTATGCAAATTAAGTAACAACCAGCCGGGCAATCGTTAGCAATGTTGCCCTGCTTGCTTTTAGGACAGGCGAAACAGAATCGAACGCGCCATAACGCGTCAGGAGCATGTGTTGGAGCAGAATCAACAACCGCCCGCCGCCACCATGAAAGACGTAGCGGAAAAAGCGGGCGTCTCGACCGCCACCGTTTCGCGTGCGCTGATGAACCCGGAGAAAGTCTCTGCCGCCACCCGGCAGAAAGTTGAACAGGCGGTTGCGGCGGTGGGATATGCGCCGCATGGACTGAACCGCAACGCGCGCCGCAACGATACCCAGACCATTCTGGTGATTGTTCCCGACATCTGCGATCCCTTCTTCAGCGAAATCATTCGCGGCGTCGAAGTCACGGCGGCCGGAGAGGGTTATCTGGTACTGATTGGCGACTGTGCGCACCAGAATCAACAGGAAAGAACCTTTCTGAACCTGATGCTGACGCGGCAAATCGATGGCATGGTGCTGCTGGGTTCACAGCTGCCGTTTGATGCCAGCGTCGATGAACAGCGCAACCTGCCACCGATGGTGATGGCGAATGAGTTTGCGCCGGAAATGTCACTGCCTACCGTACACATCGACAACCTGACCGCCGCGTTTGAAGCAGTCAATCATCTGCTGCAGCTGAGACACCGGCAAATCGCCTGTATTGCCGGACCGGAAGAGATGCCGCTTTGTCAGTATCGCCTGCAGGGTTACGTCCAGGCGATGCGCCGCAGCGGGTTAACCGTCGATCCCACCTATATTGTGCGGGGCGATTTTACCCTTGAAGCGGGCGTGGCGGCGATGAAGCAGCTGCTGTCGCTGCCACAACCGCCACGCGCCCTGTTCTGTCACAGTGATATTATGGCGCTCGGGGCGATGAATCAGGCCAGACGCAGCGGACTGCGGATACCGGAAGATCTGTCGGTCGTCGGGTTTGATGATATTGAGCTGTCGCGTTACTGTGAGCCGCCGCTGACTACCGTGACGCAACCGCGCTATCAGATCGGCCAGGAAGCGATGTTGCTGCTGCTGGATGAGCTGCAGGGCAAACGCGTCAGCAGTGGATCGCGGCTGCTGGATGCCGGGCTGACCATTCGTGGCAGCACGGCACCAGCAAAAAAGCGTGAAAAATAAGCGAAATCTGGCACTTTTTTCAGTGGATTCTTAAGGCGAACACTGCTGGTCAAAGTTCCGACCCTTAAGTAACATGGCGGACTCCTTGCCGGGCGCGTAAGAACCATCAATTCGCCTATTTGGCACTATTTTTTGAAGGGTATCAGAACGATAGTGGCACAAAAAGATTATGTAGGCCGCGGGCGTTCAACAGGGACGCGTCGCAAAAAAAGCCCCAGCCGTGGCAAGAAGAGTAAGGGCAGTTCGGGAACATCAAAATTGATGATTGTACTGGCGGTTGCGGTGTTGGTGACCTTTGCCGGTGGCTTATGGTTCCTGACGCATCACAAGAAAGAAGACGTGCCGGTCATTACGGATCATAAAGCCAACGGTAATGGCTTACCGCCTAAGCCAGAAGAGCGCTGGAAGTACATCAAAGAGCTGGAAAATCGTCAGGTCACCGTGCTGACGCCTATCGAGCCCTCTTCAGGCGGCGAAGTGAAGTCGCAGACTCAGCTGACCGACGAGCAACGCCAGTTGCTGGAGCAGATGCAGGCCGACATGCGTCAGCAGCCAACGCAGCTGAACGAAGTGCCGTGGAACGAACAGACGCCAGCCCAGCGTCAGCAGACGCTGCAACATCAGCAGCAGTTGCAGCAACAACAGCGTCAGCAGCAAAACGTACAGCGCCAGACGCAGCCTGCCCCGATTACGCGTGAACTGGTGTCACAACCGAAACCGCAGGAAACCGCGAAGGCAAAACCCGCTGAGAAAGCCTCTTCTCAGCGCTGGATGGTGCAATGTGGCTCTTTCAAAGGTACTGACCAAGCGGAATCGGTGCGTGCCGGCTTAGCCTTCGAAGGTTTTGAAAGCCGGATTATCACCGGCGGCGGCTGGAATCGTGTGGTTATCGGGCCTTATAAAGACCGCGCCACCGCCGACAGCACCCTGAAACGCCTGCGCAGTTCCGGTCACTCCAGCTGTATTCCGCTCGCCGTCGGGGGTTGAAACCCGTCAAACCCGCCCCATATCTGTTTGCATGAACCTCCGCGCCAAGTACGCGGAGCCTTTTTCCGAATGCAACAAGGGGTCTGCCCGTGACAACAATAGTAAGTGTACGACGCAACGGCCAGGTAGTTATTGGCGGTGATGGCCAGGCTACGCTCGGCAATACCGTGATGAAAGGCAACGTTAAAAAAGTGCGTCGTTTATACAACGATAAAGTGATCGCCGGGTTCGCTGGCGGCACTGCAGATGCCTTCACCCTGTTTGAACTCTTCGAACGTAAACTGGAAATGCATCAGGGTCACCTGGTGAAAGCCGCGGTTGAGCTGGCCAAAGACTGGCGTACTGACCGCATGCTGCGCCGCCTTGAAGCATTACTGGCTGTCGCCGATGAGTCAGCGTCGCTGATCATCAGCGGCAACGGTGATGTCATCCAGCCTGAAAATGATCTGATCGCCATCGGTTCCGGTGGTCCTTTCGCCCAGTCAGCCGCCCGTGCGCTGCTGGAAAATACTGAGATGGGTGCACGCGACATCGTCGAAAAATCGCTGAACATCGCGGGTGATATCTGCGTCTACACTAACCATAACGTTAATTTCGAAGAATTACCTTCCAAGGCGTAAGGATTAAAACGTGTCTGAGATGACTCCGCGCGAAATCGTCAGCGAGCTGAACCGTTTTATCATTGGCCAGGATAGCGCTAAGCGCGCCGTGGCTATTGCGCTGCGTAACCGCTGGCGCCGCATGCAGCTTGACGAAGAACTGCGCCATGAAGTAACACCGAAAAACATTCTGATGATCGGCCCGACCGGTGTCGGTAAAACCGAGATCGCTCGTCGACTGGCTAAATTGGCGAACGCGCCGTTTATTAAGGTTGAAGCGACCAAATTCACCGAAGTGGGTTACGTCGGTAAAGAAGTGGACTCGATCATCCGCGACCTGACTGACTCCGCGATTAAAATGGTCCGCAGTCAGGCAATTGAAAAGAACAAATACCGTGCCGAAGAGATGGCGGAAGAGCGCATCCTTGATGTGCTGATCCCACCGGCGAAAAATAACTGGGGCCAGCCAGAACAGGCACCTGAGCCGTCAGCCGCCCGCCAGTCTTTCCGTAAAAAACTGCGTGAAGGCCAGCTGGACGACAAAGAAATTGAGATCGACCTGGCCGCCAGCGGCCCGGGCGTTGAGATCATGGCGCCTCCGGGTATGGAAGAGATGACCAGCCAGCTACAGTCGATGTTCCAGAATCTCGGCGGCCAGAAACAGAAGCCACGCAAGCTGAAGATTAAAGAAGCGATGAAGCTGCTGGTGGAAGAAGAAGCGGCCAAACTGGTCAATCCGGAAGAGCTGAAACAGGAAGCGATTGAGGCGGTCGAGCAGCACGGTATCGTATTTATCGATGAGATCGACAAAATCTGTAAGCGCGGCGGCCAGAATGCCGGCGGCCCGGATGTGTCACGTGAAGGTGTTCAGCGCGACCTGCTGCCGCTGGTTGAAGGCTGTACCGTTTCAACTAAGCACGGCATGGTGAAAACTGACCATATTCTGTTTATCGCCTCCGGTGCTTTCCAGGTGGCCAGTCCTTCCGATCTGATCCCGGAACTGCAGGGTCGTCTGCCGATTCGCGTTGAGTTGCAGGCGCTGACCGTGAAAGATTTCGAGCGCATTCTGACTGAACCGAACGCCTCGGTCACCGTGCAGTATAAGGCGTTGATGAACACTGAAGGCGTTAACATCGACTTCACCGCCGACGGTATCCGTCGTATCGCTGAAGCGGCCTGGCAGGTGAACGAGACCACCGAAAACATCGGTGCGCGTCGTCTGCATACTGTGCTGGAGCGTCTGATGGAAGATATCTCTTATGACGCCAGCGATCGTCACGGCGAATCCGTCACCATTGATGCTGACTATGTCGGTAAACATCTGGATGAACTGGTGGCCGACGAAGACCTGAGCCGCTTTATCCTCTAATCAGGTCGATCAGCACTTTTCTCAAGCCCAGCCATCCGGTTGGGCTTTTTTATGCATGCTCTTGATGCAACGCTGCTTTTCTCCACTGGAGATTTTGCTAACAATCAGCATAAAGCGATATACTTACCGCTCCTGTGGCAAACAGACGAAACCCTTATGAAATACGATACATCTGAACTCTGCGATATCTACCATGAAGAAGTGAATGTTGTTGAACCGCTTTTTTCAAACTTTGGTGGGCGCACTTCATTCGGTGGTCAGATTACCACAGTGAAATGCTTTGAAGACAACGGCTTACTTTACGACCTGCTGGAAGAAAATGGCCGGGGTCGAGTGCTGGTGATTGACGGCGGCGGCTCGGTGCGTCGGGCGCTGGTCGATGCCCAGCTGGCGCGCCTGGCGGCCACTAACGAGTGGGAAGGCCTGGTGATCTACGGTTCGGTTCGTCAGGTTGATGAGCTGGAAGAGCTGGAGATCGGCATTCAGGCGATTGCGGCAATTCCGGCTGGTGCAGCGGGTGAAGGGATTGGTGAAAGCGACGTGCGCGTCAATTTTGGCGGCGTCACCTTCTTTTCCGGCGACCATCTCTATGCCGATAACACCGGTATTATCCTGTCAGAAGACGCGCTGGACCTCGAATAACGCCAGCCATGAAAAACGGGTGCCTGAGCACCCGTTTTCACGTCAGCTGAGGCTTCAAACCTCTTCCATTTTTCCCAGCAATGCACGCAGACGTTCCTGCCACATGTGTTGCTCTTCTTTCAGGTGCTGATTTTCTCGCATCAGCGCATCGTGGTTGCCCGCGACTTGTTGCGCATCGTTACGCAGCGCGTTGTTCTGCTCTTTCAGCTCTTCGATTTCCATCTGCAACAGGGTGATGGTATCAATCGCCTGCTGTACTTTCGCTTCCAGTTTCTCAAACACTTCAAATGACATCTTTCTGACCTCTCCTAAATTCCTGCAAGGCGTTGATGATGCCAGCGTAAGCCAGCAACGTTGTCCCGATTGTATGTAGCCTCACCCCCGCAAGTCCAGCAACGCGGGCGCGCCGGGCGCAGTCTGTAACACTTTTCAGCCAATCCCTAAGATTCCGCTGCGCTTAGCGCGGCTCTGCTTTTACCGCCCCGTATCGGCCGCCGCAGTAAGTGCCGAATGATGATTTAAGAAAGCCAAAATACGTGAAAACGCGCATTTTTATGACGCGGTACACAAAAAAAGATTTCGCTATTTCTCGCTTATGTTCGTTAACGGTAAATTAACATCAGCCCTACAATAAAGCTGGGTGACCCATGGACTGAGAACAAAAACTGATAAAATTTAACCTCGCTTCAGGAACAATTATTATGAGTCAGACAACTAACACGCTCAAAGGTCAGTGTATTGCCGAATTTCTGGGGACCGGCTTGATCATTTTCTTTGGTGCAGGCTGTGTAGCTGCGCTGAAACTCGCCGGCGCCGCCTTCGGTCAGTGGGAAATCTGTATTATCTGGGGACTGGGTGTTTCCATGGCTGCCTACCTTACTGCCGGCATTTCAGGTGCGCATCTGAATCCGGCTATCACCGTTGCGCTTTGCCTATTCGCCGATTTTGAAGGGCGTAAAGTCGTTCCCTACATCGTATCGCAGGTTGCCGGCGCTTTCTGCGCTGCCGCGCTGGTGTACGGTCTCTACTACAGCCTGTTTATCGACTACGAGCAGAGTCATGAGATGGTACGCGGTACGGTTGAAAGTCTCGACCTGGCCGGCATCTTCTCTACCTACCCTAACCCGCACATCGGTGTTGGTCAGGCTTTCCTGGTTGAGATGGTGATCACTGCGGTATTAATGGCGGTCATTATGGGCCTGACGGATGACGGCAACGGCATTCCACGCGGTCCGCTGGCACCCCTGCTGATCGGTGTGCTGGTGGCGATTATCGGCGGCGCGATGGGTCCACTGACCGGCTTCGCCCTGAACCCGGCTCGTGATTTCGGACCAAAGATCTTCGCATGGCTGGCAGGCTGGGGTAACGTAGCCTTTACCGGCGGTCGTGACATCCCTTACTTCCTCGTGCCGATTTTTGGCCCGCTGGTTGGCGCTTGTCTGGGAGCCGTGGCTTACCGCGTACTGATTGCCCGTTACCTGCCAGGTGCAGCCTAGGAACCGGCCAGCGTTCCAGCAGAAAAACCGGTCGCGCGCGCTCAGCAGCGTAAAGCGTAAGTTTCACCTTTTATCATCAGGACAGAATTTATGACTACCACCGATAAAAAATATATTGTCGCGCTCGATCAGGGCACAACCAGTTCACGCGCCGTGATCCTCGATCACGACGCCAACATTGTGGCGGCATCGCAGCGTGAATTCACCCAGATCTACCCGAAAGCGGGCTGGGTTGAGCATGACCCGATGGATATCTGGGCGTCACAAAGCTCGACGCTGGTTGAAGTCCTGGCGCACGCCGACATTCGCTCCGATGAGATCGCGGCCATTGGTATCACCAACCAGCGTGAAACCGCCATCGTCTGGGACAAAGAGACCGGTAAGCCAATCTATAACGCCATCGTCTGGCAGGATCCGCGTACCGCTGATTACTGCCACAAGCTGAAGAAAGAGGGGCTGGAAGAGTACATCCAGCACACTACCGGCCTGGTGATTAACCCGTACTTCTCCGGTACCAAAGTGAAGTGGATCCTCGACCATGTGAAAGGCGCGCGTGAGCGTGCCAAACGTGGCGAACTGCTGTTCGGTACCGTTGATACCTGGCTGGTATGGAAAATGACGCAGGGCCGGGTGCATATCACCGATTATACCAACGCCTCACGTACCATGATGTTCAACATCCACAAGCTGGAGTGGGATCAGCGCATGCTGGATATCCTCGATATCCCGCGTGAAATGCTGCCGGAAGTGAAATCATCGTCAGAAGTTTACGGCCAGACCAATATCGGTGGTAAAGGCGGTAAGCGTATTCCTATCGCCGGGATTGCCGGTGACCAGCAGGCCGCGCTGTATGGCCAGCTGTGCGTTCAGCCTGGCATGGCGAAAAACACCTACGGTACCGGCTGCTTTATGCTGATGAACACCGGCACCGAAGCGGTCACCTCCACCCACGGCCTGCTGACCACCATCGCCTGCAGTCCTCGCGGTGAAGTGAACTATGCGCTGGAAGGCGCGGTGTTTATCGGCGGCGCCTCCATTCAGTGGCTGCGTGATGAGATGAAGCTGATCAGCGATGCGGCTGACTCTGAATACTTCGCCATGAAGGTAAAAGATACCAACGGTGTTTACATGGTACCGGCCTTTACCGGCCTGGGTGCTCCTTACTGGGACCCGTATGCCCGCGGCGCCATCTTCGGCCTGACGCGTGGTGCCAATGCCAACCACATCATCCGTGCGACGCTGGAGTCTATCGCCTATCAGACCCGCGATGTGCTGGAAGCGATGCAGAACGATGCCAATACCCGTCTGCAGGCGCTGCGTGTGGATGGTGGTGCAGTTGCCAACAACTTCCTGATGCAGTTCCAGTCTGACATTCTCGGCACCCGCATCGAGCGTCCGGAAGTGCGTGAAGTCACGGCGCTGGGCTCCGCCTACCTGGCGGGTCTGGCAGTCGGCTTCTGGCAGGATCTGGATGAAGTCCGCTCTAAAGCGGTGATTGAGCGTGAGTTCCGCCCAAGTCTGGAAACCACCGAGCGTAACTTCCGTTATGCCGGCTGGAAGAAAGCCGTCGCCCGTGCGCAGGCATGGGAAGAACAAGAGTAAGATCAATGCCCGCGACCGTTGCTGTCGCGGGCCTTTTCCCCGCCGCTCTCTCCCGCTGTGTTACACTGCCTGCCTGTTTTTTATCAGGTAAATGCCATGAAACGAGAACTTGCGATTGAATTTTCCCGCGTAACCGAGGCTGCCGCGCTGGCAGGCTATCACTGGTTAGGACTCGGCGATAAAAATGCGGCTGACGGTGCCGCTGTCCATGCCATGCGCCACGTACTGAACTCGATTGAAATTAACGGTCAGATTGTGATCGGTGAAGGCGAAATTGATGAAGCGCCGATGCTCTATATCGGTGAGAAAGTCGGTACCGGCCGCGGCGATGCGGTCGATATCGCGGTCGATCCGATCGAGGGCACTCGCATGACCGCCCTCAGCCAGGCGAACGCCCTGGCGGTAATGGCCGTCGGTGACAAGGGCAGCTTTCTCCATGCACCCGATATGTACATGGAAAAGCTGATTGTCGGTACGGCTGCGCGTGGGCAGATCAATCTCGACCTGCCGCTGGAAACCAACCTGCGCAATATTGCCGCAGCGATGAATAAACCGCTGGCGCAGTTAACCGTGTCGATTCTGGCGAAGCCACGCCATGACACGGTCATCAGCCAGCTGCAACAGCTTGGCGTGCGGGTGTTTACCTTCCCGGATGGCGATGTCGCGGCCTCAATCCCGACCTGCATGCCGGACAGCGAAGTGGATGTAATGTATGGCATCGGCGACGCACCGGAAGGTGTGGTTTCAGCGGCGGTGATCCGCGCGCTGGACGGTGATATGCAGGGCCGGTTGCTGCCGCGTCATCAGGTTAAAGGCGACAGCGAAGAGAACCGGCGACTGGGCGAACAGGAGCTGCAGCACTGTGTTGAGATGGGCATTGAAGCGGGTAAAGTCCTGCCGCTGGATGAGATGGCGCGCAACGACAATGTGGTGTTTGCCCACCGGCATTACCAGCGGCGACCTGCTGAAGGGCATCACGCGTCAGGGCAATATCGCCACCAGTGAAACCCTGCTGATTCGCGGTAAGTCACGCACCATTCGCCGCATCCAGTCGATTCACTACCTCGACCGTAAAGATCCGGCACTCCATCCGTTTATCCTGTGACCGGCTGGTTGCCGCGCTCCGGCTGACGTGAGAGCGGCAACCAACACAGCAGCATCACCAGCGCAGTAAAGAACATCAGCATTCCGAGGCTGAACTGATCGTGTTGCGGCATCAGCGCCGACAGCCACGCTACCAGACCGGACCCGAGATTCTGCATCCCGCCAATCAGTGCACCCGCGCTGCCAGCCAGGCGTAGGGTTCCATTGCGCCCGAGGTCGCCAGCGGAAACAGCATCCCGGCACCAAAGAAAAACAGCGCCGCCGGCACCAGCAGCGTCCAGATATTCATCACGCCAAACCAGGCCGGGACCCGCATCAGCACAATCAGCATCACCAGCAAGCGGCGATTTTCCAGTTTATTCATCATGTTCTTATAACGTATCTGTCTGAGAAAAAGAGGCTAAAACAGCCGTTAACCGGCTGAGTGTTTCGATATGGCGTGAAAAATATCAGGATTAAATGACAAAGCGAGCGGCAGTGAAAAAGGGCCAGACTTGCGCCCGTCAAGTTTATGAACCAGCTTGTAAAGGTAACGCAACAGTTTGTCGATTAGAGCCTTTGTCCGGACGCAGGGTAGCAATCTCGCGACGCAGTCGCGAAAATAGCCATCGGCCTGAATAATCAACAACCAGGGAGTTATTATGGCCGAGTGGGTCAATGCTCAAGTGAAGGAAGTTAAAAACTGGACGGATGCGCTGTTCAGCCTTCGTGTTCAGGCGCCAGTCGATCCGTTTATCGCCGGGCAGTTTGCCAAGCTGGCGCTAGAGATCGATGGCGAACGTGTCCAGCGTGCTTACTCCTACGTTAATGCGCCCAAAAATGACCTACTGGAGTTCTATCTGGTCACGGTCCCGGAAGGCAAGCTCAGCCCGCATTTACGCGCGCTGCGCCCGGGCGATCAGGTGATGGTCACCAAAGAAGCGGCCGGTTTCTTTGTGCTGGATGAGGTACCGGACTGCCAGACTTTGTGGATGCTGGCGACCGGCACCGCCATCGGTCCTTATCTTTCCATGCTCCAGCAGGGCGAAGACCTGGACCGGTTTGAAAATATCGTGCTGGTTCATGCGGCGCGTTACGCTGCCGACCTAAGTTTTTTGCCGCTGATGCAGCAGTTACAGCAGGCTTATCACGGCAAGCTGCATATCCAGACGGTGGTCAGCCGCGAACAGATCGCCGGTTCAATCACCGGTCGTGTGCCTGCGCTGATTGAAAACGGCGAACTGGAACGCGAAGTGGGATTATCGCTCGATGCCGACAGCAGCCATGTGATGCTGTGCGGCAACCCGCAGATGGTGCGTGATACCCAGCAATTACTTAAGGAGACGCGCGAGATGCGCAAACACCTGAAGCACAAACCGGGTCATATCACCAGCGAACATTACTGGTGAGCCGCCTGCCAGATCCAGAAATCACGTCGCCCCAGCCGGCCACGATAAGAAAAACACCATTGTTATAACGTCATGCTTTATTGTCCCAGCAGAAATTAAAGCCGCCGCGCTTTTGACCTCGCGGATAAAAACCGTTCTAATTTGGGCATGAGTTTACTGGTTAGGGTCGACAAAATGAAGAATTTGCCTGGCGCACTGCTGTTATCGCTTGCGCTGACGGTTCCGGTATTTGCCGCCGATCCGCAACCGCAGGAGCGGGCCGACGCACCGCCCGCTGCGCCTTACCTGCTGGCGGGTGCGCCCACCTTTGATATGACGATCGGCCAGTTTCGCGAAAAGTACAATCTGGCTAACCCGGCACTGCCGCTGCTGGAGTATCGCGCCATTGATAATCGCGGTGACAAAAGCAATCTGACGCGCGCCGCCAGCAAAATTAACGAAACCCTGTATGCCTCGACGGCACTGGAGCCGGGTACCGGAAAAATCAAAACCCTGCAGATTACCTGGCTGCCGCTGCCCGGTCCGGATCAGAGTGCGTCACAGGAGAAAGCGCTGGCCTATATGACCGCTTCGCTGCGGTTCTTCGTCCCGGGATTGAGCGCTGAAGAGGGGCGTAAAAAGCTGGATGGATTGCTGAAAGAAGGTAAAGGATCGCCGCCCTACTATGCTCACGTCGAAGGCGCGTTGCGTTTTGTGGTGGCTGACAACGGCGACAAGGGATTAACCTTTGCGATTGAACCGGTCAAACTGGCGCTCGCGCCCCCTGATGATGTGGGCAAAAATGACGAAAAGCAAAGCCATCGCCACATTTGATCTCTATACTGTCTGGCAGACAACGCTGCCAGCTGGCAGCGGGTTTTCATGTATCGCGTTATGCGGAGGATAGAATGCGACATCCACTGGTTATGGGTAATTGGAAGTTGAATGGCAGCAAGCAGATGACAGCCGAACTGATCGACGGTCTGCGCAAGGAACTGTCCGGCGTTGATGGGTGTGGCGTTGCCATTGCACCACCAACCCTCTATCTCGAGCAGGCGAAACATGCCATCTCTGGTAGCCACATCGCACTGGGTGCGCAGAACGTAGACGTTAACCTGTCTGGCGCCTTTACCGGTGAAGTTTCTGCCGAGATGCTGAAAGATATCGGTGCGAAATACATAATCATCGGTCACTCCGAACGCCGCACCTATCATAAAGAAAGCGACGAATTCATTGCGAAGAAATACGCGGTGCTGAAGTCAGTGGGTCTGGTACCGGTGCTGTGCATTGGCGAAACCGAAGCAGAAAACGAAGCGGGTAAAAACGAAGAAGTCTGCGCGCGTCAGCTGGATGCGGTGCTAGAGACTCAGGGCGCAGAGGCGTTTAAAGACGCGGTCATCGCTTATGAGCCAGTCTGGGCTATCGGTACTGGCAAATCAGCGACCCCTGCGCAGGCGCAGGCGGTGCATAAATTTATTCGTGATCACATCGCGAAGAAAGATGCAGCGATCGCTGAACAGGTCATCATTCAGTACGGCGGTTCGGTTAACGACAAAAATGCCGCTGAGCTGTTCACCCAGCCCGACATTGATGGCGCGCTGGTAGGCGGTGCGTCACTGAAAGCCGATGCGTTTGCCGTGATTGTTAAAGCGGCGGCAGCGGCGAAAAATGCCTAAGCGCTAATGCGCACCCTGAAGGCGGCTTATTAAGCCGCCTTTTTTATTGGCGCGATCAGCTGACAGCGATGATCCTGCACCTCTTCCGCCGAGCCGCGGTTCAGCAGCAGCCAGTTACGCTCAATCGCCATCAATACAGCCTTCCGTCAGGTAAACCCGCCAGCGCCAGACCATATTTTCCCATCGCCGTACGTGCCTGTGGCACTTCATCCGCCAGACGGATGAAGACGCTTTGCTGTGCCAGCGCAGGGCGTGCTGGCCGCACCTGATTAGGGTTTCATCACCTGGGCGTAGCTGCCGCGATCGGCGAAGTGCGCTTTTTGTGCCTGCGTCCAGCCGCCGAATTTATCCTGAATAGTAAACAGCTTCACTGGCGCAAAGGTGCTGGCGAATTTTTTCGCCACTTCAGCATCACGTGGACGATAGTATTTCTGCGCAGCGATGGTCTGGCCTTCTGGCGAGTAGAGATACTTGAGGTAGGCATCCGCCACCTTGCGTGTGCCCTTCTCATCCACCACTTTGTCGACGACCGATACGGTTGGCTCGGCCAGAATGGATTCGCTCGGGGTCACAATCTCAAACTTGTCTTTACCCAGCTTGTTAACCGCCAGATACGCTTCGTTTTCCCAGGCGATCAGCACATCACCGATACCGCGCTCAACAAAGGTATTGGTTGCGCCGCGCGCGCCGGAATCCTGCACTTCGACGTTTTTAAACAGCGCCCGGACGTAGGCCAGTGCTTTGGCCTGATCGCCGTTATTGTGGTCCAGTGCCCAGCCCCAGGCGGCCAGGTAATTCCAGCGTGCGCCACCCGAGGTTTTCGGGTTCGGGGTAATCACCGATACACCCGGTTTGATCAGATCGCTCCAGTCATGGATCCCTTTGGGATTACCTTTGCGTACCAGGAAAACTATGGTCGAAGTGTACGGTGCGGAGTTATCGGGCAGGCGCTGAAGCCAGTTTTTGTCGATACGGCCACGCCCAGCAATCGCATCCACATCGGACTGCAACGCCAGGGTGACTACGTCGGCACGAATTCCGTTGATGACCGAGGTAGCCTGCTTGCCAGAACCGCCATGAGACTGACGAACCACGACGTTATCGCCGGTTTCCTGTTTGTAGTGCGCACTGAACGCTTTGTTGTATTGCTCATACAACTCGCGTGTCGGATCGTAGGAAACGTTTAATAACTGGATGTCTTTCGCTAGCACGCTGGTTGAGGCCAGCAACAGGGTAATTCCGATACTCCACTTGTTCATTACGCACTCTCCCAATATCGTTATGGGCTAAGCGTGACATAAACCATTATAGAGCTAAAAGAATTAAAAATAAGCTGTTATAACCGTGCGGAATATACAGGCAGGCAGATTGGGCGTGCAGTGCCGCACGCCCGGAGAAGGGATCAGTAGAGCTGTTTAGCGGTATCCAGCCAGTCGCGCTTGAAAGGACGCTTCATATTTTCAATCGCGTCGATGATGTCGTGATGCACCATCTTCTCGTTCTGAATGCCGACACAACGTCCGCCGTAACCCTGCATCAGCAGCTCAATCGAATAGGCACCCATGCGTGACGCCAGAATACGGTCATAAGCACAAGGCGCACCGCCACGCTGAATGTGACCCAGCACGGTTGAACGGGTTTCGCGTTTGGTTTCGGTTTCGATGAAGCGCGCCAGATCGTCGATATCGCAGATATGTTCAGTAATCGCCACGATAGCGTGCTTTTTACCTTTGGCGATGCCGGCTTTGATTTCCGCCACCAGCTCTTCGCGGGTGTAAGGGATCTCCGGCAGCACGATGAATTCGCAGCCGCCGGCAATCGCCGCCGCCAGCGTCAGATCACCGCAATAGCGGCCCATCACTTCAACAATCGAAATACGCTGATGCGAAGAAGAGGTATCACGCAGACGGTCAATCGCCTCGACCACGGTTTCCAGTGCGGTGAAATAGCCAATGGTGTAATCGGTACCGGCTACGTCGTTATCGATGGTGCCGGGTAAACCGATGCAGGGAAAGCCCATCTCAGTCAGGCGTTTGGCACCCATGTAAGAACCGTCACCGCCGATAACAACCAGCGCATCAATGCCGCGCTTTTTCATGTTTTTAATCGCGACCTGGCGTATATCTTCATTGCGAAATTCAGGAAAACGAGCAGAACCGAGGAAGGTGCCGCCGCGGTTGATCATATCGGAGACGCTATAGCGATCGAGGTTGATCATGCGATCTTCATACAAACCCAGATAACCGTCATAGATCCCAAAAACTTCCAGTCCTTCACTCAGCGCGGAACGTACCACTCCACGAATAGCTGCGTTCATGCCTGGGGCGTCGCCGCCGCTGGTCAATACACCAATTTTTTTGATCATGACAACCTCTGGATTGTTCAAAACTAAGGGGTAATCCTGCCTGTCGATCGCTGCTGAACATCATTCTTGCGATTAGCGCGACACGCGATGGCAGATAGTATATCAAAGGCTTGCTGCTGAATTGATCCAGGTCAGACAACTTTTCACTATTTTTTGCAGCAATGTTAACGTTACGTCATGCCTTTCGTATCAGTTTGATTCATTTACGTTAAAAACCTAAAGAATCTTCTCTCTCGAACGGTACCACAGAACAGGGATCCTGATGGATAATTACGTCCGAACCGGGAAATTCTTTGCGTAATGCTTTCTCAACCTAGTCCGCAACACGGTGTGCCTGTACCAGCGGCAGTTGATCCTCCAGCTCCAGATGCAGCTGGATAAATTTGGTGGGCCCGGACTGACGGGTGCGCAGATCGTGTACCCCCTCTGAACCCGCGGCCACTGCGTCGCTATCATAAGAATTCTTGCCGTTCCTCTTCACATTAGCGCGCGATCCAGCAGCGCCTGTACCGCCTCATATCCCATCCGCAGCGCGCTGTAGAGAATGAACACGCCAATACCCAGCGCAAACAGCGCATTCGCCCGGGCAAAGCCGTAGCCGCTCAGCACCAGCGCGATCAGGATGGCACCATTCATAATCACATCTGACTGATAGTGCAGCATATCGGCCCGGATCGCCTGACTGCGGGTTTTGCGCACCACCCAGCGTTGAAATGCCACCAGAATCAGGGTCGAGGTCAGCGCCACCACGGTCACCACAATGCCGACACCAGGCGCGCGCAGTACGTTGGGATAAGCGAGATGTTGCAGACCGGTCAGAAACAGCGCGGAACCCGAGATAAACATGCTTTGCGCCAGCGCCGCCAGCGACTCCGCTTTGCCATGTCCGAAGGTGTGGTTTTCGTCCGCCGGTTGCAGCGCATAACGCACCACCAGCAGGTTGGTCAGCAAGGCGGCGATATCGACCAGCGCAGCCAGTAAACTCACTGAACCGGTGTACCACCAGGCGAAAATCTTCACGATTAACAGTACCGACGCAAGGATAGTTGCGGCCAGTGCAGCACGCTTTACCAGTCGGCCATATGAGGGTTGCATGCAAGGTTCCGTATGCAGCATCAATGGTGATGCGCACCCAAATGAAAGAGTGGCTAAAGTTTAACACTGCTATCAGCAGACCGCTTAATTGTGATCAAAGAGAGGAAGATCAGTCGGGGGAGAGAACATGATCATAAAAACAAGCCCCGACCACAGCAGGAGGACGGGGCAAAGTGCTCAATACATCAGGGCCAGCATTATTTCATCTGCCAGCCGCGTCAGGCGATGAGACAGCAACTACTTTTTGCCGCCTTTTTTACCGGCTTCAGATGCTTTATGCGGATTTTCTGCGAAATTACCTGAACCACCACGATGCTCTGCCATAACTTACTCCGTTAATAGATTCATTCAGGACGATATAATGTGGTTGTTGCTCCCTGAGACTTCGCAAAGACACCTCACTTCCCTGCAGTGACAGGATTAAGTGTAGAAGCTGTACCTGATCCAGCAAGCGCAACGCGGGGAACGCAGGCCGTTGATAAAGTCAGGTTAATCTGGCGAGATTCGATATAAAAACAATACATTTCAATTAATTAATAAATTAACCGCAGCGCAAATCGTTTCCGGTGCGCTTAAGCACAGTCATCGTGCTTAAAGGTGGATAAACGGTGATGATCGGTAGCTCAGGCTGACTAAGCGCTAATGAAATGGCGTTTTTATTGCGGAGTGAGGATTACTGTCAAAACAAAAAAACCAGTAAAAAGATAAAAAACTCGCTTTTGCGAGGGCTCGTTTTACCCGTCAACAGGGAACTGAAGCCCTGCGTCTCCACCTATCGTCCACACTCTAATTACTTCATAAAGCTTGATGTCGCGTCATGAATTTCTTAAATGTGTGATTCAGGATAACGCGGCGTTAAACCCCCTGATAAAAAAAACCCCCGCATCATGCGGGGCAAGACAGGGATGGTGTCTATGGCAAGGAAAACAGGGATACTATGTTACTGGCTACTGCTGGTATTACTCACTGCTTGCAGTGATGATGCTGACTGCAAATTCGATAAATGCCGCAGCTCATTCAGTCGCTGCTGGTAGTTCCTCTGCAATGTGGCCTGCTGGGCCGGCGTTAGCAGATGAAACATTTGATTCTGTACACGCGCCATCTCGACCTGTTGTTCAACCTGAACTCTGGCGATGGTTTCCGCCTTTTCGCGGATGGCCGTTTCGTTAAATTTGTCTGCAGTCACTAACTCATGCAGGGCGGCGATATCATCAAGACGGACCGCCGGGCGTTCGTGTCGGGCCTGTTGCATCAGGTCACGCATCTGCTGACGCTGCTGTTCGGTCAACTCGATGCCCTCGAACATGTGGCTTTGCGGATTTTGCGTCATACTGCCTGTCGGCAATCCGCCATGATGCATTTCGTCAATCGTCGTCGTATCTTTTGCACCTGCGCTGGCGAGACTGAGAGCCGTCGCTGAGGCAAGGACGACGGCGGTTAATGTGCGCATCGTTTACTCCGGTTCGTTCCGTTTTGCGATTAAACGAGAGCCAGTGTACGGCGATAGCTGCAAACATCCGTCAGGGGGTGTAAAACTACGTAAAGCGATGGATAGGTGCGCCAGGAACACGGTATTTTTGCCTGTGGAGGGCTACAAAAATGAATAAAATCCTGTTGGTAGATGATGACCGCGAATTAACTTCGCTTTTAAAAGAACTGTTAGAAATGGAAGGGTTTGAAGTGGTGGTGGCCAGCGACGGTGAACAAGCGCTGAACCTGCTTGATAACTCCGTTGACCTGCTGTTACTGGATGTCATGATGCCGAAGAAGAACGGTATCGACACCTTGAAGGAGCTGCGACAGCAACATCAGACACCGGTCATCATGCTGACCGCGCGCGGTAGCGAGCTGGATCGCGTACTGGGTCTCGAACTGGGTGCGGATGACTACCTGCCTAAACCGTTTAACGATCGTGAGCTGGTGGCCCGTATCCGTGCCATTCTGCGCCGCTCTAACTGGAGTGAACAGCAACAGGACAACAGCTCACCCACGCTGGGAGTCGATTGCCTGCGGCTTAATCCGGGTCGCCAGGAGGCCAGCTTTGATGACGTGACGCTGGATCTGACCGGCACCGAATTCACCCTGCTCTATCTGCTGACACAGCATCTGGGTCAGGTGGTGTCGCGTGAACATCTGAGCCAGGAAGTACTGGGTAAACGCCTGACGCCATTTGACCGGGCAATTGATATGCATATCTCCAACCTGCGCCGTAAGCTTCCTGAGCGTCGTGATGGTCACCCATGGTTTAAAACCTTACGCGGCCGAGGCTATCTGATGGTTTCGGCATCATGATTGGCAGTTTGACCACTCGCATCTTTGCCATCTTCTGGTTAACCCTGGCGTTGGTATTGATGCTGGTGCTGATGGTCCCCAAACTCGATTCCCGACAGATGACCTCCCTGCTTGAAAGTGAACAGCGGCAGGGCATCATGATCGAGCAGCACGTTGAAGCCGAGCTGTCACAGGATCCGCCTAACGATCTTATGTGGTGGCGCCGGTTATTCCGTGCAGTAGAAAAATGGGCGCCGCCGGGTCAGCGGCTGTTGTTAGTAACCAGCGAAGGCCGGGTAATCGGCGCGCAGCATAATGAAATGCAGGTTATCCGCAATTTTATCGGCCAGTCCGATAATGCTGATCATCCGCAGAAGAAGAAGTATGGTCGGGTTGAACTGGTGGGGCCGTTTGCGGTTCGGGACGGCGAAGATAACTACCAGCTCTACATGATCCGTCCTGCCAACAGTTCCCAGCTCGATTTAATCAATCTCCTGTTTGATCGCCCCTTATTACTGCTGATCGTGACAATGCTGATCAGTTCGCCACTGCTATTGTGGCTGGCCTGGAGTTTGGCGCGTCCGGCCCGTAAGCTGAAATATGCTGCCGATGAAGTCGCCAGCGGTAACCTGCGCCAGCATCCGGAACTGGAATCAGGCCCGCAGGAGTTCCTGGCTGCCGGCTCCAGCTTTAATCAGATGGTCAGTGCGCTGGAACGGATGATGACCGGTCAGCAACGTCTGCTGTCAGATATCAGCCATGAGCTGCGTACGCCGCTTACCCGACTACAGCTGGCAACGGCGCTGCTGCGTCGTCGTCAGGGCGAGGGCAAAGAGCTGGAGCGCATTGAAATGGAAGCGCAGCGTCTGGATGGCATGATTAACGACCTGCTGGTGCTGTCGCGCACCCAGCATAAAAATGCGCTGGTCAGTGAGGCGATGAAGGCGAATCAGCTGTGGAACGGGGTGCTGGAAGATGCCCGCTTCGAAGCCGAGCAGATGGGCAAGAAGATGGACATCCCGTATCCGCCGGGCCCATGGCCGCTCTACGGCAATCCGCATGCGCTGGAGAGTGCGCTGGAGAATATCGTGCGTAACGCGCTGCGCTATTCAAACAGCCACATCAGCGTCAGCTTCTCCGTCGATACCACTGGTATTACGGTGCATGTCGATGATGATGGTCCTGGCGTCAGCCCGGAAGATCGCGAACAGATTTTTCGGCCGTTTTATCGCACTGATGAAGCGCGCGATCGCGAATCGGGCGGCACCGGCCTTGGTCTGGCCATCGTCGAAACCGCCGTGCAGCAACATCGCGGCTGTGTTAAGGCCGATGACAGCCCGCTTGGCGGCCTGCGCCTGACGATCTGGTTACCGCTCTACTCCTCCGGTCGACAATAATTTCCTATGCTTCGGCCCTCGTTATCGGGGGCCTTATGCTTAACATTGTGTTGTTTGAACCAGAAATCCCGCCTAATACCGGCAATATCATTCGCCTGTGCGCCAATACCGGCTTTCAGCTCCACCTGATTGAGCCACTCGGCGTTTGCCTGGGATGACAAACGCTTACGTCGCGCCGGTCTGGATTATCACGAATTTACCGCCATCAAATTCCACGCAGACTACCCGGCATTTCTGGCGGCAGAGTCGCCCGCGCGGCTGTTTGCTCTGACCACCAAAGGCACGCCAGCGCACAGCGCGGTGCAGTATCAGGCCGGGGATTATTTGCTGTTTGGTCCGGAGAGCCGCGCACTGCCGGCTGATATTTTGCAGGCCTTACCGGCACAGCAGAAAATTCGTATACCGATGCAGGCCGAAAGCCGCAGTATGAATCTGTCGAATGTGGTCTCGGTGGTGGTGTATGAAGCGTGGCGCCAGCTTGATTACGCTGGCGCAATGATTAAAGGCTAGATGCCGTCGCCAAACTGAAAGCCCGCCAGGCTGCCATTGAAGTGCTGATCCATATCCATTGACGGCTTATCACTGCCGGGCTTGCCGACGATGCGCGCAGACACACCTGCGGCGGTGGTATGCGGCGGCACAGGCTGCAGGACCACCGAGCCGGCGCCGATTTTTGCTCCGCGTCCGACCTCAATGTTGCCAAGAATTTTCGCCCCGGCACCAATCATCACCCCTTCACGGATTTTTGGATGGCGATCGCCGCTGGTTTTGCCGGTCCCGCCAAGCGTAACCGACTGCAGGATCGAGACATCATTCTCAACCACTGCCGTTTCGCCAATCACAATGCCGGTCGCATGGTCGAGCATGATGCCGTGACCAATGTTGGCGGCCGGATGGATATCAACCGCAAACGAGACGGAAATTTCATTCTGTAGATAAACTGCCAGCGCACGGCGTCCCTCGTTCCACAGCCAGTGGCCGATACGGTACGCCTGTAAGGCGTGGAAGCCTTTAAGATAGAGCAGCGGCGTCGAGTATTTGTCCACTGCCGGATCGCGCTGACGGACCGCCTGAATATCGTAAGCGGCTGACAGGATCATCGTAGGGTCTTCGCGATAGGCCTCTTCGACAATTTCACGGATAGCGATAGCGGGCATAATCGGATTGGCCAGCTTATTAGCCAGCATATAACTCAAGGCACTACCGAGATTCTCATGCTTAAGCAATGTCGCGTGGTAAAAGCTGGCCAGCATCGGCTCACAATCAGCCAATGCTCGCGCTTCTGCTTTGATATTATTCCAGACCCGTTCTAACTCATCAGACGACATTGCTGTTTTCTCCCCGATAAAAAAAGCTCCTGAATGGGCGCTACAGGTGATAACGCTACGCTTCCTGCTTTAGCTATTGCTGTTTTCGTCCTTCCTTGTCCGCCCCAGCAGGCTTAATGCTGCATCCCGCGCCGGTTTTTTGCAATACAACACCTGATAAATCTGCTCGGTGATCGGCATTTCCACGCCGACTCGCGCGGCTAACGCTCTGACTTCTTTGGTATTTCGGTAGCCTTCTACAACTTGTCCGATAATGCGTTGTGCACTATCTACATCCTCGCCTTGTCCCAGCATCATGCCAAAACGACGGTTGCGCGACTGATTATCGGTACAGGTCAGTACCAAATCACCCAATCCCGCCATGCCCATAAAGGTGGTGGGATCGGCACCCAGCGCCGCGCCGAGACGACTCATCTCCGCCAGCCCACGCGTAATTAATGCGGTACGTGCATTGGCACCGAAACCGATGCCATCGGAGATACCGGCACCGATAGCAATCACGTTTTTAACCGCCCCGCCCAGCTGTACGCCGATAAAGTCAGGGTTGTTGTAGACGCGGAAACTTTTGCCGCAGTGCAGCTTCTGCTGCAGATCATCAGCAAACTGTGCGTCGGTCGAAGCCAGTGCAATCGCGGTCGGTAAACCTGCCGCCAGCTCTTTCGCAAAGGTCGGGCCGGAGATCACCGCCAGCGGAATCGCCTCGCCAACGATCTCACACGCCACATCCTCCAGCAGTCGTCCGGTCTCTTTTTCCAGCCCTTTGGTCGCCCAGACAATGCGCGAATCGGCGCGTAATTCCGGCTTAATCTGTTGCAGCACATCACCAAATACGTGACTCGGCACCACAATCAACAGATCGCGGCTGGCCGCAATGGCTTTCGCCAAGTCAGGCTCAAGAGAGAGATTATCAGGGAACGGCACATCGGGCAGGAAAGCGGTACTACAGCGGTCAGACTGAAGTTGCGCCAGGTGCGCCGGGTTATGTCCCCAAAGCAGCACCGGATGGCCGTTACGGGCCAGGGTAATCGCCAAAGCGGTGCCGTACGAGCCGGCACCGATAATGCTAATCGAAGCGTGAGTAGTCATCAGGCATCCTGATGTGGTTCGGCGCCTTCTTCACCTTGCTGCTGCAGGTAGTTCATGAACAGCGCATCAAAGTTAACCGGCGCCAGGTTCAGCTGCAGGAAAGTACCACGTGAAACCAAGCTGGTAATGCATTCGCGTGCATACGGGAACAGGATGTTCGGGCAGTAAGCACCCAGGCAATGGGCCATCTGCGTGCCTTCGATACCGCTGATAGTGAAAATACCGGCCTGCTGAACTTCACACAGGAAAGCGGTCTCTTCACCGACGGTTGCGGTTACAGTCACACGCAGCACGACTTCATAGACTTCGTCAGCCAGTTGAGAAGATGCAGTATCCAGATCCAGTTTTACGTCCGGCTCCCGCTCTTTCTGGAAAACCTGCGGCGCGTTAGGCGCTTCAAATGAGATATCTTTGGTATATACGCGCTGAATCTGGAATTGCATTTCGTTAGTGTTGTGTTCTAACATGTGACCAGTTCCTATATAAGTGAAAATGTCCGGCGTAAAATTACGCCTGCAGTAAAGGATCTAAACCTTCGCGATTATCGAGTGCAAATAAGTCGTCGCAGCCGCCAATGTGCTGCGCATCAATAAAAATCTGAGGCACGGTAGTCCGGCCACTGCGCTTAATCATCTCTTCACGTTTAGCCATGTCCCCATCGATGGGAATCTCCTGGAACGATACGCCTTTTTGCGTTAACAGCGCCTTCGCCCGATGGCAGTAAGGACAGGTCGCTTTGGTGTACATCTCAACATTTGCCATGATTAGCACCTTTGTAAGATTATTTACCGCGAATTAACGGCAGATTTTCACCGCTCCAGCCGCTGATGCCGTCTTTCAGCACCGACACCTGAGTAAAGCCAGCAGCACTCAGATGGGCAGCAGGATCGGCCGCGCTTTGTCCGGTCGCGCACACCACGATGATCGGCTGGGCTTTATGTTTTTCCAGTTCGCCTAAGTTGCCTTTTTTAATCTCTGCGGCTGCCACATTCAGCGCACCTGAGATATGCCCTCTGCGAAAATCGTCGCGCGAACGCACGTCTACAACTACCGCGTCCTCTTTGTTAATCAGGCGGGTTGCTTCACCACGACTGATGGTTTTTACCTTAGAGAACATTCCTTCAACGATAGTCACAATCACCAGAATGAGTAAAACAACCCATGCCAGACTGAGGATGGGGTGATTGCTTGCAAACTGCATAATGTCTTGCATGAGGGGGTAACGACTCCAGACCGGGCTAATAAGCTAAAACAAGGGTTCTGAGTATACCTGCGCCACTTCTCATGTACAGATGCTAAGCGGTCAGAGTGGTGAATTTGAGTAGCATTTTCCAAAAAAATCTGGCTAAAGCACAAAAATGGCGTAACGCTTAGGCAATGTCCTGTAAAAAACCGGACATAACTGGAAAAGCAAATGCCGGTGCGGTTTGCTGGTAAGCGGCGGTTCATCGTGGAATAATCATTGGCCTATGAAGGGAAAAACAACCGTTTCGCACACAAGGACCCGTCGCAACGGCGATAACCTGCCGTTGTTCACACATCTGTCCACCCTCTCCCTTAGCCTGCTTTGTGCGGGCGTACTGTTATTGCCAACCACCGCGCAAAGTGCGGAAGACAGCAAATCCCAACTGCAATCTATTCAGCAAAACATCGCTGAAAAAGATAAGAGTGTTAAAGCGCAAAAGCTACAGCGCAGCAAGCTGCTGGATCAGTTGCAGAGTCAGGAAAAAATCATCGCGCAGGCCAGTCGTCAGCTGCGAGAAACCCGAAATAGCCTGACAGCATTGAACAATGACATCAGCCAGCTCGCCACCTCAATTGCCCGGTTTGAAAAGCAGCAGGCGCAACAGGAAAAGCTGCTTTCGCAGCAGCTAGACGCCGCGTTTCGCCAGGGCCAGCATAATGGCCTGCAACTGCTGCTGGGGGGTGAAGAGAGCCAGCACAGCGAACGCATTCTGGCCTATTTCGGTTACCTGAATGCCGCACGCCAGAAGAGCATTGAGGGGTTACAGCAGACGCGACAGGATTTGAGCCAGCAGCGGGCCTCGCTGGAGCAGAAGCAACAGCAGCAGAAAGGCCTGCTAGCCCAGCAGCAAAGCCAGCAGCAGAAACTGCAGCAGGAGAGCGCAGCACGTAAGAAAACCCTGACCGTACTGGAAAGCGCGCTAGAAAAAGATCAGGCCGATCTGGTGGAGATGCGCCAGAACGAAACCCGCCTGCAGGACAAAATTGCCCGGGCAGAACGTGAAGCACAGGAACGTGCTGCCCGCGAAGCGCGTGAAGCGGAAAAAGTGCGTCAGCGTCAGGCGCAGGCGAAAGCCAAAGGAGCAAGTTATCAGCCTACCCAGAGTGAACGGGAACTGGTCGCCCGAACCGGCGGCCTGGGTCGCGCCGGCGGTCGGGCCTTGTGGCCGGTACGCGGACGTATTGAGCATCGCTTTGGCGAACAGCTTCAGGGTGAGCTGCGCTGGAAAGGGCTGGTGATTGATGCGCGTGAAGGCACCGAGGTGAAAGCCATCGCCGACGGTCGCGTACTGATGGCCGACTGGTTACAGGGCTATGGTCTGGTGGTGGTACTGGAGCATGGTAAAGGCGATATGAGCCTGTATGGTTACAACCAAAGCGCGCTGGTGACCGTCGGTGCCCAGGTGAAAGCCGGTCAGCCGATTGCGCTGGTCGGTACCAGCGGCGGCCGTGGCACACCGTCACTCTATTTTGAAATTCGACGTCAGGGACAGGCCGTCAACCCACTCCCGTGGTTAGGAAAATAAGTTTTGCTACAACTTCGAAAAATCTCCGTACTGCTGAGCAGTTTGTTGCTCAGCTACGCTGCCCACGCCGGCAAACTCGCGATTGTGATTGATGATGTCGGCTATCGCCCGGCCGAAGAGAACAAGGTTCTGCAGATGCCGCAGGCCATCTCGGTCGCCGTGCTACCCAACGCGCCGCATGCGCATGAAATGGCCACCAAAGCGCATCAGAGTGGCCACGAGGTGTTGATCCATCTGCCGATGGCACCGCTCAGCCAGCAGCCGCTGGAGAAAGATACCTTAACGCCGGAAATGAGCAGTGAAGAGGTGGCACGCATCATGCGCAATGCGGTTAACAACGTGCCTTATGCGGTGGGTCTCAATAACCATATGGGCAGCAGAATGACCTCCAGCCTGCCCGGCATGCAAAAAGTGATGCAGGCACTGAACCACTACAACCTCTACTTCCTGGATAGCATGACCATCGCTAACAGCCAGGCAGTGCCGGCGGCGCAGGGTACACAGGTCGAAGTGCTGAAGCGCAGAGTTTTTCTGGATGACAGCCAGGATGTTAACGCCATTCGCCAGCAGTTCAGCCGCGCGGTAAAGCTGGCGCAGCGTGATGGCTACGCCATCGCCATTGGCCATCCGCATCCCAATACCGTCCGGGTGCTGCAACAGATGTTACCCACGCTGCCGGCTGAGATTACCTTAGTCCGTCCCAGCCAGTTGCTGAACGAGCCGCTGCACAATGGCACCCGCACGCCAGTCAAACCGGTATCGCCAACTAAGCCCGTTTCACCGCGCTTCCAGCCGCCAGGGCTGTGTAAGCCAAAACGGCCGCTGACGCCGGTTCCGGCGACGCATGCACTGGAAGTTGTAGGCGAAAGCGTGAGCCAGAGTCCAATGTTTAAGCAGGTAAAAAGTCTGTTCTGAATTTGCTATGAATGCTAAGTATGCAACTTAGCATTCAATTCTACGCAGAAATTACTATAATCCCGGGTCGGGCCATGAGGTGCTGTGTGGAATATTGAGACGGATGACGATTAATAAACAAAAAATTCTGCTGCTGGATAACGGCAGAGAATGGGGAGGCGGCACCAACAGCATGCTGGAGCTGCTGAAGCGTATTGATCGTCAGAAATTTGATATCACCTGCTGCTTCTACCACAACTACGGCCGCGGCAACGGTGAAACCATCGAGTCCGCACTGCTTGCACTGGATATTCCGGTATTCTTTATTCCGCAAATTAAACAACCGCGCTGGGCCAAAATCGTCAAAGAAGTAGCGCGCGCGCTGCTGTTTTTCAATAAAAAACTCAAGAAGCGCGCCATCGATCTGATTGATGAGCGCTGGCGCATCATTCCCAACGCCAGCAAAATCAACTCGTTGTTACAGCTGGGCAACTACGACACGCTGTATATGAATAACCAGCCCAGCACAAATGTTGAAGGATATCTGGCGGCGCGAGGCCTGAATGTCGCGGTGGTCCAGCACTGTCGTATTGATCCGTTGCTGGAGCCGCGGCTGGTTAAAATGGTCAACCAGGATTGCCAGGCGGTGATTGCGGTCTCCGAGGGCGTTAACGCCACGTTACGCAAGCACGGCGTGAATGCAGATCGCTGTTTTACCGTCAGCAACGCCATTGATATCCACCAGCCGCTGCCCGACCGCCTTGAGGTGCGTCAGCGCTTTAAACTGGCCCTCGGTACTTTTGTGTTTGGCTCCATCGGCTCGCTGATATTACGTAAATCCAATCACCATACGTTGCAGGCGCTGGGGCGCTTCAAACGTGCGCATCCGGATGCCGACTGGAAAATGATTGTTGTTGGCGCGGGACCTGAATTGCAGCACCTGCTACAGCTAGCGACGGCGGAAAATATTCAGAATCACGTGGTGTTTACCGGATTCCAGAATAACGCATTGGATTATCTCACCGCCTTCGATGCATTTATCCTCGCGTCACGCAGTGAAGGTCTGCCACGGGTGGTGCTGGAAGCGATGCTGGTGAACACCGCCGTCGTCGGTTCGCGCGTGATCGGTACTTCCGAATTGATCAGTCATGATGAAACCGGGTTGCTGTTTGATTACGGCAATGTGGTGCAACTGACCCAGCATCTTACTGTGCTGTGGCAGGATACGGATTTACGTCAGCGACTGATCAATGCGGCAGGCAAGCGCGTGCGCGAACAATACGCTATTGAAACCTATGTCAGCGGCGTCGAAAATATTCTTCAGAGCGTCGTCAGAGAAAAACCCCATGCTTAATTTCTTAAATCCTCGCTATCGCCATATCCGGGCGCGCCAAAAGAGGTGATTCCCGCCTTTTACCCGCCCTTACCTGGTTGATCACGTCAACGGCGCTTATCTGGCGGCGACGCGCGCGGTCTGGCAGCGAACTCGCCGCTGTGGCTGACGCTATTCAATGATACCTGGCATTTGATGAATGACAGCCAGCCACGGACGGACCAGTTGCCGCTGGCGGTGTTGCTGGACATGCTGGATCTCAGGACAGTTAATCTGGGTGAATGGGCCAACTGGCCGGTTTCGAAGAAAATGGGCGGTCAGTCAGCAATGATACCGGCTGAGGTGGTGGGTGCGCACGGCGGCTTCCCGCTGTCGGAATGGCAAAAATACCTTAGCGATCCCCGCCAGCCGCTGATGTTCAAAGGTCAGGATTACATTTGACCTCCTGGCCGACCGCCACCACTTCTCCCACATATTCATGGCCAACAATCATCGGTACCGGGATGGTTTTGCGCGACCAGTCATCCCAGTTGTAGATATGCACGTCGGTCCCGCAAATGGCTGTTTTAAGGATTTTTATCAGCAGGTCGTTATGGCCCGGCTCAAGAACCGGCGCATCGGTCACCATCCAGATGCCCGCTTCTTTCTTCAGTTTGGCGAGTGCTTTCATGGTCAATTCCTCAGGCGATGACGCCCAGCTGTTTGCCGATTTGGTTAAAGGCCGCGACCGCACACTCCAACTGCTGCTGAGTATGGGCAGCAGAAATCTGGGTGCGAATGCGCGCCTGGCCTTTGGGCACCACCGGATAGAAGAAGCCGGTGACGTAGATGCCTTCCTGTTGCAGCAGACGGCCGAACTCCTGCGCCACGCTGGCTTCGCCCAGCATCACCGGGATAATGGCGTGATCGGCACCGGCTAGGGTAAAGCCTGCCGCGGTCATATGCTCACAGAAGAAGCGGGCGTTATCCCACAGGCGCTGACGCAGGCCGTCGCCTTCACTCAGCAGATCCAGCACCCGCAGAGAGGCAGCAACAATTGCAGGCGCCAGCGAGTTGGAAAACAGATAAGGACGCGAAAACTGACGCAGCCACTCAACCACTTCTGCTTTCGCCGCGGTGCAGCCGCCCGATGCGCCGCCCAGCGCTTTTCCCAGCGTGCCGGTGGTGATGTCGACACGGCCCATCACCTCGCAATACTCATGCGTTCTGCGCCCGGCATTGCCAACAAGACCCACCGCATGCGAATCATCCACCATCACCAGCGCGGAGAACTCGTCGGCCAAATCGCAGATCGCCGGCAGGTTAGCAATCACGCCATCCATTGAGAACACGCCATCGGTAGCGATCACAATGTGACGGGCACCGTTAGCACGCACCTTCTGTAAACGCGCCCGCAGCTGTTCCATATCATTATTGGCGTAGCGATAGCGCTGCGCTTTACACAGCCGGACACCGTCAATGATCGAGGCATGATTCAGGGCGTCAGAAATGATGGCGTCCTGCGCATCAAACAGGGTTTCAAACAGTCCGCCATTAGCGTCGAAACAGGAGGAGTAGAGGATCGCATCTTCCATTCCCAGAAATTCCGCCAGCCGTTTTTCCAGCAGTTTGTGGCTGTCCTGAGTACCGCAGATGAAGCGCACTGACGCCATGCCAAATCCGTGCGAGTCCATCTCCTCTTTCGCCACCTGGATCAGGGCGGGATGGTTAGCCAGCCCCAGATAGTTGTTAGCGCAGAAGTTGATTACCGCCGGATCGCTGCCGACGACGATTTCCGTCTGCTGGGCAGAGGTGATAATCCGCTCCTGTTTAAACAGGCCTTCCTCTTCCTGACGGGCAGTGTCGAGTTGCTGACGAAGTTGTTGATAAAATTGTGCGGGCATTACTGCTCTCTTCAGATGGCAAAAATTTGGCACATCTTACTGAACAGCGAGCCTGACCACGATAAATCACCCAACAGAATGTCATTTTTGCAGCATAGTTCACGCCATGGCGGATACCGCACAAATCGTTACAGAGTTATCTGGCTGTCTGCACCCTGATGAAATGTTATGATGTGAAGTATTCGTGTGTGAAACCTCCTGTTTCACCCCACAACGTTGAAGGTAACAACATGATTATCGTAACTGGCGGCGCAGGAATGATTGGCAGCAACATCGTCAAAGCGCTGAACGATCGCGGTCACACCGACATTCTGGTGGTGGATAATCTGAAGGATGGCACCAAGTTTGCCAACTTAGTCGACCTCGATATTGTCGATTATATGAATAAAGAAGAGTTCCTCATCAGCGTGATGGCGGGCGATGACCTCGGTCCTGTTGAAGCGGTATTCCATCAGGGTGCCTGCTCTTCCACCACCGAGTGGGATGGCAAGCATATGATGGATAACAACTATCAGTACTCCAAAGAGCTGCTGCACTTCTGCCTTGAGCGCGAGATCCCGTTCCTGTATGCCTCTTCAGCAGCCACCTATGGCGGCCGCAACGAGAATTTCATTGAAGAGCGCCAGTATGAGCAGCCGCTGAACGTCTATGGCTACTCGAAGATGCTGTTCGATCACTACGTCCGTCAGATGGTGCCGGAAGCGAACTCGCCGGTGTGTGGTTTCCGCTACTTTAACGTCTACGGCCCGCGTGAAGGCCACAAAGGCAGCATGGCGAGCGTGGCTTTCCATCTCAACACCCAAATCAGCAACGATGAAAATCCAAAACTGTTTGAAGGCAGCGACGGTTTCAAACGCGATTTCATTCACGTGGATGATGTGGCCGCGGTGAACCTGTGGTGCTGGGAGAACGGCGTCTCCGGCATTTATAACTGTGGTACCGGCCGCGCACAATCCTTCCAAGAAGTGGCAGATGCGGTCCTGAAATTCCATGAGAAAGGCCAGATTAAGTACATTCCGTTCCCGGAAAAACTCAAAGGACGCTATCAGGCGTACACCCAGGCCGATCTGACCCGGCTGCGTGCCGCAGGCTATGACAAGCCGTTCAAAACCGTGGCGCAGGGCGTAGATGAATATATGGCCTGGCTAAACCGTAACGCATAAAGGAAGCTGCTCCGGCGATGAAAATTCTGGTAATCGGCCCGTCGTGGGTCGGCGATATGATGATGTCGCAAAGTCTCTATCGCACGCTCAAGGCCGAGCATCCCGATGCGGTGATTGATGTGATGGCACCGGCTTGGTGTCGTCTCCTGCTGTCACGCATGCCGGAAGTGAATCAGGCGCTGGCGATGCCGCTTGGCCATGGTGCGCTGGAAATTGGTGAGCGTCGCCGGTTAGGCAAAACGCTGCGCGCCAGCCACTATGATCGCGCCTATGTGCTACCGAACTCGTTTAAGTCGGCGCTGGTGCCGTTCTTCGCCGGGATCAAACGTCGCGTCGGCTGGCGCGGTGAAATGCGTTATGGCTTGCTGAACGATCTGCGGGTGCTGGATAAAACGGCTTTTCCAATGATGGTTGAACGCTACGTCGCGCTGGCCTATGACACGCCGGTCGCGTCGGCGCAGCAGCCGCCGCAACCGCTGCTGTGGCCGAAGCTACAGGTCGAAGAGCAGGAAAAAATTGAAACCGCCGCGCAGTTTCAGCTGTCGGCGACGCGTTCGATCATCGGTTTTTGTCCCGGCGCCGAATTTGGTCCGGCAAAACGCTGGCCGCACTATCACTACGCTGCGCTGGCGCAGCAGCTGATCGCGGAAGGATTTCAGATTGTGCTGTTTGGCTCGGCAAAAGATCGGCCAACCGGTGAGGAGATTATCGCCGCACTGCCGGAAGAGGCCCGCGTCCACTGCCGTAATCTGGCCGGTGAGACTCAGCTGGAGCAGGCAGTGATTCTGCTGGCGCAGTGCCGGGCAGTGGTCAGCAACGACTCCGGCCTGATGCATATCGCCGCCGCGCTGGACCGTCCGCTGGTCGCGCTCTATGGCCCAAGCAGCCCCGACTTTACCCCACCGCTGGCTCGCCAGGCGCGAGTTATTCGCCTGATTAGCGGCTATCACAAAGTGCGCAAAGGCGATACCGAACAGGGCTATCATCAGAGCCTGATCGACATTCAACCCGAGCGCGTGCATCAGACCCTTACCGAATTACTCGACGCGCCGCAGGAGGTGCCATGCACGTCCTGATCGTTAAAACCTCCTCAATGGGCGACGTGCTGCATTCGCTGCCGGCGCTGACCGATGCGATGCACGCCATTCCTGGCATCCGTTTTGACTGGGTGGTGGAAGAGAACTTTGCCCAGATCCCCGGCTGGCATCCTGCGGTGGATAAGGTGCTGCCGGTAGCGATTCGCCGCTGGCGCAAGCACTGGTTTGGCAGTCAGCAGCGTGAAGAGCGCGTGCTGTTTAAGCGCGCGTTACAGTCACGTCAGTACGATATCGTGATTGATGCGCAGGGGCTGATCAAAAGCGCGGCGCTGGTGACACGATTGTCAAAAGGCGTTAAGCATGGCCAGGATAGCCGCAGTGCGCGTGAACCGTTTGCCAGCTGGTGGTATGACGTGCGGCATGAGGTCAGCAAGCAACATCACGCCGTCGAGCGGACGCGCGAGCTGTTTGCCAAAAGTCTCGGCTATGAGAAACCGCACGGCCAGGGCGATTACACGATTGCCGGACATTTCCTGTATCACCTGCCTGCCGATGCACAGCACTATCTGGTGTTTCTGCACGCCACGACGCGTGACAACAAGCACTGGCCGGAGTCGCACTGGCGGCAGCTGATTGAACGGGTGCAGCCGAGTGGATTGCGGGTGAAGTTGCCGTGGGGCGCAGAACATGAGCACCAGCGTGCGCAGCGCCTGGCCGAAGGGTTTGATCATGTTGATGTGCTGCCGAAACTGACGCTGGAGGCGATTGCCCGGCAGCTGGCTGGCGCATGTGCTGTCGTGTCAGTCGATACCGGATTAAGCCACCTGACCGCCGCGCTGGATCGCCCTAACCTGATGCTGTATGGACCGACCGACCCTGGCCTGATCGGTGGTTACGGTCAGAATCAACAGGCGCTGAGCGCCCTGAATCATAATCTGGCGGAGCTGACTGCCGACGCGGTGGCAGAGAAACTGCAGGCGGTTATTACGGAAAACAGGCCATGAACTATGTGTTGATCTACCTGCTGCTGGTGCCGTTTCGCACGCTGATGCGGCTGTTTTACCGGCCGACCGGCCGCAATTTAATCATCCAGACGGCAAAAATCGGTGATTTCATTAATATCACCCCGATGCTGCGCGCGCTGGGTCAGTCCGAATTGCTGATCAGTAAGGCGGTAGAGCCACTGGTGCGCCATGATGATACCGTCAGCCGCTATTCTCTGATTGAAGAGGCGAAGCGCAGCTTCTTTGCCAAGCTTAAACTGGCGTTCACCCTGATGAACCGCTACGACAATGTTTATCTGGTTCAGCCAAACAGTGTAAACCTGTTCTTTGCATCGCTGTGTAACGCACCGAACAAACAGTTTCTGCGCACCTATGTACGTAAGTCCTATCATGCGATGTTCTATCGCAGCGCCAGCGGCATTGTAGATCATGCTAAAACCGATTTAACCCTCGACAGCTACCTGAAACTGATCAACCGAGAATACCGTTATACCGATTTTCCTAAGCATGCCACCTCACCGCTGTGGCAGCCGCCCGTGCCGCCTTCTGCGCTGCTGGCTCCGCGTGAAGGCATTAAAATCGGGATCAGTATTTCAGCCGGCAACCGGGCGAAAACCATTCCCGCCAGCGTCTGGCAGCAGTTGATGGAAGCGCTGGCCAACCTGCCCTGCACCTTTTATGTGTTCGGTCCGCCCGCTGAGCAACCGTGGCTGGATGAACTGCTGAGCTTAACCGGCCCGAAAGAAAATATCCTCAGCCTGATTGGTGAGCTAAAACTAGAAGAGGTGCCGTGGGCCATCTCGCATATGGATTTCTATATCTCATCTGACTCCGGCAATGCCTATATTGCCGATGCGCAGCAGGTACCAGTGATCATGCTTTATGGCCCCTGTGAAGTCAGGGAACAGCGTCCGGTCAACAACGTGCTGTTTATCGGGCCCGATAATGTTGCTGCGTCGACATTCGTTTTTGCCACGCGTTTTCGCTTTGATCAGCCCGCTGAAAAATTATTTGGGCTGGATCACGATAAACTGACTAGAATACAAGCGTTTATTACTCATAACCTGGAATAGTGAAGCGTAATGGCAATTACCCCTGTTGCTGATGCTGTTCAGCAAAGTAAGCTCCTGGTCAACACGCTCCCTGATACGTATGCAAATCCTGTGCACGTTGCCTTTGGCATCAACCACGCCTATGCGCGTGGTCTGGGATTACGTTATTTTCACTACTCAGCCATCATCCTGATACCGCTTTTCACGCCCATATTTTTTCAGACTCGTTAAGCGAACAGGATGTCGAAAAATTACGCTCGCTGGCAGCCGGTCATCGGCTGGCGATTACGCTGCACATTTTTAATAGTGACTGGGTCGATCAGCTGCCGGCGGTCGGACACTATCCAAAAAGCATCCATTATCGTTTTCTAATCCCTGAAACCGTGGCGCGCTTCAGCGATCGGGTGATCTATATCGACGCCGATACGCTGGTGGTGGTGGGCGACTATTCGCCGCTATTCACCCTGGATATTGCCGATTACACGCTGTGTGCCTGTAACGATACGCCGCGGGCGCGTCAGAATCAGTGTCCGAAGCTCGGCCTTAAGGGCAATAACTACTTCAACTCCGGCTTTATGCTGATCAACATTCCACGCTGGATGGCGCGTCAGACCACGGCCCGCATCACCGAGGTACTCGTCTCCCGCGGGGCGGAGTTTGGTTTTCCCGATCAGGATGTATTGAACATTGTGCTGGAAGATGAGATGCTGATCCTGCCGGAGCGTTACAACCACATTTACGACATCATCGCGAATAAGGTGTGGCACCGCTTCCAGGTTCCGGACGATACCGTGATGATTCACTACACCGGTAAATGCAAACCCAGGCATGCGTGGGGCGGCAGCGACCTCTCACTGCTCTATTACGACTATTATCAGCGATCGCCGTGGGCCGCCCAGTCGCTGGATTTACCGCAGCATTATAAAGAGATGAAGCGCTTCGCCCGGATCAAGTGGCATCAGAAGCAGTACGCGGAAAGCGTCAGCTGGATGATGAACTACGTCCGGCACAAGTTTTTCGGTTAGCGCGGTGCGGAGATTTTTTGATACCGGTTGTGTCATCTGATGTAACTGTGGCGGCCGACCGGCGCGCCGGGCTTTTGCTATTCCGCGTTGCAGGCATCTCCCTTCAGCGAAAAAGGGACCCTGCGTGCGTTTTTGTTAACAATTCCGGTGATTTACTTCAGCATGGGCGAGAGTCAGTTTTATAATCGTCAGTCACCCTATTTTATTTTGCTGGCCTGGACCTAGTTTATGATGATGAGGCAAACCCCTTTCGCGTTTCACTCTGCACAGGTGCAAACGTTGTCATGAGTGCTCTTCCCCTGTTGAGTATCATTACGCCTATGTACAACGCGGGCAGCATGTTTGATGAATTCATGCAGTCGCTGCTGGCGCAAACGCTGACGTCCCTGGAGATCATCATTGTCGATGACGGCTCAACCGACGGTTCAGGTGAGCGCGCCGACTATTACGCCCAACATCATTCCTACGTTCGGGTCATTCATCAGGGAAACGGCGGTGTCTCACGCGCCCGTAATGCCGGCCTGACGGTCGCGCAGGGGAAATATGTCACCTTTCCCGATGCCGATGACACCATGCAACCGGAGATGTACCAGACGCTGGTCACGCTGGCGGAACAGGACGATCTGGATGCGACGCAGTGCAATGCCTAATGGTATTTCAAACATAGCCAGCGGGTGAAGCCGCTGATTCCGCTGGACCGCCTGCGCAGTACCGGCGTGTTGAGCGGTCCCGACTGGCTGAATACTGCGTTAAAAACCCACCGCTACATGCATGTGGTCTGGCTGGGGATTTACCGTCATGCGCTGATTGAACAGCATCAGTTGCTGTTTGAGCCGGGGCTGAACAACCAGGACATTCCGTGGACCACCGAATTCATGTTGCTGGCGAAACGCGTGCGTTATACCGATGCGGTACTGTACCGCTACTACATGCATGATCATGCATGATGCCTCGATCAGCAACCGCAAACGCACCGGCCAGCGTAATGTCGAATACCAGCGTCACTATCTGAAGATTGCCGGTATGCTGGAAGCGCTGAATCGCCGCTGCCGCGGCAAGGAAAAATCTATCCGTCGTTCCATTATCAGGTGACGCACGAGGCGCTCAGCGTCTGTCATAGCGTACGTCGTGAGCCGGATAGTGACGCGCGCGCCGGGCGCATTGCCGATCTGTTTGCCAGCCAGACGCATCGGCGAATGTTACGCAACGCCCGCGGGATTAAGCAGTGGTATCAGCTGCTGCTGTGGCTGAGTCGTCTCTATCGCTGGCGTTACAAATAACCCTTGAGGCTGGCTTTATCCTAAAAAAGGGTTTGCCCTACAATCGGTTCACTAAAATTTGAGAACAATTGTTTATGGCCAGTCCGATTCCAGCAAACGTCTCTCCGCAAAATATATTGCTTATCAAGCTGCGCCATCATGGCGACATGCTGCTGACGACGCCGGCGATCAACGCCCTTCGCCAGCGTTATCCGCAGGCCAGTATCGACGTGTTGCTCTATAAGGAAACGCGTCCGATGCTGGAAGCGCATCCGGATATCCACCATCTACACGTGATTGACCGTAAGTGGAAGCAGCAAGGCGGCTGGCGCAAGCTGGGCCATGAGTATGCCTTGATTCGCGCGGTGCGGGGTTGTCATTACGACCTAGTGATTAATCTGGCCGATCAATGGCGTGCTGCCCTGATTACCCTGCTCTCCGCCGCGCCGATACGCATCGGCTTCGCGTTTAAAAAGCGCGACAACCTGCTCTGGCGGCTGTGCCATAACCAGCTGGTCCCGACCCTCAATCACAGCAAGCTGCATACCGCGGAGGAGAATATGTCCGCGCTGGCCCCGCTCGGCATCAGCAGCGAGGGCGCGCGGGTTTCGATGCACTACAGTGAAGTCGATCGGCAAAGCGTGCTCGCCAAGCTGGCAGAGAAGCAGATCACCTCGCCTTTTATCGTGGTGCAGCCGACCTCCCGCTGGGGCTTTAAATGCTGGGAAGAGGAGAGCGTTGCCGCCACCATCGACCAGCTGGCGCAGCCAGAACGTCCGGTGCTGCTGACCGCCGGGCCGGATAAACACGAACTGGCGATGATCGAGCGCATTCAGGCCCTGTGCACCTCGCCGTATGTGGTGTCGCTGGCAGGCCAGTTCACACTGCCGCAGCTGGCGGCGCTGATTGATCATGCCCGACTGTTTATTGGTGTCGACTCCGCCCCGATGCATATGGCGGCCGCGCTGAACACGCCCTGTATTGCGCTGTTTGGCCCGACCAAGCTGCAGCACTGGCGGCCGTGGGGCGACAATAATCACGTCATCTGGGCGGGCGATTATGGTCCGCTGCCTTCACCGGATTCGATTGATACCAAAACTGACCAGCGTTATCTGTCGGCTATCCCGGTTAAGGATGTGGTCGCGGCGGCAAGGAGCTATCTGAATGAGTAAGTTACGGCTGGCGATTGTCCGGCAGAAATACCGGCCTGATGGCGGTGCCGAGCGTTTTATCTCGCGTGCGCTGGAAGCGCTGGGCAGCGAACAGCTGGATCTCAACATCATCACCCGCAGCTGGCAGGGCACGCCGAATCCTGACTGGCACCTGCATATCTGTAACCCACCCAAACTCGGGCGGGTCTCTCGCGAACGTGGATTTGCCCGTGCGGCCCGCACGTGCTGGGAACAGGAAAAATTCGACATTGTGCAAAGCCATGAGCGCATCGCCGGTTGTGATATTTTTCGTGCCGGCGATGGTGTCCACCGCGTCTGGCTGGAGCAGCGTGCGCGTATCGTTTCGCCATGGCAGCGCCTGAGCGCCAGCCTCAGCTTTTACCATCGCTATGTACTGCGGGCGGAAGCGGAGATGTTCAATTCGCCCGCGCTGAAAGCAGTAATTTGTAATTCTGAGATGGTAAAACGCGACATCCTGCGCTGCTTCTCACTCGGTGCCGAGAAAATCCACGTCATCCATAACGCCATCGACGGCAGCCGTTTTCAGCCCGCCACCGACGCCACCCGTCACGCGACCCGTCAGCAGTTATCGCTGCCCGATAGCGCGACCGTGCTGATCTATGTTGGCTCCGGTTTTGAACGCAAAGGGCTGAAAGCGGCGATTGAAGCGCTGGCCGGCAGTGATCGCGACCTGATTGTGGTCGGTCAGGATAAACAGCTGCAGCGCTATCAGCAGCTGGCGAATCAGCTCAACTGTCTGGATCGGCTGCGATTTGTCGGCGTACAGCAGGACGTACAGCCGTTCTATCATGCGGCCGATGGTTTACTGCTGCCCACTCTGTACGATCCTTTCCCGAATGTGGTGCTGGAGGCGATGGCCTGTGGATTGCCGGTGATTACCAGCACTGGCTGTGGCGGCGCGGAATTTATTACTGCCGGTCAGGAAGGTTTCGTCTGTGATGCGCTGGATATCAATGGACTGAATCAGGCGATTCAGGCGATACCGTCGCTTTCAGTCGACTCACGCATGGGTGAAGCGGCACGGCGCAGAATTGAACCTTATGGGCCGCAGCGACTGGCCAACTCGCTGACTTCGCTGTATCAACAGGTGCTGGGAAGCAACTGACAATGTGGGATGAGTGGATGCAGGGTTTCTGATAACATGCCGCCATCTGACTTTAACCTGGTTTTAGACGCGAACGTGTCGTAACGGTAATTATGACGACCATTTACACCGCATTGCTCTATCTTATTCAGCCACTGATTTGGCTGCGCCTGTGGCTGCGAGGTCGTAAAGCGCCGGCCTACCGCAAACGCTGGGCAGAGCGCTATGGCTATTGTGTCGGCAAAGTTAAGCCAGACGGTATTGTGTTGCACTCGGTGTCAGTCGGCGAAACGCTGGCGGCGATCCCGTTGGTGCGTGCGTTACGTCATAGTTATCCTACCCTGCCGATTACCGTCACCACCATGACGCCAACCGGTTCAGAGCGGGCGCAGTCGGCGTTCGGCAAAGATGTGCATCACGTTTATCTGCCTTATGACCTGCCAAGCTCGATTAATCGTTTCCTTGATACGGTCAACCCACGGCTGGTGATCATCATGGAAACCGAGCTGTGGCCCAACATCATCCGCATTCTGCATCAGCGCAATATTCCGCTGGTGATCGCCAACGCCCGTCTTTCGGCGCGTTCGGCGAAAGGCTACCGCAAGCTGGGCAAATTCATGCGCCAGCTGCTGCAGAGCATCACGCTGATTGCAGCGCAGAATAGCGAAGATGGTGACCGGTTCCTTAAGCTGGGCCTGAAGCGCTCGCAGCTGGCGATCACCGGCAGCCTGAAATTTGATATCTCGGTGACGCCAGAACTGGCGGCCAGAGCCGTCTCGCTGCGCCGTCAGTGGGCGCCGCGTCGTCCGGTGTGGATCGCCACCAGCACCCATGAAGGCGAAGAGGCGATCGTGCTCGATGCGCATCGCCGGCTGCTGCAATCATTCCCGGATTTACTGCTGATTCTGGTTCCTCGCCATCCCGAACGCTTCAACGATGCGCGCGAACTGACCCAGCAGCGTAACTTCAGCTTTATCCTGCGCAGCAGCGGTGAGATCCCCTCTGGCTCGACCCAGGTGGTGATTGGTGACTCGATGGGCGAACTGATGCTGCTGTACGGCATTGCCGATCTGGCATTTGTCGGTGGCAGCCTAGTTGAACGGGGCGGCCATAACCCACTGGAGCCTGCCGCGCATGCGATTCCGGTTCTGATGGGGCCGCACACCTGGAACTTTAAAGATATCTTCAGCAAACTGCAGCAAGGCCAGGGGCTGATTACCGTTACCGACGTGATTTCGCTGGAAAAAGAGGTTACCAACCTGCTGCAGGATGATGACTATCGCCGCTATTACGGACGCCACGCGGTGGACGTGCTGCACCAGAACAAGGGCGCGCTGCAACGTCTGCTGCAGTTACTCGAACCCCATTTACCGCCGCGAGCCTACTGATGACAACACGCCAACGTCTTTCAGTGGTGATGATCGCCAAAAACGAAGCGGAACTGCTGCCTGACTGTCTGGCCTCCGTCAGCTGGGCTGATGAGATTATCCTGCTGGATTCCGGTAGCGAGGATAATAGCGTGGACATTGCCACTCAGGCGGGCGCGCAGGTGTTCCGCAGCGATGACTGGCAGGGGTATGGCATCCAGCGCCAGCGCGCGCAGCGTTACGCCAGCGGCGACATGATTTTGATGATCGATGCGGATGAGCGCGTGACGCCTGAACTGCGCGCCGCCATTGAGCAGGTATTGATCGCCCCACCCAGCCGCACGGTTTACAGCCTTGGCCGCAGCAACCTGTTTCTTGGCCGTTTTATGCGCCACAGCGGCTGGTATCCTGACCGCGTCACGCGGCTCTATCCCCCGACGTTGCACTGCAATGACAACCTGGTGCATGAATCGCTGAACGCCGAAGGCGCGCCGGTGGTGGCACTGAAGGGGCATCTGCAACACCTGACCTGTCGTGATTTGATCGCCTTTCAGCGCAAGCAGCTGGCGTATGCCGAAGCCTGGGCGACGGAACTTCATCAGCGCGGTAAACGCTGCGGCCTGTTTTCTATCTTCAGCCATACGCTGGGGGCATTTGTGAAAACTCTGCTGTTACGCGCGGGCTTTCTGGATGGCAAACAGGGCTGGATCCTGGCGGTGGTTAACGCACAATATACCTTTAACAAATATTCGGCGCTGTGGGCGCTGAATCACGCATCGGCAAAAGGGCGAGTATGAGTACTAAAGCCATTTATCCCGGCACCTTCGATCCCATTACGCTGGGACATATCGATATTGTGACGCGGGCCGCGCAGATGTTTGATCGAGTGGTGCTGGCGATTGCTGCCAGCCCCAGCAAAAAGCCGATGTTCAGTCTGGACGAGCGCGTGGCGCTGGCAAGTGAGGTAGTAGCGCATCTGCCTAACGTTGAGGTGGTCGGATTCAGCGATTTAATGGCAAATTTCGCCCGCGCTCAGCAGGCTAACGTGCTGGTTCGTGGACTGCGTGCGGTGTCGGACTTTGAATATGAAATGCAGCTGGCGCACATGAATCGTCACCTGCTGCCGACGCTGGAAAGCGTGTTCCTGATGCCGTCGGAAGGCTTCTCATTTGTCTCCTCTTCTCTGGTCAAAGAGGTAGCGCGTCACGATGGCGATGTCACCGCCTTCCTGCCCGCGCCAGTCTATCAGGCGTTGCTGGCTAAATTAGCTTAGTGCTGGCAATCCGGGCACCAGTAAGTGCTGCGTTGCCCGTGTCTGCCGCTGACAATCAGCGTACCACATGCCCGGCAAGGTTCCCCGGCCCGACCATAAACCTGCAGCTGCTGCGCAAAATACCCCGGCTTACCGTCACTCTGTAAGAAGTCACGCAGCGTGGTGCCGCCCTGCTCAATTGAGCGCAGTAACACCGCTTTGATGGTATTGACCAGCAACCCGGCTTCTGGCTGCGACAGGCTGCCGGCAGGTCGATCGGGCAGGATCCCGGCGGAAAACAGCGACTCGCTGGCGTAAATATTGCCGACGCCGACCACCACTTTGTTATCCATCAGCCACTGCTTGATCAGCGTCCGTTTGCCGCGCGACTTTTCGAACAGATAATCGCCATCAAAATGGTCACTGAGCGGCTCCGGTCCTAGATGCGCCAGCACGCTGCTGCCAGCCAGATCGTTGCTCCAGAGCCAGGCGCCAAAGCGACGCGGATCGGTGTAGCGCAGCACTTTGCCATTGCTCATCACCAGATCAACATGGTCATGGGTGGCGGCCGGCAGCTCTTCTGGCAGCACGCGTAAACTGCCGGACATCCCGAGATGGATGATGATCCAGCCATGCGGCAGCTCCAGCAGCAGATATTTTGCCCGGCGCTGAACGCTAAGCACCGGCTGATCGCTCAGCGACAGGATCTCCTGCGAAACCGGCCAGCGCAGACGTGAATTACGCACCACGGCGTGAAGGATGGTTTCACCGACCAAATGCGGTTCGATACCGCGACGGCTGGTTTCAACCTCTGGCAACTCTGGCATAACCTCTCCTCAGCGGATTGCACAAACAAAAAACCCGGCCGGAGCCGGGTTTTTAGCAGAACACTAAAATTACTTAATTTTAGCTTCTTTGTAGATCACATGCTGACGTACAACCGGATCAAACTTTTTCAGTTCCAGCTTCTCTGGTTTAGTACGTTTGTTCTTCGTGGTGGTATAGAAGTGACCTGTACCAGCAGAGGAAACCAGCTTGATCTTCTCACGAATACCTTTAGCCATGATTCAGTTCCTTAGTACTCCGTAGTACTTCTCACCACGGGCATGCATGTCGGCTAACACCGTATCAATGCCCTTTTTATCGATAATACGCATACCTTTTACAGATACACGCAGAGTAACGAAGCGCTTCTCGCTCTCAACCCAAAAACGGTGTGAGTGCAGGTTCGGAAGGAAACGGCGTTTCGTCGCGTTCATTGCGTGGGAACGGTTGTTACCGGTCACCGGACGCTTTCCAGTTACCTGGCAGACTCGTGACATGTCTATTCTCCAAAAATCAAATCAGCTCGAGCTTTAAAAATTAGGTTTTGGCCGCCTCGTCAGGCTTGCAGCCCGCCAAGCGAGTTCCATGGAACCCGCTAAGCTGGCCTAACCGCCAAACCCGGGATTCTCAAAGGTGGCGTAGTATACGCCGCTCAGCCCAAGTGCTCAAGTCCCGAACAGATAAAGATCCCGAATGATCGGGTAAAAAGCCGCCACCTGGCGCGAATTTTTGCTGCGTTAAAGCCAGTTTCGCTCAGCAAACGAGACATATTCGCCATGACCTAATCACCAGATGATCGAGCAAACGGATGTCGAGCAACTGGCAGGCTTCGCTGACTTTTCGCGTCACATCGCGGTCAGCCCGGCTCGGTTCCGCCATACCGGAAGGGTGGTTATGCGCCAGAATCAGTGCGGCCGCATTAACCTTCAGCGCCTCCCGTACGATCTCGCGCGGATGGACCTCTACGCTGTTAATGGAACCTGAAAACATCTTTTGCGCCGCCAGCACGCGGTGCTGATTATCAAGAAACAGCACCATAAAGATCTCACGCTCCAGACGGGCTAACAGACTTTGCAGGTAATGGCGCGTGACCTGGGGATTTTCCATCGCACTTTCGCGGGCCAGCTGGCTGGCAAAAAAGCGCTGCGCCAGCGCCATCACGTTTTGCCCCGGCGTGCCGGTGCGCAGAAACAGGGCCAGCAGCTCGACGTCACTAAGCACCTACGCGCCCTGCTGTTTTAGCTTCTCCCGCGGTGCCATACTTTTCATCTGCATTCTCCCTGTGGCGAACGTCAGGGTGACCCATCTGGCGGAACGCCACCATCAGCAACGTGACTTTTTACGAGATGGCTCGCAAACGCAGGCAGTGAAAAGGCGCGCCACGGCTTTTGTGATAAAATTCGTGCATTCGCCGCGGCAGGCGGCAGACAGCTTAGTGAGGCCAACATCATGATGGGATTAGCCGGTAAAAAAATTCTTCTTGGCGTGAGTGGCGGGATTGCCGCCTACAAAGCACCTGAGCTGGTGCGGCGCCTGCGCGATCGTGGCGCCGATGTCCGTGTAATGATGACGGACGGGGCTAAAGCTTTTATTACGCCGCTCAGCCTGCAGGCGGTTTCCGGCTACCCGGTCTTTAACGATCTGCTCGACCCGGCGGCAGAAGCGGCAATAGGGCATATTGAACTGGCTAAATGGGCTGATTTAATTGTGCTGGCCCCGGCAACCGCCGACCTGATTGCCCGCATTACCGCCGGCATGGCCAACGATCTGGTGACCACCGCCGTACTGGCCACCGCATCGCCGGTCGCGGTGGTGCCGGCGATGAATCAGCAGATGTACCGCGCGGCAGTGACCCAGCAAAATCTGCAGGCGCTGCAACAGCGCGGCATCCTGATTTGGGGCCCTGACAGCGGCAGCCAGGCCTGTGGCGACGTCGGGCCGGGCCGGATACTCGATCCGCTGGCGATTGTCGACCATGCGGTACAGTGGGCCACTCCCGTCAACGATCTGCAACATCTCAATATTATGATTACCGCCGGCCCCACCCGCGAGGCACTGGATCCGGTGCGCTACATCACTAATCACAGCTCCGGCAAGATGGGCTTTGCTATCGCGGCCGCAGCGGCCCGACGCGGTGCCAACGTTACGCTGGTCAGCGGGCCGGTGACGCTACCTGCGCCTGCGGGGGCAAAACGGGTCGATGTCATCAGTGCGCTGGAGATGCAGGCGGCGGTGATGGGCGAGATAGACAAACAACATATTTTCATTGCAAGCGCAGCCGTGGCAGACTACCGGGCAGCCGACATTGCGGCCGAAAAAATCAAGAAACAGGGCGGCGATGATAACGTCACGCTGCAACTGATAAAGAATCCCGATATTGTTGCCGGCGTCGCCGCGTTACAGGAACACCGGCCTTTCGTGGTTGGATTTGCTGCTGAAACCCAGAATGTGGAAGAATACGCCCGGCAAAAAAGGGTGCGCAAGAATCTGAACCTGATCTGCGCTAACGACGTTGCTAAAGCCGGACAAGGGTTCAATAGCGACACCAATGCTCTTCACCTTTTTTGGCAGGATGGAGAAAAACGCTTACCGCTCAGCGATAAGTCTCTCCTTGGTCAACAATTATTAGACGAGATTGTCAGCCGTTATGATGAAAAAAATAGACGTTAAAATCCTTGATGCGCGCGTCGGCAAAGAATTTCCACTGCCGACCTACGCCACCTCGGGTTCCGCTGGGTTAGATTTACGCGCCTGCATCGACGATTTTCTCGACATCGCGCCAGGCACCACCACGCTGGTTCCGACCGGCCTGGCGATTCACATTGCCGATCCTGATCTGGCTGCGGTCATCCTGCCGCGCTCGGGCCTCGGCCATAAACACGGCATCGTGCTGGGTAATCTGGTGGGACTGATCGACTCGGACTATCAGGGACAGTTGATGGTCTCAGTATGGAACCGCGGTCAGGAAAGCTTCTCGCTGCAGCCGGGCGACCGCATGGCACAGCTGGTTTTTGTCCCGGTGGTGCAGGCCGAGTTTAATCTGGTAGAAGACTTCGACGCCAGCTTGCGCGGCGAAGGCGGCTTCGGTCACTCAGGCCGTCAATAACCAACGCTACCGACTTTCACTTACGCCAATTACGTTTTCTCATCGCCATGAGACGTGTGCTTGTGGTAGATGCGTAGGTGTTGCCTGTTTAAGGTGAATTTCAGGGGTCTTTAAGGTCATGGCAGAAAAAAAGTCGCGAAGCGAAATCGTCGCGAAGAGATTTTGCAGGCGCTGGCGCAAATGCTGGAGTCGGGTGATGGCAGTCAACGGATTACCACTGCCAAACTGGCAGCCACGGTCGGCGTGTCAGAAGCGGCGCTCTATCGTCACTTCCCCAGTAAGACACGGATGTTCGACAGCCTGATTGAGTTTATCGAAGACAGTCTGATTACCCGCATTAATCTGATCCTGAAAGATGAGAAAGAGACCATGACGCGCCTGCGTCTGATCGTGCAATTGATTCTGGGATTTGGTGAGCGTAATCCGGGGCTGACGCGTATTCTGACCGGCCATGCGCTGATGTTCGAGCAGGATCGCCTGCAGGGGCGCATAAATCAACTGTTTGATCGGATTGAAGTGCAGCTGCGCCAGGTGATGCGTGAGCGCAAAATGCGTGAAGGTGAAGGCTTTCAGTCTGACGAGACGCTGCTGGCGTTTTGTGAAGGTTTACTGTCGCGTTATGTCCGCTCAGAGTTTCGCTTTAGTCCGACCGCAGACTTTGAGGCTCGCTGGCCGCTGATTGCTGCCCAGCTGGTATAAAAGGAAGGCGGGCATCACGCCCGCCTTCTGTTTAAATGCCGTAGGCTTTTTGATACGCCCGCACCTGGGCTAAATGATCCGCCATCTCGGGCTTCTCTTCCAGCCACACAATCAGGTCAGACAGCGTGATGATTGCAGTCACAGTGCAACCATAATCACGTTCCACTTCCTGAATCGCCGACATGTCACCGCGTCCGCGCTCCTGGCGATCAAGCGAAACCAACACGCCAGCCAGCGTCGCGTTGTGCGCGCCGATAATATCCATCGACTCACGAATCGCGGTGCCCGCGGTGATCACATCATCCACCAGCATCACTTTGCCCTGCAGGGGACTGCCAACCAGTAATCCGCCTTCACCGTGATCTTTGGCCTCTTTACGGTTAAAGCAGTAAGGCACATCGCGGTCGTGATGATCGGCCAGCGCGACCGCCGTGGTGGTCGCAATCGGAATACCTTTGTAGGCCGGGCCGAACAGCAGATCGAAATCGACGCCGCCATCCACCAGTGCCTGCGCGTAGAAGCGTCCCAGCAGCGCTAAATCCCGTCCACTGTTAAACAGACCGGCGTTAAAGAAGTAGGGGCTTTTACGCCCGGACTTTAAAGTGAACTCACCGAACTTCAGCACCTGCTTGTTCAGGGCGAATTCAATAAACTGACGCTGCCAGGCTTTCATTTCTCACTCCTCAAATAAAGAAAAGGCGACTCTGTGGTCGCCTGTTACATCAATTTTCCAGGGCTGCTTTCTGCGCCTGAATTAATTCTTCAATTCCGCCGCGTGCCAGCGCCAGTAGCGTCAGCAGCTCTTCATGGCTGAACGGCTCGCCTTCGGCAGTGCCCTGTACCTCGGTCATGCGGCCATCTTCCATCATCACCACGTTCATGTCGGTCTCTGCGGCGGAATCTTCAACGTATTCCAGATCGCACAGAGCTTCGCCCTTAACGATGCCGACCGAAATGGCCGCCACCATCCCTTTCATCGGGTTAGCTTTCAGCTTGCCGCTGGCGACCAGCTTGTTCAGCGCATCGGCCAGCGCCACGCAGGCACCGGTAATAGAGGCGGTACGAGTGCCACCATCGGCCTGGATCACGTCGCAGTCGAGCGTAATGGTAAATTCACCCAGCGCTTTCAAATCCACCGCGGCGCGCAACGAACGAGCGATCAGGCGCTGAATCTCCAGCGTACGTCCACTCTGCTTGCCCTTTGCGGCTTCACGCGCCATGCGGCTATGGGTCGAACGCGGTAGCATGCCATACTCGGCGGTAACCCAGCCCTGGCCTTTAAGGAAACGCGGAACCCCTTCGTCTACGGAGGCAGTGCAGAGCACTTTGGTTTCACCGAATTCCACCAGAACGGAACCCTCTGCGTGTTTGGTGTAATTGCGGGTCAATGTGACTGGACGCACCTGTTGTGCGCTACGGCCTGCTGGACGCATGGGTAATCTCCGGCTTGCTAATGATTGGCTGCGCATTATACGGACTTCCTTGCCCGCTGTCTCTCGCGCTGGTCCGCCGCATCATCAGATGAAATTCCCGGCCGACTGTGGCTAAATGCGCGTTCCTTTCTCTCTGATTAAATAAATTATGGCCGCCATTCTTCATTTCCTGCTGGCGCTGGGGGTTATTTTCGCCCTTGCGCTGCTGGTCAGTCATGACCGTAAACAGATTCGCCTGCGCTGTATCGTTCAGCTGATTGTGGCAGAAGCCGCACTCGGCTGGTTCTTTCTTCATTCGGCCAGTGGCCTGGCGCTGGTCGAATCGGTGGCGGGCTTCTTTGAAACCCTGCTCGGCTTTGCTGTGCAGGGCACAGAATTCGTCTTTGGCGGGATGAGCAAACAGGGGCTGGCATTTATTTTCCTCGGCGTCCTCTGCCCGATTGTGTTTATTTCGGCCTTAATCGGCATATTGCAGCACTGGCGTATTCTGCCGCTGCTGATTCGGTTGGTCGGGACCCTGCTGTCGAAAATTAACGGCATGGGTAAGCTGGAGTCCTTTTACGCCGTCAGCACGCTGATCCTCGGCCAGTCGGAAAACTTCATCGCGTATAAAGGTATTCTGGGCGATATTCCGCCGCGCCGGCTTTACACCATGGCGGCGACTGCAATGTCCACCGTCTCGCTGTCGATTGTTGGCGCGTACATGTCGATGATCGAAGCCAAATATATGGTCGCGGCGCTGCTGCTTAATATGTTCAGCACCTTCATTATCCTGTCGATCATTAACCCGATGAAAAAGCCAGGATCAGCAGCCCATCGCCCTGGATAAGCTGCATGAAGATCAAAGCTTCTTTGAGATGCTGGGCGAATACATTCTGGCTGGCTTTAAAGTGGCGATGATAATTCTGGCAATGCTGATCGGTTTTATTGCGCTGATCGCGGCCGTGAATGCGCTGTTTGCCGCCGTGTTCGGCTACAGCTTCCAGCAGCTGCTCGGCTATCTGTTTTATCCGTTTGCCTAGCTGATTGGCATTCCGACTGCCGATGCGCTGCAGGCGGCCAGCATTATGGCGACCAAACCGGTAGCGAATAAGTTTGTGGCGATGATTGAGCTGCAAAAAGTCGCGTCAGGCATGAGCGCACGCGGACTGGGTATTCTGTCGGTGTTTCTGGTCTCGTTCGCTAACTTCGCCTCTATCGGCATTGTAGCGGGCGCGATTAAGGGACTGAACGAGCAGCAGGGCAACGTCGTTTCACGTTTTGGCTGGAAGCTGGTGTACGGCTCGACGCTGGTGAGCCTGCTGTCAGCTGCCTTTGCCGTTCTGTTTATCCGATAGTCAACGGCGGCCATCCTGCCGCCATTTCTCGTCTCAGACCCAACGCAGACGGGTGCATCAACCCGCATCACCGACTCCTGACCAAAGCGCTTTTTATACAGGGTGCGTAACGCTTCTATATTCGCGTTAGCCGCCAAATCAAAGCCGTGGATCAGCATCAGCGCTTTGCTGTTTTCACGCGCCAGCTGGCCATTGTCGCCCAGCCATTGCCCTTTAGCGTCATACACCGACAACCCGGCCCTAAAGCGCGGTGTCACCTCGTTATCCACGAAATTCATCCATTCGAGTGAACTCACTGTCCCCCCCTGTGGCTTGCTCAGACCAAACCATAGCGTGGTCTGCATCATGACGTCACCGCCAGCGCAAATCGGCTGGGGTTTGGTTGCCGGTGAAGGTGGCGCCTGACAACCCGCCAGCAACAGAGCCAGAGCAACGGCAACAGCAATAACGCGAAACATAGATCGGCATCCTCACATAGTCGGCCAGCCATCATCATAAGTGCCTGTGGTACAGAGCGGAAATGATTCGTTATTTCCCCCTGAGACGCTTATGCCTGTTATGCCGTGGCTGCCCTCGCTATACTTCCCCTCATCTTTCCAAAAATGAGTACCGCTTATGATCCGCAGTATGACCGCTTATGCCCTCCGCGAAGCTAAAGGCGAATGGGGCAGCGCCGCCTGGGAGCTGCGTTCCGTGAACCAACGTTATCTGGAAACCTATATCCGTCTGCCGGAGCAGTTCCGCGGTCTGGAGCCGGTGATCCGCGAGCGCATTCGCCAGCGTCTGACGCGCGGCAAGATTGAGTGCAACCTGCGTTATGATGCCGACCCCAGCGCGCAGGGCGAACTGACGCTGAACGAAGCGCTGGCGAAACAGCTGGTGCAGGCCGCTAACTGGGTGAAGATGCAAAGCGATGAAGGCGCGATTAATCCGCTGGATATTCTGCGCTGGCCGGGCGTGATGTCTGCTCAGGAGCAGGACCTGGACGTGATCAATCAGCAGTTATTGCAGGCGCTTGACGCCGCGCTGGATGATTTCATTGCGGCACGCGAAAGCGAAGGGACTGCACTGAAAGCGATGATTGAGCAGCGTCTGGAAGGTGTATCACAGGAAGTCAGCAAAGTCCGCGCGCAGATACCTGAAGTGATCAAATGGCAGCGTGAACGCCTGGTCGCCAAGCTGGAAGATGCCGAAGTGCAGCTGGAAAATAATCGTCTGGAGCAGGAACTGGTGATGATGGCGCAGCGTGTTGATGTCTCCGAAGAGCTGGATCGACTGGATGCTCACGTTAAAGAAACCTATAACATTCTGAAGAAGAAAGAGGCGGGTGGCCGTCGTCTGGACTTCATGATGCAGGAGTTTAATCGCGAGTCGAATACGCTGGCATCGAAGTCGATCAATGCAGAAATCACCACCTCCGCGATTGAGCTGAAGGTGTTGATTGAGCAGATGCGCGAACAGATTCAGAACATTGAGTAACTTATCACCTACTTTCACATAATGTCACATTACTAATAAAACCCGTAACTTACGGGTTTTATTGTCTCATCAAGAATCATCACTTCTCGCAAAACCTCCCACTTTTACTGTACCATCTAATGTACCAATTACTTTTGACCGTTATCGGTTTGGTACAAGCAGGCAGAATGGGAAAGCTATCAGACATACAGATAAAAGCCTGGCTCAAGTCTCAGGAAAGCTTTCAAGGACGATCTGACGGAAACGGATTATACCTTTGCTACCGCAAAGAGTTCTCAATATCCAAATGGCGCTTTCGCTACAGCTACGGAGGCAAAGCGCGTGCGATGTGGATTGGTTCGTATGAGGATCTGTCCTTAGCGAAAGCGCGCGAACGGGCCAGATAGCTATCGGCAAGAGTAGCTTTAGGCTATGACGTCGCCGGAGAGAAGCAGGAGCGTAAAGCCTCCACGCTTGCCAAAATCAAGAAAGAGAAGAACGCTCGTCGTGTTTCTGACCTTGCGCTTGAATACTACGAGAAGCAGATTGTTGGACGGTGGAAACACCCCGATATTCTTCGCAGGCGCATTGAAAAAGATATCAATCCTCACATAGGCAATATAAAGGTAGAAGACGTTAATACCAGGGATATTGATATGATGTTGCAGAACATTGTTCAACGGGGCGCACCAACTATAGCTAATGATGTGTTACGTTGGATAAAGCGCATATTTAACTATGGCATAAAACGTCACTATTTGAGTGTTAACCCAGCGGCAGCCTTTGATAACAATGATGCAGGAGGTCAGGAAAAATCCAGAGATCGTTTTCTTTCAGAAGAAGAAATTGCATTACTTTTCCGCGCAATGAAAATAGCCAAAGGGTCTAGTCGGCAGAATGAGATTACTTTTACTTCTTTGTTGCAGGAAAATGGAACTATGCTCGGCTAAATGGGAAGATTTCAATCTTGAAGAGGGTGCGTGGTATATGAAAAATACTAAAAATGGCGATAACCTGGATATTCCTCTTCCTGACTTATCTTTGATTTGGCTGAATGAGCTAAAGCAACTTTCTTTAGGCAGTGAATGGGTCCTGCCAGCAAGAAAAATGCAGAACAGGATGATACCTCATATCGCTGAAAGCACCCTTCCGGTTGCGCTGGCAAAGCTTAAACCGCATATGGAAGGAGTTGAAGGCTTTACTATCCACGATTTCAGACGAACTGCCAGAACGCATCTGGCCTTTTTAGGTATCGATCCAGTGGTAGCAGAGCGTTGCCTTAACCATCGCATTAAAGGCGTTGAAGGTATCTACAATAGACATAATTACTTTAATGAAAGAAAATTAGCGCTTGATAAAATGGCTGATTTCCTGGCTGAAATAGAGGCGACATTATAATGCATTTTAGTTTCTCAAAGGGTAGCTCCATTGAAAGGCTAACCCACTATCCCCAAATTGAAATAAAGGAATTAGCAAGGGCATTAGCCGATGTTGATCCTAACCTCAGAAACGATGAGTTGCAGAAAGATAAAACTCGCATCATTGGTGCTTATTGTGATTATCTTATTAGGGTTAACAGGAATTCATACGCTCTTCTTAAATCGCAAGGAAAGCAAAAGGAATTGGATCTATTTTACCCTAAATCTATCACGACTAATTGTCCTATGGAGGAAACCATCCTTTTCTCATCTTGTTTCATTCTACTTGAGAAGGATGTAACTCCCGATGTTCTGGTAGAAAGATGCATTCAATCCTTGAGTCAAATATATAAGAAATATGGAGAAGCACTCATTTTTCAGTGTGGAGGCGAAAAAGCACTTCTAATCGCTAAAGAAAATGCTCAGGACAAGCGTGGTGCCCATAAGAAAGATGAGGAAAATCCATCTCTTCATAAGATTATGGGTTTGCTCGCGATCAATCTTGCGATGGAAAAATCAGCCAGTGGATCGACAAAGTGGATTAACAATGCTGGTTTCCCGAGCATCGAACCTTTGCACAGATTGTTGAGCGACTATGCGAAATCTAATGGCATAAGCCAAAAAGGGATGGGTAAATCTTCTTTTTACGACAAGTTAAGAACGTATCTTAACTCACTTTATGATGAGTAGTGACGTCTTAGCGCCTGCCCTTAAGATGCATTGACATCACGTCCGGTATCGAAATGTGCCAAACAATGCCTAGGTATTACCTTCAGTTGCCTTTGAGTTACCAATATTGGCCATTAGTGTCGAACCTAAGAGTATATAAAGGGCAATGAAGGGCAATACAATTCCCTTTAAAATAAGTTAATTATAAATCATAAGCTTAAAAACTTTAACCTTCCCTCTCCAACAGTAATGAATCGGTGGAATTCACTTTTTAAAATGGAATTTTGATCTTCTTGATGGAATTCCACTTTCAGTGGAATGCATCAATGTGTCTCCATTAATCTCATCCCACACCACTTGTACTCATTGAGATAGGAGATCCTAATTTGAAGCACACGCCTTACGGAATCATCCCTGAAACCGGGTTTATCAGACAAAAACAGTTAATGCATTGCCTGCCGTTTTCGTCAGCAACGCTATGGCGGCGGGTTACATCTGGATCGTTTCCAAAGCCAATAAAAATTTCCGCTCGTATTACTGCCTGGCGAGCTGAGGAGGTAAAAGAATGGATAGGGCAGCAGCGTACACATTGATAAATATGCGGCGTCGAGTCACCGCGAAAAATCATCCTTTAGGTTCAATGCCACGACGCTTAAGTTCTTCTCTTGCAACCTCCTTGAACCAGTTGCTGAGTGTAGTTTGGTCTTTGGCTGCTTCAAGATCGAGTTGCTCTCTTAGCTCAGGATTAATGCGGATCTGGAAGGTGGGCGATTTGCCGCCAGTTTTAGGAGTGCGATCTTTAATTCTTGACATTGTACGTACCTTGTACAACAAAGCATTTGAAAACAAGCGGCTCTGCAAGGTACTCGCAATACCTCACAAAGCCTGACCACAAATGAACTTGGGAGTCACATACATGGCTACATCAAAGTGTACCTAGATCTTTGCCGCAATCAACCGTGCGCAGCGCTCCTGCCGTCCGGTGATGCTGCGGGTAACGACGAGCGCAGCGCCCGCCGTCGTCTGGCCGCCGATTACGTGTTGTTTTTTGCTGGTCGTCTGCCGTGCCGGGGAGGTCGTTATGCGTGAGTATCCGCAACCCGGCGAGCGCTGGCAGCACAAGCAAGGCTGGACGGTCAGCATTATCCGCCTGACGGCGGCCCCGTTTACCGTAACGGCCGTCAATCCGGAGTTCAGTCATGAGGTGCTGTATCGCTATGACAGCGACGGCCAGCTTACCTCCGGCCCGCTGGCGTGGTTTGAGGCGTGCTATCGGCGTATCGCTGCGGCTCCCCGTCAGCAGGTAGCCGCAGCCGGCGGTGAAGGCGGTTCCGGCCCCCTGTACCTTCATCCATCAGTGACGTTTGTGCGTTACCGGGAGAGGCTTACCACTTCGCGCCCGGAGCCGGACGCCGATCAGTATTCACGCTTTCTGTAAGCCTTAACCGCATTCAGTAACGGAGTTATCCATGAACACACCAACGGGCAGCACGCTGCTCAGGGCCGCCCCTTGCCGTTAAACCGCCGTTTTTACGCCTATGGCATGCCGGAAAGCGCTTTCGAGAAACTGGAGCGGGCCAAAGACGCCTGTGACCTGCTGCAACAGCTGTTTGCGCAGCACCCGCAAAATGACGGCCTGCCGTTTGGCGGCAGCGTGCCGGGCGTGACCGCGCTGATGGACTATCTGTACGCCGACCTGAAAGAGGTAGCGCGCCACTGTGCCCCGCTGACGGAGGCAAAGCTATGAGCCACCACGTATCGGTTTTCCCGGCGGAGCTGACCACCGCCCTGTACCGCCGTGCCATCGCTTCCGCCTGGCAGGCAAAGGTGCTGGCCGACACTGGCAGCGAGATTCTGGGGCCGCACAAGCTGTCGGTGGAGCGCATCGAAATGGCCGTGGCGCTGCATATTGAAAGCGTAATGGTGAACGAGTACAGCGAGGCGCAGGGCGCGGCGGCTGCGCTGGCGCTGATGAGCGATATGGTCAGGCCGGAGCTGCTGACCATGCCACCGGTACTCACCGAGCGCGGCGTGCAGGTGATGACGGAACTGTATCGGGTATTACCGGCGGCCTTCGATAATTTTTGTGATACCGGCATTTCGCTGTACGACCGGTAAGGGGGAGCCATGACTGTGACACAGATTGCCACGGCCGCACGGGGCCGCTGGCCGGTTATCCTGCCGCTGCTGGGCATTACGGTGCCGGACAACGGGCGACATGGCCCCTGCCCGCACTGCGGCGGAGACGACCGCTTTCGCTTTGACGATATGGAGGGGCGCGGGATGTGGATTTGCAGCCACTGCGGCAACGGCGATGGCCTTGACTTGGTAAAACGAGTGACGGGCGACGACGTGAAGAAGGCGGCGCAGGTAGTCGCGCAGGTGCTGGAGTTCCGCGACGTGCAGGACATGCCGGTTAAGCCTGCCAAGGAAAAGCCCCGAAGCGCGACATGACCGCCACGGTGAAGGCGCTGCTGACATACAGCCGCACCGGCGAGAGCGCTTATCTGGGAACAAAAGGCTTCCCCCGCCCATCCGGTCACGCTGACCGGCAGGGTGCAGCGCATCAGCGGCACGACGTTCCCGGCGCGTTCGTGACGCTCGCCCCGCTGCCCGCAGAGCCGCCGGTGCAGGCGGTGATTACCGAAGGCTGGGCCACGGCGCTGACCGTGAGCCAGCTGACCGCCGGATACGTGGTGGCGGCCGTGTCGGCCGGGAACCTGCCGAACGTGGCGCAGGCGCTGCGCGCCCGCTGGACGGAGGTAAAAATTATTCTCGCCGGGGACAACGACTTTCAGGACGGCGGCGAGAATCCGGGTAAGACGTTCTCGGAAAAAACGGCGAAGGCTGTGGGCGGCTGGATAACGCTGCCGCCGGGCGAAATTCGCTCCGACTGGAACGACTTTCACCGCCAGCAAGGCGTGACCCGCGCCCGTGAAGCCTTCCGTAACGGTCTGGTGATGTGCGGTGAGGGCCGCACGCGTCTGCCGCAGGGGTTCCGGCTGACCCAGGAATATCTCTGGTATGAGAAACAGGTGCAGCGCAACGGCGAAACGGAAATCCAGAACGTGAAAATCTGCAATCCGCTGCGCGTGACTGCAGTTACATGCGACGCCGACGGCGGCAATTTCGGCCGCCTGCTGGAATGGGAGGATACCTAGGGTGAGCGCCGAAAGTGGGCGATGCCGATGGAGATGCTGAGCGGCAGCGGCGAGGAGTTGCGCCGGGTGCTCCTGGCTAACGGCCTATCGTACATCAGCACCACCGGCGAGGCCCGCGCCCGGCTGATGGAGTACATCTCGCTGTGCAAGTCGGAGCGGCGCGTCACCTGCGCGAGCCGTACCGGCTGGCACGGACAGGTTTATGTCCTGCAGGACGAGGTGAACGGCGAGGACGCGGAGGGCGTGATTCTTCAGACCACCTCGGTACAGGGGCGCGACGGAGGAGTGGCGCGAGCACGTTTTCCGCTACTGCACCGGCAACTCCCGCGTGGCCTTTGCGGTGAGCCTAGCCTTTGCCGCGCCACTGCTGCGCCTGATTGGCATGGACGGCGGCGACTATCACCTTAAGGGCGAGTCCACCGACGGCAAGACCACCACCATGAAGGCGGCCACCTTGGTGTGCGGCGGCCCGGACTACTGGCAGACGCGGCGATGATGCTCGATGAAATCTGCGAGGTGGACGGGCGCGAGGCGGGCAACATTGCCTATATGCTGGCAAACGGCCAGGGCAAGGGCCGGAACGGACGGCGAGCGGCGCACACGCAAGCAGTGGCGGCTTCTGTTCCTCTCCACGGGTGAGCTGTCGCTGACGGAGCACGCCGCAAAGGCGGGCGGGCGCACCTTCGCCGGGATGGAGGTAAGGATGATACAGATACCCAGCGACTCCGGTAAGTTCGGCGTATTTGAAGAGCTACACGGCTTTGAGAGTGGTAAGGCGCTGGCCGCCGACCTGAACGGGCTGACGGCGCAGGCAAAGTCGCTGATGAAAGAGTACACCGCCGCGCTGGCCCCGCAGGACGCGGGCAATCAGGTGGGCCGCTCGGTCAATCGCTTTGCCCTGGTGGCGATGGCCGGGGAGCTGGCGACGCGCCTCGGTATTACCGGCTGGCCGGAGGGTGAGGCGCTGCGGGCAACACGTGTCTGCCTGAACGCCTGGCTGAAAGACCGGGGGCACACGGCCAACCAGGAAGACATGGCCGCGCTGGAGCAGGTGCGCACGTTCTTCACCGCCAATCAGTACAGCCGCTTTGCCGACTGGCACGACGAGCGCAACCGCCACCGGCAACATGGTGGGCTGGCGCAGGGTGGAGAAAGGCAACGCCGCGCAGGGCCGCTAAACAGTCACCACCTTCTACGTCATGCCGTCGGGCTGGAAGGAGATCTGCTGGGGCTTTAACCCGCGCAAGATGGCCCGACTAGGTGCGGATAAGGTGATGAATTGAACCATTTTCCTCCGAGTGAAGTTATGGCATTCCCAGCATTAATATGGTGCATTACCCAGAACGATTGCTGACATTATAATGGCATGTATATCTAGTTATAAAGACCAAAGACCATCAATGCACGATGCAAAAAAATCCTTAGAAAAATATTACTAAAGGATAAGCATAATTCTTTGGTCGTTATGCAAGGACAACAACATAAAATAAGCTCGAACTCGAGAAAGGCAAATATCACTTGGGGTGGAAGCTCATCAATGACTATAAGTTATGATGGTTTCAATTTCCTTATCGACTCAATAAATGGCTTAGAAAAAGCCAACAATATCATAATCTTACCTGGTAAGATGCTGGAAGGGTGTAGTGAATAACATTGGAAAGAACAGATTCACCAACAAGGACATTTGTAACTTTCGACATTTCAAATCCCGAGGTGATGTCATCATACGCGAAGGAACTGTTATTTCCAACAGATATCAAGTTATTGGTCACGCAGGTAAAGGTGGCATGCAGGATGTTTACCTTGCCAAAGACTTAAAATTGGATATTCACATTGCACTGAAAACTCCCCTTCCTGGATTAGAAACAAAGAGATTTTCATCTAGTGCCAAAATATCTGCAAAAGTTAACCACCGTAACGTAGCTAAAACCCTAGATTACTTCGAATTCGATGAACAGATTTTTTTAGTTGAAGAATTTGTGCATGGTGAAACTCTTGAAGATAAACTAAATCATTTTGGCATATTAGATCCTAATTTTAGTGCTTGTATGTTACATAATCTATCAAAAGGAATGATGGCATCACATCAAGCTGGCGTTGTTAATCGTGACTTGAAACCCAGCAACATAATGATTTCAAATGGAGTTGCATTTGAACAACTTAAAATTACTGATTTTGGAATCGCATCATTAACTAACGAATTTTTCGCAGAAGCTGCTGAAAATGGAGATTTAACTCTCTATACATCTGGAACGATTAGAGGAGCGCTTCCATTTATGGCTCCAGAGATGATGTTTAGAAAGAAGGGGGATATTATCAAGTATTCGGCAGATGTTTGGTCTTTAGGTGCAATGATGTTTAGACTGATGACCGGTATTTATCCATTTGGAGTTTATTTAGAAACCGCAGTGAATGTGAAAAGTAGAAAGAGAGAGCCTTGGCCAGCATTCATGACAGCAAACAAACAGTTCAGTACATTATCGACGAAATTACAGAAAATCGTAGATGGCTGTTTAGAATACGAACCCGAGAAAAGGCCGAAGGCTAAGGATCTAGTTAACATATGTGAAGAGCTATGTTATTTATCTTCACCACGTGAACCAAGTAATGTGACAAATTTTATCCAGAATGGATTTAGCGGGTTAATTAATGGGGCTGGAGGAACAGCATTCTTCAGTATTGAAAGCGTTTATGGACCAATAAAACCAGACACGTAACATAATTCAAGTGTGTGTTTCTCAAAATTTCCGGGCAACCCGCGAGATAGAGCACATGCAGTAATACTTTGGAAAAATTAACTAGCAATAGCCTCAGAATCTGGAATGTGAAAACTCGGATTCTGAGGATTATCTCTTTTTTATACGTATCAACTGATGCCAGCGGGGTGAGTTTTAACCGAAATTGTAGCTCTTTCGATAATCTATAGAGATTTTATGACATCGAGCAGCGTTAATTTGGATAGACGCTGACTACAGGGGGTGCTTACAATATAAAAAGAAAGTTATCCAAAATTATCATGTAAATAAAAAATTATCGACTCCTGTGATCAAAGATCCTAGCCTGAGCCGTAATCAGAAAAGCTTGAAGTTTTTTGAAAAAATCTTGCATATTGAAAGAACTTTCCTTTGATAGAATCATTTTCAAAACGGCCAAACTTAAGCATTATCAAAACTTCGCGTACCAAGTCCTGTACCACAGAAAACTAAATAAAATTAAATATCATAAAAATCATCAACATATAAACAAAACCATGCACAGATTCAGAACATCGAATAAACTCTCTTAACAAAGCGCCATCCCAGGCGCTTTCTTCCCCGAGATGACTCTCCCCTCACCGCCTGTTAGCGTCTGCATGCTGCCCGGTCACTTTTTCAGCACTTCCCGCGTAAGAATTGCGAAAAGTTAGATAAATAATAATTTCCAGACTGTTCTGCAAAGCCAAAAATTCATAAATTAAACTTTTGCCTACGCTTCGATTAAATCACTGAATTTAATTAGTATTCATCTGAAAACTTCTTTTTTCAGTCCCTTTTACCACGGCTCCATGAAACAGGTCAATCCTGTAGATTCCTGAGATTACCTGTCTTTCAAGGCACTTTTTGATAAAGTGTTGGTCGAAACCAGTACAGCTGTACCGCGTGGAGACTTATGGAAGTGCTCTTTATGCGATACATCCATTTATCTCATGAAGGTTACTAATGAAAAACACCGGAAAATTTAGCAGTTCGCTGCTGCATCCGCGTTATTGGTTTACCTGGTTCGGCCTGGGAACACTCTGGCTGCTGGTTCAGCTTCCTTACCCTGTTCTTATGCGTCTTGGTGCTGGTGCCGGTAAAATTTCCCGCCATTTCCTGCAGCGCCGTGAGCGCATTACCCGTCGCAACATTGAACTCTGCTTCCCCGGTATCAGTGAAGAAAAAACCGAGCAGATGATCGCCGGCAACTTTGCCTCACTGGGCATGGCGCTGGCCGAAACCGGCATCGCCTGGTTCTGGTCCGATCGTGCGGTGAAACGCCTGTTTACCGTCTCCGGTCTGGCAAATTTACACGCTGCACAAAATCAAAAGCGCGGCGTGATGCTGATTGGCGTGCATTTTATGTCGCTGGAGCTGGGCGGCCGCATCAGTGGTCTGTGTCAGCCGATGATGGCGATGTACCGTCCACACAACAATCTGGCGATGGAGTATGTTCAGACCAAAGGCCGGATGCGCTCAAACAAAGCGATGATCCATCGTCGCGACCTGCGCGGTATGGTGCATGCGCTGGAGCAGGGTGAGTCAGTGTGGTTTGCGCCCGATCAGGATTATGGCCCGAAAGGCAGTACCTTCGCCCCGCTGTTTGCCGTTGAGAAAGCTGCAACCACTAATGGCACTTTCGTGTTATCGCGTCTGGCTAAACCCGCAATGGTGCCGATTATGCTGATCCGTAATCCTGGCAACGATGGCTACCATTTGATTATCGAACCGATGCTGGAAAATTATCCTCACACCGACGAGTCGGCGGCGGCTGCCTATATTAATAAGGTTATCGAAAACCAGATTCTGCGCGCACCGGAACAGTATCTCTGGCTGCATCGCCGCTTTAAAACCCGTCCGCCGGGTGAAGCGTCACTCTACGTCTGAGACCGATCACAAAGCAGGCCACGCGCCTGCTTCGTTGTTTTATGCCACAGCCAGCCTCCGCGCGCTTATCCCCTTCCCCTGCACCTCGCCACATGCCTCTACGCCGTTAAGGGGAAATGACGCGCTGGTATCAGACCTCTGTTTGAGGAATGATGAACACTCACCCGCAAGCCAGAGTTGAAAGATCATATGGATATCAATACCGCTGAGCAGTGGCAGCACCCACTGATTGATGACCGCCTGACACCTTACATCGAAGTGGACGCAACGCGTCTGGAGCAGAATCTGCAACAGATGCAGCGTAAGGCAGATGTAGCCGGCGTCGCATTTCGTCCGCATATCAAAACCCACAAAAGCGTCTGGATTGCCCAGCGTCAGCTGGCGTTGGGCGCCCGGGGCGTAACGGTTTCTAAACCGAGTGAAGGTGTCAGTTTTATTCTGGGCGGCATTCGTGATCTGCTGTTGGCCTACCCGATTGTGCAGGCACAGAGCGTGGCAGCGTTACTGCGTCTGGCGGCGCAGCATCAGGCGGAAATCACCCTGATTACCGATACGCTGCAGGGCGTTGAGGCTATCGCGGGTGCCAGGCAACAGCAACCCGACTGCGACCTGTCTGTGGCGATCAAAGTTGACGTTGGATTACATCGTATCGGCGTTAACCCGCATACCGATCAGGCCGTGGTGATTGCGCAGGCGCTGCGGGAGAAAGGGTTACGCTTTGCCGGACTGGTCTCTCATGCCGGCCACGCATATGGTGCCGGCAACCCTGCTGCCATCGCGGATATTGCCCAGCAGGAGGCGGCATTGATGCAGCAGCTACAGGCGACGCTTCAGGCTGCGGGTTTCACCGCCTGTCCGATCTCTGTCGGTTCAACCCCCACTGCATTGGCGACCGATATCGCTCCCGGCATTGATGAAATCCGTCCCGGCAATTATGCACTGCTGGATCTTACCGCCTGCCGCCTCGGCCTGAGCCGGGTCAACCAGTTAGCGCTAAGTGTTATCAGCCGGGTGGTGGCGGTAAACGATCATTTCGCAATTATTGACGCTGGCTCGAAAATGCTGAGTTCAGATAAAGGACCGCACGGCACCAACGCCAGTGGGTTCGGCATAGCGGTTGATGCAATGGGCCAGACTTATGAGATTGCTAAACTGTCCGAAGAGCACGGTTTCCTGCTCTGTCCGCAGCAGCGTCCTGTCGTTGGCAGCTTACTGCGCATCTTCCCGAACCACAGCTGTGCGGTGATGGCGCAATCAGATGCGTTTATCCTGCGTCATGAACAGGGTGATGCAGAACAACACGCCGTTTCTGCGCGCGGCAATTTCATCTGATTTCATCGCAGGCAACACCCCACGTTGCCTGCGGTTTGTACGAAACCCTATCCACCCCACACTTCTGTCGTCACAATATTTTACCTGGCGTAGCCCCATGCTTTAATGCCCTTTTCCGCTACCTTGCCGGAGGTAACATGCTCTCCTCTCGTACTCTGAGCCTGACGATTCCACGACACTGGTTAGATCTGTATGAAACCATCTGGAAACCCGAGTTCTTTCCAAAATGGGCATCCGGGTTAACCAGCAGCACCTTCGAACCTGAAGGAAACCGCTGGCGCGCCAGAGGACCACAAGGCACGGTGAAGATTCGCTTCACTCCCCATAATCCGTTTGGCGTAATGGATCACTGGATTGATACCGGTTTTGGCAAAGAGATTTATATGCCGATGCAGGTGATCGCTAACGAACAGGGTGCCGAAGTGGTGGTGACGGTCTACCGCCAGCCATTAACCTCAGAAGAAAAATTTAAGCAGGATATTGAATGGGTTAGCAAAGATCTCGAAAAGCTCAATCAACGGCCGACTCAATAAATCAAGGAGTTAGCTGTTTTTTCTGCTGTACTTTAGGCTGGTCGTTAATGAAAAAAAATATAAAAATATTGCGCCAAAAAGCATAAAGCCCTTGGCAGATTACCTGTACTTCTTATCACTCTATCAACAGTTATGCTTAAGCATTGTCGCCGGGAAAATTCCTGGCAATGCGGCCTTCATCTCCCTTGCTATGCCTGATTTCATGCTGGTATTGCAGACCGGCGTCACCCTTTGTCGATACTATACATTAATCCTTAACAAATATTTATTACGCGGTTGTCAGAGATTTAATATTTATCATGCATAGAGTGAAAACATTAATCCCTGCGGTCGCGTTATCAGAGTTTTCTTATGGTGTTAATTTAAATAAAACAATGTATAAATCACTCCACACACAGCAATACCCATAATGATAAAGCAAGAAAAAAAGACATTGACCGCTCGACCTATCCTTTTTTATTAGAAAAAGAATTTATTGAGATTGCCGGCAGGAGAATATAAAACTACAACAGGATTTATTCGTGATCTGGTGGACTTCTTATTAACAGCGGGAGATTCCGCCATGACACGAAACCGTGAATATTCCAGGGATATCTATTTTTTATCCGAGCATCATTTGATTGAATCCATAATAACATGGCAAGGTATTTCAGGACTTCGGCCGGAAAAGTTGCACTAACTAATGGTGTCACAGCAACCTCATTGCCGTTACACAAATATTTAATTCTCACAGAGTACCTGTACTCTAACGAGCATATTATGGCAATACGTGAAAGCAATCTGAATAGTGCAAAATGGTCTCTCCTTTCTTCGATTAAGATTATTGGCATTGGCGTGTTGCAGCTTTCTTTACTGGCGCAAATTCTGCAGGCAGATGAACTGAACCTGCTGGTCATTGCAGTGCTGGCGTTACTGGCTATCGATACCCTAGCCGATCGGGGCTTCTCGAATACGAGAATCCGCCGTTGTATGCTCTCTATCAACGATCTCTCGATCCCGTATTCGGGCAATATGTTGATGGGTGCATCGGTGTTTGGTCTGTTATTTGTCAGCAGCCATCTGCTTAACCGGATGTTTGACCAGCCTGAACTGGCCTTAATTCTGGAGATGGTGTCTGTGGCGTTTATTATCATTCCGTAGGGTCAGCAGTACCGCGCAATATTACAACGTGAAAAGCAATATACCCGTATCGCATTTGCTGAGACTTCCTCGGTATTAGCCGGGCTGAGTGTCACCTTATTTACCGTCTGGCTGACACACTCAGTACTATGCGCAATCTGGGGTTATCTGGCGATGGCATTGATTCGTGTGCTGATTTATTGCTACTATGGTCGTTCATGGTTTCAGCCAGAATACCGTTTTAGCCTGAAAAAATTCTCTCAGATTCGTGCAAGAAACAAATAATAAAGCAAGTCTGTATGGTGGGCTCTGAGCATCCTCAGGGATGCGTTGACGTGCTGTGAACCAGCACGCTTTTTCTTTTTAATTTCTTGCATTATTCTGATGCTGAAATAAACAGTTATCTCTGACCCGCAGCACCACGAATCACATTATAAAATGCCTGCGCCCGCTTTCAGGCTTAAATAAGCCTCGCTCATTCCGTCTTGTCAGATTCCCGCTTAAAAATGCAGGCCCTGCCACCGCTATTCTCAATCGCCGTAACCGGACTGATACCTGCCAGGATAAATAGTCAGATCTTCATCTTTGATTTTCGAAATCAGCAGGGTTTCGGCGACAATCTAGTTTAATCCGCCTGCCATTCAGAATTTAGCGGAACGCCATGCGTGAAGCGTCAATTAGCGGATGGTTTTACTGAATTTTTCTTATCCATCATCAGTAAAGCCTCCGGCTAGTTAACTGATATGATTGCTTTTGCACGCTACAGCCATAACCTCAGCTAATCCCAACTGCCTGACGCCATAAAATCTCAGTCGCCGTTTATTACGCTATACCTTGGCCTAGCCGCCGTCTAACTGGAGTCTGCTATGTTACTGACTGTTCTCTACATCATCGGCATCACTGCCGAAGCCATGACCGGTGCGCTGGCTGCGGGCTGCCGTAAGATGGATCTGTTCGGCGTCGTCATCATTGCTTCAGTCACCGCGATTGGCGGCGGTTCAGTACGCGATATCCTTCTCGGTCACTATCCGCTGGGCTGGGTCAAACACCCTGAATACATCGTGATTGTCACCGCCGCTGCGGTGATCACTACGTTTACTGCGCCTTTAATGACGCATCTGCGCAAAGTGTTCCTGGTACTGGATGCGCTTGGGCTATTGGTTTTCTCTATATATTGGCGCTCAGGTGGCGCTGGATTCCGGTCATGCAATGATTATCGCCGCCATCAGCGCCGTGATTACCGGCGTATTCGGCGGTGTACTGCGCGATATGTTCTGCAACCGCATTCCCCTGGTGTTTCAGAAAGAGCTGTATGCGGGTATCGCCTTCGCCTCAGGCTGGATGTACATCCTGCTGCTGAAAACCACGCTGGCGCACGAAGCGGTGATCATCATTACGCTGCTGTTCGGGTTTTTTGCCCGTTTACTGGCGCTGCGTTTTCGCCTCGGCCTGCCGATTTTCAACTATCCTCACCCGGAACACTGAGGCGGCAGGGATGCCCTGCTGCTGCAAAAAGGCGATCAGTGATTGCAGCTCCGCATGGTGAAACTGATCGACAAGGCGCTGAGCCAGCGCGGCACCGACGCCCGGTAAAGTTTGCCATGCCGCCGCATCCCGATGTATCAGGTCGTCCCAGTGTCGATCGGGCAGCGCATCCACGGCTTTGCGGGGCAGTGAAACGCCCAGTGCGCGGATCCAGCGACGCAGCGGTTGCTGCCGAGTCAGATTGAAGCGGTGCCAGAGTTGTCCGGCACGCACAGAACAGAAGAGATGCCTGCCGCTGTAGCGATCTGCTCCGGCGTTAAGGTGAGCCAGGAGAACAGATGCGGCATGCTGCCGCTTTCCAGCAGCTTCAGCCAAGTATAGCGCGTTTCGTCAGGTGGCCGCGAGTACTGACGTTCCGCCACCCGCCAGATAACGCGATCCAGCCGGAGTATACCCTGGCCGGCCAGGCTCACAATCACCTGATCGCGCGGAATAACGTCGCTTTCCCGCCAGCGACGCAGCGAGCCGATATTCACCCGCCTGACCGTTTTATCATCCAGCTGAACGGGCTGCAGATTCAGCACCACCGCGATTTTCCCGGTGCGCCCAATCGGAAAATCGACCGATAGTACTTCGGTCGCGACCTGTTCTTCATCCCTGACCGGCTGACTCCACTGCGCGGTCATGCCCAATCCCCACTCACTCAGCTGTGCCAGCCGATCGCGCATTTGCGCCGGACCGTCCGGCCATGCCCAGATAAAAATGTTGAGGCGCGATAACAGCGGAACAGGCTGGTTGCTCATCATCGCTGCCAGCGACCTTTGAACGGGCGTTTTTACCGCCGTCCTGCGCCTGATGGTGATCGGTCATCATCAGGCGCAGTTCACCTTGCAAAACAATTTCCGCGCGATCGCTGTTTATTCGCTGTGAAATGGCCGGAATCAGGGCGGCCTTATCCAGCCACTCCTCGCCGCGCAATCCATCGCCACGGCTCAACAGTGAAACCAGGCGGCCATCGCGATAGACCAGTGAAACCGCCAGCCCATCCACTTTAGGCTGGACCCACAAATCGTGGCGATCCTGCATCCAGTAGGCCACCGCCAGTTTGTCAGGCAGTTTTTTCACCCCCGTATGAGCAACAGGATGCAGACGCTCACCGCTATCAGGCAGCTGCGCCGTGTAACCGACTTGTGGAGAACGGAAGCAGTGCAGCCACTGGTTGAGGCGCGACTGCAGATTATCGTAATCCGTATCGCTGATCGGACTGAGGCCCTGCCTATAATAAGCCTGATCCCAGTGCTGAAGTTGCTGCTGCAGCTGGCCGATTTCGGTCGCTGCCCGCGCCCGGCGTCCAGGCGGGGCAAATCGCGCTGTAAGCGGGCATCACCGCAATCAAAAGAGCAACCAGCAGCCCGCCAAATTCTTTCATGATGTGCCTCCTGACGTTTTGCTTCATTCAACACAGTGACGTGAACGTCAGCCAGAGCCAGTGATCCAATCCGGAACAGAGCGCCGCAGAATCCGTCACCCTTTACGCGCAGTCGACACTGATTTGTGCAGCAACACGCAAAAGTTTAGCCGCTGCCGCTGCGCAAACGCTGCGTGCCGACGGTAAGCTGTGTATACTGTGCAGGAAATCGACTCCGCTTTTAATCAATTCAAGAAAACCATGGCTCAAGGCACGCTCTATATTGTTTCTGCTCCCAGCGGCGCAGGTAAATCCAGCCTGATTCAGGCTCTGTTAAAGACCCAGCCGTTGTATGATACGCAGGTGTCTGTTTCGCACACCACGCGCGGCATGCGACCGGGTGAAACCCATGGCGAACACTACTTTTTTGTTGAAAAACATGAATTCGAGAAGATGATTGTGGAAGACGCTTTCCTCGAACATGCCAAAGTTTTCGACAATTATTACGGCACCTCACGCCATGCCATTGAGCAGGTTCTCTCGACCGGTGTTGACGTTTTTCTCGACATCGACTGGCAGGGCGCGCAGCAGATTCGCGCCAAGATGCCCAGTGCACGGAGTATTTTTGTCCTGCCGCCTTCGAAAGAAGAGCTCGATCGCCGTCTGCGCGGTCGTGGCCAGGACAGCGAAGAGGTGATCACCCGTCGCATGGCACAGGCCGTGGCGGAAATGAGTCACTACGCCGAATATGATTATTTAATTGTGAATGATGATTTTGATCTGGCGCTGTCCGATCTGAAAACCATTATTCGCGCAGAACGTCTGCGCATGGCGCGTCAGAAGGCGCGTCATGATGCTTTAATCAGCAAACTGTTGGCAGTCTGAATTCAGTTTCAGTATGATGCCCAGTCATTTCTTCATCTGTGGAGTAGCACACCTATGGCACGCGTAACCGTTCAGGACGCAGTAGAAAAAGTTGGTAATCGTTTTGACTTGGTGTTGGTCGCTGCACGTCGTGCACGTCAGATGCAGGTAGGCGGCAAAGATCCGCTGGTTCCGGAAGAGAACGATAAACCTACCGTTATCGCCCTGCGCGAAATCGAAGAAGGTTTGGTCACCAATCAGATTTTAGATGTGCGTGATCGTCAGGAACAGCAAGAGCAGGAAGCCGCTGAGTTACAGGCCGTTACCGCTATTGCTGAAGGTCGTCGTTAACAGCCACCTGCAGGTCACCCTTGTATCTGTTTGAAAGCCTCAATCAACTGATTGAAAAATACTTGCCAGAGGAGCATATCAAGCGCCTCCAGCAAGCTTACCTTGTCGCACGTGATGCCCATGAGGGACAGACACGCTCCAGCGGTGAGCCTTATATCACCCATCCGGTTGCCGCGGCCTGTATTCTGGCGGAAATGAAGCTCGACCATGAAACATTGATGGCCGCGCTGCTGCATGACGTGATCGAAGATACGCCCGCCACTTACCAGGATATGGAACAGCTGTTCGGTAAGAGCGTCGCGGAGCTGGTCGAAGGTGTTTCTAAGCTGGATAAGCTGAAATTCCGCGACAAGAAAGAGGCTCAGGCAGAGAACTTCCGCAAGATGATTATGGCGATGGTGCAGGATATCCGCGTCATTCTAATCAAGCTGGCTGACCGCACGCATAACATGCGCACCCTCGGCGCATTACGCCCGGATAAACGTCGCCGCATTGCGCTGGAAACGCTGGAAATTTACAGCCCTCTGGCGCATCGTCTGGGTATTCATCACCTTAAAACTGAACTCGAAGAGCTTGGTTTCGAAGCCCTCTATCCGAACCGTTATCGGGTGATTAAAGAGGTGGTGAAGGCGGCACGCGGTAACCGTAAGGAGATGATCCAGAAGATTCTTTCTGAGATCGATGGCCGTCTGCAGGAAGCGGGCATTCCCTGCCGCGTCAGCGGTCGTGAAAAGCATCTTTACTCAATATACCGCAAAATGACGCTGAAAGAGCAGCGTTTTCACTCGATCATGGATATCTATGCCTTTCGCGTCATCGTGAAAGATCTAGATACCTGCTATCGCGTTCTGGGCCAGATGCACAGCTTATATAAGCCACGTCCGGGCCGGGTCAAAGATTACATCGCCATCCCCAAAGCCAACGGCTATCAATCGCTCCATACCTCAATGATCGGCCCGCACGGTGTGCCGGTTGAAGTGCAGATTCGCACCGAGGATATGGATCAGATGGCGGAAATGGGGGTCGCTGCGCACTGGGCTTACAAACAGGTGGGCGAAAGTAGCACCACGGCGCAGATTCGTGCCCAGCGCTGGCTGCAAAGCCTGCTGGAGCTGCAACAGAGCGCCGGCAGTTCGTTTGAATTTATTGAGAGCGTGAAGTCGGATCTCTTCCCTGATGAGATCTACGTCTTTACACCTGAAGGCCGCATCGTTGAGCTGCCGACAGGCGCCACGCCGGTGGATTTCGCTTATGCGGTGCACACTGATATTGGCCATGCCTGCGTCGGCGCTCGTGTCGATCGCCAGCCTTATCCGCTGTCGCAGTCACTGGCCAGCGGCCAGACGATTGAGATTATCACCGCACCGGGCGCCCGACCTAACGCCGTCTGGCTTAACTTTGTCGTCAGCTCCAAAGCCCGCGCCAAAATCCGTCAGTTACTGAAAAACCTCAAACGCGAAGACTCGGTCAATCTGGGCCGTCGCCTGCTGAGCCATGCGCTGGGCGGTAGCCGTAAACTGGCTGAGCTCCCGCCTGAGAATATCAGGCAGGAGCTGGACCGCGTGAAGCTGACCTCGCTGGATGATCTGCTGGCGGAGATTGGTCTCGGTAACGCGATGAGCGTGGTGGTAGCGAAAAATCTGCTGCAGGCTGACAGCAAAGCGGTCAGCAACAGCAAACGCGGCAAGCTGCCGATTAAAGGCGCTGATGGCGTGCTGATTACCTTCGCCAAATGCTGCCGACCGATCCCCGGCGATCCGATTGTTGCGCACGTCAGTCCCGGCAAAGGCCTGGTGGTGCACCACGAATCCTGCCGAAACATTCGCGGTTACCAGAAAGAGCCGGAGAAATTCATGCCGGTTGAATGGGACAAAGTGACTGAGCAGGAGTTTGTGGCGGAAATTAAGGTCGATATGTTTAACCATCAGGGTGCGCTGGCCAACCTGACGGCGGCGATTAACACGGCCGGTTCTAACATTCAGAGCCTGAACACCGAAGAGCGCGATGGCCGGGTTTACAGCGCCTTTATCCGCCTCACCGCCCGCGATCGCGTCCATCTGGCCAATATCATGCGTAAAATTCGCGTGATGCCGGATGTGATCAAAGTTCACCGTAACCGTAATTAGTGCATGAACGATCAACGTTTTGCCCGAATTCAGACGATGCTGGCGCTGCGCCAGCACGATCTCACCGTCTGCATGGAACAGCTACATAAGCCGCACAACGTCTCCGCGGTGATCCGCACCGCCGATGCGGTGGGTATTCATGAAGTGCATGCGGTCTGGCCGAGCCAGCGGATGCGCACCCAAGCGTCCGCCTCTGCCGGCAGCAACAGCTGGGTAAAGGTGGTGACGCATCGCACTATCGGCGACGTATTAGCAGAGCTTAAACAGCAGAAGATGCAGGTTTTAGCCACGCATATTTCGGCTGACGCCGTCGATTTCCGCGAGATTGATTATACCCGCCCGACCTGCATCCTGATGGGCCAGGAAAAAACCGGTATTACCGATGAAGCCCTGGCGCTGGCCGATCAGGAGATTATTATTCCGATGGTCGGTATGGTGCAGTCGCTGAACGTCCCAGTGGCCTCCGCCCTGATCCTGTATGAAGCCCAGCGACAACGGCAGAATGCCGGCCTTTACCAGCGTGATTACAGCCTGCTGGATCAGGATGAGCAGCAACGTCTGCTGTTCGAAGGCGGTTTCCCGGTGCTGGCGCGCGTCGCCCGGCAGAAAGGCTCGCCTTATCCGCGCATCAACGCCGAAGGTAAAGTCGAGGCTGACGCCAGCTGGTGGGCCACCATGCAATCGACCGGTAAAAGTAAAAGATGAAAGGCCTTCTGCTGGATTCCATTCCGCTCAGTACCCTGACCGGCGTCGGTGCCAGCCAGGCAGCAAAGCTGGCCAAAATTGGCCTGTACACCATTCAGGATCTGCTGCTCCATCTCCCGCTGCGTTACGAAGATCGTACCCAACTCTACACCATTGATGACCTGCTGCCCGGTATCTGGGCCACGGTAGAAGGCGAAGTGCTGCATTCCGACATCACCTTTGGTCGCCGCCGGATGATGGTGTGTCAGATCAGCGATGGCAGCGGCGTGCTGACTTTGCGTTTCTTTAACTTCAACGCTGGCATGAAAAACAGCCTGGCACCGGGTCGTCGCGTCACCGCCTACGGTGAGATCAAACGCGGCCAGCGCGGTGCCGAAATTATCCATCCTGAATACCGTATCCAGGGCGAACACAGCAATGTGGCGCTGGAGGAGACGCTGACGCCGGTCTACCCCACCACTGAAGGCATCCGACAGGCTACGCTGCGTAATCTCACCGATCAGGCGCTTACGCTGCTGGAGAGTTGCCCGATTGCCGAGCTGCTGCCCCAGGAGCTGAGCGGCGGCTTAATCAGCCTGCCCGATGCGCTACGCACGCTGCACCGTCCGCCACCCGATCTCAAACTGAGCGAACTGGAGAGCAGTCGCCATCCGGCGCAGCGGCGGCTGATTCTGGAAGAGCTGCTGGCGCATAACCTCAGCATGCTGGCGGTACGCGCCGGTGCGCAGCGCTATTGCGCTTTGCCGATGCCGGCGCGCCATGACCTGAGCGATCGGTTGCTAGCGGCGCTGCCGTTCTCGCCCACCGGTGCGCAAAAGCGGGTGGTGGCAGAGATAGAACATGACCTGGCAAATGACTTCCCGATGATGCGGCTGGTGCAGGGCGATGTCGGCTCCGGTAAAACACTGGTGGCAGCATTATCTGCGCTGAACGTGATTGCGCACGGTAAACAGGTCGCCCTGATGGCCCCGACTGAACTGCTGGCTGAACAGCATGCCAGCAACTTCCGTCAGTGGTTTGCGCCGCTGGGCATCGAAGTCGGCTGGCTGGCTGGAAAACAGAAAGGAAAAGCGCGTCAGGCTCAGCAGGACGCCATTGCCAGCGGGCAGGTTGCCATGGTAGTCGGCACCCATGCGCTGTTCCAGGAGCAGGTGCAGTTTAACGGTCTGGCGCTGGTGATTATCGATGAGCAGCACCGTTTTGGCGTCCATCAGCGCCTGGCGCTGTGGGAAAAAGGCGAGGAGCAGGGCTTCCATCCGCATCAGTTGATCATGACAGCAACGCCAATCCCCCGAACCCTGGCGATGACCGCGTATGCCGATCTCGATACCTCGACGATTGACGAGCTGCCGCCGGGACGCACACCGGTTACCACCGTGGCCATTCCCGATACCCGACGTGATGAGATCATTGCGCGGGTCGAACATGCCTGTCGCGAAGGCCGTCAGGCATACTGGGTCTGTACGCTGATTGAAGAGTCGGACCTGCTGGAAGCGCAGGCGGCGGAAGCCAGCTGGGAAGCGCTCAAAACCGCGCTGCCCGACCTTAATATCGGTCTGGTGCACGGCCGGATGAAACCGGCTGAAAAGCAGGCGGTGATGCAGGCGTTTAAAGCCAATCAGCTGCAACTGCTGGTGGCGACCACGGTGATCGAAGTGGGCGTAGACGTACCTAATGCCAGCCTGATGATTATCGAGAACCCGGAGCGGTTAGGCCTGGCGCAGTTGCATCAGCTGCGAGGACGGGTCGGACGTGGCGCGGTGGCCTCGCATTGCGTATTACTCTATAAAGCGCCGCTGAGCAAAACCGCACAGAAGCGGTTGCAGGTGTTACGTGACAGCAATGACGGCTTCGTGATTGCGCAGTTTGACCTAGAGATTCGCGGGCCTGGCGAACTGCTGGGCACCCGCCAGACCGGCAACGCCGAGTTCAAAGTGGCGGATTTACTGCGCGACCAGGCGATGGTGCCGGAAGTGCAGCGCGTGGCGCGACATATCCACCAGCACTATCCCGAGCAGGCCAGCGTCCTGATTGAACGCTGGCTGCCGGAGAACACCCGTTACACCAATGTCTGACCTGCCTTATTTTATCCTCACCGGGCAAAGGATTGCTTTTAGCCGGTGGATGATTACAATCGCCACACTATTTTTCGGGAAGAGTAGAAGATGTCCACCAATCCGCAGCCAGATCAACCCCCTACCCGCCACAGTGAACTGATCTATCGTCTTGAAGATCGCCCACCGCCGCTGCAAACGTTGTTCGCCGCCGGCCAGCATCTGGCTATGTTTGTGGCCGTGATCACTCCTGCCCTGCTGATTTGTCAGGCGCTGGGTTTGCCCGCACAGGATACCCAGCACATCATCAGCATGTCGCTGTTTGCGTCGGGCGTAGCATCGCTGCTGCAAATCAAAACCTGGGGTCCGGTGGGTTCCGGCCTGTTATCGATTCAGGGCACCAGCTTTAACTTCGTCACGCCGCTGATTATGGGCGGGATGGCGCTGAAAAATGGCGGTGCCGATGTGCCCACCATGATGGCGGCGCTGTTTGGCACCCTGATGGTCGCCTTCTGTACTGAGATGGTGCTGTCACGCGTTCTGCATCTGGCGCGCCGGATTATTACGCCGCTGGTCTCCGGGATCGTGGTGATGATTATTGGACTGTCGCTGATTCAGGTCGGACTGACGTCAATTGGCGGCGGCTTTAGCGCCATCGCCGACCACAGTTTTGGCGCACCGAAAAATCTGCTGCTGGCGGGCGCGGTGCTGCTGGTGATCGTGCTGCTGAATCGCCAAAAAAATCCCTATTTGCGCGTCGCCTCGCTGGTAATCGCGATGACTGTCGGCTACCTGCTGGCCTGGGCGCTGGATATGTTGCCCGCCACCAGCACGCCAGCCGATCAACCGCTGATTGCGGTGCCGACGCCGCTTTACTACGGGCTGGGCTTCGACTGGAACCTGCTGATTCCGCTGATGCTGGTGTTTATGGTGACCTCGCTGAAGACCATTGGCGACATCACCGCGACGTCGGATGTCTCCGAGCAGCCGGTGAGCGGTCCGCTCTACATGAAGCGTCTGAAGGGCAGCGTGCTGGCTAACGGCCTTAATTCCTGTGTGTCAGCGCTGTTTAATACCTTCCCGAACTCCTGCTTCGGCCAGAATAACGGCGTCATCCAGTTAACTGGCGTTGCCAGCCGCTACGTCGGCTTTGTGGTGGCGCTGATGCTGATTGTGCTGGGCCTGTTCCCGGCGGTCAGCGGACTGGTGCAGCACATTCCTGAGCCAGTGCTGGGCGGTACCACTATTGTGATGTTTGGCACCATCGCCGCCTCCGCCTCCGGGGTGCGCATCGTGTCGCGCGAGCCGCTCAACCGTCGCGCAATCATGATTATCGCGCTGTCGCTGGCGGTAGGACTGGGCGTATCGCAGCAGCCGCTGATCCTGCAATTTGCGCCTGAGTGGCTGAAAACCCTGCTCTCTTCCGGCATTGCGGCGGGTGGGATTACCGCTATCGTGCCGAACCTGATTTTTCCGCAGGAGAAATCAGGCTCACGACGGGCTTCGGCCCGTCTGCTATTTAGTCGGATTTACATACAGGCTGTTGAGCTGTAACGGTAATTCAGGCATAACAACCTCTCACCGGATTTAACTCGGGAAGGATGCTATGAAATTTCTTGGAAAGTTTTTCCTCACCTTACTTTTGCTGCTGCTGTTCATCCTGATGGTGATCTATGTGCTGCTGCAAATACAGTGGGGTGCAGGCTGGTTTAGCCGATGGGTGAGCGACAAAACGGAGTGGCATCTCTCCCTGAGTAAAATTGAGCATAACTTCTCCTCACCCTCTCACGTCATTCTGGATGACTTCAGCTTTGGTCACGATGGACAGCCTGCCGTTCTGGTAGCGAAACGCGTCGATCTGGGCCTGGCGCTGGTGCAGTTCAGCGATCCGCTGCACTTCAGCAGCATCGAACTGCGTGACGGCGAAGTTAATCTGGCCAACCTGACGCCTTCAAGCGCGCTACCGATTCAGGCTCAGCGCCTGCAACTCAACAACATGCGTATCGACAGCCCCAACAGTGCGCTGCCGCTGTTCGCACAGCAGGTAAACGGTGGTATTCTGCCGTGGAAACCCACTGCCAGCGATATGCTGGGCCGTGATGCCCGCTTCCAGATGAGTGCAGGCAGCATGACGCTGAATAAAGTGCCCGGCGAAAACGTGCTGATTCAGGGAAGCGTCTCGCAGGGTCGGATGGTTTTCAACAATGTTGGTGCCGACCTGGCAAGAGGCTCGATGACCGGCAACGGCGAACGTGACGCGCAGGGTAACTGGAAAATTAACCAGCTGCGGCTGAATGATATTCGCCTGCAGACCGCCAGCAGCCTGAAAGAGTTTCTGCGTAATGCAGAGGCGGTGCCTTCGATTGCGATTACCCGGCTGGATGTTACCGATGCGCGCCTGCAGGGGCCTGACTGGGCGGTGACTGACCTTGATGTGACCCTGCGCAATCTTAACTGGCAGGGCAATGACTGGCAGAGCAATGACGGTTCGCTGGCGCTGAATGCCAGTAACTTTATTAACGGCGGGCTGGAGCTTAACGATCCAATCGTCAATCTAGACTTCTCTCCGCAGGGTATCGCACTGACGCAGTTCAGTTCACGCTGGGTCAATGGTGTGATCCGGGCAGACGGCGACTGGTCGCGCGCCGATAAACGCCTGACGCTGAAGACCCTCGCCGTTGCCGGGCTGGAGTATACCCTGCCGCAGGACTGGCGCGATCGCTGGCAGGCCAATCTGCCAGACTGGCTCGACAGCGTGCTGGTGACGCGTTTCACCTCAAACCGTAATCTGATTATCGATATCAACCCGGCGTTTCCTTTCCAGCTGACGTCGCTGGATGGCAGCGGCGAGAACCTGTTGCTGGCTCGTCAGCATCAGTGGGGCATCTGGTCCGGTAAACTGAGCCTGAATGCGGCGGAATCGACCTTTAACCGCACCGATCTGCGTCATCCTTCGATTGCGCTGAATGCTGACTCGCAGCAGATTCAGGTGACCGAGCTGAGCGCGTTCAGTGACAAAGGATTGCTGGAAGGACGTGCGACGGTCGGCCAGCAACCCGATCGTCCGCTGACGTTGCAACTGACGGGCCGGGCCGTGCCGGTGAATGTGTTGCAGAACTGGGGATGGCCGGCGCTGCCGTTAACCGGTGACAGCAATCTGCAGCTGCAGCTGAATGCCGCGTTAAAAGCCGGTCAGCCGCTGCGTCCGACCGCCAATGGTAGCTTATCGGTGGTCACCGACAGCCAGCAGTTGCAGCAGACGCTGCAGGCCGGACAGGTGCGATAACAGATCGGGGCCGGTTTTACCGGCCCCGATCATCAGTTAATCCGCGCGCCGGAACCGCCCTCTTCCAGCGGCCCGTCAGGATCGGCGGGCAGCACGATGTAAACCCCTTCAAACACCGCCCCGCGCTCTTCATCCCCGAACAGCTCCACTTCAAGCTGCACACGCGCTTTACGGCCTCGCGCCAGACGATCAAGATCGCCGCTCAACGAGCCAAGATCGGCGATGGCGCCCGGACGGCCGCTGATCGGCTGGCTGTAACGAATATGCGCATCCGCCAAAATGATGGTGCCGCCGAGATGACGTTCACGCAGTAACAGCCAGATTAATCCCCAGCCGGTGAGCGTCGCCAGAGAGAACAGGCTGCCGGCGAACAGCGTCTGATGCGGATTCTGGTTGCCCGCTTCCGGCATGGTGGTGATAAATTTCTGGCCGGTATACTGCAGAATGCGCACCCCCATTTTTTCGCTTAGCGGGATATGCGCGTACCAGGCCTGCTGCAACTGACCGCACCAGTCGGCGCGATGCAGAATATCGTCGAGCGTCACCACCGGCTTGATCATCAGAAAATGGCGAACCGGCGTGGTCTGCGGAGCGGTAATCTCACCCTGGTTGACGTAGCCCAGCTTGGCGAAGAAGGCGACGGCATCTTCACGCGCGCTACAGGTGACACGCTTGGCCCCTTCCTGACGCGCCACCGACTCCAGCGTCATCGCCACCAGCGTGCCCAAGCCTTTGCCCTGCACCGAAGGATGGACCGCCATAAAGCGAATCGCCGCTTCATTGTCGGCATTGATATACAGACGTCCTACCGCGACCGGTTGCCCCTGTTCATCCACCACCATCTGATGATGGGCTAAGGCATCCCAGGCATCCCGCTCGGAACCCTGCGGCTGGCGCAGCGGTTTTCGTAACATTTCCCAGCGGAACTGGTAATAGATATCCAGCTCTTCCGCCGTCTGGGGCACGCGAAGATGATACATAAAATGTTTCTCTCGTTCGGAGCTTGCGTGGCTCATCCCTTGCCGCTCGGCTGACGATCTCACACCTGCAACCAAAACGTTACAGGACCATCATTCACCAGCGCGACCTGCATATCCGCAGCAAAGCGGCCATTTTCAGTCGTGATATCCTGCCGACGACAGCAGTCGCTGAAATACTCATACAGGCGTTCAGCTTCCGCCGGTTCCGCGCCGCCGGAAAACGAGGGACATATCCCCTTTTGCGTATCCGCCGCCAGGGTAAACTGCGAAACCACCAGCACGCTGCCGCCTGCCTGTTTGACGCTCAGGTTCATTTTGCCCTGCTCATCACTGAAGATGCGATAGCCCAGTACATGTTCTGCGAGACGTTCCGCACGCTGTGCGTCATCGCCTTTTTCCACGCCCAGCAACACCAGTAATCCGGCACCGATTTCACCGGTCACCACGTGATCGACGCTGACGCTGGCGCGCTGCACGCGTTGAATCAATGCAATCATGTTTCCTCACGTTCTTTTTCTCTGTGCTGTTGTTCTAACTGACGATAGTCGGCTAATGCGACAGTAACTTCCGCGCCTAACAACACAATACACCAGGTCCAGTAGACCCAAAGGAACAGAATCGGGATCACGGCCAGTACGCCGTAGATCAGCTGATAAGAGGGGAACATAGTAACATAGAGCGCGAAAGCCTTTTTACCCAGCTCAAACAGCGCGCCAATCAACGCATCGCGCGGCGGCACTCGCTGGGTAGGAACGATACTGTAGAGCAGCCAGAAGGCGAACCAAGAGAGCAGTAACGGGAAGATGCGCAGTATCTGATCAACCAGGCTGGTCACGCCGGTAGCGTTTATCCAGCGCAGTGACAGCAGATAGGAACTGATAGCCAAGCTGGCACCCGCCAGTAACGGGCTGAGCGTCAGGATCATCCAGTAAACCGCAAAAGAGTAAACCATCGGCCGCTTCTTATTTGCTGCGCCAGATGGTATTGAGTGCAGTATCAACCGAATGCATCAGCAGCAGAGCCGTGACGATCAGGCCGACCGCACCGACCGCCGTCATCCGGTTGACGTTGGCCACGAACTGCTCAAGGTAGCGCTGCAGCGTGTTACCCGCAGCCGGCATCAGGTTAGTAAAGACGAAGTGCTTTAACTACACGTTGATATCGGAGAACACCGGAAACGCCGCAAACAGGGCGAAGACCACTGCAATCAGCGGCACCAGCGCCAGCAATGAGACAAAGGCCAGATTACCGGCCTGGGTCGTCATGCCATCCTCATCAACCCGTTTCCACAGCAGTTTGAGCCACAGCCAGAACGCATGTAGCCCGGGACGAAATTTACGTGACGTCATGGGTTAAGGCTGACCTGCGAACCAGTCAGGCACCGTTTTATTGTCAGTGACCAGTACGCTTTCAATCCCCAGCGCCCGCGCCGCGTCAATATTCTGCTGGTTATCGTCGAAGAACACCGCCTGATCGGCGCTGACGCCTTCCGCGTCCAGAACGTGCTGATAGATCCGCGCTTCCGGCTTACGCATGCCCAGCTCCTGCGACAGATAGAGCGAATCGGCCGCTTGCTGCACGTCCGGGTACTGGGTCGGCCAGAAGGCGCAATGCAGCTTGTTGGTATTGGAGAGGATCACCACCCGATGCCCTTCCAGCCGCAGCCGGTTCATCAGCGCCAGCGTCTCAGGCTGTACGCCAACAAACACCGCCTGCCAGCCTGCAGTGAACTGCTCGTAGCTCAGGGCTATCTCCAGCTTTTCACACAGCGCTAACGCGAAATCTTCATCACTGATTTCACCCCGCTCGTGCTGTTCAAATGCCTCATCCATCACGAAATGACTTTGCAGTGACGCCAGCGGCACGCGGCTAAGGTCACTCCAGACACCTAACACGCGGTTAAAATCGATATCAATGATCACATTGCCCAAATCAAAAATGTACAGCATGGTGCGCCTCCTTCGGTTCCCTGGAGTATTCACTCTAGCGGCAAAAGTGCAGGCTGAACAGCTAACCGCATAGAGAAAAACGGAAACGCTGACCAGCGCGTGATGCGCCTGTGAGGCGACACCATTTATCGCTGGTCTGGTGACCTCAGACAGGAATAGCAGGCAAAAAAAAGCCCCGATAACGGGGCTTTTCATCGATTAAAGGCGCGGATTACGCGTCTTTAGGACCACGTGAAGCACGTTTACGGTCGTTTTCAGTCAGGTGACGTTTACGGATACGCACGGAATGCGGCGTAACTTCTACCAGTTCGTCATCATCGATGAACTCGATCGCCTGCTCCAGCGTCATCTTGATTGGCGGCACCAGAGTGGTCGCTTCATCCGTACCGGAAGCACGCATGTTGGTCAGCTTCTTACCGGTGAGACAGTTTACTGTCAGGTCGTTAGAACGGCTGTGAATACCGATGATCTGGCCTTCATACACTTCCGCACCGTGACCCAGGAACAGCTTACCGCGGTCCTGCAGGCCGAACAGCGCAAAAGCAACGGCTTTACCCTGACCGTTAGAGATCAGTACACCGTTCTGACGCTGGCCCACTTCGCCCGGACTAATGTCGTCGTAGTGGCTGAAGGTGGAGTACAGCAGACCGGTACCTGAAGTCATGGTCATGAATTCGTTACGGAAACCGATCAGGCCACGGCTTGGGATCACGTAGTCGAGACGTACGCGGCCTTTGCCATCTGGATCCATGTTTTTCAGATCGCCCTTACGCTCACCCATGGCTTGCATGACTGAACCCTGGTTGTTCTCTTCGATATCCAGCGTCACGTTCTCGAATGGCTCTTGTTTACGGCCATCGATTTCGCGGAAGATAACTTTCGGACGGGATACCGCCAGTTCGAAACCTTCACGACGCATGTTTTCAATCAGAACAGACAGGTGCAGCTCACCGCGACCTGATACGCGGAACGCGTCAGCATCTTCGGTTTCTTCAACACGCAGCGCCACGTTGTTTACCAGTTCTTTGTTCAGACGCTCAAGGATCTGACGTGAAGTCACGTACTTACCTTCTTTGCCGCAGAACGGTGAGGTGTTGACGTTAAAGAACATGGTGACCGTTGGCTCATCCACGCTCAGCGCTGGCAGCGCCTGAACATTTTGTGGATCGCAAATGGTGTCAGAGATATTCAGCTCGTCCAGACCGGTGATGGCGATGATGTCGCCCGCTTCAGCCAGGTCGCTGTCGATACGCTCCAGACCCAGGTGAGTCAGCACTTTACCGACTTTACCGTTACGGGTTTTACCTTCGCTATCGATAATGGTGACTTGCTGGTTAGGCTTCACTTTACCGCGCTTGATGCGGCCGATACCGATGACACCTAGGTAGTTGTTGTAGTCCAGCTGCGAGATTTGCATCTGCAGTGGCGCTTCAGCTTCAACCTGTGGTGGAGAAACGTGGTCAACAATCGCCTGATACAGCGGGGTCATATCGTCCGCCATATCGGTGTGTTCCAGACCTGCAATACCATTCAGCGCCGAGGCGAAAATGATAGGGAAGTCGAGCTGCTCGTCGGTCGCGTCGAGGTTAACGAACAGGTCAAATACCTGATCCACAACCCAGTCCGGACGCGCGCCAGGACGGTCAACTTTATTGATAACCACAATCGGCTTCAGACCATGCGCGAACGCTTTTTTGGTCACGAAGCGAGTTTGCGGCATAGGGCCATCCATCGCATCTACAACCAGCAGCACCGAGTCCACCATGGACATGACGCGCTCAACTTCACCACCGAAGTCGGCGTGTCCTGGGGTATCAACGATGTTGATACGGTAGTCATTCCACTTAATGGCGGTGTTTTTTGCGAGGATGGTAATCCCACGCTCTTTCTCCAAATCATTGGAGTCCATCACGCGCTCGGTTGCTTCGGTACGGGCATCAAAAGTACCGGATTGTTGCAGCAGTTTGTCAACCAAGGTGGTCTTTCCATGGTCAACGTGCGCGATGATGGCGATGTTACGCAAATTTTCGATCACAGCTTTGCCTCAGGCATTAGAAATAGCGCGCTATTGTACACGGATTAAGCGGAAGACTGAACACGATCACACTTTTCACTGAAAGTTTATTGCATTGTCGCAAATCTGCCCTGTTCCCGGTGCAGAAAATTCACTAAGTTGGGCTATTGCACCACTTTAGTGCTTAACGATCGCACAAAAGCACCACAATGGTGCATGAAGACTATCGTGGTGCAGCGACCCTAGGACAAAAAGGTGCACCACAGGGCGATTTAACCGACAAGGATAAAGTTGGCACAGAATTCGCTTTATCTCTTTTAAGCGCAAACGCCAGTCAGACGACGGTTGAAGAGCGTGCCGGAATAGCTAGGTCAGGGATGGCAGTAGTCAGAAACGCATTCCCGGCAACGACGTTCCCTCACTATATGTAGGCAATGACCATTTCCAGGAGAGTTGAGTATGTCCGCTGAACACGTTCTCTCGATGATGAACGAGCATGAAGTTAAGTTTGTCGACCTGCGTTTTACCGATACCAAAGGTAAAGAACAGCACGTTACTATCCCTGTTCACCAGGTTAACGCTGACTTCTTCGAAGAAGGCAAAATGTTCGATGGCTCCTCCATCGGTGGCTGGAAAGGCATTAACGAATCAGACATGGTGCTGATGCCTGACGCTACGACGGCGGTCATGGATCCTTTCTTTGAAGATTCTACGCTGATCATCCGTTGTGACATTCTCGAGCCAGGCACCATGCAGGGCTACGATCGTGACCCACGCTCAATTGCCAAGCGCGCTGAAGATTTCCTGCGTTCTTCCGGCATCGCTGACACCGTGCTGTTTGGGCCAGAGCCTGAATTCTTCCTGTTCGATGACATCCGTTTCGGTTCATCGACTTCCGGTTCACACGTTGCTATCGACGATATCGAAGCGGCCTGGAACACCGGCAAAGAGTACGAAGGCGGTAACAAAGGTCACCGTCCAGGTCTGAAAGGCGGCTACTTCCCGGTGCCACCGGTCGACTCATCACAGGACATCCGTTCTGCCATGTGTCTGACTATGGAGCAGATGGGTCTGGTGGTTGAAGCGCATCACCACGAAGTGGCGACTGCGGGTCAGAACGAAGTGGCAACCCGCTTCAATACCATGACCAAAAAAGCCGACGAAATTCAGATCTACAAATATGTCGTGCACAACGTGGCGCATGCCTACGGCAAAACCGCGACCTTTATGCCGAAGCCAATGTTTGGCGACAACGGTTCAGGTATGCACTGCCATATGTCACTGTCTAAAGGTGGCCAGAACCTGTTCTCCGGTGACAAATACGGCGGCCTGTCTGAAATGGCGCTGTTCTACATTGGCGGTATCATCAAGCACGCCAAAGCGATCAACGCCCTGGCGAACCCGACCACTAACTCCTACAAGCGTCTGGTCCCAGGTTATGAAGCTCCGGTTATGCTGGCTTACTCTGCTCGTAACCGTTCAGCCTCAATCCGTATCCCGGTAGTTGCCAGCCCGAAAGCACGTCGTATTGAAGCGCGCTTCCCGGACCCAGCGGCTAACCCATACCTGGCGTTCACCGCGCTGCTGATGGCTGGCCTCGACGGTATCACCAACAAGATCCATCCTGGCGATGCGATGGATAAAAACCTGTATGACCTGCCACCGGAAGAAGAAGCTGAGATTCCAAAAGTTGCTGGCTCGCTGGAAGAAGCGCTGAACGCCCTGAACGAAGACCGCGAGTTCCTGACTCGTGGCGGCGTGTTCACCGATGAAACCATCGATGCTTACATCGAACTGCGTAAAGCAGAACTGGACCGCGTCCGCATGACGCCACATCCGGTAGAGTTCGAGCTTTACTACAGCGTTTAATTGGTCAGACGTTTTTGTTGCCCTGGAAACTTTCAGCCCATCTTCGGATGGGCTTTTTTCTCCGCGAATCCACCGTTCATTCGCCTTCATTTCGGCTTAAAGACTAAAATGCACTAATTTAGTGCAGAGGAACGCTGTATGGCAACTGGCTCTCTGCCCGATGCAGGGCAGATTCTCAACGCGTTAATCAACAGTATTTTGTTGGTGGATAACGACATGGTTATCCACTATGCCAATCCGGCGGCGCAGCAATTACTGGCGCAAAGCTCACGTAAATTGTTCGGCACGCCGTTACCGGAACTGACCGGCTACTTTTCGCTGAATATTGAGGTGATGCGCGAGAGTCTTGAGGCTGGCCAAGGATTTACCGACAGTGAAGTCACGCTGGTGGTCGATGGGCGCGCGCGCATCATGTCGCTGACCGCCCAGCGTTTGCCCGATGGCTTACTTCTGCTGGAAATGGCGCCGATGGATAATCAGCGTCGTCTCAGTCAGGAACAGTTGCAGCACGCCCAGCAGGTGGCCGCGCGCGATTTGGTTCGCGGTCTGGCGCACGAAATTAAAAATCCGCTGGGTGGATTACGCGGGGCCGCCCAGTTGTTGTCACGCGTCCTGCCCGATCCGTCGCTGAACGAATATACCAAAGTGATTATTGAACAGGCAGATCGGTTAAGAAATCTGGTCGATCGCCTGTTAGGGCCGCAGCAGCCCGGCATGCACATCACCCAAAGCATCCATCAGGTGGCCGAGCGCGTGGTGAACCTGGTGTCGATGGAGTTGCCGGATAACGTCTCTCTGGTGCGTGATTACGATCCCAGCCTGCCGGAACTACCGCACGACCCCGATCAGATCGAACAGGTGCTACTCAACGTTGTCCGCAATGCGCTGCAGGCGTTAGGCGACGACGACGGCACCATTATTATTCGCACCCGTACCGCGTTTCAGCTAACGCTGCACGGCACGCGTTACCGTCTGGTGGCGCGGATTGATATTGAAGATGATGGCCCCGGCATTCCCACCCAGCTGCAGGATACGCTGTTTTATCCGATGGTCAGCGGCCGTGAAGGCGGAACCGGTTTAGGCCTCTCCATCGCCCGTAGCCTAATTGATCAACATTCAGGAAAAATAGAATTTAACAGTTGGCCGGGACACACCGAATTTTCGGTTTACCTGCCCATTCGCCAGTGAGGTTTCTATGCAACGAGGGATAGTCTGGATCGTCGATGACGATAGCTCCATCCGCTGGGTGCTTGAACGCGCGCTCACTGGAGCCGGTTTAAGCTGTGCCACGTTTGACAGCGCAAAAGAGGTGCTGGATGCACTCTCGACCAAAACCCCGGACGTTTTACTATCAGATATCCGCATGCCCGGTATGGACGGTCTGGCGCTGCTGAAGAAGATTAAACAGCGTCACCCGATGCTCCCGGTCATCATAATGACGGCCCACTCCGATCTGGATGCTGCGGTCAACGCCTACCAGCAAGGGGCGTTCGATTACCTGCCTAAGCCGTTTGATATTGATGAGGCGGTTGCGCTGGTAGAACGTGCCATCAGTCACTATCAGGAGCAGCAGCAGCCGCGTAATCAGCCGGTCAGCGGGCCGACCACCGATATCATTGGTGAAGCCCCGGCCATGCAGGACGTATTCCGCATTATTGGCCGCCTGTCGCGATCGTCGATTAGCGTGCTGATCAACGGCGAGTCCGGTACCGGTAAAGAGCTGGTGGCACACGCGCTGCATCGCCACAGCCCACGGACCAAAGCGCCATTTATCGCGCTGAATATGGCCGCCATCCCGAAAGACCTGATTGAGTCAGAACTGTTCGGTCATGAAAAAGGGGCATTTACCGGCGCTAACCAGATTCGTCAGGGCCGCTTTGAGCAGGCAGATGGCGGCACACTGTTTTTAGATGAGATCGGCGACATGCCGCTTGATGTGCAGACTCGTCTGTTACGCGTGCTGGCCGACGGACAGTTTTATCGCGTTGGCGGCTATGCGCCGGTCAAAGTCGACGTGCGTATCATCGCCGCAACCCACCAGAACCTGGAGCTGCGGGCACAGGAAGGCAAGTTCCGTGAGGATCTGTTTCATCGCCTGAATGTGATCCGTGTGCACCTGCCGCCGTTGCGTGAGCGCCGGGAAGATATTCCGCGGCTGGCACGTTACTTCCTGCAGGTTGCCGCGCGTGAACTGGGTGTAGAGGCGAAGATCCTGAATCCGGAAACCGAAGCCGCGCTGACCCGTCTGCACTGGTCAGGTAACGTGCGTCAGCTGGAGAATACCTGTCGCTGGCTGACCGTGATGGCGGCGGGCCAGGAAGTGTTGATTCAGGATCTGCCTGCCGAACTGTTTGAATCCAGCACGCCGGAAAATCCGGTGCAGTCGCTGCCGGACAGCTGGGCAACGCTGCTGGCACAGTGGGCCGACCGCGCGCTGCGTTCCGGTCATCAGAATCTGCTGTCAGAAGCGCAACCAGAGATGGAGCGCACGCTGCTCACAACCGCCCTGCGCCATACTCAGGGTCATAAGCAAGAAGCGGCCCGGTTGCTGGGTTGGGGACGTAATACCCTGACGCGTAAACTGAAAGAGCTGGGGATGGAATAAACATCCTGACACGGGCTGGGGAGTCTCAGCCCGTTTTCAGATCACCCGCGAAAACTGCTGCTGACGCGCTTTCTGACGCAGGTAGCGATCAAAACACATGCAGATATTGCGGATAAGCAAGCGTCCCACCCCCGTCACCTGCAAGCCCGTCGCCGTTTGCACCACCAGCCGGCTAATCTGCGCCTTATCGAGAAAGGTTGGTGTGCCGCCGCCCCAGTGCAGTTGCCGCACCTGCCGCTGACGAAACAGTGACGCGCGCTGAATAATCTCCTGCTCAAGCACATCCAGGTAGCGGTCAGCTTTATGGCGCTGGCGCGTGACTATTTTATTGCAGCCACAGAAGTAGCAAAGACGATGACAGAAAGGAATATGGACGTAGAGCGACAGAGGACGTTCAGGATAGCGCGGCAGGAAATCAGGCTCTCCATACTACTCGCTGAACTCCAGCACAGTGGGATAAGAGGTATAACGCGGCCCGGCGTAATTGTATTTCTCAATCAGCGCCTGGTCCCAATCAATCTGCAGCGATGGCATGCTCACTCCTTCCGGTGACGTCGTCTAAGAGAAGGTCGCGATGAAGAAGGGATGAAAGGTGAGCGGGAAGAAACCCGACGTAAACGTTGCTTCAGGCGCGACAGGCGACGTAGTTTAAACAATAACCACAGCAGATAACATGTCGTCAGCAGCGCGAAGATTGATCCAGGCCAAAACATTGTCGTTTACCTGAGAGGGGCGGCATGCGGAAACCGCATGCCGATCAAATTGGCTTAGTTGCCTTTCAGCAGACGGTACATATCTTCTTCCGCCTGCTCGTCATCGCCGTCATCCATAGCGATGCCCAACTGCATCCATCAGTTCGTCGATGCGATCGAGTGCCGAGTCCAGCCAGCCCTGGTCTTCTGCCGACAGCGTTTCGTCATTTTCCAGATTCGCCAGCTCTTCTTCCGGCGTCAGGCGTGCTTTTTTCTCAGCCGCAGGTTTTGGCCACGCTTTTCTTCACCTTAGCCGGCGCAGTCTGGCTATCGGCGATCAGCGCGACCGGTTTTTTTTGCTACCGATACGCGGATCTTTAGCCTTACTGCTCTGGCCGCCGCCGTTGTTGTCCGACGCAGTCGGATTTGCACGGCTGCCTGACGCATGGCCGCGATGCTTTTTATCACGTTTACGATCGCGTGCTTCGTTATTAATATCTTCACGCGATTTGCGTTTGGCTTTGACGGCAGGTTTGCCGTGCGCAGCTCGTGCAGGTTGCTTCACAGTGTTCGGTCCCGGCTTTTTTATTCAGTATAGAATTGCGGCGAAATCTAGCAGTAAAGTAGCCAAAGAAAAAGGCGACAGCTCAAGCTGTCGCCTTTTTTCATACCTTCATACGAAGAAATCATGTTTTAAATCCTTTTCGGCTCGTAACATCCCGGTCAATCCCGCGCCTGCTCAACGCCTGAGCTTTTCCTTATCCCTGTCTGGTCCACAATCCCTGACCATTTCCACTCCACCGCTCTTTGCCTTCCTGACATCCCTGAACGCATCTTCCTGATGTATGCTGCCGTGCACTGCACACTAATGTAGACCAACTGGTAAAACCCTCAAGTAAGCGGCAAGGTTAGTTGCTGAAAAAAAAGACTGAATATGCATAACAAAATGAATAGTAATGATTTTTATTTTTAGTAAAAAAGTAAATAACGACATAACGGGCAAAGTCTATGGCAAATCTCTTACAAAAAAGGTGACTGCCAAGCGGTTGAGCACTTTCGCGCCATAACGCGTATAATCGGCGCCATTGCCTTAATGCGTTTTCTGGAGTGTCACTTTGTCTGAACTGAATTATCACGTAACCCATTTTGTCCTGAGCGCGCCGGATATCCGCCATCTTCCCGCCGATACCGGAATTGAAGTCGCCTTTGCTGGCCGCTCAAACGCCGGCAAATCCAGCGCATTGAACACCTTAACCAACCAGAAAAGCTTGGCGCGTACCAGTAAAACACCGGGCCGCACCCAGTTGATTAACCTGTTTGAAGTCACAGAAGGGAAACGGCTGGTCGACCTGCCTGGTTACGGCTATGCCGAAGTGCCGGAAGAGATGAAGCTGAAATGGCAATGTGCATTAGGTGAATATCTGCAAAAACGACAGGCGCTGAAGGGTCTTGTGGTGTTGATGGATATTCGTCATCCGCTTAAGGACCTGGATCAGCAGATGATTCAGTGGGCAGTGGAAAGCAGCATTCCGGTACTGTTGCTCCTGACCAAGGCTGATAAGCTCGCGTCGGGCGCGCGTAAAGCGCAGCTGACTATGGTGCGTGAAGCGTCACTGGCCTTTATGGGTGATGTGCAGGTCGAACTGTTTTCGTCGCTGAAGAAGATTGGCGTGGATAAAGTACGGCAGAAGCTTGATGGCTGGTTCACCAACCTTGAGCCCGCACGCGACGATCAGGACGCGGAAGAGTAAACCGGACCGGCACAGTCTGTCCGTTTAGGGTGTGAAAAGCTCAATAAAAAACGCCCCAGTCACAGAATGACTGGGGCGGCTAAATTCAGCCAAATCCGATTACGTGAAGTAAAAGGCCTGAAAGATAGAACATCTTACCTCTGTACCCTACGCCTCGAACTTCACCTGATTTTTTCTGAGCCACAAACGCTTTTTTGTCGCTTACTTAAATCAAATAAGTCTTTTTTACCATGTACGTCACAAAACGGCGTTGCAATGCAGTTTAATGACATAAAAAGTGCTTAGCCGATAAGCAGTTAGTGATTTCCTTCAGGCGGAGGCGTCACTGCCAGTGGCTGAAGCGATTAAGTAAACGATTTACTTATGCCTCACGCCAGACCCGCAATTAGGCCGCAGCGCCAGTGCATTAGGATAGATTAGTGGGCTTCATCCCAGTTATCACCCACTCCCACTTCCACCAGCAGCGGAACATCGAGCTGCACGCTGCCTTCCATCAAGGCCTGGATTTTCTTACTGGCTGCCTCAACGGCCTCTGCCCTGATCTCAAACACCAGTTCATCATGCACCTGCATAATCATTCTGACGCCGCTCTCTTTTTCCTGCTCTAACCAACCATCAACTGCAATCATTGCACGCTTGATAATGTCAGCTGCCGTCCCCTGCATTGGCGCATTGATCGCCGCACGCTCCGCGGCTTTACGCCGCATTGCGTTGCTGGATTTAATATCCGACAGCCACAGCCGGCGTCCTTCCAAGGTTTCGACATAGCCTTTGCTGGCGACCAGCTGGCGGGTATTTTCCATGTAGCGCAGCACGCCTGGATAGCGCTCAAAGTAGAGATCCATATACTTTTTCGCTTCGCCGGCACCGATGTTTAACTGGCGAGACAGGCCAAATGCGCTCATGCCGTAGATCAGACCGAAGTTGATCGCTTTGGCGCTGCGGCGCTGTTCTCCACTGACCTTGTCCAGCGCAACGCCAAACACCTCTGCAGCGGTTGCCCGGTGAATGTCTTCGCCCTGGGCGAACGCATCCAGCAATCCTTTATCCTGCGAGAGATGCGCCATGATGCGCAGTTCAATTTGTGAGTAGTCAGCCGCAACAATGCGATTCCCTTTGCCAGCAATAAAAGCCTGACGGATGCGGCGCCCTTCGTCATTACGTACCGGAATATTTTGCAGGTTAGGATCGGTCGAGGATAAGCGTCCGGTCGCAGTAACCGCCTGATGATAAGAGGTATGAACCCGCCCGGTTACCGGGTTGATCATCAGCGGTAATTTATCGGTGTAGGTGGACTTCAGTTTGGATAAACCGCGATGTTCCAGGATCACCTTGGGCAACGGATAATCGAGCGCCAGCTCGGCTAATACTTCTTCGCTGGTCGAAGGTGCGCCGCCTAGGGTCTTTTTAGTCGGTTTAATGCCCTGCTTTTCAAACAGAATAACCTGCAACTGTTTGGTCGAAGAGAGGTTAAACGGTTCGCCCGCCAGTTCATGCGCCTTGAGTTCCAGTTCAGCCAGCCGGGAGGTAAGCTCTTTCGAATGCTGCGCCAGGATAGCCTGATCAATCAACACGCCATTACGCTCAATACGAGAGATCACGGTGAGCAGCGGCATCTCGATTTGCTCAAACACTTTTTTCGGGCCCGCTTCTTTCTCCAGCTCTGGCCACATCTTCAGGTGCAGCTGTAGGGTGACATCAGCATCTTCCGCAGCGTAATGTCCCGCCTGTTCCAGGGCGATTTGATTAAACGTCAGCTGGTTTTTGCCTTTGCCGGCAATCTCTTCAAAGGTGACGGTTTTATGGTTCAGCCAGCGTGCTGCCAGGCTATCCATATCGTGTTTGCCCACCACGCTGTTGAGAATGTAAGACTCCAGCATGGTATCGAATTTAATTCCGGCCAGTTCAATGTCATAGTTCTTCAATACGCCGCGATCGTATTTGAGATTCTGGCCAACCTTCCAGGCGCTGGCATCTTCCAGCAGCGGCTTAAGCTGTGCCAGCATGGCGGCACGATCGAGTTGTTCAGGCGCATCCAGATAGTCATGTGCCACCGGCAGATAGGCAGCCTCACCCGGCGCGACCGCAAAACCGATGCCGACGATATTGGCACTCGGGGTATCCAGCGAATCGGTTTCCAGATCAAAAGCGAACACCTCGCTGCGCTTTAGCTTCTCCAGCCAGCTATCAAAGGTCGCCTGATCCAGGATAGTGACGTAACCATCCGCCGATAATATGCTGCTGGTCTCAACCACTGCCACCGGCTCATCAGGCAGCCCTTTTTGCGCCTGAGGATTGCTCTTTTTACCCTGCAGCCACTTTCCGTTCTGCAGATCATTCAGCCAGCGTTTGAACTCATAACGGCTGAACAGCGTCTGTAACGCCGCTACGTCCGGTTCGGTTACCGTCAGTTCTTCGCAAGGCAACGGCAACTCAAAGTCAGTTTTGATGGTCGCCAGTTGGTAAGAGAGGAACGCCACTTCACGGTTCTGTTCAAGTTTCGCCGCCATGGTTTTGGCACCACGGAACGACAGTTCGGCCACTTTATCCAGGTTGTCATAGATCGAACGCATGCCGCCCAGCCCCTGCAGCAGCGCCTGCGCGGTCTTCTCACCCACGCCAGGAACTCCAGGGATATTATCTGAGCTATCTCCCATCATGGCGAGGAAATCGATAATCAAAGCAGGCGGTACACCATACTTCTGTTCGACCTCTTCCGGTCCCAGTATGGTGTTGGTCATGGTGTTAATCAGGGTGATACTTGGCGTCACCAGCTGCGCCATGTCTTTATCACCGGTGCTGATCAGCACTGACCGGCCTTTTTTCTCGGCCTCAAGCGCCAAGGTACCGATAACATCATCAGCCTCAACGCCGCTGACTGCCAGCAGCGGTAATCCCATTGCGCGCACCATCTCGTGCAGCGGTTCGATTTGTGCTCGCAGATCGTCCGGCATTGGTAGCCGATGCGATTTGTAATGCTCAAACAGCTCGTCGCGAAAAGTTTTGCCTTTAGCATCAAACACCACAGCAACATGACTTGGGCTATATTGCGTCAGCAGGCTTTTCAGCATATTAAGCACGCCATACATGGCGCCTGTGGGTTCACCTGCACTATTGGTCAGCGGCGGGAACGCGTGGTACGCGCGATAAAGATAGGATGAGCCATCAACCAGAATCAGGGGATTTTCTGCGATTTGCGCCATAAGTCTGTCTATTCTTCGTTGCCATGGATTGGTCTATAAGGATGCCACAGCTTGGCAAGAATGGTGAAATAAGGCGAGCAGCGTCTGGCGTTTTTAACGCTTTTGAGTGAAGGATCGCAACGATCTTTCTGTGGATAACTTTGTGCGTAAAAATTATAACGCGCTGTTTTTTAGGCGTTTAGATAAAACCTGCTTGATTTAATTTATTTATTTTCAAATGGTTACTTACTTTCCGTGATCCGATCGCCACTTTAAATTACGTGATCCCTTGTGTGGATATTAAATTTATGCCCAGGAGATGGATAAAAATGCTGCTGCCGAGCGCGGGGCAAAAAAAACGCCAGCAGCGCTGGCGTTTAGCGATCAGACAGGAGGTTACTTCTGGCTGACCAGGAATTTCACAACGTTCGCGTAATCAGCAACGAAATTATCCATAGAGCTGGTATCGAGACCGCCATTATTGACCATGTATTTGCCATTAACGAAAATCGCCGGTACGCCGCGCAGATCAACATCGGCCGCGGCTTTCTGCTGCTGAGCAACCAGCGCTTTTACCGCAAAGCTGTTCCAGGCCGCATCATAATCCGCCGCTGAAATGCCAGCCGCAGTGATAAAGGTCTGTTTCAGGCTGGCAGGATCGGTGATGGTCTGCGTTTTCTGGATACCATCAAAGATCAGTGCGGTGACTTTGTCTTCCACGCCTAACGCCATTGCCACAGCCCAGGCCTGAGTCACCACTGGTCCCAAATCGCCGCCGAGGAAATCAACGTGGTATTTCACCATTTTAGTCTCAGCAGGCAGATTCTTTTTCACCGCATCATTTACGTGATAAATACGTTCGAACTGATAGCAGTACGGGCAGAAGAAGGAGAAAAACTCCATCACCTGAGGTTCGCCTGCAACCGTCTTCTGCAGACTGACGTACTGTTTCCCCTCGGTGAATTGTGCAGCAGACGCGCTGAACGCCAGCACTAAACCGATCAGTGCAAACCAAATCTTTTTCATGGTGAAAAACTCTCCTGACTACTTCATTAAAATTGCGGGGGCAGCTGCAAAGGAGGTTCCTGCAACAGCTTCTCCTGCTCGGTAAAAAGCGAAATCTGCCGGCGCCAGAAGTCTTCATCTGTCATCCAAGGGAAGGAGCGCGGAAAAGCGGGATCCTACCACCTTCGGACTACCCAGGCCAGATAATAAACCATGCGCATCGCGCGTAAAGGCTCAATCAGTGACAATTCATTAATATCAAAGTCACTGAATTCACCGTACGCCTCCAACAGGATATCCCACTGAATACGCTGTTCCTGTCGATCCCCGCTGATCAGCATCCAGAGATCCTGAACTGCTGGACCGTTGCGGGCATCGTCCAGATAGACAAACAGCGGTCCGTCACGCCACAGGATATTACCGGGATGACAGTCACCGTGTAATCGTAGCGGCTGCCACGTACTATGCCAGCGTTGCTGTAACGTGTGCCCCAGCTTGTCGACCGACTGAAGCAGCGCATCTTTCAGTGAAGCAGGCACTAATACGCACTGTTCCAGCACCTCACGGGGCTGATGGAGATTTCATCCAGGCCGATAGTCGGCCGCTGGCTGAACAGCGTTTTACGGCCGGTCTGATGAATCCGTCCCAGAAAGCGGCCTACCCACTCCATTTGGTCTTCATTATCCGTTTCATACTGACGTCCGCCAAGACTGGGGAACACCGCAAAATAGAAGCCGGCGTGACTCTGCAAGGTGTAACCCTGTAAAATCAGCGGTGCCGCGATCGGCACTTCGTCAGCCAGCAGATCAAGCGCGTACTGATGCTCTTCGACAATCTGTTCTGCACGCCAGCGCTGCGGGCGATAGAATTTGGCGACGTAACGGCGTTTCTCATCATTACTGAACTGATAAACACGGTTCTCATAGCTATTCAGCGCTGTAAGTCCTGATTCGACGCGTATGCCTGTTTCCAAAGCGCATCTAGCAGCACGTCGGGATTCAACGTCCGAAAGTTAAACGCAGCGTCGATCATCATTTTACCTGTCGTGGCAGGTGTATTTAGCCACCAAGGATAACACTACTCGTCATCTTTAATGACACCCCGTGCGCGTAGCAACGCTGTTTTGAAATCGATTTCGTGATCTTTTTTCAGCCCGGGTATTTCATCATGGCTGCCTGCGTCACGCATTTTGAGATGGTAAATCAATACGTCATCGGTTAATTTACTTAATGGGCCACGGAATCCAGCTCCCTGAACCAGTTTCTGTAAGAATGCGATGAGGTTAAGATCGGGTTCTTTTTGCCAGGCGGGTTGTAACAGTTCCATCAACTCGTTCAGACGATGGCATTTCATATCGCTTACTCCCGTTTTTCAGTATGTCATTAGCTAGGATAATGCCATGACAATGTTAACCGGCGTGATTCTGGCCGGAGGTCAGGGCCGCCGTATGGGTGGACAGGACAAAGGTTTAGTGCCACTGAATGGCAAGCCGCTGTATCAGCATGTCCTTGAACGGCTAAGGCCACAAGTCGACATTGTGGTAATTAACGCGAATCGCAATATTGATCGTTATCAGTTAAGCGGATTTCGGGTAGTGCAGGACGTATTTGCAGATTACCCGGGGCCACTGGCGGGGATCTACAGCGCATTACGCGCTATTGAGGGAGACTGGGCGGTGTTCAGTTCCTGCGATACACCTGCTATCCCGCTTAACTTTGTTGAGCAGCTGGGGCAACAACGCGGCGACGCCCCAGCGGTGTGGGTACGCTCACAGATGCGCGATCATCCCACTCTGGCGCTGATTCACCGCGACGTTGCTGTGCCACTGCAGGCCTATCTGCAGGCCGGTGAACGCCGCCTAATGCGGTTTTTACGCGATCAGGGCGGACATGCGGTGCTGCTACCGGATGACGAATCCGCCTTTCACAACATTAATACCCCGGATGATCTGGACGAGAGATTTTAATATGTCGCTACCTTTACTGGCTATCACCGGCTGGAGTGGAACCGGAAAAACAACGCTTTTACAGCAGCTTATACCGATCCTTAGCCGTCAGGGCATTCCTAGCGGTTTGATCAAGCACACCCATCATCAGATGGAGGTGGATACACCCGGCAAGGATAGCTATCTCCTTCGAAAAGCCGGGGTGAATCAGGTTATCGTAGCCAGTTCGCAGCGCTGGGCATTGATGTGTGAAACACCCGATGAAGAGCACATTGATCTGCCTTACCTGGTGAGCCGGATGGAACATTCTCTACTGGATCTGGTGCTGGTAGAAGGATTAAAAAATGAGGCAGTGCCAAAAATTGTGCTGTGGCGCGCCGGTATCAAAGGTGGTGTAGACGAATTGCTGGATGAACAGGTAATAGCCGTCGCCAGCGATCAGACTCTTGCATTGTCGGTGCCGGTACTGGACTTAAACCAGCCAGTAGCGATTGCGGCGTTCATTGCAGACTGGCTAAAAGCCCGTTGACGCACGTTTTTCATAGGGTTTCAGCGATCTGCGGACGTAAAAAAGCCCCGCCCGCACGGAAGTGCGGGGCTTTTACTTATTTGATGCCTGGCAGTTCCCTACTCTCGCATGGGGAGACCCCACACTACCATCAGCGCTACGGCGTTTCACTTCTGAGTTCGGCATGGGGTCAGGTGGGACCACCGCGCTACAGCCGCCAGACAAATTCTTTGTGCTCTGTCCTGTGTCTTCCGCGCTGATGCCGCGTTGGCCTCCCTCGC
>SZZY01000013.1 GCA_009830035.1 Pantoea sp. Eser
GTCCAGTTGCGAACAGGCCAAAGTGCCTCTGAGAAAAAATGACAGTGTAATTTCGTTGCACTGATGGAAACAAAAGTAGCCCGTCATTTATCGCACGTTTTGGCTTCAAATATCGCACGCCGCATCATCAAGGAGACCACCACATCGATTTTATCACCCGCCCGGGCAAAGGCCGGCAGTTCAGCGGTCACCATCACGGCGGCCACATTTTTCAGCTGCATATTGGTGCCGGTCGGAACGGTAATCCCCAGCTGAGAGAGCACGTTGTTCAGGCTTTGGGTGGTAAACGGCGTTTGCATGGTCTGAGCCAGAGCCATCCAGACCGTATCCCATCAGGGAATTGCTCCGAATGCCCTGCACTGAGGTTAAATCGCGGATGCGCTCTGCATGTACGGCGACCGGGAGTAAGATATTCAGACCCACGCAGAGCAGAGTCAGATAACGCTTAAGGTGTGCGATTTTCATAATCAGTGAGTTAAAACGGAGAAAGGTTAAGGAAAAGGCGCTGTAACCAGCCCATTTGCTGCGCTTCGTTGATATAGCCATTGCCGACATATTCAATTCTGGCGCCAGCCACATGTGTCGACGCGACGGTGTTCATGCCACTAATGGTGCGCGGATTCACCACGCCGGAGAAACGGATAAACTCCGTTCCCTGATTGATCGGTATCTGCTTTTCACCCACCACACGCAAGTTGCCATTTTCCAGCACCTAGTTAACCGTCACCGTCAGCGTGCCGCTAAAGGTATTTTTGGCTGCTGCCCCACCCTTGCCGCTGAAATCATTTTTTGCGTTGATGCTGGTGTTGGCTCTGTCACCGCCAAATAAGCCGGAAAAAAATCGGGGTGTCGCCTCAAACGCCAGCGAGTCAGATCCATCACGACTGGCGTTTGCCGAGGAGCTTTTACTGGCGCTGACATTCTTCCTGCAGGACGATGGTCAGGATATCGCCGACGCTACGCGGCCGGCGATCTTCAAACATCGGCTGATAGCCATAGTTCATCGCCTGACCGGTCTGGAATACCAAGCCATTTTTGACGGCCGGTACTGCAACAACCGGGTCGGCGGTAGTTTTTCCCTCAATCAGTGGCGCGTGCGGGATATAAGCACAGCCGCTGAACGCTAACACCAACGCGATGCGAAAAAACAGGGTGCCAGAACGGCGCAAAATGCGAGGGGGGGGGGCGATGAGCGTCATCGCCGAATAAGCCTTACCATTCATGTTATAACCACATCTCTTTATGCGGCGGTGCCGTTAACAGCCCGCGGCGACCCGCGTTATAAATTCGACAGCCGCTGCAACATCTGATCGGATGTTGAGACCGCCTTACTGTTAATTTCATAAGCGCGCTAGGTCTGGATCATATTGACCAGCTCTTCCGCCACGTTGACGTTGGAGGTTTCGACGTAGCCCTGTCTGAGCATCCCGCCACCGTTCATTCCGGGCGTGGTTTCATTCGGGGCACCGGACGCCTCGGTTTCGTGGTAAAGGTTCTCACCCAGACTTTCCATGCCGGATTCATTGATGAAGGTCGTGAGCGTTAACTGCCCCACCTGCTGCGGTGCAGTTTGTCTTGGCAGAGTCACGCTCACCAGACTGTCGTTGCCGATAGTCAGCGACTCGGCATCCTGGGGGATGGTAATCGCAGGCTGGACCGGATAGCCGCTGGAGGTTACCAGTTGGCCATTCTGATCGAACTGGAACGAGCCGTCGAGAGTGTAACCGGTGGTACCATCCGGCAGCTGGATCTGGAAAAACCCCCCGCCCTGAATCGCCACATCTTTACTGTTATTGGTCTGCGTCATGCTGCCCTGACTGTGGATACGTTCCGTCGCCACTGGGCGCACGCCAGTCCCAATTTGCAGACCGGAAGGAATGGTGGTCTGCTCAGATGACTGAGCGCCAGGCTGACGCAGCGTCTGGTAAATCAGATCTTCAAATACCGCGCGCTGGCGTTTGAACCCATTGGTGCTGACATTGGCCAAGTTATTGGATATCACATCAATATTGGTCTGCTGCGCTTCGAGACCGGTTTTAGCAATCCATAAAGAACGGATCATGGTTAATTTCTCCTCGCCGGTTATTAGCCCAGCGTTAGCAGCTGATTGGCGCTTTTTTCATTATCATCAACGGTGTTGATGATTTTCATGTGCATATCGAAGCTACGTACGGTGGCGATCATATCGACCATCGTCTTCACCGGGCTGACGTTGCTGCTTTCCAGCATGCCCGGCATCAGTCTCAGAGCCGGGTCCAGAGGTAAGGGGGCGGCTCTGCCTGCTGATACGCTGTTGCTGAGATGGAACAACCCGTCATCCCCCATCCGCAGGGAAGCGACCTCGGCCTTCACCATCTTGATCTGCCCGACCTGCGCCAGTGCCGTTGGCTCATCGCCGGCACCCAGCGCACTCAGGGTGCCATCGGGCGCAACGGTGACCTGCGACTGCGGCGGCACGCTGAGCGGACCTGCGTCACCGAGCAACGGCAGACCATGCACCTGCAGCCCGTCTTCGCTGTCCACCTCAATGTTGCCATCGCGGGTGTAGGCCTCACTACCATCCGGCAGCTGAACGGCCAGCCAGCCATCCTGAGGTAATGCAACCTCCAGATCGCGATCGGTCTGATGCATCGCCCCCATGGTGGTATCGTTCCAGGGGGTGGATTCCGCCACTAGGGTGCGGGTCGCCACTGATGGCCCTTCTACCGGCACGGCCCGATACGCCATCAGCTGCGCGCGGAATCCGGTGGTTAAGGCGTTAGCCAGATTATTCGCTGTTACCGCCTGGCGGTTGAGCGCAGCATTCGCCGCGCCCATGGCGGTATAAATCGCACGATCCATAATGAGCCGCCGTTAGCCGAGGTTAACCAGAGTCGGCAACAGCTCTGATTGGGGCTTGATAGTTTGTGAATTGGATTGGTAGTTACGCTGGTAGATGATCATGCTGACCATCTCTTTACTCAGATCGAAGTTAGAGGCTTCCACTTTATTGCCATATAAGGTGCCGAGGTTGCCTGAACCGGAGGTCCCGGTGACCGGCTGACCCGACTCGGGTGTTTCGCTCCAGCAGTTATTACCTTGTGATGAGAGGCCACCCGGGTTGGTGAAGTTACTTAATACCACCTGGCCCAGTAACTGCTGCTGTCCATTGCTGATAAGAGGCGATGACCTGACCATTATCGCCGACGGTGTAACCGTTCATCAGGCCGGGCGCATACCCGGTGGTGGAAGGAGGGTTCATTGAGAACTCTGACGCCTGCTGGGTCATGCCAGTCAAATCTAAGTCAAAATTAAGCGCTTCGCCGCCGTTATAAGCCGCACCCTGGATGTTGAATTTTACCGGATTAGTGGTTAGCTGGCCTGAGGTATCAAACTGCAGCATGGTCGGCGGAATACTGTAGCTGGTGCTGTCGGTCGGGTCAAATTTAGGGTTAGTGACCACCTCGCTGCCGGAAGACAGGTTGCCGTTAAGCGTGCCGCTGTCCGAAGCACGAGCCGGCATCTGCCCGTCCGGGATCTGAATCGGGCTGATTGCGGCACCCGGCTGAATCGCTGGCGGCGTGCCGGTGGCCTGATAACCGGTAAGAAATATGCCTTGGTTGTTGATAACGTAACCATTAGCATCTTTCTGGAACTGCCCATTGCGGCTGTAAAAAACGCGTCCGGCTTCATTCTGTAAACGGAAAAAACGTTACCCTGGATACCCATATCCAGGCTGCCGGTGCCTGCGCCCAGAACGCCATCGGTTAAACTCTGGTTTACCGCGGAGACCTGTAGCCCCATACCCACCTGCGAACCGGCGAACACATCGGCAAAGGCGATAGATCCTGTTTTAAACCCTACCGTCTGAGAGTTAGCGATGTTGTTACCGACAACATCCAGCGCCTGTGACGCCGCATTCAACACGCTGAGGCCTTGTGAGAAGCTCATTATTCTTTTTCCTGATCGATCAATAAATGATTGAATTACTCGATTTCGTAAACCTGCCCGAGGGTGGCCGTGCCATTAACGCCCAGTTCCAGCAGCGAGCCGCCAGAGGAGAAGGCCACGCTTTCGACTTTGGCTTTTTTCAGCGCCACAATATTCGGTGTGTCGCCGTTGCTGTTGGTAGCGGTAAATGAGACGTAAAAGCGGGTGCCTTCCGGCGGTGAGGCAGGCTCAAAGTTACTCAGGTCATCAAGGCTATAGCTCTTAACACCCGCTTTTACGTTAGGCAGTTCAGCACGATAGGCATTGCCTTCCTTGTCAGTGAGCGTTACTTTGACATTCCCCGCATCACTATCCAGCGCGAATGAGAAAACCTTATTGGCATCCTGCTGGTCGCTGGTATCGATCACCGGTTTTCCTTCGACCATCACCGTGCGTCCAACCCATCCGGATGCATTCATCTGCTGCATACTGGAAACCAGCGTCCCGACGCTGTTTAGCTTATCGTTAAGCTTCTCTACCCCGGAGGCGGTATTAAATTGCGCCAGCTGCGAGGTCATCTAGTTATTATCCATTGGGTTAGTCGGATCCTGGTTCTGCATTTGCGCAACCAGCAGCGTCATGAAATTATTCATTAAGTCCGCGCTGCTGGTGCCATCCGTGGCCGCAGGGGTCGTGTTATTAACGTTGCTATTGTTGCTACTGCCCATTACTGGCGAGATTGCCATTTTGTTGTTCCTTGTTGACCCAGCATCAGCGTCTTAAGCATCAATGTTTTCGCGGTATTCATCACATCCACATCAGCCTGATAACTGCGTGAAGCGGAAATGGTATTCACCATTTCACCGGCCACATCCACATTAGGCATATGGACATAACCTTTACCGTCCGCTAAAGGATTACCCGGTTCATACATCATTCGGTCCGGTGCCGTACTTTCCACCACCTCGCTCACCCGAACACCACCAATTTGCTGGTCCGCCGCGCCATCAACTTTGAAAATAACCTGTCTGGCCCGGTAAGGTTTACCATCCGGACCCGCAATGCTGTCGGCATTGGCCATATTACTTGCGCTGACATTGAGCCTTTTCGATTGCGCCGTCATGGCTGAGCTGGAAATATCAAAAATACTGAGCAGTGACATCTCAACAATTACCCCTGATTAATCGCGTTCATCATATTTTTAATTTGCGCGCCGAGAATGGTCAGACCTGATTGATATTTCAAACTATTATCAACAAAGTTGGCGCGTTCGCGATCCATATCAAACGTATTACCGTCTGCGGATGGCTGATCGGGGATACGGTATAAAAGATCCGGATCGTTAATCGCCTGCGCCTTTGCAGCGATGTGCTGGCCTGAAGTCAGCGTTAATGCCAGCGGCCCTGCGTGATTACTGGTTCGGGAGACAGCAGCGTTTAATTGCGACGAAAAATCGATATCTCTGGCCAGATAGCCCGGGGTGTCAGCATTTGCCACATTGGACGCCAAAATATTCTGGCGTTTATTGAGCAGAGAGAGTGCTGCCTGCTGGAAGCCTAATTCCCTGTCGAGTTTATCAAGCATAAGGATTATTTATCTCATGCCGGTGGAATTTTAATTTCGCCATTTTAAAAGAGAGCAGCAGAAATCTATAATTTGAAAAATCGACAAAAGCAGCACTACTTGGTCGGTTAACTCTGCAATTAAAAAAGAACGGCAAGGGCAATCCGCCTAAATAGCCGCATTTATGACATTACTTTCTTCATCAGAAATTTAAGCTTTTAACGTAAAACTATCTCACGCCGAACGTTCAGGCCACGTCATTGTTAACCCACAACCTTTCATTATTGCCGTTCAGGACATTTATATCGTGGCAACACCCTTATCCGTTATCGTTAAAATTATCACGCTAATACTACTGCTGGCCGCTGCCGATATTGTCAGCGCAGCGCAGGCTGATATCCAGCTGACGGAAGCGATCACCGCCCTGCTGAATAATGACATCAATTTACCGCCATCGGTGCGGCCGCGGCTGGCAGTGCGGTTACTGACGCCCGCAGCGAAGCTCGCTACCCTCTGTGCCGGTCCGGTCCTGTCTCTGAGCGGTAATCTGAGCAGGTTAGCTGGCGCACACAGCATCATTGCGCAGTGCGATGCCCGACGACACTTTATCCAGATCCATGTTGATGTCACCGCGACCTAGTGGCAGGCAACCCGTCTGTTGCGGCCAGGCGAGCGGGTCAGCCGGGAGGCGATCCGTCCGCAACGCGGCTCGCCAGAACATCTGTCCAGCGGACTGATCTATGATCCGCTGCGGGTCATCGGGCGCGTCGCGTTACGCGCTATCCACCTAGGTGAGAACCTGGTCGAAAGTCAGCTGCGCCAGCACTGGGCGATCGTCGCCGGAGAAAAGGTGGCGGTCAGTTATCAGGGTGATAGCTTTACTGTCCACGCTGCCGCGAAGGCAAGGCGCTGGATAATGCCGCACTGGCACAGCATTTACGGGTGCAGACCACGACCGGTGAGGTCCTCACCGCCACGGCGATTGCCGAGGGCCAGGCCGCCGTGACGGTAGATTAATCCGGCCGGCGTAAAAGATAACCGGTCGGCAGCCTTCAGTAATTTCGACAACACCCGATAATTTACTTTAACTGAAAAATATTTTTACCGAACAGATTGTCGAGGATAATGATGAGCATAGAACGCAGCCAAAAGGTCATGCCTGCCGTATTTACCGAAATTCATACGGAAGCCTCAAAGCGTGCCGACCGACGTAATGTGGAGGGTGCTACCTCCGCCAGCAAAACCCGAACCGGGACTAAAGTCAGCCTGAGTAATCAAATCCAGTCGCTGCAAACCAACAGCAGTCAGGATATCAACATCGAATATCTGGATAAGATAAAAGCTGCACTCAGCGCCGGGGAGCTGCCCATTGATACCGATAAGATTGCCAGCGCCCTGACAAAAAAAATGTTTCAGACAATCTGACACGGGGGTTAAATGATGAATAATCTCCGTATTACCCTGACGAAGCTGCACAGTTTATTAACAGAGTTAAAACCTGTGCTGGCAGAAGAGCTGAGCCAGCTCAACCGGCCACAGCTTAATCCGTTTACTCTGCAGATGCTGTCTGACAATAAAAGCCGTCTGCTATCGACGATTAATTTCTACGAAGAGCAGCGCAAAGTGGAAGAAAGCCGGCTTGGCATGGCTGCGCCTTATCATCAGCAGCCTCTGCTGAGTTCACTGTGGGATAATGTGATTGCCATTGCGCGCCAGACCAGCTCGATGAATATGAGCATCTACCCTATTTTTGAACTTCAGATGCAGAAAGCTTCAACCCTGAAAAGCATGGTGAAACAGGTGAGCCATCGCGCGGCACTGTACGGTGCGGACCGCACCTCACAGCAAAAACTCAAGGGAAAAGCGTATAACATCAATATCTGATGGCAGCAAGATGCCTCAGCAGAGAGGTCAGCCGCAAAATAACGGCCAGCGCAGGGTGAATGACGGCGGGAGAATAACGGTGTCACCGGTGAAGGGAATGTCCGTACTTATCTCTGGGCAACAGTAATGAAGCCTTCGCCCCACCCCTACCTCTAAATGGTTATACATACAGTTCCAGCTTCAGCGGACATTATTATCTTACGTCGTCCGTGCCCGATAAAATTTCAATAATTCTCATAACATTCCCTTTCCCAAATTAGCATTATTTAAATTAAATGCATGACAAAAAACATGCTGCACTAAAACTCGCATTCGGATATAACAAAGAGAATGATACTGATTAACCACATCTTCAGCCGATCTTTTTGTTTACGGCTAAGGCAGCAATAAAGCTGTCTAATGAGCTGAATGAAATAGCCTGAGTCAACTGACTGTTCTGATAGAGATTATCGGATTGAATAAAGTTTCACACTCACCAATAACCACTTAAATAATGTAGTTACTCGCCAAATAGCCCCTATTATTTTGATTATTTAGTGACTACAGGCTTCGCTCAGAAAAATAACAATGGTATGCTTATGTAAATACACTTGTTTATTTCCCCCTGACATTAGCAAGACAGTAAATAGCGTTCCACCCAGCGCTGACATTACCGCCTGGCATGTCAGCAGCAGTCGAAACATAAAGGAAACACCAACAAATGAAAGACATGCATTACCATAATACAACAAATGAGCACGTCCAGAATATCAATGACTTGAACTTATCCTATCTGTTGCTGGCGCAACAATTAATAAAACAGGGAGACAAGGATGCAGCAAGCTTCCGACTTGGACTGCCTGAACCTTTGATTTCTATACTTAAAGACCTCTCAATTTCACAGCTGATAAAATTAGCCTCGACCAATCAACTTATTTGCCAACTGCCGATCAATAGTGAGGCTGTTATCGAATTCCTGACCAAAGATTCCCGTCTTAACGCGCTCCAGCATATTCATACCGGTATCATCCTTTCGACCGATATTCGGCATTCTCTTTCTGAACCAAACCTGGCAAAGTGAAGATAAACCTATGAATGAACAAAGCATTTTGGATGAAATTTACGATACACACCTGGCGATGGATTTGGTCTCTTCTGGTGCACGTATGCAGGTATTAGAGAGCGAGACATCACTCAGTCGCCGCAAACTGTTACGCCTACATAAGGAGATTAAAGGCTGTTCACCGTCTAAAGGAATGCTGCCCTTTTCACCCGACTGGTTTACCTCATGGGAACAGAATATTCACTCTTCTTTATTTTACAATATCTATCTTTATCTGCATAAAACAGAAAACAAACGTCCTGTTGAGTCCTTACTGAAGGCGTACAAACTATACAGCGAACAGTGCCCGTGCGAGCCGGGTGAAAAACCGGTGCAGGAATTTACCCGTGCCTGGACGTTGCTGCGCTTTATTGACTGCAATCTGCTGGAGCAGATTCCCTGCTCGGCCTGTGGCGGAAAATTCATTTATGCTCCGCGCTACATCAATACTCTTTTTATTTGCAGCTTATGCCACCCCCCTTCACGCGCGAGCAAGAAAAATTGCGCTAAGGCCCACGTATCTCATTGATATCGGAAACACCTCTTCTTTTTTCCAAGCCGGAAAACGGTGTATATCTGTTTACGGCCACGGGTTAAGCGGCAAAAAGCTGACACTAACTTCCACTACTCTTTCAATATTCATTAACGCAGATCAGGTAAAATAAAAAATGTTTATATAACAATTATTTTTGTGGCTAATTATAATGAATATGCCTTCTGTTTCATTTTAACGTATAGAACAACGCTTTCTCGAAAGTGATGTTAAAGTATTGTCCCTTGATTGTTTCGACACCCTTTTCTGGCGCAATGTTTCCCGCCCCTTTGATATTTTTACCCAACTTCCGCAGGGGCTCTGTCCGGTTGCCAGAACCGTAGCCGAAGCAGATGCCCGAAAGAAAAAATGTATTGCAACCGGGCTGGAGGATGTTAGCCTGGCGGAAATTTATGCGCAGCTGGAAGGTCAGTTTGATGCTGCACAACAACAGCAGATGATTGAACACGAGCTGGAACTGGAGATCGATAATGGTTTTCTCTTTGCGCCGGCGCTGGCGCTATTACGCCAGGCAAAAGCGCGGGGTATCCGCACCATCATTGTCAGCGATACCTATTTTAATGCCAGCCAGCTGGGGCGTCTGCTAGCCGCCCATTGTGACGAAATACCGTCTCTGATTGATCATATCTATTGCTCGTCAGAATCGGGTCGCAGCAAAGCAGGCTCGCTCTGGCCAGAGATGGTGCAGTATGAACAGCTGAATCCACAGGATATTTTTCATGTGGGTGATAATCTCCAGGCCGATTACCAGCAGCCCACGAAGGTGGAAATCACCGCTATTCACTTTAAATAAAATGAAGCATTGGTGACCAACGTACTTGAACAGCACAGCATTGCGGCTAAGCTGCTGTTTCCCGCCTGCGGAGCGACAGCACCGGTCCCCTCACTTTTAATGCCTGTTACTCCATCGCACTACGTAATGAGATCAGCAGTGAACAACTCACCGGCTGGACGAGGATAAGGACTACTTTATTGATGGCGCAACCAAGCACGGCAAGCTGGTCTTAAATATGCAGGAGGACGGCTTTATTTATTTTAAACCGCAAAAAACCCCTTCCCAAGCCGTTTTATATTTTGTCTATCGACCATTAAATCAATAGATCCCTATAATAATAGCCTGAAACGCGATCGCTTCATCTGTTAAAAATATCAAAGGAAATGAATTTTGTTTTCGAAAATTATTATTAGTGGCGATATACTTCGCCCATTTCCGGGGGATGCGTTCTATCAAAGCGCAACTAAGAAAAATATTCGCTGGCTGCATGCTCTATTAAAATACCCACTACAGCAATGTAACATGCAAGTTTCAACTCTGGCCTGGGATGAAGACCTGGGCTGCAACAATAATTTCTTTGATACACCTGAGTTATATCAACAAATGGGAATGCCTCTGAATTGCGATAGCTGGGCCCGGATCGTATCCAGTGATGATGTTCCTGAAGCGCTGCTTGAAAAGTTAAGAGAACAGGTAAACCAGGCACTGGTCATTGGTTATGAAATGCCGGCAGTGATAACGAATGCCCTTAAAATGCTGGGTACGCCTTTTATCGACATTCTACTGCATCCACTACGTTTTTACCTGACCTGGTATTTTCGTTTCGTACTAACATTGCACATTACCGTCAAAAACTTAAAAGTTTCGCCTTCGACACTGAACTGATTGAACAACAGGTTAGCCTGCTGCTGGCAAAAAATGCCTGGATGAACAAACCTGACGGCTTAACAATTCCCGACGGTTCGGCTATTCTTTTAGAACAGGTTTCTACCGACATATCTGTTGTCTAGCATAATGGCATTTTTGCTACTTTAGAAGATCATATTGCTCGTTTACATGAAATTGTCAGTGAACATCCCGCAGTTTTTTTAAAACCTCATCCTTATACACTTAATCAAAAAAGTGTCAGCCACATAAAGTCTCTTTTTCCTGTTATTACCGTATGTAACACTAATTTTTATCATTTGATGATGCAATCAGAGATACAAAAAGTGATTGCCTTGAATTCGAGCGGACTCATTGAGGCAAAAACATTTGGCAAACAGGCCGAGAACCTCATTCCGTTTAAATATTTACACGCTGAAAATTTCCTTCCGCAGCAGGGCAATTCCGGGTCTCTTATTCCATTAAATGATAGCTGGCTTCAGCCGCATTTCTGGAAAAGCCTGTTTGATGAAGTCAATGAATCGTCTCCGGTTATTCACAATACGTACTGGCAACCGAACAGGCTTCGGCATGCCATGAATGCTGATTGGGGATTTCAGTTTATTAGCCCTACGGTTGTTTAGCCATTAAGCTTTGAGAGGATTTTTAATTTTGACAGAATCACCCGACCACATTATTGACGTTTTTCTTGAGATGTTAGCCTCTGGCCAGACAGATCGCGCCAGAGATCTGATACAGGATAGCATAAAGCACTATCCGGCCGAGGGGCGTTTTTATCTCTGCCAAGCAGCGTTGCTTAAGGAAGCGGCAGAGAATAATAAAGCTTTTGACATGCTATGGCGTGCTCTGATTACCGAATCCGGGAAATAAACTGGTACGCGATGAAATAAGATACACCGTTCTATCAGACTAGCCAGCATCCCACTCCCAAAAAAAACTTCGCACTACACAGTGGAGAGCGTCAGGTTGCCGCTCGGGTCGATCAGATCAGAATAGATCATCGTCTGCGTTATCAGCTGGCAGCAAACTGGATAACAAAAAAATTTGGTGCTGAGGCCAGGTTCAAAACTGGCCTAGATATCTTTTCGGGAAATGGTTATGGCAGTTGCATGCCCGCCGAAAAAGCGGGCGTAAAGATGTTTGGTATGGATGGTTCAAACGAAGCCGTTGATTTAGCCGAAAGCGCTTATGGGTCACATCGGGTCGTGTTTGGTCAGGCAGTACATCCTTTTGAACTTAACTTCACCGGTTTTGATTTTATGGTCAACCTTGAATCAATTGAGCATGTTGAACAGCCTGAAAAATTACTCACCCAAATGGCTCGTGCCTCTAAAGGGCCATTCATTATTTCTTTTCCTGACGAAGCCGGTTTGCCCTTCGAGAGGTTTGGTGAGAAATTTGAGCATCACACCAGGCATTTTCAACGTGAAGAAATGTTAGCTTTATTAGCTGCAGCAGGCAGGAAAAAGGTGGCAGCTGAATATGGACAAAATGTCTACAGAATCGAAAACAGTGCGATAACAGGCTTGCTGCCGGAGCAGGAAATGGGATTATGTCGCCCGGCAGACGCACCTCAGTTCCGGCTGATGATTGTGGAACCTGAACAGGAGAAGGGTTGAGTCTTGATGCGGAAACCCCCGGTGGCGTCTCTCAGACTAATACGGGATACGCCAACGGGGTTTTTAAAAGAAGTCGAAGCTGACCGTTAAGCCGGGTTCTGTCGTGGACAGTCATTCATCTAGGCCAGCAATCACTCACTGGCTCAAGCAGCCTACCCGGGTTCAGTACGGACCGTACCTTGTGAACCCCTATTTGGCCTTGCTCCGGGTGGAGTTTACCGTGCCACGAACTGTTGCCAGTCGCGCGGTGCGCTCTTACCGCACCCTTTCACCCTTACCTGATCCCATTACTGGGCCATCGGCGGTTTGCTCTCTGTTGCACTGGTCGTAGGCTTGCGCCTCCCAGGCGTTACCTGGCACCCTGCCCTATGGAGCCCGGACTTTCCTCCCCTCTGCCCGTCTCCCCAAACGTGAGGACGACGACAAAGCGGCGACTGTCTGGTCAGCTTCGGCGCGGGATGATAGGGCATTCGCCGCCATTTGTCACGCCTCTTGCTGCTCCAGCGCGTATTTGTAGAGCGCATTTTTCTTCACGCCATGGATCTCAGCGGTCAAGGCAGCGGCTCGCTTAAGCGGCAACTCTTTCTGCAACAGCGCCAGCGTACGCAACGCATCAGGCGGTAGCGCCTTTTCGTCGGTCTTGTGGCCTTCAACAATCAGCACCATCTCGCCTTTGCGACGATTTTCATCCTCTTTCACCCACGCCAGCAGCTCGGCGACCGGCGCACCGTAAATCGACTCCCAGGTTTTGGTCAGCTCGCGCGCCAGCACCACATACCGGTCAGCACCCAGTTCGGTCACCATGTCCTGCAGGCTGTCCAGCAGGCGGTGGGTCGATTCGTAGAAGATCAGGGTACGTGGCTCCTGCACCAGCGCACGCAAGGTATCGCATCGGCCTTTGGTTTTGGCCGGCAGAAACCCTTCGTAACAGAAACGATCGGACGGCAATCCAGCAGCACTCAGGGCGGCGATAGCGGCACAGGCGCCTGGCAGCGGAACCACCCGAATTCCCGCTTCGCGACAGCGTCGCACCAGATGGTAGCCGGGATCGTTAATCAGCGGCGTGCCTGCATCGGAAACTAAGGCTATGATTTGACCCTCTTGCAGCTTCGTCAGCAGCAGCTCGGCCTTCTGTTGCTCGTTGTGGTCGTGAAGTGCGAAGAGTCGCGCAGTGATGGCGAAATGTTTTAGCAACATCCCGGTATGACGTGTATCTTCCGCAGCGACCAGATCGACGCTCGAGAGCACCGTCAGCGCCCGCTGGGTAATATCACCCAAATTACCAATCGGGGTTGGAACGATGTAGAGCGTGCTGGCAGAAATCTCTGCCCGATCGAGTTGTTTCATTGTTTCATCCGAATTGCCGATTTAATATTGAGCATCTTGAAAAAAACATCACTGGATACAGTATGCTTCCTTCAAAAGTCGTTCGTCGTAAAGCAGGACGCTTTCTGCCTGTCATTCTTGCCGGGCTGATTTTAGCCGCGTGTAGCGGTCAGGGACCGCAAACCTCAACCGTCGATATTCAGGGGCCTGCTACCGCCAGCTCAGCCTATTATCTGCAACAAGCGCAGCAGAGCAGCGATGATAGCAAGACCGACTGGCAATTACTTGCAATCCGCGCCCTGTTGAAGGAAGGAAAGTATCCTGAGGCGAGCCAGCAGCTCAGCCAGCTACCGCAACAGCTTTCAGACACCCAGCAGCAGGAGCTATTGCTGTCGCAGGCGCAGTTGCAACTGTCAAAACAGCAGATCAAAGAGGCGCAGTCGCGTTTAGAGCAGGTGAAAACCAGCGCGCTGTCGCAGGATCAGCTGACCCGCTACTACGGTTTGCAGATTGTAATCGCCCAGGGCCGTCCTTCGCTCTCGCTGCTACGTACCTATATTGCGCAGGAGCCGCTGCTGAAAGGTCCGGATCATCAAAGTAATATTGACGCCACCTGGCAGGCACTGACGCAGATGCCGCCGCAGGAGGTCAGTAATCTGGTGATTAACGCCGACGAAAATGTTTTGCAGGGCTGGCTGGATCTGCTCGCTGTCTGGCGTGCCAATACCCAGGATGCTGAGATGCTGAAGTCCGCCATTAAAGACTGGCAGACCCGTTATCCGCAGAACCCGGCAGCCAAAACCTTACCGACTCAGCTGAGTCAGATGCAAAACTACACCAAAGCCTCCACCAGCATCATTGCGCTGCTGCTGCCGCTGAACGGCCAGGCGCAGGTGTTCGCCAATGCGATTCAGAAAGGCTTTAATGACGCCAAAAATGGCGCATTGACGCCAGCGCCGCAGCCTGCGGCTGCCCAGCCCGCGACAGCAGATGCTACTGCCAGTGCACAGCCCGCCTCTGCTGATGCGGTCGTCAGTCCTTCTGCCGCGCCAATCAGCGCGCCGCAAGCGCAGCCAGACGCCGCAGAACCGGCCAGCAATGCGCAGATCAAAGTCTACGACACCAGCAGCCAGCCGATTCAGCAGGTGATGCAGCAGGCGCAGCAGGATGGCGCCACCATCGTCGTTGGCCCACTGCTGAAGAGTGACGTTGAGCAGGTCGCTAACAGCCAGACGCCATTAAATGTGCTGGCGCTTAACGAGCCGGAAAAGATCCAGAACCATCCGAATATTTGTTACTTTGCGCTTTCTCCTGAAGACGAAGCGCGCGATGCCGCGCACCATATCTGGGATCAGGGCAAGCGTCAGCCGCTGTTGCTGGTGCCACGCAGTGGACTGGGCGATCGCGTGACTAACGCATTTACTCAGGAGTGGCAGACGCTGGGCGGCAGCACCGTGCTGCAGCAGCGCTTCGGTTCAACCGCTGAGCTGAAACAGGGCATCAACAGTGGCGCAAGCATCAGTTTATCCGGCACGCCGGTTAACGCCGCACCTGCCGAGCCGCAGAGCGTCTCGATTGCGGGCGTGAACATTCCGGCCCCGCAGCAGCAGAGCACGCCAGACGTCGCCAGCCCCAGCGGTGACGGCGCGGTCGATGCGATCTATATCGTCTCGACACAAGGCGAGCTGCAGCTGATTAAACCGATGATCACCATGCGTACCGGCAGCCGCAGCAACATCGCGCTGTATGCCAGTTCCCGCAGTGCCCAGGCGGGTGCCGGTGCCGACTTCCGGCTGGAGATGGATGGCCTGCAGTTCAGTGATATCCTGCTGCTCTCCGGCAATAATCCGGGTCTGATGAAGCAGGCGTCTAAGTCCTTTAACAATGACTATTCGCTGGTGCGCCTGTATGCGATGGGGATTGATGCCTGGACGCTGGCGAATCACTTTAACCAGATGCGTCAGTCACCGGGCTTTACGCTGGAAGGTAATACCGGCAAACTCAGCGCCGATGCGGATTGTGTGATCAACAGGAAGTTGACATGGAACCAGTATCGTCGGGGCGAAATCGCGCCGGCCAACTAAATCGCCGTCAGATTGGTGCGGGGCACGAACAGCGTGCCCGCCGCTATCTGGAGCAGGCAGGCCTGAAATGGGAAGCCAGCAATGTCCATTGTCGCGGCGGGGAACTTGACCTGATTATGCGCGACGGGCACCGTTGGGTGTTTGTCGAAGTTCGCTACCGGCGCGATGCGCGTTACGGTGGCGCCCTCACCAGCGTGACCCGCGAGAAACAACATAAGCTGCTGAGTGCTGCCGCTCTCTGGCTGGCACAACGCGGCGGCAGTTTTGAAACAGTGAATTGCCGTTTCGACATCATCGCCATTACCGGCACGGCGCTCGAGTGGCTGCCGAATGCCTTTAATGCAGACGCTTAGAACCAGGTGGTCGTGTGCAGGACAGAATTAAAGCGTGTTTTACCGAAAGTATCCAAACCCAGATTGCCGCCGCAGAGGCGTTGCCCGATGCCATTTCCCGTGCGGCGATGACGCTGGTGCAGTCGTTACTGAACGGCAATAAAATCCTCAGTTGCGGCAACGGTGCCTCATCAGCCAATGCGCAGCATTTTGCCGCCAGCATGATCAACCGTTTCGAAACCGAGCGCCCCAGCCTACCGGCGCTGGCGTTGAGTGCCGACAATGTGATGCTGACCGCGATTGGTAACGATCGCCTGCATGACGAGGTTTACGCCAAGCAGGTGCGGGCCCTCGGCCAGGCGGGCGACGTGCTGCTGGCCATCTCCACGCGCGGTAATACCCGTGACATTGTTAAAGCCGTTGAGGCGGCAGTGACGCGCGATATGACTATCGTTGCGCTTACCGGGTATGATGGTGGCGAACTTGCCGGACTGCTGGGCCCACATGATGTGGAAATTCGCATCCCGTCGCACCGCAGTGCCCGTATTCAGGAGATGCACATGCTGACCCTAAACTGTTTATGCGATCTGATCGATAATACCCTGTTTCCACACTAGGAATGACCGAAGGAGCTCCAATGAAAGCGTTGAACGCTGTAGCCATCCTGTTAACCGCAATGCTGCTGCAAGGCTGTGTTGCCGTGGTTGCCGGCAGCGCCGCTGTCGCCACCAAGACGGCCACCGATCCACGCACCGTTGGCACCCAGGTCGACGATGGCACGATGGAATTACGTGTCTCTAACACCTTAGCCAAAGATCAGGAAATCAAAAGTGATGCCCGCGTTATCGCTACCGCTTATCAGGGCAAAGTCCTGCTGACCGGTCAGGCCCCTTCGCAGGAGATCGCCGACCGGGCCAAACAGATCGCCATGGGCGTTGATGGCGCAACCGAGGTCTATAACGAAATTCGTATCGGCCAGAAAGTGACGCTGGGGACCTCTTCTTCGGATACCTGGATTACCACCAAAATCCGTTCGCAGCTGCTGGGCAGCGATCAGGTGAAATCATCCAATGTGAAAGTCACCACCGAAAATGGCGAAGTGTTCCTGTTGGGTCTGGTGACGCCGCAGGAAGCCCAGGCAGCGGCCGATGTGGCCAGCCGGGTAAGCGGCGTTAAGCACGTGACCACCGCGTTCACCATGCTGAAGTAAATCCTCAGACAGCAAAAAGGCGGCCGATGCCGCCTTTTTTTATGGCTGAATCATCAGACCGGGATATCAATAATTAACGCCCGGGTGGCCGTTTCCGCCGTCAGCCTGAGCTGCTGTTCTTCCTGCAAAAATGCCCCATCACCATAGCCCAGCTTCTCCTGATACTCAGTACCGGAGACAGCGTCCAGCGAGCCATGTATCGATTGCAGATAGGCGCGCGGTCCGTGTAACTGCATCAAATGTTGTTCACCGGGTGCCAGTTCCACCTGATGAATCCACACCTGCTGACGCAGTTGCAGACTGCCGTCCGCACCGTCTGGCGAGGCCAGCAACTGGGTGGTTTGCCCCTCTGACAGCGCGATTTTCTGCATCCGTAGGTTTTCCCGCTCCGGACAGGCGGCCAGCCATAGCGGTATTCCGCTTCACCCTGTAGCACGATGTTCAGCACATCGACCTGCGGATAGGTGCGCGGCTGAAAAGCGGCGCCCGGTGCCAGCACTTCCTGGTTGAGTACCCGGAGTGAGGCATAGCCCATCAGTTTGGGATCAAAATAGTGGCCAAAAGAAAAACTGTAGCGCGCCTGCAACCAACCGAAATCGGCCTGACCACAAGCGGACGCACTGCGTGTTGTTATCATTGTTTACCTCCAGCATCCGGTGGCGAGGATCGGCCACGGACTTTATGCCCATATTGTAAAAGTCTGGACGCCGGATTGTTAGCCAGTTAATCTGCCTGGCATATTCAAATTTCCTGACAGAGAACCGGGATGGCTAAAGAGCGTGCGTTAACCCTTGAATCTTTACGCGTTATGGATGCAATTGGTCGACGCGGAAGTTTTGCAGCAGCCGCTGATGAGCTGGGCCGGGTGCCCTCAGCTCTCAGCTACACCATGCAAAAACTAGAAGAAGAGCTGGATGTGGTGCTGTTCGACCGTTCCGGTCACCGCACCAAGTTTACCAATGTGGGACGCATGCTGCTGGAGCGTGGCCGGGTGCTGCTGGAAGCGGCCGATAAGCTGACCACCGATGCGGAAGCGCTGGCGCGCGGCTGGGAAACCCATCTGACCATCGTTACCGAAGTGCTGGTGCCGACCGAGGCATTGTTTCCGCTAGTGACGCGGCTGGCTGACAAAGCCAATACCCAGTTTTCGCTGGTCACTGAAGTGCTGGCTGGCGCGTGGGAACGGCTGGGACAGGGACGGGCCGACATTGTGATTGCCCCCGATCTGCATTTCCGCGCCTCAACCGAGATCAACACCCGCAAGCTCTACACCATGATGAGCGTCTGTGTCGCCAGCGCCGACCACCCGATTCATGACGAACCGGAACCGCAGTCTGAAGTGACGCGCGTGAAATATCGCGGTATTGCGGTAGCGGATACCGCGCGTGAGCGCCCGGTGCTGACCGTACGGCTGCTGGATAAGCAACAGCGCCTGACCGTCAGCAGCATGGAAGACAAACGCCAAGCCTTGCTGGCCGGTCTGGGCGTCGCCACCATGCCCTATTCGCTGGTTGAGCAGGATATTGCCGAGGGCCGTCTGCGAGTGGTGAGTCCGGAATATACCCGCGAGGTGGATATTATTATGGCGTGGCGTCGTGACAGCATGGGTAAAGCCAAAGCCTGGTGCCTGCGCGAGATCCCGTGCCTGCTGGCGAAAAAGAACTGACTCTCTCCCCGCGCCGCCGGGGAGCATCGCCTCACCGCTTATAACCGGCTGAGACAGTCGATCGCCACCGCCTTAAAGCAGGCGAAGTCGGTGCTGTCACGCAGCCGGCTCATCGCCCTTTCGCGCAGAAACGTCACGAACAGATCGTAGATCGCCATCGCTTCTTCATATTCACTTTTGCTGATTGCCAGCAGAAAAATCACATAGGCGGTGTCGTCTCCCCAGGCAATGCCGTGCGGGGCCGCCAGCACGGTATAGACCACAGTTTTCTTTGCCAGCAGCCCCAGCGAGTGCGGCAGCGAAATGCCTTCGCCCAGCATGGTGCTGACAATCGCTTCGCGCTCCTCTACCGACGGATAAAACGCCGCATCAACGTAGCCCTCCGCTTCCAGCTGGTCACAGAGCTGCCGGAACAGTTCAGACTGCGTCATCGGCCGGTCAACGATGTGAAAATGCTGAGCATCAAAAAATTTAGCCAACATGTAAGCACCTGCGGATGGCGCTGATAGCCGACATCATAATGCCGCTCCAGCCCGACGCCGATATGCAGTACCAGAAAGCCGATTTCGTTTTCGCTGATCACGTAAGGGGTATATTTGCCCCAGCTGGTTACCGCCGCCAGCGTGACGTCATAGGCCATCGGATAGTGCTGTTTGATGTTGCTCAGCAGCGGATTAGGAATGTGAATCTGGTAGCGCACCCGGGTGATCATGGTTTTGATATGGATGAGCAGATCGGCACGCAGCTGCTGGTCGTTTTGCAGGTTGAAGTTGTAATGGGTATTGATAAAACTCAGCAGATAATCGACTAGGGCGTCGGCATCATCGGCATTAATAGCGCTGGGGGCGATCGCCTGGATGCGTCGCGCGGCGATATTCACCCGCAGCCAGTTCTCCTCAGCGGGCGAGATCGGTTTGCTTACCAGTGGCCGCATCAGGTTAATCAGCTGGTGCGCCGCTTCCCGCAACTCGTCGCCAATCTCTTCAGCGCCGGGATCGTTGAGCGGATAGCCCTCACTGATGCGCCGTACCGCCACGGCACAGTAGAGCCGCAGGTAACGTTCTCCTTCATCGCTGATGCGGATGTTGTGCTGGGCAAAGCAGCTTTGCAACAGCGGACGCAGCGTATCGAGCATGCCGCTGTTTAACGCTTCGATAGTCAGAAGCGGGCTGTCCAGCTGCGCCTGATCGATCTCCCACAGCAGATCGGTCAGGCAGGTGCGGATCGCCACTTCGCTGCCAAACAGTTTCATGCCGTAGTGCGGTTTGCTCTCAATCGTCAGGTGGTAGCGGCCCAGCCATTCCCGCACTTCCGCCATATCATTTTGTAACGTGGCGCGGCTGACGAACCACTCTTCCGCCAGCTCCTCAAGCTTGATCGAATAGGCCGTGGTGAGAAACCGGGTCAGTAAATAGCGCACACGATCCGGCGAGGTACGCGCAGCGGCGACGCGGTCTGCTGTTGCAGGTGCTGGAAACGCTGAGCATCCTCAATCTTCAACTGGTAACCTGCGCCGCGGTTCAGGATAAACTGCGCGCCGTGCTGCGCCAGCAACGCATTCAGCGCGGTGATATCGGTGCGTACAGTGCGCGTCGACACGGCAAAACGCCGCGCCAGTTCATCCTGGGGCAGCGTTTCGTTTTGCAGGGCATCAAACAGTTGCGCAAGGCGCTGGTTGGGAAATCTCACGATGTTTTACCTGTTGCTGCGGTTGGAAAAAAGCCGGGATTCAGTGGTCAGCCTACGAGGATCGTGGGGCAACGTCCATGTTGTCTGATGCCCACCCGGTTAGCGGCGGGCGTCTGGCAAAGATCCTCAGGCCAGCAGCTTTTTACAGATTGCCAGCAGTTGCTGCACATCTTCAATACGGGTTTCACCGCTGGCTTTATCAGTGATCGAACTGTAGACATGCGGGATCACTTTACTGACGCCCGCGTCCAGCGCGATACGAATGATCTGCTCAACGTTATCCAGATCGATACCACCGGTTGGCTCCAGCCAGAAATCCTGTCTGGCGCAGGCTTCCGCCACAGCACGATATTCATCAATCGTCTGCAGGCCGCCCATCGGGAAGTACTTCACCGAGCTGCCACCCATGTCCTGCAGCATGTCGATGGCAGTGCTGATCGGAACGATCGCGTCGTCGCTTTTTGCGCTGCGTGGTCCGGTGGAGATTTTTACCTTGCCCGGCGTGCCGGTGGGTGAGATCAGACCGTTGACCACCGTCTGCGACTGACCCAGCAGCGCACGGCTGGTGGCGACGCCGGTGAACACCTGGTTCACATGCTGCGGTTGCAGTACGGCCGAGATCTCACTCACCATCTGCGACTGACCCGGATCGCCCGCTCCCAGGCCGACCGACAGCGCATTATCGATCAATGCGGCATATTCCCGCATATCGGCGATAGCCGCCTCATTGCTGGCGTAGTTTTTTGACAGCCCCCCGACCAGCACGTGCCCTTCCGCCGCCTGCCAGATGGCGCGCGCATTCTCTTTCGATCCTGCCAGCACGTTAAGGCACAGGCGATCCTGATAAAAATTGGGTGTCAGCGTCATGCGTTTTTATCTCCGGTTAACAGCTCCTGAATACGGGCAAAAATGATCTGCAACTGATCGGCGCTGACGCTACGCACGTCCGCCTCAATGATCCCTTCGTTAGCTTTGTAGCCGCGAAAATAGATGGCGGTGTCACCCTTTTTCAGCGCCTGCACCAGATCGCCGGTACGCTGCTGGATCGCCGCCTCATCAAAAGCGATCTCGGCACGGGCGATATCCCGGCCCGCCGCATCCTACACTACCCGGGCAGTGACGCCCTTCAGTTGGTTAAGCAGGTTGATAAACGGCGTCATTTTTTCCACCATCTGCGCGCCGCTGATTTTCGGCTGCGTCAGATAGTTTTCAATGGCCTGCGTCAGGCCAAGGATGCCCTCTTTGCCGACTTTCATGGCGCGGCCAATTCCGTTAGTGTGACGTTTCACCCACTCAACATAGTCATGACGGCCAATCACCAGCCCGCTGGTCGGGCCTTCGATCGCTTTTGCGCCGCTGTAGATCACCAGATCCGCACCCGCCTGGTAATAACAGTGCAGATCTTCTTCTGCGGCCGCATCGACGATCAACGGTACAGCCATGTTCACGCGCCACTGCCGCCGCCTGCGCCACGTCGAGGTGGCTTTTCTGCACGCAGTGATGCGATTTTACATAGAGGATTGCGGCAGTCTGTGGGGTGATCGCCGCTGCCAGCTGTGCTGGCGAACACTCATTGCTGTAGCCCGCTTCGACCAGATGTCCGCTGCCCAGCGTCACCATGCTGCCGACCGGCGCACCGTAGTTAACGTTATGCCCTTTCGGTACCACAATCTGGTGCGGCACGCTGAGCGGCGCCGCGTGCAGATTATCCAGCAGCCAGTCGTTATCTTTAACGATCACCGCCGCCACGCTCTGGGCGATGCCGGCTGAGGCGCAGGAAACCACCAGCGCATTCTCAACGCCAAGCAAACCGGCAATGTGTGCACCGGTCTTGTCCACCAGATCCTTCATTTCAAAATAGTGATCGAGACCATATTTCACCGTATCGATCACATCAGAGGTCGGAGTTGAAACCCCAAGAATCGTCATACGGCCGGAGGCGTTAATCACCGGCTTCAGGCCATACTTTTCATATACCGAGCTCATTTACTGCTCCTTCTTCTGTCGCGATCCACTTACCGGCGACCACTGCCGCCAGCGGGACCAGATGCTGCTCACCCGCCACCTGTTCACCTTCTGAATCGATAAACGGTCGGGTCTGCTGTTTGACGGTAAAAATGGTCAGGTCGGCGTCGTAACCTACCTCCAGCCGGCCTTTACGCGTCAGGCGCAGCGCGTCCGCCGCGTGGGCCGTGACGCAGTTAATCACCTGCGGCAGCGTCATGCCGACGCTGAAAAATTTCGACATCACGTGCGCCGGGTTGTGTACCGGACCCGCCAGCCGGTTGCGGCAATAGATGTCGGAGCTGACGGTGTCAGGCAGAATGCCCTGAGCGATGGCCACGCGCGCGACCTCAAAGCTGAAGCTGGCGCTGCCGTGGCCGACATCCAGCTTGACGCCACGGGCGATAGCCTGCTTTACCGCAGCCTTCAGTTCACCCTGCGGTGTCAGAATGCGGTTGGGTTTGCCGTTAAAACAGTGAGTAATGATGTCGCCAGAGGTCAGCAAATCGGCAATCTGCGCCAGATCGGGCGGATTGTTACTGATGTGAACCATCAGCGGCAGGCCGCCTGCTGCCTGCTGGATCGCTTTGGCTTTAACCAGCGGCTGAACACCGTTTTTGCCCACTACGCTGCTACTGATGCGCGCCTTAAGGCCAACGATAAAATCGGGCAGTCGGGCCACCGCCTGCTCGTCAATCTGCGTCATGTCAGCCAGTTCGTTCTGGGTGACAATGCCGGTGCGGGCGATGTTGATCAGCGCATAAACCTGGGGCTGAGCCGCGCGCGTGAGTTGATAGAAATCATCAATGTGCTGCGCGCCGGTGCTGCCGGCATCCACCACGCTGGTGACAGCCGTGACTGACGCCGATTGCATCCGCCTCATAATGATAAATCGGGGATTTCGGGTAGCAGTGAACGTGGGAATCGATCCAGCCGGCGCTGAGGTAGCAGCGGCCAGCCAGATCGCGCTCGCTGTGCGCTTGGCCCTTTACCTCGCCGATGGCGGCGATTTTGCCGTCCTGCGAGGCAATATCCACCACCTGCTCATCGCTGAGGCGTGCACGGCGAATAATTAAGTCGAACATGGTGACTCCTTAGCGGCGGCCCGCTGCCGGACCGCCGGTGACATCAGAGCGCAATCGGGAAAATCGCACCGAGGATAGCGCCGCCGATATCGAGAATCCCGACCAGCGATCCTTCAATAATGCGGGCGAACAGAAAGCTGGCACCGAATGCGGCGACCGCGCCGTAGACGCCGGTTTCCATGCCGGCACGCAGCATCGAGACAAACGCCACCTCGTTGAAGGCGCCAATGCCATACAGGTAGTACATGTGCGTCCCGGCAAATACGCCGGATGAGAGCAGGCCAACAAAGATCGGGAAAGACCAGTCGGCGTACCAGAAGCCTTTATTTTCGTTCATCAGCATCGCCTCTTATTTGCCGCTTACTGAGTTATGAATCATGTCGAGCCAGCCAGGAATGCCGAGCTGGAAGGACTGCAACAGCTTCATGTCGAAGCCGCGAAAGAAACCGCTGAGGACAAACAGCAACACGATGGCGGTCATCATCACTTTGGTGACCTTATTCCAGCCACTCTCTTCCACGCCTTTGCCGATCAAAATACCCAGCACCAGTCCCGGCACCGCGTTACCTAATCAGCTGCGCCAGGCCGCCAAAAATGGTGGCCCAGAAGCCCGATTTGCGGCCCGCATCAATCGCCGCCAGCCAGAGGATCACCGGCATCACGGTATTGACCAGCAGGTTAGCCGCCGGCACCAGCACTTTCACCGCGGTAACCTGCAGCGCGGCCGGTACCGCTGAGGCGGTAGAGTTGAGGAAGGCGACCACGATCATGCCGATGATGCCGCAGGCGATAGCCATTTTTTTCGGGTCGTGCAGCGTTTCGGCCACGTTGCGGTTTTTGACCATCAGCGCGGCGGCGCCCCAGTTTGGAATGATGCGGTGATCCACATCCTACGTGAACGAACCGGCTGCAACAGAAGATGCCCAGGCGTTAAAGAAGAAGCCAAGACCAAAGGAGAAGTGAGAGGCCGGATCGCCTTCGCACGAGTTCAGTTCGCCCAGTGTACGAAAGGCGCCCATCCCTTGGGTGGTCGGCGCGTGAAACATCCGCGTAGCGCCGGCACCGACGCCGACCCCCACCAGCCCGCCAATGATCAACGATTTAAACAAAATGAATAAAAACATGTTGTTGTACCTTTGTTGTCGTTTTTACCCATCACGCGTCAGCCGTCGCCTAGCTGTAGCCTTGACCGCCGCGACACTGCGGCCAGCGCGCCGTCGGGCAATCGGCTTTCTGACACGAAAGGGCACTGTTTTAAGGTGTCACCGTGAACGTGACCTGTTAGGTGTCGAAAACGGTGACGCTGACGGTTATCTCCAGCTCTGCGCTGTAGGTCCGCCGTTGGCGCGCCAAAAAGAAGAACAGAAATTTCTCGGTTTTGACGCTCTCCCGTGCGTTCAGCACCCGTACATCCTCGGGCTCAATCCGCAGCAGAATTTTTTGCGTCGCGCGCAGAACCTGGTTCTGTACGCGACTCAGGGCATCGGCAAAGGCGTAACGTATTGTTGTTTCATGATCAGCTGCCGTGCTTCTTGTTCCAGGCCTGCACCAGCCGTTCGCCCAGCTATTCTTTATCCATGAAACCGAAACCCAATACGTTGGCGCCTTCGTTGATGGCGGTTACGCCTTCATCGATAGAACGCATGCCGTGTTTCGCCTTGTAGCCATATTTGTTCTGGGCGGTGATGGCACCTGCGCCGCCGCTGCCGCAGAAGGAGATACCAAAATCGGCATTTTCCGCCTTCATCACGTCGCAGAGCTTCATGTCTGCCGCCACGCCGGGTGCTACCACCGCGCTTCCACCGGCTTTCTCGATGCCTGCCGCGACTTTCTGCCCTTTACCTAAACGATCGCCAATCACTACGGTTACCATGTTCACTTCCTCTTCAGTTGTTTGATCGGGCGACTTCGATATGCACCGAGAGCAGCCATGCTTCTTCGCGTGGCAGATTGCCAAACAGATCCACCACCTGCTGCGCCAGCTGCAGCGTTTCCGGCGGGATATCCTCAAACAGCTCGGCTTCCACCTCTGGCAGCGGCTCACCGCTCAGGGAGCGTGATGCCATCGCACCGACATGCGACACCAGCATTTGCTGCTGGACCGCATTCGGCACAATGCCGTGCTGCTGATAGATCGTCGCAATCTGCGCCATTACCCTGTCTGCCAGCTGCTGCACTTTCTCCGGTGGTGCGTCTTGCACCGGAACGCCGTTATTGCTCATCTTGCTACTCCTGTTAGACCGGATAATTCGCGTTGAAAATAAATTACCCCTGATAGCGATCCCTGTGGAGACGCAACATTTCCAGCACCAAGCGGAAATCGAGGTGAAGAGCATGCGCCAGCTCGCAGGCTGCACGTTTAATGTGACTCAGCGCTCAGAATGCGTTAAACGTGTGTCAGGTCAGCGGGCTGTGCGCTGACGTTTGGCAAGGCGAGCGGTAAAACGGTGAGTAATAAGCAGAAGTGATGATGAAACTCGCCGGTCGGGGGTGACCGGCCAGGGCGTTAACGGAATTTCTTATGGTTGGCGTTGCGGATGTCGTCAAATTTCGCCGCTTCGCGTTTCGCACCGTCGACGTTATTGGCTTTTGCCAGCGTGCTGACCACATCTATCTGCGCAATCAGCGAGTCGATACCGGCATGAAAATCTTTGACCTGCGCGCTGTCAGCCGGCTGAACTTCCAGCTTGTCCGGCGTGCCCTTACGCGCATCCTGCGCCGCCGCACGCATTTTGCTCAGCGCCTGCTGCATCTCCTGCGCATCGTCGGTTTTCTTGACGATCTTCAGGTTGGCATTCAGTGTATCCATATTCTGCTCCAGATCGGCCGCATAGAGGCTGACGCTGGAGAACAACAGAGAAGCAGACAACATTGCAATCACATGCTTACGCATCGCTCTTTCCTTTCTTATTGTCCCGCTATCTTCATTTCGGGCAGTAACACCGAACCGCACTGGATGTTGCTGCGGGTTTCGATGTCATCACCGACGGTCACCATATTACGCCACATCTCTCGCAGATTGCCGGCGATGGTGATCTCACTGACAGGATACTGAATTTCGCCATTCTCGACCCAGAAGCCGGCCGCGCCACGCGAGTAATCGCCGGTAATGACGCTGACGCCCTGCCCCATCAGTTCGGTGACCACTAAGCCGGTCCCCATCTGCTTCAGCAGGTCGTCAAAGCTGTGGCCCTGACCGGCGATGCGCCAGTTATGGATGCCACCGGCATGACCGGTGCTTTTCAGGCCAAGTTTGCGGGCTGAGTAGCTGGTCATTAACCAGGTTTGCAGCACGCCATCTTTAATGATGTCCCGCGCCTGGGTCCGCACGCCTTCACTGTCGAACGGCGTCGACGCCAGACCTTTCAGCAGGTACGGCTGTTCGTTAATCGTCAGCCACTCTGGCAGGATCTGCTGTCCCATCGAGTCGAGCAGGAAAGTCGATCTGCGGTGGACGCTGCTGCCACTGATCGCCCCGACCAGATGGCCAAACAGACCGGTTGCCACTTCAGCGGCAAAAATTACCGGCGCTTTCATGGTGGAAAGCTTACGCGGTGCCAGACGCGACAACGTGCGACGCGCACATTCCGCGCCCACCCAATCCGGGCTCTGCAAATCTTCAAAGGCGCGGCCAATGGTGTAGGCGTAATCGCGCTCCATGTTGCCATCCTGCCCGGCAATCACGCTGCTGGAGAGCGAATGACGGCTGGAGCAATAGCTCTGCAACATGCCGTGGCTGTTACCAAAGACTTTGATACCGACGTGGCTGTTGAAGCTGCCGCCTTCGGTATTGATGATGCGTTTGTCGGCCTGCAACGCTGCCTGTTCCGCCTGCGCCGCCAGCTCAATCGCGCGATCGGCATCGATCTCCCACGGATGGTAGAGATCCAGATCGGGCGCGTCATACGCCAGCAGGTCAGCATCCGCCGGACCGGCAAACGTATCGGGCGAGGTATAACGCGCAATATCGATGGCCGCCTGCACGGTGCGTTTAATCGCGTCCGGGCTGAGGTCGGTCGACGAGGCACTGCCTTTACGATTCTGATGATAAACGGTGATGCCAAGCGCGCCGTCGCTGTTGAATTCGACGTTTTCCACTTCACCGTAGCGGGTGCTGACGCCGATGCCAGTGGTTTTACTGACCGCCACTTCAGCGCTGTCAGTGCTTGCTTTAGCCAGTTCGAGCGCCTGCGCAATCGCCTGCTCTAACACTTTTCGCTGTTCTGCAACCTGAGTAGATACGTTCATCGACCTGCCGTCTAATCTTATGTATGTATGATTTGAGTCTATCAGAGTCAGAGAACAATTTCGCAGTCACCCGATAAACTGGTAGGATTAGCCTCTTTTTTTTGGGAGTCCACTAATGACCAAACAGCCCGATGAGTTGCTCGACGATGTGCCAGATAATCACGAAGAAGAAGATGAAGACATTATCTGGGTCAGTAAGAGCGAAATAAAGCGCGACGCTGAAGAGCTGAAACGCCTGGGTGCCGAACTGGTCGACCTGGGCAAAAATGCCCTTGATAAGATCCCGCTGGATGAGCGTCTGCGTGCCGAAATCGAACTCGCGCAGCGCATTAAGAAAGAGGGTCGCCGTCGCCAGTTGCAGCTGATTGGTAAAATCATGCGCAGCATGGACGTCGAGCCGATCCGCCAGGCGCCAGGACGCACAGCCATTCCCTGCATTCTCAGGCTACGGGTGAGTAAACGGTCAGGCATTGTCTTTGTCGGCATGCTTATTCAGCCGCTGCGTACTTTCAGCCAGTTCGCGGTCGGTCACTCACACGAGTGACGCGACATCACGCTCATTTCATTCAGCTCAGGTTAGCCCTCACCGCGCGCGGCGATACGGTTGCTGTTGCAGCACGGCGGTACGTTAAGGATGCCGTGGCGTGTAAAGTCAGGAGTGGCCATGCCGGCCAGGCGGCGACGAGGTACAGCGGGAAATAAAACGCGGGACTGAGTCAGGTTAAGGTAAAAAAAAGCGCCCCGGTGGGCGCTTGTTGGGTTAAGCCAGTTTATCGAGCAGCTTCTGATGAATGCCGCCGAATCCGCCGTTGCTCATCACCAGGATCGAATTACCCGGCTGCGCCGCTTTGGTAATCATCGCGACTAGGTTATCGATATCGGCGGTGGTGTGCGCAGGCTGCATACAGGCGTCAGCGACGTCTGAAACCTGCCACGGGATGTGGTGCGGCTGGAACAGGAAGACTTCGTCAGCCCGCGCCAGCGACGGTGCCAGTTCGTTTTTATTCACGCCCATTTTCATGGTGTTCGACCGTGGCTCCAGCACCGCCAGAATCCGTGCCGTTCCACCCACTTTGCTGCGCAGCGCAGCCAGGGTCGCCAGAATCGCGGTCGGGTGATGCGCGAAATCGTCATACACTTTGATGCCGTTGACCTCGCCGCGCAGCTCCAGCCGGCGACGCGCGTTGATGAAGCTGTTCAGCGCCTGACCGGCATCTTCCGGCTTCACGCCGACATGCCGCGCTGCCGCGATCGCCATCAGTCCGTTGTGCACGTTGTGCTCACCGAGCAGCGCCCAGTTTACCTCGCCCACTTTGGCACCATCAAGCCACACTTCCCAGTGCGACGCATCCGCAGTGAGTTTTTTCGCCTGCCAGCGGCCGTGCTCGCCGATACTCTCCTGCTCGCTCCAGCAGCCCATCGCCATCACCTGCCTGAGGTTATGATCGTTCTCGGGCAGCAGGATCTTACCCTGCCCCGGCACGATCCGGATCAGATGATGGAACTGCTTCTGGATCGCCCGCAGATCGTCAAAAATATCCGCATGATCGAATTCAAGGTTATTGAGGATCAGCGTGCGCGGGCAGTAATGGACAAACTTGGAGCGCCTATCAAAAAACGCGCAATCGTACTCATCCGCTTCGATCACGAAGAATGGACTTTTTCCTAATTTTGCCGAGACGTCGAAGTTTCCTGGCACACCACCAATAATAAAGCCCGGTTCCAGCCCGCAGGCCTCCAGAATCCACGCTGCCATGCCGGCAGTGGTGGTTTTGCCGTGGGTTCCCGCCACGGCCAGCACCCAGCGATCGCGCAGCACGAAGTCGTGCAGCCACTGCGGGCCAGAGAGGTAAGGAATGTTGCGTTCCAGAACTGCTTCCACACAAGGATTGCCACGCGTCATCGCATTACCGATGATCACTAAGTCCGGTGCCGGGTCGAGCTGGCTTGCGTCATAACCTTCCGTTAATTCAATGCCTTGCTGATCAAGCAGCTTGCTCATTGGCGGGTAAACGTTGGCGTCCGAACCGGTCACCTGATGGCCAAGCGAACGGGCCAGCACCGCCAGACCGCCCATAAACGTGCCACAAATCCCAAGGATGTGAATGCGCATAACGAGATCCATTACTCAAAAGTTCGGCGCACAGTGTAACCCTGCTCGCAGACGGAAGAAACGGATTAGGACTATGGTTTTTGAAGTTCAATCGGATAAACTGAGTACGCATACGTTGGCAGACTGTTACGCATGCTGCCACTCCGTCGAAGATTCAGGGAATGTGTTATGAAAACGTTAGGCGAATTTATCGTCGAGAAGCGACACGACTTTCCGCACGCCACAGGTGAACTGACGGCGCTGGTTTCAGCCATCAAGCTGGGTGCCAAAATTATCCACCACGACATTAACAAAGCCGGTTTAGTAGATATTCTCGGTGCCAGTGGGGTTGAGAATGTTCAGGGTTAGCAGCAGATGAAATTGGATCTGTTCGCCAACGAAAAACTGAAAGCGGCATTGAAAGCCTGTGGCATCGTCGCCGGTATCGCGTCTGAAGAAGAGGACGAGTTCGTTATCTTTGAAGGTGAGGAAAACGGTAAGTACGTGGTGTTGATGGATCCGCTGGATGGGTCGTCAAACATCGACGTTAACGTTTCTGTCGGTACTATCTTTTCCATCTATCGCCGCGTCAGTGAGCCGGGAGCACCGGTTGTCGAAGCTGACTTTATGCAGCCGGGCAACAAACAGGTCGCTGCCGGTTACGTGGTGTACGGTTCGTCAACCATGATGGTCTACACCACCGGCGCAGGCGTGCATGCGTTTACTTACGATCCGTCGCTGGGCGTTTTCTGCCTGAGCCACAAGCGCATGACCTTCCCGGAAACCGGTTATACCTACTCGATTAACGAAGGTAACTATATTCGTTTCCCGCAGGGCGTGAAGAAATACCTGAAGTTCTGTCAGGAAGAGGACATTGCTACGCACCGTCCTTACACCTCCCGCTATATCGGATCGCTGGTGGCCGATTTCCACCATAACCTGCTGAAGGGCGGCATCTACCTCTACCCAAGCACTGCCAGCCATCCGCAAGGTAAGCTGCGTCTGCTGTATGAGTGCAACCCGATGGCGTTCCTCGCGGAGCAGGCGGGCGGTAAGACCAGCGATGGTAAACGACGTTGAGCGTTTCCTGGGCGAGTTCCCGGATTGCCGCCAGGGTTAATCTGACGACAATCACAGGGCGCGAATTTCGCGCCCTTTTTTGCTTTCAGACCGGCTGCAAGCGGAACTGCGCCATGGTCGCCTGTAGCTGACCGGACTGGGCCTCCAGCGACTGGGTCGCCGCAGTTGCCTGCTCCACCAGCGCGGCGTTCTGCTGCGCGGCTTCATCCATCTGCATCACCGCCAGGTTGACCTGCTCGATGCCGCGGCTCTGCTCATCAGAAGCCATTGAGATCTCTTTCATCAGCGCGGTGACGCGCATCACCTCACCTGAAATTTCATCCATGGTTTCCCCGGCGCGCGCCGCTTCAACCGCCGCATTGAGCGTCAGGATATTGGTCTGGAAGGCGATGCCGTCGATTACGCTAAGAATGTCGTCGATGCGATTGACGCTGTCGGTAATCTCATGCATTTTCTCCATTACGTAGCACACCACTTCAGCACCGCGATCGGCGGTATCTTACACCGCATTTGCCAGCTGATGTGCCTGCTGCGCGTTGCTGGCATTAAGCCGCACCGTTGCGGTTAACTGCTCCATGCTGGCCGCGGTCTCCTCCAGCGAGGCCGAGGACTCTTCGGTGCGCTGCGCCAGATTGACGTTGCCCGCGGCCAGTTCACGGCTGCCGATGTCGATTTGCAGGCTGGCTTCCCGCACCTGGCTGACCGAGGCGCGCAACGCCTGCTGCATCTCTGCCAGCGCATGGTTGAGCCGTCCCAGCTCATTGTTACCGGCTGCCGGCAGGGTTTGTGATAAATCGCCGGCGGCAACCTGTTCGAGGTGCACAATGGCATTGTTGAGCGGCTGCAGCAGCTGCCAGGCGAGTACCAGCAGCGTGAGGACCACCGCGACGGCGATCAGAACTTTCATTTTGGTTTCGTTATAGGCCGCCTGCGCCAGCTGCACGGCGGTCACCTGATTGGCGTACTGGCCGAAATCGTCCACCGCTTTGCTGTAGCGGGCGGCCAGTGAGGCCAGGTTGCCCTCCAGCAACTGGTAATATTCGTCAGTATATTGCTTATCCAGCGCGCTCATCATCGGCCGGATGCCCTGCTCAAGATAGGCTTTGTAGCTGCCCGCCACCGCATCCGCCAGCGTTTTGCCGTGTGCCGTGACCGTGCCCGCATCAATAAAACGCTTCAGGTTCTGCTGTGGTGTCAGCACATCGGCCTGCGCCAGCTTAGTGACGCCGGCACCCTCTTCCAGCAAACCAATTTCAATTTTTCTCACCGCCAGCGCCGCGTTGGCGCGGGCGCGCATCAAATCCTCGTTGCTCTGATACAGGCTGTTCAGCTCAACTCCCCGAATGCGATTAATCACATCCAGCGACCGGTTCCCTTTGTTAATTGCCACGATACCCATAAAACTCACCGCCAACAGCAGCAGTGTCATAAATGCCAGCAACCCCGTGCGAAGTGATAACTGTTTCATCTTGATAGTTCCCGTGTATGAGAAAAGGCGAAATTTCCAGCGGCCCTAAAACGGAACAGGTATCGGCCATCACCCCGCTAAACTTTAACCTTAATGAATGGTTACCGACTTGATCATCACGGAGACATCTATCAAGCTGGACGCCGCTTATCAGTTACCCTGGGAAGAATAATGAAACCAGGATGGCTTCTGGCCCTGCTGTTGGCCAGTGACGTGGCAATGGCGCAGGATCTGCCGGCGGATTCCGCACTGGCGCACTGCCTGAACGACGCATCGACCACCCTTGCGATGAATCAGTGCTATGCCACAGCCAGTAAAGCCTGGGATCAGCAGATGAATAATCAGTATGGCAAACTGATGAACCGGTTAACCGGCGAGCCTAAAAACAGCTTACGTCAGGCCCAGCGTGTCTAGCTCAGCTACCGCGACAGCTGGCTGGTGGCCAGCCGCAGTCAGCTCAGTGCGCAGGGCACGCTCGGCAGCGTGGCGCTGAGTGCGCAGCGCCTGAGCCTGGTGCGTAACCAGGCGTTGATGTTGCAATCGCTGAGCACCGGCAGCTGCGCCAATCCGGATGATTGTTGATGACCACCCGTTTATGCGCTGGCTGATGACCGCAGCGCATCCATTCATTTTCAGGGAGAAACCATGGCTGCTTATGCCTCGACCATTATTCTGATCTGCCTCGCCGTTTTGAGTTATTTCGTTCACAATAACGCCGTCACCATCTCCATTCTGGTGCTGCTGGCGATCAAGATCACGCCGCTGGCGCAGTTTTTCTCCTACGTGGAGAAGCAGGGCATTACCTTAGGCATCATTATCCTGACCGTGGCGGTGATGGCGCCGCTGGCCAGCGGATCGCTGCCCGCCTCAGCGCTGCTCAAATACTTTGCCAACTTAAAGTCGATCGTGGCGATTCTGGTCGGCATTTTTGTCGCCTAGCTGGGCGGACGCGGCGTTAACTTTATGAGCGTTCAACCCTCGGTCATCGGCGGGTTATTGATTGGTACAGTGATTGGCGTGGCGTGCCGGTCGGACCGCTGATTGCAGCCGGGATTGTTTCGCTGTTTGTCACGGCAAAGTAAAGTAGCGTTAGGGTGAATTCCGAAACGCCAAAAAGAGGGCATACTTTCAGAGCCAGTTGGCTATAATAGCCGACACCCAACATACGACTACTGAAGGAATGCCCGATGAGTTTGAACCAGGTGCCAGCAGGTAAAGACCTGCCAGAAGATATCTACGTAATCATTGAGATCCCGGCCAATGCCGATCCGATCAAATATGAAGTTGATAAAGAGTCTGGTGCCCTGTTTGTAGACCGTTTCATGTCTACCGCCATGTTCTATCCGTGCAACTACGGCTACATCAACCACACCCTGTCACTGGATGGTGATCCGGTTGACGTGCTGGTCCCAACGCCATATCCGCTGGAGCCAGGTTCTGTGATCCGCTGCCGTCCGGTTGGCGTGCTGAAAATTACCGACGAGTCTGGCGAAGATGCCAAACTGGTTGCGGTTCCGCACACCAAACTCTCTAAAGAGTACGATCACATCAAAGATGTGAATGACCTGCCAGAACTGCTGCGCGCACAGATCACCCACTTCTTTGAACATTACAAAGATCTGGAAAAAGGCAAATGGGTGAAAGTGGATGGCTGGGGTAATGCCGAAGCTGCTAAAGCCGAAATCATCTCTTCTTACGAGCGCGCACAGAAGAAGTAATTCTGCTGTCAGCCAATAAGTCGAACAAAAACACCGTCCAGTTGGACGGTGTTTTTGTTCAGGCCTCTGGCTCTTCATCACGCTTTAGCCAGTCCCCGCTCATGATACGCTGGCGTCCTGCTACTGAGCGTTGATAAACATAAAGCCATGCGCTGCCAAACGTCGTCTGAATCAGATGACGTTTGTACTCCCCACCCTTAGTGCGTAACGCATCCAGCTCACCCAAGGTGGAGGCATCAATGCGGTACACTTCACACTGCACCGTTCCATTGCCTTCAATCCCGCCGGGATAATGTCCCAGACTGTAAAGCTCAAAGCCCTCAATCTGGAAATCACCCAGCCATTGCGCATTCGTCATCCAGTGACTGTTTCCCTGTTTGCGCCGTAAACTGCCGTAGACAATTATTCGCATTGCTAAAACTTAAACTGATAGAGCAAATCGAGAGCCTGATCCACACCGGACACGGCTTCCAAATAGAGTTTAGGCATCAGGCGGTAACGCAAGGTTAACGTCGCCAGTGAATCAAATATGCCGACACCGTATTTTATCTGCAGACCCCGTACTACATAGCCGCTGACCTGCACCTGCTGGCTGTCGCCAACACCGGCAGTACCAAGGGCCAAATTACTGACACCGAATGTCTCGCCGATTTTACCCACAACCTGCCCACTTTGTGCAACCCCTAAGCCAACAAGCGCTGAGGTTAGCGCGTTACTGTCGCCGTCGCTGCCGAGTCCCTGACCGCGCAGCAGGTAAGAGAGCGCTTCCTGTTGCGACATCGCCGGGTCGGAAAAGACTTCAGCTTTTGGCTCATCCGCCAGGCCGGTGACGCGCAGTCCGGCGGTGACCTCATCTTCAGTCGCCTCCGGGTTACGGATCGCTTCAAGGTTGATGTAAGGCTGGTCAGGCGGTCCGGCAAACTGTAGCTCGCCCTTACGCACAATCAGATCCTGGCCATAGGCGTGGAAGCGGCCGGAAGGAATATTGATCTGGCCGTTGAGGCCGAGACCGGATTTATCCTGCACCAGTTTGAGATCGCCATTGAGCTTCGCTTTCAGCCCGAACGCGGAGAGGCGCACATCGTTACCGACGTAGATCACCAGGTTGCTGTTGATCGGAATGGCGGCGGTTTGCGGCTGAATCGGTTTGAGGTTCTGATCCAGCATTACTTCATCCGAAGAGACCCCGGTGGCGCTTTCCGGCACTTCCTGCACCGTAATGCACGCCCAGGGAACATCCACCCGGCCCGACAGGTTAAATGCCGCTGGCGTGGCTTCAAACACCAAATCCGGCGAGACATCCATCCGCAACATCGGCGGCACCGTCACCCGCACCCGGCTGCCTTGCGCCGCCACGCGTGCACGCCAGTTATCAAGCTGGCTCCAGTCGGCGTTACCGTTGAGGTTAATGTTGCCCTGCGCGGTCTGAATCAGCCCGTTCAGGGTCGAACTCATGCCGTTAAACACCAGATTGAGGTTGGCGGCGGTCAGATCGACCGGCATGAAGCTGCCGTCAACATCGACATCAGACAGGCCGAGCTGACCAAACACCTGCGGCTGCTGCACGCTGCCCGCCAGCCGTAAACTGCTGTTCAGGTTGCCTTTGATCTTCTCGCCCTGCATCAGCGCCGGATTCAGCATCACCAGTGACAGATTGCGGATATTGACGTTACCGCCCAGCGTGCGGCGGTTTTCCGGATCGGTGATCTGAACGTTACCATCCAGCTGACCGTTGTTGGCGATGCGGATCAGCCAGTAGAGCTGCGCACGACCGTCACGCAGCGCCGCATTCAGGTTCAGGGTGTCGAAGGCGACAGGAAGCGTATTGCCCTGCACGTCCTGCTGCACTTTGACGCCGTTACCTTTCAGCGACACCGTACCGGTTGGCAGTCCCTCGCCAGCACGCCAGTTAACCCGCACGTCACCGCTGAACACGCCGCTGAGCTGGGTCGCATCAGGCATAAACGGTTTAACCATTGCCAGATCGAAGCGATTCAGTACCACGTGCGCCTTGCCGCTCGGACCGGCTTCCACCGGTTCCGGTACGCAGAGCTGGGCATTCGGGTTCTGCCAGCAGTGCGGCCCGATGGTAGCGGTCTGTTTGCTATTGAGATAGTCGATGGCCATGGCGCGCGTCAGGCGCCATTCCCCTACCGGGGTATCAAAGCGGGTATTGTTCAGTTCGCCTTTCCAGCGCTGCGTCTGGCGGTCAAAGCTGCCGTTCAGTGCCAACTGACCTGACACCGGTTCGCCCTGCACATTGAGCTTCAGCTGATGCTGATGCTCGTTGCCGTCGGCATTCAGGGTCAGCAGATTAATGCTAAGCGCATCCTGCTTTAGTTGTTCAAAGCGCAACTGCAGCTTGCCAGCCACCTGCTCGCCGGAGCGGACATCACCGTTTAGGGTGACGCGGTTAATCTGCATCTGCTGCCAGCGCAGGCCACGGGCATTGAGATCGGCCAGCAGCTGCGGCGCGATCAGGGTGCCGCGCGCTTTTATCGTGCCGTTGACCACGCCGCCCAGACCGGGCAGCGCGTTATCGAGCTGAGGCGCGTCGATGCTGGCATCAAGATCCAGCTTTTCACCCAAAGCGCCCTTCACATCCAGATGGTTACGACCCAGCACCAGTTTAATGCCGGGTATCGTCCACTGGTTGTAGCTATTGCCGGTGAGCGAGCCATCCGCCTTGACCGCATTCTGCTTCACATTCCCTTTCAGCTGCAGCTGCGGCACGCTTAACTGCCAGCTTCCGCCGTAAAGGCTGCCGCGGGTGGTGATTTTACCATCCAGTAGGGCGGGCCAGTCGGGATACTGCTGAACGGTGTTGATGCCGGCCAGCGTCAGTTCGCTGCGCCAGCTGATCGCCTTACTCCAGTCGACCAGCGCAGTCAGATCTATATTGCCCTGCAGTGCCGCGATGCGCAGTTTATCGAGGCTGAACTGCTCGACGTTACCTTTACCGGTCAGTGAAATGTTGGCCGGTGTCACCGCGTCCCCTTTCACGGCGGTCCGCAGCGACATGACGTAGTCGGTCGCTTTGCCTTTGAACTGGTAGTCGAGGTTATCGGCCTGGTACTGCACCGCGCCGGTTAACGGCCAGCGCAGTTGCGGGCTGGTGAGCCGCAGCGACAGCGGCAAACCCGCCACCGCCAGCTGGGTGGTGGCATCCAGCTGTGCTTTCACCGGACCGGAAAGGTTGAGCGCCAGCTTCAGCTCATCGCGCATCGCACCGTTAAGCTTCAGCGCGATTTTTTCGCCTTTGATCGGATCGCTATTCACGTCACCGTTAAGGGAGAAATCGACCGGCCAGTTATCCGCCAGCGTTGCCTGACCGCTGCCGTTCAGCTTGCCGAGGTTCGAGTCCACCTCCAGCGTGCTGAGCTGCATCTGGCGGTCAGCGGTTTTGGCTTTCAGCAGCAACCGGGCGATCGTAATGTCGGTGTCACCGGTGATGCGCAGCTGCTCGCCGAGGATCTGCTGCACATCAATATCCAGCGGCAAGCGGAAATCGGGTAACGCTGGCAGCAGCGGCTGCGCGAACATCGCCTGCAGGGTTTCACCCAGCGGCTTTTCCGCCGGTTGCGGCTGCTGTACTTTCGGTTGTACCACCTGCTCGTCAGCCACCTGCGCTGCTTTCGGCAGGGCAATCAGCAGGCTTTGAATATGGGTCGGATTGAGCGTCAGCGCACGATCCTGCCACTGCAGGCCGGTGGTGAAATCCAGCAGCGAGATGGCGGTGTCATCAACTTTCACATTGATATTGTGCAGGCCAAGATGCCGCAGGGTGATCGGATAAGGCGTGCTGAGGTTGGCGTTGCCGCTCTCCTCTTCTGGCGGCGGCTCGCTGGCCGGCGTCATCTTCTTACTGTCGACCACCACGCTGATATCGCTCAGCGAAACATCGTTGACGCAGACCGATGAGTGCAGCAGACAGTTGAGATCGACAGCGAGGTGAATCTTACCGGCATCGACGCTGACGCCGGGCATCTCATAACGCAGTCCGCTCAGGGTCAGATTACGCCAGCCGCCATCGACCTGCTTGATCGATAAGCCTGGTACCCAGCGCGAGGCGCCGTTTAACAGCAGATGTAAACCGGGCGTGGTGCCGACTAAAAACGCCACGCCGCCTAATAGCAGCACCAGAAAAATCAGAATGCCGATCAGGACCTTTTTCCACAGCTTCATAGTTCAGGCCCCAGTCCGATGTAAAATTGCAATCCATGTTCCTCGTCATCCCCAATCGGTCGGGCGATATCCAGCTTGATCGGCCCCACCGGTGAAGACCAGCGTACGCCGAAGCCCGCGCCGGTTTTAACATTGCTCTGTTTGATATCGTTGACGGCTTCGCCCGAATCGACAAATACCGCTCCCCACCATTTGCCGCTGACGTTGTACTGATATTCCAGCGATCCGGTGGCGAGCTTAGAGGCACCGGTCAGTTTGCCGTCCTCATCGCGTGGTGAGATGTCTTTGTATTTGTAACCGCGAATGCTGCGGTCGCCGCCCGCGAAGAAGCGGAGATCCGGCGGCACTTTTTCGAAGTCGTTGGTTTCGATCCAGCCGAGATTACCGCGCGCGACGAAACGGTGTTTATCGCCGAGCGTGCGGATCCAGACGTTCTGCGCCTGCAGAATCAGGAAGTCGATATCCGAACCCCAGGTGGTATCAGAGACATCCACCCAGTAGCGCTGTGAATCGCCCCATGTCGGCATTAAGCCGCCGCGTGAGCAGGTACGGTTCACGCTGACGCCAGGATAGAGCAGCATGGTGGTGTTGGTGACGCTGCCCTGGGTAAAGTGGTCTAGGCTCCAGCGCAGATTGATCGCTTTCTGCCAGCCGCTGATGCTGTCCCAGTTGCGCGACATCGCCAGCGTGGTGGTATCGGCTTTGGTATCGTTGAGATCGGTGCGCTTCAGACCACCAGAGAAGGTGTAATACTGTTCCAGAGGGCTTTTCAGCAGCGGAACTTTATAGTTCAGATCGACCTGCTGCTCAGGCGCTGAAACGTAGGCGCTGGCTGCCAGACTGTGGCCGCGATCGTTGATCCACGGTTTTTTCCAGGTGCCTTTCAGTCGCGGTCCGACATTCGTCGAGTAGCCGACCCCGGTTTCAATGGTGTTTTCGGTGCGCGGTGACATCACCGCATTGAGCGGCAGAACTTTGGTTTTGCGTCCCTGTTTAAACTCCGGAGCCACTACCACGGAATTAAACCAGCCAGTGGCGGAGAGGCGGCGGTTCAGCTCGGCTAAATCACGGGAGGTGTAGTAGTCGCCCTGCTTAAAGGGCACCAGATTTTGCAGGTACTCCTCGCGAATTTGCGAGCCTTCAAAGCTGACGTCGCCAAAGCGGTAACGCTGACCGCTGTCGTAGTCGATATCCCAGAACGCTTCGCGCCGTCCGACCGATACGCCTAACTGGCTTTTCTTAAAGTTGCCATCGAAGTAACCATTGCCCAGAGCAAGATCAGAAAAACCACTTTTGAATTTGTCGTACTGACCGTGATTGAGCTGGGTGCCCACTTTGGGCCGTCCCTGCGCCACCCAAGCTTTATAGTCTGCATCGTTACGCGCATCGCCTTCAATGACGATGCTGCCGCCGCCAATTTTAACCGGTTCGCCGGGCGTGACCCGCGCCACCAGCACCGGACGACCGCCGTTTGCCGGCGCAGGACAGGATTCGAAGTCAATCACCGGCTCATAATAGCCGAGCGCGCGCAGGCCCTCTTTTATCGCTACCGAGACGCGCGCGCGAAAGCGGCCGTCGTTCGAGACCTCATCGTTGCCGATGGTCGACAGGCGCGCCCTGACGTTTTTTTGCAAATCGCCGGTTAAGCCTTCTACCTGTAATCTTACCGTTGCCGCCTCAAGGGCGGGCGCGGCAAGCAGCAGGATGGCCATGCAATAAACATAAAATCGTGGCACCTGTACTCCTGTTAAACATGCCGGCCCTTTTCCGCGGGGCACTTATTAATCATCTTTGCCTGCGCTAGCGCGACGGCAACACCCTCATCATAGCCGCACTTTAATGCTAATCGGCGGCGTAAAATCGACTTCTAAGTCAAATGCCCGGTTATTGTCGGTAAATGACGCGGGCGATACAACCGCTGTGGTGAGGAATGATTGTCACCGCCGGCTCCACTCAGATTAATCCGAGTCTAGCCAGGCCGGACCGGTCAGATCTCCGCGCGTCAACAGGGCGTTTGCCCTCTGGCGGGCCAGTGATAGCACCTGCTATAATCTGCCACCACAGGCATTTCGCCTGTTTTCATTTCTGCCCCGACATTGTCCTTTCCTGTCGAACTGGCGCAGACATTTTTGGCAAGGATAGCCCTGTTTGACGGGTAAGCAGATCACTCACGATCTCACCTGTACGCTGCCCAGGCCAAAAATGACAAGTGGATAACCCTTTGGATCTCTTATGTTAGATAGCTTACTTGTCATCCTGTTACTGATCGTAATCAGTGCATTTTTTTCCTTGTCGGAAATCTCGCTGGCGGCCGCCCGCAAGATAAAACTCAAACTGCTAGCGGATGAGGGCAATATCAATGCGCAACGCGTGTTGAAAATGCAGGAAACGCCGGGCATGTTCTTTACCGTGGTGCAAATTGGCCTGAACGCCGTAGCCATCCTCGGCGGTATTGTCGGCGATGCGGCTTTTTCACCGGCGTTCAGCAGCCTGTTTAACCGCTTTGTCGCGCCGGAACTGGCGGAGCAGCTCAGTTTCATCTGCTCGTTCACTATCGTCACCAGCCTGTTTATCCTGTTCGCCGACTTAACGCCAAAACGGGTCGGTATGATCGCCCCGGAAACCATCGCCCTGCGCATCATTAATCCGATGCGCTTCTGCCTGCTGTTAATGCGTCCGCTGGTGTGGCTGTTTAACGGTCTTGCCAACGTCTTCTTCCGCATCTTCAAACTGCCAATGGTGCGTAAAGACGATATCACCTCTGACGATATCTACGCGGTGGTGGAAGCCGGTGCGCTGGCCGGGGTACTGCGCAAACAGGAACATGAGTTAATCGGGAACGTATTTGAGCTGGAGTCACGTACCGTTCCGTCGTCGATGACCTCACGCGAAAATATCGTCTGGTTTGATCTGCATGGAGATGAAACCAGCCTTAAAACTAAAATCGCCCAACATCCTCACTCTAAATTTCTGGTCTGCAGCGGCGATATCGATCATATCGTCGGTTACGTTGACTCGAAAGAACTGCTGCTGCGGGTGCTGGGAAATCAGAGTATGGCGCTGAACAGCGGCTTGCAGATCCGTTCTGCGCTGATTGTGCCGGATACCCTTACGCTGTCTGAAGCGCTGGAGAGTTTCAAAACCGCCGGTGAAGATTTCGCGGTGATCATGAATGAATATGCGCTGGTGGTTGGCATCATCACCCTGAATGACGTGATGACCACGCTGATGGGCGACCTAGTCGGTCAGGGCATAGAAGAGCAGATTGTGGCGCGTGATGAGAATTCATGGCTGGTGGAAGGCGGTACGCCGATTGATGATGTGACGCGGGTACTGGACATTGATGACTTCCCGCAGTCAGGCAACTACGAAACCATCGGCGGCTTTATGATGTATATGCTGCGTAAAATTCCAAAGCGTACCGACTTTGTGAAGTTTGCCGGTTATAAGTTCGAAGTGGTGGACATTGACAGTTATCGCATCGACCAGTTACTGGTCACCCGCATTGATGAGCGGCCGCCGGTGCTGAATATGACCAAAAGCGAAGAAGAGTAGAATGACTAAGAGCCTGGCCCATCAGGCGTAATTGTTGCAGGCAGTCTGGACACGGACAGCGCGGAACAACCGGAGCCTACACGTAGTACGTGAGGATTGTGAGCACTGCCCAGGTTCAGACTGACAAATAAAAGAGCCCGATTGGATAAGCTCTAAGGGCGCCATCGGCGCCCTTAGAGCTTAGTTGAACTCAAGTTTCAGACGAACGACCTGGCGGTTAATTTCTGACATCACGCTCAGGTGCTGTTTGTCTTTGACGCGCGGGATTAGCACTTTCCCTTTATCAAACTCAAATGCGCCGACGTCCTTGATATACAACCTTCCTTTGAACAGCGTTTTTACATATTTCGCTATTTTTAGCGGATTATAGCGCTGGAAGATCTTCATACTGATTAACTCCTGTACAGTTTTAAGCACGCTTCGCCGTTTCCAAAATAGGTACGAGCCCATGAAGCGCGAATTCGGGATAAACTATAGAACACTCAGCGTTGCTGTTGTTCCGGAAAATGAATTTTTTTACTGAGTTGACACATCATTACAGAACACTCTGTTATTACGCTCATACAACGCAGTATAAACCTTCAGTCGTTAAGGAATTGTGGTGCTGATAACAAACCTGACACCTTTCCAGGACAGCTGCATCATCCCCGCCTACTATTTCAATAAAATGACTAACTGGTCTGATCATTTAAGGAAACAGCGATGCGAATCACTCTGGCAGCGATAGTTTTGTCGTTACTGATACCGGCAAGCGTTATGTCGCATGATTTAAAGCAGGATGCGCGCGTACCGGCCGTCGGCGTGAATGACAAAGGTGAGCTGTTATTGCAGCAGGATGAGTTTAGCTACAAAAACTGGAACAGTACGCAGCTGAGTGGAAAAGTTCGCGTGATTCAGCATATTGCCGGGCGTTCATCAGCCAAGCAAATGAATGCGGCATTAATTGAAGCGATCAAAGCCGCAAAGCTGCCGCATGAACGCTATCAGACCACCACTATCGTCAATACCGATGACGCGATTCCGGGTACCGGCATGTTTGTGCGCAGCAGCATTGAGAGCAATAAGCAGCAGTATCCGTGGTCACAGTTCATCGTCGACGATAAAGGCAATGTGCAGCGCGCCTGGCAGCTGCAACAGGGCGGCTCGGCCATTGTGGTGCTGGATAAACGTGGCACGGTGAAATTTGTTAAGGATGGGCCGCTGACCCAGGAGGAAGTACAGCAGGTGGTGACGCTGGTGACGTCCCTGCTGGCGCACTAGCGGCAGCAGAGTGGCGGGAGGCTCGCCTCCCGCTTAACCGGCTAGAACAGAGAGACGCGGAAGCCGGGATTGAGGAAGGATTCGCGTGGCGCGTAATCCAGGGTTTTGCCCTGCCAGTCGTGTACATGGGCCCCCGCCGCCATCGCCACCGCGTGACCTGCGCCGGTATCCCAGATATTGGTTGGTCCGAAGCGCGGATAGAGCTGGGCTTTGCCTTCAGCCACCAGGCAGAACTTCAGCGATGAACCAGTCGCCACGGTCTGATGTTCACCCAGCTGTTTCAGATACTGCTTCATCTCATCATCGCCGTGTGAGCGGCTTACCACCACCAGAGGTGGCCGGGCGTCACGCGCATGAATCTGTTCACGGTGGCCGCCCTCTTCTTTCCAGGCTTTGCCTTCTGTGGCAGAGTACATCACTCCCAGCGCGGGCGCATAGACCACGCCCAGCACCGGTTTGCCCGCCTCAATCAGCGCAATATTGACGGTGAATTCGCCGTTACGCTTGATGAACTCTTTGGTGCCATCGAGCGGATCGACCAGCCAGTAGCGCTGCCAGTGCTGACGCACCTCCCAGGCCGGCGGGTCCTCTTCTGAAAGGACCGGTACGTCAGGCGAAAGCTGCGCCAGACCGTTGACGATCACCTGATGCGCGGCGATGTCGGCATCGGTGACCGGCGAGTCATCCGATTTGTGAGAAACGTCAAGCGGCGCGGCGTCATTGTAAACCTGCATAATCGCGTCGCCCGCTTCGCGTGCCAGTTGGCAAATTTGCTCTAACATTTTTCACCTCGTTGTGTCCACCTGCTGCACGTTCAGTTCGACGCCTGATGGTTACATTTTAGCAGTTCCGCTCCGCCAGCCGATCGCACGGCGGAAGTACGGAGCAATTTATAGATATATCAATACCATAGTTACCTGCTTATCGCCACGCCTGCCGGCCCCGCCACAATCTGAAAACCATAATCCACTGACTGATGCGCCAAAACGATACATCCATCACGATTTAAACTGACCAATCATCAGGCTTTTACATTATTTTGAGAGCCTTAACTTATCTGGCAGCAGGAGCAAACATGTTTAAGCCTGGAATGATGTTACTGGCCCTGAGCATTTCCGTCGCCGCACAGGCGGCAACGGTCGATTTGCGGATACTCGAAACCACCGATCTGCACAGTAACATGATGGATTTCGACTACTACAAAGATACTCCGACCGAGAAATTTGGCCTGGTCCGGACCGCCACACTGATTCATGCGGCGCGCCAGCAGGTTAAAAACAGCTTACTGGTCGATAACGGCGACATCATCCAGGGTAGCCCGCTCGGCGATTATATGGCGGCCAAAGGGCTTAAAGCGGGCGAGATCCATCCGGTTTACAAAGCGCTTAATACTCTCGACTACAGCGTCGGTAATCTGGGTAACCACGAGTTTAACTATGGCCTGCCTTACCTAAAAAAAGCGCTGGCCGGCGCACGCTTTCCCTATGTCAACGCCAACGTTATTGACCTCAAAAGCGGCAAGCCGCTGTTCACCCCCTACCTGATTAAATCAACTCAGGTGGTGGATCGCAACGGCAAAGCGCAGACGGTGAAAATTGGCTACATCGGCTTTGTGCCGCCACAGATTATGGTGTGGGATAAAGCCAATCTGCAGGGCAAAGTGCGGGTGGATGACATCACCGAAACCGCCCGTCGCTACGTACCTGAAATGCGCGCCCAGGACGCTGATATCATCGTCGCCATTCCCCACTCCGGTCTGAGCAGCGAGCCGTATTACGCGCTGGCGGAAAACTCGGTTTACTACCTCAGCCAGGTTGAAGGTATCAACGCCATTATGTTTGGCCATGCGCATGCGGTGTTCCCGGGCAGTGGCTTCGCCAGTATCAAAGGGGCAGATATCGCCTAGGGGACGCTGAACGCATCCCGGCCGTGATGCCCGGCATGTGGGGCGATCATCTGGGTGTGGTCGATCTGGTGCTGAATAATGACGGCGGACGCTGGCAGCTCAGCAGCGGCAAAGCCGAGGCGCGGCCGATTTATGATACCGCAGCGAAAAAGTCGTTAGCGGCGGAAGATCCGGCGCTGGTGCAGGTGCTGGCTGACGATCATCGTGCTACGCGGGCGTTTGTCGCTAAGCCGATCGGCAAGTCCGCCGATGTGATGTATAGCTATCTGTCACTGGTACAGGACGATCCGACCGTGCAGATCGTGAATAATGCCCAGCGCGCCTACGTTGAGCATTTCATTCAGGGCGATCCGGATCTCGGTCGTCTGCCGGTCGTCTCTGCGGCGGCTCCGTTTAAAGCGGGTGGCAGCAAAAACGATCCAGCCAGCTACGTCGAAGTAGAAAAAGGACCGCTCACCTTCCGCAACGCCGCCGATCTCTACCTTTATCCGAATACCCTGGTATTGATGAAAATCAGCGGTGCGCAGGTGAAAGAGTGGCTGCAATGTTCAGCAGGCCAGTTCAATCAGATCGATCCGCACAGCAGCAAAACCCAGTCGCTGATCAACTGGGATTTCCGCACTTACAACTTTGACGTGATTGATGGGGTCAATTATCAGATCGATGTGACCCAGCCGGCGCGTTATAATGCCGAGTGTCAGCTGATTCATCCGCAGGCCTCACGCATTCGCCAGCTGAGCTGGCAGGGTAAGCCGATCGATCCGCAGGCAACCTTCCTGGTGGCGACCAACAACTATCGTGCTTACGGCGGCAAGTTTGCCGGCACCGGCGATAAGTACATTGCCTTCGCCTCACCGGATGAGAACCGTTCCGTGGTGGCCGCCTATATCAGCGCGGAAACGAAAAAACAGGGTGAAGTCAGACCGCAGGCGGACAATAACTGGCGTCTGGCGCCGATTAACTCTGCCACGCCGCTGGATATCCGCTTTGAAACCGCGCCTGGCGATAAAGCGACCCACTTTATTCAGCAGCATGCACAGTACCCGCTCCAGCCAAAGGGCACGGATGCGATCGGTTTTGCTCTCTGGCAGGTGAATTTACAGCAGTAAGAAGGAAGAGGCGGCGGCGGGTATAGCCGCCGCCGGCGTTCCCTTTGTCCGGCACACTGACAGATGCCCAAGTCAGGCCCGCGACGGGAACGCAACGCTGCACCCGCAAGGGGCGCAGCGCCGGGGTATTACAGGATTTCCAGCAGCTCTACTTCAAAGATCAGGGTGCTGAATGGCGGGATAGAGGCACCGGCACCACGCTCGCCGTATGCGAGGTTGTGTGGGATCACCAGTTCCCATTTTGAGCCAACCGGCATCAGGTTCAGCGCTTCAATCCAGCCGGCGATCACGCCGCTGATCGGGAATTCTGCTGGCTCACCGCGTGCTACGGAACTATCGAACACGCTGCCGTCAATCAGTTTGCCGGTGTAGTGAACGCGAACGCGATCCTGGCGTGAAGGGATAGGACCTTCGCCCTGGGTGATGACGCTGAACTGCAGGCCGGATTCGGTGCTGCTCACGCCTTCACGCTGCGCATGTTCCAGCAGGAATGCCTGACCTTCTGCCGCCATCGCTTTGGTGCGCTCGCGGCGCACGCCTTCTGCGCGTTCATGCACTTCACGCAGTGCACGATGAACCACATCAACCGGTACCGCCGGCGAGTTTCCTTCCAGCGCGTCGCGCAGGCCCGCGAGCAGTGCTTCTGGCTGCAGCCCCTGCAGACCAGATTCCAGCAACTGCTGGCCAACCTGTAAACCAATACCGTAACTTGCTTGTGCTTCGACGCTGTCGAAAGAAGGGGTAGTCATCTTCGTTCCTTTCACTCTCGGATAGATTCGAACCGGCAGCATAGCAGTGCAGGCCGCTGGCGTAAAATGCCCTGCATCGCAGATGACTTTTCCCGGCGAAAGAGAAACAATACCCCCGTCAAATTTATCAATGCTGGCAGGCACTTCGCGCCGGTATTGCCCATACTATAACTGTTGACGGAATTACGCCGTCTGTTACACACCAAAAGAGAGAACACATGGGCCAGATCGCCCCACGACACCGCAGGACGCGCGCAACGCTTATTGTATCCCGGCTGCAAACCTGGCTGGCCGCACGCAAGCCGCAGCAACCCGCCGGAGAGGAGGAACCACGAATGGCTTCAGACGCGTCATCACGGCTACCGACATGGCTTCATCGTATCTGGCATTCTACCGACCACATCGGCTGGATGAACCCGCTGCCTGCGCCGCATCGCCGTGGCATTGTTATCGCGCTGCTGGTGATGCTGCTGGCGTTTCTCTGGCCGGTCAGTACACCGCGCTATCCGGTGGAGCGTCCGGTTACGCCGTCGGCTGAGAAAGAGGTGCCGATGCAGGCGGATATTTACGACAACAAAACCGACTCATCCCCTTCTCAGCCGCAGCAGACGCCAAAAGCGGATTCACAGGGAGAGTGGCGCAACTATACCGTCGCCTCAGGCCAGACGCTGGCCCAGCTGTTCCGTGACAACAGTCTGCCGATCAATGATGTGTTTGCGATGGCGCGGGTGGAAGGCAGCGATCAGCCGCTGAGTTCACTGAAAAGCGGTCAGCAGGTCAAAATCCGTCAGGACGCACAGGGCGCAGTGACCGGACTGACGATAGAGGGCGCTAACGGCCCGGTGCTGTTTACGCGTCAGCCGGATGGCAGCTTTATCCGCGCACAATAGCGTTCTGGCGGCGATAAAAACAAAAACGCCGGCACAAGGCACGGCGTTCCCGCAGTACTCAGTAATAAAAATTACTCAGCAACGATACTCACGATCAGTTTCGCGAATACTTCGCTGTGAACCTGGAAGTTCACTTCGTGCCCACCGGTGGTGCGCAGAACGCCGTTCGGCAGACGAACTTCGCTCTTAGCCACTTCAACGCCAGCTGCAGAAACTGCATCAGCGATGTCGCGGGTACCGATAGAACCGAACAGTTTACCTTCGTCGCCTGCTTTAGACGCGATGGTTACGGTGCCCAGTGCATTGATTTTCTCAGCGCGTGCATTTGCTGCAGACAGAACGTCGGACAGTTTAGCTTCCAGTTCTGCACGGCGTGCTTCGAAGAATTCAACGTTTTTCTTGGTAGCAGGAACAGCTTTGCCCTGTGGTACCAGGAGGTTACGAGCGTAGCCCGCTTTAACGTTAACCTGATCACCCAAGCTGCCCAGGTTTGCTACTTTATCAAGCAGAATAACTTGCATTACCTTATCCTCTTAAAGTCGTTAATGGACAGTTGCCGATTACTGATGACGATCAGTGTACGGCAGCAGAGACAGGTAACGCGCTCGCTTGATAGCACGAGCCAGCTGACGCTGGTATTTTGCGCGAGTACCAGTGATACGGCTTGGTACGATCTTGCCGCTTTCAGTGATGTAGTTTTTCAGCGTTGCGATATCTTTATAATCGATCTCTTGAACGCCTTCCGCGGTGAAACGGCAGAACTTGCGACGACGGAAATAACGTGCCATTTGGCTAGTCTCCAGAATCTATCAATTCAATCTGCTCGGCATGTAACACCATTTTGCTCTTGCCATTGCGTGCCTGATGGCAGCTAATGAAACCGTCGAGTGTGAGTTGCGTGCCGACCGTTATATGTTGAGTAATCACCTGTTGGGCAGTGCCGCTGATAATCACCGGCATACGACACCAAGCTTGCCGGTGAAACCCGGCTTCCTCCTGCACTGAGCGGTGCTCAAGCACAAACTGACAGTGCGGAATTCCTGACGGGCTAATCTTTCGAACCGGCGTCTTGCACACCGTGCCAGACAAGCGCAGTCGATTAACCGTCACGATGGATTACTCTTCAGAATCCCCAGCATCTGAGTCATCAGCGGATTCGTTAGCAAAATCTTCGCGGCGCTCACGACGCTCGTCTTTCGCTTTAACCATCGGTGATGCTTCAGTTACCGCGTTTTTAACGCGCATAACCATGCTACGGATAACGGCGTCGTTGAAGCGGAAGTTCGTTTCCAGCTCATCGATCGCTTCCTGCGGCGCTTCAACGTTCAGCAGAACGTAGTGCGCTTTGTGCAGTTTGTTGATCGGGTAAGCCAGCTGACCGCGGCCCCAGTCTTCCAGACGGTGAATCGTGCCCTGTGCACCAGTGATGGCACCAGTGTAACGCTCGATCATGCCCGGAACCTGTTCGCTCTGGTCAGGATGGACCATAAATACGATTTCGTAATGACGCATTGAAATTGCTCCTTACGGATTATTCAGCCTCCTGTCGGGGTCAACCGCGGCCCATGGAAGCAAGGAACGTTATAGGCTGTGTCCCACAAAGGTTCGTTGTGACGAGCGCTTGTGTGGGACACAGCCTGAGAATGCGGCTGAAAAATCAACGCGTAATCATACTGGCGGCGGTAACTAAACTCAAGCGCGCATTTCAACAAATGCCATCCGGCGTGCCAGATACGGAGGCTTTTCGTGCTAATCATGTGAATACAGCGCATTAAGCGGGGATTATTCAAAAACGCTGATAAAGAGGTTCAGACGGACGATCTGGCGATAATATCGCCAGTCGCTAAACTTAATGCAGACGTTACGGTTTGGCTTATCGGCGTCTAACAGAGTGTCTTCCCTGAAGTGAGGAGTCGGCCATGAAAAGGTACGTCATCGCCACTTTACTGGGTCTCTTCCTGTCTCTACCCGCTCTTGCCAGCAATGCTGACTGTGCGCAGCAGATGAGAAGTCACAGCAGCAAAGCAGCCGCGGGTTATGTCTACGTTAATCGACTGGATGCACCGGAGAGTAATCCGGTCAGTGCGCCAGCCCGACTGTCAGAACGGTTCACTGCCCGCTGATAAACGGGTCGGGCCACGGGCGCAGCAGACCCCTCCGCCCTTTTTTACGTCTGAGGGTTAAAGCTGATGCTTAAAGAAACTCACCAGCGCCGTCAGGCCTGACGGCGTAATCTTATGCCCAATCTGCTTCTCCGACAGTGAGGTCAGATGCTGCGCTAGTCCTTTGCTGCACAGCGCGGTTTCCAGCAGGGCGCTTTCGGCAAAGGGCACCACCTCATCGGCTTCGCCATGCCACAGCAGCAGCGGACGATTGGCCAGCGTCTCAAGCCGGGTGCTGGGATCGTATTCCGCCAGCGGGGCCATGCAGGCATCAAACTGTGCCTGCTGTTCCGGCGAGCGCACCACCAGCGGTGGGAACAGCGTCTGGCTGAGCTGCATAAAGTAGCCGGAACCCATCATGCAGGCGACGCTGTGAATATGCGGATAGCGGGCCATCGCCCCGAGCGCCGTCATGCCGCCCATCGACGCCCCGGCGACCGCAAACCGTTCTCCGGCGATCAGATCGTCAGCGCGCAGCGCCGATTCCAGCTGCGGCAGCTCATCAATATTTTTTTCAGGGTATCCCAGAAGCGACTCAGGCGGGTTTCAGCATCGCCGTGATAGCGCGCGACGTGCAGATCCGCATCCGGCATCACCGCCCGGAATCCGGCCTGCGCTAAGGCGACGGCAAAATAGGCATAGACTTCTTTCGATGAGGTGAAGACGTGATAAAACAGCACGGTCGGCAGCCGGTTACGGCGCTGACCAGCCGGCGCGGCGTGCAGACACTCAATTACTGCCAGCGTTTCCGTGGTGAGTTCGATCATATTCTCTCCTGAAAGGGGCAAAGCACAGTCTTTGAGTGTACGTTCTGCCACCACATTTGCGAAGCCATTCCCCGCAGCCCGCCGTCAGCTTCAGCACTAAACTTTTCCGTGTTGCTGCCGTTGATCCGGTATCCCCCTCATGTGATCAAAGGTAATTTATGAAGCGTCTCTCTCTCAGCGGCCTGAGTCTTGGAGTTAAGCTGTCTGTACTGACGTCCCTCAGCGTAGCGTTATTACTGCTGGTTCTGACGCTGACCCAGAGCCACACCGCCTCACGCCAGCTGGAAAACCTCGCGATTGATGATATGCACAATCAGGTGCAGGGCATCAGTGAAATGGTGACCATGTTCAACGCCACGCTTTCCGAAGAGGTGAGCAACTACACCAATCTGTTTAGCAGTTTTTTACCCAAGCGCTTTAGCCTCGATGAGAGTGCCCGGGTGCAGGTGGGCAGCTTTTCGACTCCGGTGCTGCGTGCCGGCTTAAAGACGCTCAATCTCGACCAGACGGCGGTGGACGATTTCACCGAACGCACCGCCGCGGTCGCCACCATTTTCGTGCGTGACGGCGATGACTTTATCCGTATCTCCACCTCGCTGAAGAAGCAGGATGGCAGTCGCGCCATCGGTACCCAGCTCGATCGCGCCAGCGCCGCCTGGAAAAGCGTGCATCAGGGTGAAATCTACCGCGGCCTCGCCACGCTGCACGCTGTTTGGCCATCATTACCCAGTCTCAGCCGGTTAAAGATGCCAGCGGCACGGTGGTGGCTATTCTGTTTGTCGGGGTCGGAATCGATCAGCAATATGCCCTGATGCGTGAGAAAATCCTCGCGCGTCGGCTGGGCGACAGCGGCCATTTTTATGTGATTAACGGCGCGCCCGGCAGCGCTCAGGGTCAGTATATGTTTGATCAGCAAAACGAAGGGAAACTACCGGGCTGGGATAACGCGATACAACAGAAACTGCTGACCCAGCCGCAGGGGATACAGCAGCTGGAGATGGCCGGTGAGACCCGCATGCTGGCCGGGCAGCAGTTACCGGGCTGGAACTGGGTGATTGTCGGCGAGGTTAACCGCGCCAGCCTGCTGGCACCGATTACCCACAGTCGTAACCTGTTTTTGCTCACCGGTCTGGCGCTGGTGCTGGTGTTTGCGCTTGGCTTTGTCTGGTACAGCCGCCGGGCGATTACCCGCCCGCTGCAGCAGGTGATTCATCTGGCGCAGCAGTATGCCGCCGGTAATTTGCAGGTGCATCCTGATACGCCGCGTCGCGACGAAGTGGGCCAGCTGATCAACGCCATCAACGGCATTGGCGATGGCCTGGAGAAGATCGTCGGCCAGGTGCGCAGCGCCGCGCAGGAGATCAACGGCACCGATACCATCGCTGCCAGCAGCCACAATATCAGCGAGCAGATTGGTCGTCAGGCCAGCAGCGTTGAGCAGACCTCGGCCAGCATGGAGCAGTTTGGCGCGACGGTAGAACATACCGCCGATAGCCTGCGCCAGGCGATGTCACTGGTGTCTGAAGCCAGCGATATCGTCAGTCAGGGCAGCCAGACCGTGGTGCGCTCGGTTAACACCATGTCGGCCATCAAAATCTCGTCGCAGAGCATTGCTGATATCACTCATGTGCTCGAATCTATCGCCTTCCACACCAATATCCTGGCGCTGAATGCGGCGGTTGAAGCCGCGCGCGCCGATGAACAGGGACGCAGATTTGCGGTGGTGGCGGCCGAAGTGCGGGCGCTGGCGCAGCGCTCGGCTCAGGCCGCAAAAGAGATTGATGGGCTGATCGCCACTTCAATCGGCAACGTGGCGGAAAGCCATCTGTTATCTGAGCAGACCCGCATCGTGACGCACATTGAGCAGGTTCAGGCGCTGATGGGCGAGATTAACGTGGCGGCGCAACAGCAGGCCGCTGGCATTGGTCAGGTTAATCTGGCGATGAACCAGATCAGCTAGGCGACGCATCAGAACAGTTAACTGGTGGCACAGGCGGAAAACAGCGCCCAGAACCTGAGTGATAAAGGCCATCATCTGACCCAATTGGTCAGCGTTTTTAGCCTCAAATCCTGACGGCATTCGGGACGATGACATACACTTAATGCTTCGTCCTGAATGAGGGTTTTTCTATGCGTTTCGCTTACTTACTGGTGTTAAGCCTGTCACTGGCAGGCTGCTCTGCGTTTCAGACGACCCCAAAAGCGCCGCCCGCACCGACGCAACAGGCGCAGGAAATTTCACGGGCGCAAAGTGCCGGTTTGCCAAAGCTGGGTAATATCACCGTCAACGTGCACGGTTCGCCGGATGATACAGAGCGCGCCGTGGCCGCCGGGCCAATCAGTCCGGTGCGACCTACTATCAGATTGTGGCGCTGAGCGAAACGGTGATGACTGGCTTATGGTACGCCAGCGCGATCCTGTACGGCGCTTCACCCGCCGCAGGCGCGAGCCAGTAAGCGGTCGGCCAGCGCGGCGTCAAGTGGACGTGAGCCGCGCTGATCGAGCCATTGCCGGCACCCAGCCATCCGCCAGCGGTGGCTCAACGTATTTCAGCAGCTGTGCGCCCGTTGCCAGCAGCAGGCTGCGGGTCAGTTCACGCGCCTGCGCCTCCGGTATTTTGTGCAGTCGCAGACGCAGCTGACGCCAGCGCGCATCGAAATGGCGGTTGCTGCCTTTGACTGCCTCAAATTCCTGGCTGAGCATCTGACCGTGACTGCCAAGCACGCAGTCAAAGCGGGTCATGCCGCCCATTTTCAGGATCAGCCGCACGCCTTCGCCCTCTTCCTCCAGCAGCCAGCCGGTGGCATCGCGAAACTCGACTTCGCTGCTGGCATTGGATCGATTGCCCAGCTTATCTTTCAGCCGCTCAATCAGGATGGCATTGCGGGAACCGTCCGGTAACAGGCGCGGCAGGAAGAAGCAGCTCAGTCCCGCGGGCGTCTGCGCCAGCACCAGATGCGCATCGCTTTGCGGCACCGAGAAAAACCACTTATGACCGGTGAGCCGGTACATTTCACCGGGACCGCGCGCACCCAGCGGCTCAGCGCGGGTGGTAGTGGTGAGCAGATCGCTGCCGCCCTGCTTTTCTGTCATGCCCATGCCGATCAGCAAGCCGCGTTTTTGATCGCCGGGCTGGGCATGGGTGTCATAACGATCGCTAAGCAGCGGATCGAGCCAGCCTTCGAACGCGGCCGGCAGATAGGTCTGGAGCAGCGGGATTGCCGCGTGGGTCATCGTCACCGGGCAGAGCGTGCCCGCTTCAACCTGAGCATGCAGAACAAAACGGGCGGCACGCGCCACGCTGGCATGTTCGCGCACCGTCGGTTGCCAGCTGAGATTGTGCAGACGGCTGGCGCAGACGCCCTGCATCAGCAGATGCCAGGCGGGATGAAAACGCACTTCATTGAGCCGCACGCCACGCGCATCGTAGCGCAGCAGTTCGGGCGGTTCAGCACTGCCAAGTCCAGCCCGACGGAAGCCAGCCATTCACGATCCCACTCCGCGCCCTCGCGCTGTAGCGCTTCACTCAGCGGCGTATCGGATAAGGAACAGATTGCTGTTACTGAGAGGATGGGGCTGATTAAAAACGGTGTGTGTTGTCCAGGTCATAACCACTCCTCGCGGATGTCACCCCGTAAGTATGCGAGTGACACGCAGTTATGCCTGGTACAGAAACTAGTTTGTGGCGAGGATCACATCGGGGATCAGGCGTTGCGCTGGCGCACCGCTTCAAACAGGCAGACGCCGGTAGCGACCGAGACGTTAAGCGAAGAGACGCTGCCCGCCATCGGAATACTGATCAGCTCATCACAGTGTTCACGGGTCAGGCGACGCATGCCTTCGCCCTCTGCGCCCATCACCAGCGCCATCGGGCCGGTCATTTTGCTCAGATAAACGGTGTGATCGGCTTCACCGGCCGTGCCGACTACCCAGATGTTGTACTCCTGCAGCAGACGCAGCGTCCGCGCCAGGTTGGTGACGCGGATTAACGGCACGTTCTCTGCCGCACCGCTGGCCACTTTTTTGGCGGTGGCGTTCAGCGGAGCGGAACGATCTTTTGGCACGATCACCGCATCCACTCCCGCCGCATCGGCGCTGCGCAGACAGGCACCGAGATTATGCGGATCGGTAACCCCGTCCAGCACCAGCAGGAACGGTTTATCCAGGCTCTGCAGCAGATCCGGCAGATCGCCTTCCTGATACTGACGGCCCGGTTTAACCTGCGCCACGATACCCTGATGCACGCCGCCTTCAACCTGGCTGTCCAGCCACTTACGCTCCGCCAGTTGAATCACGATCCCCTGAGCTTCCAGCACGGCGACCAGGGGTTGCAGGCGACGATCGTCGCGGCCTTTGAGGATAAAGACCTGCTGGAAACGTTGTGGGTCGCGTTCCAGCAGCGCCTGCACGGCATAGATACCAAAAATAATTTCGCTCATCGATCTGCTCAATGTTTGGAAATGAATAAATTACCGCCCTTTCTCCTGAGAAAGGGCGGCTATGCGCATCAGTCAGTTTGCGCTTTTTTGCTGGCGCGCTTAGCCCGCGTGGCGGCGGCGATTTTACGGCTTTTTTCCGAGACGTTTTTACTTTTTTTCTCAGTTTTTGCCGCTGCCGGTTTGCCCTTGTCGCCGCGGAAAGCAGCGTCTGGTTCAAAATTGGACTTCTTGCTGACATCACGACGGCGTTTTGACGGTGGTTTGCCATCACGCTTCGCCCGATCGCGCTCGGTTTTACCTTCGCCGCGTACCTGACGCTGGCTGGAGATCAGGGCAAAGTCGATTTTACGCTCGTCCATGTGCACCGCTTCGACCCGCACTTCCACAATATCGCCAAGACGATAGGTGCGGCAGCCGGACTCGCCAATCAGGCGCTGACCCACCGGATCAAAACGGTAGTAGTCATTATCCAGCGTTGAAACATGCACCAGACCATCAATAAACAGATCGCTTAAGCGAACAAAGAAGCCAAAGCCGGTGACGCTGGAGATCACGCCATTGAACACGCTGCCGACCTGATCCTGCATAAAGTCACACTTGAGCCAGTCTGCGACGTCGCGGGTTGCTTCATCAGCCCGGCGTTCGGTCAGGGAACAGTGCAGCCCCAGCCGCAGCATCTCCGGCATGTCGTAGTGATAGCCGCCGGTCGCGGTCATCCGTTCTTTGGCCGCGTTGCTGTCTTTCGGCATCAGGTATTTAATGGCGCGTTGTACCAGACCTTTACCTTCACCCTGCTCTTTTGCCAGCAGATATTTGATGGCGCGGTGCAGCGTCAGATCCGGGTAACGACGGATTGGCGAGGTAAAGTGGGCATAGGAGGTCAGCGCCAGACCGAAGTGGCCGCGGTTTTCCGGATCGTAAACTGCCTGCTTTATCGAACGCAGCAGCATGGTTTGCAGCATTTCCGCATCCGGACGATCGGCCACCTGCTTCAGCAGCGCCGCATAGTCGATCGGCTGCGGTTTGTTGCCGCCGGGCAGGCTTAGTCCCAGCTCGTTTAATACGGTACGGAAACTCTTGATGCTTTCGTCGGTTGGGCGATCGTGATCGCGGAACAGCGCCGGTTCCTGATTTTTCTCAACGAAGCGTGCCGAGGCGATGTTCGCCAGGATCATGCACTCTTCGATCAGCTTGTGGGCGTCATTACGCGAAACGCGCTCAATGCGACGCTCGGCGTTGAAGATGAACTTCGCTTCTTCGGTCTCAAACGAGATACCGCCACGCTCTTCACGTGCCGCTTCCAGCGCCTGATACAGGTTGTGCAGCTCTTCAAGGTCTTTCACCAGCGGCGCATACTGCTGACGCAGCTCTTTGTCGCCCTGCAGAATGTTCCAGACTTTGTTGTAAGTCAGACGCGCATGCGAATTCATTACCGCTTCGTAGTGTTTGAAGCCGGTCAGTTTCCCTTTCGAGGAAATGGTCATTTCGCACACCATACACAGGCGATCGACCTGTGGGTTGAGCGAACATAAACCGTTCGACAGCACTTCCGGCAGCATCGGCACCACCTGCGACGGGAAATAGACCGAGGTACCGCGCTGATGCGCTTCATTATCCAGCGGCGTGCCGGGACGAACATAATAGCTGACATCGGCGATGGCCACCCACAGCCGCCAGCCGCCACCGCGTTTTTTCTCACAGTAAACCGCATCGTCAAAGTCACGGGCGTCTTCGCCATCAATCGTGACCAGCGGCAGCTTACGTAAGTCGACGCGTCCTTTCTTGGCCTCTTCCGGCACCTCTTCCTTCAGCTTGCTGACCTGCGCTTCAACCTCTGGCGGCCAGCTGTGCGGGATTTCATGAGTACGCAGCGCCATATCAACCGCCAGGCTGGTGCCCATATCGTCGCCAAGGATCTCAGCTACTTTACCGATCGCTTTGCTGCGACGGGTCGGGCGCTGAACTAACCCCACCACCACGACCGAGCCCATGCGAGCATTCATGGTTTCTTCCGGTGGGATCAGGATGTCAAAGCTCAGGCGGCTGTCGTCCGGCACCACGAAGCCAGCACCGGCGTCGGTAAAGTAACGGCCAACGATCTGGTTGTTGCGGGGTTCCTGCACCCGGACCACGCGCGCTTCGCGGCGGCCTTTACGATCGGCACCCAGCGGCTGGGCCAGGATAACGTCGCCATGCATGCAAAACTTCATCTGTTCGGCGGAAAGGTAGAGATCATCCTTCTGACCTTCTGCCCGCAGGAAGCCGTAGCCATCACGGTGGCCGATGACCTTCCCGCGCAGCAGATCCAGACGTTCCGGCAGGGCATAGCATTGACGGCGAGTGAACACCAGCTGACCATCACGCTCCATGGCGCGAAGGCGGCGACGCAGCGCCTCAATATGCTCTTCTTCCTGCAGGTTCATCTCTTGCGCCAGCTCTTCGCGGCTGGCCGGTTTTTCACGTTTTTCTAATAGCGCCAGAATAAATTCACGGCTTGGAATAGGGTTTTCGTATTTTTCAGCTTCTCTATCCTGAAAAGGATCTTTTGACATAGCGGTTCCTCCGATGTCATTGAGTATTTATTGCCACCGGCGGTTCGGACAATATGATTTCATAAAGTTGGGTGTTTCTTTCAACCAAATCCGCCAACGTGTAACTATCCAGTTCCTGCAGGAAGCACTGCACCGCGTCATGTAGCGCCTTCTTCAGGCGACAGGCGGGCGTGATGGAACAGGATGCGCAGTCCACTAATTGTAGCGGCTCCATCTTACGCACTACGTCACCAATCACAATCTGACTGGCCGGCATGCCAAGACGAAGCCCCCCATTTTTGCCGCGCGTTGCTGCGATATATCCCGCCCGGCTCAGTTGATTAATAATTTTGACCATGTTATTACGTGACACACCGTAAGTGTTGGTCACTTCAGTGATGTTGGTCTGCTGGCCTTCAGGCAACGAAGCCAGATAAATCAGGGCCCGTAAACCATAATCAGTAAAACTCGTCAGCTGCACAGTAACCTCAGTGAATCATCAAAAGTGGCATCGCATAACTCGCCATGCGATTGGCTACGATGATAAACCAGAGTCTGATTGACCGTGCGTTTTTTTCAGCCAGCACTGGGTTGGACAAGCGAAGGGAGGTTTAGTGGCATCAAAGGGTGGAAAAACAAAGGCCGGACAGGGTCCGGCCTGGGTGATTATGCGTCGAACGGATCGCGCAGAATCATCGTTTCACTGCGGTCCGGGCCAGTTGAGATAATATCAACCGGAACACCCGTCACTTCTTCAACAAACTTGATATAGTCGCGAGCAGCTTGTGGTAAGCCCTCCAGCGTCTTCACACCAAAAGTGGTCTCGCTCCAGCCTAGCAGCGTTTCGTAGATCGGCTCAATGCCTTCCCAGTTCTCTGCCGCCAGTGGCGTGGTAGTCACTTCACGGCCATCCGGCATCCGGTAAGCCACGCAGATTTTAACTTCTTTCAGGCCATCCAGCACGTCCAGTTTGGTCATGCAGAAACCAGACAGGGAGTTGATCTGCACGGCACGGCGCACGGCAACCGCATCCAGCCAGCCGGTACGACGACGACGGCCAGTGGTGGCACCGAACTCATTACCCTGTGCACAGAGGAACTCACCGGTTTCGTCAAACAGCTCCGTTGGGAATGGACCAGCACCGACGCGGGTTGAGTACGCTTTCACGATACCCAACACGTAATCGACATAGCGCGGACCAATGCCTGAGCCGGTCGCCACGCCGCCAGCGGTGGTGTTGGACGAAGTAACGTACGGATAGGTACCGTGATCGATATCCAGCAGCGTGCCCTGCGCGCCTTCGAACATGATCAGATCGCCACGCTTGCGCGCGCTGTCCAGCAGCTCAGAGACGTCAACCACCATGCTGGTCAGGATATCGACAATCGCCATCACATCGTTCAGCACTTTATCGGAGTCGACCGCCTGCTCTTTGTAGTAGTGCACCAGCTGGAAGTTGTAGAAATCGACCACTTCTTTCAGCTTGGCGGCAAAAATCTTTTTGTTGAACAGATCGCTGACGCGCAGTGCACGGCGGGCGACTTTATCTTCATAAGCCGGACCAATACCGCGGCCGGTGGTCCCGATCGCCTTAGCACCACGCGCTTTTTCGCGCGCCATGTCCATGGCAACGTGATACTGCAGAATCAACGGACAGGCTTCAGAAATCAGCAGACGTTCGCGTACCGGAATCCCGCGCTCTTCCAGGCCTTTCATCTCTTTTATTAAGGCTTCAGGAGAGAGCACTACGCCGTTACCAATAATGCTGGTGACGTTATCGCGCAGAATGCCAGAAGGGATCAGGTGGAGCACGGTTTTTTCACCGTTGATGACAAGTGTGTGGCCCGCATTGTGGCCGCCTTGATAACGCACAACGTAATTCGCGCGTTCAGTCAGAAGGTCTACAATCTTACCTTTACCTTCGTCACCCCATTGGGTGCCCAGTACGACGACGTTCTTACCCATTTCTCAAAATCACCGATTGCTTAAAAAAGGATTCTACCATCTGATCCGATGGTTTTCAGCACTTTTAGCATACGATTGCGCGCTTTTTTGCCTGCGTTTTGATCTCTACAACATGTTGGGGAAAATAACGGTAACAGGCACAATTTATGCGCCAGGCCAGCCAATATTACAGGTTACCGTGCAGGCTGAGCATGCAATAGATCACCATCCCGGCCACTACCAGCCCGCCACCAAAACGGTGCAACAGGCGATCGGGCAGCTGCGTCGTCGCCAGGATCATCCGGCGCTAGGCGCGCGGCATAAACATCGGTCCCAACCCTTCCGGCACTAACACCAGCGCCAGTGCCAGTGCCATCCAGATGCTTGTTTTCATACTGATACCCAAAAAAAAGGCCGACAACATTGTCGGCCTGTAGGTTATATCAGTTCTTAATGTGTCGCGTTAGAGGGCGCCTTCATATATCGGAAGAAGTCGCTGTCCGGGCTCAACACCATCACATCCTCATTGTCATTGAAGCTGTTTTCATAGGCACGCAGGCTACGGATAAATGCGTAGAAGTCCGGGTCCTGACTGAATGCCGCGGCAAACAGTCGCGCCGTCTCCGCATCGCCATCACCGCGGGTAATCAGCGCTTCACGCTGTGCCTCGGCCAGGGTACGCGTTACATGGTAATCAGCCTGGGCGCGCAGTTTTTCTGCCTCTTCCTGACCTTGTGAACGCTGGCTACGTGCTACCGCTTCACGCTCTGCACGCATACGGTTGAAGATCGCATCAGAAACTTCAGTCGGCAGGTTGATCTGCTTAATCCGCACATCCACCACCTGAATACCTAACGCCGCCATACTGTTCGGGTTCGGTGCCGGTTCGCTGCTGTTGGTTTCACGTTCTACGCGGGCCGCTGCACTGGCAATCGCATCATCGGCGGCCGGGGTGGCGATTTCGTCATCGCTGCCTGCGGTACCGGTGTTCAGCGCATCACGCACGTCCGTTGTCAGACGACCACGTGAGTCGGTCACGATGTCTTTGACATCCAGACGACCCATTTCAGAACGCAGACGGTCGCTGAACTTACGTTTAAGCAGTACTTCCGCCTGAGAAACATCGCCGCCACCGGTGGCCAAGTAGTAACGACTGAAGTCGCTGATACGCCATTTGATGTAGGAATCGACGATCAGATCTTTCTTCTCTTTGGTTACGAAGCGATCGGCCTGGTTGTCCATGGTCTGAATGCGGGCATCCAGCGTTTTAACCGTTTCGAGGAATGGGATCTTGAAATGCAGACCCGGCTCAAATACCTGCGGTTTGTTTTCGTCGTCGCGCAGAACTTTACCGAAGCGCAGTAGGATGCCGCGCTGACCTTCCTGCACCACAAACAGCGACGCATAGAGCGCCACCAGCACGACGATGATTAATACTACTATTGGCTTACGCATCGATTACTCTCTCCCTTCGCGCTGGCTGTCGTTGCGCAGAGCGTTAGCCCGACGCTGATCCATGATGCTGTCCGGACTGTATGACGACGTGTCACTGCGGCTGGCGCTGCGATCGGAGAGCGCAGGCTGCGACGCACCATTGCCCCCTTTCTGACCGTTGTGGCCGGTTGATGCCTGACCGCCACGCATCAGCTGATCGAGTGGCAGCACAATCAGGTTATTATCCCGATCGTTAACCAGCACTTTACGCGTATGGCTGAGCACCCGTTCCATCGTTTCGATATAGAGACGCTCTTTGGTGATTTCCGGTGCCGCTTTGTACTCAGGCAGGATCTTGGCAAATCGCGCTACTTCACCCTGCGCTTCCAGTACCGTCCGCTCTTTATACGCGCGGGCTTCTTCCAGAATACGCTGCGCCTGACCGTTAGCACGTGGCTGAACTTCGTTGGCGTAGGCTTCCGCTTCGCGGACATACTGCTCGCGGTTTTCACGCGCGGCAATCGCGTCATCAAACGCAGACTTCACCTCTTCCGGTGGACGTGCCGCCTGGAAGTTAACGTCCAGCACCGCGATGCCCATGTTGTAAGGGCGAATCGTTTCGTCGATTTCACGCTGGGTATCGCTACGGACTAATGTACGGCCTTCGGTTAGGATACGGTCCATGGTGGACCGGCCAATGACGCCGCGCAGTGCGCTGTCGGTGGCCTGACGCAGACTGTCATCCGCGCTGGTAACGGCATAAAGATAACGTTCCGGATCGGTAACCCGGTACTGGACGTTCATCTCAACCCGCACCACGTTCTCATCCGAGGTCAGCATCACGCCTGACGCGGCCAGTTCACGTACCGATTCAACGTTAACGGCACGCACCTGATCGATAAAGGTCGGTTTCCAGTTCAGACCCGGCTCAACCAGATGACTGAACTTGCCGAAGCGCGTTACCACGCCACGTTCCGCTTCTTTGATGGTGTAGAAACCGCTTGCTGCCCAAATGACGACGGCTGCAACGGCTACAATGCCAACAATTTTACCGCCGCTGCCGGAGCCGCGCTGACCGTTGTCGTTCTGTTTGCCACCGCCCAGACCACCAAGCTTCTTGCTCAGCTTACGGAAGATATCATCCAGATCAGGAGGCCCGGATTCCCGTCCTCTTTTATTTCCCCCAGAGTTGCTGCCTTGATTATTGCTGCTTCCCCACGGGTTGCGGTCCTGTCCGTTATTTCCGGGCTGATTCCACGCCATGTCTCTACTCCATTTATTGTATTTGCGGCTTATCCGTCATCTTTCAGGCTGTTGCGGCGTTGGCTGCTTTCACTCACCCCGGTCACTTACGCTGCGTAAGCGCCCGGTGATTCTTTCAATTGCCGCCTTGCTACAAGCTGAAATCTTTTGGGTAAGTTCGATTGGGCAATATCAAACAATGTAACTGGTCAGCGACGGTTCCTGTTTGCATAAGCGCAACCATTCAATGATTGGCATACGAATCTGCAATCCTACACTGCCGTCTTCCTGATTCCACTCTTTCTCAATCGTCTGCAACTGGTAGAAACGGCTGCGCAAGCGCCCCGCCTCGGGTGGCAGATGTAATTCGTACTGGGCAATTTCACCCGACAGCCGCTCAGACAGCGCCTGCCATAATAACGGAATGCCAGCACCGGTCTGGGCAGACAGCCAGACGCGAATTGGCAGGTTTTCTTCGTTATGATCGATGCGCGGTTCAAAGCCATCTTATTCATGACCAGTAAGGTGGGAATTTCGTCAGCGTCGATCTCTTCCAGTACCGTATCAACGGCTTCAATATTTTCTGTGACGCGAACGTCAGCACCGTCAATCACATGCAGCAGCGTCGCCTGACGCGTCTCCTGCAGGGTCGCTTTAAAGGCAGCAACCAAATCGTGAGGAAGATGGCGGATAAAGCCGACCGTATCCGCCAGCATCACTTCACCGACATCGGCGACGTTCAGGCGGCGCCGCGTCGGATCAAGGGTCGCAAACAGCCGATCGGCAGCAAAGACGTTGGCTGAGGTCATGGCGTTAAACAGCTTCGATTTACCGGCGTTGGTATAGCCCACCAGCGACACGGTTGGCACATCGGCCTTGGCGCGTGCCTGACATCCCTGCTCACGCTGTTTCTCAACCCGTTCCAGACGGGATAAAATCTGGCTGATACGGCCGCGTAATAAGCGACGGTCCGTTTCTAATTGTATTTCACCCGGACCGCGTAAGCCGATTCCGCCTTTCTGACGTTCAAGGTGCGTCCAGCCGCGTACCAGACGCGTGGCAAGCTGGCGTAGCTGTGCCAGCTCAACCTGCAATTTACCTTCGTGGGTGCGTGCGCGTTGGGCGAAGATATCAAGAATTAAGCCGGTACGATCAATCACCCGACATTCGCACCTGCGCTCGAGATTTCTTTCCTGAGCGGGCGTAAGGGCATGATCGAATAAGACGACCGATGCTCCTGTTGTTTTTACCGCATCGGCAATTTCAACGGCCTTTCCTTCACCGACAAAATACTTGGGATGTGGCGCTTTGCGGCTGCCAGTGACCACTTGCAGCGCGTTAACGCCAGCAGAAGAGACCAGGGTTTCAAACTCCTGAAGATCTTCTACTTCTTTGTCTTGGGAGAACCAGATGTGTACCAGTACGGCCTGCTCACCGGCATCATAACGGTCAAACAAGCTATAACCTCGCTAAAATAAAAGACCAGGACGGAAAACCATTTACGCTCTCCGGTCCTGGCTGTACGGCGACGCGTTATTCTGCGTTATTACCGTCTTGTTGTGGCTGTGGCTGCGCAGATGTGTTGCTGCCGCCATGATGGTAATTGTTGCTGCCGCCACCGGTATTATTACTATGGTGAGAAACCGGGCGCGAAGGAACAACGGTAGAAATGGCGTGTTTATAAACCATCTGACTTACCGTGTTTTTCAGCAAAATTACAAACTGATCAAATGACTCAATCTGACCCTGCAGCTTGATACCGTTAACCAAATAAATCGAAACCGGAACACGTTCACGACGCAGTGCGTTCAAAAACGGGTCTTGTAATGATTGCCCCTTAGCCATTCTATCTTTTCCTTATATTGCTCGTTGTTTGTTGCTTGTAGAACCTATAGTTCTGAAAAAACTGCGTAAAAATTTGCGCACGATAACCCGTCAATTGTACACAATCACCCATGCTTCGCACTAAGAACCTGTAGCACCTTGTCACGCGCCAGTTGGGGCTTGTCACTGTCGAGCCAGTGAACATTTTCCCAGCCGCGTAACCAGGTCATCTGACGCTTAGCGAGTTGCCGGGTTGCGCAAATTCCCCGATAAACCATCTCGTCATAATCGATTTCGCCCGATAAATAAGACCACATCTGGCGATAGCCAACACAACGAATGGAAGGCATGTCCGTATGCAAATCACCTCGTGCAAACAGGGCCCGAGACTCCGCTTCAAATCCTGACGCTAACATCTGCTCAAAACGCAACGCGATGCGCTGGTGTAACAGTTCACGGCTCGCGGGGGCGATGGCAAACTGGTACACGTCGTAGGGTAACGCTTCACCGGACGTTTTTGTCAGTTCCGTTAAAGTTTTACCCGAAATGAAAAAAACTTCCAGTGCTCGCGAAAGTCTCTGCGAATCATTCGGACGAATACGACTGCCAGCAACCGTGTCGATTTCACACAGCTGGCGGTGTAAAGCTTCCCAGCCTTTTTCACGCGCCGTTTGCTCTATCTGCTGACGAACCTCGGGATCGGCCGAGGGCAACGGCGACAATCCTTCAAGTAACGCCTTGAAGTAGAGCATGGTTCCACCAACAAGCAACGGAATTCGTCCGGCCTGAACGATATCCGCCATTTCTGCTAACGCATCACGTCGAAACTCCGCCGCCGAGTAGGCTTCCGCGGGATCGCGTATGTCCAGCAAACGATGGGGCGCCACTGCTAACTCCTCAGCCGACGGTTTCGCCGTGCCAATATCCATCTGACGATAGATTAAGGCAGAATCTAGGCTGATTAGTTCCACTGGCAACTGCTTGCGTAGCTCAATCGCTAATGCAGTCTTGCCAGAAGCCGTGGGTCCCATCAAAAAAATAGCCTTTGGTTGGCCAGCCTGGTTTAGTTCACTCATGCTTCAACGCGTCAATCGCGCTCTCAATCTCAATGGCCTGTATCAGACCTGAAGGCGGCGATTTTAATAGCTGTGGACAGAGCCGTTCCAGCTCAGCCAGCAGGTTAATCGCCTGTGAGTGATTCCAGTCAGACGACTCTGCATCCTGACGTCGCGCCAGCCACTGGGCCAGTTGCGTCGCAGAGTTATCTTGCTGCCGGGCGAGATAGCCTAACAGTTCAGGAATCAAGATTTGTAAATTTTGTGTTCGTAACGGTAAAGGAACCGCGCGGAGGGTCACATGGTCGCCCTCCAGCTGCAGTTCTATTCCCATCTGATTGAGCAGGCTGCTGTTTTTCTGTGCAGCCTGCCGTTCAGCCTGGGCAATTTTGAGCCGCACCGGAATCAGTAACGGCTGCGGTTTTAAGCCGGTTTCGCCGGGCTGAAGCTGCGCCTGTTTTACCCAGCGCGCCGCCACCGGCAGCGCCAGCAGCAGCAGTTTCTGGTCCTGCTCCAGCAACGCATAGTGGTGATGCAGCACCGTCAGTACCCGGCCAAAACTCTGGGCATGCGCCGCCAGCGGTGACGCTTTGACGACGGCACGCGGTGCCGATTCAGCAGGCTGCGCCGGTGGCGCACTGCTGGCGGGGGTTTTCAGAAGCTGCTGATAGACCGCGCCTTCCCGCTGGCGATAACCGCTCTCTTTGCTCTGCCAGGCTGGCGCGGGTCCCGGCGCCGATGCTGACGGCGTTGACTCGCTGCGACGCGCGGCGGGCTGTGAAAAATGGTTTCCCCCGGCCGCCTGACGATTCTCGTGCTGCCAGCGCGGCGCGGGCTCTTCCGCCTGCAGTGTCGGCAGTACCGGGGCCGCGCTCGCCTGTAACACGCTCATCACGCCCTGATAGATAAAATCATGCACCAGCCGCGACTGATGAAACCGCACCTCATGTTTTGCCGGATGAACGTTGACATCCACCTGGTGCGGATCGATTTTCAGATAGAGCACATAGGCGGGCTGCTGATCCTCCTGCAGCTGGGTCTGGAAAGCCTGACGGATAGCGTGATTAATCAGTTTATCCCGCATCATGCGGCCGTTGACGTAGCAATACTGCAGGTCGCTGACCTGACGCGAACCGGTCGGATCGGCCACCCAGCCGCGCAGCGACAGATCGTCATGCTGCCAGTCGATGCGTAACGCATGCTGCATGAAGGTCACGCCACAGATGGACGCCAGCCGCCGTTCGCGCTGACTCTCATCACTCACCGCCCGATACTGACGCATCATTTTGCCGTTGTGACTGAGTGAAATCGCCACGTCAAAGCGGGCCAGCGCGATGCGGCGTATCACTTCATCGATGTAACCGAACTCGGTTTTTTCGGTACGCATGAATTTGCGGCGCGCCGGAGTGTTGTAAAACAGATCCAGCACTTCCAGCGTGGCGCCGCACGGATGCGCAGCAGGCTTAATCGTCACCGCCATATCGCGCCCTTCGGCATAGGCCTGCCAAGCTTCAGTTTGATCGGCGGTACGTGAGGTCAGGGTCAGGCGAGAGACCGAGCTGATACTGGCCAGCGCTTCGCCCCGGAAACCGAGGCTCGTGATCGCCTCCAGGTCATCCAGTGAGGCAATCTTACTGGTGGCATGGCGGGCCAGCGCCATCGCCAGTTCGCTTTTTACGATGCCGCACCCGTTGTCACGGATGCGTATCAGCTTCGCGCCGCCCTTTTCAATCTCAACATCAATGCGTGTTGCGCCAGCATCAAGGCTGTTTTCCACCAGCTCTTTCACAACCGATGCAGGACGCTCGACCACTTCACCCGCCGCAATCTGGTTCGCCAGTTGCGGCAGTAAAATTTGTATCGGCATGGTGAATATCCTTTTAGCTGATAGCCCGGCGCAGTGGCCGGGCGAACATTCAGGATGCAGGAATTTTCAGGTTCTGCCCCAACATCACGTTGGTCGACTTCAGATTATTGGTCTGCATTATCGCTTTCGGGCTGACGCCGTAGTGGGCGGCAATACCGGTCAACGAGTCGCCGCGAAGTATGGCGCTGGATAGCACCGGTATACTGCGTCACGCCGGTCGCCGGGTTGCTGGCGACGCTAACCGCTGGCGACGAGTCCAGCGGCCGGTTTTTCTCCTTTGGGATGGATTGCAGCGGGTGCGCCAGGAAATAAGTGCGCAGACCTTTATAGATCGACTGCGCAATCTTATCCTGGTGTGCGCTACTGCCAAGCAGTCGCTCCTCCGAGGAATTACTGATAAAGCCGGTTTCCACCAGCAGCGAAGGAATATCCGGCGAACGCAGCACGCCAAGGCTGGCATGCTCAGGTAAGCGTTTATGCAGCGAAGTGACGCCGCGTAATTGCTGTAGTACCCGCTGGGCAATGTCATAACCGACGCGCTGTGAATGACCAAACTGCAGGTCAAGTACCGCCTGACTGAGATAAGGGTCCGCCTGACTGTTCGCCAGCAGATCGCCTGCGCCGCCCAGCAGTTCAGACTGCTTCTCTTTCTGCTCCAGCCAGTTAGCCATCTCACTGTTGGCGCGACGATTCGACAACACCCAAACCGACGCACCGGTCGCCGCATGGCTTGGCGCGGCGTCGGCGTGAATAGAGACCAGCACGTTGGCGTTCGCTTTACGCGCCACGTCAGAACGGCCCATCACCGAAATAAAATAGTCGCCATCACGGGTCAGTACACCTTTGAACATCGGGTCGTTGTTCAGCAACACCCGCAGCTTACAGGCGATGGCGATGGTGACATTCTTCTCTTTCAGTCCGCGCTGTCCGGTAGCGCCGGGATCCTGACCACCGTGTCCGGCATCAATCGCCACGATCACCGTGTCGTTGCGGCTGACCGCGCTGCCCGGACGTACCGTGCTGGCTGTGCTGGTGACGGCGGTGACCGGATTGGCATTGAACGGGTTGGCGGCGGCTGCGCTCTGAACCGGGGCGCGGACCGGCGCAGGATCCGGCGTCGGTGCAGGGCGGGTTACCGCCGGACGTGAACCGGTAATAGTAAATACCACGCTGTAGCTGCTGCCGTTACGCTGCGTCACCGCCCGGGTTTTACCCGGTTGCGTCAGCTCAAACACCAGCCGTACGCTCTGTTTATCTTTTGGCGTGCTGGTGCGGATGCGCTTTACAATATTTTCCCCGCTGAAGTTCAGCGGCAGTCCCTGCACCACACCGCTCTGACGCACGTCCAGCACTACCCGATCCGGGTTGCGCAGCGGGAAGAAACCATACACCGGCTGCCCGACAAAGTTCAGGGTCACCGTGGCCTGGTTATCGCCATTGGCGACTTTGATATCAGACAGGGTGGCCGCGAACAGCGGCACGCAGACCAGCAGCAGGGTCACTAAGACTAATTTCATCCGTGACTTCATGCCGGGTCCCTGTGTTGTGCGAGTGACGTAATCCACTGCTCTGCCTGCGGCGGGTGGGCCGTCAGCTCCGCTTCACGCGCATCATCGACGTAGCGCAGCGTTAAAGAGAGATCGGGCGGCGGCAGAAACCCTTCGCCCTGCTGTGGCCATTCGACCAGACAGATGGCGTCACCGCTGAAATAGTCGCGGATGCCCATAAATTCCAGCTCTTCCGGGTCGGCCAGCCGATAGAGGTCAAAATGATAAAGTGAGCGCTCACCCAGGGTGTAAGGCTCAACCAGCGTGTAGGTCGGGCTTTTTACGTTGCCCTGATGTCCCAGCGCCTGCAGAAAGCCGCGGCTGAAGGTAGTTTTACCCGCCCCCAGATCGCCATAGAGATAAATGACCGCCGCGTTGCCACAGGCACGCGCCAGTTGAGCGCCCAAACCGAGCGTAGCCGCCTCATCGGGCAAAGAAATAACACAGGTCTTCATGCTTCTTGATTCATCTCAGGATTAACAAATTGCCGCAGCAGCTCAAGTAAATCTGTTGCCAGCATACCGCGCGTGCCACGTTGTGCGGCCACCGCATCGGCTGCGGCGCCGTGCGCGACGCAGCCGGCACAGGCCGCATCGAACAGCGTCAGTTTCTGCCCCATCAGCGAGGCGATAATCCCACTCAGGAGATCGCCCATGCCGCCGGAGGCCATACCGGCATTTCCTACATCGGCAAACGCCATTTCACCCTGCTCGCTGGCGATCAAGGTTCCGGCACCTTTCAGTACCACCACGCCACCGTAGCGCTGGGCTAAGCTCTGCGCTGCATGTAAGCGGTCACTCTCAACCTCACTGGTCTTGATGTTGAGCAAGCGCGCCGCTTCGCCAGGATGCGGCGTAATGATGCGATTCTGACGTTTCTCTGCACTGATTGCCAGCAGGTTAAGTGCATCCGCATCCCAAAGCATCGGCTTTTCGCTTTCCGCGACCCGTTCCAGCGCCCGCTTGCCCCACTCACGCTGTCCCAGGCCCGGTCCAATTGCAATTACATCTGCCCATTCCAGCGCCGCGCTGAGCTGTTCATCGGTCAGCTCATCGACCATGATTTCCGGCCGCGCCGTCAGGATCGGGATAATATTGTCTTTGTGAGTAAGTACTCGCACTAACCCGCTGCCGCTGCGTAACGCCGCTTCTGCCGTCATTCGTACCGCGCCGGCGGTACCGGCATCGCCGCCCACCACCAGCAGGCGGCCGTGATCTCCTTTATGCGAGGTCGGCTTACGCGGTCTGAACCACTGCGTGAGCGCGCTGACATCATAGCGCGCCATCGGGGCGGTTTGCGCCGCCAGAAAAGCCTGCAGGCCGAGATCGGCATAGAACAGCTCACCGATATAATCCCGCGCTTTGCCGGTAATCTGGCCCGGTTTGAGCGCCACCATGCTCAGGGTGTGCGTGGCCTGTATCACCTCACCGGGCGCACTGCCGGTGCTGGCGGCTAAGCCGGACGGCATGTCGATAGCGAGGATCGGCGCGGCATGGGCATTCGCCTGCTGTATCAGGGTGCGGTAAGGTTCGCCCGGCGCGCGATTAATGCCGGTTCCCAGCAGCGCATCGACGATGACCCCGACCTGCTCTGGCCAGGCGGCATCGGCGGCATGAATTTCGCCGCCCGCATCCAGCCAGGCGTCCCGGGCGCGTTGCGCCTCCTCGGGCAGCGGTTTCTCACCGTCACAGGCCAGCAGTGTGACCTGCCGGCCCGCCGCCTGCCCCAGACGGGCCACCACGTAGCCATCGCCGCCGTTATTGCCATGACCACACAGGATCAGCCAGTGTCGGGCGTCAGGCCAGCAGGCGTTAAGATGTTCATAGGCCGCCTGTCCGGCACGCAGCATCAGTTCATATAAGGTGATGCCGAGTGCATCAGCGCCTTCACGCTCCAGCTGCGCCACGGCCTGCGGAGGCCAGACAGAATATGGTAAACTGCGGCTGTTTTTCTTCGAACCCTGGTCACTCATGTCATACCCTCTCGATCTTCATCAACTCGCACAACAGATTAAACAGTGGGGATTGGATCTCGGCTTTCAGCAGGTCGGCATCACCGATACCGACCTGAGTGTGGAAGAGCCACTTCTTCAGGCGTGGCTGGACAAGCAATATCATGGCGAGATGGAGTGGATGGCGCGCCACGGTATGATGCGGGCGCGTCCGCATGAACTGCTAACCGGTACGCTGCGCGTCATCAGCGTTCGCATGAACTACCTGCCAGCCAAAGCGGCTTTTGCCAGTACGTTGAAAAATCCCCGACTGGGCTATGTCAGCCGTTATGCCCTCGGTCGTGATTACCACAAAGTATTGCGCAATCGACTGAAAAAGCTCGGAGAAATGATCCAGCAGCATTGCGGTGAGCTTAATTTCCGGCCGTTTGTTGACTCTGCCCCGCTGCTCGAGCGCACGCTGGCGGCCAAAGCGGGACTGGGCTGGACCGGTAAACACCCTTTGATTCTCAATCGCGAGGCGGGTTCATTGTTTTCCCTCGGCGAGCTGCTGATCGATCTGCCGCTGCCGGTGGATACGCCTCAGCCGGAGCAGTGTGGACGCTGCGTCGCCTGCCTGACCAACGCCATCGTTGAACCCTATGTGGTCGATGCGCGGCGCTGCATCTCCTACCTCACCATCGAACTGGAAGGGGCCATTCCGGAAGAATTTCGTCCGCTGATGGGCAACCGGATTTATGGCTGCGACGATTGTCAGCTGATCTGTCCGTAGAATCGTTACGGGCAGCTCAGCGATGAAAGTGACTTTTCGCCACGCGCCGCCCTGCATGCGCCCGAACTGATCGATCTGTTTCAGTGGGATGAAGCGAAGTTTCTGCGCATTGCGGAGGGATCGGCGATTCGGCGTATCGGTCATCTACGCTGGCTGCGCAATATCGCCGTGGCGCTGGGTAATGCGCCCTGGTCACCCGAGATTATTCCGGTGCTGGAACAGCGGCTGGGTGAGAGTGATTTACTGGATGAGCATATTCAGTGGACCATCGCCCGGCAGCAGGATAAGCGTCAACAGGTGGTTATCGATGTGCAGCCCGCGCAGCAAAAGCGCCTGGTTCGTGCAGTTGAGAAGGGATTACCGCGTGATGCATGAGTGTACAGCCAGTCGGCAGAATTGCGTTTTCCACATGCTGTGAATAAAAATAAAAAGCCGTTGTCATTCAACTGACATAAGGCTGATAACGCAGGCAAATAACAATCTGAAATATTTTTATATTGTTAATTATCAACTGTTTAGCGAAAAGTTGTGTTTATTTAATAACGAGTCTATCGCTTCGGTTAATAGATAAAGCTGTGGATAACTCTGTTTAAAAGCATTTTACAGATCGGGGTAATATGGCGCGAATGATGGCGTGCAGCGCTGTCGCTGTGGATAAACTTCTGGAAACTATCCTGGCCCGCAACAATTAATAACCTGATAATTGGCTTAATAGGGTCTGACGTAAAACTGGAGCGGGAAACGAGACTCGAACTCGCGACCCCGACCTTGGCAAGGTCGTGCTCTACCAACTGAGCTATTCCCGCGCCTTGTACCGTTAATAAATTCTTCACCGGTACGGGGTGCGCATTATACGAGAAATCGTTACTGCTGCAAGCCTCTGAAAGCAAAATTTTGCGCTTTCAGCGCGATTGCCTATTAAATCAGCAACCTAGTGATTTCCTGCGCACCCATTGTCGATTTAAAGCTGCAAAAAGTGCTCGCGGTAGTGAGCCAGCTCCGCCACTGACTCGCGAATGTCATCCAGCGCCTGATGCGAACCGCTCTTTTTAAAGCCGGGCAGGATGTCGGGCTTCCAGCGGCGCGCCAACTCTTTGAGCGTGCTGACGTCCAGATAGCGATAGTGGAAGTAGGCTTCCAGCTCAGGCATATATTTGAACAGGAAACGCCGATCCTGGCCAATGCTGTTACCGCAAATCGGCGAGGTGTTGGCCGGTACCCACTGCTGCAGGAAGGCAATGGTCGCCAGCTCCGCTGCCCGATCGTCAATCTGGCTCGCCTTCACCCGCTCCACCAGTCCGCTGTTGGTATGGGTGCGGACATTCCAGTCGTCCATCAGTGCCAGTTGCGCATCGGACTGGTGCACCGCCATTACCGGGCCTTCCGCTAGGATGTTTAAATTGGCGTCCGTTACCAGGGTAGCAATCTCAATAATTCGATCGCGCTCAGGATCCAGTCCGGTCATCTCAAGATCAATCCAGATCAGATTCTGTTCATTTCCAGTAGCCATGCTGTTTCCTACGGTTGCTGTAGTCTTCATTCAGGACGAATAAGGTGTATCATAGACGTTTTGCCCAGCCGGGCGAAATCTGGCTAACAACGCTGTGAGGGTGAGTGAGCAAAAATAAACTGTCGAAGGGCCAACAACGTCGCGTAAGCGCTAACCACGATCGCCGTCTCAACCAACGCAGAGAGCGTCCGGAAGCGGATGATAATCTGTTTGGTGAAACTGCAGATGGGGTCGTTGTCAGCCGTTTTGGCATGCACGCCGATGTCGAGGACAGCGCAGGCGTCGCCCACCGCTGCGATATTCGCCGCACGATCCGCTCGCTGGTGATCGGCGACCGCGTGATGTGGCGTCCGGCGCTGAGCGGCGGCAAAGGTATTGTCGAGGCGGTGCATGAACGCACCAGCGTGTTAACCCGTCCCAATTTTTATGACGGTGTTAAACCGATCGCCGCCAATATCGATCAGATCATTATCGTGTCGGCGATCCTGCCCGAACTGTCGCTTAACATCATTGACCGCTATCTGGTCGCCAGCGAAACGCTGGATATCGAACCGCTGCTGGTGCTGAACAAAACCGATCTGCTGGATGATAAGGCACGCGCTTTTGTCGATCAGCAGATGGATATTTATCGCGAGATTGGTTATCGGGTGGTGATGGTGTCCAGCCGGACGAAAAACGGCCTTCATCAACTGGAAGCGGCGTTAACTGATCGCGTCAGCATCTTCGTCGGCCGGTCTGGCGTCGGCAAATCCAGCCTGCTGAATGCCCTGCTCGGCCTCGATAAAGAGGAGCAGGTCGCCATTCTGACCAATGAAGTGTCGGATGGCTCCGGACTGGGCCAGCACACCACCACCGTCTCACGCTTGTATCACTTCCCGCACGGAGGCGACGTGATCGATTCGCCTGGAGTGCGTGAGTTCGGTTTATGGCACCTTGAACCGGAACAAATCACCCGTGGATTTGTCGAATTTCGGGCCTGCCTCGGCGATTGCAAATTCCGTGACTGTAAGCACGGCAGCGATCCCGGCTGTGCGATCCGTGAAGCGGTAGAACATGGAAAAATCAACGTTTCCCGTTTCTATAACTACCACCGCATCCTGGAAAGCATGGCGCAGGTAAAAACGCGTAAAAATTTCCCTGACGGCGATAGTTAACCGGTATAACCGCGTCCTGACCTCAGATTTCATCCGCCGCGCGGCGCGACCCACAGCAAGGGGTCGCAGGGCTACAGTGCCACACGCGGATCGGCCTGTGGCCGACGATTCGCTGCGCGCCATAAATCGGCTATAGTCGCCATCTGACCGGGGCGCTGCTACAATCCGCTCCCTTTTTTATCAACGTCATGAAAATAGCTAGGAGGCTAAGGTGTTTGATCGTTTGAAACTCGGCTTGAATCATATTCTCCCGAAGAAATGGCTGACTGAACTCGCCGGTTGGGGCGCCAGTCGCCGCGGTGGTTGGTTGACCAAACTGGTCATTGACATCTTTGTCTGGTTTTACAAAGTCGACATGGCGAAAGCACGCAAGCCTGACACCGCCAGCTATCGCACCTTTAATGACTTCTTCGTCCGTCCGTTAAAAGACGATGCGCGTCCGGTGGATGCTGACGCCAACCTGCTCGCCCTGCCCGCTGATGGCGCTATCAGTCAGCTCGGCCACATTGATGGCGACCAGATTTTCCAAGCGAAAGGTCATCACTACACGCTTGAAGCGCTGCTGGCCGGCAATGAGCAGATGGCCGCCCGCTTTGTCGACGGCGAGTTCGTCACCACCTACCTAGCACCGCGCGACTATCACCGGGTGCATATGCCGTGCAACGGTATCCTGCGTGAGATGATCTACGTGCCTGGCGATCTCTACTCGGTTAACCCGCTGACCGCGCGCAACATTCCTAACCTGTTTGCCCGTAACGAGCGCGTTATCTGCTATTTCGAAACCGATATCGGACCGATGGTGCAGATTCTGGTCGGTGCCACCATTGTCGGCAGCATCGAGACGGTATGGGCCGGTACCATTACGCCGCCGCGTGAAGGGGTGATTAAGCGCTGGCATTATCCGGCAGCGGATGATGAAGGTGCGGTGGTGCTGCTGAAAGGCCAGGAAATGGGCCGCTTCAAGCTGGGCTCGACCGTCATCAACCTGTTCGCACCCGGCCGGGTTAAACTGGCTGAAAGCCTCGAAGCTGAGAGCAAAACCCGTCTGGGTCAACCGCTGGCGATTGCCCTGCCGGTAGCAACAGACGTTTCCGACGTTATCGTCGACTAAGTTGAGTATCTCCTGTGCGTTCGATTATCCTCCTGCTGCTGAGCCTGTGGCTCAGCAGCCCGGCCCTTGCGGCCAGCCTGCCTGACGCCAGCCAGCTTAAACAGCAACTGGAAGAGACCAAAGCTGCCAAAAGCTCACCGGCCCAGGCGGAACAAATCCAGTCGATTGAAGCGGCGTTAAATTTCCTTTCTGAACGTGATTATTCGCTGGAGCGCGCCGCGCAGTACCAGCAGGTTATCGACGATTTTCCGCGTCTGGCACGCGAGTTACGCCAGCAGATCGCCGCAATGGGCGGCAGCGCGAAAACCGTGCGCAGCAACATGAGCAGCGCCGAACTGGATCAGGAGATTCTGCAGGTAAGTAGTCAGCTGCTGGAAGAGGGTCGCCAGGCGCAGCAGGAGCAGGATCGGGCGCGCGAGATCAGTGACTCACTGTCGCAGTTGCCGCAGCAGCAGACCGAAGCACGCCGCGCCATGACCGAAAGTGAGCGTCGTTTGCAGGGTGCCAGCAACAGCACTTCGCCGCAGGGCCAGCTACAACTGGCTGCGCGTCAGGCGGAAAATGCCGCCAATAAAGCGCGCGTCGATGAGCTGGAGCTGGCTCAGCTCTCCGCCAACAACCGTCAGGAACTGGCGCGGATGCGGGCCGAAGTGCACCAGCGTAAGGCTGCCCAGCTGGATAACTATCTGCAGGCACTGCGCAATCAACTCAATGATCAACGTCAGCGTGAAGCCGAACTGGCACTGGCGCGTACCGAACAACTGGCCGAAAACAGTGGTGATTTGCCACCGGCAATCAGCGATCAATTCCGCATTAACCGCGATCTCTCTGTCGCCCTGAATCAGCAGGCGCAGCGGATGGATCTGATGGCGTCGCAGCAGCGGCTGGCGACCAATCAAATTATTCAGGTGCGTCAGGCGCTCTCTACCCTGCGCGAACAATCACAGTGGCTGGGCGCGTCCAATCTGCTGGGCGAAGCGCTGCGGGCCCAGGTGGCGCGCCTGCCGGAAATGCCAAAGTCGCAGCAGATTGATAATGAGATGGCCCAGCTGCAGGTTCAGCGTCTCCATTATGAAGATCTGCTGGAGCGCCAGGAGGCGCTACGTAAGGGTCACCAGGCCGATGGTCAGCCCTATACTAGCGAACAGAAGCGCATCCTTGATGCCCAGCTCCGCACCCAGCGCGAACTGCTTAATTCGCTGATCTCCGGTTGCGATACGTTGATCCTTGAGATCACCAAGCTGAAGGTCGGCAATACACAGCTGCAGGATGCGCTGACCGAAGTGAAAGATGCCACCCACCGTTATCTGTTCTGGACCGCCGACGTCAGCCCGATCGGCCTGAGTTACCCGCTCGATCTGGCTAAAGATCTGTCGCGCCTGCTGTCGCTGGATACGCTGGGTCAGCTCGGCAAAGCGATGGCAATGATGTTCACCAGCCGCAGCACCGTACTGCCGATCATTGGTGCCCTGCTGCTGGTCGGCTTTAGCATCAGCTCACGGCGTCACTTCAATGCCTTCCTTGAGCGCTCCGCCAGTAAAGTCGGTAAAGTGACTCAGGATCGCTTCCGGCTGACCATCCGTACCGTTTTCTGGTCGATTCTGGTGGCGCTACCGCTGCCGGTGTTGTGGGGGACGCTGGGTTATGGTCTACAAAACGCTTGGCCCTATCCGATTGCGGTGGCTATTGGTGACGGGATTACCGCGACGCTGCCGCTGCTGTGGGCCTTTATGATCAGCGCCGCATTTGCCCGCCCCAACGGTCTGTTTATCGTTCATTTCCGCTGGCCGCAGAACCGCGTGGCGCGCGCCATGCGCTATTACTCCCTGAGTATCGGGCTGGTTGTGCCGCTGATCATGCTGTTAATCGCCTTCAGCAATCTGGAAGATCGTCAGTTCTCCTCCTCATTGGGTCGTCTCTGCTTCATCCTGATCTGCGGGGCGATCAGCATCGTCACCGTCAGCCTGAAACGCGCCGGTATTCCGCTCTATCTGGATAAAGAGGGCAACGGCGACAACATGGTCAACCGCATGTTGTGGAACCTGATGATCGCCATGCCGCTGATGGCGGCCCTCGCCTCGGCGATCGGTTATCTGGCGACGGCGCAGGCGTTGCTGGCAAGGCTGGAAACCTCGATAGCCATCTGGTTCCTGCTGCTGGTGATCTATCACATCATCCGCCGCTGGATGCTGATTCAGCGTCGTCGTCTCGGCTTTGACCGTGCCCGTCAGCGTCGTGCTGACATGCTGGCTAACCGTGCGCGCAGCGAAGAAGAGAAAGAGCAAAGCGCACAGAATACCGACGCGATTGAAATCGAAGAGCCGGTGATCGATCTGGATGCCATCAGTGCCCAGTCTCTGCGGCTGGTGCGCTCAATCCTGACGCTGATTGCGCTGGTGTCGGTGATCGTACTGTGGTCGGAGATCCATTCCGCGTTCGGCTTCCTGGAGAATATTCAGCTGTGGGATGTCAGCACCTCGGTGCAGGGCGTGGAGTCTATTCAGCCGATTACTCTGGGATCGGTGCTGATTGCCATTCTGGTGTTTATTATCACCACCCAGCTGGTGCGCAATATGCCGGCGCTGCTGGAGCTGGCGCTGTTGCAGCACCTTAACCTGACGCCCGGTACCGGCTACGCCATCACCACCCTGACCAAATATTTGCTGTTGCTGATTGGCGGACTGATTGGCTTCTCGCTGATTGGTATTGAGTGGTCGAAGTTGCAGTGGCTGGTGGCGGCGCTGGGTGTCGGACTGGGTTTTGGTTTGCAGGAAATTTTCGCCAACTTTATCTCGGGTCTGATCATCCTGTTTGAGAAACCGATTCGTATCGGCGATACCGTCACCATTCGCGATCTGACCGGCAGCATTACCCGCATCAATACGCGCGCCACCACCATTACCGACTGGGACCGCAAAGAGATCATCGTGCCGAATAAGGCCTTTATCACCGAGCAGTTTGTTAACTGGTCGCTGTCAGATTCGGTGACGCGTGTGGTGCTGACCATCCCAGCGCCGGCGAAGGTGAGCAGCGAACAGGTGACCACCATCCTGAAGCAGGCGGCTGAACGCTGCAGTTATGTGCTGGATACACCGCCGCCGGAGGTGTTCCTGGTCGATTTACAGCAGGGGATCCAGCTGTTCGAACTGCGCGTGCATGCAGCAGAGATGGGACATCGCATGCCGCTGCGTCACGAACTGCATCAGCTGATTCTGAGCGGATTTGAGCAGCACGGCATTGAGATGCCGTTCCCACCGTTCCAGATGCGGATGGAAATGCTGGGCAAGAAACTGCCGGCCAGCAACGGGGCACCCGCCGCACGCGCCTATAAATCGGGCGGCCTGTAAACGACAACGCCCGGCTAAGCCGGGCGTTGTCGTTTACGCGCTGATTACTGCTTCACGAACGCTTGGCCCTGGTCGATATCTTTCTTCAGCGTCTCCAGCATGCCGTTTAGCGCCTGCTGCTCGAAAGGGCTCAGGGTGCCAATCGGCTTGCGTTCGGCAATGCCGTTTTTGCCCAGCAGCAGCGGCTGTGAGAAGAAACGTGCATATTCGCCGTCCCCTTCTACGTAAGCACACTCCACCACGTTAGCCTCGCCGTTAAGCGCCCGCACCAGCGATAAGCCGAAGCGTGCCGCAGCCTGCCCCATCGACAGCGTCGCAGAACCGCCACCGGCTTTGGCCTCAACCACTTCGGTTCCGGCATTCTGGATGCGTTTGGTGAGGTCAGCCACTTCCTGCTCGCTGAAGCTGACGCCTGAAACCTGCGACAACAGAGGCAGGATCGTCACGCCGGAATGACCGCCGATAACCGGCACCTCAATCTCACCCGGCGGCTTGCCTTTTAGCGCCGCGACGAAAGTATTGGCGCGAATGATATCCAGCGTGGTGACACCAAACAGCCGATTTTTGTCATAGACGCCGTGTTTTTTCAGGACTTCAGCCGCAATCGCCACCGTGGTATTGACCGGATTGGTGATCACACCGATTAACGCTTTGGACGCAGTGGTCGCCACCTGATCAATCAGGTTGCGCACAATGCCGGCATTAACGTTGAACAGGTCGGCGCGGTCCATACCGGGCTTGCGTGCCACACCGGCAGAAATCAGTACCACATCGGCACCCTGCAATGCTGGCGTGGCGTCTTCTCCACTAAATCCCTTGATAGCCACCGCAGTAGGAATATGGCTGAGATCGACGGCAACGCCCGGCGTCACCGGCGCGATGTCATACAGTGAAAGTTCTGAACCTGCGGGAAACTGGGTTTTGAGTAGAAGTGCGAGCGCCTGGCCTATGCCGCCAGCGGCACCGAGTACGGCAACTTTCATTCTTAACTCCTTATTTAAGGTGGGGCAGAGAAGAGCCGGAATTCCATCTGTGTCAGACCTTAATCAACTGCTCAGGTGATGACGCGTATCCGTTGTTAATTCTACGTGTTTTCACACGTGATCGCCGGATTCATAAGTTACTTATCATGTTAATACCTGAATGACCGACAACTTTGCAACCTTCGCCTTTCGGTGCTGTGACAGGGGTTTTGGTCTGAGACGATTTCTTTGCTATTATCGCCGCCCGAACCCTGTTCATCAATCAACCGATTGCATAAAAATGCATTTAAATGCATAATCACCACTCTGCCGCGGGCGGATGTGCGGTTATTCCCTCTATTTATTGGTAACCTATGCGAAACCCATCGAAACAAGACGATCTGATCAAGGCTTTCAAGGCCTTATTAAAAGAAGAAAAATTCAGTTCCCAGGGCGAAATCGTTCAGGCGCTCCAAGATGAAGGCTTCGAGAACATTAATCAGTCAAAGGTTTCTCGTATGCTGACCAAGTTTGGAGCGGTACGCACCCGCAATGCCAAAATGGAGATGGTTTACTGCTTGCCCGCCGAGCTTGGCGTGCCGACCACCACCAGCCCGTTAAAAAACCTGGTGCTCGACATCGATTACAACGATGCGCTGGTAGTGATTCATACCAGCCCTGGCGCGGCGCAGCTGATTGCGCGCCTGCTCGACTCGCTGGGTAAATCGGAAGGCATCCTCGGCACCATCGCCGGCGATGACACCATCTTTATCACCCGCGCGCGCGACTTTACGGTTAAGCAGCTGCACGGGGCGATTCTCAACCTGTTTGAACAGGAACTCTGATAACCGCACTGTTGATCGGGCTGCGCGCGACCTGTCAACAGCCCCTTCTGCCCGTCCCTGCCACTTACCCTGTCTCATTCTTTGTTGAATCAGACAGTTAATCCGCATTCCGTTCTGCTTTCGTCTTTGCGAAAATTTGTCATACCTTTTGGTCTGCTTAACCTTTTGTGGTATTTTACACTGCTTTACATCCCCACTCTGGCGACATTACCCAGATCTAAATCAAAGTCCAGTCTAATCAACCATGGATTTTCGCACAAAAAAGATAAAGTGATTTATCTCTCTGTTTTTGCAAAAAAAGCGAAAATGTCATTTTTCCGCAGTTTTTTATAACGTTGAGTTATTAACAGTAGCCATAAGGATAAATAATCACAAAAAATTATTATCATAGTATTAATTTCTTACGTTATTAGTTCTATGCTTCTTTTCTTGATGCAAATCATACCAACTAAAAAGATAAAAATTGACGACGAGGAAAAATCCATGAACGTAAAAACCACTATCGCCACCCTGAGCATTCTCTCTGCCCTCTCTTTTGGTGCTGTAGCAGCAGAACCTGTCACAGCCGCACAGGCTCAGGATCTGCAACCGGCGGGTACCATTAGCGTCAGCGGCGTAGCGGGCTCACCGATGGAAATTAATCAGCAACTGAGCGACAAAGCCGATCAGCAGGGCGCAAAAGCCTATCGCGTGATTGAGGCGTACAACAACGGCAACTATCACGCCACTGCCCGTCTGTACAATTAAGTTCAGCACAACCCAATATTGCCAGTAGCCCACTCTTTGACGCGCGGTTATGCGCCTCGGTGGGATACGGCAACACAGTTTCAGGAGAGTTGGCCATGAAAACCACATTCGCTATTGCCGTACTCAGTCTGGCTTCCGTGTTCTCAGTGGGTGCCAGCGCAGCCAGCCTGGTCTCGAACCAGCAGGCACAGAGCCAGAATCTGCAGCCGATGAATCAGACTATCAGCGTCAGCGGTCGTGACGGCGATCAGACCAACATCCGTCAGGTCCTGTCTGAGAAAGCGGATGCGCAGAGTGCTAGCCACTATCGCATCATCGAAAACAACTAGGACGACACCTATCACGTCACCGCGGAGCTGTATAAATAATTAATCTTTATGACGCCGTGAAAGGCGCCTGAGAGACAAGAGTCGACGACCCGCTTCTTCTTTTCACCGCAGGTTGTTGAACGTATTGAGGAGACGAAAAATGAAAATCAAAACAACCATCGCTAAAGTCAGCCTGCTTTCCGTTAGGCGTTCGGCGCATCTGCCGCACAGGTGGTAACCGACGAACAAGCGCAGAATCTGCAGCCTGCGGGCACCGTAACCATCAGCGGTACAGCGGGTGCACCGATGGATTATCGCGCTGAGCTATCTCAGAAAGCCGGTGAACAGGGTGCCAGCGCCTATAAAGTGATTGAAGCACGCACCGGTGATAACTACCACTTCACCGCTCAGCTGTATAAATAATTCCTCGTCAGATTCATGACGAACCCTTTGGCCCCGCTCGCCGGGGCCCTTTTTCATCTGACGTTAAAATGCAGCTGGCCTTCCAGCTCTTCTTCCGCTTCGTCAAACAGCAAAATCAGCGCGCCATAACGTCGTCGCTGCCCTTTCCCCAGGTTCACAAACTCTATTTCCAGCGGCATCGGCAATGATTCGCCGGTGACCACATCCCATAATCCATCCAGGTCGCAGATCCGCCGCTCCTCCAGCGCAAAGCGCTCGCTGAACTGGCAAAAGAAGTGGGCCTGATCGACGATCTCATTGAAATCAAAACGCTCGGTTTTCATGCTGACGTCTCCCATCCTCCGTCTGCGGGCGACCCGCGTCGCCCGTTCATATCCGCTAGCCCAAACCGCCCAGGTGCAGCGCTTTGACCTCCAGATACTCTTCCATGCCCAGCACTGAACCTTCGCGGCCCAGGCCAGACTCTTTCACGCCACCAAACGGCGCCAGTTCGGTCGATACCGCGCATTCGTTAATGCCGATCATGCCGCTTTCCAGCGCGGCAGAAACGCGGAATACCCGCTGCAGATTCTGGGTGTAGAAGTAGGCGGCCAGACCGAACGGCGAATCACCTCATCTTCTTAATTAAAGCGGAAGCAGGCAGCGACCGGACCAAAGGTCTCTTCCTGCGCCAGCTGCATTCCTTCGTGCGCCTAGGTAATCACCGTCGGTTGCCAAAAGTTGCCGCCCAGCGCGCGACGTTCACCGCTGGCCAGCAGTTTGCCGCCTTTGGCGACCGCATCCTTGACGTGCTGCTCCACTTTTTCCAGCGCAGAGGCTTCAATCAGCGGCCCGACAATCACACCCGCCTCCATGCCGTTGCCCACTTTCAGCTTGTTCACTTCCTCTGCCAGCTGGCGGGTAAAACGGTCATAGATGGCGTTATGAACGTAGAAGCGGTTAACGCTGACGCAGACCTGGCCAGCATTACGGAATTTGTTGGCGATGGCACCCTGCACCGCCGCATCGATATCCGCATCCTCGAACACGATATAAGGCGCGTTGCCGCCCAGCTCCATTGAAACCTTTTTCATGGTTTCCGCGGCATTGCGCATCAGTAGCTTGCCGACCTCTGTCGAACCGGTGAACGAGATTTTACGCACCGCTTTACTGGCCATGATGGCGTCACTGATGGCATGCGTATCACCTGCCACCGCGTTGAGCACGCCATCCGGCACGCCCGCCTGTTTCGCCAGCGGCCAGCGCCGGCCCCAGTTTGCGGGTCAGCATCGCCATGGGGAAATTCCACGGCGTGATGGCGGCGACGACGCCAATCGGTTCACGCGTCGCCAGGATACGGGAACCCGGTTTAGCTGGCGGAATAATTTCACCATTAGCGCGTTTTGCCTGTTCGGCAAACCACTGGATAAAGCTGGCGGCATACTCGACTTCGCCTTCCGCCTCTTTCTGCGGTTTACCCTGCTCGGCGGTCATCAGCTGGCCCAGCCAGCGTTTGTTCTCAATCATTAGCTGATACCAGCGATAAAGGATTTCAGCACGCGCTTTGGCTTTCCGGGCACGCCAGTCGGGGAAGGCCCGTTCGGCGGCGGCAATCGCCTGTTCAGTTTCTGCCTTGCCCGCTTTGGCGACCTGCGCGATCGCCTCGCCGGTAGCGGGATTGGTGACGTCAAACGTGGTGGAGGTGCGATGCCATTGACCATCGGCTAAATAACCGGTCTGGAATAGTTCGCTTGATTGCAGTGATGTCATTGATTCGCTCCTGTCAGTTTACCCTACCGTCCGAAGAGTATAGTTGGCAAAAGCGACAGGTTTTGTGACGGGATGGCATTGCACAGGCCGCTGCGGGTGACAGCGGCCGGTTTCAGATTTGGATGAGGGTGTTCTGATACTTGTTCAGCATGGTCGCCAGCCGTTTTACCGGTTCGGTTACGCTGACCGGCGCGTCGTAGTGCACCAGTTTTTCCTGATACACCTCCAGCTCTTGCAATAGCTGCTCAAAGTAGTGGCGACGTTTGTCGTCATTGCTGGCAGAGCTCACCCGATCGGCGGTGTAGCGCAGCTGCCGATGGTAAGCAGACAAATCGGCATTCACCGGCACTTCCGCATTGCGTAACCGCTGATGTCCAATGATCAGCGTCAGCGCGATACGATATTTGTCGATATCGCCGGGGAACAGGTTCAGCAGCAGAAACAGTTGCTGGTAGAGCGCAGGCAGATGGTTTTCACGGCGGCGCGCCTGATTGGTGGTCATCGCCGACACCGCGGCATACATAAAGCGGTTAAGCAGTTTACGGCCGGTACGCGCTTTAGATTTATCGCGGATCAGCAGGATCACCATCATTGCTACGAAGCAGCCAATCACCTGGCCGAGCACGTTGTCGAGAAAGACGTTAAATTCGAACTTCATCGGATTATCCAGCACCAGCACGTTAATGGTGCCGATTAACGCGCCAAGGGTGCCCAGCTGTCGTCGCTGGATGAAAACCCCGCCAATAAAGCCCAGCAGACCGATAGCGATACAGAGCAGCAGCGCGCTCTGCTGGGTATTGGACAGCACATAGATGAAGTAGAGCGCGCCGAGCGGCACCGCCACCGTCATGCCGCAGAGGAAATCTTTCGCCATCATCGGCGGATTCGGCATGCGCATCGCCAGGGCGGTAATCACTGCCAGCATCACCATGCAGCCGCTGCCGGACGTCCAGCCGGTATATAACCAGAACAGCGATCCCAGCGCGGTGGCCACAAAGGTGCGGATGCCGTTGATCGTAGCATGATGGGTCTCAGCCGATCGCGCCTGAATCAGCACCTCACGCTGCAGGATTTCCTCCTCCAGCGGGGTGATACGGCTGTTGCTTTCAATGCCGTTGCGCAGCAACAGATATTTAGTCGCCGCACCGATCCAGCTCACCAGCGTAACCGGCGTGGTTTTGCCGCTGGCGCCAATCACCCGCCGCATCACCTTCATCCGCTTATGAACCTCGTCAGCCGTTGTGGCCTCTTTTTCAATCAGCAAACGGTACTGCGGCGGAATGTAGTCAGGTTGTGAATTCTGGATCAGAAAGGTTTCTGCCGCCTGAGTAATCAGGGTGAGAGATAGAGTGTTGAGCATCTGCAAACGACGGTTGCTGTTCTGCCAGCGCGAAGATTCCATCATCAGCTGGCTGCGCATGCTGTTTAACGCCGTGGTACGCCGCACCAGCGCGCTCCAAGCTTTATCGACCTCCTCTTTATCGCCATGCGCCACGCACAGCTGCAGCAGCTGATAATGCGCCACCAGCAGGGAATGCACTTCAGCGTCGATCACTTTTTTAATCGAACGCGGCGAGAAGATCATGTCCGCCAGAATGGCACACAGAATCCCGAGCACGATCTCGCTGCAACGCTCTACCGCGTACTGCGGTGCCAGCGTCAGGCCACCACTGGCATCTGCAGTCACCACGATAATTAGCGCGGTATAGCCCGCCAGCCCCAGCGCGTAGGAGTTTTCAACTTTAATCAGCGAAGAGAGCCAGACGCAAAGCCCGGCCCAGATGCAGCAGAGCAGCAGCATCACCACCGGCGCGCGCACCGTGGCAATCATGATGGTCAGCGCGGCGATACAGCCGATGAAGGTCCCGATAATACGCAGAATGCCGCGATAACGCAGTGCGCCTGAATAGGGATCGCCACCGGCGGCGAAGGCGGTACCGCCGGCCACAATGCCTGCTGTCATCACCGCCCAGCGGGGCGTTTCAAGGTTAAGGTGAAAGCCAATCATCAGCGCCGCAACCAGCGCAAAGGTCAGCTTCACCGGGAAACGCAAAAACTCGATCATATCGCCCTCTTAACCAAACTCACGCAGGCGATTGAACAGCCGGGTCATCGGCGAAACCTGCTCCGGCTGGCGATCGGCCTGACCGGTGATCACCACCGTTGCCGTGGTGCCTGCCGGGAAGCGGTTGCCTGGCTGTTGATCAAGACGAATACGCACCGGCACACGCTGCGCCAGACGTACCCACTCCAGATTAGAGTCGATGGTTGCCATGCCTTTGCTGTCGACCGAGCTGCTGCTGTTGGTGACGCCGGCAGCCACGCTGTCCACCGTCCCGCGCAGCACCACATTACTGCCAAGCGGCGTCACTTCGGCGCGGAAACCCCGCTCAACGCCGTGCAGTTTGGTCTCTTCCAGATAGGCCAGCACGTAGAAGGAGTGCTGCTGGACCAGCGCCACCGCCACTGAGCCGCGGGTAATGAACTCTCCTTCATAGACATTTAGGTTCGTCACCCAGCCATCGGACGGCGCCTTCACGGTGGTGCGTTCCAGATCGATCTTCGCCAGATCGCAGGTCGCCACCGATTTGGCCAGCTGATGTTCGCTGGTTTGCAGATCGTTGTTAGCCTGGTCGATCGCTTCGCGTGACATGGCGGAGGTGCCCAGCTGGTTACGACGTCCCGCTTCGCGACGTTTCTCGCTGACCAGGGCTTGGTAATATTCGACGTCAGCCTGTGCCTGATCCAGCGCTTTCTGGTAGCGCGGCCGATCGACCACAAACAGGGTATCGCCCTTCTTCACCAGCTGGTTGTCGTGAACCGGGACGTCGGTAATCAGACCGGTCACATCGGGTGAGATCGCGACGACGTCGGCAGCGAATTTTGCGTCACGGGTCCAGGGCGATTCGGTATAAAACACCCAGGCACGGAAAATAATCACCACAGCAATGATGACCAGCAGGATCGTAATCGCGTAACGCGCGATTTTTCTTATGAGTGCTTTCACTTAAACCTCAGACAAATAAACGGGATACAAGGTAAAACACACAGCAGTAAAGCGCTGTATTAAAAAGTGCCGGATGCCAGACAAGATCGTAAATACCGCTCGGCGTCAGCACGCGTTTCACTAACCAGAACAGCATTAGCGAGATAATTAATTCGATGAAAACGGGCGGAAAAGAGAGCCCAAACATGACAAATACCGGAAGCACACTCATCAGAAATCCTTAGTTCGACCTTGCCGGGAGGTACCCCGGCGCGCTTATAGTAACGCGCCTGACTATAAGTTTTCTACAGAATTTGATCTAAATCACTTTTAAGCCAGAGTAAATAATGGAACGACTGAAGGGCATGTCCATTTTCGCCAAAGTGGTTGAACTGGGTTCATTTACCGCTGCCGCGCGCCAGCTTCATCTGAGCGTCTCTTCTATCAGCCAGATAGTGGCAAAACTGGAAGATGAGCTGCAGGTCAAACTGCTTAATCGCAGCACCCGCAGCATAGGACTGACCGAAGCGGGCAAAATTTATTATCAGGGCTGTCGTCGCATGCTGGCCGAAGCCACTCAGGTGCACGAACAGCTTTACGCCTTTAACAACACCCCGATTGGCGTGCTGCGTATTGGCAGCTCTTCGACCATGGCACAGAACGTGCTGGCCGGCATGACCAGCGATATGCTGCGTGAGTATCCGGGACTGAGCGTCAATTTGGTCACCGGCATTCCGGCCCCGGACCTGATTGCCGATGGAATGGATCTGGTGATCCGGGTCGGGGCGTTAAAAGATTCCAGCTTGTTTTCGCGTCGCCTTGGGGCGATGCCGATGGTGGTGTGCGCAGCCAAAAGTTATCTGGCGCAGCACGGCACACCGAAAAAACCGGGGGATATCGATAATTTCGCCTGGCTGGAATACAGCGTACGTCCCGATAATAACTTTGAGCTGATTGCGCCAGAAGGTCTGGTAACGCGACTGGCACCGCAGGGGCGCTTTGTCACCAATGATTCCCTCACCCTGATTCGCTGGCTGAAGGCGGGTAACGGTATCGCTTATGTGCCAATGATGTGGGTTATTGATGAGATCAACGCCGGTGAGATCGATATTCTGTTTCCGCAGTATCAATTCGAGCCCCGCCCGGTCTATGCGCTCTATACCGAAAAGGATAAGTTGCCGCTTAAGGTGCAGGTCTGTATCGACTATGTGACCGGCTATTTCCAGCAGGTGGCGGAACAGTATCAACAGCAGCGCAAAAGCTAACAACCCGCCTGCCGGCGGGTTGTTAAGAGACAATCAGGCGGTGCCGCCAATCGTCAGTTTATCCAGCTTCAGGGTAGGCTGACCCACGCCCACCGGCACGCTCTGGCCTTCCTTGCCGCAGACGCCCACGCCTTTATCCAGCGCCAGGTCATTACCCACCATTGAGATCTGCTGCATCGCTTCAATGCCGGAACCAATCAGCGTCGCCCCTTTCACCGGTTCGGTGATTTTGCCGTTCTCAATCAGATAGGCTTCTGAGGTTGAGAAGACAAATTTGCCTGAGGTGATGTCCACCTGGCCGCCACCAAAGTTGGGCGCATACAGACCATATTCAACGCTTTCAATGATTTCCTGCGGCGTCGACTTACCGGCCAGCATGTAGGTGTTGGTCATGCGCGGCATCGGCAGATGAGCGTAAGATTCACGACGACCGTTACCGGTAGGACTGACGCCCATCAGGCGCGCATTGAGTTTATCCTGCATATAGCCTTTGAGTACGCCGTTCTCAATCAGCATATTGTACTGACCCGGAACGCCTTCATCATCGACCGCCAGTGAACCGCGCAGCCCTTCAATGGTGCCGTCATCGACCACGGTACAGGGTTCTGACGCCACCAGCTGACCCATCTTGCCGCTGAATACCGAGGTACCACGGCGGTTGAAGTCGCCTTCCAGTCCGTGTCCGACGGCTTCATGCAGCAGAACGCCCGGCCAGCCTGCGCCCAGCACCACCGGCAGCGTACCGGCAGGTGCCGCCACGGCAGAGAGGTTAACCAGCGCCATCCGCACCGCTTCACGCGCCCAAGCGTCAGCCCGCACATCGCCGTTTTCATCGGCGAGGAAAAATTCATAACCGGTACGCGCACCGCCGCCACTTGAGCCACGTTCACGTTTACCCTGATCTTCAACCTGCACACTGATCGAGAGACGCACCAGCGGACGAACATCTGCCGCCAGCGTGCCATCTGTCGCGGCGACCAGCACTTGTTCGTATACACCGCTCAGGCTGGCATTGACCTCCTGCACGCGCGGGTCGGCAGCGCGAGCGACATGATCGACACGGTGCAGCAGGGCAATTTTATCTTCACGCATCAGGCTGCTGAGCGGATCAACGGTGGAATAGAGCGAGCTGTTCATCACCGCGGAAAGGGTATGCGCCTTACCGTTGCCCTGTTCACGTACGATGCTGCGCGCCGCTTCCGATGACAGACGCAGCGCATTCAGGGTGATCTGGTCGGCATAGGCGAAGCCGGTTTTCTCACCGCTGACGGCGCGCACGCCGACGCCCTGGTCAATATGGTAAGAGCCATCTTTAATAATTTTGTCTTCCAGCACCCAGGTTTCGTGGAAACTGGACTGAAAATAGAGATCGGCATAATCCAGACGACGTTCTGAAAGCTGCCCTAACAGGGAAAAAAGGTCCTGCTGATTAATGCCGTTAGCAGTCAGTAACTGCTCACTTACCAGGTTCAGAGTCATCGTTTCTCACTCATTATGTGCTCGGATAATCATAGCCTGCGGTAATTCCGGTACCGCGTCAAATTCACTTGTTGTCAGTTTCACGCGGTTTACGCAGCACTTCATTGATTTCCGGTTTATCCAGCGGGCCGCTGATGTGATAACGCAGCAGTGAAATCCGGTTCCACACCGGTCCCAATACTTTACTGGCGGCGAACACCGCCGCGCCAATCACCGGATTGACCACGAACGCTGCCGCGACGCCGACCGAGGCAGAAATTTCCGGGGTGATGACCGCTTCCATATCGATCCGACGTTTAACCAGGTCCATATTGCCCTGCATGGCGATGTCCGCTTCCAGCCCATCGACCTGCAGGTTATCGGTGCGCATTACGCCATTTTCGATCCAGGCGGTACCGTTAATCGAATCAAAATAAAAACCATCGTTAAAGGTGTCACTAAAATCGAAGCGCAGCTTGCGCAGCAGTGCGTCAAAGCTGAACAGACGCAGGATTTCTCCGGCGGTGCCGGTGTTCACATCCGCAATCTGGCCTTTGCCAAAATGGGTTTTCAGGGTGCCGCTCAGGGTTTCGGCTGACGGCTGCCACGGTGCTGCGCGCCAGTGCAAATCGTAATCGATATTGAACGGCGCATCGCGCAGCGGGGTATTAACGCCAAACCAGTTGGTGGCGTTATTGATATTAGGTCCCTTCAGCGTGCCTTTCAGTGAGGTGCGCGGGTCATCGCGACGGTTAACCCATTCACCCTTAATTTTCAGCTGCGAACTGCCGGTATCTACCGTGCCATTAGTAAGTGCTAACGTATCGCCTTTCGGTTGCAGCGTCACCGCGACCCGGCCATATTTCTGTCCCAGCACCCAGCACTCCGCACAGCGCAACTGCAAGGCTGGCCAGCCGCTGAAGTTGATCTGACTGGCTGGCTGAGCGCTGGCGTTGCCACTCTGCTGCGCGTCATGATCCCATTGCGGATTGTAATAGAGGTAATCCAGCCCGACCTGCCACGGTGCCTTCGGTGCTATTTCCAGCTTGCCGCGTATTTCCTCAGCATTAACGCTGACCTGCGCGTTGCCACCGGCCGTTTCTGTCAGCGTTGCGTCTACCGCATGCCACTGCTGCCCCGCCAGCGTTACCGCCGGGCTGCGCAGAGTGAGGTTGCCCGGCAGCGTCACGCCGCCCATCTGACGCTCTCCGCCGCTGCCGCCGCCGGCAGCACCACTTCCGCCAGCCATCATCGCCACCCACGCTTCGCCATCCAGCGGCGGCAGATTCAGCACCATACCGGCATGATCGGGAAGCGCTGTGGTTTTCGCTGCGTCATTCAGCCAGATGCCGCGATCAACGCGTAAGGTCGGCTCCAGCAGCCAGCGGCTGTTAAACCGATGGCGCGCAGCCACGCTGCCACTGAGATCGAAATGCTGAAGGTCACCACTGGCTTTGATATTCACCGGCATCGCTTCTCCGGCCTTTTTATCCAGCGGTGAAGGTAAGCGACTGCTCACTTCTTTGGCATCGCCGTTCAGCTCTACCTCATACCGCGCCCCGCCCAGATGCGGCAGCGTGATATTTACGTCTCCCTGCCACGGCAGATGCCCGGCAAGCTGGCGGCTAACTGCGGCAGGAACCTGGCTGATTTTAGCCGGTTGCCAGTCACCCAGCAGTTTCACCTTAACGCCGAAATCATCCGGGTTCTCTTTGGTACTGAAACTGACACCCAGCGGCTGTCCGAACCACAACGCCTGCATCTCTTCACTTTCCAGATTACCGTTGTTGTAACGGAAACGACCGGTGAGGTTGGTCAGCGTGGTTTTTAGCGGCTTAATAAACAGCGAATTGTTGTTCATGACCACGTTACCGCTGGCATGGACCTGCTGGCCATCCAGCGGGATATCGAGATTCAGGTGGCCACGGGTGGTGCCTTTAATTTCCAGCTGCTCCAGCGCTGCGCCGAGTGACGCTTTCAACGGTGTCTGCTGGAAGTAGTCGGCGATTTGTTTCCCTTCCCCGCTGATGTCGCCATCAATAATCAGCTTCTCTTTCAGGTAGTCCGGGATAACGGCACTGACGTTACGTGCCTCAACCCCGCCAAGCCGTGCGGTCAGGGCGTTCATCCACAAGCCGTCATTCAGGAAGTTAAGATCGATATCCAGATTGCTGAGCGCTGGCCATTTGGGCTGGAAGGCATAGGTCGCCTGGCGCAGCGGCACCCAGACCTGGAACATACCGTCGTTGTGCTTGAACGGGAACAGCGCCGGGTTACCGGCAAACAGCAGCGTGGCGTTATCCACTTTACCGCCCTTCACCGCTCCGCTCAGGTAATGCGTCAGTCCGTTGCCCATCAATGGCACCGAGAAATAGCGCCAGGCATCGCCCGCATCGGTTATCCGGATACCGGCAAGGATATCCAGCCGCGGCTCGCCTCCACTGTTTTGCTGGTAGCTAAAGTCGACCCGCGCCCACAGCGAGCACGCCTGCAGATCGAGGTTTTCGCCGGTCAACGTCAGGCCATGTTCATCACGCTGCCAGCTTACGGCACCGGTAACCTGCTTAATCTCAAGCGGAGCTTGGAAAACATCGCCATAAAGCACGGTCGCCGCGCCCATATCAACGCTGACCTGGCCGTGATTCATGCTGCCTCGCGCTTCGCCGCTTAAGTGGCTGATGCCGGGCAGAAGCTTCCACTGTTGCCAGCTGAAGTAGCGCCATTTCACCTGCAGACGAGTCTGTTCAGGCTGCTGTAACGGAATATCCAGCGCCAGGCCATCAACGGTGCCCTGAGGCCGCAGCGTACGCCAGTTTTCAAACAGCGCTGGCGAGAGAGGCGCAAACAGCGGCACGATCGGTGCAATATGATCCAGCGCCAGCTGGGTAGCGCGTACCCGCACTTCCGGCTGACCATTGGCGCCCAGCATCTGTTTATCTTCCGGCCGCCACAACAGCGAGAAGTGGCCGGCCGGCCACAGATTGCCGTCGGTGCTGAGGCGGTTTTGTGGCACATTCACCACCCAGCCGTTCTGGAAGCGCGACAGGTGCGCCGTCAGGCCGTCCACCTGCAGCGTATGCTGGCCGGTTTCGCCCTGCCAGCTGGCACCGCCGCGACGCAGCAGCAGGTCACCGGCGTAAATATCGCCGTCGCGCAGGTTAACCCAGGCAGCCAGGCTAAAACGGGCGCTGTCCAGCCGGGTATTATCCCGCATCCAGCGGCCCAGCCACGGACGTACATCCACGTCATCGGCCTGCATCCAGATGCGGCCATCATTCAGCAGCCCGTTGCTGTCATTCAGATCGAGCCGCACCTGAACCACGCCGTGCCGGCCGGTAAAGCTCGACAGGCTGACTTCACCCTCTGCCCGATGGCGGGTTTTCTCATTCAGCCAAGTGAGTCGCGGAATAGCCAGCTCGGCATGCTGCCCGGAAGGCGTACGAAAACGAATGGTGCTGTCACGCAGGTCGAAGTGGTCAAACTGGCGCAGGAACAGTTGATTGATTTGCGCCAGGCGGAAGCTGTTCTTCTCTTTGTCGCTGTCCAGCAGTGGGCGGTTGCTGTCGAGATGCAGCTGCCAGAAAGTGAGGTCGCGGAATTGCCAGCGCCAGTGCAGCAGGGATTGCCAGACGTCGAGAGCCAGATTGATGCGGGCGATGGTCAGCTTGCCGTTTTCCTGCAGATCGACGCTGAGATTCCGGACCTGCAGGGTGGGACCAAAATTCTCCCACTTGCCCTGCAACTGGCTGGCGTGAACCGGCACGCCGGTGCGATCCGAGACGAATTGCAGAAGGTTATTGCGATAGCTGTCGAGATGCGGCATCACCAGACGCAGCCCGCTGACCAGCAGCGCGACAATCACGATGATCGCGGCGACCAGCAGTAACAAGATCCTCGGCAACTGCCTCACTCACACCTCTCCTTGCCTTCCGTAAACGACGGATAGTTAGTTCTGATAACCGGCCGTCTTCAGACAACAGCGCCGGAAAGGCGGATGTTATCGCAGATAAGGGCGATTTTTTCGCCCGACGATTTGAGAAAAGCCGGTCGGGCTGACGGGTCTGATTTTACATCATCACCACGTCAAACTGCTCCTGGGTATAGAGCGCTTCGACGTGGACTTTGACCTGTTTACCGACAAAGATTTCGACCTCTGCCAGCGCATGGGACTCATCGGTTTTCAGCGCTTCGCCGACGGTCGGCGAGACATAGACCAGGAAGCGGTCAGCATCATAGGCACGATGTACCCGCACAATCTCACGCATGATTTCATAACAGACCGTTTCAACCGTCTTCAGCGTGCCGCGTCCTCTACACACCGGACAATCTTCACACAGCACGTGCTCAATACTTTCACGCGTTCGTTTGCGCGTCATCTCCACCAGGCCGAGCGCCGAGAAGCCACTGATGCCGGTCTTCACCCGATCCTTGCTGAGGGCAGTCTCCAGCGAGTGCAGCACCCGACGGCGATGCTCTTCGTTGCTCATGTCGATGAAGTCGATAATGATGATGCCGCCAAGATTACGCAGTCGCAGTTGACGCGCTATCGCCTGAGTGGCTTCAACATTGGTATTAAAAATGGTATCATCAAGGTCGCGATGGCCAACAAAGGCACCGGTGTTGATGTCGATAGTGGTCATCGCTTCGGTTTGATCGATGATCAGGTATCCGCCAGACTTTAGTCCAACTTTACGATCCAGCGAGCGCTGAATCTCGTTTTCAACATCAAACAGATCGAATATCGGCTGTTTGCCATTGTAGAGTTCCAGCTTGCCAGCCATCTCGGGAATATATTCACCGGTGAACTCCACCAGCATATCGCAGGTCAGACGCGAATCGACCCGGATGCGGTCCAGCGCTGCGCCGGCGAAATCGCGCAAAATGCGCTGGGCTAATGCCAGCTCACCGTAGAGCAGACAGCGGGTCTGGTTGCGCTTTTTGCGCTCGCTGACTTTGGCCCACAGACGCTTGAGAAACGCCGCGTCCTGCGCCAGCTCCTCTTCGCCGATTCCTTCTGCGGCGGTGCGGATAATAAAGCCGCCCAGATGATCGCAATAGTCGGCGACCACCGCCTTAAGACGTTCGCGCTCTTTTTCACTGTCGATACGCTGAGAAACGCCCACGTGCGACGCGCCCAGCATAAACACCAAGTAGCGCGACGGCAGGGTGATATTGGTAGTCAGGCGTGCGCCTTTGGTGCCCAGCGGATCTTTCACCACCTGCACCACCAGGTCCTGCCCCTGACGCACCAGCTCGGCGATATCAAGCACGACGAAGTTTTTCTTTTCATCACCCGCCACACATTCGGTGTGCGGCATGATGTCTGAGGCGTGCAAAAAAGCGGCCTTATCCAGACCGATATCGACGAACGCGGCTTGCATGCCCGGCAACACCCGGCTCACCCGGCCTTTATAGATATTGCCGACGATACCGCGTCGGGCTTCGCGCTCAATGTGGATTTCCTGCAGTATGCCACCATCAATATAGGCAACACGCGTTTCAGAAGGCGTGACGTTAACCAGTAATTCAGCCGTCATGTTGACCCCTTACGGCACGCAGTGACTGAAAATGACTGAGCAACTCTTCGGTCTCAACCAAAGGCAGTCCAACCACCGCGTGGTAGCTCCCATTAATTTTGCGGACAAAGTTGCCGCCCCTGCCCTGAATGCCGTATGCGCCGGCTTTATCCATCGGCTCATCGGTTGCAATATAATCGGTGATATCGGAGGCGGTTAAGGTGCGAAATGTCACATCGGTGGTCACCACACAATCCAGCGCCTGGTGACGATCGGCCAGCGCCACTGCGGTCATCAACTGATGCGTTTGCCCGGAGAGCTTATGTAGCATTTCGGCCGCATGCGCCGCATCGTGCGGCTTTTCCAGTACCTCACCGTTCAGCACCACGATCGTATCTGCGCCCAGCACCGGCAGATCCTGCGCGGCCAGCCGGACACCCGCCTGCGCTTTGCCATTGGCCAGGCGGCGAACGTAGTTTTCTGCCACTTCATTTGGCTGACGCTGTTCTTCAACGTCAGTCACGATGCGCTCGAAGGTCAGACCAAGCTGCGTTAACAGCTCACGCCGACGCGGTGAACCGGAAGCAAGATAAAGGGTTACCATAAATTTCCTTATTGAACAGCAAACTGACGACGAATCTTTCTCATGAGTAAGAATAGCCATGGCCAGAGAATACCGTCGACGACACTGCTCCAGAAAATTTCAGGTCGGAATGAAACGTTGATAACCAGGAATTCCGCCCAGAAGACAATCACATCCATAGCCAGAGACAGCACCATAACCATTAACGCTTGCTGCCACAACGCTAAGTTGCGGAATAACTGGAACTTAAAGGCGATCAGGTAGGCGATGATGCTGAGCGCTAGCGCACGTACGCCGAGGGTGGAGCCGGCGATCAGATCCATGATGGCGCCCAGCAGGAAGCCGCTGCCGACGTTAACCCGATGCGGCAGGGCGAGCACCCAATAAGTGAGGATCAGTAACAACCATGAGGGCCGGAACATATAGATCTGATCCGGCCACGGCATGATTTGCAGGACCAGCGCAACCAGGAAAGAGAGCCAGATGACCCAACGTCCCTGGCTACGATATCGACTCAAGGCTGACCTCCGCTTGAACGCGAAGTACTGCCCTGTCCGGCACTGCTGGCGTTTGCCGGTGCCGGCGGGCCCATCTGGGCGGCTGGCGCTGGCGGTCCCATTTCTCCGGCTGGCGGCAGAACCTGCGGCATCATTTGCATCAGCCGTTCGTTGGCAACGCGATGCACTTCATCCTGAGGCAGCGGCATATCGCCATTGCGATCTGCACCCCACAGCAGCAGCAGATAGCGCAGACGCTGCAGGCCCGCGGTCGGATGTGCCTGAATCTCGGTATAAGCGCGTTGGGTATCGACTTTGACCGAGGAAACCACCCCCACCGGATAACCTTCCGGGAAGCGGCCGCCAATACCCGAAGTCACCAGCACGTCACCGACCCGGATATCGGTATTACCCGGCAGATGCTCAAGCTGGAGATCTTCGGTACAGCCGTTACCGGCGGCAATGACCCGAATGTCATTACGCAATACCTGGATAGGCAGCGCATGCGATGCATCGCAAATCAGCAATACGCGGCTGGTCAGCTGACTGACCGCAATCACCTGTCCGACCACGCCTTTATCACTGATGACCGGCTGACCTTCATAGACACCGTTAACGCTGCCTTTGTCGATCACCACCTGGTCGGTATAAGGGTCAGTGCCGGTTGAGATGATCTGCGTTACCATCTTTTGCTCGTCCTGACGCAGCGGTGAACCCAGCAGTTCACGCAGGCGTGCGTTTTCCTGCTCGTATTGCCCCAGCATTAGCAGGTTACTGTTTTTCAGAAAGAGCTCGCGACGTAAGGCTTTGTTTTCCTGCTCAAGCTGCTGACGTGATGCCAGCGAATCCGACACGCCATCCAGAATCTGGCGCGGCCCATTGGCCAGGAAATAAAACGGACTGACCGACGTATCCAGATAGTTGCGTATTTGGGTAAAAGAACCCACACGGCTGCCAGCAATGATAATGGCAATCGCCACGATGACGGCCAGGAAAAGACGCAACTGCAGGGATGGTCCCCTGCTAAAAATCGGCTTCATATAATCTGCGTGATCCTCGACGACAGGTAAGGAAGCCCGGTATGAAACCGTGCTTCCCTGAGCTGGACGCATTGCAACGGCGCATAGCGCGCCGGTTGACACGCAACTTCCTGCGCATCGTCATGATGTTCTCAGCCGGTTGAGGCAATTATTCTTCGCTGAACAAATCGCCGCCATGCATGTCGATCATTTCCAACGCCTTGCCGCCACCGCGCGCCACACAGGTCAGCGGATCTTCAGCGACAACCACCGGAATGCCGGTCTCTTCCATCAGCAGACGATCCAGATTACGCAGCAGCGCACCGCCGCCGGTCAGCACCATGCCTCGCTCGGAGATATCCGACGCCAGCTCTGGCGGACACTGTTCCAGGGCGACCATCACCGCGCTAACGATGCCGGTTAACGGCTCCTGCAGCGCTTCGAGAATTTCATTGGAGTTCAGCGTAAAGCCGCGCGGCACACCTTCAGCCAGGTTACGGCCACGGACTTCAATTTCGCGAACTTCATCGCCTGGATAGGCTGAGCCGATCTCATGCTTGATACGTTCTGCGGTAGCTTCACCAATCAGTGAACCGTAGTTACGACGCACATAATTAATAATAGCTTCATCGAAACGGTCGCCACCAATACGGACCGACGAGGAGTAAACCACGCCGTTCAGCGAGATAACCGCTACTTCTGTGGTACCACCACCGATATCGACTACCATTGAACCGGTCGCTTCTGATACCGGCAGGCCAGCGCCAATCGCCGCAGCCATTGGCTCTTCAATCAGGAAGACTTCACGTGCGCCAGCACCCTGAGCGGACTCACGGATGGCGCGACGTTCTACCTGCGTTGCCCCGACGGGTACGCAGACCAGCACGCGCGGGCTGGGACGCATGAAACTGTTGCTGTGAACCTGTTTGATGAAGTGCTGCAGCATCTTTTCGGTGACGAAAAAGTCAGCAATTACGCCATCTTTCATCGGGCGAATCGCTGCGATATTGCCTGGCGTTCGGCCAAGCATCTGTTTTGCGTCATGACCCACGGCCGCGACACTTTTCGGTGAACCGGCACGATCCTGGCGAATAGCTACCACGGAAGGCTCGTTCAGCACGATGCCTTGTCCTTTCACATAAATCAGGGTATTCGCGGTACCCAAGTCAATGGACAAGTCATTAGAAAACATGCCTCGAAATTTTTTAAACATACTAAGGGATAATCCTGCAAGCTGGGGACGGAAAATAAAATCCGCTTACTTTACCAACCACACGAAGCTGCCACAAGGCGCAAAAACGTTCTGCTTCAGTGAAAAAAGACGCCAAATTGCGTTTAAGTCATCGGAACCGGCCATCATTGACAGCGGAATGGCGATAAGACGCCATCGGTGCCGCTTTTTATCGCCTTTAAGGCCGATGTTTCCGACATAAAATCTAACATTTCCGGCCAGCAGTTTTGCGCCCGACCCGGACTCAAGGCTAAAAAAGCCGGCGTCAGCGTCAAAAAAGACGCAATCCGCTAAATACGGTAACGTCGAGAATACTTGTTCACATTACTGTTTACCGGCTGCGAAGGGGCAAAGAAGTCACCCTGTCCGCCCGCAACCCCTAACGCCACCAGCGTCTGCCACTTTGCTTTAGTGCGAAAGCCGGCAGCGAACACCTGGGTATGGGTCGATTTGCACACTTCCAGCAGGCTCTGCACAAACAGCTGATTTTCAGTGCGGCGCTCATATTGCGTACCAGACCGGCATCAAGTTTGATCAGTTCAACCGGAAGCTGGCGAATGTAGTCGCTGCTGACCACGGTTAAACCGGCCTGATTAACCGCGACACGACAGCCAAATGCCTTAAGGGCGCGGAACACCGGCGTTAAACGGCTGATGTGTTGACAGACATCTGCCTCGGCAAGTTCAAATAAAAATCGCTTTCTTTAGCCCTTTAGGGCATTGCAGCAATATATTCTGCAACCAGAGCACGAAAGATCGGTGCAGCAGCGAGTCGATAGTGACCGGTATCACTAGCGTCTCTTCCGGCCAGAGTTCAGATAAGGCGGCAATGCGGGTGACCAGCTGGCGATCCCAGCTATCGGCCATGCCGAGCTGCTGTACCAGCGGCATATATTCCGCTGCCAGCACCTCTTTATCGCCACCAAAGATACGAGTCAGCATCACGCGATGCTGCACCTTGCCTTCAATATTGACCGCCGGTTTCTGAGACAGGCGCGGACCGCCGCGGCTGAGAGTATTTTCCAGCAGGGTACGCCGGCGCACGCTTCCGCGTCCGGCATCCTCCTGATCCTCCAGCAGCGTGGCGAGCTGGCTATCAAAGAACAGGCGATTATTCAGACCGGTACGGCCATCCTGAGCAGCAAAGGTGCGGATCAGCGTATCGGTACGCAAACGCTGTTCACCGGCTTCCTTTAAATCGGTGAGCAGTACATCCAGCGCGCGGCTCGCCCTGGGCGGCCACTCATCCAGATTACGTTTCGGTACCACCCCACGCTCACCGTCAATAATCGCCTCTGCGCATATTTCCAGGTGCTCCATGCCGCGCCACTGGCGACGTAGCCAGCGGTGCAAAATAAACAGCAGCAGGCTCATCACCAGTACCACCGTCGACACCGTGCCCATCGCATAGGTCCCGATAATCGAGCGCAGCCAGGTCCGGGCGGGATCGAGGGTGACAACCCGTACGTTCACCCCGGGCTGATGGATTAACGGCACATCAAACTGGATGAAGCGATTGGGCTGGTGGTCGAGCATCAGGTTTTCGTGACGGGAAAGAGAGAAAAAGATGTGGTCGCCGCTGTAGAGTTGAATCTGCTCGGCATTAATGATCGGCATTAATCGGGTAATCCAGCCGTGCAACTGGTCGGGCGACTGGACAAGCAGCGCCTGATCCACCTCGGTTGCTAGTACCTGCGCGCGCTGTTCTCCCCGCTGTTGGCTGAACCGGAAAACGCTAAAAGCACAGCCCACCAGCATTAATAACATTGCCAGTATGCTAAGAAAGGTAATAAACGCAGATAGTTTTGTGGTTAATCGCATCCCTGTGCCTGTGTTACTGCGGTGATAACCGGATCACCCAACCTTGTACCGTTAGCCTGACGAAAACGCGAGCAAAATAGCATAATTTGCATTTAGCGACAGTGTCGTGACGACTGAAGCGGAAGTATATCGTTGGGAAAGCGGAGCTGACGTTGATCCCGGCGCTTTTCGGCGCATTCTCATCGACGCCGGCAACCAAGAAATTTCACATTTTAACGGCGAAACTGGCTGCGATCGGTAATAGTCATCATGCTGGTCAATAAGACCACGGCTGGAGAATGCACTATGAAGAGCAATAATTATCTGACGGAAGCCGACGTAACGCCGGAAAGCATCTTTAATATGACGCGCCGCCAGGTGCTAAAAACGCTGGGCCTGAGTGCAGCGGCGATCGGCCTGCCGGGCGTGGCCAATGCGGACATTCTCAGCTGGTTTAAAGGCAACGATAGCCCGCCCCCGCCGGTCGGGCGCTGGACTTTATCAAGCAGCCACAATATCAGGCCGACCTGACCTTAACGCCGGCAGAGAAGGTTTCTGGCTATAACAACTTTTATGAGTTTGGCCTGGATAAAGCCGATCCCGCAGCCAATGCCGGCACGCTGAAAACCGATCCCTGGAAACTGACATTGATGGCGAAGTGGCGAAGCCGATCACCCTAGACATGGATGACATCTTCAAACGGTTTGCCATGGAGCAGCGTATCTACCGCATGCGCTGTGTCGAGGCCTAGTCGATGGTGGTGCCGTAGGTCGGTTTTGAGCTGAATAAGCTGATTTCTCTGGCTGAACCCACCAGCAAAGCGCGTTTCGTCGCCTTTCAGACGCTGTACGACCCTGAACAGATGCCGGGCCAGAAAGACCATTTTATCGGCGGCGGGCTGAATTATCCCTATGTTGAAGGGCTACGGCTTGATGAAGCGATGCACCCTTTGACGCTGCTGAGCACCGGCGTCTATGGTAAGGCGTTCCGCCCCAGAACGGCGCGCCGATTCGCCTGACGGTGCCGTGGAAGTACGGCTTTAAAGGCATTAAATCGATCGTCAAAATCACCCTGACCGCTAATCAGCCGCCGACCACCTGGAACCAGATTGCGGCGGATGAGTATGGCTTGTATGCCAATGTCAATCCGCACGTTAATCATCCGCGCTGGTCGCAGGCCACCGAGCGCTTTATTGGCCCCGGCGGCAGCCCGAAAGTGGAGCGTCAACCTACCCTGCTGTTTAACGGCTACGCCGATCAGGTCGCTTCACTCTATCGCGGACTCGACCTGCGGGAGAATTAATAAGTGGTACGCCTGTCGTTAAAACAGATCATCTGGCTCAAGGTGATCCTGCATCTGGCGGCTCTGTTGCCGTTGGTTTATCTGATCCTTGCCGCCATGCAGGACGGATTAAGCGCAGACCCGGCGAAGGATATTCAACATTTTACGGGGCGCATGGCGCTGAAACTGCTGCTGGTATCACCTCTGGCGCGCTATGGCAAACAGCCGCTGTTGATCCGCACCCGACTATCTGCTAAAAGATGTGGCCTTCGGGTCACATCCGATCATCTTCGCAGATAAGACCAGTATTTTGCTGCGAAATGACACGAAACGGATATAATGCCCGGCTTTATTGCAAAGCGGGTCTTGTTTTTCATCGAGAAAGGTGACCAATGGAGATTGGCAAGGTATTTTACGCGATGCCTCAATGATTGCGGGAGATGGCAGCAAGATGGCGCATAAATTACATATTCTGCTTTTAAACGGACCCAACCTGAATCTGTTGGGAAGCCGTGAACCTGACAAGTATGGTCATACCACACTGCAGCAGATTGTTGACGATCTTGCACGTCAGGCAGACCAACTGAATGTGGAGTTAAGCCACTTGCAATCCAACGCTGAGTTTCAGCTGATTGATCGCATTCATGAGGCCAAAGGCAATGTGGATTACATCATTATCAATCCTGCCGCGTTTACCCATACCAGCGTCGCGCTGCGTGATGCCATGTTAGCGGTTTCAATTCCGTTTATTGAGGTTCATCTCTCAAATGTGCATGCACGCGAGCCCTTCCGCCATCACTCCTATCTTTCTGATGTATCAGCTGGCGTCATCTGTGGGCTTGGCGATGACGGCTACACATGGGCTTTACAAACGGCAGTAAAACGCCTGTCTCAAACTAATTAATCAAACTGAGTACGGAACCCCACTCATGGATATTCGTAAAATTAAAAAACTGATCGAACTGGTTGAAGAATCTGGCATCTCCGAGCTGGAAATCTCCGAGGGCGAAGAGTCCGTTCGTATCAGCCGTGCACCTGCAAATGTTGGCTATCCGATGATGCAACAGGCTTATGCTGCGCCAGTACAGCAACCTGCCCTGGCGACCACCGTGGCACCGGTTGCTGCCATCGCGGAAGCGGCGCCAGCAGAAATCAGCGGCCACATCGTGCGTTCGCCGATGGTCGGGACGTTCTATCGCACCCCGAGCCCGGATGCGAAAGCCTTCGTCGAAGTGGGTCAGAAAGTTAACGCTGGCGATACCCTGTGCATCGTCGAAGCCATGAAGATGATGAACCAGATCGAAGCCGACAAGTCTGGTGTGGTGAAAGCCATTCTGGTCGAGAGTGGTCAGCCGGTCGAATTTGACGAGCCACTGGTTGTCATCGAATAACGGGGCGGACCATGCTGGATAAAATTGTTATTGCTAACCGCGGTGAGATCGCGCTGCGCATTCTGCGTGCCTGCAAAGAACTGGGCATCAAGACTGTGGCGGTACACTCAAGCGTGGACCGTGACCTGAAGCACGTGCTGCTGGCGGACGAAACCGTCTGCATCGGCCCGGCACAGTCAGTCAAAAGTTACCTCAACATCCCGGCGCTGATCTCCGCAGCGGAAATCACCGGCGCGGTGGCGATTCACCCTGGCTACGGCTTCCTGTCTGAGAATGCTGATTTTGCCGAGCAGGTTGAGCGCTCAGGCTTTATCTTTATTGGCCCGAAAGCCGATACCATTCGCCTGATGGGCGATAAAGTGTCAGCGATTAACGCCATGAAGAAAGCCGGTGTGCCAACCGTTCCCGGTTCTGACGGATCGCTAACCGATGACATGGAAAAGAACCGTGCCTTCGCTAAGCGCATCGGTTACCCGGTGATCATCAAAGCCTCCGGCGGCGGCGGCGGTCGTGGTATGCGCGTAGTGCGCAGCGACAAAGATCTGGAACAATCCGTCAACATGACGAAAGCGGAAGCCAAAGCGGCTTTCAACAACGACATGGTTTATATGGAGAAATATCTGGAGAATCCGCGTCACATCGAGATTCAGGTACTGGCCGATGGTCAGGGCAACGCCATCTATCTGGGCGAACGCGACTGCTCAATGCAGCGTCGTCACCAGAAAGTAGTGGAAGAAGCGCCAGCGCCAGGCATTACGCCGGAACTGCGCAGCTTCATCGGCGATCGCTGTGCCAAAGCCTGTATTGAGATTGGCTACCGCGGTGCAGGTACTTTCGAGTTCCTGTATGAAAACGGCGAGTTCTACTTCATTGAGATGAACACCCGTATTCAGGTAGAGCATCCGGTGACCGAGATGATTACCGGCGTCGACCTGATCAAAGAGCAGCTGCGTATCGCTGCCGGTCAGCCGCTGTCGATCAAACAGGAAGATGTGATTATTCGCGGACATGCGGTTGAATGCCGTATCAATGCTGAAGATCCGGTTTCCTTCCTGCCGAGCCCGGGCAAGATCACCCGTTTCCATGCGCCAGGCGGTTTCGGCGTGCGCTGGGAGTCGCATATTTACTCCGGTTACAGCGTGCCGCCTTACTACGATTCCATGATCGGCAAGCTGATCACCTACGGCGAAACCCGTGAGGTGGCGATTGCCCGCATGAAGAATGCGCTGGCGGAACTGATCATCGACGGTATCAAGACCAACATTGAACTGCAGATGAAGATCATGTCTTACGAAAACTTCCAGCACGGTGGAACCAATATCCACTATCTGGAGAAAAAACTCGGCTTGCTCGAGAAGTAATTCGCAACGCTGAGTTAGTCTGAGGCCGGTTAATCCGGCCTTTTTCTTTTGCCGCTGGCGTTAAGGTTGAAACATGGATGCTCGTTTTATACAGGCGCATAAAGAGGCCCGCTGGTCACTCTATCTGACCCTGCTCTGGCTGGCCGTTTGGGGGCTTTCCGCCTGGTTGGGCGGGAGCGAAACGGGGATCACCGGCTTGCCGCGCTGTCAGTCTTCGCGGTCCGTAAACAGCGTCAGGGCAACTTTCTGACTGAATACTTTCTTGGCAGCCGCTCCATGGCGGGTTCGTTCTGGCCATGACCCTGACCACCACCTATATCAGCGCCAGCTCGTTTATTGGTGGGCCCGGTGCCGCCTACAAATATGGTCTGGGATGGGTACTGCTGGCGTTTGGCGGCCTGGAAGCAGTATTCCTCTGGCCGCTGGTGCTGGGGCTTTACTGGGAACGCGCCAACGCCGCGGGCGCCGTTACCGGCATGGTCACCGGCGGCGGTTGCTACGCGTTTCTGGCGAGCCTTAACCTGCAAATCATGTGATTCCACCCGATTGTGCCTTCCCTGCTTTTAAGCTTGCTGGCATTTTTAGTCGGCAACCTGTTTGGGCGCGCGCCGCAACATTGAATGTAAGAGAGACGTTATGCCGTGGATTCAAATCAAGATAAACAGCTCGGGTGAACACGCTGAGACGCTGAGTGATGTGCTGATGGAGACCGGTGCTGTTTCGGCCACTTTTCAGGATACGCATGACAACCCGGTCTATGAGCCGTTGCCGGGCGAAACCCGCCTGTGGGGCGATACTGACGTTATCGGCCTGTTCGATGCCGAAAGTGATATGGCTGAGATCGTCGCTGAACTGGCGCAACATCCACTGTTAAGTGCTGATTTTCGATATAAGATCGAACAGATCGAGGATAAAGACTGGTAACGCGAGTGGATGGAAAACTTTCACCCAATGCGTTTTGGCGAGCGGCTGTGGATCTGTCCAAGCTGGCGCGATGTGCCGGATCCCGAGGCGGTGAACGTGATCCTCGATCCGGGCCTGGCGTTCGGCACCGGCACGCATCCGACCACGTCGCTCTGCCTGACCTAGCTGGATGGGCTGGATCTGACCGGTAAAACGGTGATCGACTTTGGGTGTGGCTCAGGGATCCTGGCGATCGCTGCGCTCAAGCGCGGCGCAGGCGATTGGTATCGATATCGATCCACACGCGATCCAGGCCAGCCGCGCTAACGCTGAGCGCAATGGCGTCTCCGATCGTCTGTCGCTCTACCTGCCCCACCAGCAGCCGGAAAATCTGCAGGCGGATGTGGTGGTCGCCAATATCCTGGCGGGCCCGTTACGTGAGCTGGCACCGCTGATTAGCGTACTGCCGAAGCCGGGCGGCCATCTGGGACTCTCTGGCGTACTGGAGAGCCAGGCGGAAGGCGTCTGCGAAGCCTATGCAGCGCAGTTCGCGCTCGACCCGGTGGCCGTAAAAGAAGAGTGGTGCCGGATTACCGGTGTGAAGGCCTGATTCCGCGAAGCGCGGTCGTTGCCTGAACGCCCTCCAGGTCAGCGCTGAAAGGGCTTAACAGCATATTCAGCCAGCCCGTAGCTTAAGTTACGGGCTTTCTGCATTATCAATGGTTGCTTGTATCTTTAATCACGGCATGTGACGTTTATTATCTGGCTAAGAGATCTGCTTTTTCGGAAAAATGTTTGCTCACAATTTCAGCATAAATCTATAATGTAATGATATTTAAGACTAATTTGTAAGTCGAGCAGTAATCACCCGGATTTCATTGATCTTTCTTGCCAATTGTTCAAAGTTTGGCCTTTCATCTTCCGGAAAAAATGCGTAATATACGCCGCCTTGCAGACACAGTATGGCCATACTGACTTCATGCGTATTGGAAACCTCCAGCTGAGAAATCGACTGATTGCAGCACCGATGGCCGGGATTACCGACAGGCCATTCAGGACGCTGTGTCATGAAATGGGTGCAGGCATGGCGGTCTCTGAGATGTTGTCTTCGAACCCGGAAGTCTGGGCCAGCGACAAATCTCGTTTACGTATGGTGCACAGTGATGAGCCAGGCATTCGCGCCGTGCAAATCGCCGGTTGCGATCCCAGCGAAATGGCGCAAGCTGCACGGATTAATGTTGAGGCCGGTGCACAGGTGATCGACATTAATATGGGCTGCCCTGCCAAGAAGGTTAACCGCAAAATGGCGGGTTCAGCCTTGCTGCAATATCCCGCCGTGGTGGAGTCAATCCTCTCCGCAGTGGTAAATGCAGTGGATGTGCCGGTAACACTGAAAATTCGTACTGGCTGGGATCCTGAAAACAGGAACTGTGTCGCGATTGCCCAATTGGCTGAACGCTGTGGTATTCAGGCTCTGACGATACATGGCCGCACTCGTGCCTGCCTATTCAACGGGGAAGCTGAATATGACAGTATTCGGACAGTTAAGCAGAGTGTTTCTATTCCGATTATCGCGAATGGAGACATAACTGACCCGCATAAAGCCAGAGCGGTGCTCGACTATACAGGGGCCGATGCTCTGATGATAGGACGCGCTGCTCAGGGAAGACCGTGGATCTTCCGGGAAATCCAGCATTATCTGGACACTGGGGAGCTGCTTGCCCCGCTGCCAATGGCAGAGGTCAAGCGCTTGCTTGTTTCGCATATACGTGAGCTGCACGACTTTTACGGTTCAGGCAAGGGATACCGTACAGCGCGAAAGCACGTCCCCTAGTATCTGCAGGAACACGCCCCGAATGACCAGTTTCGGCGCACATTCAACGCCATTGAGGATGCCAGCGAACAGCTGGAGGCGTTGGAGGCATACTTCGAAAATCTTGCGTAACGAAATAAAGAGCTGAAAGAACTATGTTCGAACAACGCGTAAATTCTGACGTACTGACCGTTTCTACCGTTAACTCACAGGATCAGGTAACTCAAAAACCTTTGCGTGATTCGGTTAAACAGGCACTGAAGAACTATTTTGCTCAACTGAATGGTCAGGATATTAGTGACTTGTATGGGCTGGTTTTGGCTGAAGTCGAGCAGCCTCTGTTGGACATGGTGATGCAGTATACCCGTGGCAACCAGACCCGTGCTGCCCTGATGATGGGTATCAACCGCGGTACGCTGCGTAAGAAATTGAAAAAATACGGCATGAACTGATTCTGGTTCTGTCTGTTAATCACGCCAGCCTTCGGGCTGGCGTTTTTATTTGTGCGCTGTTCCACAAAGCGTCGGTAAAACGAGTGAAACAGTTATCGTCAATATGGTAACTATAGTTGCAATCGCTGACGTGATATTTCATTGCCTCGCTTTCTTACTCTTCTCTTCTGACGTATCCTGTCCGCCAGCCATTCCCGGCCATCACTGGCTTCTGTGATCCTGTACACCTCTAAAAGCAAAGCATCTTCCACATACATTTCCCCCTGAGCGATGGCTCACATTGCTTCCATATAGTGAAACTAATTGCACTAAATGTGATCGTGTCGACTCGCATTGCTTACTTTTGGTACGCGATATTAGCGGAACTTTCAAATCACTTCTGATTGTTAACCGTACCTTCATGAGAATTCAGGGTTCTGCAAACCTGGCATCAGCTTTGCGGAGTCGTGAATGGCTGACCGCCACAGACAGGAAAAACGCACATTAAAGTGCGCAAACATAACAACATGATTCCTCCACACAGGATGCTTTAAAAGATTATGATGCTCTCTACGCTGGTTGCTGCGGCCTAGCTGTTGGCCGTTGCTCAGCAGGCACACACCGGCACGATTCTGGATGCAATAATTAAGAAGAAAGGCTTTGTTCAATGCGGTATCAGTGACGGCTTACCCGGCTTCTCCTATTGCAGATGCCAGCGGTAAGTTTACCGGTATCGATGTTGACGTCTGCCGTGCGGCGGCCGCAGCGGTGTTTGGCGATGCGACCAAAGTGAAATACACCCCGCTGACAGCCAAAGAGCGTTTAACTGCGCTGCAATCAGGCGAAGTCGACATCCTGTCGCGCAATACCACCTGGACCTCATCACGTGATGGCGGCATGGGCTTTCTGTTTACGGGCGTCAATTATTACGACGGCATTGGCTTTCTGACCCACCAGAAAGCCGGGCTGAAAAGTGCTAAAGAGCTGGACGGGGCCACGGTCTGTATTCAGGCGGGTACCGATACCGAATTGAACGTGGCCGACGTCTTCAAAGCCAACAAAATGCAGTACACGCCGCTGACCTTTGACCGCTCCGACGAATCCGCCAAGGCGCTGGACAGCGGTCGCTGCAATACGCTGGCCTCTGACCAGTCTCAGCTCTATGCGTTACGCATCAAGCTGGGCAAACCTGACGAATTTATTGTGCTGCCGGAAGCGATCTCAAAAGAGCCGCTGGGTCCGGTCGTCCGTCGCGGTGATGATGACCGGTTCACCATTGTTAAATGGTCGCTCTACGCCATGCTGAATGCTGAAGAGATGGGCATTTCATCGAAAAACGTTGATCAGATGACTGCCAAACCGACCACGCCAGATATGGCACACCTGCTGGGTGCTGAGGGTGATTTTGGCAAGGATCTGAAGCTGGACAATAAATGGGCCTACAACATCATCAAGCAAGTGGGTAACTATCAGTAAAGCTTTGATCGTAACGTCGGTAAAGATAGCGCCCTGAAGATCGCGCGCGGTCAGAATGCGTTGTGGAACCAGGGCGGGATCCAGTACGCACCGCCAGTACGTTAATTCTCCCTCGCCAATCGGGCACCGTATTCTGCGGTGCCCTACCCCAGCTTTCGCTACTGAGGTTTCAACATGTCACAACGCCCAACCGTGAAAAGGGATTTTTCATTCGGTAATCCCACGGTTCGCGCCTGGCTTTATCAGTTAATAGCGATAGTCGCGGTGCTTGGTGTGGTGGGTTATCTGGTTCATAACACCATTATCAACCTGGCTAACCGCAGTATAACCTCCGGGTTTGGATTTCTTGAGCGCACTGCCGGTTTCGGTATCGTTCAGCATTTGATTGGTTACACCGAGGGATGTACCTACGCCCGGGTGTTTATGGTCGGATTAACCAACACCCTGCTGGTCTCCGCGCTCTGTATCGTTTTTGCTTCTATTCTCGGTTTCGCTATTGGTCTGGCGCGCCTTTCCGACAACTGGCTGCTGCGGAAACTCTCCAATATCTATATCGAAACCTTCCGTAATATCCCGCCGCTGCTGCAGATCTTCTTCTGGTACTTTGCGGTGTTACGCAATTTGCCAGGCCCGCGTCAGGCACTGAATGCGTTTGACCTGGCGTATGTCAGTAACCGTGGCTTATACGTCCCGTGGCCAACCTATGCGCCAGGCAGCTGGCCGTTTGTGATCGCGCTGCTGCTGGCGATAGCCGCCAGCTATGGGCTTTACCGCTTCAACCGCAAGCATCAGTTGAAAACCGGTCAGCTGCGTCGTTCGTGGCCAGCAGCTATCGCGATGCTGATTCTGTTCCCGTTGATTGTGCACCTTGGTTTTGGCGCGGCGACCCACTGGCACGTGCCACAGCTACGCGGTTTTAATTTCCGCGGAGGCTCGGTGATGATCCCAGAGCTGGCGGCGCTGACCCTTGCCTTGTCGATCTATACCTCATCGTTTATTGCTGAGGTGATTCGCTCAGGCATCCAGTCGGTGCCGTATGGTCAGTATGAGGCGGCACGCTCGCTGGGTCTGCCTAATCCGGTGACCGGCCAGTATCTGAACATCGTGAAAAACTCCTCACTGGCTGCCGCCATCGGTTATCCCGATATGGTCTCGCTGTTTGCCGGATCGGTACTCAATCAGACCGGACAGGCGATTGAAACCATTGCTATCACCATGGGCGTTTATCTGATTATCAGCCTGCTGATTTCACTGCTAATGAACCTCTACAACCGCAAAATCGCGCTGGTTGAGCGTTAAGAGAACGGGATGACTATGTCTGTTACTACACATGAAACGCCCCCCGTCCCGACGAATCTGGCGAGTCGCGCCTGGCGTTGGGCGCGTGAGAATTTATTCTCCAGCTGGTTTAATTCGCTGCTGACGCTGTTTTGCCTCTGGGCGCCTGCGCTGAACTGGCTGGTCTTTCGGGCTAACTGGTTCGGTACTACCCGTGCCGACTGCACTAAAGAAGGCGCCTGTTGGGTGTTTATTCACGCCCGCTTCGGTCAGTTCATGTATGGACTCTACCCGCATGAACTGCGCTGGCGAATCAACCTGGCGCTGGTGATTGGTCTGCTGTCGATCGTTCCGATGTTTATCAAAAGCCTGCCGTATCGTGGGCGCTACATCGCGCCCTGGGTGGTCGTTTATCCGGTGATTGTCTGGCTGCTGCTGTATGGCGGCTATCTGGGACTGGAGCGGGTCGAAACCCGTCAGTGGGACGGTTTAACCCTGACGCTGATTATCGCTTCGGTCGGGATTACCGGCGCCCTGCCGCTGGGGATTTTGCTGGCGCTGGGACGTCGATCGAAGATGCCGGTGGTGCGTACGCTGTCGATTATCTTCATCGAGTTCTGGCGCGGCGTTCCCCTGATCACCGTGCTGTTTATGGCTGAAGGCACCACCATCGATAAACTGGTACGTGCGCTGGTTGGGGTGATTTTATTCCAGTCCGCCTATGTGGCTGAAGTGGTGCGAGGCGGTTTGCAGGCGCTGCCGAAAGGTCAGTATGAGGCCGCCGAGTCACTGGCGCTGGGCTACTGGAAGACGCAGATGCTGGTGATTCTGCCGCAGGCTCTCAAGATGACAATTCCGGGTCTGGTGCATCATTGCGCTGTTTAAAGATACCATCCTGGTCATCATCGGCCTGTTCGAAATGAGGGGTGTTGGCTGGACATTTGACGGCCTTAACTGAATAATCTGGCCGTAGTTTACCGTATCAGACGGGTGTCGCAGGAGGAATTTCAGGATCTCAGCGAGAATTTCAGCGATCTGCGGACGTAAAAAAGCCCCGCCCGCACGGAAGTGCGGGGCTTTTACTTATTTGATGCCTGGCAGTTCCCTACTCTCGCATGGGGAGACCCCACACTACCATCAGCGCTACGGCGT
>SZZY01000014.1 GCA_009830035.1 Pantoea sp. Eser
GCGCCGCTCGGTATTGACGAAGGTGCCCTCTTTCTCCACGCTCGGGCACCCCGGCAACACCACATCGGCGAACTCTGCGGTACGGCTCATAAAGATATCCTGCACCACCATGAACTCCAGATTGGTGAAGGCTTCATGCACGTTGGTGGAATCCGCATCGGAAAACGCGGTTTCTTCACCGGTGATATACATGGCGCACAGTTTGCCTTCATGGGCATGCTGCACCATTTTGAAGTTATCCGCGCCAGGCTGATCGGACAGTGCTTCAGGATCGACGCCCCAGGCACGCGCCCATTTTTCCCGTACCGCGGCATCGCTGACCTTTTCATAGCCCGGATAGACATTACTCAGGCAGCCGAAGTCACTGGCACCCTGCACGTTATTATGGCCGCGCATCGGATAGCCGCCGGTGCCCGGCCGGCCATAATTGCCGGTCACCAGCAGCAGGTTGGATAACTCGGTGCTGGTGTCCGCCCCGTGGCTGTGCTGGGTAATGCCCATCGCCCACAGAATACAGGCGCTGCCTGCATGGCCGATCATCTCGGCTGCGGCTGTCAGCTCTTCCTCACTCAGACCACAGGTCTCGCTGGCAAACGCTAGGGTAAAGGGCGCAAGCGATTCACGGTATTCTTCCACCTGATTGACCCGCTGTGCCAGAAATGCCCGATCGGCATAGCCGTGATCAAACATATATTTCGCCATCGCCGATGCCCAGACCAGGTCGGTGCCGGGCCGGATACGTAGATAGCGGTCGGCACGCTCGGCCATTTCATGACGACGCGGGTCAACGACCAGCAGTTTCTGACCCTGATGTTTGTGGCTCTGCTTAATGTGCGAGGCGATAACCGGATGGTTCTCGGCCAGATTGCTGCCGACGATAATAATCAGTTCAGTTTGTTGCAGATCGCGAATGGTGCCGGCATCGCCGCCGTAGCCGACGGTGCGAAACAGCCCTTCTGTCGCCGGGTTTTGACAATAGCGCGAGGAGTTATCTACGTTGTTGGTGCCGAAGATCAGTCGGGCAATCTTCTGCGTCAGATAGGCTTCTTCATTGCTGGCTTTACTTGAGCCAATAAATCCAATCGCATCGCCGCCATACTGCCGGGCGACCCGGCGTAAACCCTCGGCGACGCGCTGCAGCGCTTCGTCCCAGCTGGCGGGCCGGAAGCAGCCATTCTCACGAATCAACGGCGTGGTCAGACGCTGCGGGCTATTGACGAAGTCCCAGCCAAACTTCCCTTTGACGCAGGTTGAGATGCCGTTTGCCGGAGCATCCGCGACCGGCTGAACTTTCAGGATGTGGCGGTCGCGGGTCCAGATCTCGAAACTGCACCCCACGCCGCAATAGGTGCAGACGGTTTTGGTGCGTTTGATTTCGGCCTGGCGCAGCGCCACATCGATTTTTGACACGCCGGTGATCGGTTCCATGCCGATACTGTTTTCCAGCGTTTTGACAAAGTTGATCAGCGGACGTTTCAATCCTTCATCCATGGCGGTGAACGGCCCGGCATCCGGCTGCATAGTTTTTTCCAGCAGCGCGTTACATGGGCAGACCGTGACACAGTGTCCACAACTGACGCAGCTTGAGCCGGCAATCTCGGTGCCGCCATCCCACAGCACCCGCGGATGCGCCTGGGTGTAATCAATCGACAGCGTTTCGTTAACCTCAACGTTCTGGCAGGCCTCCACGCAGCGGCCACACAAAATGCACTGGTCGGGATCGTAGGTATAAAACGGATTGGAGTGATCTTTAGCGTACGGCTTAGGCTGATGCGGATAGTACTGAATAGGAATATGCATATCCGCCACAGCATTATGTAAGGTGCAGTCACCGGTATTGTGTTCACAGACCGTGCAGTAGAGTTCGTGGCGGTTAAGCAACCGATCCACCCCCTCCTGCTGCGCCACTTCCAGCGCAGCACCTTCACTCTGCACCTCTAATCCGTCATGAGTACGTAAAGTGCAGCCGCGCACCCGCTCGCCATTGGCATCCACCCAGCACACATCACAACTCTGTAAAGGTGCCAGGGCCGGGTGGTAACAGACATGGGGCAGTTTTTTTCCCTGCGCATCAAGAAAATCAATCAAGGGTTGATCAGCTAACCCGGTTAACCGTTCACCATTAAAAATTATGGTGCAGTGTGCTCCGCTCATATAAGCCTCATGAAGACATTGCGAATAGCTTCCAGCCGAAAAATATCCCTGTATTTATAGGGATGACTCTTCAGTTTAGTGAGGATTAACAGCCGCGCCACGGATACCGCTACGCTTGTTACGGTTACTCTCTGAATCGTAAAACGTTTTAAAATGTAATGACTTTTTACCGCGCGGGAAAAGCCGACAGCCGCCACCGACGCAGCTGTTTCTTTTGATTAGAGTTATTGCTTAACACAGCGGAGAAATAGCCTGCCAGCGAACCTTAAATGCAGCGTTGCCGTCACAGCAGAAAGGCTTGCCTGGCGTTCATCTTGCCCGCCCTTCAGGCGGCACAGAACAAAGGGGAGGCCATATTTATGTGACGCCACCGCCGCGCGCATCACCCGGCGCAGACGGATATATTCGCCGAGGTTATAGCCGGTGCGGTCGCGGAAGGCGCGCTGAAAATGTCAGTGACCGTAACCGCTTTTGCTGGTGATGGTTTTCACCCGTACCCGTTCATCAAACAGGTTTTGTTCAATCCACGGCAGAATATCGCTAACCCCGCATCCATTGCCCTGACGCTACTGCTGCCCGTCACAGGCAATATTGCCTGTCTGCTTAGCTCCTCACACATAGGCCCTCCGCGCTGAAAGTGACTGAATCGCAACCGGCATGCTGTCCGGCTGAAGCAGTCACGGTTATTCCGCTCAGCGTCGAAGATGGATAGTTATACAAACGGATAGGTTAAGGTAGAGCTGCGCGCCACTCAGATGATTACCGGATACCGCGTCATCAAGCGTCGCCGCCGGGCCGGATTCAATCGCCGCCACGTTAAGTTTGTCCGGCGCGGCGAGAGCCTGAGGTTTTGCCGGCGCGCCTCCCAGCGTTAACAGATAGCGAGCGATAGAGTGGCGGTCGTTATCGGTAAGGCGTGAGAAGAAATTCTCAACGACAGTGCCCATTTCACCCGCCGCAATGGCTTTGCCCGGCAGCGAACCGGTTTTGAGATAGGTGGTCAGTTCCTGTTCTGACCAGTCATACAGATGAGCCTGCGTCAGATCGGGGGCATTCCAGCTGCCCACTTCGCCCCCACGCAGAAAACGCCCGGTTTTCTCTGCCATCATCAGGTTACGCATCGATGTCCGCTTGGTGGAATCCGCATCGGAAAACGCGGTTTCTTCACCGGTGATATACATGGCGCACAGTTTGCCTTCATGGGCATGCTGCACCATTTTGAAGTTATCCGCGCCAGGCTGATCGGACAGTGCTTCAGGATCGACGCCCCAGGCACGCGCCCATTTTTCCCGAACCGCGGCATCGCTGACCTTTTCATAGCCCGGATAGACATTACTCAGGCAGCCGAAGTCACTGGCACCCTGCACGTTATTATGGCCGCGCAGATGCGGTAACCGCCTGAAAACGGGTGGCCATTATCGGGATTGCGATGACAGGCCGAGCAATCGCCAGATATTCACCGCGCTTAAGCGTCGCCTCATCAGGTTTTGCCAGCACCAGCACCGGAAGCAGCAACAGAAAGAACAGCGTCATTCGCATCATCACAACTCCCGAACCAGGTTGTCAGCCAGACGGAGCGCCAGCGCGATGCCGGTCAGGGTCGGATTCACCGTGGCTGACGTTGGCATTACCCCGGTGGTGGTGAGAAACAGATTCGGATGATCCCAGCTGCGGCAGTGCGCATCGACCACCGAGTCGCGCGGGTTGTCGCCCATACTCGTGGTGCCCATGATGTGATACTGATTACGCCATCCTGTTGGTGCCTCAACTATCTCGCCATTAAAGGCCATCAGAAAATTAGCGAAATCCCGGTAAGCCTGCGCGCGCATGCCGCGAACATAGCTGTCCAGCTGATAGTTCACCTGCAGCATGGGTCATCCGATAGCATCACGCCGACTCGGGTGCGGAATCACGCGATTAGTCGGGCTGGGCAGGGTTTCGCTCATGGTGCTGATGTTCATGATGCGTGAGGCGCGATCGCGAATCGCCGCATCAAGTTCAGGTCCCATCAGGCCTTGCCTAAGCAGTGACGGTGTCACGTCAATATTCGGCACCAGATTGCGCAGCGAGTAGCGAATGGCAGAGTGTTGCGCACGGCTCGGCTCATCGCGTCGGGTGGCAATACTGCCGTGCTGAACCGAGCCGCGCCCTGTCCAGAGCGGTTCATCAACCAGAAACGTCATGCTTAAGCCGGTGTGATCCATCAGATTGCGGCCAACCTGATCGGAACTGTTCGCTACCTCCGACATCAACAGCAATTTTGCTGTTTCCAGACCATGGGCAGCCACGACGAATTTTTTCGCGCTGAGTCGTATATTGCGTCTGTCAGGTTTGCGGTAGTGCACCGCAACGATCTGATTATCAGCACCCTTTTCCAGCTTCCAGGTAACCGATTCAGTGCGCAGATCAACGCCCAGCGCCACGGCTTTATCCACATGCATATCGCCTGAATACATGGCGCCAATAGGACAAACGGGTTCGCAGTTATTGTTGCCGGCGCAGGCTGGACGACCATCGTAAGGCTGCGAAATCCGGGCATGCGGTTCATGAATCACCTGATAACCTAGCGGGCCCAGCTTTGCCTGCATCCGTTGCACCATGTAGGGTTTGGCTTCCGGCGGCAGAGGATAAGGCGCGCACCAGTTACGCTTGCTGGTGCTGTTGCGATAGTTTTCAATCACTTTCCAGAGCGGAATGTAGGGCCCTGCCTCCAGCATGATCACCGACTTGCCGGCTTTGGCCAGTTGAAAGGCTGCGTTGGCGCCCAGTGCGCCAGAGCCAATAATCACTACGTCGGCATCATACTGCGTCATGATTTAGATGCTCTGCGCGATTCAGAAGACGCATCGCCTCGGCATGGGTTCTGGCTCGCCCTTCCACCATCGCCAGCCATTCGGGCTGCACGCGGAGAATCGTTGCCCCAGGCGGTGATGTTTTCCGTCATCGGGGGCGCACTTACGCCCTCGGGCACCGCCTGCCAGTAATCTGGTCCGTGCTGTGAATAGGAGGGGCGTGGCGTAATACCGGCCGTCGGCTCATACATCAATGCCGAGAGGAACGAAACAAACTGCGCATCGTCAGTGGCGCGGGTAGTGGCAGGGTCACCGGTATAGCCCAGATACCACGGCGTGATGATGGTCAGCGCGGTTGTGACCTCCGCTTCGGTGAGCTGCGCGAGGCGTTCCTCAGGCGACAAGTGGATATGACGGCGTAAGCTGCTGGTCGAAATCGCGCGCCTGATGGGATAACAACCGATAGAGACGCTGACTGATGGCCGGATCAAGTCCCTGTCGGCCGGTTAAGGTCTGGCTGAGAAAAAGTAATGTCTCTTCACTGCCGGACTCAGCCAGCGCAGCAGGCATAATGGCGGGCAAGCTGATAATCACGCTTGATGAAATCATCACGCGCAGGAATGTACGCCTGTTCATTTTTCCTCCAGGTGTAGGTAGGGTAAGAAAGAAAGCGGTTTAAACGGCGTATTTTTCATTTTTTATTAGCTTGAGGTAAGCGTTGTTATTTTAACATAGGCCTCAAGCAATAAATCTTTTTTGACTTTTGTGCGGTGAGTCATTTCACCGCATCGGCATAGCTTTTAAAGCTGCTTCACCACTGCCAGCGTTTTTCAGCCAGCTAACCAGCAATCGCGCTGCCGGTGTCAGTTCGCTTAATGACCGGTATTGTCAGCCAAAAGAATCACCAGCGGCAGGGTAATTTCAACCAGCGACGGCGCATCGGCGATAGGGTATTACTCTCCATCTGCACCCTTGGCGCGGCATATCGGCTACTCAGCAGACGTTGTTCAAGCCACTGCCGGGTCACAACCTGCGGCGAGGGTAATAACCACTGAAAGCGGTCCAGCTGTTCAGGCGTCGGATGCAGACGCGCCAGCGGATGAAAGCAGCTGGCAGCCACCACCACAGGATCTTCCATCAACGGACGGGTGATAAATTCATCGCTCTTATCCGGTAAAAATCCCAGAATCAAATCCAGTTTGTTTTCCCGCAGCCGTGACTGCAGCAGATCTTTCAGTCCTACCTGCACTTCAAGCACCACGGTAGGCGCCTGCTGGAGTAATTCGCGGGTTAAATGCGGCAGCATTAATTCGGCTGCGGTAGCCGCAACGCCCAGGCGGATCACTCCGGCGGCTCCCGCGCCGAGGGCATTTAAATCCTGCTGCGTCACCTGCATCAGGTGCAGAACTTTTTGAGCGCGTTCACAAAGTAGAAACCCTACTTCCGTCAATTGTATCCCGCGCCCCACCTTCAGAATCAGCCGCGTTGAGCATGATTTTTCCATCCGCTGAATGCACTTTGTCAGCGCCGGCTGGGTGATACCAAGGGCTTGCGCCGCTTTGCCAAGATGGGCAGTTTCATGCACCACCACTAGGTAACGCAGATCCTTAAGCTCCATTCATTCCTCGTAGGAATCGAATCATAAAGAACAGAGAATATTAAATTCAACCTGCCAGGCTAAATGAAAATTAACACTGGAGTAACACATGAGTAACACATGAGCTGGATAATCCTGATGACCGCCCCGACCTTAGGGGCTGGAGGACAACACGCACTGGCCGAGGTAGGATGCGAAGTACATTACCTGCGTGACAGCTAGGATGCTGACGACGTTGAGAAAATCATGGCACGCATCCCGTTTGATGCGGTTATTTCCCGCACGGTTGCCCTTTCCCGGAGTGCCATCACCGCCTGCCCGACCCTGAAGGTGATTTGTAAACATGGCGTTGGCGTCACCAACATTGATGTTGATGCGGCTACCGAATACAACATCCCGGTATTGACCACGCCCGGCACCAATGCGCAGTCAGTAGCGGAGCTGACTATCGGCTTAATGCTGAACGCGGCACGCCGTATAAGCTGGTATCAACAGGAAATCGAGGCGGGCCGCTGGACCCGCAACGGCGGCGGTATTGAACTCAGCGGTAAGACGCTGGGTCTGGTGGGCTTCCGTGAAATTGGCCAGCGGGTCGCACGTATTGCAGGCGCAATCGGGATGCGGGTCTGCTTTTACGATCCGGCGGTTGAAGAACATCAGACAACGCTGCCTGGCGAACAGGTCAGCTCACTGGACAGCCTGCTGACCCAAAGCCACGTAATCAGCCTGCACTGCCCGGTCAATGCGGCAACACGTCAGATGCTGAACAACCGCACGCTGGCACTGTTACCGCCTGGCGCATTGATCATCAACACCGCGCGCGGTGAGCTGGTCGATGAAGCAGCGCTGGATGCGGCCCTGCGTAACGGTCAGCTTTTCGCAGCCGGGCCGGATACCGTCGCCTCGGAGCCTTTTCACGCCGATCACCCTTTTCGCACGCTCAATAATATGCTTCTGACGCCGCACATTGGCGGCTCGACGCCTCAAGCGCTGGATGCGGTAGCGCGCCTAGCGGCGCGTCAGTGTCTCGATTTTCTGGAAGGTTATGGGGTAAATCCAGTGACCTGTGTTAACCGAACTGTCCTTAAGGAACGCTCATGACAACCGATAACCGCTGGCCTGCTGGCTATTTTATTGGACAACGTGGATCCCTGCCCGATGTTGAAACCATCGACGCCTTCCGCCGATTACCGGTGCTGAATATCGGTGACTGCATGGGACGCAGCTGCGGCGCGTCTGGATTACAGGCCTATCACAATAACCCGCAACATGTACTCTGCGGTCCGGCGCTGACGGTGAAGGTCCGTCCCGGCGATAACCTGATGATCCACAAAGCGATAGAGATGGACCAGCCAGGCGATGTTCTGGTCATTGATGGATCGGGCGATCTTACCCAGGCATTGATCGGTGGCCTGATGCGCACCTCAGCGCTGGCGAAAGGTATCGCGGGTTTTGTCATTGATGGCGCCATCCGGGATATCAACGAATGGGCAGAAGGCGGCGTGGCTCTCTGGGCCCGGGGTAATACGCTGCGCGGGCCTCAAAGGAAGGCCCTGGCGAGATCAACGTCACCGTACAGTGCGCGGGTCTGGTGGTGGCACCAGGCGATTTAATTGTTGCCGACGCTGATGGCGTAATTGCAATTCCGCAGCAGCAGCTCGCGTCTTTACTGCCTCGGGTACGTGAACATGAGCAGCGCGAAGCGCGCATTCGCGAAAATAACCGGCAGGGCACCGCCGATCCGGAACGTTTTAACGCCATTTTACGTGCTAAGGGGTGCCCGCTGTGATCAGAAAAAACCACACCCGCTCGCTCAGCCTGCTTACTCTGCTGACGACAATGATGACCACCCTATGTCGCCGCCCAAGATCAGCTGCCGACGCAGCGGGACAGTCGTTTACAGCAGGTTGAAACCTCACCGCGCGTCTGGAATGGCGTCACGGTCAGCGCGGATGGGCGCATTTTTGCTTCACTGACCCAGTCAGAAGGCACCGGTCTGCAACTGGCTGAAGTAAAAAACGGGCAACTCGAAGCCTGGCCAGACAAGGCTTGGAATCAGTGGGACAGCAAGGATCCCTCGCATCACTTTTTACATGTTAATGCACTGCGATTTGGCCCTGATGGCGATCTTTGGGTCATGGATGCCGGCAATAAAGGGATCGGTACCGGCAACAAAGCGGTGGAAGGCGGCGCTAAACTGGTGCGCATCAATATTCAGACGCGCAAAGTTTTGGCGACCTATCTCTTTAAGGCGCCCACGCTGAAGCCCGCCAGCTACCTGGATGATGTCCGTTTCAATGGTGATTTCGCCTATATCACCGATCCAGGCGCGGTCGGACTGGTGGTGCTGAACCTGAAAAATGGCCAAAGCTGGCGCGTGCTGGATAATCCCCCGCTCTCTATCGATCATCAGCCAATCTATGCCGATGGGAAAAAACTTTTCTTACGCGACGGGCGCGAAAAGCGGGTAGGACTGGATCAGCTTGAAGTCTCTCCCGACGGCAAACGGCTCTATTATCAGGCTATCCCGGGCCCGATGGCGCGAATAGAAACCCGCTATCTTAATGATGCGACGTTAACGGCTGACGAGGTTGCCCGGCATACGCAGAAGTTTGTTGAAACATGGAGCACCGGTGGCACCGCTATTGATGCTGACGGCAATCTCTATGCATCGGATATCAACACGCGCTCCGTGAAACGTATCACCCCGCAGGGGGAGGTGAGCACCGTGATTCAGGATCCCCGGCTGGTCTGGATCGATGCGATGTGGATATCTGAGGGACAACTCTGGATGCCATCGGCACAGATTAACCGGACTCCGGTAAGCCTTCTGTGGTTGAGTATCCGGTTAAACTCTATCGTCTGAGTTTGTCTGTCGCGCCATCGCCGCGCGATCATTAATAATTCAAAGGCCCGTTTATTCGGGCCGGTTAATCTGGCATTAGCCCGAAAGCAATTAACACTTCTCAGGCGTAAGTATCGCCTTTTATCATCACTATGCGTGATTTTAAATTTTCAAAAAACATGAGTCAGCGCACATGAATAATTTTTTATGGATTATTAACAGCCGTCTTTTTTTCGGATAATAGCTGACCCATTAATAATAACGTTAGTGCATATCGCATTGAATTTAATTCCGATACGTTTTCTGTTTGTCGCTGACGGACGGGCGGTCTCCCTGCAACAGGATAAAATATGTTACTGATTATCAGTCTGCTCATGATAGCCGTATTTATTGGTCTTTTAATGACCAAGAAGCTCTCTGCCCTGACGGCATTAATTGTGGCGCCCACCCTGTTCGCGCTATTAGCAGGGAACGGTTTAGAGACGGGCGATATGGTAATTAAGGGATTGCGCACTGTTGCGCCAACCAGCGTCATGCTAATTTTCGCCATGCTCTATTTTATGAGCGTAACTGATGCCGGCATGTTTGATCCGATCATTAAGAAAATTGTTTCAGCAGTAGACGGTGACCCGGTGAAAATATTTTTCGGGACGGTGCTGCTGGGTTTTATCGTCGCGCTGGACGGTGATGGCGCAACTGTATATATGATTGTGCTTTCAGCGTTTCTGCCGATCTATGAACGCGTTGGGTTATCAAAATTAAAAGCAGCGTGTTTGCTATTACAGTGCACCGGCCTGGGGAATATGTTTCCCTGGGGTGGCCCAACGGCACGCGCTGCAACGGCGGTACATGCAGAGATCAGCACGCTGTTTGTTCCCTTAATGCTGCCCCTGCTGGCTTGCGTCATCTGGACATTTGTCATGGCGTTTATACTGGGACGGCATGAACGTAAACGGATTGGCTGGAACGGCGATTCAACAGAAAAACACCCGCTGGTGTTCGAAGCTAAAGCCTGTGCAAGCTGGCGCTTCTGGACGAACTGGATCTTAACCGCTGCGCTGATTACGCTGTTGGTGCTGGATTGGGTGCCAATGGCCTATCTGTTTATGCTAACCATGGCAATAATGTTTCTGGTCAATTTTCCTCGTCTCGACCAGCAGCAGGATCAGCTTGGCCGGCATGCGCCGGCGATTCTTTCTGTCGCCAGCTTAATTTTTGCGGCGGCAGTATTTACCGGGATTTTTTCAGAAACAGGTATGGCAAATGCCCTGGCGCAGGCGATTGCGAATGTTATTCCTGCCGCGGCAGGTTGTTATTTAGTGGTGATTACCGCATTAATCAGCATCCCGGTGACCTAGCTGGTTTCAAATGATGTTTTTTATTTTGGTATGTTGCCCGTTCTGGTTCAGGCTGCCAGCCATTATGGCATTGCGCCGGTAGGGCAACCGGTTCATATATTAAGCCCGCTGGTGGCTTTGACCTATATGCTGGTGGGCATGCTGAAACTGGATTATGCTCAAACGCAGCGATTCACCTTACGCTGGTCATTTATTACCAGTATCGTATTCTTTTTAACCTGTCTGTTGCTGGGTGCCTTTCCTTTTTATCAGAGCGTTTAATATTAAAAAAATAACAGGGTGATCGATAGAAATTTTCTCTTCGCTGTTTCGGGTAATAAGCATCGTTTACATCTGCGATGAAGATAATATCGTTCATTAGACTGTCTGGCAGAATCACCTTGTTGACCGGGCTAATACGGTGCTTAAAGCTGCGCGCTCCGGCTTGTTCTGTAATACACAAATTTAATATGCAGATTTCCAGTACTGTTAATGTCATTTTAATCTGGCCGGATGCACCGCCTTGTACAGAAAAATTCATGCATTGATGATTAACGAGTCGGTTGCGTATAAACAAATAAAACGTCCGGCCGCTGCCTGAAGAATTATCGGTACCAGTTCCTGAGATTAATGAAATTCCAGCGGCAAAAATAAACTCAGGTAAGTCGTCGCGTAAAATCGCCTAAACTGGCTGTCAGTCGGCATCAGCAGCCCTCACCTTTTCGGTTCTCGCAGCATGAATGAATGATCGCTGTTCATTTTTATACTGGCTTCGTATAATTGTACTTATACGAAGCCAGAACGGTAAAGCGCTGACAGATGAGTGTGGCGCAACGCTAATCTCGGGGTGAAAAATGACAACGCTACGTGAATTTTGGCCGGTGTTATCCCCTGCCTGAATGTCAGAATTGGCGTAGCGCGATCGTTGGCAGAAGAGGTCAATAAACGAGCAGAGATGACAAAGTTAACCCAGCTGGCAAATCTGACTATCCCGCAGCATACGGATATCGTGGCACAGTTAAAGCAATTTGTTCAGGACAAAGAGGCTTTTTCGCCCAATACTTGGCGACAGCTGCTGAGCGTGTAATGCGTATCTGCAGCCAGTGGGCAGAGGATAATCAGCGCAGTTTTCTACCTATGGCAGCCGATGATCTGCGGGATTATCTGTTGTTTTTGTCAGAAAACGGGCGGGCATCATCGACCGTAACGTCGCATGCATGCTGCGCTGATCTCAATGTTACACCGTAACGCCGGACTGCCTGCCCCTAACCACTCGCCGCTGGTTTTTCGTGCCATGAAGAAAATAAATCGGGTTGCGGTGATGAAAGGCGAACGGGCCGGGCAAGCCGTGCCGTTCAGACTGACCGATCTGCTGGCGCTGGACAAACAATGGTGCAGTTCGGACCGTTTGCAGGAACTGCATGATTTAGCATTTTTACACGTAGCGTACGCGACTCTGCTGCGTATCAGTGAGCTGGCACGTTTGCGGGTGCGGAATGTGACCCACGCCGCTGATGGCAGAGTTATCCTCGACGTCGGCTGGACTAAAACCGTTGTTCAGATCGGTGGTCTGGTTAAAGCGCTGAGTTCCCGTTCAACGCAACGGCTTGAAGCATGGATTGATGCGGCGGGACTTGTCAGTCAGCCTGATGCTTATCTGTTCAGCGCGCTGCACCGATCGGGTCGGGTCATCACCACCGGGACTCCGATGAGTACGCGTTCACTGGAACAGATTTTGTTACGTGCCTGGCGCGTCGCAGGTCACAGCGGACCCGTTAACGCCAATAAAAACGCTACACCGGCTGGAGTGGACACAGCGCAGAATATGGCAGCCAAAGGCTACTCTATCGCCTAGATTATGTAGGAAGGTACCTGGAAAAAACCGGAAACCCTGATGCGCTATATCCGCCATGTTGATGCCCATAAAGGCGCGATGGTAGGTTTTACGGAATAACACACTGACTGATCGCCGGTAACGGATGAGCCGCTTTCATTTTGCCGTGAGAAGTTATCCACAGAAAAAGTGGACAGCCTGTGTGTAAGCCGGTACTGACTGGCCTTATGTGCTTAGCAGATCAGCGACATAGCCTGAAAATGGACAACTGGCGCTGTTGTCAGCGGATGAGCAGGAATAACCGCCCGTCACGGCAGGCTAATCGTCTGTCAGGCGTTGCAAATCAGTTCGGATGACCATCCGCTTCAGGTATGCCGCGCACGCATTCTCAATCGGCCGGCGTAAGCATGAATTTTCCTTACCGCCGGCGGCCTTTGCAGCGCCCGCCAGCGGGATGAGCCAAGTTTACTGCACGAAACTATCCTGTTTACCACAACTGCTTTTACAGCCACCGCAACCCGAACTGCTGGTGACAACTGGCAGCGTAAGCGGATGCTGTTTCATCCGGTTGCCTGATTTGCGCATGGCCAGCAGGATCAGCGCATTCACGCCGATCAGGCAGCTGGTGCTGAACGCGGAATGTTCGGCAAACGTGACGCTCTGATAAAACAGGGTGGCGGTGGTGTAGGCGATGTTGAGTCCCTAGAAGAAGGAGAACAGCATCCAGTTACGGCCCGCCTCGCGGGCGATGGCACCCATCACCGAAGGCACATTGCAGCCAAATCGACAATCAGCGGCACAAAGGATTTACCGGGCAGCCCCAGCGATTGCATCAGGCGATCCATAACAAAGGCGGCGCGTGCCATGTAACCGGAATCCTCCAGAAAAGCGAGGAAAAGGAACATCAGCCCAATCTGGGGGATAATGGGCAGCACGGTATTGATGCCCAACCCTATCCCCTGCGCCAGCAAGACGGTCAGCCAGGCCGGAAAATGACAGACGTAGCCCAGCCATTGTGCACCATGGATAAATATCGCCACCGAACTGCTTTCAAACAGCGGCTGTAACGCGGCACCGGTATTAATCGACAATACGAACATCACGTACATCACCGCCAAAAATATCGGAATACCCAGCCAGCGGTTCAGCACGATGTTATCAATCCGGCTGGTCAGGCTCCCGGGCGCGGCGTGATAAATGTTACTGACGGTGGCGTACAGCGCGTGGATTGCACGATAGCGGTAATCGGCAATCTGCACCCCGGTATCTCCACCGGCCTGTTGAACGATCTCTGGCAGTTTTGGTACCAGCGTTGGGCAGAGCTGCTGGCTGTTGATATCGCCTTCCAGTAACTGTAATGCCAGCCAGTAGCGTTTTTGCGGCGTTATCGACGCGAGCATCAGCATGCAGAGCTGAAACGTTTTCCGGATATCGCACCCGCTCTGGCGCAGTATAACGGTGCGGCTGATCAATCAGCGCCTTGAGTTGTGCAATGCCTTCGCCGCGGGGGTTGAGGTCAGAGAGACCACCGGACAGCCCAGGCGTGCTGACAGAGCATCAACATCAATAGCGATATTCTGGCTGGCGGCAATATCCTGCATGTTGAGGGCCACAATGCAGGGCACACCGAGTTCGAGTAGCTAAAACGTCAGGAACAAATTGCTTTCAAGGTTCGACGCATCTACCACGTTAATCACTAAATCGGCGTGATCGTTATACAGATACTGGCAGGCGATACTCTCGTCAATTGAGCTCTCAGCGGAGAGCGTGGTAAGAGAACGGGTGCCGGGCAAATCGATTAACCGCACATCTGACTGAGCGGTAAAAAATTGTCCTTCTTTACGCTCGACGGTTACGCCGGCCCAGTTCCCTACCCGTTGGCGGGCGCCAGTGAGCTGATTAAATAAGGTGGTTTTACCGGTATTAGGATTACCGATCAGCCCAATGGTTATGTTTTTCATGAGACCATTTCCTCAAGAACCTCAAGAACAATGGCATCAAGGTCACGCTAACGCACTGCCAGACTGAATCGCCCATTGGCGCGACGCGGATGATCTCAATCACCGCTCCCGGCAGCATTCCCATGGTTAGCTATTTCTGACGCCAGGCAGGGTTCTCACCGCGGGCTGATAGCCGAGGATTCGATAGGTACTGTGCATGTTCATCGACATATAACCATCTGGTTGTGGTAAGAAGCAGTGATTATATAAATGATAAGCATTCCGGAATTTGATCTAAGATCAGGCGAAGCGGATTAATGTCAGTAAATGGCAGATTCAAGTCGCAACCTCAGCACCTTACTGGCTGGCATTGAAACAGAGGTCGGCGCCTGGTACTGGCTGACACTCTAAGCCCGACGCCCCGGTGAGCTGATTTTATGGCGTGGGCGACATGAAATCAGTGATTTCCGGTAGCCAACCGTTAGCTCTTTAGTTACATCATTCAATAAAGCGAGTAAACATATCGGGCCTGCGGCCCGGCGACACGCCTTATCAGGAGGTTATTCCGGGCGCATGTCTGAGGTTTACACTCTAACAACGATCAGGACGGCCTCATATCTTCACATCGCAGCGGACTCTGTATGGAGGGGCTCAGCGGTAAAACCGGCTGCTACAATAAATACTTTATTAAAGGATGATGTAACTAAAAGCAGTAAAAGCTTCATCCATCACTGGCGTCTTTTCACAAAAAGAGCGTTAAACGCACCCCCTTCTCTTCTGCAGGACCGTCCCCGCCAAGCCTGCTTCCGCCTTGCCACTTAATTTCAAAGAAATCGGCTGCTTATTTCTGCGTCAGCCAGAAAACATCTTCCTCTTTTTCAATCGACATCTCGCTGCCCTGTTTAACCAGATTAACCAGACGAAAGAACTCATCGCCTGAAATATTCCAGCTAAGCTGGACATGCGCCCGGCTGCTCTGCTCCAGCAACGTTGCGGCTTGCGTGAATGAAGTGGCGCTGATAACTGCCTGATCCGAACTGTTCATACCTGTCCTTAACCGTTAGCAGCAGAAGAACGCTGTCCCGGATGCTAAAGGGCGATTTTCTGATGCTGACCCGCACGATGAACACTCTCAGTCGGGCCTCTGCCGCTGTATCGCAGCTGACGGGTCACATCTGCCAGCCAACATAGTCGGCTGCACCGCCGGTTAAACTTATCGCCGATCGACTTCGGGGATTAACCGAAGCGTTAAACGAGCACTATTTTAGGCAGCCGGACACGGGATTGATGCTGGCAGAAATCTTAAAACCCGGTTTTTAATGTAACCGGTTCGGCTAATTAGCGTGACGACCCTGATGGCCGATCCGCACAAAGCTGAGCTGTGATAGCGTAATAGGCTGAACCATCGGAGAGAAAATGCTTGCTCTGCTGAACCGCTCCAGAAAAGAATGGCCGTAATATATTTATCTGCCGGGCAGATTTAACCACACCCGCGCAGACACACTTTACAACGCCATTACCGGCTGGACGAATTGCTCACACTGCGCTATTTCACTGTGCCGCTGTTCAAAACCTGTCCTGTTTATGCTGGTTAGCTTGCCCGAGCCGGGATTATTCCGGTGACTATTTATCCCGGGTTAATGCTTTACCGAACCGCGGCGAATAGCCTGCGCTATTCAGCGTTGTTCTGACAACGTCAGTCGTCAAAACACCTGATTCCGTCGCCTTATTTACCGGCGGATGCGCCAGCATGAATACGAGGGTGAAAATGCAGCGTCCCGACAATACCGGGCGTCATTAACAGCCTGTATCAGGAAGTAAAAATTAAACTCTCAGCAACAGGTAAAAAAACGTTATTTCCCCTCGCCCTGCTCACTACGGTGATGCTGGTTGCAGGATGTGAAAGAGATTGTTGAAAAATAGCAATTTATAAGCCTCAAATGAGACTGCGAAGCAGCTATTGTTAGACTAGGGATTACTGAAAATGAAAACAACTGTGATTGGCATCAGCCTGCTGCTGTGTGCTTCGTCTTCTTACGCCATCTCATGGGCTTATTGCAGGTTTCGCAATAACGGACCGGCAGTGATTTCTTATTGCCTTTAAATGTCATCAGGGGTGCCTCATCAGAGAGTGCTGAAAAGAAAAATCCTCTATCAGGGTAACAGCCTGCGCGGATGCAGGCAGGGCAGAACAGGTCAGACTCTGCTTCTCCGCCGGCGCATTCTGCTACCGTGCTAACGCGGCCTTTTACCCGGGGATACTCGCAGCAGGTTGTTCGCTTTATAACGTGCTCTGCGCCAAGCTGATCCTTTAAAGCAGCGTCTTCGCCTGACAGACCCCTGAGCTCCGGGGCTAATTTTTTTCGGTATGAAATTTTAATAACCTGTGACAACAACCTGTCGCGCCATAATGGCAAAGCCACCTTTGCGCCACAAAAAGCATTATGCTCCCTGTTTTTATCACTCTCAGCCTGTTTATCACCTACAGAGTCGGGTTAACATTGGATAAAGTCCGGCGAATTAGCTCCATTGCTGGCGGCTTATCGGCTCCAACGGCTGACAGGTGAAACTGGTTTAGTGCGTGTAACGCAATAATGTTAGCGTAGACTGTCAATAATCACCTTATAGCTGCTCTATCACGCCTACATAAGACATGCTTAAAAACCGAACCAAGAGTTATTATTACCCTGATTAACCAGTTTCAAATGCGCCACTACCTAGCTGAGTTTTTCTTAAAGCCGGAATAACCGATTTTCATGGCCACGCTGTTTCTCTGCCATCTCTCAGGCTAACAGTACCCGTAGCAGAGAATGGCAGTAGCACCGCCTGTTTTTATCCGATGCACATACTTAAAAAATAGTTGAATCATAAAGATAAGTTAATTTGCATCTATGAAAAGTCCCGGTAAGATAAATTCAACCGTTACTCGATGCAATACTTCAACGCGTCATAATCACACTTAACAATGCCGCGCATCCTAGTTCACCTGACTTAATATGCCGCTGATTTTTAACTACCTGCAGAGTGATATCCGGCACAACGCCAGTGGATAGAATGCTAAAAAATGGTGGTCAGCTCAGGAATAATCCCAGAGGCGGCTGATTTATCTCATGGATAGAACAGGCGATATTTTTGTCATTTTGAGCGACCTTACCGCCAGGTTTAAGTTCTTTTAGCTTTGCGGTGTTATTGCACGTTAATTACAGTTTCAACTGCCTTAAAAAACGATTAATATGTCAGAGTTGAACTATTGGTTCAGTATTGGGATTCTTCGAAGGCAAGCATTTTAAAAAAGCAGGTCTGACGAAAAGCATCAGCGTGAACCCGCTCTGTATTTTATTATCTGAACATGACTATGGTGACTTTGATGAGTGACACTCTCAGCAGCTTGAATAATATCCGTACGCTTCGCGCAAACGCTCGCGAACTTGATCTTGCTGCCCTGGAAGAAATGCTGGAAAAACTTTCTGTTGTTGTTAGTGAGCGTCGTGAAGAAGCGCTGGTTTCTGAAGCTGCTAATCGTGAGAAAGTGGAGAAACTGGCTAAATATCGCGAATTACTGCTGCAGGAAGGTATCGATCCTAATGAACTGTTAAATGGTATGCAGTCAGCGCCGGTTGAGAAGAAAAAGCGTGCACCTCGCCCTGCCAAATATCAGTAAACTGACGAAAACGGTGGAGTTAAGCAGTGGACCGGTCAGGGCCGCACGCCAACACCGATTAAAACTGCACTCGAAAACGGCCCACGGAAAGTTCGTCGCCATTCGCTGGGGTCGACGCCAAATCGGTGTTTGAACCGCTGACGAAATAGAGAAAAGAGATCGGCGAGTTGAACCCCACTTTTTCGGCCACGCTCTCAATACTGATGTCGGTGGTTCCCAGCAGCTCCTGACTGCGTTGCAGTCGCTCCGCCGTCAGCCAGTCCCCCAGCGTTATCCCGGTCGCCCAGACAAAGCCCGACCACTTCAGCGCCGCGCTGTCTGGCAGCGGACAGCTTATCCAGCAGCCGCTGATCGGGCTTTTCAGCCGGATTATGCCAGTACGGCAGAATGATGATGTCCGCCGTATCCAGCTGTTCAAGTCCATGTTCCACATTAATCGACAGGCCGATCTCCGACAGAACCGTACCGGGCTTTTCGGCGCAGATCGTGACACGGAAAAGATCCGGCTGCGGCATGGCGGATCCAAACAGGATGCAGTGAACCGAAAAGTGGAACGGACTGAATCCAGTAGTCGCTACCACCGCAACATTTAACGCAGTCATCTCGCCCCCTTATTCGTCAGGTCCCCCTGCTGGCAAGCAGGGGGTGAGTGCTCTGTCCCGGCGTACCGGTCAGAACGTCATGGTTTCACCGTCCTGCGGGATAAGCACTTTATCGGTTATCCCCTGCTGATCGGTGTAAGCCCGCAGTTCGGCACGGGTCAGCAGGCAGTGGTTGATCGCTTCCATGTGCGACGCAACCAGAGTTGCTTCAGGCACGATGTCCAGCGTGTGTAGTGTATCCTCTTTACCCATAATAATCGGACCATAGAGATCGTTGGTTGCATTACCAATATTCAGCACCACCACGTCCGGCTGAAAACGTTGCAGACTCCTCACATACGGCTTAACCCAGACAGTATCGCCCGCAATGTAGAGCGTTTTTTCCGACGGATGGGTAAACATCAGTCCACAGGCATCGCCCAGCAGATCGGCCATCACTTTGTAGGCATACAGCGCATTGCTGCCATGCTGGCCGTCAGTTTTATAGATCGTCAGGCCTTCGACAAACGCATTTTCTTCCTGCAGCACCTGAACATTGAGAAAGCCCTGAGATCGAATCAGTTCAGCGTCGCTGCGGTTCTGGGTATAAATAATCATCGTTTTTGGCAACAGCTGCTGCGCGGCCTCATCCCAGTGATCGGTATGGGTGTGGCTAAGAATCACCGCATCGACATCCAGCAGTTGCGAAACCGGCATCGGCAGTTCAACCATCGGATTTCTCAGGTGCGGACGGGCATTACCGACAAAGCCCGGCCAGGCTTCTTTTTCAGCCAGCATCGGGTCAATCAGGAATTTCTTGCCAGCATAGTGCAGCACCAGCGTGGCGTTGCGGATTTGGGTCAGTTGCATAATCAGGCTCCGGTCATTTTCAATCGGGTGCAGCCAGCGTCGGCGACGTCATTGCTGCGATAGAGTGAGTTTACCCGGTTGCGAACGGCGGCGTGACAGGCTCAATGGACAGTGATCGATGAAATCAGGCCAACCTGTTAGCCTAGGCAAATCCCCTGTCGCGATCGGCAACATTCGCGCGCGTCGGGGGATGACAGTGTCGTCCTGTCGCGGCTAAGCTGGATGGCGCGAAGGTAAAACTGATCGGCTGACGCGTTATGAGTCTCCGTGCCGGTGAGAGTGCTGATGAGAGTACCGGCGAGCCTGAAGCCGGACAGCGAAACCTGACCGCTTTAGCGGTTCAATCTGATCCCTGCTGGAGTTGGCAATGGCTGAACGATGGAAACTGCACTGGCTGGAAGCGTCAGGCGACTTAAAGGATTATCAAACGGAGAATACCCGCCCGGCAGATCCTGTCAGCGGTTATGCCGCCACCGCGCCTCGACATTCTGGTTTAGTGCGCGCCGGCGGCTACGCCTATAGTGCAACGCTCTTTGGTCTGACCCTCGATCCGGCTAATCCCCATCTGGCGCAGACACTCAGCAGTGGTGCGCTGATGCGCACCATCCTGCACGAAGTGCATCACTGCTTGCGTATGGCTGGCGCGGGATACGGCTGGACGGCAGGTGACGCGCTGGTGAGTGAAGGGCTGGCAGGACAGTTTGTCTGCTGACTGCTGGATAATCCGGTCAGGCTGGCGACGCTGAATAGCCGTCCTTACGATCACGCCGCCTGGTTCTTTGGCAGCGAAACCTATCCACGCTGGTACGGTTACACTCTGGGCTATCAGCTGGTCGCCGCGTAGCGGGATCGGCTGGCGGATTTATCGCCGGAAAACTGGCTTAACGTGACGGCGGAAGAGGTGATCGCTGCCGGGCTGAGCTGCGGGTTGATAACCCGCTGAAGGCAAAAAAATGCCGCAGAAATCTGCGGCATCGATTTTTACAAGACGATCATCAGAAATCGGCTTTCAGCACCACACGGTAATTAGCTTTACCGGCACGCACGTGTTCCAGCGCTTTATTAATGTCTGACATCGTGAAGAACTCAACCTGCGGCGCAATATCAGCACGCGAAGCCAGCTTCAGTAACGAACGCAGCTGACCCGGCGATCCGGTCGAAGAATCGGTTACCGCTTTGTCGCCCATAACCAGGTCAAACGCACAGACCTGGAACGGTTTCATCACTGCACCGACGGTATGGAATTTACCTTTAGGCGCCAGCGCCGCGAAATACGGTTTCCAGTCAAGATCGACCGATACGGTGTTGAGGATCAGATCGAAACGACCAGACTGCTGTTTCAACGCTTCAGCGTCACGGCTGTTAACCACTTCATCGGCGCCCATATCCAGAATCGATTGCTTCTTGTCTGGCGTTGAGCTGAAGGCCACCACTTCCGCACCCATTGCATGCAGAATTTTAATGGCGATGTGACCGAGACCACCGATACCGATCACGCCAACCCGGCTGGTGGCGGTGATGTTGCTCATCAGCAGCGGACCGGCGGTGGTGACGTCCAGTTTCTCCGGCAGCGGGATCACCCATTGCCAGTCGTCACGCAGTTTCTCAGCAAAACCTTCCTTGTTTATGATGGTCGGGGTGCTGCCCTGCTGACAGTTAACCTGCTCACCATTAATACAGGCATCGCAGTGCTGACAGCTTTTCGCGGTCCAGCCAATGCCCACCCGCTGACCAATCGACAGGCCCTTGTTTTTAGCCGCGTCGCCCAGCGCAGATCCAGCCGGCATCCAGTGGCGGCTACAGCCTGACGCAATCATCCGCCGCCCTGATAGAACCGCTTCAGTCTGAATACCTGCGGAACGCATTAAGCAAAATGGCGAGGCCTGGCTATGCTGAAAATAAAGGAAATTAAACAGGAGAGAATGATGAAATTTTTCTACTTCGTTTCGCTTATTGCTTCAGCACTCTATTTATTGGCGTTCCTGCCTAAACTCCGAACCAAACGCGAGCCTATTGCCTACTGGGGATGCTGGACTTACCTCAGTGCTAATGCCATATTCTGGGCGATTTATGGCGTCCGGCACTATATCTGACCCTCCAGACTAAGCTAAGCGGCAAACAGGCTAATCAGGTTGGCTATCAGATTGATCAGGCTGGAAAAGGAATCCGGCTTTTTTCAATTTTCCAGCGGCTGGCCGCTTCAGGTTTCTTCCGGTCTACCGCTCCAGGCTATTCCTCTAAACTATCCCGCCTGATTGCCGGTCCGGCTGAGGGAGGCTGCCTGCTAACGTGGCGGAACAGCGGCAGGCGAGGCATTAATCGCGGCCTTAATCTGCCGGTCATAATGACTCTCCAATACTCTGAAGGTATCCTGCGCTTTAATCTGGTAAAGCGCGTCGGAGGGATGAATACAATCTGGCGACATCAGCGTCTGCCAGTTTTTAATTTGCTGAATGCGCTGATACTGAGCGACCAGCGGCACATTTTCATCCCGCGTCAGGCTATCGATCTGCGCAACATAGGGCGCAGCGTTCCATTTTTCCGCCCGGCTGCATAACAGATGAGGCTCCTGAACAATCACCGCTTTTCCATACTGCTACACCACGCGAATCAGTTCAGACATGATCGCCCGATATTGCAGCGGGCTGACGATGTAGTCAGGCTCTATGTCTTTGAAGTGATAGTGGCGGGCGTCGTTGGTGGCAAAATTGAGCAGGATAAGATCCGCTGGCGAGGCGGCCATCTCTTCACGCCAGGTTTTGTTGTTGCGGTAAAAATTGCGCCTGTGCAGCAGATCCTTCGACTGCGCACCTTTTAATGATCTCAACCTCAGCGCCATATCTGGCCTTCAGCATCTGGCTCAATTGTGCAATTTCGTTATTGGGTGTGAGAGTCGCCCGCAATTTCCCGTTGGTTCTGACTGCCATCGCGCCTTTGGTGCTGGAGCCGCCATAGGCTTCAATAATAAATTTATCATCCTGCTGACTGGCAAGCGAAACGTCCGCAGATAAACAGAACGCGATAAAAACAAGCAGATGACAAAACAGGTTTTTCATTGGGCATAACTCTGGCAAGGCGAATAGAAAAAGATTATCAGCCAGAATTCATCCGCTGCAAAATTATTTTGCTGTGCCGCCGCTGTGTTATCCCGCTGAAGTCGGTACTGCGTGGAAAAAATCGCCAATAAGCGAAACCCGTGGCAATGATTGATTATCTCTTTCTATATCCGGCAGCGAAAAAAAAAGCCGCTCCGGCGGCGAATAAACATCAGTAGAATGCTTACGCACTGCTTATTTTTCAATCTTCAGTTAAGCGAAGCTTTATCCGGTTCGCGGTTTACCAGGCGACCGGTTGCCCGTACAGCAAGGGTTCAGCTAGGAAGGGCGATTAAAACCCGCAGCAGCACGATTTTTTCTGATAAAAAAGTGGCGCTAAAAAATGGCCAGGCCGGTCTATCATAATTTATCGATAAACAACAAGGGCATGCTGGCGGAATTATGAAAAGCGTGGCGCAACATGTTAATTAAACTTCAGAGTGATATTCTGCCGCTGTTCCGTCACTTCACACACTATAACTTCGTCATTTATTAAGGTAATAAAAATGACCACACCCGCTTTTTTATCGAGCCGAAATATCGGCCTCGATTTTCTGCGCGCTATCCTTATCCTTGAAGGTGTTTCATATCATGCCGCCCGTAGCCTGCCCTTTCCGCTGTGGCTGGCAGCGCTGATAGTCGCTGCTAACAGTCTGTTTGTGGTGAAATTCGCGGTTAAAGATCTGGGCGAGCTGATTACCTTAATTTCGGTGACGGCACGTTTATGCGTTTATTATGCAGCCGGCTATGCGCTTTATCTTAATCGTGATGCAATTCCGCAATTAGCGAAACATCCGCTGCTGAATACGGCTGTTATGACACTGCTGGCGATAATCTGTTACATCGCTTTCTTCCTGACGATGAAATTTAATCTGCAGGGCGTAGCGAAATACATTCCGGTACTGCTTAGCAGTGTCTTCTCGGTGATCTTTTCCTATTGGGTGATCTTCTTTTTTTTTGAGAAGCTACGCATGAAAGAGAGCCGCATCGTGAACACGGTAGTTGATTCCGCACTGGTGGTTTATATTCTTCACTACCCTATCGCGATTGGCTTTGCTTGGCTGCTCGACGATTACCTGCCGGACAATTATCCCGTCAGCTATGTTCTGATAGTAACGGCTATTGCTTCAGGACTGAGTGCCCTCTGCTATATGGTCATTAAGCGTAACAGTTTCCTGTCGACACTTTTTGGCCTGAAAGCGAAGCCGGCAAAAGCGCTGGCGTCGGTCAGCCAAGAGTACGCTGTTGCGGCGCGCCGATAGATAATAGCGCAGCAATAATACCGTTAATATGCTGTACTCCCTCGCTCCGTTTATTCCGCTGATGGAGCAATCCTGCGCCAGCATTGCCTGCCGATAAAAAACACCTGCAAATGACGTCGCTGCCCGGAAACATTTTGAGAAAAATTTTCAGTAAATAATGCGCTGAATCCACCCTGAGAGGGTTATTTCTGTACCAGGCTTACAAAAATAACAATACAGACCCTGTGGAGCATTATGAAAGAGCAAAATCGCACAACCGGGATCGCCCCTTACGGTGGCGCAGAAGGCGGCTGGGGCGCACTGAAAGCGGTTGCCGATGCCATTCGCGGTCAGATTTCAGTCAAGCAGGATGTGATGGCCCTGTTCAAAGTTAACCAGCCTCAGGGCTTTGACTGTCCGGGATGCGCCTGGCCCGATCCTCAACATGCCTCTTCGTTTGAATTTTGTGAAAACGGTGCGAAAGCGGTGTCGTGGGAAGCGACCAGCAAACGCACCACGCCAGAATTCTTTACCGCGCATACGGTCACTGAGTTATGGCAGCGCAGCGCATTGCACCTTGAAGGCAAAGGGCGACTGATGCACCCGATGAAGTACGATGCGGCCAGCGACACCTATCAGCCGATCGCATGGGAGACCGCGTTCAAAGAGATAGGCGAACATCTTCGCGGTTATGACGACCCTGACAGCGTGGAGTTTCACACCTCGGGTCGCGCCTCCAACGAAGCGGCTTTCCTGTGGCAGCTGTTTGCCCGCGAACGCGAATATGGCACCAACAATTTTCCCGACTGTTCCAACATGTGCCATGAACCGACCAGCGTCGGGTTGCCGGAATCGATTGGCGTCGGCAAAGGCACGGTAGAACTGGAGGATTTTGACCATTGCGATCTGGTGTTATGTATTGGTCATAACCCTGGCACCAACCATCCCCGCATGCTCGGCACCTTGCGAGAAGTCGCAAAACGCGGTGCGACCATCGTGGCGATCAACCCCTTGCGGGAGCGTGGGCTTGAACGTTTTACCTCGCCCCAGAGTCCGATTGAAATGCTGTCTCTCAGCTCGACCGAGCTGGCATCGACCTATTACAAAGTGCGGGTCGGCGGCGATGCTGAAAGGCGTCATGAAAATCCTGCTGTCGATGCATCAGGAGGCGCTGAGCAACGGCGAACCCGGAGTGATTGATAAAGCCTTTATTAATCAACACACTGAAGGATTCGAGGCTCTGAAGGCCGATCTGGAGAGCACTGACTGGCAGCACATCCTGAAGGTGTCGGGCATGGCGCGCGAAGAGATCCAGCACATCGCCCGGCTCTATGCTAGCGCTGAGCGCACCATTATCTGTTAGGCATGGGCATTACCCAGCACCAGCATGGCACCCAGAATGTGCAGCAGATTGCCAATCTGCTGCTGTTACGCGGCAACATCGGTAAACCCGGTGCCGGCATTTGTCCGCTGCGTGGCCACTCCAATGTGCAGGGCGACCGCACCGTGGGTATTACCGAGATCCCGCCGCAGTCGCTTCTCGACAATCTGGAACGCGTTTTTGGCTTCCGTCCGCCGCAGAAACACGGCCACGGTGCCATTCAGGCGATACAGGCGATGCGTGACGGTAAAGCTAAAGCGCTGCTCTGTCTGGCGGTAACCTGGCGGAGGCCATTTCCGATCCTCAGGTGACGTTCCCGGCGATGCTTAACCTCGACCTAGTGGTGCATATGGCCACCAAGCTCAATCGCTCACACCTGCTGCTGGGCAAACATAACTACCTGCTGCCGGTACTCGGCCGCACCGAAACCGATGTTCAGGCTAGCGGCGCGCAAAGCGTGACGGTGGAAGATTCGATGCCGATGGTGCATGCCTCGCGTGGCTCACTGGAACCGGCTTCACCGCACCTGAAATCTGAACCGGCGCTGGTGGCCGCGCTGGCTCAGGCCACGCTGCCGGACAGCGTGGTGGACTGGGGCACCATGGCGACCGATTACAACCGCATCCGTGATGCGATTGAAGCCGTGTTCCCGGCGTTTGAAAACTTCAATCAGCGGGTGAAAAAACCGGGCGGCTTCCGGCTCTATAATGCCGCGTCGGAACGCTTGTGGAATACGCCATCCGGCCGGGCGCAATTTAAGGTGATGCAGGGGATTAATGAAGATCCGCGTTCGCTGAAGTGCCATGATTTGGTGCTGACCACGCTGCGCAGCCACGACCAGTACAACACCACGTTATACGGCCTGAACGACCGTTATCGTGGCGTGACCGGCCGCCGTGACGTGCTGTTTATCAATGCCGAAGAGGCGGAGAAACGTCAGCTGCGCGTCGGCGATCGGGTCGATTTAATGGCGCTCGATCCGGACGGTAATCCGACCTCACGTCAGATGAAAAACCTGACGATTGTGATTATCGATATGGCTCCCGGTTCAGTCGGCGCTTACTACCCTGAAGCTAACGTGATGGTGCCGCTCGATAGCCATGATACGCAGAGCGGTATTCCAGCCTATAAAAGCATCCCGGTAGCGATGACAAAGGTAACCGACGAGACGACAACCACGTCGGGCGTACTGCGTTAAATCTTCGAACTGACGTCGCGCAGTAACAGCAGAGGTTGCCTGAGAGTCAGGCAACCTTTTTTACGAGCGCTGTTTCACCGTCGGCCTGCCGATTGAAAACAATGACCAGCAGGCTAAGATATAAATTTTATTTATACTATACGTAACTTTTTATTTCGTCTGTAATGCTTACTACTTCTTCAACCGCCGTTAAAAGCACGCCTGCCTTTTAGGCATTGAGTGCCTTTCTTAAGGCGATTTTCCGGCTGAAATTATACCCTCATTCAACGTGCACCATTCTTCTGATCATCCAGCAACGCATCAACACGGCTTATCAGTTTATTGCCACAGCTACAAAGTTACAAGTTTGTTAAACGTCAGCTTTCTTCTCTGTTTATAACGGATAGGCAGCACCCATTACCCCTCTCTACTCTTTTTACAGCTGAAGGAAGATTGCCGATGACAACGTTAAGCAGACGACGCTTTATGGCTTTTGCCGCCGGTGGCACGGTGGCGCTGGCCGCGGGTCAGGTTCATGCCCATGATAATCAGGTCAGGACCTATCCGGCCGGTGCCAAACCTGGCGGGCGCGATCCCGGCCCGCATGACCCGATCCGCGAAGCAGAAAATCCCGACCTGGTTGATCCGCCCGCGACCGACAGCGGCACCTTACCCAACCTGCGTTACAGTTTCAGCGATGCGCATGTGCGTAAAGGCAGCGGCGGCTGGACGCGACAGGTGACACAACGCGAGTTAGGCATCTCCACCACCATTGCCGGGGTCGACATGCGCCTCAACGCCGGCGGGATCCGCGAGCTGCACTGGCACAAACAAGCGGAATGGGCCTACATGACCTACGGAACGGCGCGAGTGACCGCCTTTGATACCCACGGCGGCTGGTTTGTTGATGATATCGGCGTCGGTGATTTGTGGTACTTCCCGCCCGGCGTACCGCACTCCATTCAGGGGCTGGGACCGGATGGCTGTGAATTTTTGCTGGCCTTTGACGATGGTGGTTTTGATGAGGAGAGCACCTTTTTGCTATCTGACTGGTTTAAGCACATTCCGCCCGAGATCCTCGCCAAAAACTTTCAGGTCCCGGTTTCTGTCTTCTCTCAGCTGCCGTCGCCGTCAGATGAATATATTTTCGCCGCTACGCCGCCTGACCGCGCCGCCTCCGACAGCGTTCAGGGCGGCACCCGATCCCCCCTGCGTTTTACCCACCGGATGCTGGCTCAGGATCCGTTAAAGGCACCTGGCGGAACGGTGCGGATTACTGACACCTCTAACTTTCCGATAGCCAGACAGGTGGCCGCGGCGCTGGTCGAAATTGAACCCGGCGGACTGCGCGAACTGCACTGGCATCCGAATAATGACGAATGGCAATACTATCTGGAAGGCGAGGGCAGGATGGGCGTATTCGCCTCGTCGGGTCAGGCCCGCACCTTTGATTATCGCGCCGGTGATGTCGGCTACGTACCGTTCGCCATGGGCCATTACATCGAAAATACCGGCAAGGGTCCGTTACGCTTCCTTGAACTGTTTAAGAGCGACTATTACGCCGATATCTCGCTCAACCAGTGGCTGGCCAGTACGCCTCCGGAGCTGGTTAAGCAGCATCTGCATCTGGACGATACCTTTATGGCGGCGCTGTCGAAGCGTAAACGCCCGGTCGTCGGGTAAACGCAGTGGCCGGATTTCCGGCCATTATCAACCGTGTCTGCGCGGTCGTTGCCTGTTGCAACCCACACCAGCGTCTCCTTTCACCGGTTTCACCCGTCCCGCCGCTGCCTGCGGTTATCACTGCATAAAGCATTTGTCGTAAAGCCACCACAGCGGCAGAGTCATCTACACTACACGCCTGCGCATCCTGTGAAAGTTCGCGGTTTATCACGCACGTTCTGGTCTTATTTCTTGTGCTGACATTCAGCGCTCAAAGGGAAGATTGCTATGTTTCACCTGATTTTCAGCTTACCCAGCTGGTACGTTATTGCGCGCGTCATTGTTCCCTTATCCCTGCCGCTGGTGGTCAAAATTCTGTTGTCCCTGCTGGTGCTGCTGGCCTCACAGTATCTGCTGGTCAGCCGCTTTACCTCGGGCGGCATTTTCTCGGCTGAGATGCCGCAGATCGTTATCATTCTGTTTAACTGGGCTTTCAGCACCGTGCTGTTTCTGGCGCTGACCCAGATGCTGATTGATGCTGTGGCACTGGTTGCCCTGCTGCTGCGTCATCCGCTGGAACTGGTGCCCGGCGTGCGCTATCTGGCGGTACTGTTCGCCATGGGACTGGCTACCGTCGGCGTTCACCAGGCGATACGGGTGCCGCCAGTAAAAGACGTGACGCTGGTGATCCCTGACCTGCCGGCGGAATTCAACGGCTATCAGCTGTTACAGCTGACAGATTTACATATCACTCGCCTGTTTAATGCGACGTGGAGTGCAGCCACGTTGGCGAAGGCGATGACGCTGGGGGTTGACCTTATCGTGTTGACCGGGGATGTCATTGATGGCAGCCTTGAACACCGGCGCGACAACGTTGCCCCGCTGCGCGGCCTGCAGGCACCTGATGGGGTATGGGCAATCACCGGTAATTATGAATATTTCTTTCATCAGGCGATCTGGACTGAACATCTGGCTTCACTGGGGCTTCAGCCGCTGCTCAACAGCCATACGGTGATCCAGCGCGGAGCGGCGAAGCTGGTGGTGGCAGGTTTGCCCGACGCATCAGCACCGGCCAGACAGGCGCAGGGACCCGATCTGGCCGAAGCGCTGGAGCATGCGCCCGCCAATGTGCCGGTGATCCTGCTGGATCACCAGCCACGTAATGCCCGCCATAACGCCGCGATGGGCGTTGATCTGCAGCTTTCGGGTCATACCCACGGCGGCCTGATCGCCGGGCTGGACCGGCTGTTTGCAAAACCCAACGGCGGATTTGTTTCCGGGCTCTATCAGGTGGACGGAATGCAGATATACGTAAATAACGGCACCGCGCTCTGGCCGGGCATGGCAGTCCGGTTGGGCCGGCCGTCAGAACTGACCCGCATTACGCTCAGACGGCAACCCTGATGCACCCGGCCGGGTCCTGCGGGACACGTCCGGAGCAGGTCCGGCCAGAGTGATTAGCCGCCTTTCACCACCTGTACACGGTGGCAATCTTCCGGCCCCAGCGGCTCTCCACTGGCGGATATCACGGCCAGTGGCTGCAACGGCTGTTGGTCCCTGTTATCTATCAGTACCGAATGGGTCTCGCCAGGGGTGAACATATTCTGCTCACCCCACTGACGCATCGCCACGATAATCGGGAACAGCGCGCGTCCGCGTTCTGTCAGTACATATTCGCTGTAGGCACTGCCGTCAGAGGCGGGCCGCAGATCAAACACCCCCAGCTCCACCAGCAATTTCAGGCGTGCAGCCAGGATATTTTTCGCCAGCCCGAGGTTTTTCTGAAACTCACTGAAACGGCAGACGTCGTCGAAAGCCTCGCGAACGATCAGCAAACACCAGCGCTCACCCACTGCTTCCAGGGTGCGGGCTACCGGACATTCACTGTTTAACAATGCGGATTGCTTCGCCATCTTCTCTCCTGCTCTGTTCTGCTCACGCCTGAGTATACCTTAGCGTCGCAATCTGGTTGCTAAAAAAAACCAAAGCCGTTAATAATGGCTAATCTGGTTTTAATTCGAAACCAGATTAGCAGGAAGTATAAATGGTTCAGCCCGACAGCACTACCCGTTCGCTGGCAACAGACAGTAAACGTCTGGCCTTATCAGCCAGCAGCAAACCGGTGCCGCTGAAACTGGTGCTGCTGCTGGGCGTGACCTGCGCGCTGGCGGTTGGCAACGTCTACTTTGCCCAACCGCTGCTGACCGCCATGGCGCAAACTTTCGCCGTCTCCGCCGGTTCGACAGGCATGGTGGTGACCGCCACGCAGGTTGACTACGGGCTGGGGCTGCTGTTTGTCGTGCCGCTGGGCGATCTTTTTAATGGCAGGCTGCTTATTGTCTGTCAGCTGCTGACGCTGTCATGGCTGCCGCTAGCCGGGCTTCATCACACATCTGGCTGTTTATCACCGAAGTGATCCTGCTCGATTTTGCGGTGCAGGCGGTCCACGTTAGCAGTCAGAGCCTGCATCTTCATGGCCGGCCCGACGCGAATCATCGGCTGATCGCTGCCTATATGTGTTTCTACTCTGTCGGTAGCGCCCTCGGGGCCCTCGCCGCCACCCGGGTCTATGCAGGCTGGCAGTGGCCGGGAGTCTGTCTGCTTGGCAGCGCCATCAGCCTGGCGGCACTGCTGTTCTGGTGGGCCACTTCTCGTCCCTCCTCTGCTGACGCTCTCTCTCCTGCAGGATCGATAAAATGAAAACGTACCATTTGCTACTGGCGGTACTGATAACCGCTATCTGGGGAATTAACTTTTCAGTGATTAAGCTGGGGCTGAAGGAGGTTGAACCGTTTGTCCTTGCCGGCATCCGCTTTCTGCTGTGCGCCCTGCCCGCGCTGTTTTTTATCGCTAAACCCGCGGTGAAATGGCGCTGGCTGATCGGCTATGGGCTGGTATTCGGCTTCGGCTTATGGGGCATGGTCAATCTGGGCATCCGGCTCGGATTGTCTGCCGGCGTCGCTGGTGCTGCAATTCAGCGCGCTGTTTACCCTGTTACTCGGCAGCTGGGCGTTTCGCGAACCGCTGTCGCGCTCTGTCTTATGCTGTTAATGGGCTGAGTGGCTTTCACGGTTTACTGACTCACGCCCATGGGACAACGCTGCTGTCGATCCTTTTCCAGGTCTATCCCAACACCCTGTTCGGCTATTGGGTATGGAACGCCTTACTGAAACGCTATCCGGTTTCGACCGTCGCGCCGCTTTTATTGCTGGTGTCGGTGTTTGGCTTACTGGGATCGTTCTGGATTTTCGACGAGCAGCTGTCAGCGCTGAAACTGGCTGCGCTGCTGATCATTATCAGCGGCCTGACCATCGGCCTGTATGGCGCGCGACTGAGGCAGGCTGGCATCATAATTCACCCCATTCCCTGCCGGGAGAGAAGGAGGACAGCATGATCAGGTTATGTACCGCCTGTGGCACCGCGTATCAGCCACCTTACACAGCCCGTCAGATCGATGTAAAATCTGCGATGACCCGCGTCAGTATGTGCCTGCAGGCGGCCAGAGCTGGATCGATTTCGATCAGCTGACCGCCCGCCACGCCAACAAATGGACGGCACACGGTGATGCGTTGCTAAGCATCAAAACCGTGCCGAAATTTGCTATCGATCAACGGGCGTTTCTGCTGCGTACGCCGCACGGAAACGTATTGTGGGACCGTATTGCCAATCTTGATCAGGCGACCCTGGCGCTGGTGAACGCGCTGGGTGGACTGCACGCCATCGCTATTTCTCATCCGCATTACTACACCACGATGCAGGTGTAGGCCGTCGAGTTTAACGCACCGATTTATCTGCACGCCCGCGATCTCGAATGGATAGTGCGTGACAGTCCGCATCTTAAACTGTGGCAGGGCGAATCATTCCCGCTGCTGCCTTCACTGACGCTGTTGCGGCTGGGCGGCCATTTTCCCGGCGGCTGCGTGCTGCACTGGGCTGAGGGCGACGGCGTGATCCTCGCGGGCGACATTTTGCAGGTCACGCCTGGTGCGTATGGCGTTTCGTTTATGTGGAGTTACCCGAATATGTTGCCGCTCTCCGCCGCCGCGGTGCAGCGTATACTGCAACGGCTGTCGGACGTGACGTTCGGCCAGGTTTATGGCGCATTCGAAGGGCAGGATATTCGTCAGCAGGCGAAAGAGAAGATAATGCGATCGGGGCAAATCTATCTGGACTGTCTGGAAAATCGCGACGAGTAATCGCACAACAGGAATAAACAGCGGCACGATCGGCCAGCTCATCCGCCGAAGAAACGGACTGTTCAACCAGTACCACATTTTGCTGCGTTACCTGATCCATCTGGTTAACCGCAATGTTGATTTGCGCAATGCCACTGCTTTGCTCTTCTGACGAGGCAGTGATATCACGCATCAGCTGAGAAGTATGTTCAATGGCGCTGACGCTTTGCTTCACCTTGTCGCCGGCGTTTTGCGCCATGGTGATCCCTTCCTGCGCGTGACCCACTGACTGTTATCAGCCCTTTGATCTCTTTCGCCGCGCTAGCCGATCGCTGCGCCAGCGCCCGGACTTCCGATGCCACCACCGCAAATCCTTTGCCCTGTTGCCCGGCACGGGCGGATTCGACTGCCGCATTCAGCGCCAGAATATTGGTCTGGAAAGCAATACTGTCGATCACCGAGGTGATCTCTTCAATCTTTCCGGAACTGCCACGGATTTTGTGCATGGTCTCCATAACCGAATCCATCGCCGCGCCGCTTAACAGCGCTGCCTGGGTAGCGGATTCGGCGCAATCGGAGGCGAAACGGGTGTTATCAGCATTCTGCTGAATGATTGAGGCGAGCTGCTCCATGCTGGCCGCGGTTTCAGCCAGCGAAGCAGCCTGCTGCTCGGTACGCGACGAGAGAACGCCATTACCTTTAGCAATTTCCTCAGAGGAGTTAGCGATGGTGGCGGCGTTGCCCTTAATATCCGACACCAGCTGGGCCAGACGCTGCTGCATCAGAATCAGGGCCTTTAACAGTTCGGCCCTTTCATTGTTGCCCGCGATGTTCAGTTCCGCCGTCAAATCACCTGCCGCGACGCGACTGGCAACCTGCACCGCTTCCCTGACCGGACGCGTCACTGAGCGGGTGATCATCACCGCCAGCAGAATCGCCAACAGCGCCACGCCCAGCAGCCCGGCCAGCAGTGCAAACTGGGCATGGCGACGTTCGGTGATTTGCGACTGCAGCAGTTCAGCCAGCCGGCCGCTGGTCTGCTCACACAGCTCCGCATAACGGTTAATCGCCTAGGTAAAGACGCGGACATATTCCACCCGGGTAATAGTGGCATGGCCGCTGACAAATACGCCATCGGCCAGTTAATGCATCCAGCGCCTGCTGCGTGGCGTCCTGCGCCAGGCTGCCAAAGGTAGTTTTGAGATCGGGCTCGATGAGAAAAACCTTATCGATGTTGCTGCTGAATTGAGCCAGCGCCGTCCTGCCATTGTCTATCTGGAATGCCATCCGGCTACGGTCGGCGTCGGATGCATTGCCGCCGGCGATCAGTGAGGTGCCGGTGGCGCGGATCTGCCCGAGGGTTTCAGTCAGCAACGGTAACCGGCCGAAAATACTGACGATAAGCTGATAAGTGTTCAGGTCTGCATCCAGTGATAACTGATAAAAATCCAGCACGTCCTGATTAGCATTCAGCTGTACCTAGATAAGTTGAGCATGCCGGGTCAGGCTTGCCGCCAGCGTCAGGTTGCCGCCGTTAATATCCGCCAGCAGTTTTTCCCACTGCTGGGTCAGAAGATCAAAGCGCTTCAGCGGCTGCGCCTGTTGGTCCTCCTGGCGCAAATCGGCGGTAATTGACTGTGCCAGGCTATTAATCTGGCTGACCAGAGCCAGCCGTGGCGCATTGTCCGGCTGGTGCAGTAAGATGGCAATGGCACTCTCAACCCGGTGGCGTTGCAGCAAATTAAGCAGTTTCAGGACTTTTTTCTCTACCGGAATACCGCTTAACTCAACACTTTTTGCATCGATAAGCTGGTTGCCGGTCTGAATAAACAGAAAGGTCGGTAAAATAAACAGTATCAGCGCAAACGAACCCAGTAACAGGAATTTGGTGAATAAATTAATTCGATCAAGTATTTTCTTCATTGGTTATCGCTCTGATGTGTTAAGCGTGCAGGTGGTGTAATGCACAAAAGGTTTATGTAATCTTATTATTTTCGCTGCTGCTTCATGACAGGACGGAAAGTGTTCTTACGGCAGAAAGCCGCCCTGAGGAAATAAATCCCTCATCAGCAAATAATCAGCAGCATCACAGCGAAATAAATTATAGGTTGCGTTTGGTTATTTTACAAGTGATAAACAGACAATATTTACTGTCAGAATAATTTAAAGCAAACCCTTAAATAACCATATAAAACAATGCAATAAAAATATTACAATTATCAATTCTTGTAAAATAGCTAGCGAAGTTTCTGCGTAAAACCTTCAACAAATAAACATTCAAGTAAAGTGTTAACCGGCCGATAACAGACTTCCGTCGTTTAACTCCGAGATATTTCTCTGGCTGTCAATCGATCTTAACGCGCCAATGCCTAGCTGAATGTTATTCCCGCCACTCAACCAAAAGAGTTATTTTGCACGGCGTTAATCGCGGGTGTTTTTATTATCTGCCATTTTAATTCGCATTCTGCTGCAGGAGATTGTTGGTATTTATGCGCAAAAAAAACCCCCACAAGTTGAGGGCCTGACTGATCGGATTGGCTTTAAAAACTTTCCCAGTTAGTTTTATTCAAATCGATGTTCTGGCGGTCAGGCTGACGGCCTGGCACTACCGGACGCGCAGCAGATACCTGACGTTCCGCCTGAGGTGCACGGCTTTGACTGTCCACTTTAAAGGTGGCAACCAGCGCCGACAGGGTTTCCGCCTGTTCCTGCAGAGATTTAGACGCCGATGACGCCTCTTCCACCAGTGAGGCGTTCTGCTGCGTCACCTCATCCATCTGACCGATAGCCAGATGGACCTGCTCAATACCCTTGCTTTGCTCAGACGTCGCCGCAGCGATCTCATTCACCAGATCGGCAACCTGCTGGATGGCATGTCGAACATTTTCACTGTTGGTACCGACGCCGTTTGCCTGTTCCAGCCCGTGCTCTACCTGTGACACCGAAGTTGAAATTAAATCTTTAATCTCACGGGCGGCAGAGGAGGATCGCTGTGCCAGATTACGCACTTCGGAGGCCACCACGGCAAAACCACGTCCTTGCTCTCCGGCCCGCGCCGCTTCATCCGCCGCATTCAACGCCAGAATATTGGTCTGGAACGAAATGCCTTCAATCAGCCCGGTAATTTCAGAGATCTTAGCCGAGCTGGCGCGTATCTCATCCATTGTGCTCAGCATTTGCTTCACGGCAGTGCCGTTCTGAATCGACATTTGGTTGGCATTATTAGCCAGGTTACTGGCCTGATTCGCCCCTTCAGCGTTCTGGCGCACCGTGTCGCTCAGGGTCGCCATGCTGGCCGAGGTCTGCTCCAGTTTCGCTGCTCGGCCGCCGGCTGTTTTGCGTTATCCATCATGCTTTGATGACGATATAAAGCAATACCGAGCTGATTGGTGGCACTGATCTATTTGTTTAAATCACGAATGCTGGGAATCGCGTTCACTTGCACATATTCAAAACGAGACTGGAAGCCCGATATCACTGATAAAGAAATAATCACCAGTGCAATCAGGGACATTTCAAGCAGTGAAAATACCGATACCAGTCGCTGTGTAATGGTCATAAGTGCTCTCTGTAATAGATTAAAAAAAGAACTAAGGTGATTAGCTGAATCGATCTTATCGGCGCTGTTTAACCTGACTTTAATTAATTGCCGGTACTATATTTTTTTATTCTGACTTGCAAGCTGCGTATTCTGAACTATAGGCCAGACGTGATTACGTCGTTATTAATACCGGATGAGAGACATTATTTTTTCATCGCGGTTTATTAATTTTTGCTCAGCGCCACAATTAACCTGCCGGGCAGCTGAATCTCTCCGGCGGTAACTTTTCGACCCCTGATGATTAGTACGCTTATTGTGCAGATTTAATTTCGATTAACGGCACGGAGAATTATTCCAGGCAGGGCGTTGTCGGCTTAAAGAGTGGACCGCAGCCCCGACTTTAAAGGTTATTAGCGGATCAGACGCTGTGGAGCATGCACAGCGCACACAGCAGGGTTGCCACTTAACATCAGAATATCTGATTAAAAAGCGGGAGGTTCTTTTAGTCTGTTTGGACAACTGTAGCCAGAATCTTACTGATTCTGTCAGGACCAATTTAAAACTGTGATCGGGCTGGCAGAAACAGAATAGTGGTCTGTGCTCACTGGCCCGACCAGGCTTAGACCAAGTCCACAGCAATAGCGCTTACAATAAAAAAAGGAGTGATTATGGATTTAGCAACTTTTGAAGCCAGAACCGGCCTTTGGCCACATATGCACTTTACCGATGTGGAATATGAAGTCTGTGGTGATCGTGTTGAGATTTATACCATTGATGTCAGCCGTCAGACCAAGAGTAAGCTGTTCATTTGCCGCGTAGATAATGAACAGCAGGCAGAATCACTGACCGCCCAGTTTAAAGAGTGGTTACCCAAACTGCGGCTTAAAAAACGCAAAGTGGCGGTGAACCTTGCACGTCTCAGCTGTGAAAAGAGCTACCCAGCCAGCCTGAATCGGTGTTGCCGGTAATCCTGGTGTTAGTGCAGTTTCTGGCAGTTAGAACAGCCAATAGTCACCAGCTTCAATCGAGATGTCACGAAACAGCGTAATGTGGATCTCTATCCACTGATCAGCGGCCCGCAAGCTGTGTGGCCAGTTACGCCGTTTCAGTTCAGCAACAAAATCACGGGTACTTCCCGTCCATCCACCATTGCCGCCCCGACGCATGACCTGACAAAACGCGCTATAAATCTCATCCGGCTGTGGCATTAATCTTTTCTCACAGAGACTGTATAGATAAACAGTATTACCGATCGACAAGATGATCAAGCGGCTTCTGTTTTCCGCTGCGTCATTGCTGGATCCACAAGGCTTTCCTGTCGATGTGTATCGGCCAGCTTCTGTTGGACTGGCAGCCACCATCATCCTGGCGACATCGATCGAACAATTTTCACGTGCCTGCCTCGGCTGATTTAACATATAAATCGCTGTTTTTAATATTCTTTTATTTAGATTGCCGCTAAGTGAATACCGCCAGCTGCTCCCCGTTCGCCCTTTTGGCCGCGATGACTTTAAGCCAAATCTTAGAAAACGTTTTCATATAAGCGTAACGCGTTGATATGCAAGAATATCAACCACCCTTCGCTTTTTAATTATTTGATATCTGATTAAAAAAATGCATAAACGTAACGGCAAAGCTGACGGTTTTGCCCTATCTTTAAATGGCTCTGTAACGAAATCCACTCCAGTTACAGAGTGATCTAACTCCTACCCTTCCCCCTTTTACAGGGGGCTCTTTTTTGGTCCCCGGTTATTTCCTCCGGATCGGATGTTATTTCACGATACAGTCCTTATCTCCCGCTTCGCTATCCGCTGAATCTTACTGAATCGTCGCGTGATACAGGGGCTAAGCCCGCGCCAGAATCAAGATCAATTGCGCGTTTATCGATCGCAACAGTTAAGAACGGTTATTTATTTGTAACGTTATAATTCAACATTCTGGGTTATTACCGAAATCACTGTTTATATTCTGTTGAAAAAAACCGTTTTTTCTCTTTATACAGCTCTGGCGTTTTTTTTACGGCTAATAATTAGCCAGCAGAAATATGGAAACTATCGAAAAAAACTCGTAATAATCAAGCATCCCCTTATTATCCGGCGCCTCACCAGGGAAGCCGTCAGTCAATAAAAATATGTTCTGCCTGTTTTTTTCGCCCCTGCCTGTCTGGCGGGGGTTCTTATTTTTGCCGTTTTCAGTTGTTACCTCCCGTTAACTCTCTGCCGGTAAAAGCCGCAGGTAACCAGCCATTATCTAGGAGCAAAGCAGGTTATCTGCACGATTGCTGAAGCGAGCCATGCGCCCAGTAGAAGCATTAAAACGCAGCTGTTATGCCGCTAACCGCTTATCGCGCTGTGCTGTGCTATGCTTGCAAAGCAAACACCAGCCATGCGAGTCCGCCTATGCTTTCCACCATCCGCAGCCAGCTTACTTCCTGCGTCTCGTCTGAGAGACTGCAGGCGCTGGTCGATCATGCCGGTTCGAAAAATGCGGCCATTCAGGTTACCGGGATCCTGTTATTTGATGGCCAGCATTTTTTTCAGGTGCTGGAAGGCACTATGGAGGCGGTTATCACTGTCTACCAGCGTATCAGTCAGGATGATCGGCATTTCAATCTGATTGAATTAATGCGTGATTACGCGCCCGCCCGTCGCTCTGGTCACGCCGGTATGGAATTGTTTGATCTGCGCGATTACCGGGACAGCAACGTGGTTGATGCGCTGCTTAATCGTGCCACGCTCAATGCCGAGCGGGTGAAAGGCGACCGGGTAGTGAAATTTTTACGCTCGTTTGTTGAAGGGCGTGACAAAGAGACGTTTATTGCGATTGATCCTGCAGAAGACTGGCAACTGATTACCCCGCCGTCAGCGGATGCACCGTTAGCCTATAGCCCTGCCCCCGGCCAGCAATGTGAATTTGCGTTACAGCCGATCGTCGATGTCGCCAATCGCAGGATTGTCTCCTATGAAGCACTGATCCGCGGCCCGCAGGGCAGATCGCCGGCAGTGTGCCGGCGCCTGAAATACTCCGTCGCGCGGTCAGTGCCCTCAACGAAGCCGTGGGCCGGGGAGTGCCATCACAATGCTTTGACGCCGCCACCGAAATGCAACGCACCGAAGATTTCGTTCTGATGACCGATCTTAAAATGGCGCTGCGCGACAATAACGGGCTCTATCTGGTCTATCAGCCAAAAATTTGTCTGCACAGCGGTAAGCCGGTCGGCCTCGAAGCGCTGGTCCGCTGGCAGAACAAACCGATCTGCTGTCGACCCTGACGGCCTAGGTGATCGATCAGGCGGTGGATCGTCTGCGGCGACTGCGGAACAACTGTATCCAGCTGCCTTTGACCGTCAATGTCAGCGTGCGCGACTTCTCACGCGAGGGCTTTGCCGCCGCGCTTGAGAATAAAATGCTGAAGGCAAGGTTGCCGACGTCGCTACTGGGTATCGAATGTCTGGAGACGGAACGCATAATTGAAAGTCCGATGGCGTTACGCGGTCTGGAAATGCTCAAACAGCGTGGCTTTGGCATTTAGCTTGATGATTTCGGATCGGGCTACAGTAATATCAGCCATCTGTGCGACGGCTGCCGCTTGATGTGATTAAGCTGGATCGTTCACTGATCAATGAGCTCTCCTCAGATACTGCTTCCCGTACCATCGCCCGCAGCATCATCGCCATGCTGAAAGAGCTAGACTATGTAGTGCTGGCAGAAGGCGTAGAGTGCCCGGATGCGGTGACCTCGCTGACCGAATATGGCTGCGATCAGGCGCAGGGTTACTTTTACTCGAAACCGTTAACCGAAGGAGCCCTCAACCACTGGCTGCACTGGAAACTGCGCGGCGAATGCCGTTGAGGCTGCCGCAGGCCCCACTGAGAATAGCCAAAGCGTTGTCTGTGACAGACAGCGCTTTTTTATTGTCGGCGATCGGGCAGGTAAATCAGGCGCGGACCAGCCATTCAAAATAAGTGACTTTTAACAGCAAAATAAGGCTATTTTCCTTCTTCGTCATTGCGCCTACTATTCATTCTATCGAGGTAGAACGCCTCTTTCAGGTCAAAATGAACTGAGGAAATGACCATGAAAACCATCAAAAATTTCGTTGCTGTTACTGCACTGACCCTGATTTCTTTCGGCAGTTTTGCTCAGAGCATTACAGCTACCGCCTCTACTCTGGATGCGGCTGAAGCTAAAGTTGCTGCGCAGGCGAAAGATGCTGGCGCCCGCGTCGACAACCGCGCCTACGTTTTGGCTGAACTGATTAAATAAGCGCATCTGTTCTGTATAAAGGCTGCCTCTTAAGGCGGCTTTTTTTTGCCTGCTGCTTTAACTACGCTCCGCCAGCGTCCCTCTTGGCACTCCGTTTTATACGTCATTAGTGCCTGTTCAGGCGGGCCGCATCTGGTCAACGTTCAGCCGCTACAGTTAAAAACAGGTTAACTGCAACACTGCTGTTTCGCTTACTCCCACCGATGATGGTGCAGTGTGTGCGACGGAGTATTAAGGTTAGATGCAACATTATTTGAACAATGTTAGCGTGTGCCCGACAATCACATAAAATCGGAGCTGCACATGCTGACCACAATAATATATCGCAGCCATATTTCTGACGACTTTCCGGTCAGAACCCTGCCAGGAATGGTCGAAAACGCCAGCAAAATTAACGCGGCCCACGATGTGACCGGCATTTTACTGTTCAACGGTACCCATTTCTTTCAGCTGCTGGAAGGCCCTGAAGCGGGAATACTCGCCGTTTATCGACGGATCTGCGCCGATAAACGCCATCATAACGTGGTGGGATTGATGCGCGACTATGCGCCTTCGCGCCGTTTTGGTAATGCCGGCATGGAACTGTTCGATCTGCGCGAGCACGATCGTTCCTCCGTGATGCAGGCGGTACTCGATAAAGGCACGTCAAAATATCGCCTGACCTATGACGATCGGGCACTGCAATTTCTGCGTACCTTCGTTGAGTCGCGCGAGAAAGAAAATTACTACGAAGTTCCCCCGCCGGGTTACTGGGAGTTCATTTCTGAACGCAGTGATGTGCCGGACTCCAGACCGCTCACCGAAGGGGTCAGCTTCCGTCCGGTCGTCGATCCGCTGGCCCGTCAGGTCACCGCTATCGAAGCGACCACTACCCGTCCGGCAGGGTCGCTGTCAGAAGATTCAGCCAGTCAGCAGCTCTATTTCGACGATCTTGAAACGGTGAAAAAGACCTTTGCCCATGCCGGTCTGGTTTGCCCGGACGGCATGACGCTCTACGTCAGCCTGCTGCCTATGACGCTAGTGTTGGTGCCGGATGCGGTGAAGCTGATTGTGGCGGCGATTGAGCAAGCAGGCCTGGTGCCTGAGCAGGTGGTTATCGGAGTAAGCGAAACAGCTGTCGTCTCACAGCTTGATACGTTCTCTAAAGCCGTACGCGAACTTAAAGCGGTGGGGATCAGCTTATCCGTCGACAACTTTGGTGACGGTTCGGCTGGTTTGTCGCTACTGACCCATATTCAGCCAGATCGTATCCGCATCGATGCCGGTATCACCCACGATGTTCACCGCAGCGGACCAAAGCAAGCGGTGGTACAAGCGATTATCAAATGCTGCTCGGCGCTGGAAATTACGGTGATCGCAGCCGGTATTGTGCAGGCTGAAGAGTGGATGTAGCTGGAAGCGGCGGGCGTGATTAACTTTCAGGGGACGCTGTTCGCCGCCGCTGGACGTTAATGATCCAGAGTCGGTAGCCTGGCCGGAATACCGCGAAGCGATGTAATCGCGGCACAGCTGGTTACCACCTCAACAGGGCTCGCCGGATGGCGGGCTTTTTTTATCGTGATCCGCTGCGCCTGTTCTGCTATTGATCGTTCGCAGATGACAACCTTGCCGGGAGTACATACCACAATGAACGTTCACGTCAGAACCGCGACCGCTGCCGATACGGCCGATCTGTTTCACATCCGCACTTCCGTGACTGAAAATGCGCTGTCTTACCAGGAGCTTCAGGCGCTGGGCATTACCCCGGCCGCGGTTGAAGCGATGATTAGCACCTCAACCTGCGCGTGGATCGCCCTGTCTGGTCGCAATGCGGTGGGGTTCTCTATGATCCTGCCGGAAGAAGGTTGTCTGTTTGCGGCTTTCGTCCTTCCGGCTTACCAGGGCGCTGGCATTGGCAAACGACTGGCAGAGGAGGCTGAAAACCAGCTGTTCCTCCATCATGACGTCATCTGGCTGGAAACCGCTGAAGCAACACGTGCTGCGGGATTCTATCGTCACAGAGGATGGGTCAAGGCGAGTAAGACAGCGGCAGACAATGATATCCGGATGGTCAAACAGTCGTCATGGCGTTCAGCCTGAGGAAACGCGTTCCCTGGTTACCCTTCGGGACAGCTGCGCTGGCCTGTGGCAACCTCGCTTAGGCTTCCGCAATCATGGTTTATTTCGTCTAACCACTATAGCGAGGAAGTAACGGTGTAACCGATCATTATCTGAACAAAAAATCAGCCATTACGGATAAAAAACCAGAAATTAACCACTGTGAAGCGTAAAGCGGCCAGAGAATCTCTGCTTTGAAGGGGAAAAGATAAGAATCAGACAGGGTCGCCGCGGGCAACAACCACTATAGCGAGAACGATGAAACTGTCGATCGCAATGTTATCAGCGCGCCAGAGCAGAGCGTGAGGGGAGGATCCGTCATCAGCGTATGTTGCACCGCTACGCATAACCACTGTAGCGAGCATCTCTGACGCGCTGACTGGCCAGCAGCAGGTTGATACAAGTGCGACGGAGAGGGAAAATCAATGTCAGTAACCACTAACATCAGTCATAACAAGGGCTGGCAGGTAAGTGGGTACCAGCGGGATGACGACCAATAACCACTATAGCGAGTAATCTATCTCACCATAGTGGTTAGTACTCACTACAGCGGTTGCCGAAAACGGTGCCCTGCTCGCTACAGTGGCTGGTTTGCGGCATTGCTCACATTCTCGCTGGCTGGCGTCGCAAAGCAGCATGAAGGTTAACCTTTTTTCTCTTTGCGGATTTTATTCAGTAGCTCTTTTTCTTCACGTGAAACCATGACCAGTTCACTGCTTTCCTCTTCCGGAATAATATCCGGCAGATTCATATCCATGATCTCCGCATCGCTGTCGATATCATCATAATCATCCATATCATCGTCAATTAAGCCTGACTGACTGAGCGGCAGTTCTGCCGGCCGCAGCTTCGGATGACGATAGTGGACCCAGAAGTAGACTGACGAGCCGCGCTTAGTTTCGGTGTAGTCGAGGTACCCGATCTCTTTCAACTGCTCCATCGCTTTTCTGACGGTCGCATTTTGCGTGATCACGCGGGAGGTCAGGTTAAGCCTGGCGCGCAGCCGGGCCATTGATATTGGCGCAGGCTTCGGCGGCAGGCTTTCAATGAAGGTATATAAAGCCTGGGCGGACTCTTTACGCGCCAGTTCATTGATCGCCTTGAGCTGCAACAGCACCTTTCGGTCGAACTGATACAACTCAAAGATCTTGGGATCAGCCTGCAACGTCACAGTATCTTTTTTAATACTGTATTTGGCAGACTGCACCAAGTGAGTTGTATAGTTTTCACCGCCCTTACTGGTGAACGTTAACGTATTAGAGGCGATACGCGTCAGGGAAGCGTCCAGACGGTTCCTGAGCTTCGACGAGAGACGAACAGAGGGAATGCCACACAGTTTGGCGAATTCGACGAAAGAAAGCGTTACCGTGTCTCCCAGACACTCATGCGTGGCAAAAGCACGAATGATCCCCACCCACGTTTTGAAATCGTTATCCATATCCAGCCGGGCGCCGAGGATCTTGATGTTGTCATACCCTTCCGATCTGACCAGGGACAACTGTTTAAGATCCTGCGTAACGTCCATCGCATTCATCTGGTTTTTCTGACTGCGCGCCGTGGATTTTAGCGTAGGAACAAACAGGCCTAGCCTCATCAGAGCCACCGGCTGCACCGTGTTATTGCTGTTAGGCGTCAGGGTGACAACTTCATCGGTACGTTTGTCTGTTTCGCTAAACGCTTCAGCTATGTTCAGGATATGTGGTTCTTTTTTCGGCATGCGTAATATCCGTGATGTGAACAAGCGAGAGTCGCCGTTACTCGATACAGTGGATACTAGCATTCACTATAGCGGTTAATCTACTCGCTATAGTGGTTTTTTGTCTCACTACAGTGGTTAGCGATCACCTCCCAGGGCAGAGATACCATGGCCTCAGACCAGATCGGGATCTCTTAGGAACTTGTTATGATCTTATGAGGATCTGTTATTGGATAAAACCGGTGGATAAACAGAATGAACTCACCAGCCCACTTCCCTGCCCTCACCACGATCCTCTGCCGATGCGGTTTGTTGCCCGCTCATTCAAATAAAGGTTATACACAGGTAAATGCCCGTTTACTCGCTACAGTGGTTATTGTTCACTCGCCAGCGCGGTTGTTTATCTCGCTACAGTGGTTATTTTACTTCCCACAGTGGTTATTCTTCTCGCTATAGTCGTTATCAACACCTCTTCAACCCTTATCCTGCAAGGCCCAGGCGGCAGTGGGGATCTATTAAGGATCTCAGTTTGATCTATAGAGGATCGAACAATTGGATCTGACCTGTGGATAACGAGGATAAAAAGAACAAACATGCCGTTAAAAGAGCGGGAAAACTGACAAGAAGGTTTGAGGAAAAGTCAGGACGAACGGTAAGGTTGACTGTAGCCTGCCAGAGCAAATCAAAGGAAAAGAAAGCGTAGATCTGAACAGACTGGCCTCACGTTGGTATAAAACCAGAAAACGGCCAACAGACTTAGGAAAATCAGCCCTGATCAGTTGATGCCGTCTACCATTTCGCAGCAGGATTGTTAAATGAAGCATTGTTTTTTCGCTCTGATTAACATCAGGTAACCAGCAAGCTTGACGAACCTATGCCAACTGCAACATGCCCCTGTTTAATGCCTTAACAGAAGTGCCACTCATATCGATACCAATCCGGGTGTGTAGTCAAACACCTGACTCAGGGATAAGAAGTATTTAACGACATTTTGCTACCCTCTCCTCTCCTCAGCTAAAAACGTTTTTTATTGAATTTTCATGATGAAAACACCATAAATTCACCCTGAAAATGACGGTTCGAGAAGTTAGTAATTATGGGCTCTATATGCTTAAGAAAGCGACTTTCAGCACAAACGCTTGTATACATTCCTCACAAAGCTCTGCAAAATTCTTTCTAAGCAGTAGCTGAAAAATAAGGGTATGAGTTCTAATTGCTGAAAAACCAGCAGTTAGATCAGGATGGAACATTTGTTCATTGAAAGGAGGTTGTGAAATATCTCTGGCTGATAACAACGATTTTTACATTGCCAGTCAGACAGTTTCGCTTTAAACAGGTCAGTTCAACTCCCGGATTGCTACTGTCGGGTAATTCAGTATTTCATTATCCTGAAGGGAAGATTTAATAAGGAGGCAACGGAAGAACAGACCAATGAATCTCAGCAGTCTGCACTTAATTTCTGTAAGTGGGCGACTCTGCTGCTTCATCACCAGCAAATATACAGATAGGCAGACTGAAGAATGATCAGTACGGCCCTCTTCTTTCGCACTTCAATTAGCACGATTGTTTCGCTAAACAAAGCTAAGCCGATGAAGATGTCTGTGTTGTACGTTCTTCTTTCAGAAAATCAACAAATGCGCGCAGCGGCGCAGACATAAACCGGCTGGGAAAGTAGAGCCAGGGTCCTTCAAAAGCAGACCACCATTCCGGTAGTACAGCAACAAGCTCGCCAGTTTCGAAATGGGGCTGTAGCCAGTTCCCGAAGGTAGCAATAATGCCTCTGCCCTGCTTAGCAAAATCAATAGCGGCACCATTGACGCCAATAATTAAACGGCCTGCAGGGTTCACCGTCACGGTCTCACCCTGATATTCAAATTCCCAGGGTATCAGTGCCCCGCTTGAATACTTCAACCGAATACAGCCATGCTCGGCTAAATCAGCCGGGTGTGACGGTGAACCCTGCAACGCTAAATAGGCAGGCGCAGCCGCCAGTGCGAGCTTCTGTGTGCGGGGACCTATCGGTACGGCAATAGTATCTTTAGCCAGATGCTCGCAATAGCGGATAGTGCAGGAGAAAACGGTTCATTATGGGTGGCAGAATATCCAGCATCACACTGCGCCAGTAACATTCAATTTAAGCACGCCGCGTACCGCTTGCTGATAACTTGAAACGTCATTCAGCACCGATCTCATTTCAGTAAGCAGAGAGGCAATACGGTCAGCTAGGGTCCGGCCAGCTTCGGTTGGCATTACGCTGCGCGTAGTACGGATAAAAAGCGGCACGCCAAGACTTTGCTCCAGCGCGGTGATCCTTTCGCTGACTGTTGAAGGCGACAGACCAAGCTGTTTCGCGGCCATCCGGAAACCATTCTCTTTAAACACGGTAATAAAGATCGATAAGTCATCCACAGTTGCGGCCTGTCATTGTTCGGTTTTCCGATCAGCCTATTCACATTACCCTCTATTATCAAACGTTATCAGTCCGCTTATAAAGGTGGAGCAAACACGGGACTCTTTCTGCAGGGGAAAGAGCGCACAAGGCAGAATAAGCCGGAGTCTGTATGAAAGATAAAACTGTTCTTATTACCGGGTTACCGGGGCCAACAAAAGTATCGGATTTGAAACAGCCCGACAGCTCGGTCTACGCGGTTATCAAATCTGGCTGGCGTGTCGCGATGAAGCGCGGGGCCAGGCTGCGCTGGCCAAACCGGCCGCAGAGGGTATCACAACCCGGGTAGTGGTTATGGATGTGACGCAGCTGTCGAGCATTCAGGCTGCAGCGCAATACGTGCTTAAAGAAGAAGGGCAGCTGGATATTTTGATTAATAATGCCGGTATCTCAGGCGTCCAGGGCACTCATCCCAGCGAGCAACGTATCGACGAGGTTATTACGGTATATGATACTAACGTGTTTGGTGCGATAAGAGTAACTCAGGCTTTTCTGCCGCTGCTGAAAGCCGCGGGCGGCGCTAAAATCATCATGGTCAGTAGCGGACTGGGCTCACTGGAGTGGGTTTCCGACCCGAACCATCCTTATTTTAAGGTCAATGAACTGGGCTATAACAGCTCAAAAACCGCATTGAACGCGGTAACCATCGCCTTTGCCAGACAGCTTAAGAATCAGGGCATCAGCGTAAATGCCGTCGATCCCGGCTATACCGCCACGGATTTCAATGGACACAGCGGCTACAGAAGCGTAGCCTAGGCTGCTGCCGGCAGCGTCTGGCTGGTGGCCGGCAGAACAAAATCCGGCGGAAATGACAGGCGGATTCTACTTCGATCAACAGCGCGCGCCCTGGTAAACGCTACCTGAAACCAGACACAGCTAGGTTGATTAGCCTATTCAGATCCCTGCGGTGGTATGAAGCAGGCACAGGTTACACCTCAACACGTCGTTACCGCGCCTGCCGGCTTGTTCGCTTATGTTGTCCATCCGACGCGGTTCCTATAGCTGCCTGGCGCTGTATAACGTTCTGTTCGGGTCAAGGATAGCGCGTAGAATAAGCGTGAAAGGAAGAACTGGAAGCAGGGAATCGTCGGGTGAGCAACGTGCTGCCTGTCATTGTATTTTGCAACCGCACCCCCCTGGAAATGACTTACCCGCCATGCCTTATTTTAATTTTACGGCCGGTAAAGGGATTATCTGAACTGGCGAACTTATCCTGTTCTCTGCTCTATTCGCTGGTTTGCGCGGCCGGTTTTTTTCAGTAAACTCCCCACGGGAATTCACGCTTAAATAAATGAAATAATTGATATTTTTTAGAATTTTCACGATGAAAACACCCTTTTCTTCCGCTATTTTCATACGGATTTTGATTTGTTATTACGTTGTCCGCTGCGCTACCTATTCCAAATAAGGGTTTCGCTGTAGCTTTAGAAAAACACACCAGCGTGAATGACCCTTCCTCTTTTCTATTCTTCTGATCGGCTGCGGTTCATTAATCAATGTTCTCCGCAACGCTCTTACCGCTGAATTCACCCGGCCCAAACGATTGCCAGTAACGCTACCTCCAGTTGCCGAAGCATTCCATCCGATAGTAAAAAATCCAGGTTTTTGGCATTTTTCTAAAAAATTGGCAGATAGCCGCTTTTTGTGTAGTATGCAAAAAAACATTAACGCAGAGGGGCTTATGAAGCGTGACTATGGTGGTGTGCTGGAGATGGCAACGCGTGCCAACTCCATGTTGCACGGGCTGAGCAATCACATTGAGCAGCAGCGTCAGGAATTTAACCAGACCGGTTTTTATCAGACTTTCTCACGTAATGCCGTTGCCAACATGCCATTGCTGAGTAAGCATGCAGTGGTAGCTGCCATCAATGACATGGAAGAAGCTGGGTATCAGTTTGGTAAGAAGCAAACCGGTAGCACCTCACAATATGCATTAACCATCCAGAACGTGGTCGATATTTATCAGCACCGCAAGGTACCAAAATACCGCGATAAGCACGAAGGTCCGTTTGTGATCTTTGTGGTCAGCCTCAAAGGTGGCGTTTCCAAAACGGTCAGCACCGTAACGCTGGCCCACGGTATGCGGGCCCATCCTTCGATGCTGCACAATGACCTGCGGATTCTGGTTATCGATCTCGACCCACAGGCCTCCAGCACAATGTTCCTCAGCCACACTAACAGCGTCGGCTCTGTGCTGGAAACCGCCGCCCAAGCAATGCTGAATGATCTGGACGCTGACCAGCTACGTGAGCAGTTTATCAAACCGACGGTGATGCCTGGCGTTGATGTCATTCCCGCCTCGATTGATGACGGTTTTGTCGCCAGTGACTGGGAAGAGCTAGTCGCGCAGCATCTGCCGGGCGTAGCGCCTTCTGAAGTTCTGCGCCGCAACGTCATCGATCATCTGGCCGGTGATTACGACTTCATCTTCCTCGATACCGGCCCGCATCTCGATTCGTTTGTGCTGAATGCGATTGCCGCCAGTGATGTACTGCTGACGCCAACGCCTCCGGCGCAGGTTGATTTCCACTCGACCATGAAATACCTGACGCGACTGCCGGAGATGCTGGAGCGGATCGAAGCGGAAGGGGTCGAGCTACGTCTGAAGGCGAATATTGGCTTCATGTCAAAAATGACCTCCAAGCACGATCATCTCACGTCACAAAGTTATGCCCGCGAAGTGTTTACCAAATCGATGCTCGATTGTGGCCTGCCGCGGCTGGATGGCTTTGAACGCTGCGGCGAGTCGTTTGATACGGTGATCAGCGCGAACCCGTCATCCTATCCCGGCAGCGCCGATGCGTTACGCAAGGCTAAATATGAAGCGGAGCAGTTCTCAAGGGCTGTATTTGATCGCATTGAATATATCCGGAGCACCCTGTGAGCAAACCCATCCAGCGCATTGGCCGCAAATTCGGTGACTCCGCCATTGCCAGCATGATCGACAGCAGCCAGTCGCGCACCTTTACCCTTAATTCGGGTATGAAGGCGACCTTTGTGCGGCAGCTGATCCCGCATGATGACATTGAAGCAAAGACCTATGTCGACCCGAAGATTAACGGACGCGATCAGAGCACGCTGACGGCCGAGTCGCTCAAAGAGATTACCCGCACCATTACCCTGCAACAGTTCTTCCCGGCCATCGGGCGCATCACCACTGATCGAATTGAAATCATGGACGGCTCCCGTCGCCGCGCAGCCTGTATTCTCTCCGGTGCCAGTCTGGAAGTGCTGGTCACGGCAGATGAACTGAGTATCAGTGATGCTCGTCAGCTGGCCGCTGACATTCAGACCGCCCGAGAACACAACCTGCGCGAGCTGGGGTTGCGTTTTATGCTAATGAACGAGCAGGGCATGAGTAAGTCGGAGATTGCCAAAGCGGAAGGGATTTCGAATGCCAAAGTGTCGCGCGCTTTCCAGGCCGCATCGGTGCCGGCTGAATTTATCGAACTTTTCCCGGTGGTGGCTGAACTGACGTTGCAGGATTATCAACTGCTGCTTGATGTGTGGGAAGAAGCTAAAGCCGAAGCGGTCGAGGTTGATGAGCTGGTCAGTCAGATTCAGGATAAACTGACTCGCGATGCGGTGCCGGCCCAGATCAACGCCGACGAAAAAAAATCGGCCATTCTCGATTGCTTTAAAGCCGCCAGGAAGCAGCTCAAAACTCCGCCGGCTGCCAGCAGGACGGTTACGGAAAAACTGGCGACCTTCAGCACTGCCAATACCTATGCGCGCCGTAAAACCAACGATCAGAAGCGGACCGTACAGTACGAATTTAGCCGTCTGCCAAAAGATATTACCGAGAAGATTGATGCTTCTATTAAACAGATATTGTCCTCGATGAAGCGGAACAATTCCTGACATTCGTCGAAACCGGCCAAGCGCCGTTTTTCTAGCCCTAGCCTGCCAGATTACGCTCTTCGCTATTCATTACTCTCGCCGTAAATCATGCAGCATCGCTGACGCTCGCTGCGTTATATGCCGTCATACTTCTCATCAATCCTGTGTCACATCTCTCAATGCTGCATTTTGTTTGTTGAACGCTGACGCATCTACGGTTATAGCTAAAACGAGTTAGCTAACTTATCCACTTTAAGGAACTTCTGTGTTAGTACGCGTGTGGTGTCTGGGTGATGCGGTGGTCGATCTGTTGCCGGAAACGCCGGGACGTTTAATGCAGTGTCCGGGCGGCGCACCGGCCAATGTGGCGGTGGGCGTGGCGCGCCTGCAGGGAAAGCAGTGCGTTTATCGGCAGGGTAGGGGCCGACCCGTTCGGTGACTTTATGCGCCAGACGCTGATTAATGAGCAGGTAGAAACCACCTTCCTGAAATCCGATCTTGCTCATCGCACCTCAACCGTGGTGGTCGGACTGGATGACAACGGCGAGCGGTCGTTCACCTTCATGGTGCGTCCCAGCGCTGATCTGTTTCTCGAGATAACCGATCTGCCCCGGTTGAGCGCCGGAGAATGGCTGCATTGCTGTTCAATCGCGCTGTCAGCCGAACTTTCACGGACAGCCACACGCTTACCGCAATGCAGCGCATACGCGCCGCAGGTGGATTCGTCAGTTTCGACCTCAACCTGCGGGATGACCTGTGGTCTGACCCGACGCAGCTGCATGCGGTTGTCCATCAGGCGCTGGCCTGCGCTGATGTGGTGAAGCTGTCAGAGGAGGAACTTCAGTTTCTCCATTCTGCCGTGGATCCTGCCGACAGCATGCAGCAGCTGGCTGGACGTTTTGCCATTAAGCTGCTGTTGGTTACGCAGGGCAGGGCGGGTGTGATGGCCTGTCATCAGGGGCAGATTTATCACTATCCCACCTCGCCGGTGGTCAGCGTTGTGGCGCACTGGCAACCACTGCCAAAGGGGCGATGACGGCGTTACCTTGGCTGCACCAGCTTACTGACCCGGCAAGCTGATTTCCTTGGCTGTTATCGCTGGTTTTGCGAGCCATCTCACATTCACTAAACCAGTTTAGCTATTTTCATTGCGCGATGAAATTACCCGTGATTATGATTCGCGCCTAAACCGGTTTAGCAAAAAAAGTTTGTGATGATAGCCTTTCCTCAGGGACGCAAAACAATGAAAAAAAGCACGCTCGCATTAGCCCTATAAACCCTGTTCGTTGCTGTGCGGGTCTGGGCAGAACCGGGCCTCAGCACAATTGAAGCCCGGCTTGCTGCACTCGAACACCGTCTGCAGGTCGCGGAGCAGCGCGCAAGCGCGGCTGAAACCCGGGCCGAAGCGGCCGAGAAGCAGGCACAGCAGCTGGCTGCCGCTCAGCAGCAGACCTCGCCTGCCCCCACTGACGTTGCGCAGCGTAGCGCTAAACCGGAACAGAAACCCTCCGCCGATGAAGGCGGTTTTGAGTTTCACGGCTACGCCCGCTCCGGTCTGCTGATGAACAGCTCGGCAGCGAAAACCCAGGGCGGACCGACGCTGACGCCAGCCGGCGAAACCGGCTGGTCACGTCGGGCGTCTTGGTAACGAGCCTGACACCTATGTCGAACTGAATCTGGAACATAAACAGACGCTGACCAACGGTGCCACCACCCGTTTCAAAGCGATGCTGGCCGACGGTCAGCGTACCTACAACGACTGGACGGCTGACAGCAGCGATCTCAACCTGCGTCAGGCGTTTGTCGAACTCGGCCAGCTGCCGACCTTCGACGGTGCCTTTAAGGACAGCACCGTCTGGGCCGGTAAACGCTTTGATCGCGACAACTTCGATATTCACTGGATTGACTCCGATGTGGTGTTCCTCGCCGGTACCCGGTGCCAGCTTTTACTACATCAGCTGGGGCGATCGGGCGCGTAGTAACCTCAAACTACATCCTGTCACTCAACAACTTTGTCGGCCCGGTCTAGCTGATGGTGAGCGGCATGCGGGCCAGAGATAATGATGATCGCGAGGATATCGACGGGAATAGGATCAAAAGCGATGCGGCGAACACCGGCGTACATGCGTTGCTCGGACTGCATAACGACAGCTTCTACGGCCTGACCGACGGCTCGGCGAAAACGGCGCTGCTGGCTCAGCATAGCCAAGATCGCTACGTCAAAGGCGACAGTTACGACTGGACGACCGTCAACCTGCGTCTGATTCAGGAGATTACTCAAAATTTTGAGATGCAGTATGAAGGCTCTTATCAGTACATGGACCTGCGCCCGGAAGAGTACAGAAACCGCAATGCCGTCAGCGGCAGCTTCACCAAACTTACCGTCGCACCCACCCTGAAAGCGGGTGACGTGGGCGACTTCCTGAAACGTCCGGAAATCCGCTTGTTCGCCAGCTGGATGAACTGGGATCACCGACTGGATAACTATGCCAGTGACGATGCCTTTGGCAGCAAGGGCTTTGAGGCCGGAGATGAATGGAATTTTGGCGTTCAGATGGAAACCTAGTTCTGACCAGACAGCCCCAGCCTGCAGAGGCTGGGCAACCGCACCAATAAAAATGAAATCAGAAGACAGAGGTTAATATGGATTATGCAAAAATTTCCCGCGCGCTAGTGCCCTTGCTGGGTGGCCGGGAGAACATCGCCAGCACTGCGCTACGCGTCTGCGGCTGGTGCTGGCGGACGACAGCAAAGCAGACACCACGGCGATTGGCCGCATCGAGGGCGTAAAAGGCTGCTTCCGCAACGCCGGGCAGTTGCAGGTAATTTTTGGCACCGGCGTGGTCAACAAGGTCTATGCCTCGTTTATCGCCAAAGCGGGGATTAGCGAGTCGAGCAAATCTGAAGCGGCGGATATCGCGGCGCGTAAGCTTAATCCGTTCCAGCGTATCGCCCGTCTGCTGTCGAATATCTTTGTGCCGGTTATCCCTGCCATCGTGGCATCCGGCCTGCTGATGGGGCTGCTGGGCATGGTGAAAACCTACGGCTGGGTCAATCCAGATAAGGCACTCTACATCATGCTGGATATGTGTAGTTCGGCTGCCTTTATTATCCTGCCGATCCTGATGGGTTTTACCGCCGCTCGCGAGTTTGGTGGCAACCCGTTTCTTGGCGCAACCCTTGGTGGCATTCTGACCCATCCGGCGCTGACCAACGCCTGGGGCGCGGCATCGGGCTTCCATACCATGAATTTTTTCGGTATCGAAGTGGCGATGATTGGCTACTAGGGCACGGTGTTTCCGGTACTGCTGGCGGTGTGGTTTATGAGCGTGCTGGAGAAGCAGCTACGCCGGATTATTCCCGATGCGCTGGATCTGATCCTGACGCCGTTCCTGACGGTGGTTATCTCCGGCTTTATCGCGCTGCTGATCATCGGACCGGCTGGTCGTATGCTGGGGGACGGCATCTCTCTGGTGCTCAGCACTTTGATCGCCCACGCGGGCGGGCTGGCTGGCGGGTCTGGTGTTTGGCGGGCTCTATTCGGTGATCGTGATCACCGGGGTACACCATAGTTTCCACGCGATTGAAGCCGGAATGCTGGGAAATCCCAGCCATTGGCGTTAACTTCCTGCTGCCGATCTGGGCGATGGTCAACGTGGCACAGGGCGGTGCCTGGGTGGTTTCAGTGCACGTCTATATGACGTGCCGTCGGGCTGACGGGCCTGACCGGCATGGCGATCGTCAAGGCGGGTTCGCTGCTTAATTACGGTATCGGCGTAGCGATCGCATTCACCACGGCGTTCGTGGTCTCTTACCTGCTCAAATACACTAAGGATGCTGAATAATGGCTTCATCGACAGGTTTGCCGGCTATCCTGCAGGCGGTGATGCAGAAGATGCCTGCTGCGCTTAGCTACCTCCATTATCCCGGCTGGCATCTGGCGCCGGTTACCGGGCTGCTTAACGACCCGAATGGATTTATCCATTTTGACGGCCACTATCATCTGTTTTATTAGTGGAATGCGCTGGGGTGCGAGCATAAACATAAATGCTGGGGGCACTGGCAGCATCAGCCGATTGCGCTGATGCCTATGACCGCAGCGGCTGTTACTCCGGCAGTGCGGTCGATGACGATGGCGTTCTGACGCTGAACTACACCGGCAACGTGAAATTTGACGACGGAGGACGCACGGCGTGGCAGTGCCTGGCACAGCAAAATAGCGCGGGAGGATTTGATAAGCTCGGGCCGGTTATTGCACTGCCAGAGGGCTACACCGGATATGTCCGCGATCCCAAAGTCTGGCGACAGGGTAACCATTGGTACATGGTGCTGGGCGCTCAGGATCGGCAGCTGCAGGGCAAAGTGCTGCTGCGGGCGGAAAATCTGCAGCAGTGGCAGCTGCTGGGTGAGATAGCGTGCAGCGGACTGAACGGTCTCGGTCCGGCGGTCTACATGTGGGAATGCCCGGATATGTTCACCTTTGGCGACAGCACCTATCTGATCTGCTGCCCGCAGGGCGTGGCGCGCGAGGAAAAACGCTTTCTCAACAGTCACCCGAGCGCCTGGCTGAGCGGCACGCTCGATTATCAGACACCGGCCTATCACCACGGCCCGCTGCACCAACTGGACGCTGGCTTCGAGTTTTATGCGCCACAGACCACGCTGACCGCTGACGGACGGCGGCAGCTGGTGGGGTGGGTGGGCACGCCCGATGGGGAAGAGATGGCCCAGCCCACCGTTGCTCATCACTGGATCCACCAGATGACCTGCCTGCGTGAGCTCAGTTCGCGGGATAACAAGCTCTGTCAGCAACCGATCGCCGAGCTGCAGGCACTGCGCGAAGCCGGACAGGTTTATCAGGGATGCGCCGATGACGCGCCGTCGATCGAGGCGCAGTGGCTGGAACTGCTGCTGGAAAGTCAGGGCGGAATCGAACTCAATTTTGCCGACACGCTGATGGTGACGGGTGAATGGCACTACCGCTATTGGACGGGCGCAGCCAGCCGGTTACAAATCCTGTGCGATCACTCCAGCGTTGAGATTTTCATCAATCATGGGGAAGGGGTGATGAGCAGCCGTTATTTTCCGACGCAGCCAGCGCTGTTAACCCTGCGTGGCCGCGCAGAACTGCAGGCTCACTACTGGTCGTTACGTCGCTGCATGGTAGAATAAGCGCTTGTTTCCTTAGACGATGCCTTGCCGTGAGAAAAACGAAACGTGTTACCATCAGTGACATTGCCACGCTGGCCGGGGTGAGTAAAGCCACCGCCAGCCTGGTGCTCAACGGCCGCGGGGAAGAACTGCGGGTCGCGAAGGAGACGCGTGAAAGGGTGCTGTCGCTTGCCCGACAGCATCACTATCAGCCGAGCATTCATGCCCGAATGTTGCACGATGCCCGCAGCCATACGCTGGGGCTGGTGGTGCCGGAAATCACCGACCACGGCTTCGCTGCGTTTTCTCACGCGCTGGAAAACCTGTGCCGCGTCGCAGGACTGCAACTGCTGATCGCCTGTACTGACGAAAATGCCGGCCAGGAGATGGCGGTGGTCAACAACTTGGTATCGCGGCAGGTCGACGGGTTGATTGTCGTGTCCAGCATGTTAAGCGAAAGTGATTACGTCACACTCAGCGAGCAGTTGCCGGTGCTGCTGTTTGACCGCCGCATCAGCGACACGCGGTTACCCTGGGTGATCACCGATGCCGTCACGCCCACCGCCGACCTGGTTGAAAGGCTGGCGCGCGCCAGCCCGGATGAGATCTACTTTCTTGGCGGTCAGCCCGATCTGTGGCCAACCCAGGACCGCCTGACGGGTTTCAGCCAGGGGCTGTCGCGTGCTGGCGTTACGCTGCGTCCGGAATGGATTATTCAGGGTAACTATCACCCGGCCAGCGGCTATGAGATTTTTGCCGCCCTGTGCGAACGGTTGGGACGGCCACCGAAAGCGCTGTTTACCGCCGCCTGCGGCCTGCTGGAGGGTGTCCTGCGCTATATGAGCGAGCACCGCTTGCTGACCAGCAACATCCGCATTGCCAGTTTTGACGATCACTATCTGTATGATTCCCTCTCCATTCCCATCGACACGGTCGAGCAAAACGTGCCGCAGCTGGCGCAGGCCTGCTTCTCGATCCTGACCACCCTGATTAGCGGTGATGACCCGGTTAACAGCCAGCTGGTACTGCCGGCGACGCTTCGCCTGCGCAATTAACCGCTGCCGGCTGCTGACCCGCGCAGGTAAGGCTGATACCGCTGGCTGAGCAAACCGACGGTCAGCGTGGTGCGGGTTGATGCGCTGAGTCAGTGGCCTGATTCAATGATTCAATGTTACTGGCTGCGCTGAATGCCGGCGAGCGACGCGAGCAGGCTATTTTTATCGCCTTCGCTCAGGTTGGGCGCGGTAAGTTGTGAGGCCAGCCATGCCCGGTCGGCATGCGAAAAGCCGCCGGCGATCAACTGCTTGCTAATCGCGTTGAGCAATTGACTATCCAGCCGTTGTATCTGTTGCCGGGTATCAGCCAGATCCCGGATGGGCGCGGCGTTATCCGATCCGGTGCTGACAGCCAGTCCGCGCGATAACGGTACTGAATGGCCTTGCTGGCATTTATCAGGGCATGCACAAACGGCTCCACGGAACGGGGTTCCAATCCGGCTTACTCAGCGTTTTTCAGCATACTTTGCATCACCTGCTGCTCGGGTGGCAAATCCTCGATCGGGAGATGATGCTGTGCCTTGTAACCAGCCACCTGTTTCACCACCTGCATGCGTTCATTTAACGCACCGGAAAGCGTGCCGAGCGCGACGGACGAGACCGGCCCGGCAAAAACGTTACTGCATACAAACAGTGAAGAAAAAAGAATCGTCGTAAAATGCGTCATTTTCCCGCTCCGCTAATGAAAACTGGCACTAATTTAGGTATGAAAAAATTGCCAAAGGTAATTATTTTGTTTTCAAAGTATGAATTGCAAACGGTGTCAGTGCGGTAGCGCCAGGTGATTCATTCTGATGGATTTTCCGTGTTTTAAAGTCACACAATCTTCATGTTGCTATGCCACGCTGTCAGGTTTATCCCGCAGCGGCCGTTGTTGCTGAACAGCCGGCATTGACGACCTTGCCGCCAGCGGAGCCTGATATCGCGAGCCGGAGCGGAGCGATCAGCATCAGGCTGCCAGTGATCTGCTGAGAATGATGACTGCGACGCCGGTCGGGGCGGCGCAGTGAGTCAAGGGACGAAAATCGCGCGGACGCAACCGTCTTCTTTGTGTTTGAACATCTCATATCCCCGTGGTGCCTCTTCCAGCGGGAAGCGATGCGTCGCCATAAAAGCCGGGTTCAGTTCATTGCGGGCCACGTGTTCCAGCAGGCGGTGCATATAACGTTGTCCATGCTGCTGAGCGGTACGGATTGTCAGGCTCTTGTTGATCATCAGGCCTAATGGAAATTTATCCATCACTCCGTAAACGCCGAGAATGGCAATGTTGCCGCCTTTACGGCAGACGTACAGCGCTTGACGCAGTGCCGCGCCAACATCGGTTTCCAGATGCAGCATCTGTTTGGTTTTATCGTAAACCTGGCTTAACCCTTCGCCCCGGGCTTCCATCCCGACCGCATCAATGCAGCTGTCCGGGCCACGCCCACCGGTTAATTCCAGCAGCGCCTCGTTGATATCCACCTGAGTATAATCCAGCGTCAGACTGCCGGCGTAATCGCGCGCCATTGCCAGCCGTTCCGGATAGCGATCGATGCCAATCACCTGATGCGCGCCCATCAGCCATGCACTTTGCTGCGCCATCAGACCAACACCGCCGCAGCCCCACACCACCACCGTGTCGCCAGGGTGGATATTACAAAAATCTGCACCCATGTAACCGGTCGGAGCGGCATCAGAGAGAAACAGTGCCTGTTCATCGGTCACGCCCTCGGGCACTACGAAGCAATCATTGTCGGCAAAGGGCACACGAGCATATTCCGCATGCGATCCGGCATAGCCGCCAAAGGCGTGGCTGTAAGCGTAAATACCCCCGGTTGGATGACCGAGTACGGTTTCTCCTTTCTCCCATTGCGGATTGGTGTTGTCACAACAGGAAGGCAAATGATGCTGGCAATACCAGCAGGAACCACAGGAGATAAATGAGGGCACCACCACCCGATCGCCGCGGCGAATGTTTTTTACGGCGCTGCCAACTTCGACCACTTCACCCATGAACTCATGACCGAGGATGTCGCCTTCGCGCATACTCGGGATCAGGCCGTCAATCACGTGCAGATCGGAGCCACAGGTGGTGGTCAGCCTGACACTAACAATCGCATCATGAGGGTTGAGCAGGCCCGGATCGGCCACCGTCTCAACGCTCAAATCGTTAACGCCATTCCAGCAGAGTGCGCGCATTTATTTCTCCTTATCCTGACGTTCGGCGTGGCGGCCAGCAGGCTGACCGTCCAGCGTGGCGATCTCCCCGGTTTCGGCTAGACTTTTAAAGCGATGCAGCGCTTTGCTGGCCACCTCTTTTGGCAACAGGTCAAACACTTTGGTCACCTTTTTCCCTAGCGCGCCACCCGGCGGGATGAAACGCAGGGTGAGCGCCAGTTCGGTGCCCCATTCACCGGGTGCCGGGCGCAGCAGGAGTTCGCCTTCGTTAGGGATGTCGGCACCGTCCAGCGATCGCCAGGCAATGATTTCGCCCGGCTCGGCTTCTACAATCCGGCTCTCCCAGCCGTAGTGCTTACCCAGCGGGCCTTTGATCTGCCAGTGCGCATCGCTTTTATTGACCGGCGTCACCGTGGCAAAGTGGCTCATAATACGTGGCAGGGTGTCAGGCTCCAGCCACAGCGAAAAAAGCTCGGTTGCGGGCCGCCCGACGGTTATCCAGCGCCGGAGCGTAAGCGTATTATCGCTGGCGTTTGATTGAGATTTTTTGGCCAAAAGGTCCTCCAATAGCAAGCTCAGTCGAACGGAAATCACTGAAAATGAGTTAAGAACAGCCTGCGGAATTTTGCGAGCGAAGCCGTGACGTTGCGGTACTGACGCTATTGGCACACATTCTGTATCAGACAGAGCGGTCAGCGGCGCAGGAATTCCCCGTTGCGGACGGCGGGACTATGTATAATGCCTGCAGCAAAGAGCCATCTGTTTTAGCATCAGATAGAGGTAGATATGTCTGCATCTGAAACTTCTACCGGTGGTAAAAGTGTGGTCGAGTTGGTACTGAGTTTAGAAACTCAGGTGGCAGGGTGCCCGCAGGCAAACTGGCACATCGGTCTGAAAAGCAAAACCAAAATGGCGCTGGAAAAAATTAACGGCGCGTTTGATGCAAAACGCATCAGTGCGGAAGAGAGTCTGAGTCTGAAACAGCGGGTTTACAGCGTTCAGGATAAATTAATCGAGCTGGCGCTGTGGTAAGGCTTTGCGTTTAGCCGTCAGCGGCCATCACCTGCTGACCTGCACTTAAGTCATCGGGCGTGAAAAACTGATATTTCAGCACGCAACGCCGCTGAGCTCTCAGCGAAGGCGTATTGCCGGGAAGGATAGTGCCCGTCAGCAGGGCGCTGTCGCCATAACGCTGATCAAGCTGCCGCAACAGGATCTGCTGGGCACGCGCCGCCAGGCCGCGGCCGCGGTATTCGGGCAAAATCACCTCATCCAGAATCTGGATCCCCTCAATAAACCCCACGCGGCGCAGTGCACAAATGATCAGGCCAGCCAGCTGCCCCTGACTGACTATCAGCGAGACGTTGCCCTGAGCGATATCCTTACGTAGTTCCCGCTTATTGGTTGCCAGCAGCAGATGTCGGAGCTGCGGCAAGGCGCGCCAGCTGGCGCGATAGGCGCGATTGATGGTGGTCAGGCAGACCGGATAATCCCTTCTGGTGGCGGTCACCAGCGACAGATCCCGCCCGGTCGGGGCAGAAAGCGAGTCCGGGCGACCAAGAAAGATCAGTTGATCGGTCGTGCCGATCGCAGGATCGGTCGGCGGGCAGCAGCACGCGCAGCGTTTGCGGTTTCAGCGCCTGCCACGCCTGCATGATGGCACAGGCAACCTGCTGGTTTATCGCCCCGTCCAGCGCGACGATATCGATAAACGGCTGGGCCAGATCGCCGCCGAGATAGCGGGGACCGGTGAGATAACGCTGACCGTTAATGTGGAGTTCACGTTGCAGGAAATAGCGCTGCGGCAGACCGGTTTCGCGCCAGGGAAAGACAGCAGAGAAACGGGCATCACGACACCATGCCTGCTGCTGCGTCAGCCAGTCAATCAGCCAGCCCCTGAGCCGGTGTGGTGAAACCGGGAGGCTCTAGTAGCGCGACACTATATAATCCAGCATACCCATTCCACCTTATTGCCCGTCTCAGGTTCAGCATCGGGGCTGAATGAACGGTTCGGCTCAGCGCCGGCTCTGGTACTCCTGTTTCAGCAGGCCGAACAGCCAGTCATCCTGCCATTTACCGTCCAGAAAATAGTTCTGCCGTAAGGTGCCTTCCTGCACGAAGCCGGCGGAGATTAACGTCTTCCGTGAGGCGATATTCCCTGCGGTAACGGTCGCCACCAGCTTGCGGTACCCCAGCTGGTCAAAGCAAAACCCGATCACCGCATTCAGCGACTCGCTACCGTAACCTTTGCCGTGAAAGTGAACGGCGAGAATAAAACCAAACTCGGCAATGCCGTTTCCCCGATCGATAAATCCGCTGAATCCTGTCGGAAATCCTGAAGTTTTTTCTTCCATCACCAAGCAAAGCCAGTGGTCACATCCTTTTATGCCAGGCGGGTAAGCGAACGTCAAACGAGTGGGTTCTGATCTCCTCGGCAGAGCGCGGATCGGAGATATATTTCATCACCGATTCATCCTGACTGACCGCCAGATAAAACGGCCAGTCCTGCTGACTCAGTGGCCGGTAACGCAGCCGGTCAGAGGTGATCTCATCAGGTTGCATCGTGCTGCTCCTTGCAGGCCGATCTTCAGGGCAAAAGTTGATGTCAGCAAGCTAACACAGCTGCCGCAGAAGCGGGAGTCAAACTCGCTAGCCAGCCGCGCACGGCAGAAGACGGTTATTGTGGCATCTCTTCCATTTATGCCGACCTTCTTATTTATAAAGCTGATTGGTGCGCAGCAGTTTAAATTTTTTAATTAACCCAATTTAAATATAATTAGCTGATATATAAAAGTATCTCTGATTTATTTACACTCTGCCACGAAAAGCCAATGTAAATGGCATGTGATATCGTTTACACATCGTGCTGATGTTTCTTTACATTTCCCGCTTTTTATCAAGGTTAAACACATGTCACGAGTATCCCGAACACTCAATTTGTTAACGCTGCTGTTTTCTGTCGCCTGCTCTGCCTGGCTGCTGATCGGCGGCGTCTGGTTGCTATCGCTGGGCGGTAGCGCGTATTACCTGATCAGCGGCCTGGCCATGGCGGGCTTTAGCGTGCTGCTGTGGCGCAGAAAGCGCAGTGCGCTCTATCTCTACGCCGCTATTCTGATCGCCAGTGCGCTGTGGGCGTGGCAGGAAGCGGGCAGCGATTACTGGACGCTGGTCCCGCGACTCGACGTCTGGGTACTGCTGGGGATCTGGCTGATTTTGCCTTTCAGCTATCGCCAGTCTGGCCCGGCCGGCAAAAAACCTCTGGCGGCGATGGTTATCGCCTTGCTGGCTAACGGAGCGCTGCTGGTGGGCTCGTCACTGCACTATCCGCAGGAGACAAACGGCGAACTGCCGCTGACCGATGTTGCGCCAGCCGCTTCATCGGTACCGGCGGAAAACTGGACCGCCTATGGCCGGACGCAGGAAGGCGTGCGTTACTCGCCGCTGAAGCAGATCAATGAGCACAACGTGCAGAACCTCAGGTGGACTGGCAATATCACACCGGCGATGTCAAAACCGCTAACGATCCGGGTGAGATTACCAATGAAGTGACGCCGCTGAAGGCGGGCAACATGCTCTATCTCTGCACGCCACACCAGATTCTGCTGGCACTGGACGCGGTGAGCGGCAAAGAGAAATGGCGCTTTGATCCGAAGCTCAAATCCGATCCATCATTCCAGCACATCACCTGTCGTGGCGTGTCGTACCATGAAATGCCGGGAGCGTAGCAGAATAATGCTTCACAGCCTGCCCACTGCGTGCGTCGTATCTTCCTGCCGGTGGATGACGGTCGTCTGGTTGCGCTGGATGCCGCCTCAGGTGAGCGTTGCGAGAACTTCGCCAACCATGGTGAGCTGAATCTTCAACATCAGCAGCCTAATGCCTATCCGGGCGGTTATGAGCCGACTTCACCACCGATTGTCACCGACAAAGTGGTGATTGTGGCGGGCTCGGTCACCGATAACCTGTCAACCCGTGAACCGTCTGGCGTGATCCGCGGTTTTGATATCGACAGCGGTAAGCTTGTGTGGGCGTTTGATCCTGGCGCGAAAGATCCAAATGCGCTGCCTGCAGAAGGGGAGACCTTCAGCGCCAACTCGCCTAACTCTTGGGCACCGGCGGCGTATGACGCTCAGCGTGACATTATTTATCTGCCGATGGGCGTCTCGACGCCAGATATCTGGGGAGGTCATCGCACGCCGGAACAGGAGCGTTATGCCAGCGGCCTGCTGGCGCTGCACGCCTCGACCGGTAAGCTGGCCTGGTTCTATCAGACGGTACACACACCTGTGGGACATGGATCTGCCGTCTCAGCCGACCCTGGCGGACATCACCGATAGCAATGGTAAGCGCGTACCGGTGGTGCCTGCACCGGAAACCCCGGTACCGCAGGGACCGGCGAAAGGCGATCATCTCAATCCGACCCAGCCTTTCTCGCAACTTACCTTCCGGCCGAAGCAGAACCTCCAGGGCAAGGATATGTGGGGCGCCCCGATGTTTGACCAGCTGCTGTTGCCGATCTTCCAGCACGCTGGCCGCTTCTGGGCTGAGCTGAAGCGGTGTCGTGAGCTTACGCAGCGTGGCGGCGATATCCCCGACCAGTTCGGCGTCCGGCAGATAGCGGTTGTCGGTTTCGGCGGGCATCACGTCAATGTGGATTAGGGTGGCGTTGCCGGTGTTCCACATTGCCGGTTCATATTCCACCGGGCTGTAACCGATAGTGATGATCAGATCCGCCTGTTGCAGCCGGTCGCCCGCCTGGTTGTTGAACAATCCAACGCGACCGGCAAAGCGGGTGAAATGCTCCTGTCTGACCGCGCCTGCCGCCTGATAGGTGCTGGTGACCGGAATATGGCTGTTGTTCAGCAGATGGTGAATCGCCTCGCTGTTTGCCGGCTGACTCGCCATCAGACTTAGCAGGATCACCGGGTTTTTCGCCGCGGCAATCGCCTGGCTGACGGCATCGATCATCGCATCGGGTGCAGCGCCGAGCACCGGGCGGCTTTTGCTGCTGAGCGCTCTACCGGTGACCGGCTGATCGACGATATCCTGCGGCAGGCTGATGAACGCACCGCCGCCCCGGCCATGTTCGGCGCGGCGAAACGCATTCGACAGACATTCAGACAGCGCGGCCGGGTCGGTCACCTCAACCGCATATTTGGTGACCGGACGAAACATCGAAACGGTGTCCATGCTCTGGTGCACCTACTTGGCGCTGTCAAAACGCTTCACGGCACCGACAATCGCCACCACCGGATCGCCTTCGCTGGTGGCGGTTGCCATGCCGGTGATCAGATTAGAACAGCCGGGACCGGAGGTGACCGGCGCGACGCCAGCGTTACCGGTCAGCCGGCCAACCGCTGCCGCCATAAAGGCCGCATTGGCTTCATGGCGCACCGGGATGGTCTGAATGGAGAGGAGTCCAACAGCGAGTCAAACACTTTATCGATTTTCGCGCCTGGAATACCGAACACGTGGCTCACGCCCTGTGGTTCGAGTTGCGCCACCACTAGGTCGGCACCGCAGGTCCAGAGTGTGTTATCGGTTGGGTTTTTCATCTTCATTCCTTTGTTTAGCTTTTGATGGCACCAAAAGTCAGAGTGCCCTGTTCCAGCGCATAATCGAGAATGTGGCCGCCGCCTTCGCGATCGTCAGTAATGAAATGTTCGTGGTAGCCGGCTACGTTGATGCCCTGCATATACTGCGGCGGTGTACGGAAGCCAATCAGCTCGCCGGCGCGCTGGCTGAAGGTAAAGGTCGGCTGATTGCCAAGCACTTCCGGCATCGAGCGGTAAGGGCGGCACTGGCAGGGCACGGTGCGGGTCTCGACGCGGCTAAAGCGTCCGCTGATCCGCAACGCGCAGAACTGGTTGTCAGAGGTGATTTCACTGTCGCTCACCCGATGAATTTCTTCACGGGAGACCGGCCGTTCAAATTCGTACAGATGCTGCGGTTTGAAAAAAGTCATTACCGCAAACGGGGTTTTTTTCCGGATCCGCAGGGTGTGCAGTGCCGTCTGAATGCAGCTGATAGACCTGGCTGTCAAAGGCGATCAGTTCGCCATCCAGCCGGTTAAAGGTGCTCAAACCGAAATCCCCTTGCGCAGCAGATCGGCAATGCGGGTGCTGCCATCGTAAACGCCGCTCAGCAGGGCGCTCATCAGTGAGGTCTGATAGATAACGCTTTCTGGTGAATCCTGTGCGAGTTTTAGGACGGTATGCTTTAGTTGATCCTGACAGGAACAATCAGTTACATAATTGCTCATTTGGTGCCTCATCAGTTAACCGTTAAGCTGTGTCAACCTAAGGTTGAACCGATTCAGTCGGTGGGTCCAATAGCAAAACCTGTTAACTTTGAGACGTTTTTGATATGGAACTCCGCCATCTGCGTTATTTCGTCGCCGTCGCCCAGACGCTTCACTTCACCCGGGCAGCTGAAATGCTGGGGATATCACAGCCGCCGCTGAGTCAGCAGACCCTGCGGCTGGAGCAGGAGATTGGGACGCCGCTGTTGAAGCGGCTGACGCGCGGCCAGTTACAGGGCTTTAATAAAGCGGTGCCAAGGGACGTGATGGTATTCAGCCTGGCGGGATCGGTTAATTTACCGGGATTACCCACCATTCCGGCCATTGAATATTCACTCGATCTGCTGGCATCACGCATCGTCAGCTGGTTAACCGCCACTACCCAACAGATGATGGGGAGTTCGGTGTTACGCGGCGATTTAATTATTCCTGACTGGCGGCAGCGTTAACGCTGCGTGGCCGGTTAACAGACCTCACTCTGCTGGCTTTGCAAAAAATGATAGGCTGCGCCCAGCATGCCGGAGTCGTTGCTGTAGGTGGCGGTATCAATGCGAATATCGAGCGGGTACTTTTTCAGCTGGTCGGAGAGTTCATCGAGGAAGGATTCACGTTCGGTTATGCCGCCGCCGATAAAGATAGTCTGCGGATCAAACACGCTGAACAGGTTATATAAACCGGCGGCAAGATCTTGGTAAAAGGTATTAACCACCTTTTGTGCCAGCTCATCCCCCTGATCATAAGCGTCGAACACGTCTTTACCGCTGATATCATCGGCGGGCTGGCCGCTGAGCTGGCTTTAATTTTCACGCAGTGCGGTCATGGTGCAACTCTGGGCCATGGTATGGGGTTCGAGATGTTGCTGTCAGTTGAACGCGACGTTAGCAGGCAGCCAAACTCACCGGCACGACTGCGCCCTCCGCGAATCAACGCCCGTTACAAAAGGCCGCGTCACCTAATCCGGTGCCAATGGTTAACATCAGAAAATCATTGAGCTTTTTTGCTTTGCCCAGCCAGCGCTCCGCCAGCAAAGCACAGTGCGCATCATTTTCGACCGTGGCGGGCAGCGCGGTTTTTTCGGTCAGCCACTGGCTCAGAGGGAACCGATCAAAATCGGAAACCGTGCCGCCCATGGCAATATAGCCGCTGTCCGGATCGATATACCCCGGCGTGCTGACCGCAATCCCGCTGCATGAGGGATTTTCCTTCAGCCATGCGATTATCTGATCCAAAATTTTATCGCGATCGTTATGTGAAATATCAGTACTGTCACCAGTCAGAATATTCCCCTGATCGTCAATCACGCCCATTTTCAAAGAGGTACCGCCAATATCGAAGGCTGCAATATTCATTCGCTGTCTCTGAGGTTATTGTCGTCGATATAATTGTAGCGCTGAAATTTAACCGTATACAGTCAGCAATACGGCACCGGCCCGAAACGGTTAAGCGTGATAGATAGGATCCCGCTGCCGTGCAACAAGCAACCGCACGGCATCGGGACTCGGCTCGGCCTGGCGTTGTTACAACTTACGCAGTAGGATACTGGCATTTACCCCGCCGAATCCAAAGCCATTCGACATGGCATAGGTCAGATCCATCGAGCGAGCGTTCAGCGCCACCAGATCGAGGTTGCCTGCCGCTTCATCGGGATAATGCAGGTTGAGCGTGGGCGGAACGCATTGATGACGCAGCGCAAGCAGGGTAAATATCGCCTCTAACCGGCCCGCCGCGCCCAGCAAATGCCCGGTTGCTGATTTGGTTGAGGTGGCGTGGGCGTTGATGTGCTGCACCGCTTCCGGGCCAATTCCGGCCTGGCGCAGGGCCAGTCTCATTGCCCGCGCCGCTGCCATTTTCCTGGCTGGCGGTCAGGTGGTAAGCATCAGCACTGGTCCCATAGCCAACCAGTTCAGCCAGCGGCGTAGAACCCCGCGCTTCGGCATACGCTAGTGACTCAATCACCAGCAGGCCCGCCCCTTCAGCCATCACAAAACCGTTGCGGTCGCGATCAAACGGCCGTGAGGCGTGATGCGGATGATCTGCAAAGCCCACCGACAGCGCGCGTGCGGCCGCAAGGCAGCCCAGCGTCACCCGATCCAGCGCTGCCTCGGTGCCGCCGCAGATTGCAATATCCGCTTCGCCACTTCTGATCAGGCGGGCAGCATCACCGATCGCCTGCACGCCTGCAGCACAGGCGGTGACGGGTGCGCCGAGTGGCCCGGTAAATCCATGTTTGATCGAGACATGACCCGCCGCCATATTGGCCAGAAAGGAAGGGGCGGTGAAGGGGGATAAACGGCGCGGACCGCGAGCGTCAGTGGTACGCACCGCTTCAGCAATGGCGCCAAAGCCGCCTACGCCTGAAGCGATGATGGTGGCGGTGCGTTCGCGCGCGGCTTCATCTTCCGGCTGAAGATCCCAGCCCGCCTGCTTCAGCGCTTCGTCCGCCGCCAGCAGCGCAAACTCGATAAAGCGGGCCATTTTTTTACGTTCTTTAGGCAGGATAAAGGCTTCAGGATCGTACCCTGCCAGCGGATCTTCATCGACGGTTGGCACGCTACCGCCAACCGAAATGCCGGTACCGGCACTCATTTCGTCGGACAGGCCACGAATTCCCGACTGACCTTCTGTTAAGCGTTGTCAGACCGTCTCCACGCCGCAGCCTAGCGGCGAGACGATGCCCATACCGGTAATGACGATGCGTTCAGACGCCGCTGAATCACTCGTGTGTTTCCTCCTGTGGTCAGTCTGGGCAGTGGAAATTTACCTGCTATAGACGCGTGAGTTAAATGGATGCACGCTTTCAACCCTGCGCACCTGGCGCAGAGCGTCGTCTGCAGGCCATCAGGCCTAACGGGAAGAAAACCGGTGAGCGTAACGACAGCGATACCTCGATCGGCTGATCAGAGCAATCGCTATCTTTGATTAAAGTGACTAATTTAGTCACTAGTCAGGGGGCCAGGCTGCGTAATACCAGCGCAGCCAGCTGTGGATTGAGGCCGCTTCAGCCTCATCAAGGTTGTACTGCAGCTGCACCGGGCTGGCATAAGGTTTAATCACCCGATAGATCGCTTCTGCCGCGTCATCGGCCGGGGTTTTACGTTCAAATTCGCCCGCCTCTCTGCCCTGACGAAGTATCTGGTGAATCAGGTTCAGCAGACGCTCTTCATGTGCCTGGGCCGAGGTCCAGCCATCGCGTGAGGCCACTGCGGCGATGTCATACAGTTTACGATCGTGGAAAAACAGCTCGGTGCCAGTCACTGACAGGGTCCGAAACAGCCGGCGGAATTGTTCAGAGGCGCTGGGCGCGTCGGCTATCGCCGCTTCCACCCGCTGCATGATCATTGTCAGCCGGCTTGCGCAAATCACCTCGCCAATCGCCTGTTTTAGACAAAAAAATTTGTAGATATAGGCTTTGGAGAAGCCGATTGCTCGGGCAAGGTCAGCAACGGTGGTTTTTTCATAGCCGTAATGGGCAAAGTGCTGCATCGCGGCATCCACGATCTGGTCGCGCACGTTATGCCCAACAGGCCCGCGGCTGCCGGCATCGGTAAGCTGTTCTGACATTTACACCGCCTGATAAATGAGTGGGTTATTTAGTGACCACTGGGTTAGATGGTCACATTTTAGGCCTTTTAGCCGGTAAAAGCCATGATTCGCGCTGTGCGGCGATGACCGGTGCGGCTAGCCTGCAGCGTGCCCTGACAGCGCGGAAGGTTACTGGCGCAGGCTGTTGATCGGAATATTCCACTGGTTCAGCTTGTTGTAGAGCGCGGTGCGTGAAATCCCCAGCAGCTTAGCGGACTGCCGCAGATTACCGCCCTGGGCGCGGATAGTCTGTAAGATGCAGGCCCGCTCATTATCCTGCAGCAGGCTGGTTGGCTCTGCGGCGGCCGGGCAGGCGCTGGCGGCAAATTCGGCTGGCAGATCGGTCAGCTCGATGGTGCTGCTCTGGCAGAGGTTGACGATCCGCTTGACCAGATTTTCCAGCTCACGGACGTTGCCTGGCCAGTGCCATGCCTGCAGGCAGCGCATCGCCTCTGGTGTCACCTGTGGCGGGAGTTTGTTCAGTCGCTGACATAGCGCGCTGATAAAGGTATTGACCAGATCGGGGATGTCGCTTCGACGATCCCGTAAGGCCGGAATGGTCAGAGAAATGACGTTGAGACGATAGAACAGGTCACGCCGGAAAGCCCCCTGTTCCACTGCGCTCTGCAGATCGCAGTGGGTGGCCGCCACGATGCGTATATCCACCTTAACCGGATGTGCGGCACCGATGCGCAATACCTCATTCTCCTGCAGTACGCGCAGCAGGCTGGTCTGCGCCTCGAGCGGCATTTCACCAATCTCATCAAGGAACAGGGTGCCGCCGTCGGCCAGCTCAAATTTACCGGCCGATCCGCCCCGTCGCGAGCCGGTAAAGGCGCCGTCAACGTAGCCGAACAGCTCGCTCTGCACCAGATCGCGCGGCAGCGCGCCACAGTTGACCGTCACAAATGACTCCTGTGACCGGCTGCTGGCGTTATGAATCGCCTGAGCAAACAGCTCTTTACCGGTGCCGCTTTCGCCGGTCAGAAGCACCGTGCTGTCGCTGCGGCTACTGGCTCGCGCGTGCTGTATCGCCTGTTGCAGAGTGGCCGCATTGCCACGAATCATGTCAAAGGTATAACTGGCGCTGACCCCAAGCACCCGCCGGGTGATCGCCCGGATTCGCTGGTTTTCGCGCAGCGATAAAATACGTCCGCCATCCGGTGCCGGCATCAGTGATACCAGGCAGGAGACGCTGCGTCTTCCATCCGGGCGAAACACCATCTCACGATCGTTACAGCGGGGAAGGGTGAGCAGCGAGCCTGATTGCGGCTGCAGCAGATGCTGATGGTGGGCGGGCAGGTCACGGTTTATGTGGTCAACTATCTTATCGCCCGCGGCATGTCTCACAGCTGGATCGTCAGCGAAGGCTGGCGCTGGATGCTGGCGTCCGGCGTAGTGCCCTGCCTGCTGTTTCTGGCACTGGTGCCGTTCATGCCGGGATCGCCGCGCTGGTTAGCGCTGAATGGGAAACGCGATCGGGCGCTGGCGGTGCTGACCCGTTTGTCTACGCCACAGCATGCCGCACGCCTGCTGGCAGAAATCAGCGCTTCCGCCGCCGATCAGCGTGACGGAAGTGCCCGGCCGGCATTACTGCGTGACGCCCGGGCGCGCTATATCCTGCTGATTGGCTGCGCCATCGCCATCCTGCTGATTGGCTGCGCCATCGCCATCCTGCAGCAGATTTCCGGCATTAACATCCTGCTCTATTACGCACCGTCACTGCTGCAGAACATCTCCTCCGATACGCAAACCTCGCTGTTTCACAGCATTTTCCTTGGCGTAGCGCTGCTGGCTGGGCTGTGCCGTCTGTCTGATTGTGACCTCCTGGGCCTTTATTGCCCAGACCGGTGGACTGCTGCCGGTGATCGGGCTGGTGGCGTTTGTGCTGATTTTCGGCATGCCGTGGAGCCTCGGCGCCTGGTTACTGATCTCGAAAATCTTTCCCAACCGCATCCGCGCCGTCGCCATGGGATAAGCCTTCTCATCAATGTATCTGGCCAATTTCATTGTTACCCAGAGTCTCCCGATGATGAATCGCAACAGCCTGCTGATGGACCACTTCCACGGCGCGTTTCCGCTGATCCTGTGCGCCGTTGGCTGTCTGGTGGCCTTCTGGTTCGTGCAGCTTTTCCTGCCGGAAACTCGCGGCGTCTCACTGGAGCACATCGAGCCGCTGATGTTATCGAAATCCCGTCGCTTTGCCGCTGAGGCACAGCAGACATCCGGACCCTCTATCCAGCCTGACTGGGCAAACAATAAATAAACAGGAGCTGTTATGAATCATAAAACTGTGCGTGTGGGATTGATTGGCGCAGGCCGAATGGGCAGTTTTCATGCGGAGAATCTGGCGCTGCGGGTACCCGGTGCCCGCCTGACCGCCGTTGCGGATCTTCAGCCTGGCGCCGCGCACCGGCTGGCGGATCGGCTGGGGATTGAGAAGGCCTATACCGACCTGCAGGCATTACTCAACGACAGTGAGATTGATGCGGTGGCGATAGCGACGCCGGCCCGCACCCATGCTGAGCTGGTGATTGCCGCCGCGCAGGCCGGCAAGCATGTGTTTTGTGAAAAACCGATGGCAGTGACGCTGGAGGAAGCTGACCGGGCGATAGCTGCCGCGAAAACGGCGGGCGTGGTTTTACAGGTCGGCTTTAACCGCCGCTTCAGTGCCGGCTTTGCCGCCGCCATCAGCTCAGTGAAAGCCGGTGAAAACGGCACCACCCAGCTAAGCCGCTCGGTGACGCGCGACCCCGCCTTACGGGATCCGGCTCCGATCCCGCAGTGGACCATTTTCCTGGAAACCCTGATCCACGACTTTGACACCTTGCTGCATTTCAACCCCGGAGCCCGACCGGTTGAAGTCTATGCGCTGGCGGATGCGCTGGTCCGGCCTGATTTTAAAGATAAGGGGCTGCTGGATACCTCAGTGGTGACCATCCGTTTCGATAACGGGGCGATTGCTACCGCCGAAGCCAATTTCCAGGCGGTCTACGGTTATGACGTGCGTGGCGAAGTGTTTGGCAGCAAAGGGATGCTGCAGGCCGGCAACATCAATCAGGATAACTGTGTCCGCTATCACGCCGACGGTATTGCGATAGCAACCTCACGGATGGATACCGATCTGCTGCGTGACGCCTACGTGGCGGAAATGACCGAGTTTGCGCACTGCATCCTGCACGGTGAAACGCCGCGCGTCACCGGCATTGATGCCCGCAATGCGCTGGAGATCGCGCTGGCCTGTATTGAGTCGGTGCAGCAGCGCAAGCCCGTCTTGCTGGGAGCACGCTAATGGCCAGCTATCAGTTATCAGTCTATGCCGAGATGGTGTTTCTCGATTTGCCATTTATCAGCCGGGTTGAGCGTATTCATGCGCTGGGATTTGGGGTCGAGATCTGGAACTGGGCCAATAAAGATATCGATGCGCTGGTGGCGACCGGTGCGCGCTTCACCTTAATGACCGGCTATCTGAGCGGTAACCTGACGGATGAGGAGCAAATCGAGCCGCTGCTGCAAAGTGCCGAAGCGTCGCTGGCGGTTGTGGAACGGCTTAACTGTCCGAGCCTGAATCTGCACGGCACCGGACTGGATGAGAATGGCCAGGCGGTCAGACCGGTGGAGAGGGTGACCGGGGCGATGTGGCTCAAAGCGGCGGATACGCTGGCGCTGGTCGAGGCGACGCCATCAGGTGTTTCAACCACGGTCAGCACTTCGTTACCGGTCGTGGCGGCACTGCCCCGGTTTTGGATGAATAACGTGTAATCACCCGCGCTGCTTTCATTTACCACTACCTTATCGCCAATATTATTGACGCCATCCCCATCCCCATCCCCAGCCAGATCGGTACGTAAAGCAAAATCGCCGTTGCCGCTCAGGTTAGCGACAGTAAGAGTTGAGTAGGCGTTGGCGTCGGTCATGTCGATCAACGAATGATTCATTTGCAGGTTATCAAGCTCAGAATTACCGGCAACCAGCCACTGACTGTCGGTCAGATTGACGTTAATATGACCCTCATTAACATGGTCGCTGCCAGCACTGCCTGACCAGAGTGAGCCAGAGGCAAAATTGAGATCGATTAACCCGCCTTGAGATATCACGCTGCCGGTAATCGCCATCGTTCAGTCAGCCTCTATTACGCCCGGCGCATAGCCATCATCATGCTGAGTGGCCATCGCAACCCTTTCCGGCGAGCCCATATCAATGTTCAGGTCGCCCTGAAGATGAATCTGACCCCCGGCCATGGCGTAAACGCCATAGGTACTTTTCGCCAGACCGTTGATAGTCAGGTTCTGACCGGTGATCTGCCCACTGATTGCCAGCAAGCCATGCCCAATAACATTGACACTATTAATTAATGGCAATATCGGTGTTGCGCAGATTTACCGTCGCGCCTGCCAGCTGCGCCATCGCGCCACCAATCCGGCGGATTTCAGCGTGTTGCGTTCTGCCTCAGTGCCGAAAAAATTTAACGTGGCACCCTCGTCCATGGCCACAATTGCACCGGTTTGAGTCGAGGCAATGGTACTGCCCGCGCCAATGTCGGCGACCCCGTCCTCCCGTACTGACAGGCCTGCGGCTTCCACACCGGCGGTGCTGATTGTCAGGTGATCGGCGGTTAAATTACCCAGGCTCCAGATCCCCGCAGAGATATCACCTGTGGTAATGATGTTGGAATGGCTGCCAAAGTTTACCGAACTGTTTGCCTGAATATTAACGCCATTAGAGCGTTCGCCCAGCGTATTAATAGTGAGCTGATTTGCGGTCAGTAACGGCAGACTGTCTGTAGCCTGGCCCGTCGCCGGAAACATACAGGCCACGTCCGCCGATACCCTGAGTGGAAATTTGCAATTTTTCTGCGGTCAGGCTGGAGGCATTTTTCACCGTTACGGCATCAGCGAATCCACTGCCGGTTCCGACGGTTGTCACCGAACTGCCGGTACCTAAGTCAGCGCTGGAATTCTTACCCGCCAGCTCAAATCCGTTAGCAGTTTTACCCGATACACTGACAATTAATTTATCCGCAGTAAACAGGCTGTTCGGGCCTCTTAACACGATGTCCTGGGCAAAATGGTCAGTATCGGTAACGCGGACGGTGCTGCCAATGCCAGCATCAACGGTAGCGGTCGTCCCGGTGGGCACCAGAATGCCGTAAAGTCCGCTATTGGTGGTTTTGTCGCCAATCAGGATGGTGCCGTCTGGCAAGGTAATATCGCTGCCGGTCTGGCTTCCTGTTATCGCTGCAGTGACCGGGACGGGCATAATGCTTACGCCACTGGCCAGCATTAGCATCTTCGCGACCTTGCTCATTCTAAACTTATTATTCATACCAGTAACTCTTCCTTGAGGTTTAATTGATGACCCGGATTCAGCGCTGTTAGTCTTGATATCAGCAGAGAGGGGTTAAGCAGAATGAATGAACTGCCTGGCTAGATTCCGGACAGCTTAACTAAAGTTATTTAACTGATGATCTCCTTTTTAACCAGTGTGACAGGATTATGCCGGGCAGCATCGAATTATGTAAAGGTGCCGGAATTGCCGGATTTTACGTTCTGATGGCGGCAACCTTCGCGTCTGGAAATGATTTTCTTTGAAAATTAAGGCGATGCAGCAATTACCGTCAGGCGATAGATGTTAAATGATTTTACCTGCATTCTTTTTTGATTATGTCTTTTTAAAGTTAACGATGGAACCGAAGGATAATACCTACGCGAATGAACCGGTTTTTTTACCCGCAGACAACCCCTGATTTGCAAGCCAATAGTTAATGAAGTCATTAATCTTTATCCGTGAAGTAATAAACTAATTGAACACGAATGGCGCAACCATTGACATGATACTGATTAGCTGGGCGAGATGGCACCATGTAACGCTCAGGTGGCAGTATGAATCAGAAAATAAATATAATCGCGCATCACGGGCTGTTTAAAAAAGCTGAAGCAGATTAACTGCTGAGCCAGCCGATAACGGATGCCTCAATTCCTGTTACACCGATTACCCGGATATAGATGATGCCCAATTATGATGATTGTCAGTAGTCGAGAATAAAGTAGTATTCAGAGTTTTCATATTCAGAAAGAAGCGGGACGATTTTTAAAAGGTAAACCGTATCGGGGATCCAGTAACATCAGGTTGTATTAGTGCGGACAGCAAGCCGAACCTAAACTGGTTAACCCGACTGCAGGATTAAAACTGATATCCCCGTGGCGATAACCGTCAGGAGTTGCAGTTTCAGGTTGCCATTTAAACCGGTAATCAGTCGCCGGGCCTAATAAGTTCAGATGATAATTTATTGATTGATAGTTTAAAAATATTATGGATTCTCACTGAATTCGGCCAGCAATAGCTTTTTTGATATGACGTTTTAAAACAGATCATAGCGATGGATTATTATACCCCTGCCGGAACCTGAGAGAGAGCATCACCCAAGTGTTGCTCTCTCTCAGGTTCCGGTAGAAAATGAAATTCAATAATCTCAGTTGGTGGGTCTGGCACAGAGATGATCTGGTTTCGCGTGATAACTATCCGTAGCTAATTGACATGCCGCCAGGCTTCACTGGGCACTTCGCTGTATATTTTATTCATAGCCAGTTCGGCTCTGCGGTGATCGTAAGCACCTTCAAAGGAAGAACGGTCTTCTATCGGTACGCGCTTGCGCATATAACTGGTCGCAATATCAAGTATGTCTTTACTCGGACAGTTTCTTAACTCTATTAAATAATCATTTTTGTTCATAAATCCTCACTAAAAAAGATAAATTATTTTGCAAACTTAGTTGAGATGTCAATTATCAGGATGCCTGGCGGATAACAGACGCGTAAGTCTATTGCCTAGCCAAAATGCGTTAACCAGTATGGTCGTTATGATGAACGGAGCCGGGTGTAGCGACCGGGCCGCGTTGCATCGAACTCATCCGGCTGACTTTCAGATTTACACTATTGGTTTCCCCTAAAGTAACAGTGCCGATAAAGGCGCAACCCTTGAGAGGGTTAATCATCCCGGTCTTATCTGCCTACAGCATGCTGAGCGTTCTGAATCCGTTCTGGCACAGTTCACAACGGGAATATCCGACTGTTTTTATATGTCTGATGCACATCTGTAAGCGCCGCCATTATGGGACATTTTAAGTGACAAGTAATTTGATTTTAGTCGCTATAATGAGTTTGTTTGAGTGTTTATTGAGCAGGTCGGGTTTGGCGTAAACCCTAATTCTGCTTGTATGCTATTTAATCGAAAAAGGATATTTAGCTGTAATCAGCGCTTATTTTAACCCAGGGGGAAGTATTGCTGCTTTTATAATTAACCCGGTCTCAACATTCAATCAATACTAAAATAACGCCTGTTCTGAAAATAACCTGGAAAATTGACGGATACGCAAGGCAAAGCGTAATGCTCTGACCGCAGCTGGCTCTATTGAATGGCCTGGCTGAATCAGGACAGGTAAACCTGCGGGCGCAACTCTGACGGCTTTACCCGTCGGGGAATCTGGACGTAAGCCGGCTGCTGTACGAAAGTGCGCTGTCATCACCTGATGCCTAAACGCTATTTTCAGAGGTGTAAATGACGAACTCAACTTTTCCGGCAGCATAGGTTTCTGGTTTTTCTCCCTGCTCCAGATAGTTGAGAATCAGTTGCAGCGCCAACTGCGCATGTTGCCGGGTGTTCTGATCCAGCGTCAGGGTGAGACTTTGCTGCGCCAGCAGCGTGCGGGTGGTGGAATAGAGTTCATGGGCGATCCATACGCACTGATTCAGACGGCCATGACGCGCCAGCGCCTGGCCAATTTCGGTGTTTCCCAGACCCGTATTGTAAATACCCAGCAGGTTCCCGCCGCGGATCAGCTGCTTTTCCAGCAGCTTACTGATGACCTCGCGATTTTCCTTAGCCGTCAGCACCCCCCCCCCCCCCCCCCCCCCCCCCCCCCCCCCCCGCCCCCCACCCCCCCCCCCCCCCCCCCCCCCCGCACATGAAGATGCGGAAAACGCGCGCTCAGCACATCACGAAAGCCTTCTATTCGCTCCCGATGTGCGGTGTAATCCAGCTGTCCACTGACTATCAGTATCTCACCCGGCTGAGGCAACATTTTGCCCATCAGCTGTCCGGCGGTACGTCCTGCTTTTTGCTGGTCTATGCCGACATGGCAGAGCCGGGCCGCGTCAGGCAGGTCGGTTACCAGTGTGATAACCGGCACACCACGCGCCTCACAGTGCGCCAGCGCAGCGTAAATCGCCGGATGCGCATGCGCAAAGACGATCAGACCGTCCCGCGTTTTGCTGCTCACGCCACGCCAGTCAGCCAGGTGATGAACGATGACAGTATCGATATGGTACTGATCGCCAGCGCGACACCGACCATGCCGATCTGCTGGCGGCGGCGCGTGCCGGCAAAGCGATCTACTGTGAGAAACCTATCGATCTGTCACTGGAACGCGCCCGACGGGTGGCGGCTCAGGTATTGCCCTGTAATGTGCCGGTGACGATCGGGTTTCATCGCCGTTTCGACCTCAGCCACCAGCAGCTTAAACAGCAGCTGCGGCAGGGCAGAGTCGGGCCAGCCGAGCTGATTCAGATGGTCTGCCGTTCCTCTGAGATGCCGCCGCTGACGTCTCTGCGGGCGTCTGGCGGACAGATGCGTGACCAGGCGATCCATTTGATCTGCTACGCTGGCTGACCGATGACGAAGTGACGGAAGTCGCCGCCATGGGCGCGGCGCTGGCGCTGCCCGCCATCAGCGACTTTGCGGATGTGGACACCAGCACGCTGCTGCTGCGGCTGCAGCGTGGCGGGCTGGCGCAACTGGATAACGCCCGGCGCACCGGCTACGGCTACGATGAGCGGATCAGCGTGATGGGGCCGCTTGGCATGCTGGCGTCCCGCAGTCAGCAGCAGCAGGGCGTGACCTGCTATCAGCGCGAGCAGATCCAGCAGCTTGGGCTGCTGCCCGACTGGTTTAGCCGGGTAAAGCCGACCTGGTATGCGCAGCTGGATGCGTTTGTCCGTACTCTGAATGGCGAGACGGTTGACGATCTGCCTGGGCTGAAAGATGGTCTGCAAGCCCAGGCGATTACTGAAGCGGCGATGATTTCGCTGGCCGAGCACCGCTTCTGTTGCGTTGAAAAAGTGTCGGTCTAATCCGGATCGGCAGGACGATCTGCCTGCCGGTCAGCCATTAATGCGCTGCTGAGGTTGCCGTCTGTCACCATTGCGCCATGAACGTGTTAACAGATGGCGTGATAACAGACTCAGGCCGCGCTGCGGATTATCCCGTCCCGTGCCCACCTGAATCGTTGCCGCATTTCAGCGCAGTGACAATAAAATGATCGAATAGAAACCGGCTGTGGAGTGTTTACTGCTCAGTGAACCTTTTCAGGACAACGGCGATGCCCTCTATTGTTTTATCCCCGGCCCGACAGGCCTCTTTTTCGGTGTTAAATGCTGCGTGCAGCACTGCGCGTCGCCGGGCACTGCCTGAGCACGGCACCCGGCGGCGTGAAATCGTTCAGGCGCTGAAGGTCTGCCTGCCCTGGCCGCGCGCCGTCAATAGTCTCACCCTCGCGACAGAGTGCTGCCTCGTCGTGCTAACCCATCGACTCAAGGTCAATCATGAAAAAGCGTTATGGCGTACGCCTGTTTGTCGTTCCCGCACTGTTGCTCACCCTGCGCGCGCCGCTGAGCATGGCGATGGGCGACAATGACAGTGATACAAAGGTGCCGGACTGCCCCAAAGGGCAGGTTTATAACGGTAAAACCAAAACCTGCGTGCCGGAAAACACCAGCATGTTCAGCGATGAGGATAAAACGCGGTACGCCTACCATCTGGCGAAAAAAGGCGAATACTAGGCGGCGCTGAACCTGCTGGATAGGCTGAAAAATCCGGATACGCGCGAGGCGTGGAATTATCGCAGTTATGCCACCCGTAAGCTGGGCCGCCCCGATGAAGGGATTGGTTATTACCAGCGCGCCATTGCGCTCGATCCGCGTTACGCTAAAGTGCGTGAATATCTCGGTGAAGCTTGGATGATCAAAGGGCGCCCCGATCTGGCGCGCGAGCAGTTAAAAACCATTGCCGGGATTTACGGTACAGATTGCGAGGAATATCTTGATCTGCAGTCAGCCATCAACGGGCATCCTGAAACCTGATCGGTGTGGGAGAGCAAAATTACTCACAGCGACGTCCGTTGGCACCTTGCGGCGCACCTGACGCGCTTCTGGCGTTATGGCTATGTGCTGTCGCACAACTGCGATCTGGCCGAAGAACTGCGTGCGCGCACTTGAACGGAGCGCGCAGTATACGCCGGGCACCCGCATTGACAGGTGGCTGTTCTCTATTCTGCACTCTATCTGGGTCAGTGATTTACGCGCGCGTAAGGTCCGGCGGGGCCAGGGATTTGTCGATCCCGATCTGCTGCTGGCTGCCGATACGCACTCCGCAGATGATGATAACCGTCATTTCCGGCGCATCATGCAGCAGGTCAGCGTGCTGCCGGAAGCGCAGCGTAATGCCCTGTTCCTGGTTTACGTTGAGGGTCTCTCCTATCAGGAAGCGGCTGATACGCTATCGGTGCCGATTGGCACCATCATGAGCCGTCACGATGCGGTGCAGTTTGAACAGGATACCGTGCGCGATCCGCTGCTGGCGGCACGGGTTGAGGAACTGCGTAACGGCAGCATCGATTTTTAGCAGGCTTTTGCAATACTGCTGGAACAGGCGCCGCAGCAAAGAATGGTGCAGCGGCTGGCGGCGTTGTCGCCGGCGTCTCCCGCGGCGGGTTACAGTCGCCGTGCCCTGATTGCCGCCTCGGTGAGTTTTCTGCTGGTGGGAAGTGGCATCGGTTTACTGGCCCTCCCGGAACGTGAAAGCGCCGACGAAAGCCAGAATATCCGCGATCTTGAGTCGCGTTACATGTCTCTTTACAGCGCGGAAACCTTGGCGGATACCCCGGGCGATCCCGATCTGCTACAACGTGGGCTGGATCGCACCCGGCTCGATTTGGGCATGCAAATTACGCAACAGCAGCTGCTCCTGCCGCAGGCTGAGCTGAAAATGGTGCGGATGCTGCGCTATGAACGCACCTCAATTGCGCAGATTGCCTGGCTGCACGCCAATTTCGGCCCGCTGGCGCTCTGTATCTCGCCCGATACCGCAGGCAAGCCAGCGCTACGGTATGCAGCTGGCCTGGTGGGCCGATCAGGGGCATCAGTTTGTCCTGATCGGCCGTAATCCGCCGGGGCAACTGGCCGCAATTGCCGAAGCATTGCGTTCAGCGCTGCGCGGAGGCTGATCGGACAGCAGTTACAGCGGGGGGCTGGTCTGAGCCGTGATGGTAAGGGCAATTGCAACGCGGTCATCGACTATCCCGACCAGCCGGTCAACCCGGAAGGCGGTGCGGGATATCGCGGTGGTAGCATGCAGCGTCAGCGACTGTGATGAAGACGTGAGCGGCTGTCCACCCTCCAGTGTCGCCAGCATCACCACCGGACGGCTGACGTCTTTCACCGTCAGGACTCCAAAGATTCGGTATTCTCCCGCCCCCAGCGCCGCAACCCAGCTGCTGACGAAGCGGATCCCCGGATAATGCTGCGCATCAAAAAACATGTCACTTTTTTAGTTGCCAGGTTAATAACGTATCAGAGGCGACCAGCGTATCGACGGGAATGTTCACTTCAACATGATCGTCCCTGTCCTGCTCGGGGTTCAGCGTCACTGTACCGGTCACACCATCAAGATGCGCCTGTGAAAAGCTGTGGCCAAAGGCACGCCACGACAGCCCGATGGCGGTCTTATCGGTGGCGATGGCGTAGGTGATCGGCGCGGCGCGAATCGACGCGCTTAAGAAACAGCTCAGGCTTAACAGACAGGCGGTGCGGATCATCAGATGGCTCTCTTTATACGTACAGGTAAGGTGTTAACGTCTGTCGGGCTGAAAATACTCATTTTATCGCACGGCTAGGTTTACTTTTGGTTGAATAAAGCCAGCCAGCAGTAAATGGCTGCTGCGCGAATACCGTTATTGCCCGGAACCGCGCCTGACCTTTATCCCAACTAAAACTGCTGACCTGCAGGGTAATGACGCTAACACAGTGGACCTCAACGCGCGGTCAGTGCGTGAGTAAACCGGTGTGGCTAATATTAAGAAACCTTAAGCTGATGACATTTCTATTCAAATTATTATTCCGTGCGCGTTACAGCGGCTTTTAATTCCTATCACATGCTCAGGTTTATTTTTCTCACTTTGAAAATAAATAATTTTTAGTTAATCGAGGGCTGTTGCTTCAGATTTGTGACAGCGCCGTTAACCCTCCTGACCTTCGTCGATCATAAACCTATTGTCAATAAAGTGAAGGAGAGTGTCAATCGATGTGATTATTCATATCAAATAACTGAACTTTTCCGGAAATGATTAATCGAGCCTGTTTTTATTTTATTGAATTTAACCCATTTCATTTAATGTTCAGTTAACTTTTGTGCGTTAGCGTGTATCATCAGTCTGATATTTTTAATTTCTTAAGAAGATCAACGTGCGCTCTTTTGAAAGAGCGCCAGCGGGAGATGTGCTATTTCCTCGCTATTGCTGGTGTTGCGCATGATTAACCGTGCGTGCCTGTTTATTGTGTCGAACTGCAGGAGCTTCACCATGGCATTTTTGCCTTTTTCACGCCCCGCGTTTGGCGATGAGGAACTGGCCGCCGTAAAAGCGGTTTTTGACTCCGGCTGGATAACCACCGGCGAGAAATGCGCCGGGCTGGAGCAGGCATTTATTCAGCTGACCGGCAATCAGCACGCGAGCGCCGTCAGTTCGGCGACTGCGGGGATGCACGTCACGCTGATGGCCCTCGGCATTCAGCCGGGCGATGAGGTGATTACCCCGTCGATGACCTGGGTTTCCACCCTCAATTTGATCACCCTGCTTGGGGCAACGCCGGTGATGATTGATGTAGATCCGGATCATCTGATGGTGATGCCCGAACAGATTGCCCGCTCCATCACGCCGCGTACCCGCGCCATTATACCGGTGCACTACGCCGGTGTGCCGGTGGATCTGGACCCGATTTATCAGCTGGCGCGCCAGCACGGCATTGCGGTGATTGAAGATGCCGCCCATGCGGTCGGCACCACCTATCGCGGCCAGCATGTCGGGCATCAGGGCACCGCGATTTTTTCCTTTCATGCCATTAAAAATATCACCTGCGCAGAGGGCGGACTGGTGGTGACGGATGACGCCGCGCTGGCCGATCGGATCCGCAGCCTGAAATTTCACGGTCTGGCGGTTGATGCCTTCGATCGCCAGACTCACGGCCGCCAGCCGCAGGCAGAAGTGATGATGCCGGGCTTTAAATACAACCTGCCTGACATCAGCGCCGCGATTGCGCTGGTGCAGTTAAATAAGCTGCCGGGTTTTATTGCGCGACGCAGAGAGATTGCCCGGCGCTATCTTGATGCCCTGCAGGCGCTGCCGTTCACTCCACTGTCGCTGCCCGGCTGGCCGCATCAGCATGCCTGGCACCTGTTTATTCTGCGCATCGATGAATCGCGCTGCGGACTGTCACGCGATGCGTTTATGCAGGCGCTGAAAGCGCGGGAGATTGGTTCGGGTCTGCATTTCCGCGCTGCCCATACCCACAAATATTACCGTGAGCGCTTCCCGCAGCTGCGGTTGCCTGCCAGCGAACGCAACAGCCAGCAAATGTGTTCGATCCCGCTGTTCCCCGGCATGACCGATCGGGATGTGGAGCGGGTGATCGCGGCGTTGCATGACATTGCGGGAGCCTGTGATGCGTGACGTAAAACCTATCAATTTGCTGTCCGTGGTTATCCCGGTCTACAACGAGCAGCAGAGCCTGCCAGAACTGATTCGCCGCACCCGTGCAGCCTGTGATCCGCTGGGGATGGAGTATGAAATCCTGCTGGTCGATGACGGCAGCAGCGATCGCTCAGCGGAGGTAATCGAACAGGCGGCAGCGCTGCCCGGCAGCCCGGTGATTGGGGTGCTGCTCAACCGTAATTATGGTCAGCACTCCGCCATCATGGCCGGCTTCAGCCACGTCCGCGGCGACCTCATTGTGACGCTTGATGCCGATCTGCAAAATCCGCCGGAAGAGATCCCGCGGCTGGTTGACGCCGCCCGTCAGGGCTATGACGTGGTCGGGACCGTGCGGCAACAGCGGCAGGATAGCTGGTTCCGTCGTCAGGCCTCCCGCACCCTGAACCGGCTGATCCAACGGGTGACCGGCAAAGCGATGGGCGATTACGGCTGCATGTTACGCGCCTACCGTCGCCATATTGTCGATGCGATGCTCAACTGCCATGAGCGCAGCACCTTCATTCCGATACTGGCGAATACCTTTGCCCGCCATACCATCGAGCTGCCGGTCATCCATGCCGAACGGGCATTTGGCGACTCGAAATACAGCTTCATGCGGCTGATCAACCTGATGTATGACTTGGTGACCTGCCTGACCACCACGCCACTGCGCTTGCTCAGCGTGATCGGCAGCCTGATTGCGCTGACCGGTTTCGCCTTTTCCCTGGTGTTAATTGTGCTGCGGCTGTTCTTTGGTGCCGCCTGGGCGGGCGACGGCGTTTTCGTGTTGTTCGCCGTGCTGTTCACGTTTATCGGCGCGCAGTTCGTCGGTATGGGCCTGCTCGGTGAGTATATCGGGCGTATTTATAACGATGTTCGGGCGCGTCCGCGCTATTTCGTTCAACGGGTTGTTAAGGCTCCGCAAGTGCCTTCAGTACAGCCATCAGTACAGGAAAGTCCACTATGAAGACACTCGTTTTCGCCTACCACGACATGGGCTGTGTTGGTATAACGGCGTTGCTGAATGCCGGTTATGAGATCGCCGCCATTTTTACCCACAACGATGAGGCGACCGAAAATCACTTTTTCGGATCGGTGGCGCGGCTGGCCGCTGAGCAGGGTATTCCGGTCTATGCCCCGGACGAGGCGAACCACCCGATCTGGCTTGACCGCATCCGCACTCTGGCGCCCGACATGATTTTTTCGTTCTACTACCGGCATCTGCTGAGCGACGAGATTTTGCAGTGCGCCCGACATGGGGCGTTTAATCTGCACGGTTCGCTGCTGCCAAAATATCGGGGCCGGGCGCCGCTCAACTGGGCGTTGATCAATGGTGAGCGTGAGACAGGCATCACCCTGCACCGGATGGTGAAACGGGCCGATGCCGGTAATATCTTGGCGCAGCAGCGGGTGGCGATTGAGGATCAGGACACGGCGCTGACCCTGCATCGCAAACTGTCGGCGGCGGCGGCGCAGCTGCTGAACGATCTGCTGCCCGATCTGCGGCGCGGGCAAATCAGCGAATGGCCGCAGGATGAGAGCCAGGCAAGCCGGGTCGGACGGCGCACCGCCGAAGATGGCCGCATCGACTGGCATCAGCCGGCGCAGGCAATTCACAATCTGGTTCGAGCGGTAACCGATCCCTGGCCGGGTGCCTTCGCCTTTGCCGGCTCGGTAAAATTTATCGTTTGGAAGAGCCGGGTTCACCCGCAGCAACACCAGGCCCGGCCGGGTACGGTGCTGTCGGAACAGCCTTTTCTGATCGCCTGTGGTGACGGCGCGCTGGAGATCCAGACCGGGCAGTCTGAGCATGGCGTCTACATGAACGGCAGCCAGCTGGCGCAAAGCTTAGGGATGGTGCCGGGCGCGCTGCTCTATTCGCAACCGCAGTCTGTACTGCAGCGCCGTACCCGGGTGCTGATCCTCGGCGTAAACGGCTTTATCGGTAATCACCTTACCGAACGGCTGTTACAGGATGACCACTTTGAGGTTTATGGTCTGGATATCAGTTCCGACGCCATCAGCCGTTTTCTGGATCATCCTTGCTTCCTCTTCGTCGAGGGGGATATCGCTATCCATTCCGAGTGGATTGAGTACCACATTAAGAAATGTGACGTCATTCTGCCGCTGGTGGCGATTGCGACGCCGATCGAATACACCCGAAATCCGCTGCGGGTGTTTGAGCTGGATTTCGAGGAGAACCTCAAAATCATCCGCGACTGCGTGAAGTATCAAAAGCGCATCCTCTTCCCCTCCACCTCAGAGGTGTACGGCATGTGTACCGATGCCAGCTTTGATGAGGATTGCTCCAACCTGGTGGTCGGACCGATTAACAAGCAGCGCTGGATCTATTCAGTATCAAAACAGCTGCTGGATCGGGTGATCTGGGCCTACGGCGAGAAAGAGGGGCTGCGTTTCACCCTGTTCCGACCGTTCAACTGGATGGGACCGCGGCTGGATAACCTCAATGCTGCGCGCATCGGCAGCTCACGCGCCATCACCCAGTTGATCCTCAACCTGGTCGAGGGGTCACCGATCAAGCTGATTGATGGCGGCAGGCAGAAGCGCTGCTTTACCGATATTCAGGATGGGGTGGAAGCGCTGTTCCGGATTATTGAAAACCAGCAGCAGAACTGTGACGGCCAGATCATCAACATTGGCAATCCGGATAACGAAGCCAGCATTAAAGAGCTGGCAGAGCAGCTGCTGGCCAGCTTCGAACGTCATCCATTGCGTCACCAGTTCCCGCCGTTTGCCGGTTTCCGTGAGGTGGAGAGCAGCAGCTACTACGGCAAAGGCTATCAGGATGTTGAGCACCGCAAACCGGCGATCCGCAACGCGCGCCGGCTGCTGGGCTGGACGCCGACCGTGACGATGGATACCACCATCGATAATACGCTCGACTTCTTCCTGCGTACCCTTGAGCAGCCGGCCGATCAGCGATGAAAAGAATCGGTCTGCGGATTGACGTGGATACCTGGCGCGGCACGCAGCAGGGCGTGCCGGCGCTGCTGGCGCTGTTCAGGCAGCACGCCATACGCGCCAGTTTTTTCTTCAGTGTCGGACCCGACAACATGGGACGCCATCTGTGGCGTCTGATCGAGCCAGCTTTCCTGTGGAAAATGATGCGTTCGCGCGCCGCCTCGCTGTACGGCTGGGACATCCTGCTGGCCGGCACCGCCTGGCCGGGCAAGCCGATTGGGCGCGGCCTGAGCCGCATTATGCAGGAGACGGCCCGACAGCATGAGGTCGGACTGCACGCTTGGGATCATTTTGCCTGGCAAACCTGGGCCGGTGTCTGGCCGGAAGAGAAACTGATTGAGCAGATAGCCCGCGGCAACGAGACGCTGAGCGAGATCCTTGGTCAACCCATCAGCTGCTCTGCCGCCGCAGGCTGGCGTGCCGATGGGCGGGTGATGGCCGCTAAACAGAACTTTGGTTTTCACTACAACAGCGACTGCCGGGGTAGTGGACCGTTCCTGCCGATCCTGCCTGACGGGCAAACTGGCACGGTACAGATCCCGGTGACGTTGCCTACCTGGGACGAAGTGGTGGGTCGACAGGTCAGTGCGAACGGTTTTAATGGCTATATTCTCGAGCAGATGCTCTCCGCCGGGGAAACGCCGGTTTACACCATTCATGCCGAGGTGGAAGGAATTGTTGGCTATCAGGACTTTGCCACACTGCTGACCTGGGCGGGCCGCAACGGCATTGAGTTTTGCCCGTTAAGCGCGCTGCTGCCTGCCGATCTCTCAACCTTGCCGCGCGGCAAAGTGGTGAGAGGCGAAATTGCCGGGCGGGAAGGGTGGCTGGGCTGTCAGAAACTGATTGATGAGGTGAAAGAGCTCCGATGCGGATAACCAGCAAATGGCTGCTTTTTTTCTGTTTTTTTGGTCTGTATTACCTGATCCCGCCGATGTTTCGCGATCTCTGGCAGCCGGATGAAACCCGCTATGCTGAGATCAGCCGCGAGATGCTCGCGACCGGTGACTGGGTGGTGCCGCATTTTTTCGGCCTGCGCTATTTTGAAAAGCCGGTGGCGGGCTATTGGGTCAATACGCTGTGCCAGTGGCTGTTTGGTCACACCCTTTTCGGCGTGCGGGCCGGATCGATAATCACCACCACGCTGACCGCCGCGCTGATTTACTGGCTGGGCAAACGGCTTTTCGATTCCCTGCGTACCGCGGCGGTGGGTGCGGTGATTTTCCTCAGCTCTCTGCTGGTGTACGGGGTCGGCACCTATGCGGTGCTCGATCCGATGCTGATGCTGTGGCTGGCGGCCGCGATGTGCAGCTACTGGCTGGCAACGCACTCTGACGTGCGCGCCACCCGGGTCGGCGGCTATCTGCTGCTCGGCCTTGCCTGCGGTATGGGATTTATGACTAAAGGGTTCTTGGCGCTGGCGGTGCCGGTACTGGCGATTCTGCCGTGGGCGGTCTGGCGTCGGCGGATCAATGAACTGCTGATCTATGGCCCGCTGGCGGTGCTGACGGCGGCTGCGATCAGCGCGCCCTGGGCGCTGGCGATCTGGCATCAGGCACCCGATTTCTGGCACTACTTCTTCTGGATTGAGCATATTCAGCGTTTCGCCGAAGCCAATGCGCAGCACAAAGCGCCATTCTGGTATTACCTGCCGGTTTTGCTGTTGGGGACCTTACCTTGGCTGGGACTGCTGCCGGGCGCGCTGATGACAGGCTGGCGCGAAGGTCAGCATCAGGCTGCCGCACGCTATCTTCTGAGCTGGACGGTGATGCCGCTGCTGTTTTTTAGCCTGGCGAAAGGCAAATTGCCGACCTATATTCTGCCCTGTTTTGTGCCGCTGTCACTGCTGATGGCGCACTACGGGCTTCAGACGGCGCAGCGGGCGGGGCGGGCGCTGAAAATCAACGGCTGGCTGAATGCGCTGTATGGCGTGGTGATGCTGGCTGCTTTGCTACTGGTGCTAGCACCGTGGAGCCTGACGCACCATCCGCTGTTTGCGCCGGGTGAAAGCAGTAAGCTGGTGCTGGCGGCGCTGGCGTTCCTCAGCTGGTCGCTGATCGGCCTGTACCGCACCCGCTACGCCAGTCATCGCTGGCAGGCAGCGGCGCTTTGCCCGTTAATCGTTGCGCTGACGATCGGCCCTGTGATGCCGGATAAAATACGTGATGCCAAGCAGCCACAGCATTTTGTAGCGGCAATCAGCGATCGGCTGGCAACCAGCCGCTATATTCTGGCGGATAATCCTGGCGTCGCCGCGGCGGTTGCCTGGCATCTGCGGCGCAGCGATATCGGTTTTTATGACCAGAAAGGCGAACTGGAATATGGGCTGGGCTATCCGGATGCGCAATCCCGTTTTGTCAGCGAGACCGCCTTCCGCGGCTGGCTCGCGGCGCATCGCCGTATCGGCAGCGTGTCGTTGCTGCTGCTGGTTGACTCGGTGCACAGCGATATCGCAGCGGCGATCCCGGTACCGGATGCGGTTTATCGTCAGGGCAGACTGGTCAGCCTCTATTATGGTCAGACACTCTGATGGTGCTGCTGATTGTGCTAGTAAGCCTGCTCAGCTGTAGCGCGCAGCTGTGCCAGAAACAGGCCACGCGGATCAGCGCTTCCCGTCTGGCGGTTTGTGGCTGGCTGGCGGGCAGCGTACTGCTGTTAGGGATCGCCATGATCCTCTGGCTGGCGGTACTGCAGCGGGTGCCAGTCAGTCAGGCGTATCCGATGCTGAGCCTCAATTTTATCTTCGTTGCGCTGGCGGCGCGCATCATCTGGCGTGAGCGCCTGACGATGCGCCAGATCGGTGGCACGCTGCTGGTGGTGATTGGAGTGACGCTGATGGGCAGTCAGCTATGAAAGGCTACGGCTGGATAGCAGCCAGCGTGCTGCTGGTGTCAGCGGCCCAGCTGATGATGCGCTGGGCGATGCCGCAACTGCCCGACCTGCATGGGCTGAGCTCTTCCGGCAATCCGCTGGCGCTGTTGCCTGTTCTGCTGCTGCCCGTTCTGTTGCTGATGGTTGGGCTCGCGGCCTACGGATTGTCGATGTTGTGCTGGATACGGGCGTTGCGCTGTTTTCCGCTCAGCCGGATTTATCCCCTGCTGAGCCTGAGCTACGTACTGGTGTGGCTGGCGGCTGTCAGCCTGCCGTTTTTCCATGAACCTTTTAGCTGGCGCGGGCTGGCAGGTATCGCGATTATTATCCTCGGGGTAACGTGCATAGTGCTGGAGTCATAAAATCTTCACCGCCCCGGCCGCTCGCGTCACCTTACCGCGGTCAGACGGCAACTGACGTCTCTGCCGTCTGACCGGGCAGTGCCGGTCTTTTCTCGCCATCACCCTCCGAAACAGCCAGCTACATACTGATCATTGCTGTCATGAGGATAAGTCGGTTTGCTAGCAGAGAGAGGGCTGCAGCGAAGTCATTAGCCCCATCGCGGAATGCGTTAAATTAATAATTAGCGTGTTTAATTATTCAGATAAAAAAACGGATCTTCTCTTTATAGTGAGAAACGGCACTGACCTGCCTTACTGTGTCACTTGCCTGGTCTGCCACACCGGTGTTTCCGGCGGGTTTGTTTATCTGGCGCTGAGGCGCAAGGTGATAACCGGATATTATGTATATGCAGGTTCATTTCCGGGAGGGTTTTGATTACAACTTAATGATAATAAATAAGTATAGGGAAAGTGGCTTGCCAGACAGATGCGTTATTCTTCTCAGCTTGACGGTCGATGAATCCAGGCTAAGCCGCCGTTTCCAGTGAGTCACCAGGCCGTTTACCGTTTAGGCTGTGGTCAGCAGGCCCGTCCCATCCGCCTTTATTCTGACATTCGGGTGAGTGCCATTCAGTAACATAACAGAGTCATCTCCGTCCTCACACTCTCTGCCCGCTCCGTGACTGTTAAATTACCTTAAAGGATTTTCTCTGCTGATCGATAACCTGAAATAGCGTTTCAGCTGACAGATTGCAGCCGAATTTTGTTCTTTTTCTCAATACATCCTCTTATGAAAGGTAAAGGTCATGGGCCTCGCGCATAGAATCTCTCATCTAAAAATTGGCAAAAAGCTAGGGGCCGGTTTTTCTATTGTTATTGCCGCATCACTGGTTATCACGCTGCTTGCCTTTAGCTGTTTTGACAGCATTAAAGACAACTCAACGCGTCGGTTGCCGATATCTTCAGCTACCAATCCGTTCTGTCGGCCGGTTTTATCAAAATTGCCGAGTTGCGCATTGCGATTGCCGCCACCCTGTGTATTCTTCTGAGCCTGTTTATCGCATGGCGTATGACGCGGGCTATTACCCTACCGCTTAAAGCGATGCTGGCGGCTGCGTTACGCATTGCAAAAGGCGATCTGACCATCTCGCTGGCTACCCGCCGGAATGATGAAATCGGTCAACCGATGCAGGCGATAGACAGCATGAATCAGAGCCTTAAAAATATTATTGTTAGCGTCCGGAACGGCGTAAACAGCGTTGCCCGCGTGTCATCGGAAATTTCGGCCGGTAATACCGATCTCTCTTCGCGAACCGAGCAGCAATCGGCTGCGGTGGTGGAAACCGCCGCGAGCATGGAGTAGCTGACGTCGACGGTGAAGCAGAATGCGGAAAATGCGCATAACGCCAGCCAGCTGGCGACGGAAGCCTCTGTCAATGCAGGACGCGGCGGCGAAATTATTCGTGACGTTATCGCGACGATGGATGGCATCAGCAGCAGTTCAGGAAAAATTGGCGAAATCATTACGGTGATTAACAGCATCTCGTTCCAGACCAATATCCTGGCGCTTAACGCCGCGGTAGAAGCCGCCAGGGACGGGGATTCGCGGTGGTGGCCGGCGAAGTGCGTAATCTCGCCCAGCGCAGCGCCGTGGCGGCCAGAGAGATTGAGACGCTGATCGGCGACTCTGTTTCCCGCGTCACCAGCGGTTCGGTGCTGGTTAACCGTGCCGGAAACACCATGGATGACATCGTCCGTTCGGTCAGCCAGGTGAAAGATATCATGGGCGAAATTGCGGCTGCGTCAGATGAGCAGAACCGTGGCATTTCCCAGATTGCCCAGGCGATGGCCGAAATGGATACCACCACTCAACAGAATGCCGCGCTGGTTGAGGAGTCCTCTGCCGCTGCCAGTTCGCTGGAAGAGCAGGCGATCCAGCTTGAACAGACCGTGGCGGTGTTCCAGGTCTCAGCAGAAGAGCAGGGCGTGGTACACCGCAACAGTCAGTAAAAACCCCCCGGCGCTGCTCCACAGCCCACGTTTACAGTCCGCCGGTGAAGCGGGTTGGGAAACCTTCTAGCCAATCTCATTGACCTTTCCCCGCAGATTATCGCCGGGGAAAGGTTTTCCGGGCTGTTCCTTTCTGCCCTTACGCCTTTTCCCGCTGTTCCCCTGCTGTCCCGACAGGCGCGATGATGAAATCGCGCTGTGCCTGCAGGATTATCATTTTCACTGCCAACGTCGCTTTCATTACTCTTTTCACCCGCGTATTAGCGTTCTCTGGCTGGTGAAATTATCATTTCCGTGTTAAATCTGCTTTGTATTATCGTTTTCCGTCTTCTGATAAAGGATTTAACCGATGCTGGTCGGCTTTAAAGCGCTGTCTGAACGTTATGCTATTGAACTGGCGCAACTGCTGCGTGTGGAGTCCTTTATTGGCACCGTACGATCCCGCCACGAGAGTCAGGGGCAGATAGAGAACCGCTATCCGCCGAGCTACCGTCCGGAAGACGAAGTTGCCGGTCACTTCGCCTTTGGTCTCAAATATGAAGAGATCCATCTGGAGTTTTTTGCCCGCCTGTTTGCAGCTATCGGCCCCGAACCGCTGGAGAACTGGTGCCGCCGTGAACCTTACGGGCAATACGCCCGCCGCGCCGGTTTTTTCTATGAGTGGCTGACCGGCGAGACGCTGGCGGTGCCGGATGTGACCAACGGCGGCTATGTGGATGCGATTTCACCGAAGGCCTACCTGACCCGCACCAGCCTCAAGCGGTCAAAACGCTGGCGCATCAATGACAATCTACCCGGCAGCGTTGATTTCTGCCCGATAGTGCGTCGGACAGCCACCATTGAACAGGCGCTGGCTTTTGATCTGAAGAGCGCCCTCGCCGAGCTGGATAACGCGTTTGGTGCCGATATCCTGCTGCGTACCGCCAGCTGGCTGACGTTTAATGAATCCCGCGCCAGCTTTCTGATTGAGAAAGAGGCCAGTCAGGCCGATCGTATCCAGCGTTTTGCCCACGTCATTGCGCAATATTGCGGCCAGCTTGACGATCCGCTCAGCGATGCCAGCCTGCACACCCTGCAAAAGGGTATTCTCGGTCACGACGCGCTCGGACTGGGACTGCGCCGCTCGCCGGTGTTTGTCGGCTAGGCGACAATGCGTGAAGACATCGTCCATTACATTGCGCCGCAATTCAGCGATGTTCCGCGCTTTATGCAGGGCCTGAAAGCCTTTGAGCAGGCAACGCGCGGGGCAGAACCGCTGGCGCGGGCCGGCGTTATCGCCTTTGGTTTTGTTTATATCCATCCGATGCGCGATGGCAATGGCCGTATCCACCGCTTTTTAATCAACGATACGCTGATCCGCGACCACGCCGTGCCGGAGGGCGTCATTCTGCCAGTCTCGGCCACCATCTCACTCGATTTCTGCGCCGGCTACGATCGCACGCTGGACGTTTTTTCAAAACGGCTGATGCGGCGCTACGCCGGCAGCTATCGGTTTGCTGAACTGATCACCTATGAAGATGGCACGCTGAGTAACTTCGTTTTCAATGACTATGACGACGCCCGTTTCGCCTGGCGCTATCCCGACTTAACCGAACAGGTGCTGTATACTGCCCGGGTGGTCGAACATACGGTGCGAACCGAAATGGCAGATGAAGCCAGAGTGCTGGTGATTTTTCAGCGGGCGCAGGAGCGATTAAAAGAGGTGATTGAGATGCCCGACCAGGACGCCAGCCGCATCATCCGTTCGCTGAAAGAGAATGGCTGCAGGTTTCCGGCAAACTGAAAAAGGCCTTCCCGCAGTTCGATGACGCCGAAAAAGCCCAACGGATTATCGCGGCGGTCAGATCGGCCTTTGAGGAGCCGGTGCGCTAAACGACACCGATCGCACCTTTGATCGGACCACCAGGCCATTAACCGACCGGCTGGGCCTGCCAGTTAAGCGTCAGATTCTGTCGCTGAATGCTGTGAAAAATATTGTCCTTCAGCCAGTCGGTAGAGGATTTCTTGCCGCTGCGTTGGTGGGAAAAAATTTTTACCGTAAAAGGGGGCGCGTGGAAGGGCAATCTGAAGGTTATGACCTGCGCGCGACCGGGGCAATTTTACCGGCGACAAAGGAGGGGATTGCCGTCAGCAATTCACTCTCCGCCACAATGTGCGGAGAACTGAGCATTGACGGCGTTTTGAGGGCGATCCGGCGCGTCAGCCCCAGCCGGGCAAGATGCGTATCCAGCAACCCCTTTTTTTCATTCTACGGCGTCACCACCAGATGGCCGGCGGCCAGATACTCCTCCAGCGTCAGGCTCTGGCGATTGATGTTGCTGATCACCACAAATTCATCACTGAATAAATCCACTTCTTCCAGATCCTGATGTCGGACATCATCCGGCTCGCTAAAACTCAACGCCAGGTCAACCTCACCGGCCAGTAATTCGGTCAGTGCCGGATTGTGCGGCAGGTGGAAGAGTTCGAAATTAACGCCAGGCGCGGTTTTTTCCAGCGCTTTGATCAGTTCCGGAAAGATACAAAAGGCGGTGTAGTCCGTCACGGCAACCCGAAAAGTTTGGCTGCTGGTCCGGGGATCAAAGGGCTGTACCGGGCTGAGATGCTGATTGAGCATCGCGAGTGAGGCGGCAATATGCGGCGCCAGCTGGTGCGCAAAGACGCTGGGACACATCTTATGCCCCTCGCGATAGAACAGCGGATCTTTCAGGAATTCACGCAGGCGGGTTAACGCGTGGCTTAACGCGGAGGTACTCATGGATAGCTCAACCGCAGCCAGCCTGACAGAGCGGTGGCGGTAGACGGCATCGAAAACAGGCAGAAGATTGAGATCGAGACGTCTCAGCACATGATGCATGAAATTCACCTGTAATTGATTTTATTGCACTTAATTCATTAAAGAATAGCGATTATCCTTAAGGGCATCAAACAGTACTGATCAGAGAATATTTATGAGCGTTATTATTCGCTAGGCCAGCCCGGAAGATACGGATGCCCTCTATAACATGATCAACGGCTTATCCGTATACAGCGAAGCGCCTCTGCAGGCGGTGCCGGACGTTGACGAAGTCAGACACGGCCTGTTTGGATCTGACAGCATAGCAGAAGCCTACATCTGTAAAATTGAGGGCGTCATTGAGGGTTACTGCGTCATTTCGATGAGTTTTTCAACCTGGACTGGCCGCCAGAGCCTGAATATGGAAGACCTCTATTTTACGCCTGATTATCGCGGCAGAGGGGCGGGCAAAGCGATGCTTCATTACGTGGGCTCAGCTGGCGGTCAGCCGGCAATGCAGCCGGATTGAGTGGAATGTGCTGGACTGGGATAAATCCGCTAAAGATTTTTATCAGAGTATTGATGCACTTCCGCTGAGCGAATGGGTGCGCTACCGGCTGGATGGCCCGGCGCTGGAAAGATTTGCCTCGCGTGAGCTCAACTGAACCAATTTGTAAAAACCGACTGGTCCGCCCCGTGGCAGGATGACCTCAGCCGCCTCATCCTGAGCGCGGCCAGATTCACATCAGGGCAAAAGCACTGCGGCGCTTTTACCCGGTGTTCAGCGCTTCAGCGCGTTAATGGCGGAATTCTGTAATGAAAGAGATATCAGCGTTGCTGGCTTCGGGCTCAGCACGGGCAATCGGTGCGGCAATTGCGGCGGGTGAAATCAGCGCGCTTGAAGCCACCGAATGGTACCTGGATCGTATTGAACGATTTGATCAGGGCAAAGACGACATTAACTGCGTCAGAACGGTTTCCCGCCTTGCGCGGGAAGAGGCACGACGTGCTGATGCCGCGCTGGCTGCCGGACAAGCGGCAGGACCGCTGCACGGCGTACCTTATTCTGATCAAAGATAATGCGTTTACCCTTGACGGCAGCTTTGCCTCGGTAGGCGCCAGTGCGCTGGCTGAGTTTATCCCGCCCTATGAGGCAACGGTTGTAGCGCGTCTTCGCGACGCGGGCGCCGTACTGCTGGGTAAAACCAATCTGACCGAATTTGCCGACTTCGTTGCTGAAACCATGCCCGCTGAGTTTAGCGGGGCGGGCGGGGTGGTCCGGCATCCGCTGGGCGGGCGATACGAACGGGGAATGGGTTCCATCGTCGGATCCGCCGCCGCGGTGGCAGCCGGCTTCTGCGGTTTTGCTATTGGCTCTGAAACATAAAATTCGATTCAGGCACCGGCGGTTCACAGCGCGATTGTCGGCTTTAAACCTACGGTGGGCCGCGTCAGTCGTCATGGCTTTATCCCGCTGGTTGCCGGTCAGGATTCGCCTGGTCCCCTGACCCGGACCGTTGATGACGCGCAGCTAATCTATCAGGCGATCTGTGGGGCGGATATGAACGATACCGCCACGCTTGCCGTGTTTCCGGCTGAAACTCAGCGCAATCAAACCCTGCAGGGGCTGCGAATTGGCGTCCCGCGCCGCTTTATCGCCGACACGGTGCTGACGCCCGCCCGCGAGGCAGTGTTTGACCGCCTGCTGCACGCACTGGCGCAGGCGGGGGCGGTGATTGTCGATCCCTGCGATCTGCCTGCCGCCGAACAGCTGAATGACGTTCGTTCATGCGTTTTTCGCGCGGAGTTTCGTGCTGGCCTCAACCGCCTGCTTACGGCGCTTAAACCTTGCGGCATGGGTTCTTTGTAGGACATCATCGCGTGGAACAGCGCGCATCCGCAGAGCATTCCTTATGGTAAGTCTCTGCTTGAAGCGACGGATGCCGTGCCGGATCTTCGCTCATCAGCCTATATTGACGATCGGCGGCAGGACATTGCCCTCAGCCTGGACGCCGGGATCCTGGCTGCGCTGAACGCCGGACCGGCAGATGTGCTGCTGTCGCCGATGTCGGCAGCGGCAAAATGTACCGGGAAAGCGGGCGCGCCGGTGGTGGCGATCCCCGCAGGCGCCGATTCGGCGTTACTGTATACGCTGCTCCGGGTCAGGATGCGACTATTCTGCAGGCAGCCATAGCCATTGAAAGCGTCATCGGCAAACGTCTGATGCCCGCTGTCACTGATATTGAGTCGTTGAGTCACTGATTAGAAAAAAAGCTGAATAGCAAAGGGCTACCCGCGAGCAGCCCTTTGCGCAAAACACAGGGATTATTTAGTCAGGCGGGCGGTCATGTGGACCTGATTTTTGCTGTAGGCTTCCGTAATGCTGTAGCCGGCACCCGCCATTTTTGCCCTGGCGGCGATCTGCGCTTCGGCTGCATCGAGCGTGGAGGCGGTGGCTGTCACCGTCTGCGCGAAGCTGACTGTTGAAATCAGTGAGAGAACGATGACTTTAGCGAAATTTTTGACGTTTTTCATGGCTATTTTCCCGGCGTTAAAGTCTGTTTGTGAGGCAGCGTGCCTCGATGGAGTGAAGAAATACGCAGGAAGGGTGGCGATGAAAATCCCGAAATATGCTGGAGTAAATCAAAAAAACTGATGTATCCGGTTTGCCACAGCAAGCGGTTAGCCAGGCTACCGGTCGGGTCGGGATGGTTATACCTAAAGATAATAGTCCGAAGAAAAAAAGGTTCTTACAATGGTGCCAGACCGTTACGCAACGGGAAATCCCCCGGCTTCCGGGTGTTATCGGGGGGGGGGGGGTGACCATCAGGGCGGATCGGTCCGATTTAGCTGTGCAATCAATGATAATCACCGGTGCTGCCGTCTGCCCGGCTGACCCGCGAGGGCGGACGGGAAACCGGCTGAAACGCCCGCCGTTTCGCCACTGCTGTTCCGCTAAAACCGGCAACTATCCACCGTTCGTTGTCAGGTGACAAATCCTGCCAGGAACGTGCCTGACACAGGCCTGAGCTTTATTTAAGGAAAACAGCATGCAGCCTGCTGTCGCAGCGCATTGTCGTCATCGATGATGAACGTTCTGTTCTTAGTGGTCTGACCAACCTGCTCCAGTCTGAAGGGTATCTGACTAACGCCTTCGAGTCGGCAGAATCTCTGCTTTGTGATGAAGCCGCGATAGCGAGTGCCGCGCTTTTTATCATTGATGTGCAACTCAAGGGCATGCATGAATGGATTCGAGCTGTTTACCAACCTGACCCAACGCATTGAAAATCCGCCAGGGATTATCATTTCCGGCAACGGCGATGACAACATGTTGCGGTATGCAATCAATCTGGGGGCGATTGCTTTTTTGCCAAAGCCGATCGAAATTAATACGTTGTTTGAACATATCCGACAGGAATTCTCCTCAAGGGCTGCCCGCCAATGAGTACTAATCCGCAGGCGTTAGATTCAGCAGAAAACGATGAAATCACACTTTCAGAGGATATTCTTTTCAGCCCGCTGGCGCAGGAGGGCAATATCGACTGGCTGCTGTGCCGTCACGCCACCGCCGGTGACACCTTTGTGCTGGCGACCGCAGGCAATGAAGCGTCGATCTTTCATGTCACGCAGCTGCTGAAAAATGAATATGCCCTCCGTGACCGGTTATCGGAAAGCTGGGCGCTGAAACCGCAATGGCACACCCATTACCAGGGGCGGTATGCGCTGATTTATCCCGCTTTTGATTACCGCACTCTGACGGATGTACTATGCATGCCGCCTGGCACCTTCTCTGAGTTTCTCGATTGTGCCGCGATGCTGTGTACTAAGCTGAGCCAAGTTCATCAGCAGGGCCTGGTACACGGCGATATCAAACCGGCAAACTTCTTCCTGAGCGATGATAATCGCGTTTATCTCGGCGGCTTCGGACTCTCCTCGGTGCATAATCCGCTGCCGGAGTAGCAGCGGCTGCCTGTGGCGGGCGGCACCGTCGCCTATATGTCGCCCGAACACACCTCCCGTTCAGCCCATCAGGTGAGTCACGTCAGTGATTTGTACAGTCTGGGCATTGTGCTTTATGAGCTGCTGACCGGCAGGCTGCCTTATGGCAGCATTGAGGGCGGCCACGCGGAGTGGGTGCACCATCACATCGCCTCCTAAGCATTGCCGCCTCACCTGCTGCGCCCTGAGGTGCCGGTGATCCTCTCCTCCATCATCCTGAGACTGCTGGCCAAATCGCCGGAGTACCGTTATCAGACCGCCGATGGGCTGCTGGCCGATCTTCGTCGCTGTGCGGCCACGCTGCTGCCGGATGGAACGATTGAGCCCTTTACGCTGGGACTGCAGGATTTACCTGCCGCCAGTCTGTCTGCTTATTCGCTGTGTAGCTATCATCCGCAGGCCAGCGAGATCATGGCGGCATTTGATAAAGCGACGTCAGGCTGGTGAACGATGCCACGGTAGCCGCCATCGGCGAGCGCTTTCACGGCGTTGCCCGCCAGCTCAACTCGTTTATCTATCTCTACATTGGCACCGGCCTCGGCGCGGGGATTTTTACCGATGGTCACATCTATACCGGCCACGCCCACAACGCTGGCGAGATAGGGCACATAGTGGTTGAACCGGGCGGACGCGACTGTTACTGCGGTAACCAGGGTTGCCTTGAACGCTACGTTTCGCTCCAGGCCGCCTACGAATTTTGCGGACTCGACCCGATGCGTGCACTGCCGGAAGATCTGTTGCAGATTGAACCCGCACGGTTTGCGGCGTGGATTGACAGCGTGTTGATCCCGTTGCGGCAGGCGATCAATATTTTGGAATCGGTGTTTGATGCTGAAGCAGTGATTATTGGCGGGATGATGCCGGCGCCCTTACTGAAGCAGATCGTGCAACGCTTACCGCCGCTGTATCAGTCGGTGCGCGGACGCTATCTCAATGCGATGCGCCTGAAGACAGGAATGACCGGGAGCGATACAGTTGCGCTGGGCGCTGCCGCCTTACCGATCTTTGATGAGTTTAATCCTCAGTTTCAGGTGCTGATGAAGCAGGCGTGAAAACGGGCGCTGCCGGTGAGGGCAGCGCCCGGCAGATTAGCCCGGATAGATACCGCGATCTTTACGCGCCATCAGGATGCGCTCACATGCCACGATGTACGCTGCGGTGCGCAGTGAACAATCTTTCTCTTTGGCTTTCTCCCAGACGTGGACCATCGCATCGGTCATGATCTTGTCTGAACGACGGTTGATCTCATCTTCGCTCCAGAAGAAGCTTGCCATGTCCTGCACCCACTCGAAGTAGCTGACGGTCACGCCGCCGGCGTTACAGACCACATCCGGCACCGCGATAATGCCGCGCGTCGCCAGCATATCGTCAGCATCGGGGTAGGTCGGACCGTTAGCGCCTTCCAGCACGATTTTGCAGCTCAGGACTTCGGCCCGTTCGCGGGTAATCTGACCTTCCAGCGCCGCCGGGATCAGGATGTCCATTTCCGTGGTCCAGAACGCCTCTTTATCGATGGCCTGTGCGCCCGGATAGCCGGCAATCTGCTTGTGGGCGATCTGCCATTCCGTCAGCGCAGCCATGTCGATGCCGTCGGCATTGAACAGCGTCGCGGTATGGTCCTGAATCACCACCACCCGCGCACCCGCTTCATCAAACAGCCGGGCTGCTTCGCTGCCGACGTTACCGAAGCCCTGCACCGCAACGCGTGCGCCTTCAACATCAATGCCGGCACGGCGTGCAACTTCACGGCCGGTGATAAACACCCCGCGACCGGTGGCTTTTTCACGACCCAGCGAACCACCCAGATGGATCGGCTTGCCGGTGACAACGCCGGTAATCGTTGTGCCGTGGTTCATGGAGTAGGTATCCATCATCCACGCCATCACTTTGCTGTTGGTGCCCACGTCTGGTGCAGGAATATCTTTTTGCGGTCCAATGATGATGCCGATCTCGCTGGTATAACGGCGGGTCAGTCGCTCAAGTTCACCGTCGGACAGTTTGAAAGGATCAACGCGGATGCCGCCCTTGGCACCACCGTACGGCAGGTTGACTGCGGCACACTTGATGGTCATCCAGGCGGAGAGCGCCATCACCTCATTGAGATCAACATCCGGATGGTAGCGAATGCCGCCTTTGCCCGGACCGCGTGAAAGGTTATGCTGAACGCGATAGCCTTCGAAATGGCGGATCGAGCCATCGTCCATTTGCAGAGGAATATCGACAATCAATGCACGTTTTGGATGACGCAAAGTATCTATCCAACGTGAAAGATCGCCTAAATAGGGCGCAACCCGGTCGATTTGTTGTAAGTAGGTGGACCAGGCAGATGTACTGCTTTCAGACGCATAAGATAACTTATCCATAAAAAACCTTTCTTAATGAAGTTATTTATTGTGTGGAGGCGTGGAGACAGAGCGCAAATCACTGCGCCACTATAATCTAACACTCCTGAAACAAATAATATGGTGATGTGAGCACCTCAGCAGCGCTGATTGCGCCTTTTTGGGGCATCCGCAGTGAATAATTATGCGCAGAGAGCTCATAGTGGCTGCATAGAAAGGGAAATATCGCCATTTTTCAGATCTTTGAAGGCGTTCAAAAAGTTAAATAATTGATCACCGCCATATTGACTTTACTGCAGATTATGGCGGGATAGTGCAGGCTATTCATACAATTAGCATCGGCAGTCAGGTCAGTGGGAAAATGACAAGAAGTGAAAGGGCGAAGGGATGAGCCAGCCTGTGCGGCTGGCTCATGCGAGGTTATTGCTGCAGGGCCTGTTCCGCTTCCTGCAGTTCCTGACGGGCTTCAGCCAGTTTCTGCTGACGCTTTTCAATTTTACTGGCGCTGCGTCCTTCAGCCTGCGCTTTGGCCAGTTCCTGTTGCCGCTCCTGCACCTTTAGCTTTTTCTCAGCCACTTTCTGCTGTCGCTGCTGCAACAGACCGCTGTCAGTGCAGGTGGGCGGTTACTACCTCGCCAGCCGGACCCATCCGGCTAAAAAGCGCCTGGGTGTAGTCGCCTGAAGGATCGGTTCCCGCCGTTGACGTTGCCAGCCGCATTTGATTACGGGTGAGCAGGGTGAACCAGTCGTCTCCCGCTTGCAGCACCTCGTTACGCACCGTCAGGCACAACGTATTGCTGGCAAACGGGACCAACCGACAGCGCTCCCGCAACCCAAAAATCACCTCAGGATCCCAAGCGATCACCTGTTCCATTGAGACGGTTTTGAATCCGGTCACGGTTGCCGCTGCCACGCTGCTGGCGCGCGAGCTGGTCTATAAGCATGTACTTTGTCAGTTTTAAAGCCCGGACGTTGCTGCCGCTCGAGCAGGTCAGTATCTGGACGATGCCGCTGACCTATGCCATTGAGCGGGCAAAAGCCACCTTCGACGTGGGGGTTGAAACCGGCGACCGGACGTCGGTGTGTCTGGCACTGCGGCACATCATCATGAATTACCTGGCGCGTGGCGATCATCTCGATGGCGTACACACCTCGATTGCGCGTGGCATGCAGTTTGTCAGAAAGGCGCAATATCGCGACGTGGAAGTCATCCTCGGGATGCCGCTGGACTACGTTCTTTTCCTGCGCAAGCCGCGCAGCAACCTGTTCACCGGTGATGACTTTCTGCCGCCGGTGCTGGCAGTGGTTAAACCTGAACAGGCGGTTGAACCCATCTACCTGATGCAGTTCTGGTCCCGGCTCTATAAAGCGATGGCCCACTTCTTTGTCAGCGAGTATGTGGCAGCAGAGGCCTGGTTTAAACAGGCCGAACCGTTTACCGCACGTATTCCGGGGCATGTGCATATGCTCGATTATCATCTCTACAGCGCACTGTCGCTGACCGTACCGCTTAAAAGCGGGGCGATGACGGATAAGTTGCGACTGCAGCTGAAGCAGCACCTCGACAGGAGCGTGACCTGGTCAAACGAAAACGCCAAAACGTTCGCCGATAAAGAGGCTCTGCTGCGCGCCGAGTGGCTTCGTCTGGAAGGGGAAACCGCGCAGGCATTTGAGCAATTCGAAAAGGCGATCGTGCTGTCACGCGAAGGGCAGTTTCATCATGTTAACGGGCTGACCTGCGAACTGGCTGCACGGATGTCCTATGCCAGTAACATGACGTTTGCTGGCGATGCCTACATTAAAGGAGCCATCGCTGCCTGGGATCGCTGGGGAGCCGGAGCCAGGGTTCGCCAGCTGTAGATGCAGCATCCGGCGCTGGCCAGCCATGCCTCTCAGACCGCGCTCAGTACCGTTCCGTTTGAGCAGAGCGCGGTGATCAGCGATTTGCAAAGCATGGTGACGGTGATGCATGCGCTGACAGAAGAGATTAATCTGGACCGGCTTATTCATGTGCTGATGATGATGCTGGTGAACGTGCCGGTGCCTAGCACTGCATGCTGATTCGACTGATCGACGGCAATATCCCGGAAATCCAGGCAAGGGCCTCGACCACCGTCGGCCAGCTGACCTCTTCGATTGCCCATGAGATTAATCAGCCACTGATGTCAATTGTGGCCAATGCCGGTGCCAGCCAGCGCTGGCTTAAACGTGACCCGGCGAATCTGGAAAATGCCAGTCACAGTCTTGATGAGATCATCCGGGAAGGCCGGCGCGCTGGCGACATTATTCGCGGACTGCAGGCGCTGACGCGTAATCAGGTTGCTGACTGGTGATCAATGCGATTGAAGCGATGGCTGATAACATCTGTGCGCGCCATTTACGCATCGCCTCCTCACATCCTTCCGCTAAGGTGATTCGCATCGAGGTCGCTGATAACGGCGCGGGTCTGTCTGATGCGGTGATCGGAAAAATATTCGATTCGTTTTACACCACCAAAGCGGAAGGGATGGGCATGGGACTGACCATCAGCAATGAGATTATTAAGCGTCACGGCGGTGAGCTACGCGCGGAAAACCGTCCGCAAGGCGGGAGCCTGTTCTGGTTCACTTTGCCATTATGAAGGAAAAGAGACTACCGCCTGAGTGCGGTCCCACTGTGTTGAGCGCAGAACAGGGCAGGGCGAGCGGACAGGCTGACTGGCCGCGTCCGCCCGCCTTCGCCAGCCGGTTTATAACCGTCATCATCCCGCCGGCCTGGCGTATTTCTTCAGAATCAGCAAAAACAGGCCAACAACGATCAGCACAACGCAGGTTTTCAGCGTATTTACGGTAATTATCTCTTTCAATAGTCGGCTGTCAGGCGGCAGAATTATTTATCCGCACAGCAGTCCTGTTGGTAGCGCGGGTGAGGCAACGGTTTAAAGCTCTCACTCATTTTCTTTAACACGTTATCTTTGCGGTGATATTCAGCAAGGCGATAACCGCTGTCGTTGAGATGAATGTTATGCGTTCAGGACCCGGTTTAAAATAGAGAGATTATGCTGAAGTAAATCAGTTAATTTGAACATCCTGAGATGTGTATTCTGTGGCGGCGACCCACTGTCTGGGCGAACGGCAATAAACAGGCGAACTGGGTGGGGTAAGGGCGCAACTGCATTTGCGTCAGATCCTCGGCTACTTCGATGCCCGTATCCTCAACAAGCCGGAGGCTATCATTGGTGAGGTGAGTGATAAGGTTACGGGCGGCAACCTGACCGATGAATCCACCCGTCAATTCCTGTCACGCCAGCTGGTGGCTTTCAGAGATTTTGCAGTTAAATAAACGCGTGTTTCATTAAGTGCAGATTTGACGTGTTTCTGAACAAAACAGGCGCTCCGGCAGATGTTTAAACGGCGCAGTGACAGGCAGCCGGAGCCTGGTGGGTGGCGTATCCGGCGTGAAATTTATATAACGCCTCAGCAACCCGCAAAACCAGAAAAGGCCGCCTGACGGCGACTATTGCTGCTGAGGGCTGGTTAAATTGGTGTTGCTGTGTAGAAAGAAGAATGAAAAATGCCAGAGATTCAAGTGCGCTTAACATAGATTATGTTAAATTTAATGGGATTTTACACACAGATGACAGTTAACAAACTGTAAAACGCTGCTGTACGCCAGTTGCTTACTTTCTCACCCTGCCTGTCATCGGCAAACCCGCTGATACCATCTATGGATACGCGACTGAGCCAATCCGGCATGTTAAAAACCCGGTTAGCCAGCAGCGTTCTTTCACCCATCAGGATACCGGCGGCTAGCGAGTGATTGCCCTCATTTATAAAGCCAATGCGCCAGAGTTGCCAGAACTCAACGTAATGATCGCCGCTGTCTAAACGCCAGGGGAGACATTTTAGTCCTCGTGACAAGGCGCATTACCATTGGCGATCGCTATACGTTAACTCAGTCACAATTTTTTAACTTCACTCTTCCATCCCTTGGCTGTTGACCGCTCTGTCGTAAAACTTGCAAAAAGTAAAACGTTTTACTTTTCGACTCAGGCGTCGCGGTGTATATGCATTTTCCGTGATATTTCGGGGGGGGGGGGGTTATAACTCTACTGGGATACATCATGAAACATGTAGAAGAGTACGGTAATTCACTGGTCGGCATTGATGTTATGCCGGATCACAGGCGGACTATATCGATATGCCTGTCTCAGGTGGCACTACGGGGGCAGAAAACGGCACATTGTCATTGATGGCCGGTGGTAAGACAGAAACTATTGACCGGTTACGTCCTCTGCTGTCTCACTTGGGTAAAGTCACGCGCGTGGGAGAGGTGGGCGCAGGTCAACTGACGAAACTCGCTAATCAGATTATTGTCGCAGGCACGCTAAGCTTGTTGTCGGAAGCCTTTACCCTTGCCCAGCGCGGCGGAGCCGATCCGGTAAAAGTGCGTGAAGCATTGCTGGGTGGTTTTGCTGACTCAACCCTGCTGCAACAGCAAGGGGAACGTATGGTAAACCAGGACTTTAAGGCCCGCGGCGCGGCAAAGTGGCAGCTTAAAGACACGCGCAGTAGTGTTGCGCTGGCTGAGCAATTTGGTCTGACATTGCCGCTGACTGAGACGGTGAACCAGCTTTTAAGCCAAATGATCGAAGCTGGCGATGGCGACTTAGATCACTGCGCCATAATCAGGCAAATTCAGTGTTTAAACGGCATGACTATTTAACCCGGGCCACGCTCTCACGTTTGATTAACGTGCTGTTTAGTTCACAGGTCGTCTGCTTCTGAACGGAGAGACTTAATAGTGCCTTATCGGCCAACTCTTCAAGAGGATGTTTGATAACGCTTATTGACGGGCTCAGGAGTCGACTCCAGTGGCTGTCATGGTAAACAATCAGCGAGAGGTCTTCAGGAACAGGGAGCTTCAACTGTCGGATGCGAGACATAATCATCGGTGCAATCGACGTATTTCCAATAATGATTGCAGTCGGTGGCTCCTGAAGCGATAACAACTCATCAAGCGCCTGGCTGGCTAGCGGATCACGAAAGTTCTTCACTACCGCATACTGTTTTTCCCAGTCAATTCCATAGGCTTTCAATCCTTGTTTATAACCCTTCAGCCTTTGCAAAGAGGTCGAGGCGTTCAGCGGCCCGCTTATCCAGCCAATACGGCGATGGCCTTGCTGAGCAAGATAACGGGTCGCCTCGCAGGCGGAAGCTTCATTGTTAAAGCCGATGACACTGGCATGTGTCACCTCGCTAAGGTAACGATCGATGAAAACAATAGCGATGCCCATTTCGCTAATGGATTGCCACATATCGCTATTCGCGCTGGTGGGCGTTGCTATGATGGCTTTAACCCGCTTTTGCATTAACATGCTCAAGCTTTCCCGCTCCAGCAGCGGGTCTTCCTGCGTAGTAACCAAAATGACATTCATCGCCATTTCTCTGGCGCGACGGACAATAAGATCGGAGATCTCAGAAAAAAAATCGTTTGCGATGTCTGCTACAACCAGGCCAATGGTGTTATTCAGACTGGTTTTAAGCTCACGAGCGGCACTTTGAGGGGGGTAATTTAGCGTTTGCATTGCCTCCAGAATACGCTGACGGGTGCGTTCAGATACTGAACCTGAACCGGGGTTCAATACCCGAGAAACCACACCGATAGACACCTCTGCTAAGGCCGCCACCATCTTTGATGGTACTTTTCTTTTTATCTGTCAACGTAACACTCAGCCTCACATCATCAGGTTAGCTAAGTTCATGTTAGATTAATCACTTCACAAGATAAACGTCCTTCAGTGATCAGCCTTCTTTAGTATGCGTGAGGCTGCATTTCTCTGCTTTGGAGGGCGTGGTGTTGATAGGAGGTTGTTAAGAAATGGCCGGGTTTGAGCCAAACTATATTCCGGCAGATCCGTCACACCATGCTCCACGCGCAGCCAGAAGTAGTCCTCAGCGTGGGGATCTGCCTTAGGCGTAGCGGTGATTCCATTTACCTTGCCGATATCCTGTCGTGTCACGCTGACGCCCTTCAGCTGCCCCGGCGGCAGATTTGGAAAATTAACGTTCAGACAGTATTCTGCAGGCAGGCCTGTCTCGAAGAGCCTCCTCAACAATGGCAGACACTGCTCTTCAGCGGTATCCCAGTGCGGCTGATCTTCAGGACGTTTGCCCTGGCTAATAAACGCATCCCCTGACCTACCCGCGCCAATCCTCAGGCCAGTAATTTACGATACAGATCATAATATTCCGCATCAAAGCAGACTAAGTTAACCTTCCCGATTTTGCTGTTTTCAGCGATGCAATGTTTGATGACCTTTAAGGCAATCGCCGCGGCGCGTTCTTTAGGGAAACCATAAATTCCTGTGCTGATATTGGGAAAAGAAACCGTTTTGATGTCATGCTGGTCTACGAGTTTAAAGCAACTCAGGTAGGCAATTTTTAACAGTGCATCTTCGTCGTGTCGTCCATCGCTCCAGCGCGGGCCAACGGTATGGATGACGTAATCAGCAGGCAGATTGCCTGCGCCGGTAATAACGGCATCACCGACTTTGCAGCCACCCTGACGATTGCGGATTGCCTGACACTCAGCCAGAATCGCCGGCCCGCCTGCGCGGTGGATTGCTCCATCTATGAAGCCCGCCGCTACGCACTTATCCAGGAGATCGCGATGCAAAATGAGATGTCGGCACAATGCCATTGTGGTGCAGTGGCGTTCAGCGTGACGCTGAACGATGGATTCAACACGGTACGGCGCTGCAACTGTTCGTTCTGCCGGATGCGGGGTGCGGTGGTAGTATTTGCCAGTCAGATAGAGGTGACGCGCGGCAAAGAGCAGCTCACGGAATACCACTTTAATAGCAAGCAGGTCGGCCACTACTTCTGTTCAGTCTGCGGCATTTACACCTTCCATCAGAGCCGTTCCCAGCCCGATCAGTATGGTGTCAATGCGGCCTGTCTGGCGGGCGTTTCCCCGTTTGATTTTACCGATGTACCGGTCAGCGATGGCATCAACCATCCCAAAGATGGCGGTGCAGGCGGCGTCGCCGGACATCTGATCTATAAACCGGCCTGAATCACAGACGGTGCGGTCGCGCACCCTCTGCGGCGGATTACTCCAGACTGCTCTTGCCGCTGAAGCGCGTGATCGGCTTTTGCTCTTCACCATCTATTTGCCGCGAAAAAACCTTGAGGGCCGATAAAACCGGACTCAGGCCACGCCACAGTTCATCATCATTCAGCAGCCGGATAATGCCGCGGATCCCTGGCGCGGCTTTGCCGCTATTGACTTCTTCTCTGGCCGGTTTAATCGCCATCGCCGCATCCCGCAGGGCGAGCAGCAGGTGGTTAAACCTTTCCGGCGGGACGCTACCCAGCGTCATCATCAACAGCGAAAGATTTTGCAGTGCGCTCTGGGTGCCAGGCTGATTCAGACCTGACACCAGAATCTTGCCAATCTCGCTGTTTGATTTCACCAGATCGTTCGCCAGCCGCAAAAATCCGTGCTGATGCAGACTTTCGATTAACTCATCCATCGCTTCTCTGGCGGTCTGCTCAGTACGGGTCGGCGTAACCTGATATTTCATCCTTTCTGCCATCAGAATTTCTCCGGTTTTTCAACGTGTCCTGGCGGTTCGCGATAGCCCTGCTGCTGCCATTTCTGTTCCACCGGCAGGTGATCGAGTGGCGTGCGCTTGCCATAGCGAAAATTGTGTAACGGTATAGGATTCGGCTGGATGCGCCGCTCCACACGCTTCATGTTTACCGCCACCTCTTTATAGGCTGGCGTGTTTACGTCCGGGTCATGGTGTTCACCGGTCAGCGTATTAACACCATCCTTTCCGTGGTGGATCGGCATAAACAGCACATTACCGGCCACCCGATCGGTGATCACGACCGGCACCTCCAGCGATCCGCGCCGTGAGGAAATACGAACCCGCTCGCCTTCGGTCAGACCGCGCTCGGCGGCAAGCTGTGGCGAGATCTCCACAAACGCATTCGGCGACAGCGACATAAAACGGCCACCCTGCCCGGTCTGGTTAGTGGACTGGAAATGCTCCAGCATTCGGCCATTGTTGAGCAGCAGGTTATATTCGGCATCTTCCTGCTCGGCCGGCGGCTGCCAGCGCAGGGGATAGAGCCGCGCTTTGCCGTCCGGGAAGTAAAACTGTTCGGTATAGAGCAGCGGCGTGCTTTCACCATTCGCCTTAACCGGCCAGATTTGCGACTGCCAGCCCACCAGTTGCTCGTAGCTGACGCCAGCAAAGATCTCCGCGATGCCTGCGGCTTCAGCCATAATTGCGCCCGGATTAGGGTAATACCACGGATGCCCCAGCCGCGCGGCCAGATCGGTGAAGATTTGCCAGTCTGGCCGGCTGTCGCCAAGCGGCGCCATGGCGGGTGAGAAATGCTGAATGCGCCGCTCGGTATTGACGAAGGTGCCCTCTTTCTCCACGCTCGGGCACCCCGGCAACACCACATCGGCGAACTCTGCGGTACGGCTCATAAAGATATCCTGCACCACCATGAACTCCAGATTGGTG
>SZZY01000015.1 GCA_009830035.1 Pantoea sp. Eser
CCCCTCCCCGCGAAAGAGGAATCCGCGAATGTTAACAGTCGTTGCTGAAATTCGTGTAAAACCCGGCCGCCGTCAGGCGGTGCTTGAGGCCGTGAACGCACTGATCCCGACCGTGCTGCAGGAAGAGGTATGCCACCAGTATGATGCGCTGCTGGACCATCAGGCACAGGTGCCGTGGAAACAGAACTCGCCGGACTCCATTTTTATGCTGGAACAGTGGGAAACGCTGCGTCATCTGGAGCAGCATCAGCAGATGCCGCACATGGATGCGCATCGCGCCATCATTAAAGATGATGTGGTGGATGTGAAAATCCTGGTGCTGGAACCCAGCGCCTGAGAGTGCTGTGATGTGACCCGCTAAAAAAAACCCTTGCCCTGCGACAAGGGTTTTTTTTAGCGGGTCACATCACAGCAGCTGCCGACGGTCGATCTCGGTGCGAAGGAAATCGAGAAAGCAGCTAATACGTGAGGAGAGCGTGGTGTTGCGATAGTAGACCGCTTGAACCGGCAGCCGCAGTTTGCGGGTTTCATCGGGCAATACCGGCACCAGCCGTCCGGCGGCGCAATCTTCCCGGCTGGCAAAGTCGGAGATGCGCGCAATGCCCTGTCCGGCCAGCGCCAGTTGCCGGATGGTTTCGCCACTGGAGGCGGAGAGCGTTGGCTTGATCCGCATAAACTCGCCGTCGGGCTGCCAGACCGGCCAGACGTTGTGATTATCAAGATGGCTGAAACCGATGATCTGATGCTGCTCAAGATCGGCGACGGTTTGCGGCGTGCCGACTTTCGCCAGATATTCCGGGCTGGCCATCAGACGAATGGCGCTGCTGCCCAGCATCCGCGCTCGCAGCGTGGAATCGCGCAGTTCGCCGATGCGAATGGCAACATCGGTTTGCTGCTCCAGCAGTTCGATCAGGATATCGTCGGTATTGAGTTCCAGCTGAATCAGCGGATATTGCGCGCGAAACGCATCCACCAGCGGCACAATCACGTGCAGCATAAACGGGGTGGCGGCATTGACCCGAAGCCGCCCTGAAGGCATCTCGCGTCGCTGGGCAATCTGCTCTACCGATGCCAGAATCTGACGCGCATGCTCCAGAAACACCTGCCCTTCCTCTGTCAGTGCCAGCCGGCGGGTGGTGCGATGAAGCAGGGTGGTTTGCAGTTTGCTCTCCAGCCGGCTTAAGGCGCGACTGATACCCGAACTGGTCTGCGCCAGCTGGTCGGCCGCGGCGGTAATTGATCCGTTATCCACTACCGCGACCCAGGCGCGTAACTCTTCCAGTGTAATTTTCACAACTGCTGCTGTCTCTGCTGTGTAGACCTGCCCGGGCGGCTTGTTGCCCGGCGGGCATGGTTGACGCGCGCCACCTGTAAAACAGGACGCTGGCGTGTCCTGTTTTTTATACTTCGATGTCGGCCATGTCGCCTTTTTCCTGCAACCAGTTTCGCCGGTCTTCGGAACGTTTTTTCGCCAGCAGCATATCCATCATGCGTAACGTCTGGTCCACGTCTTCATCACTGATGGTCAGCTGCACCAGCCGGCGGGTATTGGGATCCAGAGTCGTTTCGCGCAGTTGCAGCGGGTTCATCTCACCCAGCCCTTTAAAGCGCTGGACGTTAGGTTTGCCCTTTTTACGCTTCAGCTGCTCCAGCACGCCCTCTTTCTCATCTTCATCCAGCGCGTAGTAGACCTCTTTGCCCAGATCGATGCGGTAGAGCGGCGGCATCGCTACATAGACGTGGCCGCCTTTAACCAGCGAACGGAAATGCTTCACGAACAGCGCGCAGAGTAAGGTCGCGATATGCAGACCATCGGAGTCCGCATCCGCCAGAATGCAGACTTTGCCGTAACGCAGCTGCGAAAGATCTTCGCTGTCGGGATCGATACCGATCGCCACGGAAATATCGTGCACTTCCTGCGAGGCCAGCACCTCATCCGAACAGACTTCCCAGGTGTTAAGGATCTTGCCTTTCAGCGGCATGATCGCCTGATATTCACGATCGCGCGCCTGCTTGGCCGATCCGCCTGCCGAATCCCCTTCGACCAGGAACAGTTCGGTCTTATTCAGATCCTGCGCGGTACAGTCCGCCAGTTTGCCCGGCAACGCCGGACCGCTGGTGAGCTTTTTACGCACCACTTTCTTCGCCGCACGCAGGCGACGCTGGGCGCTGGAGATCGCCAATTCGGCCAGTTGCTCAGCCACCTGCACGTTCTGGTTGAGCCACAGGCTGAATGCATCTTTTACCACGCCCGACACAAAGGCCGCGCACTGACGTGAAGAGAGCCGCTCTTTGGTTTGTCCGGCAAACTGCGGATCCTGCATCTTCACTGACAGCACATAGGCACAGCGATCCCAGATATCTTCCGCGGAGAGTTTTACGCCGCGCGGCAGGATGTTGCGGTATTCACAGAATTCACGCATCGCATCCAGCAGGCCCTGACGCAGACCGTTAACGTGAGTACCGCCCTGCATGGTCGGGATCAGGTTAACGTAGCTTTCGGTGAGGAGTTCGCCGCCTTCCGGCAGCCACAACAGCGCCCAGTCAACCGCTTCAACGTCGCCGGCAAAACTGCCGACAAACGGTTTTTCCGGCAGCGTTGGCAGCCCGTTAACCGCTTCGCACAGGTAGTCAGTCAGGCCATCTTCGTAGCACCAGCGCTGCTCAGTGTTATTCAGCTTATCTTTAAAGAGGATTTCGACGCCCGGACAGAGCACCGCTTTGGCTTTCAGCAGGTGCGACAGGCGCGATACCGAGAAGCGTGGGCTGTCGAAGAAGCTTTCATCCGGCCAGAAGTGCACGCGGGTGCCGGTGTTGCGCTTAGCCACCGTGCCGGTGACCGTCAGTTCCTGCACTTTTTCGCCATTTTCAAAGGTGATGTCATACACTTCGCCATTACGGCGTACCGTGACTTCCACCCGCTTTGACAGGGCGTTAACCACCGAAATGCCGACACCGTGCAGGCCGCCCGAGAACTGATAGTTTTTGTTGGAGAACTTGCCGCCGGCGTGCAGACGACAGAGGATCAGCTCCACCGCGGGCACGCCCTTTTCCGGGTGAATATCCACCGGCATGCCACGACCATCATCAATAACTTCCAGTGATTGATCGGCGTGCAGAATCACTTCAACCCGCTTCGCGTGGCCGCCCAGCGCCTCATCGACGCTGTTATCAATAACTTCCTGACCCAAATGGTTGGGCCGCGTCGTGTCGGTGTACATGCCCGGGCGACGACGAACAGGCTCAAGGCCAGTCAGGACCTCAATGGCATCCGCGTTATAGTTTGATTGACTCATCGTAAGTGTCTGATTGGAAAGGTTAAATGGGGTGCGATTTCCGCATTACTCAGGGATGATTCAGACCGAGAAAGTCCAGAATCTGCGGGAAATGGCGCTCGAATCCAGTAAATGTATGGTTTCCGCCCTCTTCAACCGTATGGCGGCACGCGCTGTAATAGTCGAGCGCCTGACGGTAATCGAGAACTTCATCGCCGGTTTGTTGCAGCAGCCAGAGTAAATCGGGCGCTTCCAGCGGTTCAATCTGCATTACTTTCAGATCGTAAATGTGGCGTGACTCTAACACATATTGCTGGCCGGTGTAGGGATTCTGATTGTCGCCGAGGTAATCCGCCAGCAACTCAAAAGGCCGTACCGCAGGATTGACTACCACGGCGGGCAGCATAAAACATTGCGACAGCCAGGTGGCGTAATAACCGCCGAGAGAAGAGCCAACCAGACCCAAAGTTTCACCGCTGCAACTCAGCACTAACTCTTCCAGCATCGCCGCGGCATCCGCCGGAAAGGTCGGCAGCTGTGGCACGATCATCTCGATCGCCGGATGCGTTGCCTGTAGCCACTGGCGGAACTGCGTCGCTTTTGCCGACTGGGGTGAACTGTTGAAACCGTGCAGATAAAGCATCGCCGCCATCGGTCAGTATCCTTCAAAGTCTAAATCGGGGCGGAAGATGTCGGTATCCAGACGGTTAACCTCGGTTTCAAGCTGGCCGTCCGGGTGCAGGGTAAACCAGCGCCAGCCCGGTGCCACGGTATCAATCGCGAAGCTGGTGCAGTGCGGTTTGAACTGCACGCAGGTGGAGGGCGTCGCCAGTACCCGGCGGCCGTGCCACTCGACGTCCAGCTCCTGATGGATATGGCCACAAACCAGCGTCTTCGCCAGCGGAAACTGTTGCAGCACCGCATCCAGCTGGTGCGAATTACGCAGTCTGTGCTGGTCAAGCCAGGTGCACCCGGACGCCAGCGGATGGTGATGCAGCAACACCAGGGTGTGCCGTTGCGGATAGCGCGCCAGCGCGTTTTCCAGCCACTCCAGCTGATAGTCGCTCAGCATGCCGTGCGGTACGCCGAACACCTGGCTGTCGAGCAGGACAATCTGCCACTGCTCGCCGATCAGCACCTGTTTGTGCGGATTAATTTGGGCGTCAGCTAAGGTATCGACCATTGCGGGCTGGAAATCGTGGTTGCCGGGCAACCAGACGCAGGGTCTGGGCGAACGTGAAATGCCCTCAGCAAAATGTTGATAGGCTTCAACAGAGTGGTCCTGGGCCAGATCGCCGGTGGCGATGATCAGATCATAGTCCCGGTGCTGCGCAATAATCGCATCCAGGACCGCCTCATAGCTCGACCAAGTATTCACCCCAAGTAGCGATTCATGTTTTCCTGCGAACAGGTGGGTGTCCGTGATTTGCAGAATCCTGATTGCGGAACCGTTCGCTGCAGGAAGAGTTAGCAGGCTATCCAAAGCGTTTCCTTCGTCTCCACGCAATTTAACGCATTATACGCATCAGCAGACTGGAACTGCCATCGCGCCGTGCGCCAGGCAGTAGCGCAACCAGTCAGCGAGAAACGGGTTTATCTGATGTTTTTCATCACGCTGATGCAGTTTTTTATTGGGATAATCATAGCGCGCTTTGAAACGATAGATCTGTTGCGTTGAACACACTTCGGCGACCATCGCATCGTGGTAGAGCCGCACCGACATCGAAGGCAGGCTCCAGTAGCTCACGGCGGGTGCCACCTAGCGGATCTCCACCAGCGTGGTGTAGCGCGTCGACTCCTGAATCGTCAACTGATAACGGGCGCCACTCACCTGATAGATCACCGATGCGCCCACTTGATCATCGCGTGGCAGCAGGCGGCGTAACTGCGCGAAATTGGTTTCGCACAGCCGCATCATTTCGGGAAAGTCAGGGGTATAGCGCTGTTTCATTGTGGTATCCACTCTTCTCGTAGTTTCTCATGGTGCAGTGCCAGCCATTGCAAGGCGATGACAGACGACGCATTGTCAATAATCCCCTCTTCCACCCAGCGATAAGCCTGTTCGCGGCTCACCACATGGACAAGAATATCCTCATTCTCTTCCTCCAGACCATGGCATCCTGTTGCCTGGCTGGCATCCACTTCCCCAATCAGCACCGATAAACGTTCACTGGTACCGCCGGGACTGGCCAGGTAATTAAGCATTGGCTTAATCCGTCCGACCTGTAATCCTGCTTCTTCGACCGCTTCGCGACGCACTACCTGTTCGACGGTTTCACCGTGATCGATAATGCCGGCCACCATCTCCAGCAGCCAGGGCGATGCACTGCTGTCATAGGCCGGGATGCGGATCTGTTCGCTCAGCACCACTTCGTCGCGTAAGGGATCATAAGGTAGCAGCACGGCGGCATGTCCGCGCTCAAAAACTTCGCGCTGCACTTCGGCACTGATTTCGCCATTAAAACGGCGATGACGGAAGCGATAGCGTACAACTGAAAAAAAACCATCGTAGACGGTTTCGCGTGTAATAATTTCTACATCGTTTTTTGTAAAAGTCACAGGGGATTTTTTTTCTTCCGACATCATCTGGTTCCTTATGCAGACTGGGGTGGAGCGAAAAAAGCCTGGCACAGTGCTCCGTCTGAGTGGTTCTTTATGAATTATTTACGTAAATTAGGGGAAGAAGGCACGTTCAGCCAACTTATCTCACAGTTGCCCTCTGCTAAAATCGGCGATAATTTTTTGGCTTACCCGGCAGCGCTACCACTGCAATTCTGCAACAAAAGGAATGCAAATGAAAAAACTGCTCCCATTTTTTATTGGGCTGAGCCTGGGCGGTTTCAGCTTCGCCAGCCAGGCCGAAGACCTGCTTCAGGTTTACCAACAAGCACGTCTGAGCAACCCGGATCTGCGCAGCGCCGCTGCCGATCGCGATTCTGCCTTTGAGAAAATCAACGAAGCGCGTAGCCCATTATTACCGCAGCTCGGTCTGGGTGCGGATTACACCTATAACAACGGCTACCGTGACAGCAGCGGTCTTCATTCCAACACGACCAGCGGTACGCTGCAATTAACCCAGACGATTTTCGACATGTCGAAATGGCGCGGCCTGACCCTGCAGGAAAAAACCGCCGGCATTCAGGACGTCACCTATCAGGTTGCGCAGCAGGATTTGATCCTGAACACCGCGACCGCCTACTTCAACGTGCTGAAAGCAATTGATACCCTTTCTTACACCGAAGCGCAGAAGCAGTCGATCTATCGCGAACTCGATCAAACCACCCAACGTTTTAACGTCGGCCTGGTGGCGATCAATGACGTGCAGAACGCCCGTGCGCAGTATGACAGCGTGTTAGCTAACGAAGTCACCGCGCGCAACAATCTGGATAACGCGGTTGAATCACTGCGCCAGATTACCGGCATGGATTATCAGGCTCTGGCGTCGCTGAATATCGACCGCTTTAAAACCGATAAGCCGGATGCGGTCAGCGCGCTGCTCAAGCAGGCAGAAAGCCGTAACCTGACGTTGCTTTCTGCCCGTCTGAACCAAGATCTGGCACGTGAGCGGATTCGTTCAGCAGAAAGCGGCCACATGCCGACGCTGGATCTGACCGCCTCAACCGGCATGTCTAACAGCAAATATGGCGGCAGCCGTGCTAACCAGAGCGCCGGTTCGACCGACTCGATTACCGGGAATAGTCAGGTTGGCCTGAGCTTCTCCCTGCCACTTTACAGCGGCGGCAGTGTGACCTCGCAGACGAAACAGGCGCAGTATAATTTCGTCAGCGCCAGCGAGCAGCTGGAAAGTGCGCACCGCTCAGCGATCCAGACCGTGCGCTCATCGTTTAACAACGTGAATGCATCGATCAGCACCATCAGTGCCTACAAACAGGCTGTGGTCTCAGCGCAGAGTTCACTGGATGCGTCTGAAGCCGGTTATCAGGTCGGTACGCGTACCATCGTCGATGTGCTGGATGCGACCACCGCACTGTACAACGCTAAGCAGCAGCTTTCTGATGCGCGCTACAGTTACCTGATCAACCAGCTCAACATCAGCTATGCACTGGGAACGCTCAACGAGCAGAACCTGCAGGCGCTGAACAGCCAGCTGGGTAAAGAGATCCCAACCTCACCAGAAACGGTGGCACCGGAAAACGCGCAGCAGACCGCGCGCGTGGATGTGGATAATGGCCCGTCTGCGAACGGCTCTGCCGCGGCAGCACGCCCTGCGACTCGCAACAGCAGCAGCAATCCTTTCGGTAACTGATGACGATGACGGGTCGCTTTGCGGCCCGTCTCTCTATCGAACGTATAGCTAAGTAAAGATCCCTACAGTATCAGGCCCTCAGCTTCAATTTTGACCCCTCATCCCCTATTCTATGCGCTACCTTTGTGCACAGGATAATCATAATGAAACGCACAAAATCTATTCGCTATGCCGCTTTTCGTAAGAGCTGGCAGGCACGCCATTTAACGCCCGTCGCGATCGCCGTTTCGGCGGTATTTATGCTGGCAGGCTGTGAACAAAACGATGAATCCGTCTCGATGTATCACAATGCGGATGACTGTTCGAAAGCCAATCCAGGCCAGAACGCACAGTGCACCACCGCCTTCAATGAAGCCAAATAAGGAGGCAGAACGCACCGCACCTAAATATGCGACCCGCGAAGATTGCGTCGCCGAATTCGGCGAGAATCAGTGTCAGCAGGCCCCGGCTCAGGCTGGCGTCGGCAGCACCAACAATGCGGAAGCGCAACAGAGCGGCGGCAGTTTCTGGATGCCACTGATGGCCGGTTACATGATGGGCCGGATGATGGGCGGCGGCGCAGGCTTCGCTCAGCAGCCGCTGTTTTCACCAAAAACACCTAACAGCCCGGCAAACGGTCAGTTTGTTGATGGTCCGGTCGTAATTATGGTGCTGCCACCTCAGGCAAAACCATGAACGTGCCGAAGACGGCGCTGGCACCGAAGCCTGCCACCACCTCGACCATTACCCGTGGCGGCTTTGGCGAGACGGCAGCCAAACAGAATAGCATGCAGCGCAACCGGCACCTCCAGCCGTTCAATGGGAGGCTAACGCCACGATGCAACGCATTGCCATCTCAGAACGCCCAGACTGGCGGGAAAAAGCCACCGAGTTCGGTTTTCGTTTTCATACTATGCATGGCGAGCCGTACTGGTGTGAAGATGCTTACTACCAGCTTACGCTGGCACAAATAGAGCAGCTTGAGGATGTCACCGCTGAGCTGCATCAGATGTGCCTGCAGGTGGTCGACAAAGTCGTTAAAGATGAAGCGTTGCTGACCAAATTCCGCATCCCCAAACATACCTGGGATTTTGTGCGTGATTCCTGGCACCAGCGTCAGCCTTCGCTCTATTCCCGTCTTGTCTCGCCTGGGATGGCAAAGGCGACGCCAAATTACTTCAGAACAACGCGGATACGCCCACCTCGCTGTATGAAGCGGCATTTTTCCAGTGGCTATGGCTGGGAGACCAGCTGAGCGCCGGGCAGCTACCGGTGGGCAGTGACCAGTTCAATAGTTTGCATGAAAAGCTGATCGCGCGCTTTGCGGCGTTGCATCAGCAGCACGGTTTTAACTGGCTGCATTTCGCCTGCTGCCGCGATACTGACGAAGATCGCGGCACGGTGCAGTATCTGCAGGACTGCGCCACTGAAGCGGGCCTGCCGAGCGAATTTCTCTACATGGATGAAATTGGTCTGGGTGAAAAAGGTGAGTTTACCGACGTCCACGACCAGGTCATCAGCAACCTGTTTAAGCTCTATCCGTGGGAATTCATGCTGCGTGAGATGTTTTCCACCAAGCTGGGCGATGCGGGCGTACGCTGGCTGGAGCCGGCCTGGAAAAGCATTCTGTCGAATGAAGCGCTGCTACCAATGCTTTGGCAGATGTTCCCGAATCACCCTAACCTGCTGCCCGCCTTCTTTGCCGAAGATGAGGTGCCGCCGATGGACAAATGTGTGGTGAAGCCGCTGTTCTCTCGCGAAGGCGCCAATATCCGCATTGTTGAAAACGGTCAGGAAATTGCCCGCGTCGACGGCCCGTATGGCGAAGAGGGCATGATCGTCCAGCAGTTCCATCCGCTGCCAAAATTTGGCGACAGCTACACGCTGATCGGCAGCTGGCTGATTGACGATCAACCGGCCGGTATAGGCCTGCGTGAAGATCGCGATCTGCTCACTCAGGATCTTTCCCGCTTTTATCCGCACGCCTTCATCGATTAATGCACCGGCAAACAGACCCGCTTCGGGTCTGTTTGCATTCAGCCAACCTGCACCGACAACATACTGATCGCGCCCATCTCTATTCCGTCAACCGGGATGCTGATGGCTTCCCCCTTCTGAAGTGCGCCCAGCACATACAACAACGGCAGATAGTGTTCCGGCGTCGGGTTCGAGAGCGCGGCACCGGGATGCTGCATAAAGTTGACCAGCGGATGCGAAGCCGCGTCACTCTCTGCCGTCAGGTTGTCACTCACGAACTGCTCAAAGCTGCTGGCCCACGGATAGACCTCATCGCCGCCGTCCCAGCGCACCTTTCTCAGGTTATGCACCACGTTGCCGCTGGCAACGATCATCACGCCCTCGTCACGCAGCGCCGCCAGCTTCTGGCCCAGTTCAAAATGCCAGGCCGGTGATTGAGTGCTGTCGATACTTAACTGCACCACCGGAATATCCGCCTGCGGATACATCTTGATCAGGACGCCCCACGAGCCGTGATCGAATCCCCGGTCGTGATCCCGCTGTACCGGAATCGGTGCTAACAGACTGACAAGTTGTTCAGCCAGTTCGGGCGCTCCCGGTGCCGGATAGCGGGTATCAAACAGCGCCTGCGGAAAACCGCAAAAATCATGCAACGTGCGGGGATGTGCCATCGCCGTTACTGCAGTGCCACGCGTATACCAGTGGGCCGAGACCGCAATAATAGCGCGCAGTCGCGGCAGCGTATCGCCCGCGTGACGCCACGCGGTGGTATAGCGGTTCTCTTCAAGGGCGTTCATCGGGCTACCATGGCCTAAAAACAGCGCTGGCATACGTGACTGGCTCATAACGGGTTCTCAGAATTGAATGTTTGATAGCCACTACGATACGCGCTTTAGCTGCTATATCACGCGGATAAGCCTGATGAAGATGCTCAGAAAATCTGAATAAGATCGGCGATGAAGGGGATGATCGATCGGGATAACGCCAGACGAAAGCGGGCTGACGACTCAGCTTGCCGTCAAAGAAGCGGGTGTGCGAATTAACCGCCGGTAAAACAGGCCGGGGCTGGCCTGTTTTACCGCGTCATCACGCTGATTAGCTGGCGTGACGCGTTTCGTGGCTGCGACGCCAGGCCACTAAATCCTCAATCGTCACCACCGGTATATTGTGTTGTCTGGCAAACGTAATGGCCTCAGGCGCATGGGCCATGGTGCCGTCATCGTTGGTCAGTTCACACAATACGCCTGCCGGCTTGAAGCCCGCCAGAGTGACCAAGTCGATGGTCGCTTCGGTATGACCGCCACGGGTCAGCACACCGCCTTCGCGCGCGCGCAGCGGGAAGACATGACCAGGGCGATTGAGATCAGTGGGTTTGGCGTTATCGGCAATCGCGGCACGAATAGTGGTGATGCGATCCTGAGCAGAAACACCGGTGGTCACGCCTTCGGCCGCTTCAATCGTCACGGTAAAACCGGTGCCGTAGGAGCTGGTGTTGTTCTCCACCATCATCGGCAGATCTAACTGCTGACGACGCTCTTCGGTCAGGCAAAGGCAGACAATGCCGCTGCCGTGGCGAATGGTCAGCGCCATCTGTTCAACGGTCATGGTTTCCGCGGCGAAGACCATATCGCCTTCGTTTTCACGATTTTCATCGTCAAGCACCATCACACCGCGTCCCTCACGAAGGGCGGCGATAGCACGTTCTACACGCTGTTCAGGCGTGCCAAATTCAGAAAGTAGCGTCTGATTCATGGTAATAAAAACCTTTAAATGTATGGGTTACCAGAATCAGGGCGTGCTTAGGAGTGACGTCAAAAAGACGTGGCAATAACGTGAAGCAGACACAATTGTCCGACAGATGTCGTTACCCTCTCCCATCCGGACTGTAACCGTCGGCCCCGGAATTACACCGGATCTGCTGACCTTCATAGCGAATTTTCATCATCATGAAGCGCTCGCGGGCTTTCAGCCAAGGCTGATTTACCGCCGGTGGGGAATTGCGCCCCGCCCTGAGAATAAGCGTTTTTACTATAGCGCCGATTATCTGGAGCGGCAATCATCAATAGTGCAATTGCTTTTGCATTTCCTGCGTTGCCAATTTGAGGTTTATCCTTTTCATTTCTGGCATTACACTTAACCGTTATCAGGTTAGTAAAGTGCTGACACAGCTCCCCGAAACCAGGAAATCATCATGATCGACACGAAAAAAATTGAACAACTTGCACGTCAGGTTCACGAAGCGATGCCGAAAGGGGTACGTGAGTTTGGTGATGATGTCGAAAAGAAAATTCGTCAGGTTCTTCAGGCGCAGCTGACGCGTATGGATCTGGTCAACCGTGAAGAGTTTGATGTGCAAACGCAGGTGTTGCTGCGTACGCGGGAAAAACTGGCGGCGCTGGAACAGCGTCTGGCACAGCTGGAAAGCCAGAGCGGCGCAACGCCGACAGCGCCAACCGCCAGCACACCCGTTGCCACGGCAAACACCGCAGCGGTCGGTACAGCGACCTCTCCTGCCGCCTCACCCGCACCGTCAGTGATCAGCACGCCGGATGTGGCCAAATTTGATACTGACAGCAACAACTAATCACCGGTTTAGCGGGAGCACGTCTCCCGCTGACGGCGGGTTTTAGCTGTCGCCGCGAATGGTTTTAATGATATCGGTGGTTGAGATGCCATCTTCAAAATTCAGCACCTGCACGTCTCCACCGTTGGCCCACACTTCTTTACTGCCGGCGATATCCTCCGGTTTGTAATCGCCGCCTTTCACCAGCAGATCCGGCAGAATGCTGGCGATCAGCCGCTGCGGCGTATCCTCTTCAAACACCACCACCCAATCAACCGCTTCCAGCGCACCGAGAACAATCATGCGGTTTTCCTGCGGATTAACCGGGCGGCTCGCGCCTTTCAGCCGTTTGGTTGACGAATCGTTGTTCACCGCCACGATCAGGCGATCGCCCAGCTTACGCGCATTGGCTAGATAAGAGACGTGACCGGCATGCAGAATGTCGAAAACACCGTTGGTCATTACCACTTTTTCGCCGCGCCGACGCGCCATCTTCACTGCCGCTTTCAGCTCCGCTTCGGTCATAATGCCGAAGCCCTGTTCCGGACGGGCATGAATTGCATTTTGCAGCTCAACGGTGCTGACGGTGGAGGTCCCGAGTTTACCTACCACCACGCCAGCAGCGGCATTGGCGAGGAAACAGGCCTCTTCCAGCGAGTCACCTGCCGCTAACGCCGCAGCCAGCACGCCGATAACCGTGTCGCCCGCACCCGTTACGTCGTAGACTTCCTGGGCCTGGGTCGGCAGATGCAATGGCGCTTTGCCAGGCTGCAGCAGCGTCATGCCATTTTCTGAACGGGTCACCAGCAGCGCGGAGAGATCGAAATCGGCGATCAGCTGCATACCGCGCGCCACGATCTCCTCTTCGTTTTTACACTTACCGACCACCGCTTCAAATTCGGACAGATTAGGTGTCAGCAGCGTTGCGCCACGGTAGCGGGCAAAGTCGGTGCCTTTCGGATCGATCAGCACAGGGACGTTTGCTTCGCGCGCCAGGGTGATCATGGCCTGCACGCTGCAGAGCGCGCCTTTGGCGTAGTCAGACAGCACCAGTGCGCCCGCTGCCGCCAGCGAAGCACGCACTTTCTGGTGGATCGGTTCGGGATCAACCTGATCGAATCCCTCTTCAAAATCGAGGCGGATCAGCTGCTGGTTGCGTGACAGCACGCGCAGCTTGGTAATGGTCGGATGGCTTTTCACCGCCACGAAATCGCACTGTACGTTGACGTCTCTCAGCGTTTTACTCAACACGCGCGCCGCATCATCTTCACCGGTCAGGCCAATCAGCCGTGAGGCGGCACCTAGTGCTGCAATGTTCGTCGCCACGTTTGCTGCGCCGCCAGGACGCTCCTCAACAGTCTCCACTTTCACCACCGGAACCGGTGCTTCAGGGGAGATACGGCTGGTAGGGCCGTACCAGTAACGATCCAACATCACATCGCCAACAACCAGCACTGAGGCTTGGCCGAACGCGGGCAGAGTAACTTTCATTCCAGACACTCCAGACTGCATTAAAAAAAGTGCGCGGATGATAGCACAGTTGCGATTTGTGCTATCAGCATCACGCCGGGAGAGACGCGGGCGAGTTCAGCCAGCGCTGCCAGCTGGCAACAACCGTTTGCCGTTCGGCGGCGAAAGCATCCGGCTCCACATGGCCGGGCAGCTCCTGCAATGCCCGATGGTGCAAGGCATCACGCAGGGTAACGTACGCCTGCGTCAGCGCCTGTGCTTCATCGGCGGGCATTTTATGGTATTTCGCCATCAGTTCAAAAATGCGCACATTGTCGGACCAGCGCGTCAGCTCAGGTTGTTCAGCGGCGTAGCGTAAGACAAGATATTGGGCGATGAATTCAATGTCGGTGATACCGCCCTGATCGGTTTTAATCTCCCAGCGTCCTTTATGCTTGTTACTGAGGTGAGCGCGCATCTTTTCACGCATCTCACGCACTTCAGTCTGCAATGCCTCAGCGGGACGCGTTAAACAGAGGATCGCCTGGCGGATGGTGTTAAAACGTTCGCCTAGCGTCGGCTCGCCAAACACCACACGCGCCCGTACCAGCGCCTGATGCTCCCAGGTCCAAGACTCCTTGCGCTGATACTCTTCATACGCCTCAAAGGTGCTGACCAGCATGCCTGCCGCGCCGGAGGGACGTAACCGCGCGTCCACCTCATACAGAATGCCGGATGAGGTGCGGGTACTGAACAGATGCATGATGCGCTGGGCGAGGCGCAGATAGAACTGGCGGCCATCAATGCTGCGTTCGCCCTCGGTCACCGCATCCGCCGGGCAGTCGTGCAGAAAGACTAAATCGAGATCGGAACTGTATCCCAGCTCCCAGCCGCCCAGTTTGCCATAGCCCAGCACTGCAAAGCCACGTTCGTGCTCATTACTCAGGTGCGATGGCCTGCCGTAGCGCTGCACCATCATGTGCCAGGCCTGGCGTACCACCGATTCGATGATCGCCTCAGCCAGCCAGGTGAGGTGATCGCTCACTTTCATCACCGGTAGCGTGCCGGCGATGTCGGCAGCGGCAATACGCAGATGCTGCGCCTGCTTGAACTGGCGCACCGCCTCAAGCTGCTGCTCCTCATCATCGGTGGGAATTCGCATCAGATACTGACGCAGCTCATCGCGGTAGGTGGCGGTTGGCTGGTAAAGCGTGGCCGGATCGAGCAGTTCGTCCAACAACAGCGGGTGCCGGGCCAGCTGACTGGCCACCATCGGCGAGGCGGCGCACAGACGGATAAAATGCCGCAGCGCACCGTGATATTCGGTTAATAATTCGAGGTAGGTGCTGCGGGTCAGCACGCCAAGCAGTAACGGCGTCAGACGGCTGAGGGTGATGGCAGCATCGTCACGCGGACAGACTTCGCTTAACAGACGCGGCATCAGCTGGTCCAGCGCCTGACGACCGCGCGGGCCGATAGTGCGCCGGCTGATATCCTGGCGAAACGCCTCCAGAGTCTGGTGCAGCGTGCGGCACTGTTCATCGCTGAGTTGTGGCACCAGCGGCGCTAGTTCGCTCTCTTCCAGCGGGTCCTGCCACAGCATCTGGTACTCCGCCAGCTCGCGCTGATCGCCAATCTCTGGCGTATCTTCGCCAATCAGCTCATCAAAAATAGCGCGAACCGCCGCCATCTGGCTTTCGAGCGCCGCCATCAGGGCGGGCCAGTCCGCGCTGCCCATCGCCCACGCCAGACGGGTGCGATGCAGCTCATCTTCAGGTAACGTCTGGGTCTGCTCATCACCCAAGCTTTGCAGCAGATTTTCCAGCCGCCGCAGGAACAGATAGGCTTCACGCAGCGCATCCACCTGATCTGCCGGTAATAACGCCAGCTCTTTTATCGCTTCCAGCGTCGGCAGTAAGGCGCGCAGTTGTAGTGAGCGCTCACGCCCGCCACGAATCAGCTGAAATACCTGGACGATAAATTCGGTTTCACGAATCCCGCCTGCGCCCAGCTTGATGTTATTTTTCAGGCCGCGCCGCCGCACTTCCCGGCTGATCATCCCTTTCATGTTACGCAGCGACTGAATTACGCTGAAGTAGATATAACGCCGGTAGACGAACGGCCGCAGCATCTGTTGCAGCTCCAGGCTCCAGCGATCGTGCTCGTCTCCCATCAGTCGCGCTTTGACCATCGCGTAACGTTCCCAGTCGCGTCCCTGCTCCTGGTAATAATCTTCCAGGGCGGCGAAGCTCATCACCAGCGGGCCGCTGTCGCCAAACGGACGCAGACGCATATCAACCCGGTAGACAAAGCCATCCATGGTCGGCTGATCGAGCACCTTGATCAGCCGCTGTCCCATGCGGGTAAAGAACTGGGCGTTATCCAGTTCCCGTCTTCCGCCGCGGGTGCTGCCGTTTTCCGGCCAGGCAAAAATCAGGTCGATATCGGATGAGAAATTCAGCTCGCCACCGCCCAGCTTGCCCATGCCGAGGATCAGCATCGGTTGCGCTTCGCCGTCGGCGTTGCAGGGGGTACCAAAATCGCGACAGCAATCCTGATAGACCCAATCGCGCGCCCGGCTGATTAACACTTCCGCCAGCACGCTGAGCTGCTGCAGGCTCTGTTCCGTGCTGGCGTGTTGCAAGCACTGCATCCAGGCGATACGCACCAGCATCCGGCGGCGAAACAGTCGCAGTTCCCGCATCAGGCTGGCTTCGCTATCAACCGTCGCCATCACCTGATTCAGCCAGTCAGAGTAGTGCTGCCACTCGTCAGCCTGCGGCGGCGCATGGCAAATAGCCTGCCACCAGTCGGGATGCTGTTGCAGGTTTTCCAGCACAAAATCACTGAAAGCCAGCCCGGCCGCCTGCTCCGCGTTCAGCGAAGCAAGGGGAACGTCAAGCTGCTGCGCGGCGCGTGCCGCCTGTTCGCGTAACAACGCGGGAAGTGCTGACAACATAAATCCCTCCATGATGGAGTAGCGCAGTTCAGGTTAGCGGGCAGAACCGCTGGTGAGCCAGAACGGTGGCTGTTTCAACGCCTGCGCCGTCAGCCAGGCTAATCCGGCTTCCTGTTGTTCATGAATCGCAGACAGCAGCTGTTGCCACGGTGCCAGCCAGACCGCCACATCTTCCTGCAGATAAGCGCCGGCCAGCAAATGTACCGCCAGCAGCTGACGCGATAAGCGCGTCGCTTTATCCCGATACTCATTGGGCTGTTTAACCGTGCTGAAGGTCTCTCTGAGATCGGCATTGATGCGGCTCAGCATGATGTCGCCAAAGCGTTTAAACGAGCCCTGCAATTTGGCCTGGCCTTTGGCATCCACCCACTGCTGCCATTGCGATTCTACCAGCCAGTGCGTCAGCGCCAGCTGGGTTTTCACCGCCAGCGATGAGAGGCAGAAGCTGGTTGCGTCCACTGCGTCATTGACCAGCGTCTCTTCCAGCGTGGTCAGCTGCTGACGCAAAGCACTGCTGGCCTTGCGCGGCACCAGCGCACCAAACAGGGTAAACGCCTGACGCAGCACATCCAGCGCTTCACACACCGCATCCTGTGCCGTCGCGTTGCCGCGCAGCCAGACTTCTTCGTGATACTGCCAGTGGCTGAGACCGGCCGACATGGCTGCTACCATGCCCTCTTCTACCGTGGCTTTGTTACCGGCTTTCAACAGCGGGAAAGGACGCAGCTGACGCGGCGGATTGCCCTGCGCCAGCTGATAACCGCGTTCAGCTTTACTCAGGCTGCCAATGCGCAGGCCGCCTATCGCCACCAGCTGCCGGGCAATGGCCAGCATATCTTTTCTTTCACCGCGCTTTGATTCCAGTTCGATTTCGCACAGCGGTTCGCTCAGGGTGCCCGCCGTGACGTCGCCCTGATCAAACGCCAGCTCAATCTCGCTGTCGCCCACGGTAATCAGCCAGGTTTCACGCTGGAAATGGGTGGTGAACAGCGGCTGTAAACGTGACTGTAACGCCGCAATGTCGGTGCCCTGCGGCCAGATGTCAGACGGCAGTTGCGCAATATCCAGCGTCGGTTCGCTCAGGTCGACATTATATTCCGGGCGCTGATGCAGCCCGCCAAGCGTTTTACCGGCCGCTTTCAGCGTCATTTCATAACGCTTATCGACGCCACGGATGCGCAATCCCATATCCCAGCGCCGCAGCTGGTTATCGTCGGTTTCAAAATAGATGTTGGTCAGCTCGCGCGCAGGCTGATGCTGATGCGGCCACGCCGCGACAAGGTCAGCCAGTTTCCCGGCCGCCTGAGGAGTTGCAATGAACTTTAGTTCGATTTCGATGGTCATAATTTTTTATTCACTACGCCGCTGGCACTTAAGAGGATGTTTCCTGCATATTTCAGTCGATAATCAGCAGGTTACTCATGCTGTCGCCTGGAGGGCAAGGGGTTATCAGGCGAAGATTAATGCACAGAAGCCGCGCTGTCTCTGCTTTCTTTGTGCTTTCGCAGACCTTTTCGCACTCTCATGAGACCAGGATAGTTCTCATATAGATTTATACGAGGCCTCTCCAGACTGTGCCGGTAAATTTTTAGTCAGACTAAGCAAAACGAAATCGAATGAAAAAAATCACACTCGCTGGACTCACTTTGCTGGCCCTCAGCACCCTTGCACGTGCCCACGCCGAAGAAAAACGCTACGTGTCTGATGAATTATCGACCTGGGTTCGCAGCGGACCGGGCGATCAGTTTCGCCTGCTCGGTAAGCTGAATGCCGGGGAAGAGGTGCAGCTGCTTCAGACCAACAATGATACCCATTATGGCCAGATCCGTAACTCGGAAGGCCGCACCACCTGGATCCCCCTGTCGCAGCTGAGCGCCAGTCCCAGCCTGCGTACCCGGGTGCCGCAGCTGGAACAGCAGGTTAAAGATCTCACCGTCAAGCTGGATAATATCGACAACAGCTGGAATCAGCGCACCGCTGAAATGCAGAACAAAGTCGCCAGTAGCGACGGCGTGATCAACGGACTGAAGGGCGAAAACCAGAAGCTGAAAAACGAGCTGATCGTTGCGCAGAAGAAAGTCAGCGCGGCTAACGTCCAGCTCGATGACAAGCAGCGTACCATCATCATGCAGTGGTTTATGTATGGCGGCGGCGGGCTGGGTGTCGGCCTGCTGTTAGGTTTACTGTTGCCGCACATGCTGCCGCGCCGCAAGAAAAACGATCGCTGGATGAACTGACCCATCTCTGCCGTTTTTCATCAGGGGATCGCCAGATCCCCCTTTTGGCATGCCTGCAATCTGCTGAATCTGTGCAACAATAGAGCAACATGCACTGCTGAAGTGTCGCGCGGGAGGCGCCCGGCGTGCAGGTCATTTCTTTATCTCTGGAGTTTTGCGTGAAGACGTTTCTTGTGGGCGGCGCAGTGCGTGATGCACTGCTGAAGCTGCCGGTTAAAGACAAAGATTGGGTGGTGGTCGGTGCCACGCCCGAGGCCATGCTTGAGCAGGGCTATCAACACGTCGGTCGCGACTTTCCCGTTTTCCTGCATCCTGACAGCCGCGAAGAGTATGCGCTGGCGCGTACCGAGCGGAAAAACGGGAAAGGCTATACCGGATTCGTGACCTGGTCCGCGCCGGATGTAACGCTGGAGCAGGACTTACAACGCCGCGATCTGACCATCAATGCAATTGCGCAGGATGAAAACGGCCAGCTGATTGACCCTTACCACGGCCAGCGCGATATTGCCCAGCGCCAGTTGCGGCATGTTTCTGACGCCTTCCATGAAGATCCGCTGCGGGTGTTACGCGTGGCGCACTTCGCGGCGCGTTTCGCCCATCTCAACTTCCGTATTGCCGCCGAGACTCAACAGCTGATGCAGCAGATGGTCAGCAGCGGCGAACTGGCACATCTGGCCGCTGAGCGGGTGTGGAAAGAGACGGGAAAAGCTCTGACCAGCCGCAATCCGCAGGTCTATTTTCAGGTGCTGCGCGACTGTGGCGCGTTGCAGGTGCTGTTCCCGGAACTCGATAACCTGTTCGGCATTCCGGCGCCGGCGACGTGGCATCCGGAGATCGACACCGGGGTGCATACCCTGATGACGCTGACCATGGCGTCCGCGCTCTCCGAATCGGTCGATGTGCGCTTCGCCACGCTGTTCCACGACGTCGGCAAGGCGCTGACGCCGCCTGAAAAATGGCCCAGCCATCATGGCCATGGCCTGGCGGGCGTGCCGTTGGTGGAGGCGATTTGTCAGCGTCTGCGGGTGCCCAATGCGATACGCGATCTGGCGCTGATCGTCACCGAATTTCACGACATCGTGCATACCATTGAGCGCCAGTCGGCCGCCTCGCTGGTGGCGCTGTTTGATCGGATCGATGCCTGGCGCAAACCGCAACGCATCGAGCAGATGGCGCTGACCAGCGAAGCCGATGCGCGCGGGCGTGCCGGTCTGGAAAGTATGGCGTATCCACAGGGTGACTATCTGCTGCGGGCGTTTGCGTTTGCGCAGGCGGTGCCGACTAAAGCGGTGATCGAGGCGGGTTTTAAAGGCGCTGAGGTGCGGGAAGAGTTAACGCGACGGCGGATTGACGCCGTCGCGCAGGGTCTGGCTATACCGCAGCCTGACTAGCAGGCTGCGATCGGTTTACATGAAGACCATGTAAACCGCTGCCGCCACGATAAAGCGGTAGATGGCGAAGGGGACAAACGAGATACGCTTAATCAGCTCCAGGAAGGCGTTAATCGCGATCAACGCCACCACGAAGGCGGTCACAAAGCCCACGGCGAACATCGGGAAGTCAGCCATGGTCAGGAAGCCGATGCTCTTGTACATATCCAGCACCGTCGCGCCCATCATCATGGGTACTGCCAGGATGAAGGAGAACTCAGAGGCCGCATAGCGGCTCACGCCCATCAGCATGCCGCCGGAAATGGTCGCACCTGAACGAGAGAAGCCCGGCCACAGCGCTAAGCACTGAAAGCAGCCAATCATAAACGCCTGACGATAGGTAATATCATCGACGCCGACCGCTTTCGGCTGCTTCGGTTTGAGGTATTCTGCCGCCAGCAGCAGCACGCCCCCGACCACCAGCGCATACATCACGTTGATCAGATTAAACAGCGTTTTGATCTGATCGTGCAGTACCAGTCCCACTACCACCGCTGGCACCATGCCCAGCAGAATGTGGATCAGTGATAAACGTCCGCTACCGACACCTTCATGTTTGACTTCACCGAAGTGGATACCGATCAGGCCAAACAGACGCCGCCAGAACATCACGACAACGGCCAGAATTGAGCCTAACTGGATAACCACCTCAAAGGTCTCTGCTTTCTCGCCCTCAAAGCCCAGAAGGTGACCGACTATAATCATGTGCCCTGTGGATGAGACAGGTAAAAATTCGGTCAGCCCTTCCACAACGCCTAGGATTGCAGCTACCCAAAGCTGATGAATATCTGCCATCAAATTTTTCCTCTATCCGTTTCAAAACCATTAAAAAGGCGCTAGCGCGAAGGCTATCGCCTGAAATCATGCCTGCATCAGCCTGAGTAAAACTTAAGGTTTTAGGCCATTTCGCTGGCTCCAACGAAACGGCACTCGCTATGACAGACAGTAATTTGGTTTGGTTTCATGGTGATGGCAATCACATCGCATTTATTTAGGAATAGTCCCGCGCTCAATTCGCACGCCAACCTGCGCTGCCTGGGCGATAGCGCCCGGTTTGCTTACCTTTACGCGTACACCAGGCGAATTGAAACGGTTCATCAACAGATCCGCGATTTCTTCAGCTACCCGCTCAACCAGCGCGAAACGACTGCCGGTCAGGTGCGTCAGAATCGCTTCAGAGACGTCGGCATAGCTAAGACAATCGTTCACATCGTCGCTACGCGCCGCCAGACGGTTATCCCACGCCATTTCGACATCGAGCACCAGCTTCTGCTGCATTCCCTGTTCCCAGTCGTAAACGCCAATGGTGGTGAACACCGTGAGTTGTTCTATAAATACGATATCCATGATGATGGTCTCTGTTTTTGGCTAAGCCGGATACCACTTCCGGCGGATTATGCGTATTATCCACGGTTGATGAGTTCAAAACGACTCAAAAGGTAACGGTACGGTGTTATGAGTGCTTTCGCGCCTGGTATGATTATTTTCGCGTATCTCTGCGGTTCGATTTTCAGTGCGATTCTGGTCTGCAAACTCGCTGGCCTGCCCGATCCCAGTACGCACGGTTCAGGCAATCCTGGCGCCACCAACGTGTTACGGCTTGGTGGTAAAGCGGCCGCAGCCTGCGTGCTGGTGTTTGATGTGCTGAAAGGGATGGTGCCGGTCTGGCTGGCCTATCTGCTGCATGTGACGCCACTGTTTCTGGGCCTGACGGCGATTGCGGCCTGCCTCGGTCATATCTATCCGGTGTTATTCCAGTTCCGTGGTGGCAAAGGTGTCGCGACGGCTTTCGAGGCGATTGCGCCGATTGGCTGGGACTTAACCGGACTGGTTACCGGCACCTGGCTGCTCACGGTGCTGCTCAGCGGCTACTCATCGCTCGGCGCGATTGTCAGCGCGCTGATTGTGCCGTTCTACGTCTGGTGGTTTAAACCCCAGTTCACCTTTCCGGTTTCGATGCTCCCCTGCCTGAGCCTGTTACGCCATCACGACAACATTCAGCGTTTGTGGCGCGGTCAGGAAGGAAAGATCTGGAAGCGTAAGAAGAAATCGCAGGAATAAAAAAGCCGGCTAAGCCGGCTTTTTTACACCCAGATGGCGGGCAGTTCCGCCAGCGGCCGGCGCGGCCGTATGCTGACGCCTAATCCCCCGCGCGTTCCGCCTTTCAACCGCACCATGCCCGCATACGCGATCATCGCACCGTTATCTGTACAGAACTCAAGACGCGCGTAAAACACTTCTCCGCCACGTTTCTGCATCATCACCGCCATCTGCTCGCGCAGCGTTCGGTTGGCGCTGACGCCGCCGGCAATCACCAGACGTTTGAAGCCGGTTTGATCCAGCGCGCGCTTGCATTTGATCGCCAGCGTGTCGACCACCGCATCTTCAAAGGCCCGGGCGATATCGGCGCGGGTCTGCGCGTCATCATCATTGGCGCGGATGGTGTTGGCGGCAAAGGTTTTCAGTCCCGAGAAGCTGAAGTCCAGCCCTGGACGGTCGGTCATCGGACGCGGGAAGGTAAAGCGCCCTGCTGTGCCTTGCTGCGCCATCTTCGACAGCATCGGTCCGCCGGGATAATCCAGACCAAGCAGCTTGGCGGTTTTGTCGAACGCTTCACCGGCCGCATCATCAATCGATTCACCCAGCAAGGCATATTCACCGATACCGGTGACGCTAATCAGCTGGGTATGGCCGCCCGAAACCAGCAGCGCCACGAACGGAAAAGCGGGCGGATTGTCTTCCAGCATCGGTGCCAGCAGGTGGCCTTCCATATGATGAACCGGCACCGCAGGCACTTTCCAGGCAAAGGCCAGCGCGCGGCCAATGGTGGCACCGACCAGCAGCGCGCCGACCAGCCCCGGACCGGCCGTATAAGCCACCGCATCGATTTGATTCGGCGCTAACCCGGCCTGTTTCAGCGCTGCCTGAATTAACGGCACGGTTTTACGCACGTGGTCGCGTGATGCCAGTTCTGGCACCACGCCGCCATAATCGGCGTGCAGTTTTACCTGGCTGTACAGCTGATTGGCCAGTAACCCGGTCTCATCGTCATAAATTGCGATGCCGGTTTCATCGCATGACGTTTCAATACCCAGAATTCGCATTGCATCACCTCTTTCTCGCGGCGCGCAGTTTAGCACAGCAATTTTGCGGGCAGAGGGGGCAATCCTCGCAAAAAGTCATTTTCTGTCGGCTAAAGAGTACGCTATACTCCTGCCCTTGGAAAAACCGGCAGCCGCACAGGCAAACGCTCCTGTTGGTTTCAAATTATCCATGGTGCTTTACAAACCAACGCGAGTTGGAGTAGAATGCTGCACCATTTTGAAATGTGCTGGCACCGCAGTCAGCAGCAAAAACCGAATTTTATCGAGGTGAGAGTTACATGCCGGTAATTAAAGTGCGTGAAAACGAGCCATTTGACGTAGCATTGCGTCGCTTCAAGCGTTCCTGCGAGAAAGCAGGCATTCTGGCTGAAGTTCGTCGTCGTGAGTTCTATGAAAAACCGACTACCAAACGTAAGCGCGCTAAAGCGTCTGCAGCTAAGCGTCACGCCAAGAAACTGGCTCGCGAAAACGCACGCCGCACTCGTCTGTACTAATTTTTCTTTTGGAGGTCCGCCTCCACCGCGTGTTAAACGCAGACAGAGTAAAGTAAAAGGCCGTGCTTTCCGAAAGGAAGCGCGGCTTGCTGGCGTTTATGAGCTGAAAATCTGGGGCGTATGGCTGGACGAATTCCACGCGTATTTATTAATGATTTACTTGCCCGCACGGATATCGTGGATCTGATAGATGCCCGCGTTAAGCTGAAAAAGCAGGGTAAGAATTTCCACGCGTGCTGTCCTTTTCATAATGAAAAAACGCCCTCTTTCACCGTAAACGGCGAAAAACAGTTCTATCACTGTTTCGGCTGTGGCGCACACGGCAACGCTATCGACTTTTTAATGAACTACGATCGTCTCGAGTTTGTTGAAAGTATCGAAGAGCTCGCCACCTCCCACGGTTTTGACGTGCCTTATGAAGCAGGCAGCGGGCCCAGCCAGATGAAACGCCATCAGCGCCAGAGCCTGTATCAGCTGATGGAGAACCTGAACGGTTTTTATCAGCAGGGCCTGCAGCAATCCAGTGCGCAGCCAGCACGCGACTATCTTGATTGTCGTGGTCTGAGCGCCGATATCATCAATCATTTCGCCATTGGTTACGCGCCTGCCGGCTGGGATAACGTTCTCAAACGGTTTGGTAAGCAGTCGGAAGACCGTGAGTCGTTGATGGAAGCTGGCATGCTGGTCAGCAATGATAAAGGTCGCACCTATGACCGGTTTCGCGACCGCGTCATGTTTCCGATTCGCGATAAGCGTGGCCGCGTCGTTGGTTTTGGCGGACGGGTATTAGGCAACGATACGCCTAAATATCTGAACTCGCCGGAAACACCTATTTTTCATAAAGGTCGCCAGCTTTATGGCCTGTATGAAGCACTAAAAAATCATCCGGAACCCGCCCGTTTACTGGTAGTCGAGGGATACATGGATGTGGTGGCACTGGCGCAGTACGGCATTGATTACGCCGTCGCCTCGCTGGGCACTTCAACCACGGCTGAGCATATTCAGCTGCTGTTTCGCAGTACCGGCAACGTGATTTGCTGTTATGACGGCGATCGCGCTGGCCGTGAAGCCGCCTGGCGTGCGCTTGAGACAGCTTTACCTTACATGAATGATGGCCGTCAGCTACGCTTTATGTTTTTACCGGATGGCAAAGACCCGGATGCGCTGGTGCGCAAAGAAGGTAAAGCGGCTTTCGAAGCGAGGATGGAGCAGGCAATGCCGCTCTCTTCGTTTTTATTCGGCAGTCTGCTGCCGCAGGTCGATCTGAGTTCACGCGACGGTAAAGCCCGCCTGAGTACGCTGGCTTTGCCGCTGATTTCGCAGATTCCTGGCGAAACCCTGCGTATTTATATGCGTCAGGAGCTGGGTAACAAGCTGGGTATTCTGGATGACAATCAGCTTGAAAAGCTGATGCCGAAGCTGGCCGCAAGCGGAACGGCGCCGGTTGCGCCACCGCTCAAGCGAACCACCATGCGGGTGCTGGTCGCGCTGCTGATTCAGAACCCGCAGCTGGCCACCCTGGTGCCGTCGCTGGATGGACTGTCTGAGTCAAAAATGCCGGGATTACCGCTATTTATCGAATTAGTGGGCCGTTGTAATGAGAATCCTGGATTGACCACCGGACAGCTACTAGAGTTATATCGCGGGACAAATTTTAGTCAGACGCTTGAAACTCTGGCGATCTGGAACCACATGATAGTAGATGAGGAAGCCGAAGCGGTGTTTCAGGACTCGCTGGCCAGCATCTACGATTCTGCTCTTGAAGAGCGCCTTGAGTTTTTGATTGCGCGCGAGCGCACCCAAGGATTAAGCGCCGATGAGCGCCGCGAGCTCTGGACACTGAGCCAGGCTTTTGCCAGAAAATAACCATTTTTAATAATTTGTCCGTTCTGATATGTGAAAGGACAAATTAAGTGTTTTATTGCCGTTATGGCGAGTGAGCCAGGCCATAGAACCAAGTTTATACAAGCGGCTTAAGTGCCGATTACTGATGGGCAAAGCCCACGCCGCGACGAGGGCAGCGGCAAGAACTAAACGCCTTCACTGCTATTGTTGGCTCGCTGCCGACCGACACCAATCTAATTAACAGAAGTGTGGATACCGTCTTATGGAGCAAAACCCGCAGTCACAGCTTAAGCTTCTTGTCACCCGTGGTAAGGAGCAAGGCTATCTGACCTATGCTGAGGTCAATGACCATCTGCCGGAAGATATCGTCGACTCAGATCAGATCGAAGACATCATCCAGATGATTAACGACATGGGTATTCAGGTGGTTGAAGAAGCCCCGGATGCCGACGATCTGATGCTGAACGAAAACAGCTCCGATACTGACGAAGATGCCGCGGAAGCTGCGGCTCAGGTGTTATCCAGCGTTGAATCTGAAATTGGGCGTACTACTGACCCGGTCCGCATGTATATGCGTGAAATGGGTACAGTCGAACTGCTGACGCGCGAAGGCGAAATCGACATCGCGAAGCGTATTGAAGACGGTATTAATCAGGTTCAATGTTCCGTTGCTGAATACCCTGAGGCGATTACTTACCTGCTGGATCAGTACGACAAAGTTGAAGCAGGCGAATCACGCCTGTCCGATCTGATCACCGGTTTCGTCGATCCTAACGCGGAAGAAGATCTGGCCCCAACGGCAACGCACGTGGGCTCTGAGCTTTCTGAAGCCGATCGTGTTGACGATGAAGAAGAAGATGAAGAGAGCGACAATGACAGCTCCGACGACGATAACTCTATCGACCCGGAACTGGCACGCGAGAAGTTTTCTGATCTGCGTAAGCAGTACGAAACCACCCGTAATGTGATTAAAAGCAAAGGCCGCAGCCACGCTGATGCCGTTGCCGAAATCCAGAACCTCTCTGACGTCTTCAAACAGTTCCGCCTGGTACCGAAGCAGTTCGATTACCTGGTGAACAACATGCGCGAAATGATGGAACGTGTCCGTACTCAGGAACGTTTGATCATGAAGCTGTGTATCGAACTGTGCAAAATGCCGAAGAAAAACTTCATCACCCTGTTCACCGGCAGCGAAACCAACGAGAGCTGGTTCAAAGCGGCGCTGGCAATGAACAAGCCGTGGTCTGAGAAGCTGCTGGAAGTGCAGGATGACGTGATGCGTTCCCTGCAGAAACTGGCGCAGATCGAAGAAGAGACCGGCCTGACCATTGAGCAGGTAAAAGATATCAACCGTCGCATGTCGATCGGCGAAGCGAAAGCGCGTCGCGCGAAGAAAGAGATGGTGGAAGCAAACCTGCGTCTGGTTATTTCGATTGCGAAGAAATACACCAACCGTGGTCTGCAGTTCCTCGACCTGATTCAGGAAGGTAACATCGGCCTGATGAAAGCGGTAGATAAATTTGAATATCGCCGTGGTTACAAATTCTCGACCTATGCGACCTGGTGGATCCGTCAGGCAATCACCCGCTCTATCGCCGACCAGGCGCGAACCATCCGTATTCCGGTGCATATGATTGAGACCATCAACAAGCTCAACCGTATTTCGCGCCAGATGCTGCAGGAGATGGGCCGTGAACCGACGCCGGAAGAGCTGGCTGAGCGTATGCTGATGCCAGAAGATAAGATTCGCAAAGTGCTGAAAATTGCTAAAGAGCCGATCTCAATGGAGACGCCGATTGGTGATGACGAAGACTCGCATCTGAGCGATTTTATCGAAGACACCACGCTGGAGCTACCGCTGGATTCTGCTACTTCAGAAAGCCTGCGTTCTGCGACCCACGACGTGCTGGCTGGTCTGACCGCGCGTGAAGCGAAAGTGCTGCGCATGCGTTTCGGCATCGACATGAACACTGACCATACGCTGGAAGAAGTGGGCAAACAGTTCGACGTGACGCGTGAGCGTATTCGTCAGATTGAAGCCAAAGCACTGCGTAAACTGCGCCATCCGAGCCGTTCGGAAGTGCTGCGCAGCTTCCTCGACGATTAAGTCAGACAACACCCCGGCGAGCCGGGGTTTTTTATGCCTGTCGTTTAGCAATAACCGCCCTGCCCTGCTCTTACCGTCTGTTTTAACCCGCCTGCAATGCGTTATGAAGCTGTCGATAGGCTTCAACCATCTCCTCCAGTGAAGCGCGATTCAGTCCACTGGGATTCGGCAGAACCCACACCTCAGTTTTACCGATCGCTATCGGCTGTTTACCCCATTCCACTTTGCTCTGCTGAAAGGCGCGCCGGAAGGCATCTTTACCCAGAATCGACAGCGCCGCGGGCTGGTAATGCAGCGCCTTTTCAATCAGGCGCCTGCCGCCATCACGTAATTCATCCGGCGCTAACTAATTCGCCTGCACGGTGGGCCGCTCAACCAGCATGGTGATGCCACAACCCGTCTCGGTTAAACGCTGTTCCTCTTCCGGTTTAAGCTGCTGTTGAGTAAAGCCGGCTAGGTGGATCACTTTCCAGAAGCGATTACCGGGATGGGCAAAGTGGTAGCCCTGATGTGCGGTTGACTGGCCGCCACAGAACAGGACGTTGAGATTGGCGCTGATGATGTCGCGGATACTGTGCTCGATCATGCTGCCACCAGTCCGGCGCGCTGCTTCAGAGCCTCGCGGCTGCGCTGTAACAGCTCTGGCCGGCTGCTGCGCGTCCGGGCAGGCACGCGCCAGCGCCCCGACCATCTCGGCCTGCATGCTGGATGCCAGTGCGTCATGCAGCGCATCGACACCTTGCGCAAAGAAAGATCGGGTCTGTTCAGGCAGGTGTGCCATTTTACTGACCAGCGCAGCGATTGGACACCCTTCCGCTGGGGAATTGCGATGCGCCTCGGAAAGGTAGGTATCAATAAAATAAAATCGGCTAACTGCTGGCGTGGCTGACGCACCTGCTCCGCCGGAGCAAAGTTACCCGCTTCATCAGCCAATGCCTTCGGTACCGGTGTCTCACGCATGACTCGCGCAGCCTCACTCAGGATACGCCCGCGTATGCGCTTTGCTGGTCTGCTTCTCCATATCCTCTCCTGCGATTTCTATGCGTTGCTTCTGGCTATTATAGTAATTATTACGCTCATCATATTCCAGCTTGGCTGGCTAATATGATGATCGTCATATTGATGTAAATTATGACGATCATCATACGAGGAGTAAATTATGTCAACATCAGGTACGGCGTTAATAACCGGCGCGTCCAGCGGCATCGGCGCAACCTATGCAAAACGACTGGCTGCACGCGGTTACGATCTGATTCTGGTGGCGCGTGACGAATCGCGTCTGAACCAGCTGGCGGCATTGCTGAGTGAGCAGCACGCTGTTCAGGTTAAGGTACTGGCTGCTGATTTAACCGATGAACAGGATGTGCAACGGGTTGAGTCTGAACTGGCAACCAATGCCAACATTACACTGCTGCTGAACAACGCGGTTATGAGGGTGGAGGGAGAGTTCCTTGAGGCGGACATCAACCGCATCAACACCATGCTGACGTTAAATATCGTTACGCCAACCCGACTGGCGCAGGCCGCTGGCCGGGCTTTTAAAGCGCGTGGCAACGGCATCATTATCAATATCGCCTCGGTGCTGGCCCTGGTGCATGAGATGTTCAACGGTGCCTACAATGTCACTAAATCTTACGTGCTGACGCTAACGCGTGCGATGCAGCGTGAGCTTGCTGACAGCGGTGTGCAGGTGCAGGCGGTGCTACCTGGCGCAACCCGTACGGAGATATTTGACCGTGCCGGCCAGCCGATCAACACCATCCCTGCCGAAATGCTGATGGAAGTGGATAAAATGGTCGATGCGGCGCTGGCCGGCCTCGACAGCAAGGAAGCGGTAACGCTTCCTCCGCTGGAAGCGCTGCAGATGTGGCAGGAGTAAGATCGGGCGCGCGGCACGATGGTGCCTCACCTGTCGCGTAATAAATCTGCTTCGCGCTACCACCAGAGCTGATTCCGCAACCCGTTAGGGCGTACCCGACAGCTGTTTTGTGATGGTACGGCGGCATCCTGCCGTACCAGTTTGAGACCCTGTTACAGTTTAATAGGATATTTGTCATAGAAATCAGCGGTTAAAAGCTTGCTGCTTATTTCAGCAACCGGTGGCTGAGTGCTGGATCGCTCAGAAGAGATACTTTATAATCCCCGCTCCGCTGGCCCCTTAGCTCAGTGGTTAGAGCAGGCGACTCATAATCGCTTGGTCGCTGGTTCAAACCCAGCAGGGGCCACCAAATTAAGCTTTTAAAATCATGTAATTAAGTCACTCTAGCGAGTGGCTTTTTTTATAGCCATTGTCTGATTGTCCTCTTATTGCCCCCTCATGTTCCCTTTTCAGCAATCATCCAATATCGGTCACAAACACTGCACGGGAAAAACATACGCTTTTCGGGCTAGTTCGACGTAGCCTTAGGCACTTTTTTCATTTACATTGCCGCGCAAATACCCAAGGATAAAACGTTATGGATAAACAATCAAGATCAGAACATTTACGCGAATGTTTGCAACGCGCAGTTATGATGAGTAATAAGCGTTTTTCGTGGTTCAGAGTGCTACATAAAGCAATCAAATGTCCTGACCGCCGTTACCACTTCTGGTGGCGTATCGCCTGTTACTGGCATCATTCAGACAGTAATTTCCTGCAAAAACGGGCAAATAAAGATAAACAGAAATATCATTTTCAAATATGGAACTGATATACAACTGGGGGCAAGAATTGGACCGGGCATGGTAATTTCACACCATCATGGAATTGTTGTGAATGGTTCCGTTGTCATCGGCCACTCTCTGCGGATAAGGCAGAATACCACCATCGGCATTACCGGTACCAATGTGAAAAAAGAGCCGATAGCTCTCTTTATTGGCGACAATGTTAGCATCGGCGCAGGTTGCTGTATAATTGCAGATAAGATTCGAATTGGTAATAACGTTGTAATTGGTGCGATGTCATTTGTGAACAAGGATATTCCCAGTGGTGCCACTGTTTATAATAATACTTTACATGTCGTATCCAATAAATGACACGCAATCTCAACCTGACGATGCTGAAACGCATTTCTTTTTACTTCAAAGCAAAACTTCCGCCTGAACCTGCATTAACTCACGCTCTGCAGGTTTTCCTTTCCCTGCGACGCGATAATTTCCTGACGCGCATCGAAAATGCTCGGCCTGAGCTACCGCCTGCTTCCATCAGCGAACGCCGCAAGGTATCGACGCCTTTCCCGGCAATGTCGTGTTCCATATCCCAGCACTATAATTTAGCAACGCACATTGATTCTTTACTGTTTTTTACGCCCTTTGTTTTACATTCAACACTCAATTGTAAAAATACAACCCATGTAATAGAAATGGAAAAATAATGTTATATTTCTCGCTCAATAACGCCTCTATAGAAACAACCAATTCCTTTTGATAATGCTTTTATTATTTGTGCAGGCACCGCTCAGACAATTCCTCATGATAATATCTCCCCTCTGATTTAAACTTTTATTTAACAAATACCACCTTATGCTATATCTCAGAGCAATTAATCAGAACCTGCATTTTTTATTAAAAATCACAGCAATTAAAACAGGGCTCTATTTAACACCTGTTTGTAACCATGAATGACTCGAGATAATATTATGCGTAAATTACTGCTCAACTCAGCTCTATTTATGGCCGTCACCACCGCCAGTTTCTCTGGCCTGGCGGCAGAATCAGCCAGCTTGTCTGTAACCGGCACCATCAATCCGGCTGCGTGCGATGTGTCACTAAGCTCATCCTCAATTGCACTGGGTTATATTGCGGCGGCGTCGCTGAAGCAAGCCCTGAATACAAAAACAGGCAATGATGTCAATCTCAACGTCGACTGTGATGCAGCAGCGGCAATCGCTGTGCAGACGATGGATAACCGAGCCTCCACTGAAATGACTGTCGCAGAGATAAGCGATGAATTGCAGACCAGCCTGCCCGGAATAACAGACGTCAGTTTTTTTGGTCTGGGCGCAGATACGGCTAATAACAAAATTGGCGTACTGCTGGGAATTACCGCCGCGACAAAAGATGGCGTAGCCAATTCTAATCTGCTTCGCAGTACCGATAAATCCAGCTGGACCGCGAAAAGCGGTTCACCTTCTTCTATTCTGAGTCTGGCTAAAAATGGTTATTTCGCGCTGGCTGCAGATTCCAGTAGCACTATTCCCGTCGCCGCAACGAAAGAAACTTACAACATCTATTCGGGAATTATGCTGAAGCAGGCGGATAGATATCCGTCAGGTGAAGCGGTAGAACTGGATGGTAACGTCACGTTATCTGTGGTTTATCTTTAATTATTAACATGTGCAGCGAAGATATTTCATTCTACGCTGCACAGCACTACTGGAATGAATGCCTTGCGTAAATTTTTACCTGTAATCCTGCTGTTTTGGTGTGCCACTACGACCGTTTTTGCCGCCGGAATGAAGCCAGAAACGCCGGTTTTATTTCTTGATGACCAAACTCGCGAAGCGACTATCAACGTACTGAATACCGATACCAGCACAGCGCTACTGCACAGTAGTCTGCAGACCCTGCCAGAGGACAAAGAAAACCAGCTGATTATCACTCCGCAACTGTCTCGTGTGGATGCAGGCAAAAAACAGCAGATCCGTGTCGTCCTGAAAGATGGCATTAAACTCGATAAGCAGAGAATGCAGCGTATTAATTTTGTCTCAATCCCGCAGGATGATGGTCAGAAAAATCGTGCACGCCTGCTGGTCGAAAAGTTTGCTGGAAACGCCGGGGATCGACCCGCACCATTTTATCACTGCCCCGATTGCGGCCTGCATGGTTCCCGGCACAGACAGCGACATCATCATCGAGCAACAGGTTGACCGCAGCAGCCTAGTGCTAACCGTTCCGCTCGATGAACGTCTTAGTCATCAGCAATATGCAGGCGGTGGCAAGGCACTGATCGTCAACTATGATGGCAGAAGCTATCAGTATCAGACCCACTCCGGCGGGCACAGCAGTTCGCAGACGCTAACCTCAGAGCTCGGGGCTAATTTTAACCATTGGATAGTACGTAGCGGCCAGAGCTACGCCCGTTCTGGTAGCAATAGTCAGCTTACGCGCCTGTACAGCTATGGTCAGCGCTCGATTCCCGGCTGGGATTCCGTCATACAGCTTGGCGAGATTACCTCCAGCGATCCGCTATTTGCCGGCATTAATCTGGTCGGGGCGCAAATAATACCCGAACAAGGTTTGCAGCAGGGTGGCGGCAATCAGGTTTCGCTCGATATATTGATGCCGCAGGGCGGTACGGTTGAAATCTGGCAAGCTGGGGTATTGTTAAAAAGTTCCCCGGTCTCGGAGGGAATGAACCGGCTGACAGGCATTACGGCACTGTAATCAGCAGGATGATTTCGTGGTGATCAGCCACGATGCATCCGGCAATCAACAACAGCGCGTCATCCCTTACCTCCAGGCCCAATCGAATAGGGCTTTAGTCAAAACCGCGACCTCACTGGCTATCGGACAGCCACGCCTGAGCCAGCAAAAATCTTCTCTGTTAATGCGCTCAACCGGCCTGTACAGCAGCGATCGGGTTGCCCTTGTAGCGGGTGGGTTTGTCAGCCAAAACTATCAGGCAGCCTCACGGCTTACCACTCTGCGACTCACCCGCCGGCTGATGGCGACGCTATCTCAGACCGGCTCAGTAACCCGTCAGGCTGACAGCAGTGAAGGGAAAAAACCGGGGCTGAGTCATCAAATCACTGTCAGCAGCGCCATGACCTCGTCACTGTCGCTTAACGCCTCGACTAATTTCCGCAGTCGTGATTATATCCCTCCCGGCAGTGCCGGGTCCGCACCGCAAACCCGTGTTCAAAGCGGGCAAATCAAATCGCAATATGCAGCGGGAGTGAGTTTTAATCAGCCGTGGCTTGGCGTCTTTTCCTTTGCCGGCAGCCAATCGAAAAGCTGGCAAGGTACTGATAGCCTGGGCTATATGCTGGGCTGGGGCCGATCGTTTGGCCAAGTGAACGTTAATCTGGGCATACAAAACAACCGCCTCACCGACGATCAACGTCATTATGATAATCGCTATGTTTATCTGACTTTCTCAGTCCCTCTGGACCGTAACCGCAGTGTGCGCAGCTGGGTTAACCGCTCCGGCAGTAACAGCCGTGCCGGTGTTGGCTACGACAGTACGGTGAACGATAAATTTGCCTGGAGTGTATCGGGCGAAAAAAGTGAGCGGCAGGATCCTTCGATTTCAGGTTCCGCGACCTGGACCAGCAAATACAGCCAAATCAGTGGCGGTGCTTCGCACGGTGAAATAATGCCAGCTATAACCTCGGCGCGCGTGGCGGCGCGGTATTACACAGTGAAGGAATGACGTTCACTCCGCGTAAAGTCGGTGATACGTTTGGCATTATTTCATTGAACAGCCTCCAGCCTGACGTGGCCATTCGTACCCCAGGCGGCGTGGTCTGGAGCGATGGTAGCGGGCATGCCATCACCTCCTGGACGGCGTGGCAAAAAATACGGTACAGATAGATAATCAAAGCCTGCCGAAAAATGTCCAGACTGTCAGCGGCATTGCGGATGTCTCTCCCTTCCGGGGGCCGTGGTGCCGGTGATCCTGCCCGCCTTCACGGTCCGCCGGGCCTTGGTAATCTTCCCGCCGAATCAGGGCCCGCAGCCCGGCAGCGCCATCAAAAACGATAAAGACGTGCTTATCGCCTTTGTTAATGACGATGGAACACTATATTTTGACGATCTGCCCAGCGAACCGCTGTTTGGTCAGCGACACGACGGCAGCCGCTGCGCGTTAGATATCATTACGCCCTGGTCTGAACAACCCGGCTCTCTTTATATGCTTCCCTGTCAGCGAGATGCCTCACGTGAAACGTCATTTTTTATCCTCGTTGTTGCTCGGTCTCGGCTGCACCATTGTCGCCTTCACCTCCCGTGCCGAATGTCAGATTCTGCTAAGCGACCCTCAGATTAATTATGCCGAAACCACTCGCGGCGAACTGCTATCACGCCCCGGAAATTCTCTTGCCGCCAATGAGTTGCAGATCGGTGCCGATCGTGAGCTGGATATCACGGTCAACTGCGCCAGCCAGACTGCGATCACCCTGCGCTTTGCTGGCCCGGTAACCGCAGGGCGTCAGTATCTTTTTGGCGAAAGTGGCCGGGTAAGCCTGGTGCTGCATGATGTCAGCATTGATGATCGCCCGGCACTGATTGCAAGCTCAGGTAGCCCCGCGGCCAGCCAGCCTTTCACCGCCGGTGAGGTTTTGCACTTCTGGCAGCAGGGGCAGCCCGCCAGCGGCACCACGTTACGCGGTAAAGTCACGCTCTCCGCCTAGTTGCCAATTGAGGCGACGCGGGTGAAAGACCGCCAGAGCTGGCAGCTAAACGGCAGCTTCTTGGTCGGAAGCGCGGAATAACGCCGCACCACAATCTGCTGCCCCACCCTGTTTTGATCGGAGACCTGCATGCTATCTTGTGGTTTTGATTTTTCAGCAGGCAGAAATTGATGACAAAGTTGCGGGTAGGGATCGTGTTTGGCGGCAAATCGGCCGAGCATGAAGTGTCGTTGCAGTCGGCCAAAAATATTCTCGATGCGATCGACAAAACCAGGTTTGAGGTTGTGTTGCTGGGCATTGATAAGCAGGGGCACTGGCGTCTTAACGATGCCTCCAACTTCTTACTTAATGCTGAAAATCCGGCCCTGATAGCCCTGAATCGCGCGGCTGAAGATGTAGCGCTGGTGCCCGGCAACCAGCAGCAGCCGCTGATTACCCGTCATGATGCGCATCCGCTGTCGCAGATCGATGTAATTTTTCCGATCGTACACGGCACGCTGGGCGAGGATGGCTCGCTGCAGGGCTTACTGCGCATGACCTCGCTGCCGTTTGTCGGTTCTGACGTGCTGGGTTCTGCGGTCAGCATGGATAAAGATTTTACCAAGCGCCTGTTACGCGATGCCGGTCTGAACGTCGCGCCGTGGCTGGGCGTCACCCAGGCTCAGCGCGCCACGCTGGACGCCGATGCGGTGATTGCCCGCCTTGGCCTGCCGCTGTTTATCAAACCGGCCAATCAGGGATCTTCCGTTGGCGTCAGCAAAGTCTATAGCGCGGACGCTTTTGAGGCGGCGCTGAAACTGGCCTTTACCTTTGACCGTAAAGTGCTGATCGAAACCGGGATAAAAGGCCGCGAAATCGAATGTGCGGTGCTGGGAAATGATGTCCCTGAAGCCAGTCCCTGCGGCGAGATCGTGGTGCACGATGCGTTCTACTCTTATGACACCAAATACATCTCTGAAAGCGGCGCGCAGACGGTGGTGCCTGCGGCGATTCCTGCGGCGGTCAGCGAGGCGATTCGTGAGGTTGCCATCAAGGCGTTCAGTGCACTAGAGTGTTTCGGTATGGCACGGGTCGATGTGTTCCTGACCGATGAGGGCGAGATTATCGTCAACGAAGTCAACACCCTGCCCGGCTTCACCAATATCAGCATGTATCCCAAACTGTGGCAGGCAGCCGGGCTCAGCTATCAGGATCTGATCACCCGTCTGATTGAGCTGGCACTAGAACGCCACCAGCAGGCCAGCAGCCTGAAAAGCAGCGTCAGCTAATCGTTATCGGCGACGTGGTTTCAGGCCCGTCGCTGGTAAGGGCGCGATGGTTAACCGGCGAGGTCTGGTTACGGCCATTGCGTTTCGACAGATAGAGGTTTTTATCGGCCGCCGAAATTAACCGGTTAATCACACGTGGCCACTCGCCCGCGTCACCGGCGCTGCCGGGCGCCAGCCCTAAACTGACCGTCACCGTTACCGTACTGCCCTGCAGCCAGAATTTCTCTTTCGCCATTGTCTGACGAATCGACTCGGCGAGAAAATAGAGCGCTTGCGGATCCTGATCGAACAGCACCACCACAAACTCTTCACCGCCAAACCGGCAGATACGCCCTTTTCTGCCCACCACCCGCGCTGCATACGGCGGGCGATCTCTTCCAGTACGCTGTCGCCGGCATCATGACCAAAATTATCATTAATGGTTTTGAAATAGTCGACATCCAGCAGGATCACACCGGCTTTACGCGACGGGCTGAACGGTTCGGATCGAAGGCTCTCATACAGGCCGGAGCGCGACAGCAGCTGGGTCAGAAAATCGTAATTGGCCCGCAGCGCCAACCGCTGATTGAGCTGACGAATCGCATCCATGCTCGCGGCCACAATCAGCGGACTGATGGCAATCGTCGCCACCCCCAGCCACGCCGAGGTCAGATGGCTGATCGGCAGCAGATTATCATTGCCCTGAATGTTCATCACGCCATGCGAAACCAGAATAATTTCCGTAGTGCCGGTCAGCAAAATCACCAGGCTAGTGAGGGTCATCGGCAATACGATAGCGCACCAGACCAGCGCCGGCACCGGGAATGTCAGGCTGCCCGCGCCGCCCATCATCGCACCGATCACCAGCGAAAAGACCACCGCGATCACCGGTGAAAGCTTGCGGACCTGCAACAGCTGACGCGGCGACAGGGTTCGCCAGTCACGCGTCAGTAAAAACGGTAACAGCATCAGCCCGGTTGAGAACTGTTCACTGAACCAGTCGCCCCAGGCGGTCGCCAGCGCCGCATCAAAATTGGCCTGCTGCGCCAGCGCGCCCCAGGCAGCACAGACCAGCGCCGCCAGCGTCCAGCCGGAAAAAACCGCGTCGTTAAACACCATGGCGGTGAAGCAGGCGAAATAATAGCGAGCCTGATGCAGGAAAGGGTTCCGGACAATCACCCCGGCGACGATCGCATTGACCGGCCAGAACAGCGACAGCTCCTGCGGAATGCGCAGATGCCCACCAATAAAGCAGAACAGCAAGGTGATCAAAAACAGCGAGAGTGCATTTTTTTAACGTTGTGCTCTTCAAACAGCTTAACGTGCATACATCCGGACCTTGTCGCAGAGAGACGGGCTGTCCACACCAACCTGAACGGGGCGTGGCGTCAGAATGATTTAATTCTGGGCGCCACCAAAGTCATCCTGCGATAAAACCACTATTCATGGGCTAACTTTGAAATCAGCGGGCAAATTTGCCCCCTTACAGGTGAAACACGTCAGGTGGCAGCGGGAATGGGGCCAATTATGCCCCGTAAATAAAAAAAACCGGATATCCGAGATATCCGATTTTTGCTGCTCTGACGATTTTACCGTTGCGCTTAGCGCTATTTTACCGCAACCGGCCACTGACTGAGGCGAATTCCGCGTTTATCTGCATTATCGCCAAAATCCTTCAGCACCGCTTTGACGTCCGGATCGATATATTCAGCGTTATCGTTATCAACGATCACCACGCTGTTCTCCGGGATCTCGTCCAGCAGGCCCTGCAGCTTCGGATTATGCATATAAGGCCAGGTTCTGCTGAAAGCGCAGCACGTAGTGGTCGTCGTAACGGGTAAGCTGCAGCGCGTTGCGATGACTTTTGTAGATACTGTAGAGGATCTGCGTCGCGATACCGACCAGCATCCCCAGGGTAATAATACCGACGATGGTGGCGAGGAACGGCACGTACTGCTGAGCGCCCATGCGGAACTGTTCGACGAACAGCCGCGGCGTTGCCAGCTTGTAGCTGGTATAGAGCAGCACTGCCGCCAGGCTGGCCACCAGCGCTAAGGTCAGCGCCACTACCCACACCTGCGGGTTCTGCCACGCCATCCAGTCTGGCGTCTCCAGTTCCGCCACAAGCGCAGAGACGCTGTCAAACGCCGGCAGTGAGATGCGCGCCAGACAGCCAATCAGTAGGCAATCAGCGGTCCCGGGATCCACGCCAGTGCCTTAATGCGTTTCACCGGCGCGGTGGTCCACAGACACAGGATGGCTAATCCGCTACCAGCATCGCCGGCAGTGAGAAGGTCATCTCGCCGGTGACCAGCGAAACCAGTTCGGCATCCCCTGCCGCACCCAGTGCGACCGGAATCTGCTGCATGATCATTAACAGGCCAATCGCTGCCAGCATGCCTTTAATCACGCTGCCCGGTACCAGCGAGATAAACAGCCCGGCGCGCAGCAGGCCAAACAGGCACTGCAAAGCACCGGCGATAATCAGGGCGGTGAGAAAGGCGGAGAAGCTGCCGAGCGACGCCATTGAGGCCACCACAATCGTGACCAGTCCGGCCGCCAATCACACCGGTCAACAGACCGGCAAACGGCGGTAATCCGCTGGCTTGCGCAATGCAAAGACAGAGCGGCAAAGCGACCAGGAAAACCACCAGACCCGCAGGAATGTCGCGGCGAAGGGTATCGAGATTCATGTTGAAGGTTCCTCTGCAGATTGCTGAATCAACTCCTTGAGATGGCCGGTGCGCAGGTCATAAACACAACCAAACACCTCCAGTGGCTGGCCCGATTGCCAGATTTGCCGGACCGGTTCGGTTTTCACCAGTCTGGCGAATTGTGCCTTCACGTTGGCCTCAACCAAGCGGTCAAGCAGCTCGCTTTGGCTCTCTTCTGCTGCGGGAGATTCTGCCAGGGCCGCTTCTACGCCGCCGCAGCCGTAGTGGCCGCTTAATACAATCGTTTCACACCGAGAAAGAACAGCGCGTATTGCAATACGCTCAGCAAATTGTCGTCATCCTCAACCACCATATTGGCGATATTGCGATGCACAAAAAGTTCGCCAAAATGGGAGCCGGTTAACACCTCTGCCGGTACGCGACTGTCCGAGCAGCTAATCCATAATGAGTGAGGCTTTTGTTAATGCAGGAATTTTTCAAAATAATTCGGGTTACGCTGGCGGCGCTGTAATGCCCAACTGCGATTTTTCGCTAATAAGGGTTTAAGTGTCGTCACATTCATCTTCTCTCTACTACCGGGAGGTCGCATCCCGGCCAACCACGAAGTGTATCGGCTCATAAATAAAGCGGGAGCCGTCAGGGAAATAAGAAGCCAGTAATAGAAAAAGGTTATATAAGCTAATCAATTTCAATGCACGACCAATATTCTGGCTCGCCCTTAGGCGTGACTTTTTGTCAGCACAAGGTAAATTACGGTCAGCGATTAGTAGATTTAATTAAGCGTGGCGGGATCGGATGAAAGAGCTAAAGCGATATTTAGTTGTTTAAAATTAATTAACTAAAACAAAAACATTAAGTAACTAAAGTTATCCATGACAAATAAATACAATTAGTTTTAGCAAGGATAAGCGCTGCCATACCAAGCGGCCGGCTATTTACCAGGAATACTCTTATATTATAAAAATTAACAATTAGCATAATTCACCGCCTTTAAGCCTGATAGACAGTGAAACGTGCCGGGTTTAATAGAAGAATGGAGCAAGAGATGATTTGTTTAATTTGCAGCAAAATAGTGACAGATGAAAGTAAATTAGGACGGGTTGTTAACAGAGCCTGAACAGGTCAGGCTCTTTTTCTTGACGAATTATTAACCGTTCCAGCTTTGCAGCCGCGATTCCCGCACCGACAGCTGCTGTTCCGGCGTCAGTTTATTGTAATTTTCCGCCATTCCGCTCTCCCAGTCGCCATATAGCGGATTAGGCGGCACGATAAACTGTGTGCCGAACTGCTGATGGTTGAGGTTCACAAAATCACGACGCTGCTGATTGCCCTGATGCTAGGTCGCACCGCCGAATTCGTTCAGGTTATCGCCGACGTAGAGCACCACGTTGTAGCCTTCATTTTTGATGGCATCGAAACGCGCCTGTTTGTTTGAGCTGTCGGTATTCAGACGGACCGTTTTGTCGCTGACGTTGGGAAAGCCCAGTTGCTGCATATTGGCGACCGTTGCGGCGTGGTCCTGCTGATCGCGATTCGACACATAGAACAGCGTGCCAGCGTGCTGGGTGACATAACGCGCAAACTCCAGCGCGCCCAGCACCGCTTTGGCCTGGCGCGCCTGGGTCCAGGCTGACCAGCTTTTACTGCTGAACGGCTGACCGTTCTTCGCCTGCCAGGCACTGTATGCGCTGTTATCCAGCATGGTTTCATCCAGATCAACAATCACCGCTTTAGGTTTTACCGGTCAGTGACGGAGCCTGGTCAAACGCGAGGCGCGCGCTGTTAAAGCGCTTGCCAAGTCAGCGCCTGATATTCGCCTGACTGCTGGTACCAGTTCACCGCCAGCACCTATTGCTGGCCGAGCTGCTGTTGTGCCGTCGGGTGCGACGAGGTTGCGCAGCCGGTCAGCAGCAGCGCGACCAGTCCGGACGCGGCGAGTTTTGCTGAGGTTTTCATCATGCCATCCTCAAGGGGAGAAAGGTCGGAGTGGGAAAGCTTCAAAAATGTAGCAGTTAACGTAAGCTGTGGGGAGCTCAACGCACGCCGTTATGACAGGAGATTCTTATGGCCGTGACCCCGCGCTCAACCTTACTCGACTCGCTCGACTGGCTGGATTACGCCTTTCAGGCTGCTGGCGAACCCCCGCCTGCCGATGCGGCCTATGGTCATCAGCGTCATAGCGCCACCGTGGTGACCGATGTTGAAAATACGCTGCCAAAAAGCTGCGAGTCAGATGGCATCATCAGCACCGGCAGCCGCCCGGTGGCGGTCTACACCGCCGATTGTTTACCGGTGCTGTTCGCCGATTCTCAGCGTAAAACCGTGGCGGCGGTGCATGCCGGACTGAAGGGGACGCTGGCGGGCGTGCTGACCCGCGCGGTAGAAAAACTGCAGCAACAGGGCAGCGATCCGCGCAACCTGACGGTGGCTATCGGTCCGGCAATGGGTCCCTGCTGTTACGAGCTGGGCGAGCCGCAGCTGGCGGAGATGCAGCAGCGCCCGTCCCTTGCTGGCTGGCTACGCTGGCAGCGCAACCAGCCGATCAACCCGCTGGCACAGCGTCCGCAGGCGATCGCCCGGCAGCAGGGTGTCTGGTTTGATCTGCCGGCGCTGGCGACGCAGATGCTGATACAGACCGGCGTGCCGCCGCAGCAGATCGAAAACGTCAATGTCTGTACCTACTGCATGGCGGAGAGCGGATCGAGCTATCGCCACAATACCCACTTCGCCCGCGGCTATCATTCCCGCTACTCGTGGATCCGGCATCGTTAACCGCCCGGCTGGCACGGGCGATACTGCCCTGCCCGGCCCCCCGTCATAGGGTCAGATGTTTTTGATTTCTCTTACACCCTGACACTGTTTCACTTTTTTTTAACATGCAAGCCGCTAGAGTTGACTCATCCGACCACTTCGCAGTGAGTGATTATGACCCAGCTCAATCCACACTATCCCGCGCTGTTTACGCCGCTGGACCTTGGCTTTACGCAACTTAAAAACCGTTTTCTGATGGGGTCGATGCATACCGGTCTGGAGGAACATCCGCAGGGTGCTGCGCGGCTGGCCGCGTTCTATGGCGAACGGGCGCGTGAAGGGGGGCGCTGATCGTTACCGGCGGCATCGCCCCGAATCCACAAGGGGTGACAACCGCGTACGGCGCAATGCTCACCGACGCGTCACAGTGTGACTGGCACCGGCCAATTACCGCCGCCGTGCACCAGCATCAGGGCAAAATCGCGTTGCAGATCCTGCACACCGGCCGTTATAGCTATCAACTGGATCTGGTCGCGCCCTCGGCCCGCCAGGCCCCGATTAATCCGTTTACGCCTCAGGCGATGAGCGATGCCGACATTGAACAGACCATTGCTGATTTTGCCTGCTGCGCCCGACTGGCGCAGCAGGCAGGCTACGATGGCGTTAAGATCATGGGATCGGAAGGCTATCTGATTAACCAGTTTCTGGTAAAGCATACTAATCAGCGCACCGATCGCTGGGGCGGCGACTTCAGCCAGAGCGTATGCAGTTCGCCCTGGCGATCACCCGCGCGGTCCGTGCCGCCACGGGCGAGGCCTTTATCATTATTTTCCGCCTGTCGATGCTGGATCTGATTAAAGACGGCAGCACGCTGGAAGAGACGTTGCAGCTGGTGGGCGAGCTGGAGCAGTGTGGCGTGCCCCTGTTCGATACCGGAATTGGCTGGCATGAGGCGCGCATCCCAACCATCGCCCCCTGCGTGCCACGTGCGGCGTTTGCCTGGGTGACGCAGCGCCTGCGTGAGCAAGTGAAGGTGCCAGTGATCGCCACCAACCGTATTAATCACCCCGCCGTCGCCGAGGAGCTGTTGCAGTCAGGCTGCGCCGATATGGTGTCGATGGCGCGCCCTTTTCTGGCCGACGCCGCCTTTGTCAGTAAAGCGCAGCGCGGCGACGATAACAGCATCAATACCTGTATTGCCTGTAATCAGGCCTGCCTCGACCAAGTATTTGCCGGCAAAATCACCTCATGCCTAGTCAATCCCCGCGCCTGCCATGAGTCACTGATGCCGGTGGTCGCGACGACCATGCCGCGCCCGACATTGGCGGCCAGTTCAATATTGCCCGGCAGATCCCCGGCAAAGCGGAATTCAGCGAAACGCTGCGCTATTTCCGCCATCAGCTGGCGGCGGCGGGCGTAAAGGTGATCACCGGTTGCCGGGTCGAGGCTGACCAGCTCAGCGCGGCCGATGAAGTGCTCCTGGCGACCGGCATTCAGCCGCGCACCCCGGCGATCCCCGGCATCGACCATCCCTGCGTGCTGAGCTACCTCGAGGTATTACGCGATAAGCGCCCGGTTGGCGCGCGCGTCGCCATTATTGGAGCCGGCGGAATTGGTTTTGACACCGCGGAATATCTGTCACAGCCGCCGCATCAGGATGAGCTGGCCGCGTTCTATCGCGAATGGGGCATCGATCGCAGCCTGAGCCAGCGTGGCGGCCTGATAACGCCGCAGCCGCCTGCCACTGCCCGACAGATCTGGCTGTTGCAGCGCCGGGCCGATAAACCGGGCGCGTCACTGGCTAAAACCACCGGCTGGATCCATCACACCAGCCTGCAGGCGCGCGGCGTGCAGATGTGGGGCGGCGTGGAGTACCTGGCGATTGATGATGCCGGACTGCATCTGAGACGCGACGGCGAAGCGCTGCTGTTAGCGGTCGATAACGTGATTATCTGCGCCGGGCAGGAACCGCAGCGCGAACTGGAAGCCGTGCTGCGGGAAAGAGGTCAGACGGTCACGCTGATTGGTGGGGCGGATGTGGCGCAGGAACTGGATGCGCGCCGCGCCATCGCACAGGCGACGCAGCTGGCGCTCAGCATCTGATTAGCGCATCTTCACCGCACGCAGCACCACGAACTTCTGGTTCGAGGCGACCAGCGTGCAGTTGCCAAACAGCTTTTTCAGTTTGTGGTGATAATCGAGGTGGCGGTTGCCGGCAATGCGCAACTCGCCGCCATATTGCAGGCAGCGTTTCGCATCACGGAACATCTGCCACGCCAGATGATCGGTGACGGCATGCTGCTGATGGAATGGCGGATTGCACAGCAGATAGTGGCCCGCCATCACTTTGACGATCACTTCGTAGCCGTTACCGAGAATGTCGGTGGAAATCAGCGCCAGTAAACCGACCGCGACGCCGCCCGCGCCGATCCGCAGCGGCAGGGACGCCACACGGCTGAACAGCCGCTTGCTGCGGGCAATCAGCTTAATCAGCAGCCAGCCGGCCAGACCGGCAACCAGACCAATCACCACCGTCATCAGCAGGCTGCTGATATCCATCTGGAAACTGGCTTCCGCCAGCGGATAAAGCGCACTGCGAAAACCCAACGACCACATGGTCATCACCGCCACGGCCGAGGCGATAATCAGCGGTGTCAGCCGCTGCAACGCTGAAATGCCAAAGGCAATCTCCGCCACAAAAATCGCTGACGCCAGCGGCGCGTGATAGACCGACGACAGACCCGCCGCCGCCATCGCCACCACGTCACTGTTTTTCAGGTTAAGCGACGCCGGTAACAGCCGGCCAATCGCGCTGCCGCACACCGCCGACAGCTGCACCATCGGCCCCTCTTTCCCTATCGACGCGCCGCTACCGATACTGGCAATCGAGGATAAGGCGCGAAAAAGCGAGGTTTTGGTCGGAACCGCATCAAGACGGGCATTTATCACCTCAAAGTAGTCGGTTTTAACCGTCTGCTGCTGCTCGATGGCTACGGCGTAGCGCGGAAAATAACCCGCCAGCACCCCGCCGCCGCCCACCAGCAGCGGCCAGAAAATCCACGGCCAGAGATGGACCGATTCGGTGATTTCGCCTCCGCTGGCGAACAGCAGATGATTAATCAGCTCGATAACGCCACGAAACGCCAGCGTCACCAGCGAGGCCGCGCATCCGGACCGGAATGGCAATCAGTACGGTGGTCCAGTTTAATGCGTGCGTGCTTGCTTTCACCTGCGCTCCCTGGTTTGTTCCTGAAATCATCGCTTCATCATATTATTGGAATGCGGATCGCAGGATCAATGCCTGCCCGGCTGGCCCCATTGCACCCGGCCGGAGAGATGTTACTCTGCCGCTTTACTTCTGCCGGAGAGATGACGTGATTCGTTTTGCCATTGTGAGAACAAATTGGATTACACGCCAGTTTATTGATGCCGCCCATGAAACCGGGGGCAATGAAGCTGTGTGCGGTCTATTCACGCAGTCAGCAGCAGGCCGAGGCGTTCAGCCACGATTATCCCTGCGAGCAGACCTTTACCTCGCTGGAGGCGCTGGCCGCCAGTCCGCAGATTGATTCGGTCTATCTTGCCAGCCCCAATGCCCTGCATTGTCAGCAGGCGCTGCTGTTTTTATCGCACGGCAAGCATGTGATTTGTGAGAAACCGCTGGCCTCTAATCTGCAGTAGTTGGAGGCGATGATCGCCTGCGCCCGCCAGCATCGGGTGGTGCTGTTTGAAGCCTTTAAAACTGCCAGCCTGCCTAACTTCCTCCGGCTGCAACAGGCACTGTCTGAGGTCGGCAGGCTGCATAAAGCGTTGCTGAGCTACTGTCAGTACTCCTCACGTTATCCGCGCTATCTCAACGGCGAGAACCCCAACACCTTAGATCCGCGCTGGTCCAACTGCTCAATTATGGACATTGGCTATTATTGCCTGGCGTCGGCGGTTGCGTTGTGGGGCGCGCCGCAGCGGGTGCAGGCCAGCGCCACCCTGCTGGAAAGCGGCGTGGATGCGCACGGCGTCGTGGTGCTGAGCTACGGCGATTTTGACGTGACGATCCTGCACTCTAAAGTGAGCGATTCCTCACTTTAGAGTGAAATTCAGGGCGAAGCGGGCGCTCTGGTGATTGAGAAACTCTCCGAGTGTCAGACGCTGACCTTTATTCCGCGTGGCGCGGAAAAGCAGGCGCTGAGCCAGCCGCAGCATATCAATACTATGCTGTATGAAGCTGAAACCTTTGTCCGGCTGGTTGAACAGCATCAGGTGGACCATCCGGCACTGGAGATTTCACGTATTATCGCTGCGCTGCTGACCGAAATTCGCCGCCAGACCGGGGTGATTTTTCCGGCCGATCGGCCAGCAGTGTAAATATTTCTTAACGACAACGATTGATTCCTGACCGGCTAAGCCGTAACTTACGCTCCTGCAAAGGACAGTAACTTGTAACTGATTGATCGTCACTACGTTGCGTAAGCATCCGGTCATCAGGCAACCCGGAATCTATTCTGTGTTGTAAGTGAGACCTTGCCGGAAGGCGAGGTTTTGCTTACAATAAAAGTAAGCGGCTGACGTCTTCTGACTTCAGCCGTTTTTTTTTATTTTTCAGACAGGATACGAATATGCAAACTGTGGGTACACCATTACTCTGGGGCAGCTTTGCGGTTGTGGTGCTGATCATGCTGGCCATCGACCTGCTGTTGCAGGGACGCCGTGGCGCGCAGACCATGACGTTTAAACAAGCGGCCGTCTGGTCGTTAATCTGGGTGTCAGTTTCACTGCTGTTCAGCGCCGCGTTCTGGTGGTATCTGGAAGGCAGCGCCGGACGTGAATTCGCCAACACCCAGACCCTCGCCTTTCTGACCGGCTACGTGCTGGAAAAAGCGCTGGCGGTGGATAACGTCTTCGTCTGGCTGATGCTATTCAGCTACTTTTCGATTCCGGCTAACCTGCAACGTCGCGTATTGATCTACGGGGTATTAGGCGCCATCGTGCTGCGTACCATCATGATCTTCGCGGGCAGCTGGCTGGTGACGCAGTTTAGCTGGATCCTCTATGTCTTCGGGGCGTTCCTGCTGTTTACCGGCGTTAAAATGGCGCTGGCGAAAGAGGACGATCATGCGGTCGGCGACAAGCCGGTGGTGCGCTGGCTGCGTAAACATCTGCGCATGACCGACGCGCTTGAAGGCGAGAAGTTCTTCACCCGTAAAAATGGCGTGCTGTTTGCAACACCGCTGCTGCTGGTGCTGATTATGGTAGAGCTGAGCGACGTTATCTTCGCCGTCGACAGTATTCCTGCCATCTTAGCGGTGACCACTGACCCGTTTATCGTGCTGACATCAAACCTGTTCGCGATTCTCGGTTTGCGCACCATGTACTTCCTGCTGGCGAACGTGGCCGAGCGCTTCTCGATGCTGAAATATGGCCTGGCTATCGTACTGGTGTTCATCGGCTTTAAGATGCTGATTGTCGATCTCTACCATATCCCGGTCGGTATCTCCCTCAGCGTGGTCGGCCTGATCCTAGCGTCAACGCTGTTGATTAATGCCTGGGTTAACCGCAAAAGAGACCAGAAAAAGCTCACACCATAATTACCTACAGGGGCAGCGGATGCCCCTGTTTTACTTTGCAGCTGCGTGCAGCGACATTTCATACCTCTGTCACACTTCCCATATCTAGCATAATAAAAATCCGACAGTGGCCACACTGGCAGAATTATCTCTTTTCTCATCCGATCTTTTCCTTATACTCCGCCGGGCAAACCGCTTTAGCCGATGCAAAACATCGCCGCTAAAACTACATCCGCGACAAAATATAGAAAACACTATGCAGAAAACTCTCTCCTCACGCCTGGGCGCGCTGTTCGCAGGCAGCCTGGTGAAGCAAATCATGATTGGGCTGGTTGCCGGTGTGGCGCTCCTGGATTTCTCGCGGTACGGCGCTGGCCGTTGGACTGCTGGGCGAACTGTTTGTCAGTGCGCTGAAAGCGGTGGCACCGCTGCTGGTACTGATGCCGGTGATCGCCTCGATCGCCAACCACCAGCAGGGCCAGAAAAGCAATATCCGGCCGATTATCCTGCTCTATCTGCTGAATACCTTTTGCCGCCTTGGTGGCCGTGGTGTTCAGCCATCTGGTGCCGCAGACGCTGACGCTGGCGGTTGGCAGCACCGAAATCACCCCGCCGTCCGGCATCACCGAAGTGTTACGCGGTCTGCTGATGAGCATGGTGGCGAACCCGATCAGATCACTGCGCTGATGCAGGCCAACTACATCGGCATTCTGGTCTGGGCGATTGGTCTCGGACTGGCGTTTCGTCACAGCAGTGACACCACCCGCAGTTTACTCAATGATGCCTCTCACGCGGTGACCTGGCTGGTGCGGTGCCTTATCCGCTGTGCGCCGATCGGTATTTTCGGTCTGGTGGCGTCGATTCTCGCCTCTACCGGCTTTGGCGCGCTGTGGCAATACGCCCATCTGCTGACGCTGTTAATCGGCTGCATGTTGCTGATGGCGCTGGTGTTTACCTGCCTGCGCGAAAGCGGCGTTACCGCCTTCTTCACCCGCAGTTCAGCCGCCAATATTCCGGTGAATATGGCGCTGGCGAAACGTCTGGATCTGGATGAGGATACCTACTCGGTTTCCATTCCGCTGGGCGCGACCATCAGTATGGCGGGCGCATCGATCACCATTACGGTATTGACGCTAGCAGCGGTGAATACGCTGGGCATAAGCATTGACGTTCCGACCGCGATTCTGCTCAGCCTGGTCGCCTCGCTGTCTGCCTGCGGCGCGTCCGGCGTGGCGGGCGGTTCGCTGCTGCTGATCCCGGTGGCCTGTAATATGTTTGGCATCCCCAACGATCTGGCGATGCAGGTAGTGGCGGTCGGCTTCATTATCGGGGTATTGCAGGACTCGGCGGAAACCGCACTCAACTCCTCGACCGACATTCTGTTTACTGCCGCGGTCTGTCAGGCCGAAGCGGAACGCGAAACCAGACGGGCTTAATTTTTCAGATAATTCAAAAGCTCAAAGAGCGGGTGGCAGAGTCTGAAGAGCGAAGCGTCCCGCGCCAGGGAAGGCGCGGGCCGAGCGAGCAGGGATGCGTTAAGCGACTTTGCGATCGGACTCTACCATCCGCGAAGGGTATGGGATTAACCGGCGGTAATGACGACCTCAAGGTCGACATTTATTTGCCTGACTAACTATAACGTCACCCCGCTTTTAAAGATCGCCAGCTCGCGGAAGTCATTCTTTTCGTTGTTGGTCTTTCGTTGTTGGTCGGTTTGCCATTGGCAATCGCCACAATGGTATCCACGAAATCTTCCAGCATCTGATCCATGCTCATGCCATCAATCAGCCGTCCGGCATCAAAATCGATCCAGTGCGGTTTTTTCTCGGCCAGCGGCGTGTTGGTTGCCAGCTTCACCGTCGGGACAAAACCGCCATACGGCGTACCGCGCCCGGTACTGAACAGCACCATATGACAGCCGGCTCCCGCCAGCGCACTGGTGGCCACCGCATCGTTGCCCGGCGCGCTCAGCAGGTTAAGGCCTGGCGTTTTTAACCGTTCGCCATACTTCAGCACATCAACCACCTAGCTCTGCCCGGCTTTCTGGGTGCAGCCGAGCGACTTCTCTTCCAGCGTGGTGATACCGCCCGCTTTGTTGCCCGGCGATGGATTCTCATAGATCGGCTGATGATGATCGATAAAGTACTGCTTGAAGTCGTTAATCATCGCCACCGTTTTGCCGAAGATCGCTTCATCACGGCAGCGGCTCATCAGAATGCGTTCGGCACCAAACATCTCCGGCACCTCGGTCAGCACAGTGGTGCCGCCATTGGCGATCGTCTGGTCAGAGAAGCGTCCCAGCAGCGGATTGGCGGTAATACCGGAAAAACCATCCGACCCGCCGCACTCGAGACCAAATTTCAGCTCACTGAGCTTGCCGGGCTGACGCTGGTCATGCCGCATTTTTTCATACAGCGCATGCAGACGTTCCACCCCGGCTTCCACTTCATCATCGTGCTGCTGACAGACCATAAACGCCACCCGGTCGCTTTCAAACGCGCCGAGGGTGTCACGGAATGCATCAACCTGATTATTTTCGCAGCCCAGACCAATCACCAGCACCGCACCCGCATTCGGATGACGCACCATATTTTGCAGCATGGTGCGGGTGTTTTCGTGATCCTGACCGAGCTGAGAGCAGCCAAAGGTGTGGCTGAACAGGAAGACGCCATCAATATCTTCCGCCTGCTTCGTCTCCTTCAGGAAACGTTGCAGGATCTGCCGGGCGATGCCGTTAACGCAGCCCACGGTCGGCAGGATCCATAATTCATGGCGGATACCGACCTCGCCGTCAGGGCGACGGTAGATCTGCACCTCGCGATCGCCCGGCTGTGGCGGAATAGCCACGAAGTCCGGCTGATACTGATAGTGATCCAGATCGCTGAGGTTGGTGCGGGCGTTCTGTGAATGAATCAGCTCTCCGGCAGAAATCGGCTGGGTGGCGTGGGCGATCGGCAGACCATATTTGATCACCAGCTCGCCTTCGGCGATCGGCTGCAGGGCAAACTTATGCCCGCGTCCGATAGCCTGCTGCAGCGCCACCGAATGCGCTGAGAGCTCTGTGGTGACGCCAGCGTCTAAGTCACGCAATGCCACGGCGACGTTGTCGCGGGAATGTATTTTAATTGCGTCTTGCATAGCGTTATCTCAGTTGACTCAGCGCCTCACGCATTCCGTGGGCGATGATGTTTTGCAGGTGTCGGGTCACCACAGCCACCAGATCGGGCCTTTGGGTTAAATCTTCGCCCCAGTGTTGCGCATCACTCAGGACGCTGCGCACCAGTTGCTCAGGCGAAATCTGATCTGCCTGCAGCGCCACCCAGCCTTCGGCTTAGCGCTGCAGCCAGTGTGCATCATCCTGCAACGGCCAGCTTTTCTCGGCTGATTCGCCGCGATAAAAAGCGATCAGCGCGGCCAGGGCAAAGGTGATGCGGGTCGGCTACTCGCCGTTCTGCTGCTGTGCAGCCAGCAGCGGCGTCAGCAGACGAGTGCGGAATTTAGTCATGCCGTTCAGCGCAATCGACAACAGCGCATGGCGAATAAACTAAACGGATTGCGGAAGCGACGCTATACCGCGTCGGCAAAGGCGGGCAGCTGCCAGTGCTCAGCGTAGCGCAGCAGCGTATCGCCGTTATGGTCAATCAGTTCGCACGGCACCACCAGCCAGCCTTTGTCACTGGCACCCTCGAAGTGGCAATAGCGCGCCCACAGCAGCTGGGTCAGCTTACCGGGGAAGCTGCTGGCCGGCCGATCGGTGAGCTGATCTCTGCCGTCAAAAGCGATACCCGCCTCGGTGGTATTCGAGAACAACATACGCAAATCGGGATTGTGCGCCAGCGCCATAAAATCTTCGAACTGCTCATAAGGCTGAATCTTGCGGTTCAGGCTGCGAATCAGCCGGGTTTCGCTCACCGACTCACCCCGATCGTTCAGGCCGCGAATCAGCGTAGTGTAAAGCCCGTCCTGCTGATTCAGGCTGTCGCTGACCTCACGGTTACGCGGCCGCACCACCACGATCCCGGCATCGGTGCCCTGGTGCTGGTTAAGCCAGTCAATCTGCCAGTCGATAAACGCCCGCAGAAAGTTTCCTTCACCGAACTGGATCACCCGATCGCGATAAACCGCACCCGGAAGTCGTGCCGATTGAGCCTTTTCATTCTCAGGCTCCCAGCTTAATGCCGAAGTAATCGCGGGCATTGTTGTAGCAGATGTTTTGCACCATCTCGCCTAACAACGCTTTATCCGCTGGCGCTTCGCCCTGCTCCACCCAACGACCGATCATCTGGCACAGCAAACGGCGGAAATATTCGTGGCGGGTGTAAGAAAGGAAGCTGCGGCTGTCGGTCAGCATCCCGACAAAGCGACTCAGTAAACCAATCTGCGCCAGCTGGGTCATCTGGCGCTGCATGCCATCCAGCTGATCGTTGAACCACTAGGCGGAACCAAATTGCATCTTGCCGGCCTGGCCTTCACCCTGGAAGTTGCCAGCCATGGTCGCCAGCACTTCGTTGTCGCGCGGATTAAGGCAGTAGAGAATGGTTTTTGGCAGCGCATTATTGAGATTCTGCGCGCCCAGCAGCCGGGCCAGCGGTTCAGCCAGCGGCTGATCGTTAATCGAGTCGAAGCCCACATCCGGCCCTAACAGCTGATACTGACGCGGGTTGGTATTGCGTAACGCGCCAATGTGATACTGCTGCACCCAGCCGCGACGGGCATATTCACTACCCAGCCACACCAGTACCGCAGTTTTGAACTGGGCGGTCTCCTGCGGATTGGGTGCCGTGCCGCTGCGGCGGCGCGCCAGACATCCCATCCAGCGTGGCGTCATCCGCTTCGGCATAACAGACCACGTCCAGCGCGTGATCGGAGACTTTACAGCCGTGCGCCGCAAAGTGATCCAGCCGCTGATAGAGCGCGCTGCGCAGATCGTCAAAACGCTGCACGCTGATGTCGGTCAGCTGCTCCAGCGTCTCAATCCACGGCAGGAACGTTTCCGCTTCGATATTGAATGCTTTGTCCGGCCGCCAGCTCGGCAGCACTTTGACAGTAAAGCTGCTGTCCTGCGCCAGTGCGTGATGATGACGCAGATCGTCCAGCGGATCGTCGGTGGTGCCGACCATTTTCACCTTCATCTGCTGCATGATGCCGCGGGTGGTAAAGCTGTCCTGCGCCAGCAGTTCATTGCAGCGATGCCAGATGTTATCCGCAGTTTTTTCAGACAGCAGCGTATCGGTAATCCCGAAAGGCCGGCGTAATTCCAGATGGGCCCAGTGATAGAGCGGGTTGCCGATGGTATGCGGCACGGTACGCGCCCAGGCGTCAAACTTTTCACGATCGCTGGCGTTGCCGGTACAGAACGCCTCGGGTACGCCGTTGGCGCGCATCGCCCGCCATTTGTAGTGATCGCCTTTCAGCCAGATGTCGTAAAGGTTAGCGAAGCGATAATTTTCGGCAATCTGCTGCGGCGGCAGATGACAGTGATAGTCGAAAATCGGCTGATCCTTCGCATAGTCGTGATAGAGGCGACGGGCGAACTCGTTATCCAGCAAAAAATCCTCGGTCATAAAACGAGACATACAAACTTCCTCATCAACTGAACCGCTAATGGCTAAAAGTTATCATACCAATTTCAGCGCGCTGCGGATTTTTTTGCGATCCTGCTCACATAAACGACGTTGTCTACCGGCGGTTATGGATACTTTTGTCGCCTGTAGAGTGCTAAATGGCTGTCATTTCGCAGGTTTCCAGTATCCCACAGCGCACGAAGGGTTTTTGCGATGGTTCTCAACTTTTAAAGTTGTATAACAAGCTACGCTCTCGCTCCATCGTGAGGGCGTTTTGACTCACAAAAGGCAAGGTCATTAACGGTCGCTGAGACAGGACCTGCGGGCGTGAGCAGAGCTGCATCACGAGCTGTCCCGCTCCAGATAACAACAGCGGCATGACCGTATACAGAACTGGAAGAGGCAGAGGATGTTTAAAATCAAAGGGTTACGCTGGTACATTATTGGACTGGTGACGCTCGGCACAGTATTAGGGTATCTGACCCGCAATACCATCGCGGTGGCGGCCCCCACCTTACAAACTGAACTGCATATCACCACCCAGCAGTACTCCTATATCGTCGCGGCCTATTCAGCCTGTTATACGCTGATGCAGCCTGTGGCTAGCTACGTGCTCGATCTGCCGGGCACCAAAATCGGTTATGCGGTGTTTGCCGTATTGTGGGCCATCTTCTGCGCCGCCACCGCAATGGCCGGTAGCTGGGGCGGCTTTGCGCTGGCTCGTGGTGCGGTTGGTGCGGCCGAGGCGGCGATGATCCCGGCGGGCCTGAAAGCCAGTAGCGAATGGTTCTCGGCTAAAGAGCGCTCGGTGGCGGTCGGTTATTTTAACGTCGGCTCGTCAATCGGGGCGATGCTGGCACCGCCGCTGGTGGTGTGGGCGATTATGGCCCGCAGCTGGCAGATGGCATTTATCATTACCGGCGTGCTGAGCATGGCGTGGGCGCTGTGCTGGCTGGTGTTTTACAAGCACCCGAAACAGCAGACTAAACTCAGCGATGAAGAGCGCAACTACATCATTTCCGGTCAGGAAGCGCAGCATCAGACCGGCAACACCCGCAAAATGTCAGCGCTGGAAATTATCCGTAACCGTCAGTTCTGGGGGATTGCGCTGCCGCGTTTCCTGGCTGAACCCGCCTGGGGCACCTTCAATGCCTGGATCCCGCTGTTCATGTTCAAGGCTTACGGTTTCAATCTGAAAGAGATCGCGCTGTTCGCCTGGATGCCGATGCTGTTCGCCGATTTTGGCTGCATCCTCGGCGGTTATCTGCCGCCGCTGTTCTAGCGCTGGTTTGGCGTCAATCTGATCGTCTCACGTAAACTGGTGGTCACCATGGGCGCGGTGCTGATGATTGCCCCCGGCACTATCGGCCTGTTTACCAGCCCGTACGTGGCCATCCCCCTGCTATGCGTCGGCGGTTTTGCTCATCAGGCACTTTCTGGCGCCCTGATTGCCCTCTCCTCTGACGTTTTCGGCCGCAATGAAGTAGCGACCGCTAACGGCTTAACCGGCATGGCCGCCTGGACAGCCAGCACCGTGTTTGCGCTGGTGGTAGGTGCGCTGGCCGACACGCTGGGTTTCAGCCCACTGTTTGCCGCGCTGGCGGTATTCGCCCTGTTGGGTGCGGTGGTGATCTGGACCGTATTGAAAAACAAACCGGTTTCAGAGCTTACGCCAACCGTAACCGCACCGCCGGCCGCGGTGGTCCGCAGTTAGTCTTCCGGGCTGGCGCAAGCCAGCCCATTTCCTTGCCCGTCGCAAAGTGGTATAACAACTCTCTGTTTGCTACCTGGACTGTGCTATGGACCTCACTGAATCCCGTCGACTCTATCAACAGCTGGCCAGCGAGCTGAAACGCCGCATTGAAGCCGGAATCTACCCGATCAGCGAGAAACTGCCGGCCGAGCGCCTTATTGCTGAAGAGATGGAAGTGAGTCGCACCGTGGTCCGTGAAGCGATCATCATGCTGGAAGTCGAAGGCTATGTTGAGGTACGCAAAGGATCGGGCATCCACGTGATGGCCAGCCAGCAGCAGAACCGCATTGCGCCGACCAGCAGCCAGCTGGAGTTCGCCACCTTCGGCCCGTTCGAGTTGCTGCAGGCACGCCAGCTGATTGAAAGTAACGTGGCCGAGTTCGCCGCCACCCAGGTGACCCGTCAGGATATTATCGACCTGATGGCAATTCAGGAAAAAGCCCGTCAGGAAGACCATTTTCGTGATTCCGAATGGGATATGCAGTTCCACGTTCGTATTGCCCAATCCACTCAGAACAGCGCGTTAGCCGCCATCGTTGAAAAAATGTGGCTGCATCGCCTGCACAATCCCTACTGGCTCAAACTCCACGAGCATATCGACCAGCGCAGCATCCTCAGCTGGTGCGACGACCATGACCAGATCCTTAAAGCCCTGATGCACAAAGATCCGGCCGCCAGTAAACTGGCGATGTGGCAACATCTGGAAAATACTAAACAGATGCTGTTCAATGCCACGGCGGATGATTTCGAATTTAACGTCGACCGTTACATGTTCGGGGGAAATCCGGTCATCCTGCCAGACGGGTCAAATAACGCCCGCTAACGGTGGTGGAAAAGCGCCCGGCATGGTCAGTTAATCTGCAATAGTGTCAGGTCATGTAAAGCTCCTTTTTACACGCCGTTTCACAAGGTAAAACTCCTGTTCGCGATCAGTTTTCCTGTTTCGGGTGGGTGATTTTTGTTACAGTTATCGTCCTTTTCTTACCCTTTGCGACAGGGGCTTATAAAGTCGCTGATTTAACGATCAATTCTGGAAGGATCCGGAAAATCCTGCCCAGGCTGCGCGCCTAAAATTTACAACTAAATGCCAGTCTGTGCTCAAGTCCCGTGGGACATGTTTAACAATAATGATGTTCAGGAAAGATTGATGGATATTTTGCAAGCGTTGCTGCATGCCTTGTGGCAACAGGACTACGAAACGCTTTCCGACCCCACGCTGGTATGGGCCATTTACGGCGTGCTGTTTATGATTTTATTTCTGGAAAATGGCCTGCTTCCCGCCGCCTTTTTGCCCGGCGACAGTCTGCTGATTCTGGTCGGCGTGCTGATTGCTAAAGGCACCATGAGTTTCCCATTAACCATTCTGGTACTGACTACCGGCGCCAGCCTCGGCTGCTGGGTGAGTTATATTCAGGGGCGCTGGCTCGGCAATACGCCAACGGTGCAAAAATGGTTATCCCACCTGCCCGCACAATATCATCTGCGCGCCCACAGCCTGTTTCACCGGCACGGTTTATCGGCGCTGCTGATTGGCCGCTTTATCGCCTTTGTCCGCACCCTGCTGCCGACCATCGCCGGATTATCCGGCCTGAGCAATGCCCGCTTTCAGTTCTTCAACTGGGTCAGCGCCTTCCTCTGGGTGGTGATTTTAACCGTGCTGGGCTTTGCACTGGGCAAAACGCCGATTTTCCGCCGTTATGAGGATGAACTGATGTTCTTCCTCATGATGCTGCCGCTGGCGCTGCTGGTGTTTGGCCTGGTGGGATCGCTGGTGGTGTTATGGCGTAAACGACAGGCGGATCAAAACGGGAAAGCGGAGTAATGAAATTACTACAGGCTATTCCTAAACGGTGGTTACCGTGGTTGATTGCTGCCGTTTTTGCGCTGATTGCGATTGGCATTGCGCCGACGCTGATGCGGCATGAAACGGTGGTGCAGATTCGCGTTTCCCACGCCGGTGCCACCCTGCCCGACGGCTTCTATCTTTATCAACAGCTGAGCGCCCAGGGGATTCGCATTAAGAGCATTACCCCGGCCGGCGACGCGCTGATCATTCATTTCGACAGTGAAGAACATAGCCTAGCCGCGCAGAAAGTTCTGCGCCGTCTGCTGCCTCAGGGCTTTATTGTGGCGCAACACGAACAGTCTCAACGCATGTCGCTGGCGTAATACCCTTTTCCTCGCTGTTATCACTTCAGAGCGTGTCGCCGGCTTGCACGCTCTGAAGTGAACTCTATCTCCCGGTGTTCTTTGAACTTTTTACCGCTAATGTCTATGCTTAAGCGAGAGTTGATTCTCAGCACGCAGCGCAAGCGGATTCGCGGCGTGGTGACGGGTCAGGTAGCAACGGAAGGTACAAAGCCTGATGAAATATCAAGTATTACTGGGAATCGCGCTGTTTTCGCTGCCAGGATCGTTGCCGGCGGCTCAATCACTGTGTCAGCAGAAAGAACAGGACATTCAGCGCGAGATTGAGATGGCGCAGAAGCATAACAATCAGCGTCGCGTCAACGGTCTGGAGCGTGCACTGACCGAGGTGCGTGCCGACTGTACTGACAAGAAGCTTGAGGCTGCGCATCTGGAAAGAATTAACGCTCAGAAGCAGAAAGTTGCTGAGCGCGAACACGAACTCAGGGAAGAGCGTGATGAGGGCCATGACAGGGACAAGATTGCTAAGCGAGAACAAAAACTGGATGACGCGCGCCGGGAGCTGAAGAAGTTACAGGCGGAGCCCTATTAATCGGAATTAATCTACTGATGTTAAAGGAGTATTTTATGTCTAAAGATACATCATCGGAACATTTGCGTGCTGAACTGAAAAACCTTGCTGACACCCTCGAAGAGGTGCTGAGCAGCAGCACTGAGAAATCCAAAGGCGAGCTGGATAAGCTGCGTAACAAAGCGCGTATGGCGCTGGACAGCTCACGTGAGCGCTTAGGCGAATCAAGCGAGCGCATCGCTGCCACCACCCGCGAAGCCGCGCAGAAAGCGGAAGCCTACGTGCGTGAAAATCCTTGGCATGGTGTCGGTATTGGTGCAGCGATTGGCGTCGCACTGGGCATCCTCATTTCGCGTCGTTAATCATGGCAGATTCACAGCATAACCACGGCCCGGCTAAAGGGGTCATTAACATTGGTCAGCGTATCGTTACCACGCTGGTTGGTATGGTTGAGACGCGCGTTCGTCTGGCAGTGGTGGAGCTGGAAGAAGAGAAAGCTAACCTGATACAGCTGCTGTTGATGGTTGGCCTGACGATGCTGTTCACCGCTTTTGGCCTGATGAGTCTGATGGTATTGATCATCTGGGCAGTGGATGCGCAGTATCGACTGATGGCCATCGGTATCACCACCGGGACGCTGTTCCTGCTGGCGACTATCCTCGGACTCTGGACTCTACGTAAATCGCATCAGTCCACGCTGTTGCGCCACACGCGCAAAGAGCTGGATACTGACCGCAGCTTACTTGAGGATCAGCGTTAATGAGCCGCCGCGAGCGTGAAGAACGCATCCATGAACTGCTTAAGCATGTGCAGCAGCAGCGGCTTGATCTCAGCGCTGCGCGCCGTGACTGGCTGGAAGGGACCGCCCATTACGACCGCGGCTGGTTTGCTTTCCTCAGTTTACGCCGCTATCTGGCGATCGGCAGCAGCGCGCTGGCGATCTACTCGATTCGCAGTCCCAAAATGCTGTTACGCTGGGCAAAACGCGGGTTTGGCGCCTGGAGTACCTGGCGCATGATTAAATCCGCCCTGCCGCCGCGTTAATCCTGCTTAAAGCCGGTCCTGAAAAGACCGGCTTATCTTCATCAGAATTTCTGAAAAACATCGACAGTTTATATCGCTTACAACCTTTCTACGCCGCGACTATCATCTCCAGCTACCAACCCAATGAATGGCAGCACAGCTTTCAGCGGGAATAAACCCTGCGGGCAACGGCCCTGCAGTATTTATAGCGTTGGAGTAAATGATGAAAAAATTCGAAGATACTGGTTTGTTGCTGGCTCGCATCCTGATGCCAATCCTGTTCGTTACTGCGCGCTGGGGCAAAATCACCGGTTATGCGGCGACTCAGCAGTATATGGAAGCGATGGGCGTGCCTGGCGTGATGCTGCCGCTGGTTATCCTGCTCGAATTCGGCGGCGGCTTGGCGATTCTGTTCGGTTTCCTGACCCGCTTTACCGCGCTGTTTACTGCCGGTTTCACCATCCTGACGGCGTTCCTGTTCCACAGTAACTTTGCCGAAGGCGTAAACCAGCTGATGTTTATGAAGAACATGTAGATTGCCGGCGGCTTCCTGGTGTTAGGTCTGGTGGGTCCAGGCGCTTACAGCATCGACCGTCTGCTGAGCAAAAGAAAACCACAGTCTGCGATTGCACGCTAAACTCAGGTAAGCATCATCACAGACAGACTTAACAGGGCGAGGAAATAACCTCGCCCTGTTTGCATTGGAGGCAATATGGGACAGCTAACTGATGGTGTCTGGCATGACACCTGATACGACAACCAAATCGACCGGCGGACGCTTCAAGCGTTCAGCCTCGGCCTAGCGCAACTGGGTCACGGCAGATGGCAGCGCCGGCCCCGACGGTAAAGCAGGATTCACCGCCGAGCGTGACCGCTATCATCTCTATGTTTCGCTGGCTTGCCCGTGAGCGCACCGCACCCTGCTGATGCGTCAGCTTAAAGGACTGGATAGCATGATTGATGTGTCAGTGGTGCACCCGCCGATGCTGGAAAATGGCTGGACCTTTGACGATGAGTTTGAGCAGGCAACCGGCGATAAGCTCTATCAGAATGAGTTTCTCTATCAGCTCTATCTGCACGCCGATCCACACTACAGCGGCCGCGTGACGGTGACGGTGACGGTGACGGTGACGGTGACGGTATTGTGGGACAAGCAGCAGAACACCATCGTCAGCAATGAATCCGCCGATATCATCCGGATGTTCAACAGCGCGTTTGATGCGGTTGGCGCCCGAGCCGGCGACTATTACCCGCCTGAACTGCGTGAAAAAATCGATAAGCTGAACGGCTGGATTTATGACACGGTGAATAACGGCGTCTACAAAGCGGGCTTCGCCACCTCACAGTCGGCCTATGACGAAGCGGTCACCGCGCTGTTTCATTCGCTGTCACGGCTGGAGCAGATCCTCGGCCAGCATCGTTATCTGACTGGCGATCGGCTGACCGAAGAGGATCTGCGCTTGTGGACCACGCTGATGTGTTTCGATCCGGTCTACGTCACGCATTTCAAATGCGATCGTCATCGCATCGGTGATTTCATTAATCTCAGCGGCTTCCTGCACGATATTTACCAGATGCCCGGTATCGCAGAGACGGTTAACCTGCCGCATATCCGCCATCACTACTATTGCAGTCATAAAACCATCAACCCCAACGGCGTAATTTCGCTGGGACCGGCGTTTGACTGGGATGAGCCGCACGGTTGCGGTTAAGCCAGCCCGCTCAACGCGGATCGGATGATGCCAGAGGTGCATCGCCCGATCCGCCGCCGCATGGGTCAGCGAAAACATATGACGAAAATGGAGAGTTGCGGCGTCAACCGGTTGAGTAAGCCCAGCGTCAGATTAAGCGCCAGCAACAGCGTAATTACCGGCATACCAATTCTTAAGCCGCAGCTAAAAATAATCGCCGCCGCCTCGGTTAACAGATAAAAGCCACTGTTACTGACCGGCACGGCGCTAACCGGTAACAGGTTATAGCTGTCGGCCAGCACCGGCATGGTCTGATTGCCGGAGGGATCAAAAAAGGCGGCAAATGAGAGCCCCATCTGCAGGCCGATCACTTCACCGCTATAGCGCATGGCGGCAAAAATAAACTGCACCGTCAACCCGATAGCAGCGCCAATAACCACCTCTTTCAGGGTAATCCATAAGCCGGTTAACGACAGCAGGGCAATCTGGCCATCCGGCAGGTTTTGCCCGATAAGAAACGCGATCAGCACCGCCAGCCCAATCCTCACTTTCTTTACCGCCACTCTTTCGCTGAAAATCGGTGCGGTAGAGAATAAGCCCAGCGTGCGGGTTAATGGCCAAAAGTATTGATTAATAAGGTAGGTGATCTCAGGCAGCGGCAGGCTTTGCATAATTTAACGGATTATCGTGGCGATATTGCTGAATACGTTGTGCATATAATGCATTAACACGTCCCCAGCATCCACGGCCCGAGCACAATAATTACCACGATCACGGTCAGGATCTTGGAAATAAACGACAGCGTTGATTCATTAATCTGGGTGGTGGCCTGTAATATGCTGACGATCAATCCGGTAAACATCGAGCCGAGCAGTAACGGCGCAGCCACCATCAGGGCAACCTTGATTGATTGGAAACCCAGCCCTATTACACTTTCTGACGTCATTTTATTTCTCGCTTAGCTATAGAAACTTTGTGCCAGTGAACCGAGGATTAACTGCCAGCCATCGACCAGCACAAACAGCATCAGCTTGAAGGGTAACGACATGGTCGCTGGCGGCACCATAATCATCCCCTGCGCCATCAGCACGCTGGCTACCACCAGATCGATAATCAGAAAAGGCATGAAAATAGTGAAACCAATCTGGAAACCTCTTTTCCGCTCACTGGTGACAAACGCCGGTAGCAGGATACGCATCGGCACCGCATCGCGGCTGGCGTAATTCGGCAGCCTGGCGATACGGGTGAACAGGGCCAGATCGGTCTGGCGGGTCTGCTCAAACATAAAATTACGCATCGGCAGCGCCCCTTTTTCCAGCGCTTCCTGCAGGGTGAGCTTATCCTGAGAAAGCGGCAGCCAGGCGGTATCGTAGACCTGGGACAGCACCGGCGACATGACAAAAAAAGTCAGAAACAGCGCCAGTCCAAGCAGTACCTAGTTCGGCGGAGAAGAGGCAGTGCACAAAGCGTTACGCAACAGCCCCAGCACGATGATGATGCGGGTAAAACCGGTCATCATTAACAGCACGGCAGGCAGTAGCGTCAACGAGGTTAACAGTACCAGCGTCTGCACCGGCAGCGACCAGTTTTCCCCGTGCGCGCCATGCCCAATCAGGATATCGCCGTTAGCAACCCAGGCTGAACGCGAACATACCAGCATCAGCAGCAGTAGCGGCACCAGACGGCGGATCCAGCCAGTGGCGCGTTTCATCCGCGATTCCCCGGTTTTTTAGTGATACTGCGCAACAGCATCTGCTGAAAATTGCTGGTGGGCACATCCTCTTCATCAGCCGCGTGGTACTTATCCATTTCGGTCAGCAGCGTAATGCCGCTCGGCGTGACGCTAAGCAGTAAACAGCGATCGGCAACTCCAACAATCACCACCCGCTCGCGCTGGCCCAAAACAAAACTGTGCTTAATTTCCAGCAAACCTTTGCCGCTGGACAGCGCGCCTCCCCACCGACTGCGGCGCAGCAGCAAGGCGGCAATCACAATCGTTATCACCACCAGCGATAACGCACCACTGATGTTAAGCAACATTGATCCGGTCGAAGCCGTTTCATTTAACAGCGGAATAGCCTGTATGTGGGCGGGGATCGCGGTATTCGTTATCGACTCAGTCGCTGCATTCTTTCTGAAGGCGTAATAATATCGGTAATGCGAACGCCAAATTTATCCGACACCACCACCACTTCGCCCTGCGCAATCAGATAACGGTTGATCAGAATATCCAGCGGCTCACCGGCCAGTCCTTCAAGCGGAACCACTGCCCCCTGACTCAGGCGCAATAGCTCTTTAATTGTCATTTTGGTACGGCCTGATTACACGGTCATTTTTACCGGGATATCCAGTACCAGATTTAAATCCTCTGACAAACTTAACGGCGTTTCCTCTTTAGTCGGCTCGGCGGTGGCAGAACTGCTTTCAACAGCCCGTTGCTCACTCGTGGCTTCCCCCCAGAGATCGTCAACGGCCTGCTCGTCAGTACCGGTTGGCAGAATGGTGTCACTCATTCGTTATTTTGCCTTGTTGAACGGTAATAAAGAGGGCGCGAAAATGTCGTCAATTTTAATCGCCAGCTGTTTATTAAGCAGACCATATCTACCGCTAAAAACAGGATGCCCATCTGAATAAACCTGTATCACATCCGGCTTATCCAGTGAAATGACATCCCCTTTCTTTAAATTCATAATTCGGGGAACATGGTAGGGATTTCCGCCAGTCTGGCAACCAAATCCAGTTCAGTATCCCGCACCTGATGCGATAAGGTACTGTGCCATTGCTCATTTTCATGACGTGAATGTTCACGCGGTGGATTGGTTAACAGCTCGCGCAGCGGTTCAATAATGCTGAATGGAATACAGATATCCAGCTCCTCGGTGTGCGAATCAATTTCAATTGAAAATGAGGTGGTTACCACAATGTCATTGGGCGATGACGTGATGTTAGTAAACTTTATCTGCGTTTCTGAACGTACAAACTGGGTCTGAAGTTTAAATATTGAACTCCATGCCTCATCATACGAGGACTGCGCCATCGACATAATACGTCTGATAATACGCTGTTCTGTCGGGGTAAATTCACGCCCATCGCCGCCAAACAGGTTATCCACCGCCATCGACACCAAGTGGGGCGAGAAAGCGAAGAGCGCAGTACCGCGCAACGGATTCATATGCACTAAATTAAGATTAGTGGGTACCGGTAAATTACGCGCAAACTCATGGTAAGGCTGGATACGGATAACGCCAGCGGTGACGTCCGGGTTACGGCGCAGCAGGTTAAACATATCCATACGGAACTGGCGCGCAAACCGTTCATTAATAATTTCAAGTGACTGCATACGATCGCGAATAACACGACGCTGCGTGTTAGTGTCATAGGGTCTGATCTCGTCACCCCCTGATGTTGCCTTAAAATTTTCACTTTCTGCGCTGTTGCCGCCATTTAAAAGACGGTCAATTTCAGCCTGAGATAATATACTGTCAGACATAGTTTCTACCGTATAATAAAGGCATTAAATAATACGTCATCAACTGTTGCGTGGTGCTGATCGGTCAATGGCAGACTCACGACGTCTTTTATTTTCCTGATGAGATCAAGCTTACCCGTCTCGGTTGCCAGTTCAGCCCCGGTTTGCTGAGAAAACAGCAGCAATAAACGACTGCGAACTTCAGGTAAGAATTGCCCGATCAGCACCTTCGAATTTTCATCTTTTAGCCGCAGCGTTAAACCGACGTATAACACGCGACCGCTATCATTTTCGACCGGCTTAAGACTGACGGTAAAGGTATCCAACTCGATATAGATTGGCTGCTTTGCGGCGACATTTTTTTCAGCTGACTCGGTTTTTTGAGCTGTCTCTTTCTCTGCCTTACCCTGAGACTTTATTGTATTAATTTGGTAAAACATGTAGCCAGCCATGCCGCCCAATGCCGGAATAATTAACATCAGCAGCAAAATAATTAATGATCGTTTACTTCCTTTTCCAGATGCTTTCTTTTTTGTTTTTGGCATTAGGTTTAAATATCCTGTTCACAATCCTGTCAGGTCTAACGTTAAGCGACGTCCTGGATGAGCGGTGCATTCTATTCTATTATTCCGCCGGGTAATTGATTTAAAAGATGATACAACTGTCAACAATTCCCCATTTAATATTCATCTTTAGGCGAAGGTATTAATACCATTGCTATAACTTACTGTTCTGACAGTCTTTTCAACCTGCTCTTCTCTGTTCTGATTAATATCATTGTGCTGTGCCTGCGCGAAATTCTGCCGTTCAGCCTGTTCTGGCTGGCCCGAATCATTCCAGCCTAGACGAGGAATCGGCCCCCACGCTACTCTGGCCCAGCTCAATGCCAGATTCCGCCAGCGAACTGCGCAGATGAGGCACCGCCGCCTCAATCGCTGCGCGCACCTGATGACTGGCTGAAACAAAGTGCATTTGTGCCTGTTCATTTTTGAGCTGCAGCGTGATCTGAATCGAGCCCAGCTCCTCCGGATGTAAACGCAATTCCGCGTGTTGAATACCATTACGGGTAAAACAGGCCAGCTGCTGACCGAGTGATTGCTGCCAGGCCGGCGTACCCATCTGCTGGGTTAGCTGGCCACTGGCGGCTGGCGGCTCAGTACCCGCAGCGCTGCGGAGGACAGCGCAGCTCTGCAGAGTGAGTGGGCTGCGCGACTTTCAACGACATCGTGGTCATTGCCTGTTGCAGCGTGGCAGGAGGCTGATCCGCCGCCGGTGCGTCAGGCCGGGAAAAATCAGCGGCCCCACCCTCTTCTGCGAGTCCGGTTGATGCGTCCGCCGTAACCGGCAGCAATGACGCCTCCGCCATCGCTGCGCTATGTTGATCAGATGCCGCGGCCTCTGCAATCAGCGGCCCCGTTTCAACGGTCAGCGGTGCCGCCTCAACGGTCTGCGGGGTCACATCAGGCATGACAATCAGCGCCAGCGACTGAGCCGCGCCAAATAGTAAGCCACCGTCCGGCAGCGCCTCACCTTCCGCCGACAGCGTCGTTTTTTTGGCCGTCTCTTCAGTCGGCAGGCTATCGTGAAGCTGATTCAGCCACACCAGCAGTGACTCGCTCGCACTGTTCTCCGCTGACCCACTGCCGCGCTCATCGGCTACCCCGGTGGGTGCGCCGTCATCCTGACTGGGGTCCTTGCCCTTTGGCTGCCCGCGAGACGGCAGCGGCGATTTTGCAGCTGAGGCGGTGGTCTTCTCATCCAGTAACCGGCTAAATGCCTGCGCATCGGCTGGTGCGTCTTCCTGCACGGGTGTAGTGCCAGCCACTGGCTGTATAGCGGCAACTTTGGCAACCATCATACGAATTTCTTCTTTAATAAAGTCTGGCTGGCGAACTCATCCATTAACTTCCGCTCCAGACGGTTTTCTTTTAGCTGGGCGACAGCTTCAGCCCGGTTTTTCAGCGTGGTAAAGGCGTTAAGCCGCAGGTAGTCATGTTTCCACGCGGAAGCCGCGTGATTAACGGCGGTTTCGCAGGCCGTTACGTGGGTGCTGTATTGTTTTACCACCCGGTTTAACGAGTCGATAAACGACTGATAAATCAGTATATGTGAAATCAGCAATCCCGATTCGGCTGTGCGCGCCGTCAGCTGTTGCTGATACTCCTGTTAATAACTCTCCATCTGGCGCAGCTGGGCGCACGCCTGCTCATAGCTCAGCTGGGTTTTACCCAGTTGCTGGGTGGTATCATCAAGCTGCTCGCGGGCTTTTTCGCGCAGCATTTCCATTGGCGATCGGATTGCCATTATCACCACTCACTTGGTTGTCAGGTCGAAGGAAACAGCGCGTTTAGCTGTTCAAGGGCGTTTTCATATTCGCTGCAGTCATACATGCCCTGCTGCAGATACCCTTCCATTTTTGGGTAGAAGGCGATGGCGTCATCCAGCCGCGGATCGCTGCCCGCGGCGTAGACGCCGACGATGATCAGGTCGCGGTTATGCTGATACGCGGAAAGAAGCTGTTTGAAACGCTGGGTTTTCTTATAATGCGCGTCGCCGATCAGTTCGGTCATGGCGCGGCTGATCGAGGCTTCAATGTCGATAGCCGGATAGTGTCCCGACTCCGCCAGCTGGCGTGACAACACAATGTGCCCGTCAAAAATGGCGCACGCCGAGTCCGCTACCGGGTCCTGCTGATCGTCACCTTCGGTCAGCACGGTATAGAAGGCGGTAATTGAACCCCCATTTTTGATGCCATTACCGGCACGCTCCACCAGCGCAGGTAACTTCGCAAACACCGAAGGGGGATAACCTTTGGTGGTGGCGGGCGGTTCACCGATCGCCAGCGCGATTTCTCGTTGCGCCATCGCGTAGCGGGTCAGTTAATCCATAATCATCAGCACATCGTTGCCGCGATCGCGAAAATCCTCCGCAATCCGGGTGGCGTATAGTGCGCCCTGCATCCTTAATATTGGCGACGCATCGGCTGGCGCAGCAATCACCACCGAACGGCTTAGCCCCGCTTCGCCGAGAATATTTTCGATAAAATCTTTTACTTCGCGGCCGCACTCGCCAATCAGCCCAACCACAATCACGTCCGCTTTGGTATAACGGGCCATCATGCCCAGCAGCACGCTTTTGCCGACGCCGGAACCGGCGAACAGCCCCATTCGCTGGCCGAGTCCGACCGTCAGTAAGCCATTAATTGCCCGCACCCCGACATCCAGTACCTGGCGGATCGGGTAACGCAGCAGCGGGTTAACCGTTGCGGTAAATAGCGAGCCAGCTGTTTTGCGGCTCGGCGCGGGTAAGCCATCAAGCGGTCGTGCGCTGGCATCCGGCACCCGGCCGAGTAGCTCCGGGCCCAGCGGTAACTGTTTACCGTTGACCGTGGCCTCTGGCAGGGCGCACACCCGGGCGCCAGGTAACACGCTCTCGACGTTTTCCAGCGGCATGATAAAGAGTACCCGGTCGTTAAAACCGACCACTTCGCCTTCGACAAACTCTGTGCCAGCGGCACGTTTACGCTCGATCATGCAGAGCGTGCCTATCGGCAGTTTCAGCCCGACCACCTCCATCACCAACCCCGTGGCGCGGACCGGCTTGCCATACTGCTGGTAAGGCGGCAGCGTCATGATCTGTTGCTCGCAGCGGACCAGGGTGTAGAGCCAGTTTTTGAGACGCGTGCTCATGAGGTGTAATCTTCCTTGCTCAGGTTGCACAGCCTCTGCCATTGGGTGGCAAGCGTTGCGTCCAGCTCGCCCTCGTCCGAGGTGACGCGGCAGCCACCCGGCGCCATGCTTTCATCAGCGCGTAATGTCCAGTGCTGGCCCGCCAGGATCTCCCGCAGCTGCTGCTATACCAGCGGGAAATCCTCTTCACTGACCGACAAAACAATGTGGCTGGTAAACTGAAGGTTCTCCTGCAGCAGATGCTCAATCTTTTGCAGTAATAGCGTGGTATCGAAAATAATCTGCTTACCGAACAGCGAGCGGACGGCATTCAGCGAAAGTTGAACCAGCCGGGCCGGGATCACGCTGTCGAGGCTATCCAGCGCGGCCTGAAATTCATTGATTAACGATGAAAATCGACCGACCAGCAACTGCTGCTGATCGACGTCTGCTGCGCCCTGCGCCAGCCCGGCTTTTTGACCCTCGCTGAATCCCTGCTGATAACCGAGATCCTGGCCCTGCTCCCGTCCTTTCTGTTCTCCTGCCGCATAGCCTTCCCGCTCAGCCTGCTGTCGTAAGCGGGCCAGCTCAGCCTGGAATTGCAGATCGGTAGCCGGATCGGCAGCCGGTGTGGTTTGCTGAGCCTCCGCGCTAACCGGCGCGACACTCTCCAGCAGATTTTCTGGCTGCCAGCGTTGCCAGCTGCCCGGTGCCGGACGATCAGACGTAGACATCTTCACCTCCGCCCAACACGATTTCTCCGCTTTCCGCTAACCGACGGACAATCAACAGAATATTTTTCTGCTCAGCTTCAACCTGCGACATGCGCACCGGTCCACGTGAATTGAGATCTTGCATCATGATGGCGGCAAAACGCTTCGACATATTGCGGAAGAAAGCATTGCGCAGCGGTTGCTCTGCCCCTTTCAGTGCAATGACCAGGGTTTCGTTTTCCACATCCTGCAGTAGGCGTTGAATACTGCGATCGTCGAGTTCGACCAGATTTTCGAACAGGAACATCTCATCAACAATTTTCTGCGCCAGCTCATGGTCAAACTCGCGTACCGCCTCAATCGCCGCCTCTTCCAGATGAGATTTCATCAGGTTAAGGATTTCAGCGGCCGGTCTTACGCCACCCATTTTACTGCGCTTCATATTCTGGCCGGTCAGCAGGTTATTCAGCACCTCGGTGAGTTCCTGCAATGCCACCGGCTGAACGCCACCAAAGGTGGCGATACGCAGCATGATGTCGTTACGTTCGCGATCGTCAAACTTGGCCAGCACATCTGCCGCCTTGGCCCGTTTTAAATGCACTAGGATGGTGGCGATAATCTGTGGATGCTCTTCACGGATAACGTCAAAGACAGATTGAGGCTCCATGAAGTTAAGCGTTTCAAGGCCATTAACATGCGAGTGCGTACCCAGTAGATCTTCCAGCAAACTGGAGGCGCGTTCCTCTCCCAGCGCTTTCACCAGCACGTTGCGCAGATAATCGTTGGTATTGAAGTTCAGCGCGGCGAAGTCAGAGACCTCGCGTTCAAACTCTTTTGTCACCCCGGCGAGGTTATCGTGGGTAACGCCTTCGAGATTGAACATGGCGCTACTGATTTGCGTCACTTCATGGCTATTAAGGTGTTTAAAGACTTCCGCTGCGCACTCATCGCCCAGCGTTAACATCACCATGGCACATTTTTCGGCTGCTTTCATTACGTCTTTTGCTCTCTCATCAACCACTTACGAATTACAGCAGCCAGAACACGCGGTTCCTGCTCGGCGAGTTGTCGCAAATGCTGAGTGGTAATTTCAGTATCGACGCGCTGTTTGGCTTTATTTTTCTCAATGCTCTATATGCGGCTGGTTTCTGCATCCAGTTCAGCCTGACGCGCCTGTTTTTCCATTTCGAGCCGCTGCAGCGCCAGTTGCTGGTGTTTGATCCAGAAAGGCTGTACCGCTTTATGCCACAGTAGCCAAGCGACCAGCAGCAGCAACAAATAGCGCCCGGCCTGCAGTGATACGCTGATCACCTCCGGCTGTTTCCAGAGCGGCACCGCCGCCTCTTCATTCGAATGGGCAAACGGCGAGTTCACTACGCTCAGGCTGTCGCCACGCTGCGCCGAAAAGCCAATCGCCTGCTTAACCAGCTGATTAATCTGGTCGATTTGCTCTTTCGCCAGCGCAACCGGCTTGCCGTCTTTACCGGGCAGATAGTTGATCACCACCGCAGCGGAGAGGCGTTCGATTTCACCGGAGTTACGCCGGATATGCGTCAGGGTCCGATCAAGCTCGTAGTTGACGGTTTCATCGTTATCGGTGTTGTAAAGAAGACGTCTGACGGTCGCGCTATTTCCTTTTTGCGCCGTCGCATCAATCGGTGCGGAAGTGGGTACCGGAGGCTGATTGCTCAGCGCACCCGGCACGCCGCCGACCACCTCTTTACCGCCCTGCTCACTGCCGCTGCTCTGGCGGCTGCGGATAGACTTTTTATCCGGTGAACTGTTGGGCTGGTACTGCTCCGCCGTCTGTTCATTGACAGAGAAATCAATTTTGGCGGTCGCCTGCGCGCACATTATTGCTGACGACAATCGGCGCCAGGATTGCCTGAATGCGGCTCTGATAATCGCTTTCTACTTTGTTGATGTACTTAAGCTGGGAAGTCTGCGTCGCCCGTTCGCCACTTTGCGTCAGCAGGTGGCCATTTTGATCGACAATGGTGACATCATCAGCCGACATTCCGGCAACCGCACTGGAGACCAGATGGCTAATCGCGCTGATCTGGCCCGCATCCAGCGTACGTCCACCCAACAGGTTAAGCGTGACCGACGCCGAAGCCGGTTTCTGCTCCTGCACAAACAGCGACGCTTTCGGTAGCGCCAGATGAACGCGTACGCTTTTTACCGGCCCTAAGGTATCAATGGTGCGCGAAAGCTCCCCTTCCAGCGCGCGTTGGTAGTTAATCTGTTCACTGAACTGGCTGATGCCAAACTTTTCCTGGGCCAGTAATTCAAACCCAACCGATCCGCCTTTCGGTAAACCCTGCTGAGCCAGTTTTAACCGCACACCGTAAACCTGATCGTCAGGCACCATAATGGCGCCACGCCGTTGATCAAAACGGTAAGGCACATTCATTTTTGTCAGCTGCTCGACCACCGCACCGCCATCCTGGTCGCCGATGTTGCTATATAGCAAGCACGCCATAGTCCGGCGTCTTCGCCCAGAAGAAAACAATAATGACGATCGAAATCGCCGCGGCAGCAATAATAAAAATGATTCTCGGGTTTGAACAAAAACGTTCAAAAGCTGCCAACAGGCTCATGGTATTTTTGTTGTTATTACCGCTAGTTGTGGCATTCATGCCATTTTACTGTAAAAAATATAATGACACAATGTAAACGTGATATGACTCACTAACGCATAATTCATTGGTAAGCACTCATGCCGTTACAGCATTTCAAATAGCCAAATCAGGCCACTTATTATGTACGATTTTATCGCCACCTTAATCAGGAATAAGCGAAAGCTTCTGTCAGCTATTCATACTATATTTTTCATGCTTCCCTAGTTATCATGCTGCGATTGAACTGGCAAGCAGATAACGCCAGATAAAAAATTTCAAGAGTGTGAAGGATTCAAGCGATGTCTATTCAGTCAATGACTTACATTATCGATCAAATCCATTTTCAGGCCCGCTAACTGTCTGGCCTGAATAAATCTGATCGTGCAACAGAGACGAAAGCCGGCAACACTATGCCGTTCTCCGATCTGCTGCTTAATAGTATTAACAGCCTTAATCAGGCACAAAACACGGCTAAAGATCAGTCTCAGGCATTTATGAAAGGTTCATCAGATATCGGGTTGAATGATGTTATGGTCTCGTTACAGAAACCATCACTCACCCTCAATCTGGGTATACAGGTGCGCAATAAACTGGTCAGCGCTTATCAGGATATAATGGGAATGTCATTATAATAAAATTTTGAAGCCCGTGATTAATTGACAGCGACCACGTTCTCGTGCTGCCGGTCAGAATTCTTCGCCATTGGTAGATCATGCCGCCTGAGCAGGTTTTCCAGACATTTAACGTGTGCATATTGCTCATATTTTTCCGCCAGCGTATTGACTGGCGGCGTGCGATGCCGCTGCCCGCTGACTATTTCGCCTGACTGATTGACTACGAAGCTATAATTCATACCTGAGATATTGAATAAGAATACAGTGGTTCTCGCTGACCTGGTATGCACAAAGCAACCTGACGGATACAGAATTAGATAAAATGATTAAATTAATTTATCAGCGTGCGGGTATCGTCATTACCCGGCAGCGTCGCGATATGGTTTATAACCGGCTGGCGCCGCGTTTACGTGAGCTGGGCATAGAGAGTTTTAGCCGCTATTTAACGCTGCTGGAATCGATGCCGGGCAATGATGAATGGCAATTATTTATCAACGCATTAACCACCAACCTGACCTCTTTTTTTCGCGAGGCGTATCACTTCCCTATTCTGACGAAGCATGCGGCCAGCAGAAGCAGCGGTTATAACGTCTGGTGTACCGAGGCGTCGACCGGTGAAGAGCCTTATTCTATCGCCATGACGCTGGATGAGGTTCTGGGGAGTAATCTGACCGGTCCGCGTATTCTGGCTACCGATATACACACCAATGTATTGGCCAAAGCCCGGGCTGGTACCTACCGGCTAAACGATATCAATAACCTGACGTAGGAACAGAAAAAGAAATACTTCCTGAGAAAAATCACTACTGCTGAACAGCAGCAGGTCAAAGTCAGAAATTCTTTACAGAAAGATGTGCATTTCCAGCAATTAAATCTGATTGCCGAAAACTGGAATATCCCCGCGCCTTTCGGCGCCATTTTTTGCCGCAACATCATGATCTATTTAGACAAGACTAATCAGAAACGGTTATTAAACCGTTTTGCGAAACTGTTAAATCCGGGTGGTCTGCTGTTCGTGGGTCATTCAGAGCATTTCAACAATATGTACAGTCCTTTCCGTCTGCAGGGTCAGTCGGTCTATTATCTGGCTAAGGATAAGGTATGAGCAAAATAAAGGTACTTTGTGTTGATGACTCAGCCCTGATTCGTACCATCATGACCAATATTGTTAATCAGCAACCCGATATGGAGATGGTGGCCACCGCGCTCGATCCGATTATCGCCCGGGATTTAATTAAACAGCATAATCCGGATGTGCTGACGCTGGATGTCGAAATGCCGCGCATGGATGGGCTCGATTTTCTCGAACGCCTGATGCGCCTGAGACCGATGCCGGTGATCATGATCTCTTCCCTCACCAGCAAAGGCTCAGATATTACCCTGAGCGCTCTGGAGTTAGGGGCGGTCGACTTTGTCACCAAACCGCAGATGGGGCTGCATGAGTGCATGTTGCAGTACGCGGAACTGATTGTGGAAAAAATTCGCACCGCCGCTAAAGCGCATATCCGCCGCGGCCTGACGACGGCGCAACGGCCAAAAATTATCAGCACCCCGCTGATTGGCAGCGAAAAAATCATTGCGATTGGTGCCTCTACCGGCGGCACCGAGGCTATCCGCCAGGTGCTGATGTCGATGCCCGCCTCATGCCCTGGCATTGTGATTGCGCAACATATGCCGCCGGGGATTACCCGTTCCTTTGCTGAGCGACTGGATAAAATGTGCCAGATCTCAGTAAAAAAAGGCGAAGATGGCGAACGTGTCCTGCCTGGCCACGCCTATATTGCGCCCGGCGGCCGCCATATGGAGATGTACCGCAGCGGTGCGAACTACCATATCCGCTTAAATGACTCACCGCCGGTCAATCGTCACCGCCCTTCGGTCGACATGCTATTGCAATCGGTGGCGAAAGCGGCCGGCAAAAACGCCGTCGGGGCGATCCTGACCGGCATGGGCCATGACGGCGCAAAAGGCATGCTCCAGTTACACCAGACCGGTGCCAAAACCCTGGCTCAAAGCGAACAGACCTGTGTTATTTACGGCATGCCGCGTGAAGCTGTTGCCCTGAATGCGATAAGTTAAATCGTCGATCTCGACACGTTGCGAGCCCGGCACGCCAGGTTGAGTCATGTCTGAAGAAAGTGATATAGAAAAAACCGAGGAACCCACTCCCCAGCGACGGCAGAAAGCGCGTGAAGAGGGGCAGATTCCGCATTCAAAAGAGCTGACATCTTTAATGATGCTACTGGCTGGTCATTAATTTTTGTCAGTGGAGAAAGCACGGCTGACCAACTGGCGCAGCTGCTGCATAACGGACTGATGTTTGACCGTCTGCTGCTAACCGATATTTCCAGCATGCTGCATAAAACCAGTGGATTAATGTCGCTGATGTTAACCGCCTTACTGCCGATGCTGCTGGGGCTATTTTTGGTGGCCATTGCCTCATCAACCTTTATTGGCGGCCTGCACTTAAGTAAAAAGTCATTAAAAGTTGACCTGACCCGCCTTTCACCAGGCTCAGGTTTAAAACGCTTATTTTCTTTTCAGGTGATTTCTGAACTCGCTAAAAGCCTGATGAAGACCCTATTAGTGGGCAGCGCGTTTACCTTCTTTTTTATTATGAATAAAAGTCATTTTATTCAGCTGGCTAATGAATCGCTCGGCGATGCTCACCGGCTGATCTCTCACTGTTTAATTATGGTGATTTGCGCGCTCATTCCGATGATGGGCTATGACATTTTTTACCAGTTAATGAGTCACTTAAAAAAATTGCGTATGACCCTCCAGGAAATTCGCGACGAATTTAAACAGAGCGAAGGGGACCCTCATGTAAAAAGCCGCATCAGGCAGCTGCGCCGCGCGATGGCACAGAGCCGGATGATGGAGGATGTGCCTCAGGCAGATGTGATTGTGAATAACCCCACCCACTACTGGGTCGCGATCAGCTGGAAAGAGGGAAAAATGGCGGCACCGGTGGATGCTGGCAAAAGGCGCAGGCGATATCGCTCTGCGTATCCGTGAGCAGGCTCAGCAACATAACGTTCCAGTGCTGGAAGCGGCCCCGCTGGCGCGTGCGCTCTACCGCCATTGTGATATTGGCGAACCAATTCCGGCGGAGCTTTATAGCGTGGTCGCTGAAATCCTGGCCTGGGTTTATAACCTGCGTCGCTGGCGAAAATCCGGCGGCAGTATGCCCAAAAAACCTGTCAACCTTTCAGTGCCTGCGGCGCTGGATTTTGCCCATGAAAGTCAAAAGTGATGGCAAATTTAACCACTAAACTCCGCCTGCCCGATTTAAAACAGACCCAGTGGCAGATACTGGCCGGGCCAATCCTCATCATGATGATTCTGGCCATGATGGTGCTGCCGCTGCCGGCATTTATGCTGGATACGCTATTTACCTTCAATATTGTGCTGTCACTAATAATATTGCTGGTCGCGATGTTTACCCAAAAGACGCTGGAATTCTCCTCATTCCCGATTGTGCTGCGGTTCTCCACCCTGCTCAGGCTGGCGTTGAATATCGCCTCGACCCGCATCATTCTGATGGAGGGCCATACCGGTGCTGGCGCAGCGGGCCGCGTAGTGGAAGCCTTTGGCCATTTTCTGGTCGGTGGCAATTTCGCTATCGGTATCGTGGTGTTTGCCATTCTGATCATCATTAACTTTATGGTAATCACCAAAGGTGCCGGACGTATCGCCGAGGTCGGCGCGCGCTTCGTGCTGGATGGCATGCCCGGTAAGCAGATGGCGATTGATGCCGATCCCAACGCGGGCCTGATTGGTGAGGAAGAGGCGAAGCGCCGCCGCAGTGAGGTAACCCAGGAGTCTGACTTCTACGGCTCAATGGACGGTGCCAGTAAATTCGTGCGCGGCGACGCCATGGCCGGCTTGATGATCATGGCGATCAATATTATTGGCGGCCTGATCATTGGGATCGTTCAGCACGATCTCTCCTTCAGCGATGCGGCACAGACCTATACGCTGCTGACCATTGGTGATGGGCTGGTCGCCCAGATCCCGGCCCTGATTATCTCGACGGCGGCCGGTGTGATTGTCACCCGGGTTTCTAATGAGACTGATGTCGGCGAGCAGATGGTCAGCCAGCTGTTCAACAGCCCGCGCGTGATGATACTGGCGGCCGGCGTCATCGGACTGCTGGGCGTGATCCCCGGCATGCCGAATACGGTCTTCCTGCTGTTTACCGCTGCCCTGCTCGGCCTGGCCTGGTGGCTGCGGGGTCAGCAACTAAAACAGCCCGGCAACGTGAACGGCACTGCGGGCAACATGCCGGGCAGCGTCAGCGAAGCGACTCAGGCCCCCGAGGCGTCGTGGTCAGATGTGGAAATGGAAGATGTGCTGGGGCTGGAGGTGGGCTATCGGCTGATCGCCATGGTAGATGATTCGCAGGATGGCCAGCTGTTGATGCGGATCCGCGGAATTCGCAAAAAATTCGCAAAAAATGGGGTTTCTGCCGCCAGCTATCCATATCTGTGACAACCTGGATCTGAAACCCACCGCCTACCGCATCATGCTGAAAGGCGTGGAGATAGGCAGCGGCGAAGTGAAGCCTGAACGCTTAATGGCCATCGATCCCGGCTGCGCAGAGGGAGAACTTGAGGGTATTGCCGGGCTTGATCCTACCTTTAAATTGCCGGCCGTCTGGATTGATGAAGTGCTGCGTGAGCATGCTCAGATTACGGGCTACACGGTAGTCGATCCGGCGTCGGTGATCGCCACCCATCTGAATCATCTGATTGAGACGCATACCGATGAACTGTTTAGTCGCCAAGAGACCCAGCTGCTGCTGGAGCGCATCTCTCGCGAGATGCCAAAACTGGTTGAAGATTTCATTCCGGGGATTATGTCGCTCTCGCTGTTTCATAAGGTGTTGCAGAACTTGCTGGCGGAACATATTTCGATTCGTGATATGCGCACCATTATTGATACCCTGGCGGAACATGCCGATAGTCAGCATGATGCCGATGAGCTGACCTCGCAGGTGCGGATCCGGCTGAGCCGGGCGATAACCCATCAGTGTTCCGGCAACGATGCGGATATTCAGGTGATTGGGCTGGCCCCCAGCCTTGAGGGGTTACTGATTCAGGCGAAACAGAATGGCAGCGCGCTGGAGCCAGGCACCGCCGAGAAGATGATTGAACAAACCGGCCAGGCAATCAGCCAGCAAAACGCGATGGGCGCCGCACCGGTTCTGCTGGTTAATCAGTCTCTGCGATTAATGCTTTCACGCTTTCTGCGGCGGGTTTATCCGCAGCTGGTGGTGTTGTCCAACCTGGAAATCAGTCACAACCGCACGGTTCACATGTCCTGTACCATCGGCGGCGCACAGTGAAGCGCGGGCTATTGATGCTGGCAAGGGTGGCGCTGAGCGCTGCGGCGAGTGGGGGAAGTGGCAGCTGGAGCGGTAGCAGCGTCGGCGGTCGGGTGAGTGTCGGTCAGCAGACGCTGGTCAGCCACCCCGGCAGCACCGCTGCCTGCCACAGCCACTATCCGTGCGCTGACCTGGCGAATTACCCTGCTCAACCGGCCGCCGCCCGGCCTGCAGATTAAACTCTGCGCGCAGGCGGCCTGCTTTCCGTTGCAGGGCTTATCCGGCACGCTGCAGCTCCGCACACCGCACCCGGCGTATACCGTTTTTCATTTTATTTATTCAGTGAACAGCCACGGGCCGCTGATGCCGGCCCTGCAGGTGGTGAGTAATCAGTTGAACGTGAACTACCATTGAAGGAATCTGAGGATAACGTGATGTCGCCGCGTCGCCAGTCAGCCAATGCGGCGCGGGGTTTGCGCGGCATAATCCCGACATCCGTTCTTACTCTGCTGTAGTTTGACCATATTCTGTTCCAGCTGATGCATCCTTACCCGCAACCGCTCGACAATCTCTCCCTGACTGAACTGTATCGCCTGCAGCTGTTCGGCCATCGCTTGTTTTTCTGCTGCAACAGGCGTCCGCTGGTAAGCGCTCATCATCTGCTGCACCGCCGCCAGATAAGGGGGTAAGCTGGCGGCAACCGCGTCCCACTGCCCCTCTCTGAGCTGTTCCAGCTGATAGGACGTGAGATATTTAAAAGGGAAACGTGCGATAAATGTGGATCTACCTGGGACAAACTGGATCTATCTGGGACAGGTAACAGTAATCAAGTTTCACTATGTGAAACAAGGAACAGTCATCG
>SZZY01000016.1 GCA_009830035.1 Pantoea sp. Eser
TTTGTCTGGCGGCTGTAGCGCGGTGGTCCCACCTGACCCCATGCCGAACTCAGAAGTGAAACGCCGTAGCGCTGATGGTAGTGTGGGGTCTCCCCATGCGAGAGTAGGGAACTGCCAGGCATCAAATTCGTTCCTTTTCCCCTGACAAGGAAAATAACGGGAACAGACGGATATCAGCCAGTTGCTGATAGCTGTGAAAGCATCGGTGGAGCGGTAGTTCAGTTGGTTAGAATACCTGCCTGTCACGCAGGGGGTCGCGGGTTCGAGCCCCGTCCGTTCCGCCACCCTATTTAGGGGCGTAGTTCAATTGGTAGAGCACCGGTCTCCAAAACCGGGTGTTGGGGGTTCGAGTCCCTCCGCCCCTGCCAGAAAACGATCCTTTGCTTCGGCAAAGGCTTTTTTTTGCCTGTAAAAAGCCCAAAACAAAAAACCAGCTAAAATGCACTGGCTTTTAACGCGTGTTTATCCCACTTCCTGCTTTTAATTCAGCTATTTTGCCTCACCAGAACTGGAAACTTCAGCAGCTGACGAATATGCGCTTGCTGATCGCTGTTTTGTAACCAGACGGCATAAAGCGGGCGTACCGCCACCGGCGTATCCGGAATGACCATCAGTTCACTCGCCTCCTGTAAATGCGTACGGTTTATTGCTGCTCCTTCCGCCAGATCGGCCAGCGTACGAGACACTTTTAAAATTCGCTGCCATGCCCGGACCGATAAACCCAGCTTCTCCAGCACCGACTCTAGCCATTCAGCATCTTCTTTGCCAATCTGACACCAGTGCAGAATTTCTGCGTTGTTCAAATGAGCATTAATCTTGCCTGAGCGCGCCAGCTGGATCGCGTGTGCGGCGACGACCCGCTGACGCACTGTCGCTGATCCTTCTGCCGCCCGGCGTTGTTTACTCAGCATCCCACTGGGCAGCAGCGGAACTTCCAGCGACAGATCTAAAGCGATCAAGAAAAGGCCCCGACAACTTGCTGAGATAACGCAGTACCTGCTGGGGCGAGCAGCGATTGTGTTGCCCCTGATAATGTACGGTGGGACTGGGATTCATCGCGGCAATCAGCTGAAACCGCGCCGGGTAGGTGACTTTTGCCCGGGCACGGGAAATGGCAATCAGCCCCGATTCTATCGGTTCGCGCAGCGAGTCGAGTACCTTGCGATCAAATTCCGGTAATTCATCTAAAAACAGCACACCATTATGTGCCAGAGATATCTCACCGGGCCGGGGTATAACAAGCCGCCGCCAATCAGAGCATAGTTTGCAGGATCGCCGGATCGGAACTGCCGGTCCGCCGGATCGCAAAATAGTTATTAACGCCCTGAATGCGAAAGTAAAAGTCTTTATGGCAGATTTCAAGGACTCGCTGTCACCGGAGTGGAATAAGCTGATTGAGGGACAGCTGACCCTGCGTGAAGCGGTACAGGGCACCCTGAGCTATACCAGCGACGCCGGCAAAAAAATTTACCAGCTGCGCGCCGATCCCGCCGTGCTGATGTGTCGGGTGCGCGGCCTGCATCTGTCGGAAAAGCATGTCAGCTGGCAGGGTAATCCGATTCTCGCCGGGCTGTTTGATTTCGCGCTCTATTTCTTTCACAACGTTCGCCCGTTGCTGGCGAAAGGCAGCGGCCCCTATTTCTATCTGCCCAAAACCGAAAGCTGGCAGGAGGTCGCCTGGTGGCGTGAGATCTTTAGTTTCAGCGAGGATCGATTCGATCTGCCGCGCGGCACCATCAAATCCACGGTACTGATAGAAACCCTGCCAGCGGTCTCCAGATGGATGAGATCCTGTGGAATCTGCGCGATCACATCGTTGGCCTTAACTGTGGGCGCTGGGACTACATCTTCAGCTATATCAAAACGCTGAAACAGCATGCGGATCGGGTACTGCCGGATCGCCAGTCCGTCACCATGTCTCAGCCTTTTCTGGACGCCTATTCACGCCTGCTGATCAAAACCTGTCATCGACGCGGTGCGTTTGCGATGGGCGGCATGTCAGCCCTGATCCCGAGTAAAGATCCGGCGCGTAATGCCTGGGTACTGCAACGCGTTACGGAGGATAAGCAGCGCGAAGCGCACAATGGTCATGATGGTACCTGGATCGCCCATCCCGGTCTGGCGGACACCGCGATGGCGGTATTTGATGCGGTGCTGGGCAACCGGCCTAACCAGCTATCGGTCACACGGGAAGAGGATGCTCCGATCGACGCGACGACGCTGCTGGCGCCCTGCACCGGTGAACGCACTGAAGCGGGCATGCGCGCCAATATTCGCGTAGCGCTGCAATACCTTGAAGCCTAGATCAGCGGCAACGGCTGCGTGCCGATTGATGGCCTGATGGAGGATGCCGCCACGGCAGAGATTGCCCGCACCTCAATCTGGCAATGGATACGTCATCAGCAAACCCTGAGCAGTGGTCAGCAGGTCACTACTGAACTGTTTCTGCGCTGGCTGAACGAAGAGCTCCACCTGTTGCAGCAGAGCCTTGGCGAAGCGGCACAGCTGATGGCGCAAATCACCACCGAACGCGAGCTGGTCTCATTCCTCACTCTGCCGGGCTATCGCCTGATCCCCTGACTCTCGGAGACATTGCCATGACACGTACTCAACAAATCCAGCAACTCGAACAGCACTGGCAGCACCCGCGCTGGGAAGGCATTACCCGTACTTACAGTGCGGCAGAGGTGGTGAATTTGCGCGGCTCGGTACAGCCCGCCTGCACTCTGGCCCAGCGCGGCGCGGAAAAACTGTGGGCGCAGTTCAACGGAGATGCGAAGAAGGGTTATATCAACAGACTGGGCGCGTTAAGCGGCGGGCAGGCATTACAGCAGGCGAAAGCCGGTATAGAGGGGATCTATCTCTCTGGCTGGCAGGTGGCCGCCGACGCCAGCGTGGCGGGACAGATGTACCCCGATCAGTCGCTCTACCCGGTTAACTCGGTGCCGGAGGTGGTGACGCGCATCAATCAGACCTTTCAGCGTGCCGATCAGATTCGGTGGTCCAGCGGGATTGAAGCGGGTGGCAGTCGCTATACCGACTTCTTTCTGCCGATCGTTGCCGATGCCGAAGTGGGATTCGCCGGCGTGCTGAATGCGTTTGAGCTGATGAAGGCGATGATTCAGGCGGGAGCGGCGGCCGTCCACTTTGAAGATCAGCTGGCGGCGGTGAAAAAATGCGGTCATATGGGCGGTAAAGTGCTGGTACCGACGCAGGAAGCGATACAAAAACTGGTGGCTGCCCTTCTGGCGGCCGATGTCATGGGCGTACCCGCGCTGCTGCTGGCGCGTACCGATGCCGATGCGGCCGATTTAATTACCTCCGATTGCGATGAATACGATCGTCCATTCATCTGTGGCGACCGCACCGCAGAAGGGTTCTTCCGCACCAATGCCGGTATCGAGCAGGCGATAAGCCGCGGTCTGGCCTATGCCCCTTACGCTGACATTCTGTGGTGTGAAACCTCGACGCCCGATCTGGCAATGGCACAGCGTTTTGCCGATGCCATTCACGCCCGCTATTCCAGTAAGTTGCTGGCCTACAACTGTTCGCCGTCGTTCAACTGGAAAAAGAACCTCGACGATCGCACCATCGCACAGTTTCAGCAGGCGCTCAGCGAGATGGGCTATCGCTTCCAGTTCATCACGCTGGCCGGGATTCACAGCATGTGGTTCAACATGTTTGATCTGGCCCACGCCTATGCGCAGGGCGAGGGCATGCGCCACTAAGTTGAGAAAGTGCAGCAGCTTGAATTTGCCGCGCGCGATCGCGGTTACAGCTTTTTATCACATCAGTAGGAAAAGTGGGCACTGGCTATTTTGATCGGGTCACCACCACCATTCAGGGCGGTAAATCGTCGGTAACGGCGCTGACCGGTTCGACTGAAGAGCACCAGTTCTGAGTAAATTCCTGACAGCCTCTCGCCCGGCTTATCGCCGGCGGGCTTTTATCGGAGCTGATTATGCCGCCACGCGAATCGCTGATTGCGCACACCATTCTGCAGGGCTTCGACGCACAATATGGCCGCTTTCTCGACATCACGGCCGGGGCACAGCAGCGCTTTGAACAGGCTGAATGGCAGGAGGTGCAACAGGCCATGAAAGCGAGAATCCATCTCTACGATCACCATGTCGGGCTGGTCGCCGATCAGCTGAGGGTGCTGAACGGCGCAGCCTGCTGGGATGAGGCGTTCTGGCTGCGGGTGAAGGGCCAGTATGAAAGCTTATTGCCTGACTATCCGCGCTATGAAATTGCCGAGAGTTTTTTTAATTCGGTCTACTGCCGGCTGCACGGTCATGCCGATTTGCAGCCGGAACGGTTGTTTATCTTCAGTTCGCAATCACCCTCAGCGCAGATAAGCCCGTCGCGTCCGCTGGCGGGCGTTGCTCGGACAGGTGCTACGCGATTTACCGTTAACGTTACCGTGGTAGCATTGCGAACGTGATATCTGGTGGATTGTCCGCCATCTGCAGACGCATTTTCCCCGGCTGGAGCAGGGCTGGCTTGAGGTCAGTTACGAACTGTTTTATCGCAATAAAACTGCATGGCTGGTGGCGCGTCTGCACCTGCCGGACGCCATCCATCCCTGCCTGTTGCCGATTCAGCGCAGCGCGGCGGGCGAGTTGTGGATCGATACCTGTCTGACCGATGCGGATGACGCCAGCATTGTGTTTGGTTTCGCCCGCGCGTATTTCATGGTCCATGCGCTGATGCCTGCAGCGCTGGTAGCGTGGCTGCAGCCAATTCTGCTAGGCAAAACCTTGGCCGAACGTTATATGGCGATTGGCTGCCAGAAGCATGGTAAGACCGAAAGTTACCGCGAATACCTGCAGGCGCTGGAACAGAGTGAGGCTGCATTTGAGATCGCACTTGGCATTCGCGACATGGTGATGCTGGTCTTCACGCTGCCCGGCTTTGATCGAGTGTTTAAGGTGATTAAAGATCGCTTCGCGCCGCAAAAAGAGGTGACAGAGGCCCAGGTGCGCGCCTGCTATCAGCAGGTTAAAGAGCACGACCGTGTTGGACGGATGGCGGATCCCCAGGAGTTTGAGCAGTTCGCGCTGCCGCTGGCGCGTATCTCGCCTGAACTGCTGGCCGAGCTTAACGCCTGCGCGGCGGAGAAGCTGCAGATTGAAGGCGACCGGCTGATCATTCGCCATCTGTGGCTGGAGCGGTGCATGCAGCCGCTTAACCTTTACCTGGCGCAGGCCAGTGCCGAACAACGGCGTCAGGCGATTGAGGAGTATGGCAATGCCATCCGGTAGCTGGCGGCGGCTAATATCTTCCCGGGCGACATGTTGTTTAAAAACTTCGGCATAACCCGCCATGGCCGGGTGGTGTTTTACGACTACGATGAGATCTGGCCGATGTAGGAGCTGCACTTCCGTGAGGTGCCGGCCGCGCGCTACGAAGAGTATGGACTCAGCGCCGAACCCTGGTACAGCGTCGGGCCAGACGATGTATTCCCGGAAACCTTCCGCTACGCCCTATGCAGCGACGCCGCCACCGGCGCTTTGCTGCTGGAACTGCATCCGGAGATCTTTGAGGCCCGCTGGTGGCGGGCCCAGCAACAACGCATTGCCGAGGGGCACGTGGAAGAGGTGATCGCCTGGCGGCAGGCGCAGCGCTTCTGCATCCGCTACGCGACGGAGGCGGTCAGTGACCACTGTATGCCAGCGTGACCTGACGCGCTTCACGGATCACCAGTGCACCCAGTTCGGTAATACGATCGTCGGTCATCCGGGCGATCGGACCGGAGATGGAGAGGGCTGCAAATGCCTCGCCGTGTTCGTTATGGATCGGCGCCGCGACACAGCGCAGTCCGAGCGCATGCTCTTCATCATCAAACGAGAAGCCCGCTTTACGTACCTGCGCCAGATTCTCTTTCAGGCTCTGCGGCGACATCAGGGTCTTCGGCGTGTAGTAATGCAACCCTTTCTGATGCAGCAGCGTCGTGACCTGCTCATCGCTGAGATGGGCCAGAAACGCTTTGCCGGCACCCGACGCGTGCATCGGCAGCTTGCCGCCAATCGGCGCGGACATGCGTATCAGCTGGGTACACTGCACCTGATCGATGATCACCGCCTGATGATCGCTGAGATCCAGCACCGCCAGATTGACCGTTTCGCCCGAGGCATCCATCAGGCTGCTCAGCACCGGATGCACCAGCGCCAGCAGATTGCGACTCTGTAAGAAGCTGCTGCCCACCACAAAAGCATGTGCTCCGATGGTCCACAACCCCAAATCGCCCACCTGGCGGACAAAGCCCTGCTGCTGCATGGTGCTGAGCAGGCGGTGAGTGGTGGAGTTAGGCAAACCTGCCTGCTGTGCCAGTTCGGTCAGCGCCACGCTGCCGTAGGAATCTGCAATCAGCTCCAGCAGTGTGTCAGGCCGCGGGTCAGGGATTGCACCTAGCCGCCCGCGGGTGCGGCAGTGGCGACAGTGCCGAGAGGTTTTTTGCCGCGCTTAACGGGAACAGGCGTCGCCATGATCAAATCTCCTTAGGAATGTGGAAATCATTTTCGTTTTAATCACGCGCTTTGCAAACGCTGGTTTTCTGGTCAGACCTGTTAGCGGCGACCTGAAAATGTCTCAGCTAAGGTTGCTTTGTCGGTTAACCCGCTTATGACAGAATGACTAACAGCTATTTCAGCCAGCAGATTGACGTGGATGGGCCAACAGTGATCAATAAAATCGAAGCGCTACATCAGCAGCTCGCCCAACGCATTATGGTGTTGGACGGCGGCATGGGCACCATGGATCCAGAGCTATAAGCAGGATTTTCGCGGCAGCCGTTTTGCCGACTGGCCCTGCGATCTACAAGGCAACAACGATCTGCTGGTATTGAGTAAACCGGCAGTGATCCGTGAGATCCGTAACGCCTATCTGGCTGCCGGTGCCGATATTCTCGAAACCAACACCTTTAACGCCACCATCATTGCGATGGCGGATTACCAGATGGAAGCGTTATCGGCCGAGATCAATTACGAAGCGGCCCGTCTGGCGCGTGCCTGCGCCGATGAATGGACGGCAAAAACGCCGGATCGCCCACGTTAGGTCGCGGGCGTGCTGGGGCCGACAAACCGTACCTGCTCGATCTCGCCCGATGTAAACGATCCCGCCTACCGTAACGTCACTTTTAATCAGCTGGTGGACGCCTACCGCGAATCGATCCGGGCACTGGTGGAAGGTGGCTGTGACATCATCATGATCGAAACGGTATTTGATACCCTGAACGCCAAAGCGGCGATCTATGCGGTCCAGACCGAGATGGAAGCGCTCGGCGTGACGCTGCCGCTGATGATTTCGGCACCATCACCGATGCCTCCGGCCGGACGCTCTCCGGCCAGACCACCGAGGCCTTTTACAATTCCCTGCGTCACGCTGAGCCGCTCTCCTTCGGCCTGAACTGTGCCCTCGGGCCGGACGAGCTGCGTCAGTATGTGGCGGAGCTGTCGCGCATCGCCGAGGGCTACGTCACTGCGCACCCGAACGCCGGGTTACCCAATGCCTTTGGCGAATACGATCTGGATGCGGAGCTTATGGCGCAGCAGATTGGCGAATGGGCGACCTCGGGTTTATTGAATATTATCGGTGGCTGTTGCGGGACCACGCCTCAGCACATCGCCGCCATGGTGGCGGCCGTTGAGGGCGTTGCTCCGCGTAAGCTGCCGACGATCCCGGTTGCCTGTCGTCTGGCCGGTCTTGAGCCGCTCAACATCACCGCAGAATCGCTGTTTGTTAACGTCGGCGAACGGACCAACGTCACCGGTTCAGCCAAATTCAAGCGGCTGATTAAATAAGAGAAATATAACGAAGCGCTGGAAGTGGCGCTGCAGCAGGTTGAAAGCGGCGCTCGGATCATTGACATCAACATGGATGAAGGGATGCTCGACGCTGAAGCGGCGATGGTGCGCTTCCTGAATCTGATTGCCGGTGAGCCGGATATTGCCCGCGTCCCGATCATGATCGACTCCTTAAAGTGGGAGGTGATCGAAAAAGGGCTGCAGTGCATTCAGGGTAAAGGCATCGTTAACTCCATCTCGATGAAAGAGGGTGAAGCGGCTGGAATATTCGCTGGTCAAAGGCATCACCGAATTCATTGAGCAGGATACCGAAGAGGCGCGCCAGCAGGTGCCGCGTCCGATAGAGGTGATTGAAGGCCCGCTGATGTCCGGCATGAACGTGGTTGGCGATCTGTTTGGCGAAGGCAAAATGTTCCTGCCGCAGGTGGTGAAACCGGCACGGGTGATGAAGCAGGCGGTGGCTTATCTGGAACCCTTTATCGAAGCCAGCAAAGAGGCGGGGCGCAGCAACGGCAAAATCGTGCTGGCCACGGTCAAAGGCGATGTTCACGACATTGGTAAAAACATCGTTGGCGTGGTGCTGCAGTGCAACAACTACGAAATTATTGACCTCGGCGTGATGGTGCTGGGCGAGAAGATCCTGAAAACGGCCCGCGAAGTGAATGCCGACATCATTGGCCTGTCGGGCCTGATTACGCCGTCGCTGGATGAGATGGTCAATATGGCGAAAGAGATGGAGCGCCAGGGCTTCACTTTACCGCTGCTGATCGGCGGCGCGACCACCTCTAAAGCGCATACGGCGGTCAAAATTGAGCAGAACTACAGCGGACCGACGGTCTACGTGCAGAACGCCTCATGTACCGTGGGCGTGGTCTCCTCACTGCTTTCCGCCACGTTGAAAGATGATTTTGTGGCGCGTACCCGCAAAGAGTACGAAACCGTGCGTATCCAACACGCGCGTAAAAAACCGCGCACCCCGCCGGTATCGTTGCAGGCAGCCCGCGACAACGCCACCTCAATTGACTGGCAGCGTTATACGCCGCCGGTGCCGCATCGTCTCGGGGTCAGTCAGGTTGAGGCCAGTATTGAAACGCTGCGCAACTACATTGACTGGACGCCGTTCTTTATGACCTGGTCGCTGGCTGGCAAGTATCCGCGCATCCTGGAAGATGAGGTGGTCGGCGAACAGGCACAGCGTCTGTTCGCCGATGCGAATGCGATGCTGGACCAGCTAAGCCCGCAGGCGCTGCTGAAACCGCGCGGCGTGGTGGGAATTTTCCCGGCTAACCGGGTAGGCGATGACATCGAGATCTATCGCGATGAGCGCCGCAGTGAGCTACTGGTAGTGAGTCATCACTTACGTCAGCAGACCGAAAAAACCGACTTCGCCAACTACTGTCTGACGGACTTTGTGGCACCTAAATCGAGCGGCAAAGCGGATTATCTCGGTGCCTTCGCAGTGACTGGCGGGCTGGAAGAGGATGCGCTGGCGGAGGCGTACGATAGTGAGCATGACGACTAAAACAAGATCATGGTGAAAGCGCTGGCTGACCGCTTGGCAGAAGCCTTTGCGGAATATCTGCATGAACGCGTGCGTAAAGTGATCTGGGGCTTCGCGCCTAACGAAAATCTCAGTAATGAAGAGCTGATTCGCGAAAATTATCAGGGCATACGGCCGGCGCCAGGCTACCCGGCCTGTCCCGAGCACACTGAGAAAGCGGCGATCTGGACACTGCTGGAGGTGGAAAAGCAGACCGGCATGCAGCTGACCGAATCCTTTGCCATGTGGCCAGGCGCGGCAGTCTACGGCTGGTATTTCAGCCATCCTGACAGTCGCTACTTCGCTGTGGCGCAGATTCAGCGCGATCAGGTGGAGGATTATGCAGCGCGTAAAGGAATGTCGGTGACCGAGGTCGAACGCTGGCTGGCACCGAATCTCGGCTACGACGCGGACTAAATAAAAAAGCGGCCTGATGGCCGCCTGAGGTTGTTACAAAGTCTGGCCCGGTCGGCTGTGATAACGAGCCAGCGCAGGAAACACGGTCAGATCGGAAAAGACGCAAAAGCTGTCATCCATGACCCGCTCGGCCCGCGCCGTCCATGGCGCGGGACGCTTTCCTCCTCTGCCCGTGTTCCCTGCGCATTGAGTTTATTCATTGTGGGCAGATTCACCCTGATTTGGATTTGCCAGTAATCTGAAGCGTTCAGCTGATCGCCTGAAACGTGTGCCGAAGTCAACGCGATGGGAGCATAAAGCATCGCGGGCTACGGATGGCCCGCGCTGAGCTGCCATGGATGGCATTATTTGCGTCTTTACGCAGGGCGTATGCTCCCTGAGCCCGCCTATCAACAGCATGAAGCGGCCCTGAGGCCGCGTCCTGCTTAATTAAATCGCGCGTCGCGAACGGAGGTCAAATTATACAGTGGTACTTACGGCCCAGCATCTGACCACCGTCACGCTTCAGCGGCACCCAGTTGACCTGCGCACGACCGCGGGTTGGGGTGACGGTGAACAGATCCATCGGAATCGAGATGTAGAACCCTTTGGTGAAGTCACCTTCGCCATACTCTTCAGACGACACGTTAGTCTTAGTGGCATAGACGCCCACCATCACGCCGCTGTCAAAACGCTTCGACACGTCTACCGTCACGCCCTTATCTTTCGCCAGATACTGACCGACGCTGGTTTTGAACAGCACATCCTGCATAAACCACGGACGCCAGTAGGCGGTCAGGTTGCCGGTTGAGGCTTTGTAACGGGTAAACTGCATCATGTTGTCCCAGTCACGCTGCCGGACATAGTTGGCATCAACACCCACCGCCCAGTTAGCATCGACCGGACGATAGAGCAGCTCGCCGCCCACGCCGCCATACATAGTCTCGAGATAACCGCCATACAGCTGACCATAAAGGCCATTGCCGAGATGGCCCATATAGTTAGCCTGCAGATCGTTGACGTAAACGCTGTTCTCAACGTAATCGCGGATGTGGGTCCGCACGCGGGGCAGGCTGGAGTCCGCCGGCGCGCCGTTGTAGTTGAACTTGTCATAGTTATTGGCGAGGTTGCCGAACAGGCTACCGCCCACCAGCAGGTGATCGGTCAGCCAGTAAATCGACGTTACCCATCACGCCAACCTGATACATGTAGAAGCTTTCCGGGCCGCCCACTAACTGATTGAGTACCGGTGACAGGCTATAGTTCAGTCGATCTTTACGAATCAACATCCCCTGTTCGGTCTGGCCCGGATCAACCGGATTTTCACGCGTCTGCTGCAGCGGCTGCTCATGGCCCAGCGGATAACCGGCCAAGGTATTGTGCAGGTTGGCGACCGGCGTCACGGTGGTGACCTGCGGCATATTGAAGCGGGACTCGGTGACGCTGATGGTATCAATGTCCGCCGGCAGGTGATTCATGACGATGCGGTTAGCGCGATCGCCCCCTTCCTGGGTATCGCGATATTTGGTCTGCTCGCCTGACACATACAGCGTGTGGCCTTTGGTCTGAATGCGTGGACCGTCGAGTCCGGCATTGTACTTCAGGTCAGTCAGCTGATTACCGACCACCGTTGGCTCCAGCAGCTTCGGCTGAGGCTGCGGGTTATACGCCGGTTTCTCGCTGTCGATGTGCGCCTGACGCAGATCGTTAAAGTTGGTGCGGATGGTGACACCAAACACAAAGGTATTGCCGCGCTCGTAGCTGGCGTTGATATCTGCCCAGTCGGTCACGCGATAGATGGCACTGACATTGACCTTGCTGCTCTGCGTCAGCCGGCCGGCGAAATCATCCTGATAATCGTTGCCTTCATACTCTATCTTCAGCCGCAGCGGCTGCCACGGCGTCTGATACTCAACGCCGCCAAACAGGGCCGTTGGGCCATGGAACATCTGCGAGCCATTGATCGAGCCCGCTTCGCCGACCCGTGGACGCTGACAGTAGCTGTCACTGTAGGAGCAGAATGGGTTTTTAAACGTGCCACTGTTGCCGAGATAGCCCCAGCCGAGGCCGAGCGTAAAGTCAAACGGGCCCCAGGCTTTGCTGGCGACCAGATATTCGCTGTCGAACAGGCCGGTACCGCCAAGATCGCGGGTGCCCAGCGCCACTTCCGGCAGCCAGTAACCTTCCTGCCACAGGCGCAGTTTCAGATCGAAGGCTTTATCTTTGTAGCTCTGATTAACACTGAAGTCTGACACGGCGCTGTACCGGCGGGTACGCACATCGGTATAGCGCACGGTAGTTTCCAGCCACGGGAACAGCTGCAGCGACGCGGAGTAATAGCGGTACTGATCGTTGTCGCGCGCGTTAAGGCTAAACTCGCCCTCTCTGGCCATGCGCGCCGTCGGCACCTGCATCAGACCAACGCCACCGAAATCGGATTGTGAAGGACCCACCGGCGCGGGCTAGGTTTCAGCCTGCGCCTGACAGGCTGTCGCCACAGAAACAGCCAACAGGCTGAAGAGATAACGTTTTTTCATCAGTCTGGTATCCGGTGAGTCAGAACGGAAAGGATGCGATTATTCAGGTCGTCATAGGCGCCTGGCAGGCTCCACGATGAGAAGCCCAGTCAGATAATGCTGCCCGGCTCCACCTCAGCATGACGGTGGTTCCAGTAAGCAATCGGCACCTGCTGCGTGGCACCCGACGGGGCGATAACTGTTGCAAAATTTCGTTCCGCGCCGGAAAGGCGTGGATGATCGGCCGGATGCAGACGCACCCAGTTCGGGTCGAGCGAAGTTAACTGCCGTCCGGTGACCTTAATCGCGCTCAGCTGGGGGATCACCTCATCAATCGCGGCAGCACGGTCGCCACTGCTGTCGGCGCGCCAGGCGCGTAACTGGCCCAGCGTCTGCTGATACTGCTGCTGGGCCACGGCGCTGGCGCCGCGTTCGGCAATGACGCTGCTGCGCCAGTCGATCGATTGCTGGAGGGCGGGCTGACCAGTTGTGCCAGATCGGGCACCTGGCTCAGTTCTCCCTGTGCGCCTGGGGTGCTGAGCAGGCTCAATCCGGCCAGCAGGAAAGTGATTTTTTTCATGATTTCGCCGGCTTCAGAATGGTGGTGTCTACGGGGAAGGCGTCAGCCGCCAGCATCCGATGGGCCTGCACCACATCGCCGCTGCTGTTATCGATCCAGAAAGTGTTTTCCCACTCGCGGTTGCTGCTGTCGAGGCTCACCTGCTCATGCCACACGCGACAGGCGATACGATTGCCCGCCACGGTCAGCACTTCATCGGTGCCGCGCTGGAAGGTGGACCGAACCGTCCCCCCCTCGGATGTTGCTCTGCTCGGTCCACTGCACGATGCGGGTCCAGCTGGCACTGTTGCTGAGGTGCAGGCTGTCCGCCAGCGGATCCTGCTGCAGATTACTCACGCTAAGCAGGTTGTCGGGTAATCCCAGCGTTTTAACCAGCCGGCCATGCTGTGTCACCAGCATCGCCTGATCCTGCGTCACCCATTTCAGCTGGCCGGCTTCGTTGTAGCCAAGCACCACGAAGATGCGCGGGCCTTCATTGAGGCGGGCATAGAGGCTGGCGTAGGATAATGCGTTGACCTGCTGGTCGGTGACGGTGACGTCATCCGGACCGTTAACGGCCAGCATGAGGGTCTGTTCAAGGCCTTTTTGCGCTTGTGTGCAGGCCTGCAGCAGCAGAGGAAGTTGGCGCACTGTGTGTCCCTGATAAGTCATGCCAAAGTAAACATAACCACACAGGCGTGTGGTTATGTTTAAAGGTCCTATACCCGCAGGGTTCGCGTGCCGGTACAGCAAGACTGCGTTGCCCGGCAGATCATTCACCGTGGTCAGTGATAACGCCGTTGCCCGTTCGCCGCTGTCTGGCACCCGAACACCTGCTGGGTATCCATCAACGAGTGGTGCTCGTCGTGGTCGTGGTTGTTGTACCGGTATTTACGCCGTCACCACCGCCAAAAGCAGCAATGCCGAGTCCGACTAACGCGCCAAGTGCGCCGATACCTACAGCGGTCGACGTGCCAGCGGAGATAGCTCCCGCCTGAGCGCCTGCTGCGGCACCTGCGTCTTCCGGGGCTGCAAAAGCACTGGAAGAGACAGCAACGAAAATCAGGTCTGCACCGGCAACCATGGTTTTTTTCATAACAACGTTTGCTGCATTGAGTGAATGAAGGATGTCTGATCCGCAACATTCACCGCGCAGATAACTACGCAGCAAAGGCGACGGACAGTCCCATTGCGGGCGCGTTCAGTAGTATAGGGCAACAAAATACCAGAGTTCAGCACCGGAAAAAGCAGGCGATCGGGCGGGGTAAAACGGAGGGATATTAAGTCAGTTTGGATTTAACACCTTTTTATATCGGAATATTTCCGATTAATGCCGCATATTTCACTGGTCGTGAAACAGATGCAAAGCGTATTGTTCTTTTTTAGTTATATTTGGCACGGAATAAGAATAATCAGAATTTACCCAGGATTGCGTTATTTTAATCCCATTTTGAATCAAAGAGTAACTGCTATCAGGCACCGTTTTCAGGTCCATTTTTAACTGGATTAAGGTGTAGTTAATAACGGCATGTTCAGAATTATCTTCGGTGCTTTTAAGAATTATCCAACCGGAGCGGCAGGCGCACAGTGAATAAATTGTCCGATCCGGGTTAAAACCGGGCAAAAAAAGGGCGGCATTCATGCCGCCCGGATATTTTATCGCCTATTGACGCCAGGATTTATAGCGATTAATTAAGGCATTGGTTGAACTGTCATGACTGGTAATTTTTTCGTCATTTTCCAGTTCTGGCAGAATACGGTTTGCCAGCTGCTTACCTAATTCCACGCCCCACTGATCGAAGGTGAAGATATTCAGAATCGCGCCCTGGGTGAAGATCTTGTGCTCATACAGGGCAATCAGCGCGCCGAGGCTGTACGGCGTAATTTCACGCAGCAGGATGGAGTTAGTCGGACGGTTACCTTCAAACACCTTGAACGGCACGATGTGGGCGACCGATTCGGCCGATTTACCGGCATCGGTAAACTCTTTCTCGACCACTTCGCGTGACTTGCCAAACGCCAGCGCTTCGGTCTGTGCGAAGAAGTTAGACAGCAGTTTTGGATGGTGATCCGCCAGCGCATTGTGGGTGATCGCCGGTGCGATAAAGTCACACGGCACCAGCTTGGTTCCCTGATGGATCAGCTGATAAAACGCGTGCTGGCCGTTGGTGCCCGGTTCGCCCCAGATGATCGGGCCGGTCTGGTAATCCACCGGATTGCCGTCACGATCGACATACTTACCGTTTGATTCCATATTTCCCTGCTGGAAATAGGCGGCAAAGCGGTGCATGTACTGGTCATACGGCAGAATCGCTTCGGTTTCCGCGCCGAAGAAATTGTTATACCAGATGCCAATCAGCGCCAGCAGGACCGGCAGGTTCTGTTCGGCTGGGGTAGAGGCGAAGTGCTGGTCCATCGCATGCGCGCCGCTCAGCAACTGCTCGAAGTTATCGAAACCGATAGAGAGAATGATCGACAGGCCAATCGCTGACCACAGTGAGTAGCGACCGCCAACCCAGTCCCAGAATTCGAACATGTTGTTGGTATCGATACCAAATTCGCCGACCGCTTTAGCGTTGGTCGAGAGCGCCGCAAAGTGTTTCGCTACGTGCTGCTGGTCACCGGCCGTTTTCAGGAACCAGTCTCGGGCGCTGTGCGCATTGGTCATGGTTTCCTGGGTGGTGAAGGTTTTTGACGCCACCAGGAACAGGGTGGTTTCCGGGCTGAGATCTTTCAGCGTTTCGGCGATATGGGTGCCGTCAACGTTGGAGACAAAGTGCATGTTCAAGCGGTTTTTGTAAGGACGCAGCGCTTCCGTCACCATGAAAGGACCGAGGTCAGACCCGCCGATACCGATGTTGACCACGTCGGTGATCGCTTTACCGGTATAGCCTTTCCATTCGCCGCTGATGATGCGCTCTGAAAAGCCCTTCATCTTATGCAGCACCGCATTGACCTCTAGCATCACATCTTTGCCATCGACCAGAATCGGCGTGTTGCTGCGGTTACGCAGCGCAACGTGCAGCACCGCACGGTCTTCGGTGCGGTTAATTTTCTCACCAGAGAACATAGACTTAATCGCGCCGCTTAAATCGGTCTCTTTCGCCAGCGCCTGTAATTTGTCGAGGGTTTCCTGGGTGATGCGGTTTTTGGAGAAATCCACCAGCATCTTATCATCAAAGGTGGCAGAGAATTTGGCAAAACGATCGGCATCCTGGGCAAACAGGTCGGCAATTTCTACCGATTTCATCTGCTCAAAATGCTGTTGCAGCGCTTTCCAGGCTGCGGTTTGTGTCGGATTGATATTTTTCATGGCAACACTCTTGTTGATATTAAGAACCGTCATTCCATCGGGGGCACATCGTACCCGGTTAGCGTTTCAGTATGACCACAGTTGCTACTGAAAGGAAAAATTTTGTCACCCGGCGCCGGCTAAGCCGGGCCCAGTCACCGGCCGGCCTGCGCCGGATCGCCAGCATTGGCTGGTGCGGATAGCCTGCAGGCGGCGAACAGATCGCGCGGCGCAAGTGTGGCGTGAAAGCAGCGATAAATCCTTGTGCCGCATCAGGGATTGTTGCACTGGCTGAAGCCATTTAGCACTCTAGTCGCTGTGAGGCGGGTAAATTTGTTTTACGGTGCGCCGCAAAACAAAAATCTGCCAGCCTCTGAGATTGACAGCAGCGCCAGAAACCGATAGATGTATGGCGGCTACTTGCGCACCCGTGCGCAAGCCAGAAGAGGCGCGTCGCCCAGGCAGTGTGTTGGAGGAACCGTATCCGGTGAAGACACATGATGGGGAGCGACGCCGAGGTGGGTTAACACGCGGTGTGTTGCCTGTCGGCTACAGGGGCTGAATCCTCTGGGTTGTCACCAGAAACGTCCACAGTCGGACGTTTCGCAAGGTGGGGCGCTTCTGGGTGACTCGTCTACCCGATCTGGTCTGCCCGTTTCTGCTCTTTCCTTGTGCCTGGCTGAAAAAATGTTTCCGACCGCATTATCGCCGGCGAGAACAAGATAACCTGACACGAGGTCATACATGTCTCAAACTCTGATTGTGGCAAAATTCGGCGGCACCAGCGTAGCCGATTTTGATGCGATGAACCGCAGCGCCGACGTGGTGCTGAATGATGCCAGTACGCGTCTGGTGGTGCTATCCGCTTCGGCGGGCATTACCAATCTGCTGGTGGCACTGGCTGAAGGCCAGCCGCTCACCGAGCGCGCCATCCTGCTGGATGATATCCGCCGTATCCAATATGCCATCATCGATCGCTTACAGCGTCCGGACGTGATCCGCAACGAAATCGATCGGATGATCGACAACATTGCCATGCTGTCTGAAGCCGCCTCGCTGGCGACGTCGCATGCGCTGACCGATGAGCTGGTCAGCCACGGCGAACTGATGTCGTCGCTGCTGTTTGTTGAAATTCTGCGTGAACGCCAGGTCAATGCCGAGTGGTTTGACGTGCGTAAAGTGATGCGCACCGATGATCGTTTTGGCCGGGCTGAGCCGGACGTGAAGCTGCTGGCGGAGCAAGCGATTGCCCAGCTGCAGCCGCGCTTTGAGCAGGCGCTGGTGATTACCCAGGGCTTTATCGGCAGCGAAAGCAAAGGCCGCACCACCACCTTAGGCCGTGGCGGCAGTGATTACACGGCGGCACTGCTGGGTGAAGCGCTGAAAGCGGCGCGGGTCGATATCTGGACTGACGTGCCGGGCATCTACACCACCGATCCGCGCGTGGTACCGACCGCCAAGCGCATCGACGAAATTACCTTTGAAGAAGCCGCTGAAATGGCGACCTTTGGTGCAAAAGTGCTGCACCCGGCCACGCTGCTGCCGGCGATGCGCTGTGATATTCCGGTGTTTGTCGGCTCAAGCAAAGATCCGGCGGCGGGCGGAACGCGCGTCTGTAATGAGACCCGTAATCCCCCGCTGTTCCGCGCGCTGGCATTACGCCGCAAGCAGACGCTGCTAACGCTGCACAGCCTTAACATGCTGCACACGCCTGGCTTCCTAGCCGAATTGTTTAATATTCTGGCCCGCCACAATATTTCCGTGGACCTGATTACCACCTCTGAAGTAAGCGTGGCGCTGACGCTCGACACCACCGGCTCCACCTCAACCGGCGACAGCCTGCTGACTCAGGCGCTGCTGACCGAGTTGTCGTCGCTGTGCCGGGTCGAAGTAGAAGAAGATCTGGCGTTGGTGGCGATTATTGGCAACCAGTTGTCAAAAGCCTGTGGCGTCGGCAAAGAGGTGTTTGGCGTGCTTGAGCCGTTTAACCTGCGGATGATTTGCTACGGTGCCAGCAGCTATAATCTCTGCTTCCTGGTCCCCGGCACGGACGCGGAAAGCGTGGTCCGTACGCTGCATCACAACCTGTTCGAATAGACCCCAGCGCGTCGATCGGGCCGCGTGCGCGCGGCCTGAAAATCATCCCCATCCCGCTCTGCCCATCGTTCGGATTTAAGCCTTATTCTACAAGACTTTAGATTCTCTCATTGCCAAATGGAACCCATTTTCTCCAGGGATTTCAGTCACTTTCGTTGCGCTGCCGCTGCGCAGTTTTATAATCCCGCCGCTAAATCAATACACCCATTTTAGGAAATAATATGAAAAGGATAGTGGCAGAGGCGCAGGGCACCTTCGTGCCGGTACTGGGCGGTTGCGGTAGTGCGGTGCTGTCGGCGGCGTTCCCTGGCCTAGGCATTGGCTTCATGGGCGTGGCACTGGCATTCGGGCTGAGTGTGCTGATTATGGCCTATGCGGTCGGGCATATCTCCGGCGGTCATTTTAATCCGGCGGTGACGCTGGGCCTGCTGGCGGGCGGACGTTTTCCTGCCTCACAAGTGATCCCTTACATCATCGCGCAGCTGGCAGGCGGTATTGCGGCAGGTGCAGTACTGTATCTGATCGCCAGCGGATTTGCGGCGAACGGTTACGGTGAGCACTCACCGGGCGGCTTTAACCTGCTGTCAGGCATGATTACTGAAGGCGTGCTGACAGCGATCTTCCTGATCGTCATTATGGGCGTTACCCGCGAACGCGCTGCCAAAGGTGCCGCGCTGATCGCTATCGGTCTGGCGCTGGCCCTGATCCATCTGATCAGCATTCCGGTCACCAACACCTCGGTCAATCCGGCGCGCAGCACCGCCGTTGCGCTGTTCCAGGGAGACTGGGCGCTGTCTCAGCTGTGGATGTTCTGGCTGATGCCAGTCATCGGTGCGGTAATTGGTGGTGCGATCTACCGCGGTTTAGCCGCAAAAGCAGCGTAATTTCGTCAATGATCGGCGGATCGGCAGCAGTCGATCCGCATTTTCCCCTCTGGTCCTATCTGCGCCTTACGCCGTGATAACGAAATGTTATGATCCCGCCTTCGCTTGCGCAGGCGTTCCTGCCAGGCGTATCTCTATGGCAAACCTGCATAAACCATCACATTCTTATAAGGAATGTCTGGCCATGCTCGCCACCGTCACTCGCCTGTTCCCGCTGTGGGCCGTGCTGTTATCTGTCGCCGCCTATTATTCTCCCGCTACTTTCCTCGGCATCGGTCCGTGGGTTAGTTACCTGCTGATGCTGATGCTGATGCTGATCATGTTTGGTATGGGCGTGACCTTAAATATCGGCGATTTTAAACGGGTACTGACCCGGCCTGCGCCGGTGATTGCCGGCACCTTTCTGCACTATCTGGTGATGCCGTTAGCGGCGTGGGGGTTAGCCAAACTTGTTTCATATGCCACCCGATTTAGCCGCCGGGATGATCTTGGTCGGCAGTGTCGCCAGTGGCACGGCCAGTAACGTGATGATCTATCTGGCGAAGGGCGACGTTGCCCTGTCGGTAACCATCTCGTCGGTTTCGGCGCTGGTGAGGGTGTTCGCCACGCCGCTGTTGACGCGTTTCTATGTTGATACTCATATTCAGGTGGATGTCGTCGGCATGTTGCTGAGCATCGTGAAGATCGTGGTGATCCCGATCGGTCTCGGCCTGATCATTCATCACAGCATGAATAGCGTGGTGCGTCGGGTTGAACCTTGGCTGCCGGCGTTTTCCATGGTTTGCATTCTGTTGATCATCAGCGCGGTGGTGGCAGGCAGCCAAGGCTTTATCGGATCGGTGGGATTAATGGTGATCGCGGCGGTGATCCTGCATAACGCGATTGGCCTGCTGGGCGGTAAGCTGTTTGGCTTCGATGAGTCAACCTGCCGTACGCTGGCGCTGGAAGTCGGGATGCAGAACCCCGGTCTGGCGGCAACGCTGGGCAAGCTCTACTTCTCACCCTGGCGGCATTGCCTGGCGCGCTGTTCTCGGTCTGGCACAACCTTTCCAGCTCGTTGCTGACCGGTTACTGGTCCGGCAAGCCGGTCAACAAGACATCAACGCGGCACGGCGAGTAACACCACCGCAATCCACTTGCGTCGGGCAATGCTTCGCCCGGCGCTACCGGCCCGCCGTTACTCGTAATCACGCTCATCGTCCGGCTGTTCCAGCACGGTATAGGCGACGCTGCAAAACAGCGAGTTCAGACGCTTCATATCGCCCAGCAAACCCAGATGCAGTGAACTGGTCTCTATGCTCTGTACGTTCTGCTGATGCAGGCGATCGACGTGCGCGTGAGAATAGCGACGAATCATCAGGCGAAAGCGATGCTTGGCGCGGCGCAGGCGTTTGGCGCTGGTGACATCGTGCGACAGAAACACCGACAGGCTCATGCGCAGATTAGCGATCAACAGTTCCTGCAGCGCCTCCAGCTCCTTCAATCCTTCGGCAGAGAAAGCGCGGCCCGCGACTTATCCGCAACGTCGCCGCTCATTCGCTCAATGATGTCACCGGCCTGCTCTAGGTTAAGCGACATCTCAATGATTTCGCCCCAACGGCGCGAATCTTCCGCTGGCAGATCCTCTTTCGGCATCCGCGCCAGATAGAGCTTGATGGCGGTGTAAAGCACGTCAACATCATCATCTAGCCGTCGCACTGTGCGCTCTTCGCGCGGTTCGCCATGCACTACTTTGTTGAACGCTTCCAGCATCTGTTCCAGCACATCGCCCATACGTAGTGCCTCACGGGCGGCGTTGACCAGCGCCAGCGCCGGGGTGTCCAGCGCGCTGCGGTCCAGATGTTTAGGCTTCAGGTGCAGATCGTTTTCTACATCATCAGATATCAGCCGACGGCACAGACGCGCCATCAGATCGGCAAACGGCACCATCGCCACGCAGCGGATCAGGTTGTAAAACACATGGAAAAAGATCACCAGCTCTTCGTCGTTAACCGGCAGATTATCCAGCCAGTCCGCCACCAGATTAACAAACGGCAGGATCACCACGCAGCCAATCAGCTTAAACAGCAGGCTGCCAAGGGCGACGCGCTTGCCCGCCGCATTGGCCGTGCTGGCATTGATCATCGCCAGTAAACCGCTACCGAGGTTGGCACCAATCACCAGGCAGAGCGCCACCTTCAATGAGATGACGCCAGTGGCGGTCAGCGTCGCGGTAATCAGCACGGCCGCCAGGCTGGAGTAACTGATGATGGCAAAGACGGCACCAATCAGCGCATCCAGCATGATATCGCCGGTCAGGCTGGAGAACAGCACCTGTACCCCGGCGGCCTAGGTTATCGGACGGGCGGCTTCGACAATCAGCTGCAGCGCCAGCAGGATCAGGCCAAGCCCGATACTGGCCCGGCCGAGCTGACCGGCCCGGGTCTGCTTACGGCTGAGAAAAAACACCACGCCAAAGAAGATGAACAGCGGTGACAGCCAGGAGAAGTCAAAGGTCAGGATACGCGCCATGATGGCGTTCCCGACATCAGCACCCAGAATCACCACCAGCGCCGGCGTCAGGCTGACGAGGTTCTGCGCCACGAAAGAGGTCACCAGCAGCGTGGTGGCATTACTGCTCTGCACCAGCGTAGTCACGCCAATGCCGGCCAGAAACGCCATCGGCTTTTTCTCCACGCTGCGGCTCAGTACCCGGCGCAGATCGGCACCATACACCGGCATAATGCCGGTTCGCACAATTATGGGTTCCCCACACCAGCAGGGCGACAGCAGAGAGTCAATTAAGCAGGGTTAACACGTCGCGATGCTCCTCGACCATCAGGCTTTAAACAGCACAGACTGCCAGCCTGACGGAGAGAGCAATCTGTGAAGGGGATTGCCGGGCTTTGCGTGAATTTTTCCTGTTTTTTAAGCCACCTAGCGCAAAGTCGACATCTCTAACTGTAGACCAATCTGCTGTCCGGCGGGGTGTAATTCCGCGGCGGATCGGTTCAGAACATCGACAGAAAGTTCCACTCCCTGCGCCCGGATGCGGTAGCGAATCACATTGCCCAGCAAGCTGTGACTGAAGATTTCGGCCGGAATGCCGAGGCCTGGAGCGGTGAACTGCATCGACTCGGGGCGGATGGCCACCTGGCTGTGGAAAGGCTGGCTGGTTAACTGCGTTGCCTGTTCGGCGCTCACCAGGTTGTAGTTGCCAATAAAGCCGGCGGCAAACAGATCGACCGGCTGGGTATAGAGCGCTTCGGCGTCGCCATTCTGCATAATTTTCCCGCGGTTCATCAGCACAATGCGATCCGACAGCGTCAGCGCCTCCTCCTGATCGTGGGTAACGAACAGGGTAGTGAGATTCAGCTCGCGCTGGACGCGACGGATCTGGTCGCGCAGATGACGACGGATGCGCGCATCCAGCGCCGACAGCGGTTCATCCAGCAGCAACAGGCGCGGGCGGGTGACCAGCGATCGGGCCAGCGCCATCCGCTGACATTGCCCCCCCGACAGTTGATGCGGATAGCGGCGCGCATAGTCGGTGAGTTCAACCAGCTCCAGAACCTCCTGCACCTGCTGACGGATTTGCGCCTCCGGCAGCTTCTGCATCTTCAGGCCAAACGCGACGTTTTTCTCCACCGTCATATTGGGAAACAGCGCGTAATTCTGAAATACCATCCCGATGGCGCGCTTCTGCGGGGCCAGCGGCACGATATCCTTGCCCTGTATCACGATCTCGCCGCTGTCGACCTCGGTTAAACCGGCCAGACAGCGCAGCAGCGTCGATTTGCCGCAGCCGCTCGGGCCGAGCAGCGTCACAAACTCTCCTTCGACGGCGCTGAAATTGATCTGCTCGAATATCGTCGTCGGTCCATAGCGCTTATTCAGTTGTCTGACCTCAAGGTAGCTCATACTCAGCCTCGTTCTGGATTCAAGGCATTGGCCAGCCAGGTGACCAGCAGCACCACAAAAAAGTAAGAGATCACTAGCGCGCTGGTGAAGTGACCACTGCCGTTACGCATGTTGTAGAGGTAAACCTGCAGCGTTCTATAGCGGTTGCCGACCAGCAGGTTAGCGAATACAAACTCACCGATCAGAAAAGAGAATGAGAGCAGGACGGCAATCAGCATCCCTTTACGCAGGTTAGGCAGCACTACCCACAGCGCAGCTTGCCAGGTACTGGCACCGAGTAACTGGGCAGCATCGATCAGCTCTTTCAGGTTTATCGCCTGCATATTGTTGGCCAGCGCGCGGTAAATAAACGGCAGCGCGATGGTGAAGTAGCAGCCGATCAGGATCCACGGTGTACCGGTCAGCATCAGCGGTGACGAGGAGTAGAGCTGCAGCAATCCGACCGAGGACACTACCGGTGGCACGGCGAAGGGCATCAGGATCAGGATGTTCATCACTGCATCCAGTCGCGGATAGTGGTAAGCGATTACAAACATCGCAGGCAGCACCAGCATGAGCGAGAACAGCAGGGCACCGAAGCAAATCAGCAAAGAATGGCCCAGCGCGGTCAGAAAACGCCCATCGCTCCAGAGCTGGATAAACCATTTCAGGCTGTAGCCCTGCGGCAGAATGGTATTACTCCAGTCAGATGACAGCGTGTACAGCAGAGTCGCCACCAGCGGCAGCGCCAGTGCGCTGCCGGTGTTGGGATCGAGCGAGATATCACCGGACACCAGCGCGGCGATACGGACCGGCAACACGTTAAAGTTGCCGGTGGTCAGGGCATAAATGGTGGCATAGGTCCCGAGCGCATTGGCCAGCAGAATAACAAAGGTCCCCAGCAGCGCCGAAAACAGAATCGGCAGGCCGATGTGCCACCAGTAGCGCCAGCGGCTGGCACCCAGCAGGGCGGCGGATTCCTGCCACTCGCGCTTCAGCCCATCAAAAGTGGGATAGAGCAGCAGCACGCCCAGCGGGATCTGAAACCAGGTGTAGACCAGCACCATGCCGTTACGCGAAAACAGCCTGAACGCCTCAATCACGCCATAGTGGCGCAGCAGCAGGGTCAGGCACCCGTTCAGCCCCAGCAGGATCACAAAGGCGAACGCCAGCGGCACGCCGGCAAAGTTGCTGGTCATGTTGGTGAACGAAATCAGGAAGCGCTGCAGGCGACCGCCGCCAAGCTGATGCAGCGAATAGCCGGTCAGCAGCGCAATCAGTAAGCCATACACGCTTGACTAGGAAGGCTATATCAAGCGAAAAACGAAACGCCTGCTGATAAAACGGCGAACTCAGAATGTCGACATAGTTGTCCCAGCCCCAGCGCGTATTCATCTCGCTCCAGAAGCTATTAATGGCGATCCACAGCAGCGGGGCGAGCTGAAAGGCAATCCAGAACAGGGCAAACGGCAGCAGCAGTAACAGCGCTAACACTTTTCCCCTCATCCCCGTAGCTCCGCCAGCGGCCCGCGACAGAGCGGCTTATCGTGTGGCACCCCGAGTAGCTCGCACAGTGTGCCGCACAGGTCGGTCTGCTGCGGCAGGAGGTCGGGTTGCAGCGAGAAAGCCGCACCGAAAACGAACCGTGGCACCCGAGTCTCTTCCGGCAGGATGCCACCGTGTGAGCGATGGTCATTCATGCCGTGATCGGCGGTCACTATCACCTGATAGCCTTCGGCCAGCCAGCGCGGCATCCAGAGCGACAGCAGGCCGTCCGCTATCCGCGCCCGATTGCGGTATTGCGGTGACGAGAGGCTGGATTTATGGCCGGCATCGTCAATGTTCATCGGATGAATCAGCCGGAAGTGCGGATCATGGCGCAGCCGCAGGCTTTCGGCATCTTCAAACAGGTGCGAATCGGGATAGCTATCATTAGAGTAGAAATGTCCGTACTGAATCGGCAGCTCCGGCGCGTCAGTATGACGATCGCGCGCCGCCACGAACGGCGTGCGGTTATACAGTTCACTGACCCAGTGGTAGGCAGCGGCCGTGGTCAGCCCGGCAGCGCGCGCATAGTGAAATACGCTGCGCTCGCGGCTTAAGCGGTTGACGCCGTTATTAATAATCCCGCTTCTGACCGGTGTGACGCCGGTCAGAATGCACCCATAGAGCGGGCGCGACAGCGAGGGCAGTTCACAGGTCAGACGGTAATAGTGACCGTTGCCCTGCGCACATTCGGCGTGCAGATAGCCCATTGTATGTTGCGCGACCTGATTGCTCAACCTGTCCAGCACCACCAGGATAGTCTTCATTCCGTTCTCCTTGCCGCGATTTACTGCTGCATATTGATGACGACATTTTCCTGCCACAGGCGCGGCAGCATTTTCGAGGACTTATCCCAGGCGGCCTGATCGTGGATTGGACGGGCATTTTTGTATTCAGACTGCGGCAGCAGGCGAGCCTGAACATCGGCAGGCAGGGTCAGATGCTCGGCACGGATCGGTCGGGCGTAACCTTTCGCCAGATTGATCTGACCCTGGTCTGAGAAGATATATTCGCGCGCCAGTTTGGCGGCATTCGGATGCTTCGCATATTTGTTAATGATGGTGGTGTAGCCGGAGGTCACGGAGCCGTCAGACGGGATCACTACTTCGTAACGATTTTTATCGATCTGGTCACGATAGTTAAGGCCATTAAAGTCCCACACCACCGCCATTTGTACTTCGCCTTTTTCAATGTTGGCAATCACCGGATCGGTGACTCCCAGCCGGCCCTGTTTAGCCAGGTCGGCAAAGAAGGCCAGCGCCGGTTTCAGGTTCTTCTCATCGCCGCCTAAAGCGTAGTTTGCAGCCAGTACGCCATTGGCCGCCTGAGCAGCCACGCCGACGTCGCCGATAGTAACCACATACTTACCTTTTTTGAGATCGGCCCAGCTGTGCGGAATATCTTTAACCTGCTGCTTGTCGATCAGGAAGGCGATGGTGCCGGTATAGGCCAGCGCCCAATTACCTTCTTTGTCTTTGGCCCAGTCGGGGATTTGATCCCAGTGGCTCGGTTTATAAGGCTGAGCAACGCCTTTCGCCACCGCCACCGGGCCGAATGCCGCGCCCACATCACCGATATCGGCGCTGGCGTTCTCTTTCTCAGCGTCAAACTTTGCCAGCTCCTGGGCGGACGACATATCGGTGTCACTGTGTTTCAAGCCGTATTTGCTGCTGATGTCGTTCCAGGTATCTTTCCAGTTGGCCCAGCTGTCCAGCATGCCGACGCTGTTAACCTGACCTTCACTACGCGCGGCTTTTTTCAGCGCGGCAAGGTCATTATCGGCAGCCTGCGCAACGGGCAGGGTGAGCACTACAGCACTGGCTACTACAGAGGCGATAAACGCTTTCATCTCAGTTGCTCCGGGTGTAAGTTGATGGGCCTTGCTGGTCTAGTGCAGCAAGAACCGAGCCCATGCAATGTAGCCCCTGTATATGAACGATTTATGACAAAGCGATGGCGCGTGGCGGATAGCGGATGGCAAGCGCGCAGCGACCCACCGCGGCAAGCAGGATCTGGGGCGCTTATCTGAACGGTTACAGTGCGGAATCGCACCAAAATCAGGCTACTGTTGTGGAGTCGATAGCACTCAAAACGGCGGACGTGATTGCCAGCGCCTTGATGAGCCGTATACAGGCCGGTGAGTTCAGCGGCGGGCGACTGCCTGCGGAACGGGCCCTGAGCGAGGCATTTGGCACCACCCGCATTACCCTGCGTGAAGCGTTAGGCAAGCTGGAGGCGCAGGGAATGATTTACCGTGAATTACGCCGTGGCTGGTTTATCGCACCACCACGACTGATCTATAACCCGCTGCATCACAGTCATTTTCATGCCATGGCGACGGAGCAGGGGCGTCAGGCGACCACCGAGGTGATCGCGGCTGAACAGGTTGCGGTGCAGGGTGCGATAGCGACAGCGCTGCTGCTGGTATCGGGATCAACGGTTTACCGCATTCGCCGTCTGCGGCGCATTGACGGACGGGCGGTGCTGTACGTTGAACATTACCTCAATCCGCGTTTTTTCCCCGGCCTGCTGGATGAAGATCTGACCCGTTCACTGACCGATCTCTATGACCAGCTCTACGGTATTCGCTACGGCGGGGTGCGCTTTACCATTCTGCCTGGCCCTTTGCCCGAGATCGCCGCGCCCGCGCTGAACGTCGCGCCTGGCAGTCCGGGCTTGCTGATTACCCGGATTAACCGCGATCGGCAAAAACAGGTGATTGACTGCGACTGTGAATACTGGCGCTACGATGCGCTGTGTGTTGATGTCGAAGCCTGAGGGCCATATTGTGATTCAGGTCACACTCACGCATGATAGCGTCCGCTATAAACTCTCTTCTGAGGCGCTACATGAGTGACAAGAATCCCCTGGCCCGCCACCTTGCGACCGTATTGCAATGGGTGCTGAATCTGGGGCTGCTTAGCTTGGTGATTATCCTTATCGTCTTTCTCGGCAAAGAAACCATTCACCTGGCTAACGTGCTGTTCAGCACCGGTGAACAGGCGTCGTCCTATATGCTGATAGAGGGAATTGTCATTTATTTCCTCTATTTTGAGTTCATGGCTTTGATTGTGAAGTATTTTCAGTGTGGCTACAACTTCCCGCTGCGCTATTTTGTTTATATCGGCATCACCGCGATTATTCGCCTGATTATTGTCGATCATAAAAATCCTTTCGATACCCTCTGCTACTCCGCCGCGATCCTGATTCTGGTGGTGACGCTGTGACTGGCGAACAGCAACCGACTCAAACGCGAATAAACCCTCTGCCGTCTGTAACGACGGCAGGTGTTCATGACGCGACTCTGCGCTAAACTGACGCCCTGAAAATTTTTGGGAGTGGTGCTATGTCGCAAGACGCGCTCAGCTTATTACGTGCGCTTAACTGGCTTTCACCGACGCAGGCTACGCTTGCGCCGTCGCTGCTCGACTGGCTGATGGAAGAAGACTCTATGACGCGCCGTTTTGAGCAGCATTGCCAGCAGGTGACGGTAGAGCCGATACGTGAAGGCTTTATTGATGCCAGCGAGTTGGGGGAGGAAAAAGCTTTTTTACCGGAAGACAAACGCTTCTGGCTGCGGGAGGTGCTGCTGTTCGGCGACGGTGAACCCTGGCTGGCGGGCCGCACGCTGGTGCCGGAAAGCACCCTGAATGGCCCGGAGGCGATGTTGCAACAGCTGGGTACGCGTCCGCTGGGGCGTTATCTGTTCTCCTCTTCAACCCTGACTCGTGATTTTATCGAGCCGGGCAAGGTTGATGCGCTGTGGGGACGCCGCTCGCGTCTGCGGCTGTCCGGCAAACCGCTGCTGCTGACGGAACTGTTTTTACCGGCTTCGCCGCTTTATCGCGATCTGGCCTGAGGAATTCTGTGGTGGAAAAAAGCTTACACATCAATGAATGGCAGTCCTACAGCCGCCTGATGCGCATTGATAAACCGATCGGCACCCTGTTGCTGATGTGGCCCACCCTGTGGGCCTTATGGCTGGCTGATATGGCTATCCCGCCGCTTCCGGTGCTGCTGGTGTTTGTTGCCGGCGTTTTCGTGATGCGCGCAGCCGGCTGCGTCATTAACGACTTTGCTGACCGTAAGGTAGATGGGCATGTTGAGCGGACAAAGCATCGGCCATTAGCCAGCGGCGCGGTCAGTGCCAGAGAAGCCAAACTGCTGTTCGCCGGGCTGGCGCTGGTGGCGTTTGCGCTGGTGCTGACCATGAATCTGATGACGATACTGCTTTCGGTGGTAGGTCTGGCGCTCGCCTGGGTGTATCCGTTTATGAAGCGCTATACCCATCTGCCGCAGGTGGTGCTGGGGGCCGCTTTTGGCTGGGCGATCCCAATGGCCTGGGCGGCAGTTAGTGAGTCCTTACCTCTGGTCTGCTGGCTGGTATTCTTCGCCAACATCTGCTGGACGGTGGCCTATGATACCCAATATGCGATGGTGGATCGTGACGATGACCTGAAGATAGGCGTTAAGTCGACCGCGATTCTGTTTGGCCGTTTCGACAAGCTGATTATCGGCCTGCTGCAACTGGCAACGCTGCTGCTGATGGCGTGGGTTGGCATGTTGCTGCAGCTCAACGTGGCGTTTTACGGGACGCTGCTGCTGGCGGCTGGCCTGTTTATTTACCAGCAAACGCTGATCGCCCGGCGTGAACGTCCGGCCTGCTTTAAAGCCTTTCTCAACAACAACTATGTCGGGCTGGTGCTGTTCCTCGGTGTGCTGATGAATACCGCGCCATTTAGCCAACTTTTTTGATCGACAGGCCAGACGGGTTTGCGGCGCGCTGAGACCGCTATCCGACGCGATTCAGCGCGACGGAACTCAGCGTACACTTCAGGCAATTCGTCAGGCAGGAGAAGGTTCAGGCAAAGATAGTCAGGCAGGAAAGGGTTCAGCTGCAGAATCGTTCAGGCACAAAAAAGGCGACCTCCCGGGGTCGCCTTTTTACTGCGCAGGGCATTTAGTCGTGGGCCACGGCGCTTTCAATGGTCATGCGTACATCGCTGGTTACTAGGTCGGCCAGAATGTGCCAGGTCGCCAGGGTCTGCGCGACATCTGCATCACCGCTGTCGCTGATATAACCTTCATCGCGCAGCGTCAGCACCAGTGAGGTGAAGACCGCTTTATCGAAGAACTCCGGCGCGTTGATACCGTGCAGCACTGACAGACGTTGCGCCAGTGTGCGGCTCTCTTTCTCCAGTGTCCCGCGGTTAATGGCCGGTTTGGCGCTGAGAATAGAGAAGGTAATGGCATAGCGCTGGAGCGTTTCACGCACCCCGGCCGCCAGCAATTGCAGCGTACGGTAGCGCGCTGCAGTAAAGCGCAGCTGGCCAGCCTCAAGCGTAATCAATCCCTGACGCGCCAGCTCCTGACAGAGTTCGGTCAGCAGTTGCGGCAGCTCATCGGTCTGCCAGCGCAGGAACAGTTCGCTCTTCAGCATCGGGTAGATCAGACTCACCTGGCGCAACAGCTCGGCTTCACTCATGGTCTGATGCTGCTGCACAATGGCGGAAATCAGCGACGGCATTACCAGCATGTGGTGAATGTTGTTGCGATAGTAGGTCATCAGCACCGCCTGCTCACGCGGCAGGATGATGATGTCGCCAATGCTGTCTTTCTCGCTCTCAAACTTGTTCATGCCCATCGCATGATCCAGCAGCGCCTCTGCGGAGAGATCGGGCACCGTGGCGTTGGCTGAATAAGGCACGTTACGCAGCAGCTGGGTATAGCACTCAAGCTGCTCAATCAGCTGTTCGCGGGTTAGTGAGCGCTGACGTGAAGCAAGCAGCGCGGTAACGCACAGGTTCATGGCGTTGGCCGCGCCCGCTTCATTGATACAAACCATTAAGCTCGCCGCGATGTCATTCACGGTTGGGGTTAACCAGCTTGGACGCTGCGGTTCGATAGGATCGATCGACTCACGCCATTCCGGCACTCGCTTGTTGAGATAGTTAACCAGCGGCAGCGGTTCGCCAAAGTTAACGTAGCCCTGACCGAGGTTGCGCAGCTTACGTAAGCCATGCACCATCTGCATGAAGCCCTCTTTCTCTTTCGCCGCGCCGCGTAACTCTTTGGCGTAAGTACCCACTTCCATCACATGTTCGTAGCCGATATAAATCGGCACCAGGGTGATTGGGCGATTACCGCCGCGCAGCATCGCCTGCAGGGTCATGGCTAAGGTGCCGGTTTTCGGATCGAGCAGGCGACCGGTACGTGACCGTCCCCCTTCGACAAAGTATTCAACCGAGTAACCGCGGGTGAACAGCTCGCCGAGATACTCACGGAACACCGTGGCATACAGTTTGTTGCCTTTGAAGGTCCGACGGATAAAGAACGCGCCCAGACGACGGAAAATCGGACCGGCTGGCCAGAAGTTGAGGTTGATACCGGCAGCAATGTGCGGCGGCACCAGTCCCTGATGATAAAGCACGTAAGAGAGCAGCAGGTAATCCATGTGGCTGCGATGGCACGGCACATAGACGATTTCATGGCCATCCTGCGCCAGCTGACGGACTTTTTCGCCGCCGTTAACATTGATGCCCTGATAGAGTCGGCTCCAGAGCCAGCCCATTACGCGGTCGGTCACGCGAATCGCTTCATAGGAGAAGTTCGCCGCGATCTCTTCCATCATCTCAACCGCATTTTGCTGCGCTTTTTCATGGGAGATTTTTTTGCTGCGCGCTTCGTCTTCTACCGCTTTTTCAATCGCTTTGGATTGCAGCAGACGATTAAACAGATCCTGACGTGCCGGTAAGCGCGGGCCAACTGCCGCCAGCCGCTGACGGGCGAAATGAATGCGCGCCACCCGGGCCAGTTTCTGGGCGATTGATTGGTCGGTGCCGTGTTCGGTTGCCATACGGCGCAGCGAAACAGTCGGCGAGATACGGACAAAGCTGTCGCGTCCATGCCAGATTACCGCAAAGAATTTCTGCACGCCGTTCAGCACCCGCAGGTGCGGCGTATCTTCGCCCTGAACCTCGCGGCCAGGCGCCCGGCCAAACATCACCGTCACCGGCAGCATCTGGATATCCAGCTTGGGATTATTGCGATGCAGGTCCAGGTAATCGTGAAAGATTTTCACCGATTCAACGCTGGGCACAAAATAGGGGAACACACGCGGGCCATCGTGGATAAAAACGTGGCGCGGCAGCAGCGAACCATCAATCTCCAGCGGAGAAAGCGGGTCGGGCAGATGATGCCGCAGGCACTGCGCGCGTAAAGTCAGTAAGTCTGCCTTCGAATCGTAAGGCAAAACGTACATAATGGGCCGGGTCGGGTCCAGACCATGTTCAGAAACGGGATCGGCCGGAATGGCCTTACTCTTTACCAAAAAGGACAATGGTAAATTCAGTAATTTGTAATAAAGTTTACGCCAACCTGACATAGACAACATGAAGCCTCTTGTTAGCAAAGCGCCGCAAGCATACCAGAAAGCGCAGCGAAGATCTGTGGTGGTGCCAATTGCACGCAGCCCGGACATTGACGTCAATCGGATGAAAGGGTTCCACTTATATGGCAAATAATGCCACCGGTCTTGTAAGAATAGTGAAAGCCGCAGGTTACTCATGGCAGGGTCTGCGCGCCGCCTGGCAGCACGAAGCAGCTTTCCGCCAGGAGGCGCTGGCCGCGCTGGTGGCCATTATTGTCGCCTGCTGGCTGGATGTCGATATCGTCTCTCGCATCCTGATGATCGGCGCTGTAGTGCTGGTGGTCATTGTCGAAATCCTCAACAGCGCCATCGAGGCGGTAGTGGATCGTATCGGCCAGGAGCGCCATCCTTTGGCCGGATGGGCAAAGGATATGGGCTCGGCGGCGGTGCTGATCAGCATCTTACTGGCACTGTTTGTCTGGATCGCGCTGCTTTGGTCGCATTTGCGATAAGCCTTCCACAACGCGCCAGATGGCGCGTTTTGCCTGAGAATCGGTTTCCATTTCACCAACACCTGTATATACTCACAGCAACTGTATAAACAAACAGGGGGTGGGATGAAAGCATTAACCAGCAGGCAGCAGCAGGTCTATGACCTGATTCGCGACCATATTACTCAAACGGGCATGCCGCCTACGCGTGCAGAAATTGCCGCGCAGCTGGGTTTCCGCTCGCCGAACGCGGCAGAAGAGCATCTTAAGGCACTGGCACGTAAAGGGGTGATTGAGATTGTTTCTGGCGCCTCACGCGGTATTCGCCTGTTGATGGAAGAAGAAGCGTCTGAAGGTCTGCCGTTGATTGGCCGGGTTGCTGCCGGTGAGCCGATCTTGGCGCAGGAGCACATCGAAACCCATTACAAAGTGGATCCGGGCCTGTTCAAACCTTCTGCCGATTTTCTGCTGCGCGTCAGTGGAATGTCGATGAAAGATATCGGGATTATGGATGGCGACCTGCTCGCAGTACATAAAACCCAGGACGTGCGTAATGGCCAGGTTGTCGTGGCCCGCATTGATGATGAAGTAACGGTTAAACGCTGGAAGAAGCAGGGTGCTATCGTGCATCTGCTGCCTGAAAACAGTGACTTTGAGCCGATTATTGTCGATACGCGCGCCCAGTCGCTGACGGTAGAAGGTCTGGCGGTCGGTGTGGTTCGCAATGGCGAATGGCTCTGAGTCTGACACAACCACGCATTCGTAGCGTCTGATGCTATTCTGTCTGCCCTAATTTTGTCGCTGCTGCTCCCCTCTCTGCAGCGGCACCGAGCACGGAACTGCGAATGCGTTTTTTAACGGCTACCGACAAAAACCTCTGGCGGCTGGCGCTGCCGATGATCCTTTCTAACATCACCGTTCCCTTACTGGGGGTAGTCGATACTGCTGTCATTGGTCACCTCGACAGCCCGGTCTATCTCGGCGGGGTTGCGGTCGGCACGACAGTCACCAGTTTCCTCTTCATGCTGCTGCTGTTCCTTCGGATTAGTACCACCGGCCTGACGACGGCGCAGGCTTTTGGTGCCGGCGATAAAATGGCGCTGACACGTGCGCTGACCCAGCCTTTAATTATTGCGCTGCTGGCTGGTGTACTGTTCATCTGCCTGCGTTCGCCGATCGCTGCGCTGGCGACCGATCTGATTGGCGGCGATGCCAGCGTTCTGCAACAGGCGGCACTGTTTATTCAGATCCGCTGGCTGAGCGCGCCCGCCGGTCATCCTGCTGGTGATCGGCAATCTGGTGAACATTGTGCTCGATCTGTGGCTGGTGATGGGTCTGCACTGGGGGGGCAGGCGCGGCAACCGCGACCGCGCTGGCGGAGTATATAACGCTGGCCGTCGGGGCGGTGATGGTCTGGCGGGTATTGAAACTGCGTGGCATCACCACCGCAATGCTGAAGCAGAGCCGGCGCGGAGATATTCAGCGGCTGCTGCGACTTAATCGCGACATCATGCTGCGTTCATTAGTGCTGCAGCTCTGTTTTGCCTCGCTGACGGTGCTGGGCGCACGCATCGGTCTGCAGGTGGTGGCGGTGAACGCTGTACTGCTGATGTTTATCACCTTTACCGCCTATGCGCTGGATGGTTTTGCATACGCGGTTGAAGCCTTCGCCGGTGAGGCGCATGGCGCGAAGGATGGCAGCAGGTTGCTGCGCGTCTGGCACTCCGCCTGTCGACATGCGCTGGTGGTGGCTCTGTTGTTCTCATTGATTTATGCGTTTTTCGGCTCGCATATCTTGGCGCTGCTGACCTCGATTGAACAGCTGCAACAGGCGGCCGAACGCTATCTGATATGGCAGGTGATCCTGCCGCTGGCGGGCGTCCGGTGTTATCTGCTGGATCTGCTGGATGGCATGTTTATCGGTGCAACCCGCTGCCGGGAGATGCGTAACAGCATGATGGTGGCGGCACTCGGTTACTTCCTGACGCTGCTTAGCGTCCCGCTGCTGGGCAACCACGGCTTGTGGCTGGCGGGTCACCGTTTTCCTGGCGCTGCGTGGCCTGTCGCTGTGGCTGATCTGGCGTAAACACTGGCAGCAGAACAGCTGGTTTAACGCCTGATAGCCAGCCTTTGACGCGCTCCGGCTACAGATTATTCTGTATTCTTCCGGCAAACCTAAAATCTTCTGCTACAGTTAACCGTAAGCAGCGCAGTGAACCAGCGCTTTGTACCGCCATTTTGTTTTCTTTCAAGATAAATGATGTAACCAAAGGATGACATAGAGGTCTGCCATGAATAAAGATCAAGCGAGCGGCAACTGGAAGCAGTTCAAAGGCACAGTGAAAGAGAAATGGGGCAAGCTGACCGACGATGATATGCAGGTTATCGAAGGCAAACGCGATCAGCTGGTAGGAAAAATTCAGGAACGTTACGGCTATGCGAAGGAAGATGCAGAGCGCGAAGTAACAGACTGGGAAAGTCAGAACAAAGATTACCGTTGGTAATCACGCAGATTTACGGATAAAGCTCCTACCCGCCGGTACGCTCATACCGGCAACCCCACAAGGATGTGCATATTACCCGCGTTGTCCCCGCTTTTTACCCTCACTTTGATGATCGTGCTGACAACTTTCATGATGGGTGCAGGCTTCGACTTCGACACAATTCTCACATAATCCATGCGCTTCAATCACGCTGTGACGCAGGGCAAACTGCGCCTCTCCGGCCAGCGTCGCGATAATCTTCTCTACTCCCTGCGCCTGCTTTTCGGTTACTGCTGCACAGCGATCGCACACCAGCATTACTGACGTGTGTGCCGGTGCCTCGAAATGGTGACACATTACGTAGCTATTATTGGACTCCACCCGGTGGATAAAGCCCTGTTCCAGCAGGAAGTCCAGCGCCCGATAGACCGTAGGTGGCTTGGCCTGAGGTTCGCTAACCCGAAGTTGATCCAGCAGATCATAAGCGCTGATCGATCCTGGCTGCTCAGCTATTAATCGCAGCACTTCAGCCCGCTGCGATGTCAGACGCACACCGCGCTGCAGGCAAAGTTTTTCCGCCTGGGTCATTATTTGCTGTGACGTCATGTTTGACATGGAAACTCTCCGCTGGATAAGTGATGTTATTTTATCACACAAATTTTCGCGGCGCAGAGGTTGGTTTTTGCCTGATAAAACAGCAAATTCTGGCTGGACGTCGCTTAAAAACGCGGTTTCGGACTCAGTAGAGACCGGAATCGGCACCAAATCAGATCCACTCGCCGACCGGTTAAGGTGGCCTTTTTAGCGCTTTTGCTTTGCATCTCACTGAGTTAAGAAGTAATGTTCAGAAAGGCTTAAGAAATGTCTGGTATTATTTTATTTTTATCGGGTATTTTGAACAAAAATAATGTCTTCCTGATTGGAAAACATCCAATCCTTTGAATTAAGCGACTGTTTCCTTTGAATTCACAGCAATAACGCGTTAGCCAGGGTTCACAATAGGGCTAACAAACTATTCAGTCGTTGAATGTTTCAACGGCACTTTCTCAGGTGATGGCAGGCAAATGGTGAAAAAATCCGCTCAACGCTCAGCGCTGAAGTACACCGCTGTAGTGAACGCGCTTTTCCTTTCTTCTTCCGCCATGGCGGCGGGGACTTGGTACGATGCACGCAATGACGCCATGGGCGGAACCGGCGTTGCATCTTCTCTTTATGGCTCAGCCGTGCTGGCCAACCCGGCTTTAATGACGCGAGCCAAACCCGACGATAGCGTCAGTATTATTTTCCCTTCCGCCGGTATTCAGGTTACCGATAAAGATCACCTGATCGACAAAGCGGATGACATCACTGATACCGTTGATCGCTACCGCTAGGTGATCGGTAACCTGACCTTTGCCGATTATCTGCGTGGCTATCCTGAAGTGCGCGCCGCCTCAGGCGATGTCGCCAACCAGCTAAGTGATCTGCGCGGTAACAAAGCGGACGGCAACGCCGGGGTAGCGCTGGCGGTCACTATTCCCAACGAGACACTGCCTTTAGCCTTTATCACCAAAGCCTATGGAACGGCACACGTGCGCGCCAACGTGGTCCAGAGCGATATCGACTATCTGCGTGGCGTCGCTAACGGCACGGTGCTTCCTCGTCCGGGCGACCAGAATGAATAACCTGCGCTCCAGCGCCAACGGCTTAGCGGCACTGGTCACCGATTATGGCGTCGCACTGGCGCATGAGTTCACCATTGCCGGTCAGCCGGTGTCGGTGGGCGTCACGCCGAAAGTGCAGAAAACCTGGCTGTATAACTACACCGCCAGCATTTATAACTACGACAAAAGTGACATCAACAATAGCCAGTATCGCAGCACGGATACCGGCTTTAACGTTGATGCCGGTCTGGCGACCACGTTTGCTGAAAACTGGACGCTGGGTATCACCGGACAAAACCTGGTATCCCGCGATCTGCAGACCAAAGAGGTCAACGGCTTCCGCGATACTTATCAGATCCGTCCGCTGGTCACCACTGGTCTGGCCTGGGATAAAGGCCCGTTCACCGTGACCGGCGATGTCGATCTGACCGAAACCAAACGCTTTAAAACGCAGGAAAACAGCCAGTATGCGGCGGTTGGTGCGGAATATCGGGTACTCGACTGGTTACAGTTACGTGCCGGTTATCGTGCGGATATGCGTTCGAACGATGAAAACGTCGCAACCGCCGGTTTCGGCCTGTCACCGTTTAACAAAGCGGTGCATCTGGATCTGGCTGGCTCGGTCGGGGCAAACAATACCTAGGGCGCGATGATGCAGCTGGGCTTCAATTTCTAATCTTCTTTCATGCTACAGTTCGGGGCGGGCGATGCACTATCGCCCGCCCTTGTGTTATGCTTGCACAGAATTCAATCACCCTCATTTACCGGATTGCTTGCGCTTCATGACCGATACTTTTTCTTCGCAACGTTTCTCGATTGCCCCGATGCTTGACTGGACCGATCGCCACTGCCGCTATTTTCATCGCCAGCTGACCGGCGATACGCTGCTCTACACCGAAATGGTGACCACCGGCGCGATTATTCATGGTAAGGGCGATTACCTGGCCTATAGCGAGAATGAACATCCAGTCGCCTTACAGCTGGGCGGCAGCGATCCCGCTGCGCTGGCGCACTGCGCCCGACTGGCAGAGCAGCGCGGTTACGATGAAGTGAACCTGAACGTCGGCTGTCCCTCTGACCGGGTGCAGAATGGCCGTTTCGGGGCCTGCCTGATGGCAGAAGCCGATCTGGTCGCTGACGGAATCAAAGCGATGCGAGATGTGGTGTCGATTCCGGTGACGGTAAAAACGCGCATCGGGATTGATGAACAGGACAGCTATCAGTTTCTGACCGATTTTGTCGGAACAGTGGCCGAGCGCGGTGGATGCGAGACGTTTATCATCCATGCGCGTAAAGCCTGGCTGTCGGGCCTCAGCCCAAAAGAGAACCGCGAAATTCCGCCGCTTGATTACCCACGGGTTTATCAGCTGAAGCGGGACTTCCCACACCTGACGCTGGCGATTAACGGCGGCGTGAAAACGCTGGAAGAGGCGCAAACCCACCTGCAGCATCTTGATGGCGTTATGATGGGGCGTGAAGCCTATCAAAATCCCGGCATTCTGGCGCAGGTGGATCAGCAACTGTTTGGTCGTCAGCATCCGGCGGCCGATCCGGTGGCGGTGGTCCGCGCCATGTACCCCTATATTGAAGCCGAACTGGCGAAGGGCACTTATCTGGGCCATGTGACACGTCATATGCTCGGTCTGTTTCAGGAAATTCCAGGCGCGCGCCAGTGGCGACGCTACATGAGTGAAAATGCCCACAAACCTGGCGCAGATGTGCGCGTACTGGAAGCTGCACTGGCGCTGGTGGCGGATAAAATTCCGCAGGAAGCCTGATCGATCTGAACCCAAAGAGACCAGCCCGCAACGGCTGGTTTTTTTACGCCAGGTATTGGTTATTTTGACCGTTCACAGGTTAATGAGATTGGCCTGCTGTCAGCAAAAACAAACAGTTACAGATTGGCACGTTTCTTGTAAGTTTCTTGTAACTTGTTAAGATAGTCATAACGAGTCTCAATAAGGAGCGCTAACGTGGAAATTTTATTTGTATTGGGCTTTTTCCTGATGCTGTTGCTGACCGGCGTGTCACTGCTCGGCGTACTGGCTGCGCTGGTGGTCGCCACGCTGGTGATGTTCGTCGGTGGACTGTTTGCACTTGTTATCAAAGTGTTGCCGTGGCTGGTTCTGGCGGTGGTCGCTGTCTGGCTGCATCGCGCCTTTTTCGGCGATCGCAAGACGCGAGAATGGCGTAAGCTAAAGGGTAAGATCAATAACTTAGATCGAAAATACTGGCGTTAATTGCGGAGATGATCACAGATTGGCGTTGTGCTTAGACGATATGTGCATTTAAACATATTTTTTTATTTATGTTTTCTGGCAGGATAGTTGTCGTTGAGTCGAAACGAATTCATCGCCGCTATCCCTACACCAGCGCGAACGAAAATAAAAAAAGAGAAGGGCTTCCTGCGGGAAGCCCTTTTTGTATGCTGAACGGGGTTGCCGGGCATAAGGGAATCAGCAGGCTCGAACCCTGAGTGGCGCGGCTTTCCAGCATCCGATGCGCTTTACCCGCCTCCTTCAATTCAAACTTCTGCTGTTCCGGCACGTCCACGTCCACTTTGATCGCGCCGCTGGCCAGCAGCGAAAAGAGTTCGGCGCTGGCGGTTTCCAGCTCCTGACGGTTAGTGATGTAACCGAACAGCGACGGGCGGGTAACAAACAGCGAGCCTTTCTTATTTGAGAATGCCCACATCGACCCCGGTCACCGGGCCGGAAGCGTTGCCGAAACTGACCATCAGACCGTGACGACGCAACGAGTCCAGCGACGCTTCTCAGGTATCTTTACCGACCGAGTCATACACCACGCCGACTTTTTTCCCCTGGGTGAGTTCGCTGACGCGTGCGGCAATATCCTCTTCGCGATAGTTAATCGTTGCCCAGGCGCCGGCATTCCTCGCCAGCGTCGCCTTTTCAGCCGAACCGACGGTACTAATCAGGTGCGCGCCCAACGCTTTTGCACACTGGCAGGCAATCAGGCCGACACCACCAGCGGCGACATGAAACAGGAAGGTCTCATCCGCTTTGACTTTATAGGTCTGGCGCAGCAGATACTGGGTGGTCAGCCCTTTCAGGAAACTGGCGGCGGCCAGCTCAAAACCGATCGCATCGGGCAGGTGCATCAGCCGATCTTCTGCCACGTTGTGCGCTTCGCTATAGGCACCGAGGGCTGCCTGACATGAGACCACCCGATCGCCGGGCTTAAACAGCGTCACGTCACAGCCGACCCGGGTGACGACACCAGCCGCCTCGGTACCGAAACCGGACCGGAACGCTGCCACCGGATAGAGCCCGCTGCGCAGATTAGGTATCGATGTAGTTAATGCCGATGGCGCGATTTTCTACCTGCACCTCATTACCGGCAGGATCGGCAAGTTCAAAATCAGCCCACTGTAGAACGTCCGGACCGCCGTGCGCGTTGAACTGAATACGCTTTGCCATTCTGACTCCTGTGATTGTTTCATCATGAGGGTGAGGCGCGCACCCCAACTGAGGTATACTTGCGCGTCCCCACAGAAGATCGGTAATGCATTCACTATGGCAGGAAATAAACCCACCAACAAATCGAACGAAACGCAGGATCGCCAGCTGGAAGGCGTGAAAATACCCCCGCATTCGCTGGAAGCGGAGCAATCGGTGCTCGGTGGGTTAATGCTGGATAACGAGCGCTGGGACAATGTCTCCGAGCGCGTAGTCGCCAATGATTTCTTCAACCGCTCGCATCGGCTGATTTTTTCCGAGATGCAGCGGCTGCTGGAAAACAGTAAGCCAATCGACCTGATTACGCTCTCCGAGTCGCTGGAAACCCGCGGCGAGCTGGAGATGGCGGGCGGCTTTGCTTACCTTGCCGAACTGGCGAAAAATACCCCCAGCGCGGCGAACATCGGCGCTTATGCAGACATCGTGCGTGAACGTGCGGTGGTACGTGAGATGATTTCGGTCGCCAACCAGATTGCCGATGCCGGCTACAATCCGCAGGGCCGCAACAGCGAAGAGCTGCTGGACTTCGCTGAATCGAACGTCTTCAAAATTGCCGAAGCGCGCGCCAGTAAGGATGCCGGCCCGAAAAATATTGAGCAGATCCTTGAGGCGACCGTCTCGCGTATCGAATCACTTTATCAGACGCCGCACGATGGCGTCACCGGCGTGGATACCGGCTATCAGGATCTCAACAAGAAGACCGCAGGCCTGCAGCGCTCTGACCTGATTATCGTCGCCGCGCGTCCTTCAATGGGTAAAACCACCTTCGCGATGAACCTGTGCGAAAATGCCGCGATGCTGCAGGACAAGCCGGTGCTGATTTTCAGCCTCGAAATGCCCAGCGAACAGATCATGATGCGTATGCTGGCGTCGCTGTCGCGGGTCGATCAGACGCGTATTCGTACCGGCCAGCTGGATGATGAGGATTGGGCGCGTATCTCCGGCACCATGGGCATCCTGCTGGAGAAGAAGAACATGTACATTGATGACTCTTCTGGCCTGACGCCGACCGAAGTGCGCTCGCGCGCTCGTCGCATCTACCGTGAAAACGGTGGCTTAAGCATGATTATGATCGACTACCTGCAGCTGATGCGCGTGCCTTCCCTGTCGGATAACCGTACGCTGGAGATCGCCGGGATCTCGCGCTCACTGAAAGCGTTAGCCAAAGAGCTTAATGTGCCGGTGGTGGCGCTGTCGCAGCTTAACCGCTCGCTGGAGCAGCGTGCCGATAAGCGGCCGGTGAACTCGGATCTGCGTGAATCGGGCTCCATCGAGCAGGATGCGGATTTGATCATGTTTATCTATCGCGATGAGGTTTATCACGAAAACAGCGATCTTAAAGGGATCGCCGAGATCATCCTCGGTAAACAGCGTAACGGCCCCATCGGCACGGTGCGCCTGACCTTTAACGGCCAGTGGTCGCGTTTCGATAACTACGCTGGCCCGCAATACGACTACGAATAATCTCTTCTTTGTGCTGTCATGCACGATCTGTGCATGACAGCCCCCATCATCAGAAAATAGTGTTGGACAACCCCGCCGATTATCGGGTTATCTGTAACAAAGCGACGCCAATAACGCTGTGGAAACGGAATGACTCACGTAGACGATTACGACCTTAAGATCCTGACTTTATTACAATCTAATGGCCGCCTGACCAATCAGGAATTGAGTGATCTGGTCGGCCTGTCGGCGTCACAATGTTCACGCCGCCGGATTAACATGGAACAGGCCAATCTTATTCTTGGTTATCACGCCCGGCTGTCGCCGGATGCGATTTGACTGGGTATGGTCGGACTGATTGAGGTGCGCTTAATTAACCATACTGCTGAATATGTCGACAGTTTTCATCGGATGGTGGAGCAAAGAAGAGGCGATCGTCGACGCCTACAAAACAACGGGCGATGCGGACTATCTGTTAAAAGTGGCGGTAGCCGATCTTAATTCGCTAGCGCCTTAATCAGTCAGCTGGTCGCCGGCCACCAGAGCGTTTCTCATGTAAAAACCTCGGTAGTGCTGGGACGAATGAAAGAGAACGGGCTGATGATGATTCCTGAGCACAAGACGCGCTAAAAAGGTGCGTGTTGTGCTTTTTTGGTGCACAATCGCGGCAAATAAATAATGCAAGAATGCGCACTAGAACAGATGTTTGTGCATGAACTAACGGTTTTACTGAAAATTTTCGCACAAAATCCTGCAATAAAGCGCCTTATTTATCAATGGGATAATCGCTGGCACCTTACCGTTGGCCGTCAAAGGCTGCCGGTATGGTGCGTTTTTTGCATCTGAACCGCATCATTTGCACTGAGATAACCCCATGGATAACGTTGCAGAACCCTCCCGCATTCCCCATTCCCGCATTGAAGATGCGCTGGCGATTGTGCTTGGTACCCTGATGGTCTCGTTCGGCGTTATTATGCTGAAACAGGCAGGTGCCCTGACCGGCAGTACTGCGGGCATCGCTTTTCTGATCAGCTACCTGTCGCCGTTATCCTTCGGCAGCGCCTTCTTTCTGATTAATATTCCGTTCTACTGGTTGGCGGTAAAACGCATGGGCTGGGAATTTACCCTGAAAACCTTTTGTGCCGTTGGGCTGGTGTCGTTGTTTACCCATCTGCATCCGCTGTTTGTCCATTTTTCCGCCCTCGATCCGTTCTATGCGACATTGTTCGGTAACGTCATCATGGGAATCGGGTTTATAGTGTTGTTTCGTCATAAAGCCAGCCTGGGCGGCATCAATATTCTGGCGCTGTGGCTACAGGATCGCTTTGGCATTCGCGCCGGCAAGCTGCAAATGGCGGTGGATACCTGCGTGGTGCTGGCCTCCCTGTTTGTGGTGAGCGTGCCGATTCTGCTCGCCTCGATTGGCGGCGCGGTCATTCTGAATCTGATTATCGCGATGAACCACCGTCCAGGACGCTACCTAGTTTAATGACACTCTGTTACCCGAAGACCACTCATGGAGACCTACACCGTGTTTCAAAACGTTGATGCCTATGCTGGTGACCCGATTCTGTCGTTGATGGAAGCGTTTAAACAAGACCCACGCGAACACAAAGTTAACCTCAGTATCGGGCTTTACTATGACGAGCAGGGCATCATCCCGCAGCTGCAGGCTGTTGCGACTGCTGAACAGCAGCTGCATGCTGAGCCACAGCATGCCATCGCTCTATCTGCCAATGGAAGGGCTGAGCAGCTACCGCAGCGGGATTGCGCCCCTGCTGTTTGGTGCCGACCATCCGATGCTGCAGGCGGGCCGGACCGCCTCTATTCAGACGCTGGGCGGCTCTGGCGCGTTGAAAGTTGGTGCGGATTTCCTTAAACGTTATTTCCCGCAGTCAGCGGTCTGGGTCAGCGATCCGACCTGGGAAAACCACGTGGCGATTTTCAACGGTGCCGGTTTCGAGGTGAATACCTATCCGTGGTATGACGCGGAGACCCGCGGCGTGCGGTTCGATGCGTTTATCAGCGCGCTGAAAACCCTGCCGAAGCAGAGCATCGTTCTGCTGCATCCGTGCTGCCATAACCCGACCGGTGCCGATTTGACCGATACGCAGTGGGATCAGACCGTTGAGGTGCTGAAGGCGCAGCAACTGATTCCGTTCCTCGACATTGCCTATCAGGGCTTCGGTGCGTGCATGCAGCAGGATGCATATGCACTGCGCGCCGTAGCAGCCGCGGGCCTGCCAGCGCTGGTCAGCAACTCCTTTTCTAAAATCTTCTCGCTGTATGGTGAGCGCGTCGGCGGCCTGTCTATCGTCTGCGACAGCACGGAAGAAGCCGGCCGGGTGCTGGGTCAGTTAAAAGCGACCGTGCGCCGCAACTACTCCAGCCCACCGAATTTTGGTGCGCAGGTGGTGGCGCGGGTGTTGAATGATGATGCTCTGAAAGCGAACTGGCTGGCGGAAGTGGAAGCGATGCGCTTACGCATTCTGGCGATGCGTCAGTCGCTGGTCAAGGTGCTGAGCACCGCACTGCCAGGTAAAAACTTTGACTACCTGCTGAAGCAGCGCGGTATGTTCAGCTATACCGGCCTGAGCGCGCAGCAGGTTGATCGCCTGCGCAACGAGTTCGGCATCTATCTGGTCGGCAGCGGCCGGATGTGTGTTGCCGGCCTGAACAGCAAAAATGTGCATCAGGTTGCGGAAGCATTTGCTGCCATAATGTAATCGCCGTTCCGCTGTGTAAAGACCGCCGACCCTGTTCGGCGGTTTTTTTATTTGCCCGCAGGGTTTACCTTTCGCCGACATGCTGCACCCTTAAACGGGAGACCGTTTCAGGAAAAAGCTATGTGACATCAACAAATTCTGACGCTTAGCACTAAACCACGCGGATTTCATCTGGTCACCGATGGGATCGTCGATGCGCTTTTCGCACTGCGTAACATCAACACCGGCCTGTTGCATCTGCTGTTACAGCACACCTCGGCCTCGTTAACCTTAAACGAGAATTGCGACCCGACGGTGCGCAGCGACATGGAGCAGCACTTCATGCGGCACGTTCCGGAAGATGCGCCTTATCAGCACGACTACGAAGGACGTGATGATAAGGCGCACATTAAATCATCGACCTTAGGGGTATCATTGTTACTGCCGGTTCAGCGCGGACGTTTGGTGCTGGGCACCTGGCAGGGGATCTGGCTGGGCGAACACCGCATTGATGGCGGTGCGCGACGGATTGTCGCCACTTTACAAGGGAAATCGTAATGACGAATTCAGACTTATTGACCTATTGCATGAGCAAGCCGGGCGCGGAACAGAGCGTTCGCAGTGACTGGAAAGCCACTCAGATTAAAAGCAACGGTGTACTGTTTGCCATGGTGCATGAGGTGAAAGGCCGTCCGGTGGTTTCACTGAAATCGACACCGGCGCTGGCGGAATTACCGCGCGAAGAGCATAACGACATTTTTCCCAGCGAGCATCTGAACAAATCTCACTGGAGCACCCTGTATCTTGATGGCTCACTGAAAGATTCGCAGATTTACTATCTGGTTGATGCGTCATTTGATCAGATTGCGACCGTCAAATAAGCGGCAATAAAAAACCCTCTCCCGGCTGGAAGAGGGTTATAATGTGCAGCGATTACGCGGCGGACTGATTGCGCAAGGTATTGATATCGATAACGAAACGATATTTCACATCACTCTTCAGCATACGCTCGTAGGCTTCGTTTATCTGATCCATCGCAATCAGTTCGATATCTGAGGTGATGCCGTGCTCACCACAGAAATCGAGCATCTCCTGCGTTTCCGCAATGCCGCCAATCAGTGAACCGGAGATGCTGCGACGCTTAAAGATCAGGTTAAATACCTGCGGCGCCGGGTGATCGTGCTCCGGTGCGCCGACCAGCGTCATGTTGCCATCGCGCTTCAGCAGGGTGATGAACGGGTTGAGATCGTGTTGTGCCGCCACGGTATTCAGAATGAAGTCGAAGCTGTTAGCGTGCTGCGCCATGTGCTCCGGATCTTTCGAAATCACCACTTCATCAGCGCCCAAGCGCTTACCGTCTTCAATTTTAGACGGCGAGGTGGTGAACAGCACCACATGCGCGCCCATCGCATGGGCAATTTTGACGCCCATATGGCCGAGACCGCCCAACCCCACGATGCCTACTTTTTTTTTGCCGGGACCGACATTCCAGTGACGCAGCGGTGAGTAAGTAGTGATACCGGCACACAGCAGCGGAGCAACGCCAGCCAGTTGCAGGTTTTCAGGAATGCGCAGCACGAAGCTCTCATCCACCACCATCGCCGTTGAGTAACCGCCGTAGGTAATGGCGCCGGTTTCGCGATCTTCACCGTTATAGGTGCCGACAAAGCCATTTTCACAATACTGCTCTAACCCTTCCTGACAGCTTGGACAACTGCGGCAGGAGTCGACCATACAGCCGACGCCGACCAGGTCGCCCACTTTGTACTTCTGAGTCTCTGGACCCACAGCAGTGACGCGACCCACAACTTCATGGCCAGGCACCACCGGGAAAATGGTGTTCTTCCACTCATTACGTGCCTGATGCAGGTCTGAGTGGCAGACGCCACAGAACAGGACCTCAAGCTGTACGTCATGAGCGCGAAGCTCACGCGGCTGATAATCGAACGGTGCCAGTTTGGATTTAGCATCCTGAGCAGCATACGCATGCGTAATATTCATGGTGTCTCCATTTTCGATGTGTCGTGCGTGTTGTTCGGTGAAGTGCGGCAGCGTTGTGCTGCAGCGAAAACAGGGCGACGCGCAGGGCGTGCCAAAGAGTAACCGCTTAAGGATAGTCAGCGTAGCGAAAAGCGTATATGCCTATAGGTGTCTGAATCTTGCCTGATCCTGCATTTCTCTGGCTGAATGGGCAGCAGGTAAAAAAAGGCCCGCACGAGGCAGGCGGGCCTGGCAGATTACTTGTTCAGCAACGGTTTGAGGAAGCGTGCCGTGTGTGATTTTTCACACTCCGCCACGGTTTCTGGCGTGCCGGCCACCAGAATTTCACCGCCGCCGCTGCCGCCTTCTGGACCGAGATCGACAATCCAGTCGGCAGTCTTGATGACGTCGAGATTGTGCTCAATCACCACGATGGTATTGCCCTGGTCGCGCAGCTGATGCAGCACTTCCAGCAGCTGCTGGATATCGGCAAAGTGCAGGCCGATAGTGGGCTCATCAAGGATGTAGAGCGTCTGGCCGGTGCCGCGCTTCGACAACTCACGCGCCAGCTTAACGCGCTGCGCTTCACCGCCGGAGAGGGTGGTCGCGGACTGGCCGAGACGGATGTAAGAGAGACCCACATCGATCAGCGTCTGCAACTTACGCGCCAGCGCCGGCACCACATCGAAGAACTCACGCGCTTCCTCAATGGTCATTTCCAGCACTTCGTGGATGCTCTTGCCCTTGTACTTCACTTCCAGCGTTTCGCGGTTATAGCGTTTGCCTTTGCACTGATCGCACGGCACATAAATGTCCGGCAAAAAGTGCATTTCGACTTTCAGTACGCCATCGCCCTGACAGGCTTCACAGCGTCCGCCACGCACGTTGAAACTGAAGCGGCCCGGATTGTAACCACGCGAGCGCGCTTCCGGCACGCCGGCAAACAGTTCACGCACCGGCGTGAAGATGCCGGTGTAGGTGGCCGGGTTAGAGCGCGGTGTACGGCCAATCGGACTCTGGTCGATGTCTATGACCTTATCGAAATGCTCGAGGCCGGTGACCTCGCGATAGGCCGCCGGTTCCGCGATGGTCGCGCCGTTGAGCGCACGCTGAGCAATCGGGAACAGGGTATCGTTGATGAGCGTCGATTTACCTGAACCCGATACGCCGGTGATGCAGGTAAACAGGCCGACCGGCAGCGTCAGCGTCACATCCTTGAGGTTGTTGCCTCGTGCGCCCGTCACCTTCAGCACTTTGGCCGGATCGCCTTTAACCCGCTGCGGCGGCGCGGAAATTTCGCGCTTGCCGCTGAGGAACTGGCCGGTCAGTGACGCTTCCTGTGCCATGATCTCATCCACGGTGCCTTCTGCCACCACCTGGCCGCCATGCACGCCCGCGCCGGGACCGATATCGATCACATGGTCAGCCGCCCGAATCGCATCTTCATCGTGCTCAACCACAATCACCGTGTTACCGAGATCGCGCAGGTGAATCAGGGTGCCGAGCAGGCGCTCGTTATCGCGCTGGTGCAGACCGATAGAGGGCTCATCCAGCACGTACATCACGCCCACCAGACCCGCGCCGATCTGGCTGGCCAGACGGATACGCTGCGCTTCACCGCCTGAAAGGGTTTCAGCCGAACGGGACATCGACAGGTAGTTCAGGCCGACGTTCACCAGGAAGCTCAGTCGATCGCTGATCTCTTTCAGCACTTTTTCCGCAATTTGGGTGCGCTGGCCGCTGAGCTTCAGGTTTTCAAAGAACGACATTGCATGACCGATGCTCATCTCAGAGATGGTCGGCAGCGTGGTGTTTTCCACGTAGACGTGGCGCGCTTCACGACGCAGACGCGTCCCTTCGCAGGTGGCACAGGCCCGGTTGCTGATAAATTTCGCCAGCTCTTCGCGCACTGCTGACGATTCGGTCTCTTTGTAACGGCGTTCCATGTTGTTCAGCACGCCTTCAAACGGATGGCGACGCACTGAGGTGTCACCCCGATCGTTGATGTACTTGAACTCAATGGTCTCTTTACCGGAACCGTACAGAATCACTTTCTGCACGTTATCCGGCAGGCTGCCGAATGACGCTTCGATATCAAAATCGAGATGTTCCGCCAGTGAGCGCAGCATCTGGAAATAGTAGAAGTTACGGCGATCCCAGCCGCGGATTGCGCCGCCCGCCAGGGAGAGTTTCGGGTTCTGGACTACCCGGTCCGGGTCGAAATATTGCTGCACGCCCAGCCCGTCACAGGTCGGACAGGCGCCCGCCGGGTTGTTAAACGAGAACAGGCGAGGTTCCAGCTCGCTCATGCTGTAGCCACAAATCGGGCAGGCGAAGTTGGCAGAGAACAGCAGCTCTTCAGCCGCGCTGTCATCCATATCCGCCACGATCGCCGTACCGCCAGAGAGATCCAGCGTGGTTTCAAACGATTCGGCCAGCCGGGTTGCCAGATCGGCACGCACCTTAAAGCGATCAATCACCACTTCAATGGTGTGCTTCTTCTGCAGCTCAAGCTTGGGCGGATCGGAGAGATCGCACACTTCGCCGTCGATACGCGCACGGATGTAGCCCTGCGTCGCTAGGTTCTCCAGCGTTTTGGTGTGCTCGCCTTTACGATCCTTCACCACCGGAGCCAGCAGCATTAAGCGGCGGCCTTCCGGCTGAGAGAGCACCTGATCAACCATCTGACTGACGGTCTGCGCCGCCAGCGGCACATCGTGATCCGGACAGCGCGGCTCCCCGACGCGGGCAAACAGCAGGCGCAGGTAGTCGTGGATCTCGGTGATGGTACCGACCGTAGATCGCGGGTTATGTGAGGTTGATTTCTGCTCAATGGAAATGGCGGGCGACAAACCTTCGATATGATCGACGTCCGGTTTTTCCATCAGCGAAAGAAACTGGCGCGCATACGCAGAGAGCGACTCCACATAGCGGCGCTGACCTTCCGCATACAGCGTATCAAACGCCAGTGAGGATTTACCGGAGCCCGACAGGCCGGTAACCACAATGAGTTTGTCCCGTGGGATGGTCAGGTTGATGTTTTTCAAATTATGGGTGCGGGCACCACGAACTTCGATCTTATCCATTCACCTTTCCCGGATTAGCAGCACTCACCGCGCCTTGCCGACACGGCCAGAATAAACGCATCATTATGGCACAAAAAATAGACTGAATAAATATCCAGTACTCTTTGCCTTTTGGCTGCGGATGATTAAAATTGGAACCCCGCTCTAAAGTGGGGAAACAGCCAGCAGGACGTGTTAGAATTGATCGTTTAGACTTTCAGCATTAACTCATCGGGAGACAGCAACATGGCCAGTCGTGGCGTTAACAAAGTAATTCTTGTCGGGAATCTGGGTCAGGATCCGGAAGTACGTTACATGCCAAATGGTGGCGCTGTTGCCAACATTACGCTGGCTACGTCGGAAAGCTGGCGCGACAAGCAGACCGGTGAAAACAAAGAGATCACTGAATGGCACCGTGTGGTGCTGTTTGGCAAGCTGGCCGAAGTGGCGGGCGAGTATCTGCGTAAAGGTTCGCAGGTCTATATTGAAGGTCAGTTGCGCACCCGCAAATGGCAGGACCAGGGCGGCCAGGAACGTTACACCACGGAGGTGGTGGTTAACGTTGGCGGCACCATGCAGATGCTGGGCGGCCGTCAGCAGGGCGGTAACGCCGGTGCACCGGCAGGCGGCGCGCAGGGCGGCGGTAACAACAACGGTTGGGGCCAGCCACAGCAGCCGCAGGGCAGCAATAATCAGTTCAGCGGCGGCGCGCAGTCTCGTCCACAGCAGCAGCCACAGAGCGCCCCAGCCAGCAACAACAACGAACCGCCAATGGATTTTGACGATGATATCCCGTTCTGATCCGCATAACAGCGTGACGTTGATAGCAAACAGGCCCGGTATACCGGGCCTGTTTTATTGCCTGTCATGGCGGCTACTGTAAAAACGAGTCAGGTGCGGGCGGCCCATTCGGCCAGGATTGCGTCACAGCTCAGCACGCGCGGCACGTTGTTGGGTATCAGCAGTGACGACCACACTTCATTATGCTGCCCTATCAGCTGCTCCGCGCTCACCCAGCGGCGGTCGGCGGTGGTATGCGCATCCGCCGCAATGGTGCAAACCGTGGCAATCTTTGGCACCGAAACCATTCTGTTTAAGCGTGTCAGTAAAAATGCGTCGAAAGGCTTACGCCTGATGACCATCGCGCGAACCCTGCGCATGGTGCTATTGCTGCTCACCTCGGTGCCAGTCTTAATCTGGGTCTGGTACAACATGCAGGAAAATTCCTTGGCATTTGCACTGGCCTCATTTGTTGCCTCAGTTTTTGTCACTCAGGATACGTTCAGCGTTTATAACAATGCACGTCTTGCCTCGCGTCTGAATACCATCGCCAATGCGGTCGGCATGCTGCTGAGTTTCGCTATCAGCTTCACCGTTGCCTGGCTGCGTCTCAATCCGCTGTGGCTGACGCTGTCGATTGTGGCGGTGACGCTGGTGCCTTACCTGATCAAGCGGCACAACTTTTATCAGGAACATCAGGATCGGATGCCGCCGCGTGAAAAGCGGACCGCCTATCTGCGCTACCTGATGTATGCCGTACTGCCGCTGGCGATCTCCAGAATTTTTATTTCTGTCCAGGTTAAAGCGGTGCAGATGTTCTTGGTGGGCACCGCCCCGGCGCGCGACCTCGGGCTGTTTGCCGCGGCCAATACCATTTCCGCCTCGTGGATTTTCATCCCGGTGGCGCTGATTACCTCCTGCTTCACTGAAATCTTCAGAGAACGTGGCGAGGTGGCGATCAAGCTGGCCGCCCGGCTCAATGGTTACGTTATGGGTGTTTCATTGCTGATGCTGCTGGTCATCTCGTTATTCGGCGAGCAGATCATTATCGCGTTGTATGGTCCGGAATTCACACAGTCAGGAAGTCTCATTACGTTGCTGTCGATAGCGACCAGCTTTTCGGCAATGGGGACAGTAGTTTATCGCTACATGGTTAAGGAGGGAGGGTTTAACTATCTGCTGAAGAAAATCATTTGTCTGATGGTCATCAGTTTGCCGCTCTCATGGTGGTTGATTCAGGGCCACGGCATCATGGGAGCCGCATGGAGCGTTTTCCTTTCCGAGCTTTTGTCCCTGACCGTCATGAATTACTTCTTTAAAAACGGCGTCATTCAAAAGATTCAAGTTTCCTCACTCAACTATAAAACCTACAAATGAGGTCCGATATGCTCAAGTTGAAAGAAGAACTCAGAAGAAGTGTGCAGTACTTTATTAAGAAGATGCCCTGGGCGTACTAGGACCGCATCTACTACTTCCACAAGTACAGAAAGCTGCCCAATCTGCGTCAGCCGAAAGTGTTCAACGAAAAGGTGTAGTACCGTAAATTTGTCTATGGCGATTACCAGAACTATGGCCGCCTATCGGACAAATATTCGGTGCGTGAATTCATTGCTGAAAAAATCGGTAATGAGTACCTGATTCCGCTGGTACACGAAACCACTGACCCGACCACGCTGAACAGCTTACCGTGCTGGAAAGGGACGGTGATTAAGCCGAACCACGCCTCCAACATGGTGGAGATTCTGCTGGAAGAGCCAGACGCGCTGCGCAAACAGCAGATTATTCACGACTGCTACCGCTGGCTGAAGACCGACTTCGCTAACGAAGCGCGTGAGATCAACTACCGCTACATCAAGCCGCGTATCCTGGTGGAGAAATACATCGGTGATGGCAAGTTCGAATATGTGCTGCAGGTGATCTACAACCGCTGCTGTCGCCGAACTTCTATGTGAATAACCTGAATGAGGCTTTTCACAAGATTCGAGATACCGGTCTGGATGTCTCGCCGATTCTGCCGTCACTGCAACATGCGCTCGATCTGAGCAAAAAGCTGGCCAGTGATTTCGATTATGTGCGGGTTGATTGGTATATCCATGACGAACAGATCTATTTCGGTGAACTCACTTTCACGCCGGGTGCAGGCCTGGTGACCGGATTGGATCGGGGTTTAAACCAGATGATGGGAGAATATGTGGATTCGGGACCGCCGCGGAACGCAGAGACCGGGCGTCACAGTGCAGGATGTTAATATCCCTGCCATGTTGAAGAAAGTTTAAGCACACACAGCAATGTAAAAAACCCCGCTAAGCGGGGTTTTTTTGGCAAAATTCAGGCTATCGACGCAATAGTATCAGGGTGTCACTCGATCAGGGCATCGGCCATTCAGCAGGCGCCTGGCTCATCACGTCGATGAAGGCGTGCTTAGAGATTTCCATAAAGTTGTGCACGTTTTCCATGCTCAGGGTAATCCCCATCAGACCGGTGACGAACCAGCAGGTCATGCCTAAACCAATCCCGCCACACATGAACGCCATCACATGGTGACTATCCTGACGCAGTTTAGTTTTCAGGGTGCTGGCGAAAAGCATCATTACGGCGCTCAACAATTCCCAACGCATAACAAGAAGACTGGTGGTTAACGTAGCCATCGGCCGGACCTCAATATCAGTAAGTATTCCTGACAGTTCGCGTACATCAACGGCGGCGGAAAAGCGTGTCAGGAAGTGCTTTAGCGCCGTCAACTCAGGTTCATAGTATGACTTGGGTCACATTATATAACCCGATCTGAAATTTTTAACAAAATTTCACACTGGTATGGCAGGGAATTGTTGCAGATATGAACAGCGGGAAGGGCAAATCAGAGAGGCGATCAGGCACGCCCGAACACGGGCGTGCCTGACATTTAACGGACCGGGCAGCACTCGCGGGTGGTACGCTGGGTAAAGCTGGCCATGCTGTCATTGCAGCCGAAGCTTAGCAGTCGAGGGCGCTGAATCGCCTGGCGGCGCATGGTGTGACGGTAGGCGGTAGGCGTCTGCGAAAACTGGCGGCGAAACACCCGCGAGAAAGTCTGCTGCGAGTCATAGCCGTACTGCATCGCGATATCGAACACCGGGCGCTGGGTCTGAGACAGCGCTTCGGCTGCCAGCGTCAGGCGGCGTTCACGAATATAGCCGCCAAGCGTCTGTTTGGTCACGGTACGGAACATCCGCTGCAGGTGCCATTTCGAATAACCCGATTTTGCTGCCACTTCATCAATGGACAAGCTTTTGTCCAGATTCTGGTCAATCCAGTGCGTCAGGGAATGAATGATCTCTTCTTGCATCATGGCCTCATCCTTCTGGTGCTTAATAAGCGGTAATGGGAGTTTAGTCGTTTTTATGGGATGCGAGTATAATTCCTCAAGTTAACTTGAGGTAAAGAGCCAGATGAAAAAAGATCGCAACTACCCCAAACCGGTATTAACGCCGGGCGAAGTGGTGCGCCGCAGCGGTGTCGCGGTGTCAGCGCTGCACTTCTATGAAACCAAAGGGCTGATATCCAGCACCCGTAACGGCGGTAATCAGCGGCGTTACAGCCGTGATGTGCTGCGGCGCGTAGCAATCATCAAAATTGCGCAACGCATCGGTATTCCGCTGGCGACCGTCAGCGACAGCCTTGAGCATATTCCGGCCAATAAGCGGATGTCGGCCCCGGAGTGGGACGCCCTGACCCGGCTGCGCAACGACCTGAATGGCTGCATTGGCTGCGGCTGTCTGTCGATGCGCGACTGTCCGCTGCGCAATCCGGGCGATCGGCTCGATCAGCAAGGGTCGGGAGCGGTGTTGCTCGATCCGGAACAGGACGGCAACCATCCGGACGCGGTAGTGACGTCTATACTGGTGGGAGGTCAACACACAGGGAATCATGATGATCACCGTTCACCATCTTGAGCAGTCACGTTCACATCGGGTGCTATGGCTGCTGGAAGAGCCGGAAGTGCCGTATCAGATCAAACGTTATCAACGCGAGCCAACCATTCTGGCGCCCGACGCGCTGAAAAAAGTGCATCCGCTGGGAAAATCACCGGTGATTACCGATGAAAACCGGGTCGTGGCGGAATCCGGGGCGATTCTCGAGTATCTAGAACAGAAATATGACCACGAATTCCGGCTGAAGCTCAGTGATGAAGAGTCGCTGTTGCAGTCGCACTACTGGCTGCACTACGCCGAAGTTTCGCTGATTCCGCTGCTGGCGATGAAGCTAATTTTCGGCCAAATGGGAAAAGCGCCAGTACCCTGGCTGCTGCGCCCGGTTGGCGCGGCGTTTGGCAAAGGGGTACAGAAAGCCTGGCTCGATAAACAGCTGCAGCCGCATATGAAAATGATTGAGCAACACCTGGCGGCTAATCCATGGTTCGCCGGTCAGCGCTTCAGTATTGCTGACATTCAGATGAGCTTCCCGCTGCTGGCCCTGGCACAACGTGTCGGGATGGAACAGATGCCAGCCAGTCAGAAATGGCTGCAAACCGCCCAGCAGCGCGCCGCCTGACAGCGGGCTATCGATCAGGGCGGCGAACTCTCTCTGCCAGGTTAATCCTCTCTCTGCTGGCGCACCGTTTTTTTTCTTGCGGCGCTGCCAGCCGCTCAGCGTCTAAAAATGCCTGTAACTTCAACGCCTCAGCCGATGCCTGGCTGAAAACGGCCGTCACCACCTGATCTTTATGCTGAATAAAGTCCGTCCGCCAGTTGAAAATGTGCCAGCAAACGCCGGATAATCGTTTGCCTTTTTATCTGGCGGTCCTTTGACGGCCAACTATCTGCGGCAAGGCAAACGTTTGCCTGGCGGAATGAGTCCGTCAGCGCGTCCGGATTACCCGCTTATTTCAGGGACAGCGACGGTCGCAGAGCGATCCATACTACAAAAAATCTTTGAGGCTCAACTATGTCAATTGAATCACGCCCGGCCAGTGGAAAACTGGACGCCTGGTTCGCGATCTCGGCGCGCGGCAGCAGCGTGCGTCAGGAAATTCTGGCCGGACTGACCACCTTTCTGGCGATGGTCTATTCGGTCATTGTGGTGCCGGGCACGCTCAGTAAAGCCGGTTTTCCGCCAACGGCGGTGTTGTCGCCACCTGCCTGGTGGCCAGTTTCGGCTCCATCCTGATGGGGCTGTGGGCCAATCTGCCGATGGCGATTGGCTGCGCCATTTCGCTGCTCGGGCTGATTTTCGACCCGGCGGTGAGCTACAGAGGATTATTTGCTCTGCCGAGCCTGCGTGACGCCAGCGGTCAGTCGCTGGTGTTCAGCCTTGACATCATGGGCGCGTTGCAGCCGGTGGTGCTGCCGAGCGTGCTGGCACTGGTGACGACCGCGGTATTTGACGCCACCGGCACCATCCGCGCGATGGCGGGTCAGGCCAACCTGCTGGATAAGCAGGAGGGCCAGATTATCAATGATGGTCGCGCCCTGACGACCGATTCGGTCAGCAGCCTGTTCGCAGGCCTGGTCGGCCGCATTTTTGCCGGCGAATGGCGCAAGCTGAACCTCGGGACGGTGCTGATCGCCGTGGCGCTGGTGGCGTTTTAAGCCGGTGGATGGGCGATCTGACTGATCAACCGGGCGTGCAGCGGTGCGTCCGGAATTTTTCACTTTTTTCCCGCCGGTCGCACGTGTAGCTGACCCGTCAGGCTTCGGTTTGTTTTACACTTTAGCGCTCAACAATGATTGAAAGATAACGACGCGCCTAAGGAAAGCATGGAAATCTTTTTTACTATTCTCATCATGACGCTGGTGGTGTCGCTCTCTGGCGTCGCTGCCCGTATTTTGCCCTTCCAGATCCCCCTGCCGCTGGTGCAGATTGCCGCTGGCGCACTGCTGGCCTGGCCCACCTTTGGTCTGCATGTTGATTTTGACCCGGAACTGTTTCTGGTGCTGTTTATCCCGCCGCTGCTGTTTGCTGACGGCTGGAAGACCCCGATCAGCGAGTTCCTGCATCATGGCCGCGAGATCATTGGCTTAGCGCTGGCGCTGGTATTGATTACCGTGGTCGGCATTGGCTATCTGATCTACTGGATGGTGCCGGGCATTCCGCTGATCCCGGCCTTTGCGCTGGCGGCGGTGCTGTCTCCGACCGATGCCGTGGCGCTCTCCGGGATTGTCGGCGAAGGGCGTATCCCGAAGAAAATTATGTCGATTGTGCAGGGCGAAGCCCTGATGAACGACGCGTCAGGTCTGGTGTCGCTGAAATTCGCCGTCGCCGTCGCGATGGGCACCATGGTGTTTACCTGGGGCGGTGCCAGCGTCGAGTTCCTGAAAGTGGCGATTGGCGGTCTGATCGCCGGTGTGGCGGTCTGCTGGCTGTACGGTAAATCGCTGCGCATTCTCAGCCGCTGGAGCGGTGACGACCCGGCCACCCAGACCGTGTTGCTGCTGCTGCTGCCGTTCGCCTCTTACCTGATTGCGGAACACCTCGGCGTGTCGGGTATCCTGGCGGCCGTTGCGGCGGGGATGACCATCACCCGTTCCGGCATTATCCGTCAGGCACCGCTGGCGATGCGCCTGCGCGCCAATAGCGTCTGGCAGATGCTGGAGTTTGTGTTTAACGGCATGGTGTTCCTGATGCTGGGCCTGCAGCTGCCGGACATTCTGCAAACCTCGGTGGATCAGGCCAATGCCGATCCAAACGTCGAGCTGTGGATGCTGTTCGCCGATATCGGGCTGGTCTATCTGGCGCTGATGCTGGTGCGCTTTGGCTGGCTGTTTATCATGCAGCGCTTCAGCAAACGCCTGCTGAAGAAGAAGCCGCTGGAGTTCTCCAATTACTCGCTGCGTGAACTGCTTATCGCGTCCTTTGCCGGGGTCCGCGGGGCGATTACCCTCGCCGGTGTGCTGTCGATTCCGCTGTTCCTGAGCAACGGTGAGCCGTTCCCGGCGCGTTATGAACTGGTGTTTATCGCTACCGGGGTGATTCTGTTCTCGCTGCTGGTCGGGGTAGTGATCCTGCCGATTCTGCTGCGCGGCATCGATACCATTGATAAAGGCGCTCATCGTCGTGAACTGCAAAATGCCCGCGCGGTCATGGCCAGCGTAGCGATTGAGAGCCTGCATAAGATGGAAGCGCGACTGGAAAAAGAGTCGGACCAGAACATCGATCCGGAACTGCTGAAAGAGGTGAGTCTGCGGGTGATCGGCAACTTACGCCGCCGTGCCGAAGGGAAGAATGACCTTGAGCACGCGCTGTTCGCTGAGAATCTGGAGCGTCGCTTCCGCCTGACCGGCCTGCGAGCCGAACGGGCCGAGGTCTATCATTTACGTGCGACCCAGCAGATCTCCAACGAGACGATGCAGAAGCTGCTGCACGATCTCGACCTGCTTGAAGCGTTACTGATCGAAAAAGAAGAGTAAGCCTCTGCCGCAGGCTCAGACCGACAGGCGAGGTGCCTGGTCTGGCCAATGTTCGCGGCAACAGGCGATCCACGCCTGGGCGCTGCGCGACAGACAGATAGTTACCTTCACGCCAGATCAATCCCAGACTCCACTTCAGCTCCGATTCCAGCGGCAGCCACAGCAATGACTGTTTATCCAGCCGCTGACAGATGGGGTCCGGCAGGATCGCCAGCCCCATTTCCGCCTGCACCATCGCCGCTAGAAAATCCCACTGACCGCTGCGTACCGCTACCGTTGGCGTCAGGTTCTGACGCTGAAACGCCTGCATCAGCTGTCGGTTCAGCGAAAACTCCTCATTAAAAATCAGCAGCGGATGCTGCGCCAGTTCGGCCAGCCCAATCTGGCGGCGACTCAGCCACTCCGGCCGACGCGGCAGCAGCACGCACAGCGGGTGATGCATCAGCGGCAGAGTATTCAGCGGCAGTTCCGCATCGACCGGCAGCGCCGTCAGGGCCAGATCAAGGCTGCCGGCCAGCACCGCCTGCTGCACGGTCAGGCCGCCGAACTCAGAGATTTTCAGCTTCACGCTAGGATAACGACGGCGAAAGGCGGAGATCGAACCGGCAATCTGCATTCCGACCATTGGCGGAATACCCAGCCGCAGTTCACCGGTTTTTAGCTGGTTAACGTCGCCGATCTCCGCCTCAAGCTGATGGAACTCCTGCAGAATCGCCACGCCACGCTGATAGACCGCTTGGCCGCTGTCGGTCAGGTGCAGGCGACGGCCATCACGCAGGATCAGGGTACAGCCCAGCTCCTCCTCCAGCTGGCGTACCACTTCGGTAAAGTAACGCAGGGCACGAACGTCCATAACTATTCCTTTTCGGCATGATTCCAATAATACTAATTCATTTTTTTCACCTTCTGTCGGCGATTTATACTGTCCTCCTGAATTTAATCGGGGAGAAAAGGCGATGGCATTCGCAATCAGTTCACGCAGACCCAGCCGGCTGCACTGGCTCAGCCTGCTGCTCCAGCTGGGGTTGTATATCGGCGTCTTTGTCGCCTGCGAGCAACTGGTCAACTGGCTGCACCTGCCGCTGCCCGCCAATATTGTCGGCATGGTGCTGATGCTGGTGTTAATCGTCACCCGGATCGTGCCGCTTAGCTGGGTTAAAGCCGGCTCCCGCTGGTTACTGGCCGAGATGCTGCTGTTCTTATATTCCGGTGGTGGCGGTGGTGAACTATGGTGACCTGCTGCGGGTGGACGGCTGGCGCATTTGCGTGGTGATTGGCGTCAGCACGCTACTGGTGCTGGCCTCGACGGCGCTGGTGGTCGATCGGCTTTACCGCTATGAAATCGCGCGTGCTGCGCGTAAGCAGGCCGGCGATGCGTGATCTGATCATCAGCCTGTTGTGCGTGGTGGTGACGCTGCTGCTGACCCACATCAGCTGGCAGGACTACATTGCCGAAAATCACTGGTTACTGTGGCTGCTGGGTCCGGCGAGGCTGGCGTTTGCGGTACCGGTGTATAAGAACGTGGCCATCATCAAACGCCACTGGCTGTCGCTCAGCGCCGGGGTGCTCACCGCCACGGTAGTCGCCGTGTGCAGCTCAGTATGGCTGGCGCGTCTGTTAACGCTGCCAGAGTCGATTCAGCGCAGCCTGGCAGTGCGCTCCATTAACACGCCGTTTGCGCTGGCGGTGGCCGGACCGATTGGCGGTCAGCCGGATCTGGTGGTGCTGTTCGTGGTGATCACCGGCGTGTTTGGCATGGCGGTCGGCGATGTGCTGTTTCTGCGTATCGCCATTAAGCAGGGCGTGGCGAAAGGGGCGGGATTAGGCGCGGCCTCGCACGGTGCCGGTACGGCACGCGCTTACCAGATGGGTCCGCAGGAGGGCGTAGTGGCCAGCCTGGTGATGATGCTGTCTGGCGTGGTGACCGTGGTGATGGCCCTGCTGATCGACCACCTGGTGTGGACGATACCGGCCTGACCGGCGTGCCGTGCGGCCAGCGTTGGCGGGACGGCGTACCGGTGACACGTATTTTTACGTAAAGCTTGCTAAATAATATTGCCTCCGCGTTTCAGACTGTTAACCTTGCGGCCGAATTAATTGTCCTTCACGGAGTGGAATCATGTTTAAGCAACTTGTTACCGGGAGCGCACTTGGCCTCGTTTTACTGAGCGGTGCAGCACAGGCAATCGAAGGCAGTGTTGACGTCAGCGAGCACAACACCAACCTGAATGTGGGTCTCGGCACCACAACCCCAGGCCTGTTTCTGAAAGGCAACTGGCTGCGCAGCGACCATGACGGCAGCACCTACGGTGCCGGTCTGGGTTACAACGTTGATTTCGGACCTCTGCGTCTGGCGCCGACCGCAAAAGCGATCTTCACCCATCCTGAAAATGGAAAAGATGGATTTGCGGTGGCGCTGGGTGGCGCAGCGCAATACAACTTCAACAGCACGTGGGGTCTGTATGGCGAATATTACTACGCGCCAGAATATTTCACCGATCAGCTCGACAGTTACCAGGAAGCGGGCGGTGGCCTGAGCTTCACCCCGATTTCACTGCTTAACCTGCGCGTCGGTTATCAGTACATCGAGCTGAACAACAAAGATGGCCGTAAAGATAACGTGCTGGTCGACGGTCCGTACGTCGGCGCATCGCTGCGTTTCTGATTCTGCTGGTGCAGAAAAAAGGGCGGCACCCCTCAGGGTACCGCCCTTTTTTTATCTCGCGCTTAACCGGAAACTAGTGCGCTCTGCCCTGATCGATGCCGGAGCCGGTCTGCGAACGGATAAACTGCATCTGGAAGCGTGAACGCTCCTCCGCTCCCTGCTGCGAATGATCGGTAACCGAGAACAGCCAGGTGCCGATAAACGCAATCGCCATGCAGAACAGCGCCGGATACTCGTACGGATAGATCGGCTTAGCATGACCCAGCACCTGTACCCAGACCGTCGGGCCGAGGATCATCAGCACCACGGCGGTAATCAGCCCCAGCCAGCCACCGACCATCGCGCCGCGCGTGGTCAGCTTTGACCAGTACATCGACAGCAGAATGATCGGGAAGTTACAGCTGGCGGCAATCGAGAAGGCCAGTCCGACCATGAACGCGATGTTCTGCTTCTCAAACAGAATGCCCAGCGCAATCGCCACCACGCCCAATACCAGTACGGTGATTTTAGAGACCCGCAGTTCATCACGTTCGCTCGCCTGACCTTTACGGTAGACGCTGGCGTAGAGGTCGTGCGAGACCGCCGAGGCACCGGCCAGCGTTAAGCCCGCTACCACCGCCAGAATGGTGGCGAAGGCCACCGCCGAGATAAAGCCGAGGAAGGTACTGCCGCCAACCGCGTTGGCCAGATGCACCGCCGCCATATTGGTGCCGCCAATCAGCGCGCCGCTGGCATCTTTAAAGGCTGGATTCGCGCCGACCAGCAAAATCGCACCGAAGCCGATAATAAAGGTCAGTAAATAGAAGTAGCCCATAAAGCCGGTGGCCCAGAACACGCTTTTACGCGCCTCTTTGGCATCGGCCACGGTAAAGAAACGCATCAGAATATGCGGCAGGCCGGCGGTACCAAACATCAGTCCCAGACCGAGTGACAGCGCCGATATCGGATCTTTCACCAGCCCGCCCGGTTGCATAATCGCGATCCCTTTCGGGTGGACCGCCATCGCTTCAGTAAACAGGGTGTTGAAGCTAAAGCCGGTGGTCTTCATGACCATCATCGCCATAAAGGTGGCACCAAACAGCAGCAGCACTGCCTTGATAATCTGCACCCAGGTGGTGGCGAGCATGCCGCCAAACAGCACATACATCACCATCAGAATGCCGACCAGTATTACCGCCACGTGGTAGTTGAGGCCAAACAGCAGCTGAATCAGTTTACCGGCACCGACCATCTGGGCAATCAGATAGAGCGCCACCACCACCAGCGAGCCGCAGGCGGAGAGGGTACGGATCGGTTTCTGCTTCAGGCGATACGAGGCGACGTCGGCGAAGGTATAGCGGCCCAGATTACGCAGCCGTTCGGCAATCAGGAACAGAATCATCGGCCAGCCGACTAAAAAGCCGAGCGAGTAGATCAGACCGTCATAACCGGAGGTATACACCAGCGCTGAGATACCGAGGAACGAGGCGGCAGACATAAAGTCGCCCGCCATCGCCAGGCCATTCTGAAAGCCGGTAATATTGCCGCCGGCTGTGTAATAGTCGCTGCGCGAACGGGTGCGCTTAGACGCCCAGTAGGTAATGCCCAGCGTGGCCCCGACGAAAATCACAAACATGATGATCGCCTGGTAGTTGACTGCCTGACGCTGCACCGCGCCGGTAATCGCATCGGCGGCCAGCGCCGAAAACGGCAGCAGCGCTGCCAGCATCCATAAGCAGAGACGCATCATGATTATTTCACCTCGCTCAGGATCGCTTTGGTCAGCCGGTCAAACTCGCCGTTGGCGCGCCAGACGTAAATGCCGGTCAGCACAAACGACATTACAATCAGTCCGACACCGATTGGAATCCCGCGGGTTACGTTGGTTCCTGGATGCAGCGGCGTGCCGAGCCAGCCTGGCGCGAAGGCGATCAGCAGGATAAAACCGACATACAGCACCAGCATGATCAGCGACAGCAGCGTGGCGAACGCCTGGCGCTTACGGACTAACTCATGAAAGCGGGGATTACGTTCAATCTGTTGATAGATTGCATCCTGTTTCGAAAGGGCGTCATTCATCACATTTTCTCCAGATGTCTTGCAGGCATAAACCTCACGCTAGAGCGCGGGTTCGGCTGGTAATTTTATTTGTGACTACAGAAACACACTGCGTAGGGCGGGCAGGGCGGGAAATGATCTTCCCGCCGGATAAGGTGCGCTTAAGGCATTTTGATCGACTGTTTCTCCTCAAGCAGTTTTTCCACCACGCCAGGATCGGCGAGGGTGGAAGTATCACCGAGATTGCTGGTATCGCCGGTGGCGATTTTGCGCAGAATACGGCGCATGATCTTGCCGGAGCGGGTCTTCGGCAGCGAGTCGGTCCAGTGCAGTACATCCGGGGTGGCAATCGGGCCGATCTCTTTGCGTACCCAGTTACGCACTTCGGTACAGAGCGCAGGCGACGGCTCCTGGCCATGATTCAGGGTGATGTAAGCGTAAATCGCTTGGCCTTTAATGCTGTGCGGTATACCCACCACGGCGGCTTCAGCAATTTTCGGGTGCGACACCAGCGCCGACTCAATCTCGGCGGTGCCAAGACGGTGGCCGGAGACGTTGAGCACGTCATCCACACGTCCGGTGATCCAGTAATAGCCATCCTCATCGCGACGGGCGCTGTCGCCGCTGAAGTAGACGTTTTTAAAGGTGGAGAAGTAGGTCTGTTCAAAGCGTTCATGGTCGCCATACAGCGTACGAGCCTGACCCGGCCAGGATTCGGTGATCACCAGATTGCCTTCACAGGTACCTTGCTGCGGCTGGCCTTCATTATCGACCAGCGCTGGTTGTACCCCGAAGAACGGCTTAGTGGCCGATCCCGCCTTGAGTTCGGTCGCGCCTGGCAGCGGGGTGATCATGAAGCCGCCAGTTTCAGTCTGCCACCAGGTATCGACGATTGGGCAGCGGCTGTTACCGATTTTCTTGTAGTACCACTCCCAGGCTTCCGGGTTAATCGGTTCACCGACTGAACCCATGATGCGCAGGCTGCTGCGGTCGGTACCCTCGATCGCTTTATCACCTTCGGCCATCAGGGCGCGGATCGCGGTAGGCGCGGTATAAAGCAGCGTCACCTTATGTTTATCCACCACTTCCGCCATGCGGCTCGGGGTCGGCCAGTTCGGCACCCCTTCAAACATCAGGGTGGTCGCGCCACAGGCCAGCGGACCGTAAATCAGGTAGCTGTGGCCGGTGATCCAGCCGACGTCGGCGGTACACCAGTAGACGTCGTCCAGATGGTAATCGAAGACAAATTTAAAGGTAGTCGCTGCGTAGACCAGATAACCGCCGGTGGTGTGCAACACCCCTTTCGGCTTACCGGTCGAGCCGGAGGTATAAAGGATAAACAGCGGATCTTCCGCCCCGACTTCGGCTGGAGAATGGTCGGTACTGGCATTCAGCATCAGCTCATGCCACCAGCGGTCGCGGCCTTCGACCCAACCGATATTATTGCCGGTGCGCTGGAACACCACAACGTTTTTCACGCTGGTGACGTTAGGATTTTTTAACGCATCGTCGACGTTCTTCTTCAGCGGAATGCTGCGTCCTGCACGAACCCCTTCATCGGCGGTAATCACCAGCGAGGCTCTGGAATCAACGATCCTGCCGGCTACCGCTTCCGGCGAAAAGCCGCCGAAAATCACCGAATGGACGGCACCGATACGCGCACAGGCCAGCATCGCCACGGCGGCTTCCGGCACCATTGGCATATAGATCGCCACCACATCGCCTTTCTTCACCTTGAGCAATTCCAGCACGTTGGCGAAGCGACAGACTTCAGCATGCAGCTGGCGGAAGGTCAGGGTTTTGCTCTCACTGGCATCGTCGCCTTCCCAGATAATCGCCGGGTGATCGCCGCGGGTCTGCAAATGCCGGTCAAGGCAGTTTGCCGCCAGATTGAGCGTGCCATCTTCGTACCAGCGAATGTCAATGTTGCCCGGCGCAAACGAGCAGTTTTTCAATTTGCTGTAGGGCTTTATCCAGTCGAGGATTTTGCCCTGTTCGCCCCAGAAGGTATCCGGATCGGCGACAGATTGCTGATACATCGACTGATACTGTTCAGCGGTGATCAGCGCGTTTGCTGCAATATTCTCTGGAACAGAATGTTTATGTATTTGGCTCATGGCGGATCTCCTTGAAGTTGTTAATGATATGTCAATCAATGGTTAATTAAAGCCCACCATGAGGCTTTGTTTCTTTTTTGCGCCGTAGATCACGCCTTCAACAGCGCACAAAATAAGGGGGTAATGAAGCGGGAATCGGCGATAAGCCCCTTCTGGGTGTAGGGAATAAAGGTGTAACTTTTTGTGTTTGGGCGTGTTTAAAAAGCGAGCAAACGCGCCGGATGAGTTTTTGCGCAATCCTGCATAGCTATGCGTTAATTCATCGAACCAATACTTTTCATAACAGCAGGTTAGGGATTTGCGGCTGGCGCAGCATTTTATGCTACTCAGATGGTGAATTTTTAAACGAAGACGCCAAGGGTTGCATTTACCACAGTGAAAATGGTACTTATCTCGCCCCTGTTCTGCAGGTATCAACTCAGACCGAGTCTGAAAATGGGTATGGGAATCATCAGATTTTCGTGCGAGGCGCTGTCTCCAAAAACTCTCTAATTTACCGGGCTTTTTGCTCACTTCCCTGTGTGTATTGTCTTCTGCACCTTCGCAGTAGAGAGAAACGGATTTTGACTGAGGAAATTACGCGTTATGAAAGGTTTTAAAATCAGCCTTGCCTGGCAGATTCTGGTAGCCCTGGTGCTTGGCATCGTTGTGGGTGCCGTGCTGCATAATCAGCCAGACGATCGTGAATGGTTAGTCACCAATATTCTCAGCCCGGCGGGCGACATCTTTATTCACCTGATAAAGATGATTGTGGTACCGATCGTGATCTCATCACTGATCGTCGGCATTGCCGGCGTCGGCGATGCCAAAAAGTTGGGGCGCATTGGCGTCAAAACGATTCTCTATTTTGAAGTGATCACCACCCTTGCCATTGTGGTCGGGATTACCCTGGCCAACGTATTTCAACCCGGCACCGGCATCGATATGTCAACGCTGGCAACGGTGGACATCTCTAAATATGAAGCCACCACCGCAGAAGTGCAGGGCGGTCCGCACAGCCTGGTCGCCACCATTCTGTCGTTGACCCCGCAGAACATTTTCGCCTCGATGGTGAAAGGTGACATGCTGCCGATTATCTTCTTCTCGGCGCTGTTTGGCTTAGGCCTGTCATCGCTGCCGTCAGAACAGCGCGATCCGCTGGTGAACCTGTTCCGTGGCATCTCTGAAACCATGTTCAAAGTGACGCACATGATCATGCGCTACGCGCCGTTCGGCGTGTTGGCCCTGATTGCTGTCACCATCGCTAACTTCGGCTTCGCCTCGCTGTGGCCGCTGACTAAGCTGGTGCTGCTGGTCTATGCGGCGATTCTGTTCTTCGCCTTTGTGGTACTGGGTGGCGTTGCACGCTTCTGTAAGCTGCGTATAACCACGCTGATGCGCATTCTGAAAGATGAGCTGATTCTCTCTTACTCCACCTCCAGCTCAGAGACGGTATTGCCGCGCATCATGCAGAAGATGGAAGCCTACGGCGCGCCGAAAGCGATCACCAGCTTCGTGGTGCCGACCGGTTATTCGTTTAACCTTGATGGCTCAACCCTGTATCAGAGTATCGCCGCCATCTTTATCGCCCAATTGTATGGTATCGATCTGTCTCTGAGCGACGAGATTATTATGGTGCTGACGCTGATGGTAACCTCGAAAGGCATCGCTGGCGTACCTGGCGTCTCCTTCGTGGTGCTGCTGGCGACGCTGGGCAGCGTCGGTATTCCGCTGGAAGGGCTGGCCTTTATTTCCGGTGTCGACCGTATTATGGACATGGCGCGTACCGCCCTGAACGTCATTGGTAACGCCCTAGCGGTGCTGGTCATTGCCCGCTGGGAAAACCAGTTCGACGCCGAGCAGGCGAAAGATTATGAACTGCAACTGCGGACTCAGACCGCCAGTTAATCGCGCTGCTTAATAAAAAAGGCTCAACGAAAGTTGGGCCTTTTTTGTTTTCAGGGCAATGCAGGGAGCGGCATACGCGCGTCTCAGCCGCACATCTGACCTGGTGTCTTTTTCAAAAGCGACACAAATGTCTGTTGTCTGTGGGAAGAATAAGGTTCACCCGAAGATTAATACGTCCTGCGCCAGGGAAGGCGTGGGCCGAGCGTCAGGGATGACGAATGCGTCTTTACGATCGGGTGAATCTTTTCTGACCCTACACCCGGCGTGAAGCGCGCTATGGCAAACGCCTTCACCATCGGATAAATCTTCGTTAAACCCCGTCACCCAACCTGAAGTGAACACCCGCCCGCCAGAATCCCCGCTTTATTTGATCCCTCTTCGCATCCATGCAAAAAAGATCTCACCCATGAATTAATCATTCGTTATGATGAGCTATCTATTGAATAATTTATTCCTATGCGGAGCCTGTTATGAAAATTGACCTCAGCCAGATGATCACCGAAGGCCGTAATCCTGCCAGTCAGAACATTGACGAGCTGTCGACCGAAGCGATGTTGCGCGTCATTAATGACGAAGATAAGAAGGTGTCGCTGGCGCTGCTGCTGGTGAGCTTCGGTGACGTCAGCTGGCTGGTTGGCGTGGGTGTGGCGGTATGGGGCATGGCGTTTGGTTCGATGCCGACCGGCTGGTCAACCTAGATCTCCCGCGCGGTGCCGGATGATGCCAATCAGGCGGGGGTTTATTGGTGGCGTGTTTCTCGCCAGTGGGGTGCTGATGCTGCTGGCGGCGCTGACTATCTCCAACCGTGTCCGGCATCACGGATAATTGATCAAAGGCAGCCATTTATGCTGCCTTTTTATTTGCTGTAGATTGTTAACCTTTTGAGCAATAACTATGCGAAATGTGCTTTTCATCATCATTTTTATTGAAAGAGATAAGCAAAAGTCTCCGCTTTTTAATGATCAATATTAGGCCTAGTACATCTACCAACAAGGCAAAACGCCTTACCTGATAAAAAGTAATCGAGGAATTGATCATGAAATCAAGCAAAAATTTTGCAGCAGTTATCGCCCTTTCTGTTCTGCCATTCGCCAGCTTCGCCCAGTCTGTGACCGCTGTCGACTCTACGCTTGACGGTGCTGAAGCGAAAATCGCTGCTCAGGCGCAGGAACGCGGTGCTTCATATAAAATCACCGAAGCCTACACCAACAACGGCGTTCACATGGCCGCTGAGCTGCTGAAATAAGCTGCCATTCTCCGCTTGTGCTGACAGGACGCCCCTGGGCGTCCTGGCGGCGTTGGTTGCTGACCAATAATAATCCTGTCCTTTCCCACCGAAATAATTATTTTTCTCAAAAACATCCTCATCTGATCGCGGGTCAGATGCTTTCTGGTTGCAATGTCGGGCTTTCTTTTCACTGCGTCTGCGGTGGATTTACTATGGAGAAGTTATGAAAGCGATAATCAATACGCGCTGGGCGCTGCGTCCTCTGATGCTGGCGACAGCACTGTTTTCTGCATCAGGCTTACTGGCGGTGCAGACAGACGAACTTAATCAGCCGATCGGCAAAGGCGTGTACGAACTGGCCTTCAGCCCGAAAGATAACGCGGTTTTTGTCGCCACGGCGCAGAACAGCAGCGGTAACGGCGGCACGGTTTTCCGTCTCGAACCCACCACGCTGACGGTGCAGCAGTCGATTAACAGTGACCTGAAAGCGTTTGGCGCAGCGATCAATCCGCAGACAAACGTACTTTACGTCGGCAATACCGTTGAGGGGTCGCTGACCGCCATTGACGCCAGCAGCGGCAAAGTGCTCAACAGCCTGGTACTCGATGGCTGCAAGCGCAGTGAAACGGTGCGTCCGCTACAGCCGCGTCAGGTAGCCGTCGATGTGAAAACCAATCGCGTCTATGTTACCGGTCTGGGACCGCAGAGCGTGGTCTGGGTGGTGGATGGCAGCACGCTGCAACTGATCAGTACCGTGCCGAATACTGGCAAAATGGGGACCGGCCTGGCGGTAGATTCCGCGACGCAGAAAGTTTACGTCACCAACGGCGACGGTGAACTGGTTACCCTCAACGCCCGCACCAACGCGATTGAGAAGAAGCAGAAGATCGACGGCGATAAAGAGCACTTTTTCCTGAACATTGCGCTGGATACGCACGGTCAGCGTGCCTTCCTCAGCGATTCAAAGCAGGCTCAGGTGCTGGTGATCGATTTGCGCACTCAGCAGGTGATCCAGCGGATTGACGTGCCGGAATCTCTGGCGGTGCTGCTCAACTAGGATCGCAATGAGCTTTATGTCACTCACCGTAAAGCGGGCGAAGTCAGCATCATTGACGCCAGCAACTACAGCGTGAAGCGGAGCGTGAAAACGCCGGGTCTGCCGAACAGCCTCGCCTTGTCCGCCGACGGCAACACCCTGTATGTCAGTGTGAAGCAGCCAGGTTCGCGTAAAGCGCCGCCAAAAGATCCCGACAGCGTCATGCGTATTGCCTTGTAAAAGGTGATTGCCGCTTACCGGCGCCGGTAAGCCGTTTAACTCCGGCGCTGGGTGATCTCAAGCCACCCTGTCGGGTGGCTTTTTGCTATAAAAAAGCCCGCCTGCGGGCCGGAAGCTGAGGTCATTCCCGCCCGCAGGCGGGAACCGATCACGCTAGCTGCAGCGTCGCTATCCTTAACCGATCAGACCTCTTCTGACGCTTCACGCATCATCTCATCGTGTGGGATATCATCCAGAATCTGCTCAAAGCTGCGCAGACGCTTGTAGATCGACATCAGTTCAACCAGCGTTGACCATGAGGCGATGAGGTACTGGAATGAACCACGTACCTGGTCAAACACGTTAGTAATCTGGTTCAGCAGGCCCAGCGTAATGGTGCCCGCCACAATCGACGGAAACAGCAGGAACAGGCCAAACACATTATCCACCTGCAGATAGAGAATGCGGGTGATGTTGAAGTAGAGATAATGAAAGTAGAGGCGGAAGTAGTTGAACCGCACCTGACCGAACAGCTCCTGCACCGTCTGTGGCCGGGCGCGGTCAGCATTATCCTCGCCATACACCAGCTCTTTACGGTAAGCCGCTTCCACCCGCTGATTACGAAACTCCAGTCCGGGTAGCTTAATGCCGACTATCGCCAGTAAAACGGTGCCGAATACCGACCACAGCATGGCGGCAATCACCAGCGCATACGGAATATTGCCGAGGAACGGCACATTTTTGACATGGTGCGACAGCGCCACCAGCACCGGCAAAAAGGCCACTAAAGTCATGATCGCCTGAATAAAACTGACGCCCCAGTCTTCCAGCGTAGAGGCAAACCGCATGGTGTCTTCCTGCACACGCTGCGCAGCACCTTCGACATGACGCAGTAGCTGCCACTTATGCATATAGTAATTGTTCATGGCGGTACGCCAGCGGAAAACCCAGTGGCTGATAAAGAACGAATTGAGCACGCTAATCACTACCGCGATCAAGGCGATACCGAGAAACGCACGCACTTCGTGGTAAAACTCAACGATCTGCACCGACCCTGCTTTCGTCAGCGCCTTCTGAATTAAGTCATAAAACGGCCCGTACCAGGCGTTGACCGCCACGCCGACCTGCACACCAAACCAGGTGACAAAAATAATCAGCGCCGATCCCCAGACTGACCAGCGCTGCCACGGATGATTGTCAATCAGCCGCCAGGCGAGGGCAAAAAGGATCACTATTACCCAGTAGTAGAGATAAAACCACAGCTGGCTGGCGGTAATAAACCGCGCGGCGCTCGTGGGTAACGGCTGTTTCATCGCTGCGTCGAAGGTGGGCCACATGCCGGGCAGATGCGCGGCAAAACCAAACCAGGCAAAAATTCCCAATAAGATCCAGAGGGCCGCTGAGCTGAAAAACAGCGCTGGCCGCGGGAAAAAAGACTTAAACATAGGCACTCCGCTGTTGTGGGTTGCCTATTATAACGTTTTGCCTGCCTGATGTCTGTAGTCTGTTGTTTCTGCTGGTGACGGGAAGGGAATGGATGTTAATGAAATTGTGCGGTTTTGTTTCCAGGAACTAAATCTTTATCGATAGTGGTGTTACACTAGCGCCCATTGTTACTGGTAACAATGAAGCTGTAACCCTTAATGCGCTAATAAAAATCATAACAACGCAACCATTTACCCTTTCGTACCGCCGCATGGCGGGAATGAGGCAATGTCATGTCAGAACAAAAAAGGGTCATTCACGCAGGGATTTTTTGCCGGAGACTATTACCCTAGCGCCAGCAATGGCGGTAGGCAGTACGGCGATGGGCGCACTGTCGCTGCCGCTGGCGGCACAGGCGGCTGAAACCCCGGCCGCGCCCCAGCAGGCGCGTGACTAACAGCCAGCCTTGTTCACCGCCGAAGATTTCGCGTTTATCTCTGCCGCGGTTGCGCGCCTGATCCCGCGCGATGAGCGCGGCCCCGGCGTGCCGGAGTTTATTGATCGCCAGATGAATACTCCCTACGCCACCGGCTCCAACTGGTATATGCAGGGACCGTTTAATCCCGACCTGCCAAAAGAGCTGGGCTATCAGCTGCCGCTGGTGCCGCAGCAGATCTACCGCCTTGGCATTGCTGACGCCGATGGCTACAGCAAACAGCAACATGGCAAAGTGTTCGCGCAGCTGAGCGGCGAGCAACAGGATGCCTTACTGCAGGCGATGGAGAGCGGCAGCGGTGAATTCAGCCAGCTCCCGGCCAAAACCTTCTTTGCCTTTCTGCTGCAAAATACCCGCGAAGGCTTCTTCAGCGATCCTATCTACGGCGGTAATCAGGGAATGGTGGGCTGGAAGCTGAGTCAACTTCCCTGGCGCACGCGCCGACTTTATGGACTGGGTAGAGCGCGGCGAACGTTATCCGTTCCCGTCAGTGTCGATTCGCGGGGGGAGAGAGAGCGTAAGCATGGCAAACGAAATGAAAAAGGTGGATGCGGTGATCGTCGGTTTCGGCTGGGCAGGCGCGATCATGACGAAAGAGCTGACCGAAGCGGGTCTCAACGTGCTGGCGCTGGAACGCGGACCGCATCGTGATACCTATCCTGACGGCTCTTACCCGCAGTCAATTGACGAGCTGACCTACAACGTCCGCAAAAAACTGTTCAAGGATGTCTCTAAAAGCACCGTCACCATCCGTCATGATGCTTCGCAGATCGCGGTGCCTTATCGCCAGCTGGCAGCGTTTCTGCCTGGCACCGGCGGCGCGGGCCTGCACTGGTCCGGCGTCCATTTGCGCGTCGATCCGATTGAATTACGGATGCGCAGCCATTACTAAGAGCGTTACGGCAAGAACTTCATTCCGCAGGGCATGACGATTCAGGACTTTGGCGTCAGCTATGACGAACTGGAGCCGTTCTTCGACAAGGCGGAAAAGGTGTTTGGTACCTCAGGCAGCGCCTGGAGCATCAAAGGCCAGGTGGTGGGGAAAGACAAGGGCGGTAACCCGTTTGCGCCCGATCGCTCAGATAACTTCCCGCTGCCCGCGCAGAAGCGCACTTATTCGGCGCAGCTGTTCGCCCAGGCAGCAGAATCGGTGGGTTATCACCCTTACGATCTGCCGTCCGCTAAAACCTCTGGCCCGTATACCAATCCCTACGGCGCACAGATGGGCCCGTGCAACTTCTGCGGTTTCTGCAGTGGTTATGCCTGCTACATGTACTCCAAGGCGTCGCCAAACGTCAATATTCTGCCTGCGCTGCGTCAGGAACCGAAGTTTGAGCTGCGCAACAACGCCTACGTGTTGCGGGTTAACCTCAGCGACGACAAAAAGCGCGCCACCGGCGTGACTTATGTAGATGGTCAGGGCCGCGAGCAGGTGCAGCCTGCGGATCTGGTGATCCTCTCCGCCTTCCAGTTCCACAACGTGCACCTGATGCCGCTGTCGGGCATTGGCAAACCTTACAACCCGATCACCAACGAAGGTAACTTCGGCCGTAACTTCCCCTATCAGAACCTCTCGACGCTGAAGGCGCTGTTCGACAAAAACACCACCACCAACCCGTTTATCGGTGCGGGTGGCGCGGGCGTCGGGATTGATGATTTCAATGCCGATAAATTCGATCACGGTCCGCACGGCTTTGTCGGAGGATCACCATTCTGGGTTAACCAGGCGGGCCCCAAACCGATCTCTGGCCTGCCGGTACCCGCGGGCACGCCAAACTGGGGCAGTCAGTGGAAAGCCGCGGTGGCCGACACCTATACCCATCACCTGTCGATGGATGCCCACGGTGCGCACTAGTCCTATCGCGCTAACTACCTTGATCTCGATCCGAACTACAAAGATGCCTACGGCCAGCCTCTGCTGCGTATGACCTTTGACTGGCAGGAGAACGACATCAAAATGGCGCAGTTCATGGTCGGCAAGATGCATAAAATCGCCGAAGCGATGAACCCGAAAATGATCATTGGCGGCGCGAAAAAGCCGGGTACTCATTTCGATTCGACCGTTTATCAGACCACCCACATCAGCGGTGGGGCGATCATGGGCGACGATCCGAAAACCAGCGCGGTAAACCGCTATCTGCAAAGCTGGGATGTGCCGAATGTGTTTGTGCCAGGGGGTTCCGCTTTCCCGCAGGGACTGGGCTACAACCCGACCGGCATGGTGGCGGTGCTGACGTACTGGTCAGCCAAAGCGATTCGTGAGCAGTACCTGAAAAACCTAGGTGCACTGGTGCAGGCATAAGGAACATGGCGATGAAAAATGGCATTCTGGCCCTGATTTTGGGCACCCCGACCTTCGCCGCGCTGGCGGACGACAACCGTGACGAGCTGGTGAAGCGGGA